>UCKM01000018.1 GCA_900473175.1 Hyphomicrobiales bacterium | reverse complement strand
CGCAAAACATCCACACAAAAACCCCGCGCAAGCGGGGTTTTTGCGTTTGGGAGGCGAGTGTCCGGCGCAGGCATACCCCCCTTGGCCTGCAAGCGGATATCAATCGAAATTCACGGCTGTCGTATTCGAGCCGCAAACCAGCACCGCGACGCGCTCGCCGGCCTGGGGCACATATTTGCCCGACAGCAGCGCGGCGAAGGCCGCGGCTCCGCCTGGCTCGGCGACGATGCGGATGTTGTCCCACAGCGCATGCTGCGCTGCGCGAATATCATCATCAGAAACGAGTATCGACCCGGCGACGAATTCCTGGGCGATCGGGAACATCAATTCACCGACGCGTCTCGGCGCAAGCGAATCGGCGGCGATGCCTTCCGCCGGCGCATCGACGGGACGGCCAGCCGCGAGTGCCCGGTTCAAGGTGGGCGAGCCTTCCGGTTCGACCGCGATAACCCTTACCCGGCCGCGAAACCACGCGGCGATGCCGCCGATGAGGCCGCCGCCACCAACGGCGACCAGAAGCGTTGTCATATCCGGCAGATCGGCCTCGAATTCACGCCCGAGCGTCCCCTGGCCGAGCAGGGTTTCAACCTGGTCATAGGCATGAATGGCGAGGGCGCCGCTTTCCGCAACGAATCGTTCGCTTGCCGCCAGCGCATCGGCATAGCGTTCGCCGCTGATGACGAGACGTGCCCCATAGCCGCGAATTTTTTCGGCCTTGGCGGGGGAGGTGACACCTGGAACGAAGATGGTTGCGGGCACGCCGAGCCGCATCGCGGCATAGGCAACTGCCGCCCCATGATTGCCGCCCGAGGCCGCAGCGACACCCGCCAACGGGACTGTCCGCGTCAGGAGGTTGGTAAAGGCTCCGCGCGCCTTGAACGATCCAGAATGCTGCAGGCATTCAAGCTTGAGCGCGACGGACAGCGGATCCAGACCGAAATCGGTCATGTCGATGTCGAGCACGGGCGTGTGACGGATATGCGGGCGGATCAGTGTTTCTATTTCGGCAATGCGTTCGGGCGTTACTTCAATGGGCATGGGAGGACTCGCCGTGAGGGGGTGAGGGTGAGCATATTTCCTCCCTTGCGCCAAAGGCAAGCGTTGATCCGCCTCGTCAAGCGGGGTATCGCTCTTAGCCTTGCTGGCATCGGGATTGGATCAATGAACAGATATTCGGTCGGCTTCTGGATATTCATCCTTTGTGCCGTTGCGGCCAGCGGGCTCCTTTATGGATATCTCTTTTATGGACAGTGGTCGGCGATCGGAGCGATCTTCGCCCTGTCCGTCTGCGTTCCGCTGATTGCCTTCGAGCGGGGAAGCTTCCTTCCGCGTCTGTTCCACTGGATCAACGGCCTGCCGACGCCGGGCTATATCGCCTGTGCCCTCATTGCCAACTACCTCATCATCAGCATCGGCTATACGCTATGCGGCACGCTCCTTTGGGCCATCGGCTATCTGCCAGGCACGTGGTGGGAGCAGGCCGTGCTGCCGCCCAAAGTCCTGTTCTACACATTGGGCGTATCTGCGATCCTGAGCGCCGTGTCGCGTGTGCGGGAATTGCTTGGCCGCGATATATTCACAAGTCTGCTGATTGGCCGCTACCGCAAACCGATCGAGGAAGAACGCATTTTCCTCTTCATCGATCTCGTCGGATCGACTTCCTTTGCCGAAGAGTTCGGTGACCTGCGGGCGCAGAAATTTCTTGGTGCTTTGTTCGCTGAAATTGCGACGCCGGTACGAAGGCGCCACGGCACCGTCGATGACTATGTGGGGGATGCCGCCATCATCACCTGGCCGATGGCGAGGGGCATCCGCAACGCCAACTGCATCAATTGTGTCTTCGACATCCTCGATGCGATCGAAGCCAATTCCGCTAAATGGCTCAAGCAATTTGGCCGTGTTCCGCGGTTGCGCGCAGCCCTGCACGGCGGCCCTGTCGTCACGGCTGAGATTGGCGTGGACCACCACAAGATCACCTATTTCGGCGATACGGTGAACACGGCGGCCCGGCTGGATCAGCTTTGCCGCACACTGCAGGCACCCGTATTGATTTCAAGCGAGCTTGCAAGGCGCATCGATTTCCCCGGTGATATCCGAACCGATTATCTCGGAACGCATGCTCTGCGGGGCAAGGGTCAGACACTCGGGGTGATGTCGCTGGCACGGCAACGTCAGAACCCTTCAAGGCTGCTTGCGCAGCGGGCCTAGTATTTCGATATTTTCAGCGCGGGCAGCGCCCGCCAGCCGTCTATCCGTAGTTGCAATCGGCATTTTTTGGTCGATCGCCAATGCAAGATAGGTAGCATCATACCCGGTAAGATGGTGTTTGAGCGCGAGCACAACGATTGCACGATCATGCCCCATATTGTGCGTAGCGAGATTCAATTGGCGTAACTGCGCCATTGACAATAAGGCCTCACCCCTCGCAATCCGGCCGCGACGTTCCGACAATACACACAGGTTGCGCATTTCATACCAGAACAGTTCAGGGACAAGCGCTTGGCGCACGTCCAGACCAAACAGGATGGCGTCTGCTTCGTCGTTCTGTTCGTCAGGCAAGACCCATGCAGCAGCCATCGACGCGTCGACAATCAACGACATCGCTAACGGCGGCCCTCTTCGATCCATGCTTTGATTTCCTCGGGGGTGGTCTTTTGACGGCCTTTTCTCGATTCCAAAATTTCTTTGATCACGGCGGCAACATCGGATCGATTGGGAACGCGTGTGAGCCGGGCGACGGGATGGTCCCCACGCGAAATAACGACGTCTTCCCCGGCTTCGACCTTGGCCAGAAGCTCCGAAAGATGGGTTTTCGCCTCGCCAACTTTTACATTGATCGTCATTTTGCATGTCCTTGATGGTGCTCTAGAAGATAAGTCGCGGGAGCGGGTTGGTCAAGGCTTGGCCAAGTGAAGATGTTCTCATTCAGACAATTTCTGTCTGTAATGCGTCAAAAATGATTTTAAGACGATGACAGGCCATGGACCGTGCGATAAGGTCAAGCCGTCGAGGGTCGATCGATTTGCAAGATGGATTGGCCCTGTCAGTTTGCGGGAGAGTGTCCGGTGCAGCGATGCGCAGGTCCACCGAAGGGGAAATCGCCCGAAATCTCTCAGGTACCAGGAACCGCAAGCAGGTAAGACAACTCTGGAAAGTCGGGGGAAACCCCGCGCCGAAGGTGTAAGTTCAGTCAGCGTCCAATAGGGCCTGACTTGAGCGAGTCTCTCAGGCTTCCGACAGAGGGGTAAAGAATCGATCCGTCATTGTGACGGAGGTCTTTGCATGTCTCTGGAGTTGTAATGGGCACTCACGAAAACCTCGAATCAGAAGATCTGAAGCCGCTGCCGCTGGAGGATTTGCATAAGGCGGCAAATGCCCGCTTTGGCGGCTTTGCCGGTTGGTCTATGCCGATCACCTATCCACTCGGCGTGATGAAGGAACATCTTCACACCCGTGAAAATGCGGGATTGTTCGACATTTCGCATATGCAGCTGTTCGACGTGGCCGGAGCGGAAGCCGCCGCGCTGCTGTCGCGTGCCTGTCCGCTCGATGCGGAATTGCTAAGCGCGGGGCAATCGAAATATACGTTTTTCCTCAATGAACAGGCCGGGATTCTGGATGATCTGATCATCACGCGCCTTGGGCCAGACCGCTTCATGGTGGTGGCCAATGCCGGAAATGCCGCCGCCGATGAGGCGCATTTGCGCGACGTCGCCAAGGCTTTTGACTGTAAGGTCGATGCGCTCGACCGCGTGTTTCTGGCGATCCAGGGGCCCCAGGCAGCGGACGTGCTGCGCAAGGCCGGGATCGCCGGCACAGAACTTGCCTTCATGCACGGTTTCGAACCGAAACCCGGCTGGTTCATGAGCCGCTCGGGCTATACGGGCGAGGACGGATTCGAGATCGGTCTGCCGGAAGCCGATGCACGCGCGCTTGCGGAAAAGCTCCTCTCTGACGCGCGCGTGGCATGGATCGGACTTGCCGCGCGCGACAGCCTGCGGCTCGAGGCCGGGCTTTGCCTGCACGGACACGATATCACGCCGGAGACGGATCCTGTCGATGCCGGTCTCACCTGGGCTATTACCAAGCCGGTCCGCGAAAAGGCAGGTTTCATCGGCGCAAAGGCGCTTGCCGAGAAAATCGCTACCGGCCCAAAGCGCAAGCGCGTTGGTCTGAAACCCGACGGTCGCCAGCCGGTGCGCTCCGATTCTGTCTTGCTTGATATCAATGGCAATACGATCGGCATCGTAACCTCCGGCGGATTTGGTCCCTCAGTGGGCTACCCCGTCGCCATGGGCTACGTCGGCAAGGATTTCGCGCCGGTCGGCTCACAGGTCTTCACTGAAGTTCGCGGCAACCGCATTGCGCTGCATGTTCATCAGCTACCGTTCACTCCACATGGCTACCACAAAGGATAATTGAGATGACTGCCACCTATTTTACTGAAGATCACGAATGGGTCCGCGTCGAGAATGGCATTGCCACGGTCGGCATTACCGATCACGCCCAGGATCAGCTCGGCGATCTCGTCTTTGTGCAATTGCCGGATGTCGGTCAGTCCCTGTCGAAGGGCGACCCGGCAGTCGTCGTGGAATCGGTGAAGGCCGCCTCGGACGTCTACGCGCCTGTGGACGGCGAGGTAACCGAGGTCAATGCAGCGGCGGCAAGTGATCCGGCACTGGTCAATTCCTCGGCGACCGGCGATGGATGGCTGTGGAAGATGAAACTTTCCGACACGGACCAACTGACAGGATTGCTCGACGAAGCGGGATACAAGGCGATCATTGGATAGGTATCATCTTCATGCTGTCTCACCCTCTTCTGGCACGGTCATCGCATGTGCAGGATGGTCGGAAACGGTGCCGCACCTTAGCCTACCCCAACGTGGGGAGGGTCGGGCCGCAGGTCCGGGGTGGGGGGCAAAAGAACACGATACCCGCAATGCCTTCTGGACCGTATTCTTAGCCCTGCCTCCCAGAGGAGGTGCCACGCATAACGAACCTCGAAAAGAACTGCTATTCGCCGGCAGGCCGCTTGCGGTTTCTGACTGGCTTTGCGGGATTTCCCACATAGATCATCCAAGGATCGAGCTTGCCGGTCGCGACACCTCGGGCGCCAAGCACGGCACCCTCGCCCGCAATGACACCAGGCCCGACAAAAGCCTCCGCGGCGATCCAGGCGTTGGAGCGAATCGTGATTGGCCGGCTCTTCAGCGGAAAGCTTTCGTCATCCACGTCATGGGTTCCAGTGCAGAGGTGCGTGCGCTGCGAAACGATGGCGAAATCTTCGATGGTGATTTCCGCGACGTTGTAGCAGATCACGCCCGGGCCCATCGAAGCGTGTTTGCCCATGATAAGATTGCCCGGCCACCAGATCTTCACGCTGCTGCGCACGATTGCGGTGGGGTCGATACGCGCGCCAAAGCGCCGGAGCAGCCAAGCCCGCCACGGGCTGAGTGGTGACGGCGTCCATGCCGCCAGTAGCGCCCAGCAGATGGTCCACAAAAACCGCATGATCCGGAACCGCAATGCGAAGGTCGCCCCGCCGAAACGCGGCAAGGGTTGCGCCGTACTGTCGAATGTCGGATCGTTGAAACGTGATCGCATGATGCGCAACTCCTTCAATTCGATGCCACAAGCCGCAGGTTTGCCGGGCCTCGCACCGCAAACGGGAAGCGGGGATGAGCACTCGAATGTGCGCGGCACAGGATAAGGGTCGGCAACAGGAAGATCAGCATATGGACCCAGACCATGAGGGCCCAGTCCGTCTGGTGCGAGATCGCATGCATGGCCGGCACTATGGATAGAATGTAGACAAGCTGGGCTGACAATTCACCGGTATTGGCCGATATCCAGATGCGGTGCATCACGTATGAAAGCAGCAGGAACTTGAACATGCCGAAATACCAGAATGACGAAAAGGCATCGGCCATTCCCGTTTCGGTCGTTCCGGTCAGCGGATTGTACTCGCGTCCCAGTGACGGCAACTCGGCCCTTAAGGATTCCTTCAGCTTGTCTCCCACCAATTGTGCCGGGACATAGTTGAATACCAGCCGGTTCCAGTGGAACAGGCCATAATCGAACTCCATCGCCTGATCGGTATTATAGATGCGCAGCACGGCATTGCGCATTTCCGGTCCGCCCTCTTTCAGCAGATTGTCGAAATTGGCCATGATGTCGATCCTGCCAATATCTTCCCAAACCGGCGCGGAGTTTGCTCGCGTGACATCACGATAATCCGCCATGCTGCTCATCATCACCATGCCCACGACCATGCCTATGAAGACAAGAGTTCGAGGCAAGACGAAGCCCCTGTAGAACCAGAAGGCCAGGGCGAACATTACGATCAGTTCGACCGCTTCCGCGCGCTTGCCAGTGACCACGATACGATCGAGATAGAAGACCATGTCGATGCCGATGATCAGCACCGTCCACCAGGAAAAGCGCCTGGCGAGGCAGAGCGCGGCAATTGCAAGGCCATAGTTCATAAAGCGCGCGAAAAACAGCCAGATCACCGGGGCACCGCTCATCTGCACCCCGACCGAGACATCGCCGGGCAAGCGGCTGAGCCTGAAGTAAAAATAGGCGCCCGTCAGTGACAGGACATATGCGGCAACGAGCAGTTTCTTCTCGTCGAAGCTCCAGCGAAAGAAGCTATAGGGCTTCGCATTGGTCGACCAGCCGACCCAGCACATGGCAAGGCAAAGTATCGTGAAGGAAATCGTCCTGACATAGGCGCCCTCGGGCAGAAACGGATCGTCTGCAAGCGACGGTATCTGCGGCAGGATGAAGGCGAAGGTGATGACCCCGATCAGGAACGGGAATTGATACATGCGTTCATTACGGGCAAAGCCCCACAGGAGAAGCGCAAGTACGGTTGCCAGCACCAGCCATGTTACCAGCCAATTCATGCTCTTACCTCGGGAGAAAGGATTGCAACGGGGTTCCGGGGTGATATCCGGGCTGGCTCAAGGCCGACAAGCACGCAGGCGGCATACCAGATCGCCTTCGGATACTCCTTCAGGAGCTGAATGCCATCTGCGCTGAATCCGAACCTCCAGAGCGGCTCCTTGGGTTCTACCGGCACCGACATCCAGCGGATATTTCGCGACGTCGCGGTAAAGCTCGCGATGGCCCGCCGGGAATGGTACCAGCTGGTCACGAGGATGGCGGTGCGCGCGTTCATCTGTTTGAGGATTGGCGCTGAAAAGAGAGCGTTCTCCCATGTCGTGCCCGACTGGCACTCCACAGTGATGGCGCTTTCATCGACATTGCGCTCGATCATCGCCTTGCGGATCCACAGACAATCGCCGTCACCACTGATCAGGACGCGCGGTGCCAGGCCCTCCAGCCAGAGCTGTGCCACCCAGGCCGCCCTTGACGGCCCATCGCCGCCGAGGACGACGATGACATCCGCCTTGGTGGCGGGGTCGCGGATGGCGAGAACCCCATTCGCAAGAAACGGCGCAAGGAAGAAGGCACCGATTATAAGCGCGCCAGCGAGACAAAATCCGGCCGTGCCGAAGGCTGCACGCACCCGACGCTCCCGCAAAGCCGCCACAGGAGGGGATTGGACACAGATCATATCGAAAGGCCGAGTTCCCGCCGCTGCAATTCGCGCATCTTGATGACGATCATGTACTCATAGGACGCGATGAGCCGGCAATAATGGTAGCCCTGCCAGCCGTCGAGAAAGCCCCCGCGCAGGATGTACATATATGCAAACCGTGCAGCGGGCCGGAAAGGGAGCCGATAGGAGAATTCCTTGAGGGCTCGCCGCCGCGCTTCTGGCGTCGCACTGAAAAAGCTGTGCCAGGGAATTTTCTTGCTGCGCAGGATCTGCAGCGATTCGCGTGCCTCGAAGCCCGAATAGCGGTTATGCTTGTCGAACCAGGCGGTCATGCCCTTGTTGAAGCTGTAATGAACGAAGTGTGCTTGCAAACGCCCAGTCGGCCCGTCACCAACGGGGCGGGAATGGCACTCGCGTTCGTATTGGATGCGCTCCGGACGGCATAGCCGCGTTATCCAGGTCGGATAAAGACTGCTGTGCTTGATCCAGCGGCCCATGAACATGTTCTTGTAGCGGGCGCTGAACATTGCCTCGGGCCGGTTCGGATCGGAGGCGATCGCCAGCATCTCGTCGCGCAGGTCTTCCGGCGTGATCTCATCAGCGTCGGGCATATACACCCACTCGTGCTTGAACTTGATTTCCTTCAGCCCATACATGCGCTGCTTGGTTTCGGTCTCATATTTGTGCTGGAAGACGCGAGCGCCAGCTTGCTTCGCAATTTCGACCGTCCGGTCCGTGCTGTACGAATCCAGCACCACGATATCGTCGCACCAGTCGAGCGAAGCCAGGCATGCCGGCAGGCACTCTTCTTCATTCAGGGTCATGATCAATACAGAGATGGACAAGGGTTCACTCCAGTCTTTGGACTATTCAAACTGCGTCGGACAATATGCCGGGCCTGGTCTTGGCGGGCGGCGGCGCCGACGCGTGGCTCATGTTAAGGTCGGATCGCACCGCCATCGGCGGTATCGAGTTCAATTGCGAGGCAGCGGCAGACCGGGTGCGCTCAATCAATCCGCTGCCGGTCACGCTCACATGCAAGACGAAGGCGGTATGGGCGACAAATGGCAGCAACAATGCCAGCGTCATGACGAAATTGGATGCACCGGTAAGGATGGTGATGCAGCCGATGCCGCCACACACTGCGGACGCCGTGACGATGATGATTGTCGTCATCGCCGGCGATATTCCCCGGTCGAGGATGAGATGATGCAAGTGCCGCCGGTCCGCCGCCAGGGGACTGCACCCCGCGTGAAGCCGCCGGACAATCAGGCTGAGCGTATCGATTACGGGTACGATGACGATCCACAACAGCACCGAGAACGCGATATTGGCGCGGACCGACAGCGTGATCACCAGATAGGCGATGACAGCGCCCAGCGCGGTGCTGCCGGCGTCTCCGAGGAATATCTTGGCGCGTGCCACCCAAGGGCTGCGCATATTGAACGCGAGGAAGCCGCAGA
Source organism: Hyphomicrobiales bacterium (assembly GCA_900473175.1). Lineage (GTDB taxonomy): Bacteria > Pseudomonadota > Alphaproteobacteria > Rhizobiales > Rhizobiaceae > Phyllobacterium. The sequence goes on along the minus strand of UCKM01000018.1, from coordinate 56,885 downwards.
CGGCTGCAAGGAGCACCGCGATCGGCATGACGAGATCACTGGCGCCCTTGAGTGACGCAATGACTGCAAGCCAAAAAAGCGCGACGGCGGCGCCGCCGCCTGCCAGTCCGTCCACGCCATCGACCATGTTCCAGGCATTGATCAAACCGACAACGAAAAGAATGCTGACCATCGCAAGGATGGGATAGGATATGCTGACAAGCACAGGCGGTAGCGCGACGCCGGTGACGATGACCGAGCCGGCGAAAGGATTGACGAGGCACAAAGCCACCACGAACTGCGCCGCCAGCCGCTTGACCGCCGATAGTTCCATACGGTCGTCCATCACGCCCACGAGAAGCGTGATCAACAGGCCTACCCAAAAGTTCAGGGGAAGCGACGTGGCGCGTTGCTGAAGCAGCATGACGATGGTGAATGTCGCGAAGATCGCAATGCCGCCGCACAGGGGAACGACGCCATCATGCAGCTTGCGCCGCCGGTCGGGACGATCGACGAGAGAAAAGGCGGGCGACACCCATTTCAGAACGACGACCAGGGCCGCACTCACTGTCAATGCCGCCAGACAATTGGTGATCCATACAAACAAGACACACCCCCAGTAAATTGAGCACTCCCCATGCAGGGTGTGTTCACCTGTCATGGCCATATCGAGTGCATTTTGTGGAAGAGTACCGGCGGCGCGGATTCAGCGCCATTTAGGAGAAGTGAGAAGCGGTTCCACCTGAAGGATGATCCCCCTCGCGAAGGGTGTGTCCCTTTGTACTAATCGAACTGCGTAGGACCAAGGTCCAAAGCCTCGTTTGCCGGGCTTTCGCGCAAGCGAAAGCACTCATTCTGCCGCGTCAGAGCCGATTTCTCCCCCACTGCGGCGGACTCGCGCGTTCGCGTCACGGTCGCGTCACGTTTGGTTCGTTACCCTTATTGATTAGCAAGAATTACAAATACTTAGCCGTATCGAATCGGACCTCCAGCAGATTCGTATCCAATAGGAAATAGGGGACCGGGGACAATTTGTTCCTCCAAGGTGGGTATAGGGTACAATCATGAGTGTGACAGTGGCGCGTATGAGAACCGACCAGATCCTGCATGACTCCCAGACCGACGACGGGTCTACTTTCAAGAGCGGGATATTCATCTATGCCGAGGCTGGCGTCGTCTTTCAGGGACTGGTCCAATCGCTGGAAAGGACATTTCCGGATATCCAGGTCAACCTATCCAGCAAGCTCGCCACGTCCGAGGAATATGATCACGAGGTTGGCCTCGTTCTCATCCACACCGAATTCGTTTCCGATCTCACCGACTGCATCGGGCGGTGCAAGATGCGCTTTCCGGATGCTTCAATCACACTGATGATGGATGAGAGCAGCGCGGCCATTCCCGAATTCAACTCGCTTTTCGACAGCAAGACGGTGCAGGGTCTGTTACCCTTCAGTCTCAAGCTCGACGCATGGCTCGCCGTCGTGTGGCTGCTGCTCAACGGAGGCGACTACTACCCATCCAGCATCATTCGTTCGATGGCCAAAACTGCGAACAACGCGCCAGCCAAGGCGAACATGATTTACAGCCAGCCAAAGAACGGCGCCGGGAATGCCTGGCCCGTAAAGACGCTGACCTTGCGCGAACATGAGATATTGCAGCTGCTGTCCGAGGGATTGCAGAACAAGATTATCGCCGACCGGCTTACCCTTTCGGTCCATACGGTCAAGGTGCATGTCCATAATCTGATCCGCAAGCTTCGCGCGCACAATCGCACGCAGGCGACGGCGATCTATCGGGACAGCATGGAACACCACGGGCTGAAGCCGTTCGACACCACCGTCGTACACTAGTTTTTTCCCTATCAGTCAATGCAGATCGTCATTTGCCACTGGCATTGACCTTCCTTGCCTTTGGGACCATTCTTCCAGATAGAACGTTTACATCACGGATCGTGCAGTGGCCCATCCGGTCCGCGCTTTCCTCCAATTGATCGTCGCAACCATCCCGGTGCCTCCAGTGACCACAATGAACGCGGGCATCGTTGATCGCAGTATTCGGCTGTTGGGAACACCGCCATGTCGATTCCAGCTACGAAAACCGCTTTTGTCGGTACGCTCACATTCTTAACTCTCGTGCCTGCCTCGGCACAGGAATTGTCCGGCACCAAGATCAGGGATCTGATCAGTGGTGAGCGCGTCTATCTTTCGACGCCCTTTGGCGTCGAGGTCCCTCTAAACTACAAGGCCGGGGGCCAGGTCACCGGCGACGTTTCCGGCGTTTCGGCTGCAAGAATATTTGCTCCCAGAGAGACCGGAAGGTGGTGGGTTCAAGGCAACAGGCTCTGTCAGAAATGGCCGACTTGGTACAAGGGCAGGCAATTCTGCTACTCTATCACGCAGATCGGCGAAAACCGGATTTCCTGGGTACGCAATGATGGTAAGACCGGTACCGCCCGCATCGGGGGCTGATCTTCAAGCGACCGACAGCGCCTGTTTGCGGGCGTTCGTGCTCGCCAGCCGCATCACGACAAGACCCAGCAGCGGGAACGCAGCCCCGAGCCAGCCGAGATAGATCAGCCCTATATGCCCGAGGATCTGCCCGCCGATCATCGAGCCGAATGCCACCCCAATATAGAGCGCCGAATAGTTGAGCGAGAGGGCAAGCGGCGCGCTCTCCGGCGCGATGGTCAGCACCCGGCTCGCCTGCGCCGGAGGAAACATCCAGGCGATTACGCCCCAGACGAACATGTGGCCAATCAAGGTCGGGCCGGCAACGCCATGTGGCAATTGCATGATCCAGCTCACCGCCATCAGCGCGATCGCATTGAGCACCGATGCCAGGATGACGGTTCGGGTTGCGCCAAAGCGATCCGCAAGCTGCCCGCCGACAACATTGCCAATCGCCGCGCCAATGCCGAAGGAAAGCAGCACGACAGGCATCAGTGACTTGGGAAGCCCGGCGCCATCGACCGCAACGGCGGCGATATAAGTGTAAACCGCAAAGGCGCCAGTCATATAGAGCAGCATGGTCAACAGGGCGGGCAGCAGGCCCGGATGACGGATTACACCGAGACGCTGGGCGAGGTTCAGCCGGTCGGCGTACAGTCCGCGCGGCAGCAAGAACCAGACGACGATTGCCGCGATTGTACCAATCAAAGCAATAAACGCATAAGTACCGCGCCATCCGGCAAAGGCACTGATGAACGCGCCAAGCGGCGCGCCAAAAGCCACGGCAAGCGTCGTACCCCCGACGACCGCCGCAACAGCGCGGGCCCGGTGATGCGGTTCGGAAATGGCCACCGCCATCGCCTGGGCCGTCGCCGCATAGAGCCCTGCAGTCACGGCAATGAGCAGCCGTGCCGCCATGAGCAGAAGATAGGAAGGAGATAGCGCCGCCAGAATCGCGCCGACGACGAAGACGATGGCACTGCCGGCCAGAATGACGCGCCGGTCGAGTGAGCCGGTAATCGCGGCAACCACAGGAGCGCCGATTGCATAGGCGAACGCATAGGTGACGACGAGATAACCTGCCTCCACCAGCGTAACGCCGGTATCACCGGCTATCTGCGGCAGAAGACTGGCAACGACGAAGCCTTCGATGCCGATGGCAAAAGTTCCTAGCGCCAACCCGACGAGACGAATATCCATGGGATAACACCCTATTGTTCAATGATCGTTGAACTAAGAAACTGTTTTCGATTTGAAGTCAAGCATAAAGTTCAACAAACATTGAACATTGAAATCTCTCCTGCCAATTGCTATTGATTGCGCATGACAGATTTTCTCGAACACCCCTTGTCAGAAGACATCACCTTGCCCGCCGTATTGACGGCGCTCGGCGATGAAACGCGCCTGGCGATCATCGCCATCCTTGCCTGCAACGGCGAGAAGGCTATGACCTGCGGACAGTTTCTGCAGCTGGGCTCAAAGACCGCCATCAGCTATCATGTGGCAAAACTGCGTGAGGCAGGCGTCATCCATGTCCGGCCCGATGGCACAAGACGCCTCCTGACATTGCGGCGCGATGATCTGGAGGGTCGTTTTCCCGGATTTCTCGACTCGGTGATCGCCTCTGCGGCATCAATCCAGCTGCCGGACGCACAGGATTCGACCGGCATGCAAGATGCGGTGGGAGGTAGGTAATGGAAATCAAGACGGGCGGCTCAGTGCCGTCACGGCGCGCTCCAGCGGATTGGTTCACCGGCACCGTGTGGCAGGACCCCATTATCGAGGCGAAGGCCCCGGCACGTCTCCAGGCGGTGATGGTACGTTTCGAACCGGGGGCGCGCACTGCCTGGCACAGCCACCCCCTCGGGCAGACGCTCCATGTGGTATCCGGCGCGGGCCTGGTGCAGGTCTGGGGTGAGCCTCTGCAGGCGATCAGGGCCGGCGATACGATCTGGATTCCTCCGGGCGAGAAACATTGGCATGGGGCGGGCCCCAATACCTATCTGGAGCATATCGCCATGCAGGAAATGCTCGACGGCAAATCGGCCGAATGGATGGAAAAGGTCTCCGATACGCAATATTCCGGTGCCGAATAATCTGCTACGATGGGCAGATATTTTGGGTAGCGTGAAAGGACAGATCATGGCTTTCGAAGACATCAAGGCTCAGATTGCGCTCCTCTTGGAACAGATGGTGCAGCGGCCGACGGATGCCCATGAACTTCATGAAAATCTGCGCGAACAGCTCAACGAGCTGAAGGCCATGGGCATGCCCTTGCCGGATGACCTTGTTGCCCTCGAGAAGCAGCTGGAAACCGATTTCGACTCCTGACGATCCATCCTACACAAACCGCTTCGGATTATCCTTGTACAACGCGCCGAGATCGTCCGCCTCAGACCGTTCGCGTCTGGCAGCTCGCCCATCAATCATGCCGATGTCGCGCAGCATGTGATCGGATATTTCGTCCACATCGATTCGCACCGGCCGACTGGCATTGCCACTGTCTTTATCAGGCTTGGCGAGCCGGCCCCACCACGATGTGTGGCTGGCAGTGTGGGAAGCGTGTGTCGGTGCAGTGCTCATAATCTCAACTCCATGTGTTGGCGACGCGGGGGTCTTGGGATATTGAGTAGAAGGTGCGCCTATCCGCGCTTGTTTTCCAACAAAACGCCACGTATCATGCATAAGGAGAGCTTATGCGAGTGAATATCCATGAATTTGCCTCCCCTTGCCGCCATCCGGGCCTTTGAAGCGGCCGCGCGCCACGGCAGCTTTACCAAGGCGGCCGAAGAACTCAGCATGACGCAGGCTGCGGTCAGCTATCAGATCAAGCTTCTTGAGGAGCGCATCGGCTCACCCTTGTTCCTGCGCCGGCCGCGCCAGGTCACCCTAACGGAGGTCGGCGCGCGGCTTTCCCCGGTGATCAGCGAAGCGTTCGATATGATGCGCGCCGCAATCGCGGCAACGCGCGAGAATGCCGACGGTGTTTTGACCATCAGCACGATCCCGACTTTCGCTGCAAACTGGTTGGTGCCGCGCCTTGGTTCATTCCAGCTGGCCCAGCCCGAACTGGCGGTCAGACTGCAAGCAAACCGCGAAATCATTGATTTTTCTCGCCAGGACGCAGATGTCGGCATCCGGTCGGGGAGCGGCCAATGGGCCGGCTTGATCGCGCACAAGATCTTCGACGCCGACTTCACGCCGATGCTTAGTCCCACGCTCGCAGCGTCCATCGGCGGTGTCAGGGCGCCGGCTGATCTGCTCAAGTTGCCAATCGTCGATCCCAGCGATCCATGGTGGAAACTCTGGTTCAGAGCGGCAGGCATTCCTGACCCCGACTTGCGCGGCGACCCACGCAGCCGTTTCGGCGATCAGCATCTGGAGGGAAAGGCTGTGATCGCCGGACAAGGTGTCGGCATCCTCACACCTGCGTTCTACGAGACCGAGTTAGCACAAGGCCAACTTATCCAGCCATTCGATATTGTCGGCACCGCCGACCACTTCTACTGGCTCGTCTATCCGGAGGCGCGGCGCAATATTCCCAAAATCCGCGCCTTTCGTGACTGGCTGCTCGGCCAGCTCAACAATGACGTCTAGACTAGACAATCTGCCGCTTATCCTCCGCCGCTTCAATCGATGCGCCACACAGCAGGCCACCGGCACCGGCACGATGCTAAGCGCCTGGGCCTCGCCTCGTGGTCGAGCACGGGCGTTTGAGAGGGCTTAGGGACCGTATGAGAGGCCTTGCTGGAGCGGATGCGCAGCCCCCTGTTTCTCGGCGAAGATATCTTTTCTAAGGGGCTTCCTCCCCACTCGTGAACACCGAGGCCGTCTCCAACTTGGTCATTGACAATTGATCGTGTCTCGAAGGAATATCCAAACGCTGCGTAGGGCGCATCGACGTAAGGTCGAAAGGGCAATGCCCACCTCCGTCATGTAACAATAGATGCGCCAATGCCGAATCTTGAAAACCTGAAGAACCAAGCCAAGCAGTATTTGCGTTGGCATCGTGAACGGTACTATCCCGTTGCTGCCGAGATACGGGCCACTTTGCCCCGTTTTCGGCATCTCGAAGACAATGAGATACTGGAAGCGAGCTTCAAACTCAGTGACGCGCACGAACTTGTAGCGCGTCAGCTGGGGTTCGACGGATGGCCGGCGCTCAAGTCAGGAGTCCAAGCTATGAGCACTCAAATCAGGGAAACCACGGTTCGTCCGGTTCTCCGTTCCACCTCGGCCCAACTATTTGTGACCGACATTCAGGCGTCGTGCGATTTCTTCACTGATAAACTCGGTTTTACCGTCGACTTTGTCTATGGCGAGCCACCGTTTTACGGACACGTTATTCGCGACAAGGCGCAACTGGCATTGCGGCTGGTCTGCGAACCTGTATTTGTTGGCGATATCCGGGAACGTGAGCATTTGCTCTCTGCTTCGATCACGGTCGATGCCGCGGATGAGATCAAGCGGCTCTTCCTGGAATTCCAATCGGTCGGCGTGCCTTTTCACCAGACACTCACGAAAGAGCCGTGGGGAGCCAGAAATTTCATCGTCCTGGACCCAGACAGAAATCTCATACTGTTTGCCGGTCCGGCAGAATAAAGATCCGGACACACCCGTCAAAACCGATCCGATTTCGAAATCGTGTCAAGGCAATCGGCTAGCTAGAAGACGGCGAGATAGCGCAGCAAGGAAATAATGCCGATGACGATGACAATAACCTGGATGATCTGCTTGGCGCGACCGTCCAGCGGCAGCATTTGTATGAGATAGAGTACGAGGAAAATCACCAGGACGGTGATCAAGAGACTGATCAAAATCGACATTTCATAATTCCTGTTTTGGGGATCGGTAGGAGTGTAGTCTTGCACAACTCCTGTTCGGCATTGTTTGTTCCGCACAACCGCATTGTTTGATTACTTGTTTGCTGGTAGAGCAAATTGCTTCCCCGTCCGGCCGACCCCCCGCCACTTTTCAGGATTCCTCCCCATGCGCTCGCTGTTCCACCTCGCCTATCACGTGACCGATCTTGAGGAAGCGCGGAAATTCTACGGGGCGATCCTTGGTTGTGAAGAAGGTCGCAGCGCCGAGACCTGGGTGGATTTCGATTTCTTCGGCCACCAGATCTCGCTGCATCTCGGCAAGCCGTTTGAAACCACCAATACCGGCAAGGTGGGCGACCATATGGTTCCGATGCCCCATCTCGGTGTCATCCTGCCGCTTGCGGACTGGAACACGCTTGCCGCCAGGCTGCAACAGGCGGCGGTCGAGTTTGTCATGCCGCCGGTCGTGCGGTTCAAGGGCGAGCCGGGCGAGCAATGGACAATGTTCTTCCGCGACCCTTCCGGCAACCCGATCGAGGTCAAGGGTTTTGCCGATTTTGCCGGCATTTTCGCGACGTAGTATCCACCGATCATGCCGCAATCAAATCTGAAGGCCGCTTTGTGGATGATGGGATCGCTGACGGCGATCCTGATGATGGCCATCTCCGGCAGGGAAGCTTCCAAGGAACTCAACGTCTTCCAGATCATGGAAATGCGCTCGGTCATTGGCCTTGCCATGCTTTACCCGCTCGTCCGTTCGTCCGGCGGTGTCAGGGCGATGAAGACAAAGCGTATCTGGCAGCACCTCGGGCGCAACACAGCGCATTATGCCGGGCAGTTCGCCTGGCTACAGGCTTTGTCGATGATTCCGCTGGCGCAGGTGATCGCCATCGAGTTCACGACCCCCGCCTGGACCGCACTGATGGCCGTCGCCTTTCTCGGTGAACGGCTCAACATCTGGCGCATCCTCACCATCGCGCTCGGCATCGTCGGCGTCGTCATCATCGTCCGCCCCGGCATCGGAACGGTGGAGACCGGCCAGCTTATCGTGCTCGGCGCGGCCTTCACCTTCGGCATCTCCTTCACCATGGTCAAGTCGCTGACCCGCACCGACAGCGTGGTGAAGATCATCTTCTGGATGTTGACCATCCAGTCCGCCATTGGTCTCCTGCCCGCTCTGCATGCTTGGCAATGGCCTTCCCTGCATGTCCTGCCATGGGTGGTTGTCATCGCTTTCACCGGGACCTTTTCACATTTCTGCATGGCAAAGGCGCTGCAATATGCCGATGCGACCGTGGTCATTCCGATGGACTTCTTGCGCGTACCGCTGATGGCCATTTTGGGCTGGCTGATCTATGCCGAGCGTATCGACGTCTACACCGCCGTGGGTGCAGCCCTGATCCTGTCGGGCAATCTCCTCAATCTGAAAAATCGGGCGATCACGCCGAAAGCGCCGGATGCGGTGTCGCTGTCTCAATCATAGGCAAGGCACCAGCCGTCGCCTTTGAGCCAGCAGCTGGAACTGGGGATATCGTCGCTCCGATAGAGGCGTGTCACCTGCTTGAGGCCGCCGCCGGCGAAAGCGATGGCGAGAGCTTTTTCCGATTTCGGGTCCCGCATTCCGGCGCAGGGATAGATGGCAACGCCCGAAATGCAGCGGGCAGAAAACGCCTCGCCATTGCGTGTGATCAGGAACACGGCACCTCGCGGCCGCATACCGCGCCCGATGATCGAATATCCGTCGTCCGTAGTCAGCGGCAAGACCAGGCGTCCGCCCTCCGTGAGCCGGTCCAGCCAAACATCCGCGGGGCGCGTCGCGCCGGCATTGACATAGATAACATCCGCCGGATCAAACGCGACTTTTGTGCCATCTCCTTCGATGATTTTTACATTCGGATAGCTGGAAAGGTAGTCCTTCGCCCGGGCCGCAAGATCGGCCTCGATTTCGATCCCCGTCACCCGTCCCGATGGCCCTGCGAGATGCGCCATGATGGCGGTATAGTAGCCGGTTCCAGTGCCTATATGCACGATGTGGTCGCCCGGAGCCGCCCGCGCATACCATAGAAGGTGGGCGTGCAGCGAAGGCTCGCCATTGTTGATGTGGCGCTCCGGCGCGATACCAACCAGATCATCCGTATAAAGATGCACTGGATCATTATCGGGACTATAAACATAGCCCATGCCAAAACGGCTGATGGGCCATGGGCCGGGGCCAAGAAAATGCTCCCTTGGCACTTCAGCAAACGCAGCCTCGACGCGCGCATCTTCGACACCAATGCTGGCAAGGATTTGCCTGGCATAGGTGCGGCGAACACTTGCGAGTTTCTCAGCGTCAGTCATCGCTTCAGCCTCAATCAATCATGCGGCACCTGTTCAGAATCTCTTGCTAGAGGTCCGCGCAGGGACCAATATTCTCCGCCAGGAAGTCCACAAAACTGCGGACGCGCGCGGCGAGATATTCGTGTCCGACGAAAACCGCGTGGGTCAGCTCGAGATCGCCGGGATTATACGCCTCCAGCAGCGGAATGAGGCGTCCTTCGCGAATATCTTCGCGCACATGAAACAGGCCGAGCCGCGCAATTCCAAGCCCCGCAAGGCACATGTGCTGGGCGGTCACGCCATTATTGGCCAGGAAGTTGCCCGACACAGCCAACATATCCGTTTCCCCCGTTTCGGGATTGCGGAATGGCCATTCGTTCAGCGCGCGGCGAAAGTTGAAATTCAGACAGTTGTGCTGTTCGAGATCACGCGGATGTTTCGGGGTTCCATGCCGGGCGAGATAGGCCGGCGATGCTATGACCACCACGCGGCTCTCGAAGAGCTTGCGCGCTTTGAGCGCGGAATTGCGCATCGGTCCGACCCGGATGGCGATGTCAGCGCGCTCTTCGATCAGGTCGACAACGCCGTCACTCAATGAAACGTCGAGTTTGACATCGGGGTATTTGTCGAGAAACCGTGGCACCAAGGGCAGGATGCACGTGACGCCGACGGGTACCGAAGAATTCACCCGCAGCAAGCCGCGCGGCGCGGCGGATGCTCCGAAAGCAACAGCCCGCTCCGCCTCCTCGATCTCAGCGACGATGCGCATGGCCCGCTGGCGATATATTTCGCCTTCGGGCGTCAGTTGAAGTGTTCTGGTCGACCTCACGAGTAGGCGCGTGCCGAGGCGATCCTCGATCCGGCTGATCATCTTGCTGACAGCGGACGGCGAAAGGCCGAGCCGGCGCCCGGCCGCGGAGAAGCTGTTCAGCTCGACCGCCTGAACGAAAACCTCCATTTCACCGGCACGGTTGTCCATGATCAAATCCCGCATATTTGTGAATTTGCTTCACAAGTATTGCGCAATATGAGGCAATTATCAAGGTAATCGGACAGGTCCATATTTGGCTGGACATATCCGTATTCCCGCAGGCCGGTTCCCAAGACGGCCTCCTTACAAAGGACAAGACAATGCCTCTGGCTCTTCTGGCGTTGACGATCAGCGCCTATGCCATCGGGACGACAGAGTTCGTCATCGTTGGCCTCCTCCCAACCGTCGCCGGTGATCTGAACATCTCCCTTCCGCTCGCGGGCCTGATCGTCAGCGTCTACGCGCTCGGCGTCACCTTCGGCGCACCGATCCTGACTGCCCTCACCGGCCGCATTGAGCGCAAGCCACTGCTGCTCGGCCTGATGGCGCTGTTCATCGTTGGCAACACTGCCGCCGCGCTCGCACCCAATTACGAGTTGCTGCTGGTTGCGCGCGTGCTCAGCGCATTTGCGCACGGCGTCTTCTTCTCGGTCGGCGCCACCATCGCCGCCGATCTCGTCGCGCCCAATCGCCGTGCTTCGGCCATCGCCATGATGTTCCTTGGCCTCACCGTCGCCATCGTTACTGGCGTGCCGCTGGGCACCTTCATCGGCCAGCAACTCGGCTGGCGCGCGACATTCTGGGCCGTATCAGGTCTCGGCGTCATCGCCTTCGCAGCGATTGCCGTGCTTCTGCCGTCGCAGATTGCCAAAGCGGCGCCTGCCCGGCTCATTGACCAGGTGCGCGTGCTGGCGAGCGGCCGCCTTCTGCTTGCCTTCGCCATGACGGCGCTCGGCTATGGCGGCACCTTCGTCATGTTCACCTTCCTCGCCCCGGTGCTGCAGGAAATTACCGGCTATGCCGGCTCGACGGTCAGCCTCATCCTCGTGCTCTATGGCCTTTCCATCGCGGTGGGCAATATGGTTGGCGGCCGTGTTGCGGATGGCAATCCCGTCGGCGCCCTCGCCGTCATGTTCCTGCTGCAAGCCGCGGTGCTCGCACTCTTCACCTTCACCGCCGTGTCGCCGGTCTGGTCACTGGTAACACTGGCAGCGCTCGGTGCGCTTTCCTTCTCCAATGTTCCGGGCCTGCAACTTTACGTCGTGCAACTTGCCAAGATCCATACGCCTGATACGGTCGACGTCGCATCGGCACTCAACATCGCCGCCTTCAATCTCGGCATTGCCGGAGGCGCGTTCCTCGGCGGTCTCATCGTCGCCTCACCGCTTGGTCTCGGCGCAACGCCCTGGGCCGGTGCACTGCTCGTGGTCGGCGCTCTCGGCCTCACACTCTGGAGTCAGATGCTTGACCGGCGCGCGCCGGCCGAAGTCCTGGCCACCCGATAATATCGAAGGAAAGTCCATGTTCACAGTAAACGCCAATGGCGCAAAGATTCCTGCAATCGGTTTCGGTACGTTTCGCATGCCCGGAGCCGACGTGCTCCGCATGGTGCCCGCCGCGCTGAAACTCGGCTACCGCCACATCGACACCGCGCAAATCTACGGCAACGAGGCGGAAGTCGGCGAAAGCATCGCCGCATCGGGCGTCGCCCGCAGCGATATTTTCCTCACGACCAAGGTCTGGGTCGACAAGTACCGGCACGACGACTTCATCAAGTCAGTCGATGAGAGCCTCAAGAAACTCAAGACCGATTATGTCGATCTCCTGCTCCTGCACTGGCCGAAAAGCACCGTGCCTCTCGCCGAGCGCATTGGCGCACTCAATGAAGTGCGCGACGCCGGCAAGGTTCGCCATATCGGCGTCAGCAATTTCAACACGGCGCTTATGGCGGAATCAGTTGCGCTGAGCAAGGCGCCGATTGTCACCAACCAGATCGAATATCATCCCTATATCGACCAGAGGATCGTGCTTGATGCGGCGCGCAAGAGCGGCATGAGCATCACCGCCTATTATGCGATGGCGGATGGCAAGGTCATTGGCGATCCGGCGATCAAGGCGATCGCCGCGGCGCATGGCAAGAGCGAGGCTCAGGTTGTGCTGCGCTGGCTCGTGCAGCAGGACGGCGTCGTCACCCTGTCGAAGACAGTGGGCGAAGAGCGTGCAAGGCGCAATTTCGACATTTTCGATTTCGAACTGTCGGCCGGCGAAATGCAGGCGCTGCACGCGCTGGCCAAGCTCAATGGCCGTATCGTCAACCCCGTCAACCTTGCCCCGCAGTGGGACTGAGCCGTCGCGTCTACGGCACGCTCGCTCGCGCGAGCATTCTTCCAGGAAGTCTTGGATCGATTGATGGCCTCGGCAAGGCCGTCAATCAAAGGCAATATCGGCCACGGCTGAGGCAAAGTGCTTCAACGCCACAGCTGCAAGCCTATCGCGACGCAACCTGCGGGAGATACTGATTGACGAGGTTGACCACTTGTGCGTCGCGGCTGCTGGCCGTCTGGCCGCCCATCACCACGGCGATCAACTGGCGGCCATTGTCACTAACCGAGGTCACGATGTTGAAGCCGGATGCCCTCACATAGCCGGTCTTGATGCCATCGGCGCCGTTCACCTTGTCGAGGACGCGGTTGTGGCCATGGATCTGCCTGCCGTTGAAGACGAAATCCTGCGTGGCGAAGTAATAATACTGCTGCGGATAATGCTTGCGCAGGGCAAGGCCGAGCAGAGCCATATCGCGCGCCGTCGTGATCTGCAACGGATCGGGCAAACCGGACGCATTGTGGAACGTCGTCCCCCTCATGCCGAGCCGATGCGCCTTTTCGGTCATCTGTGCCGCGAACTGGTCCTCGCTGCCGCCAAGATATTCCGCCAGCGCCACCGCGACATCATTGGCCGATTTCACCACGATCGCCTTGATCGCCGTATCGACATCGATGGCCTGGCCCGGTTTGACACCAAGCTTGCTCGGCGCCTGCGATGCGGCATGAGCCGAGACCGGGATCAGCGTCGATTTCGATATGCGGCCGGACTGGAGAGCCTCGAAGGTCAGGTAAAGCGTCATCATCTTGGTCAGCGATGCCGGGACCCGCGGCAGATCCGCGCTCGATGAATAGAGCACGACCCCTGTGCTGCCATCAACAACGATGGAGGCGTATTTCTCCGACGCGATCGGTGCTATGGCGGCCGGGGTTGGATCCAGCGTGGCGGCCGTGGTGCAGCCGCTGGCGAGACCGAGGGTCATTGCCATCAAAGCCACAATTTTTGAAACAGAATACAAAGACTTAAGGACTCGCGGCACGTTGCTTTTTCCGGATCGTTGAACTCGCGCAAGAAGAGAAAGCCTAGCGCAGGATCGTTAATAAATCTGTGTTGCCGGCGCTTGTTAGCCCATTTGAGCAGGTTCGCCAAGCGCGGCTCCAAAAGCATATTGTCGCTGGCCTCAAGCGGTCAATACAACTTTGACGCTACGCGACCGGTCGAGTGCCGCACGGAATGCTTCCGGCGCATCCGCAAGACTGTATTCGCCCGTCACCAGTCGCAACACGTCGATCTTACCATCGACGATCAGTTCGACCGCTTCGAAGAATTCTTCACCAAAGCGAAAGGTCCCGACAAGATCAAGCTCCTTCGCCATGACCGCATTGGCCGGCACCGGAATCGAACCGCCGGGAAGGTTGCCGACCTGCACGACCGTACCGCCGCGCCGCACCGTCCGGATGGCTGCGGCCAGACCTGCAGCCGTACCCGAGATCTCGAAGGCAATGTCGAAAGGTGAAACAGCTGCGAGCTGCGCCAGTTGATCTTCGCCTTGCGACAGGTCGACGATCTGGTCGGCGCCGAGCTCCTCGGCAAATTTCAAAGGTGCCGCCGCAACATCGACCATCGTCACCGAGCCTGCTTCCGCGTGTTTCAGCGCCAGCATGGTGAGAAGGCCGATCGGACCAGCGCCAAAGACGATGGTCGAAAAGCCCTTGACGTGGCCAGCGCGGCGGACCGCATGCAAACAGACCGCCAATGGTTCGGCGAGCGCCGCGGCCTTGAAAGGCAAATCCGCAGGCACCTTGACACATTGCGTCGCGGTCGCATCGAACTGGCTGGCGAACCCGCCCTGCATGTGCGGCGTCTTCGAGGCCGAACCCATGAAATAGATGTTCTCGCAAAGGTTGGGGCGCCCCTCATGGCAATAGACGCAGGTTTCGCACCAGCGCGAAGGATTGACCGCGACATGGTCGCCGACGTCGATACCGCTCACATTGCTACCGGTGGCGATCACTTCGCCGGCAATCTCGTGACCGAGGATGAGCGGCGAGGTGACGACGAAATCGCCGGTCCTGGCGTGGCGGAAATAGTGCATGTCCGAGCCGCAAATGCCGCCGGCACCGAACTTCACCCGCACCATGTTTGGCGCGAGATCGCCAAGATCGATATCGACGACGCGCAGATCCTCCACGCCGAATAGAGTTGCAGCTATGCCTTTCGTGCTCATCGTATCAAACCCAATTGCGTTGGCAGCCAAAGTGTAATCGCCGGAATGAAGGTGATGGCGATCAGTGCGATAAACAGTGGAACCAGCCATGGCAGGATCGCCATGGTCGTGCGCTCAACCGAAAGCTTGGCGACCCGCGACAGGACGAACAATACCATGCCGAGCGGCGGATGCAGAAGGCCGATCATCAGATTAAGGGTCATGATCAGGCCGAAATGGACCGGATCGATGCCGAACTTCAACACCAATGGCAGAAGGATCGGCACGAGAATGGTGATGGCGGCGATCGTATCGAGGAAACAGCCGACGAACAGCATCAGGAGATTGACGAGGATCAGGAAGACCCATTTGTTTTCGGTGATTGAAAGAATGGCCGTCGACAAGAGCTGCGCGGCCTGGCTTACCGTCAGCAGCCAGGCGAAAACCGACGCGGCGGTGACGATGAACAGCACGGATGCGGTGGTTTCAATGGTGTCGAAGCTCGCCTTTGCGAGGCTGGAGAAAGTCATGGTGCGATAGCGGACGAGACCGAGGAACAGCGACCAGAGCACCGCAGCAACAGCGGCTTCCGTCGGCGTGAACCAGCCCATCGTCATGCCGCCGATCAGGATGACCGGGGTCATCAGCGCCATCACGGCCGAGAAGTCGAAGTACCAGTCGGCCGCCAGCAACAGCACAAGGGCAATGCCAACCGACGCATTGACCGAAAGGCCTGTGAGGGTCAGCAGGTAGATCACCAGCGGAACGGAGAAAACGACGACAACTTCGAGCGAGGCTTCGAGCAACTGCTTGATCTCGAATGGCGCATCGGAACCCCATCGTTTGACATAGGCGAAGATGGCAACGGTAAGCATCATCAGCACCGTCATGACGATACCCGGCAGGATACCGGCCATGAACAGGGCCCCGATCGAGACATTCGCCATCATGCCGTAGATGACGAAGGGCAGCGACGGCGGAAAGATCGGGCCAAGGGTCGCCGAGGCGGCGGTTACGCCAACCGCTGCATCAACCGGATAGCCATGATCCTTCATCGCCTTGATTTCGATGGTGCCGATACCGGCTGCATCGGCAAGCGCTGTGCCGGACATGCCGGAAAAGATCACCGAGCCGATGATGTTGACCTGCGCCAGTCCGCCCTTCATCCAGCCGACAAGGGCGACCGCGAAGGCGTAGATGCGTCCGGTCACACCGGCGGAGTTCATCAAATTGCCGGCAAGGATGAAGAAGGGCACAGCGAGCAGCGGGAAGCTCTCAACCCCGGCGATCATGCGTTGCGCGACGATAATATCGGGCGCAACGCCGAAGAACACCAGGTAGAGCACCGAAGCGACGGCCATGGAGATCGCCACCGGCACGCCGGCGAGCATGAGGACAAGAAATGTTCCAACGAGCAGTAGCATTGATCAATCCTCGACCTTCTGGAATTCCTCAGGCCGTTCCAGGACGGAATAGCCGCGGCGCATATTGCTGATGAAAACCTGGATGGAGCGCCCGAGCATCAGAACGAAAGCCAAGAGCACGCTGTAGAAAACAATGTTGCGCGGCAGGTCCACCGTGACCATGCGCTCATCGGCAACGATGTCGACATAGCGCCAGAACAACCAGGACGCATAGATGAAGAAACCGATGCGTACGAGGTCGACGAAGGTCGACAGCACGCGAGCAACCGACGCCGGCAAGTAGTGGTAGAGCACGTCCACCTGGATGTGCCGCGAAACACGAACGCACATGACCGAGCCCAGAAATACCACGCCGATCAGGCAATTGATGGCAATTTCCTCCGTCCAGGCATAGCTGTCGTTCATGACATAGCGGGTGAAGAATTGCAGGAAGACGCATCCGGTCATCAGCCAGAAGATCGCCAGCGTGAGCCAGTCTTCGATCGCATAGTCCGCGACATGCGCCACCGGCGCCGCTTCCTCGAAGGAGTGGGCTATCTCCTCAGCGGTAATCTGTGTGTGAACTTCATGGGACATGGGTGGTCTTCCTCTCGCAAATCAACGGAAGGGCCGGATGGCTCGATCGCCGCCCGGCCGTTGGTCACTCACTCCTTGATGGCGCGAATTGCTTCCCAGTCGGACTTCTCGTAGCCGAAGTCCTCGAACTTCACCTTTTCCATGACGTTCTTCTCGAAGTCGGCCTTGTCGATTTCGGCAACGTTCAGGCCGCGATCCTTGAAGCTGACGACAAGTTCCTTTTCCTTCGCCTCGATCTTCTTGGTGGTGCGCTCCGCGGCTTCCTGCATGACGTCACCGAAGATTTTCTTGTCCTCGTCGGAGAGGCTCGACCACAATTGCTTGGAAACCACCGTATTGAGGTGATCCACGATGTGACCGGTCAGAATGATGTTCTTCTGGACTTCGTAGAACTTCTTGGCCTCGATGGTCGTCAGCGGGTTTTCCTGGGCCTCGACCGTGCCGTTCTGCAGGGCGAGATAGACCTCGGCGAACGCGATCGGCGTGGTATTGGCACCGCAGGCGCGCGGCATGGCGAGGTAAGCCGGCACGTCCGGTACGCGGATTTTCAGGCCCTGCATGTCCGAACATTTGGCGATCGGCTTGTTCGAGGTCGTCTGGCGTGTTCCGTAATAGCTGACGGCGGCGATGTGATTGCCGGTCTTTGCCTCATAGCCGGCGGCGAGTCGCTTGAAAACATCGCTCTTGGTATAGGCGATCAGATGTTCCGGACCGCGGAAAATATAAGGGAAGTAGGTGACGCCGATCGGCTTGAAGTCACGTGCCGCGAAGCTCGAGCCGGAAATGATGATATCGACGGTTCCAAGCTTCAGGCCCTGATTGATATCGGCTTCCTTGCCAAGCTGCGATGCCGGAAACACGTCGATCTTGTAGCGGCCATTGGTGCGCTTGTTGATCTCTTCGGCGGCCCAGACCGACTCGGTGTGGAACGGCTCCGATGTCTCGTAGACATGTGCCCATTTCAGGGCCGTCTGCGCTTGGGCCGCGGCCGCCGAAAGCGCGAGCGCGGCCACCGCTCCCATTATAGCCATCAGTTTGATCTTCATGTCTTTCTCCTCCCAGATTAAATTCAGATCTTGGTGTTTCTGTAGCGCTCTCCCGCAGGATGGGCCTTCTCGCTTTCGAGTTCCTCATCGAAACTCCTGGAAAACCTGACCTGCGATTGCTGCAGGTGAAACTGCATGGCAGCCTTGGCCGCACCTGGGTCGCCGGCCGCAAGGGCGTCGCGGATGGCACGGTGTTCGTCGAATGCCTGGCGCCAGGATGCCGGGCTTTCGAAATAGCTCGCGAGCTTCTCGAAATAGGGCGTCATCCGCTGGTCGAAGAGTTCGCCAACGAACCGATTGAGCGCTGAATTCCCGATCATGCCGGCAATGGTCGTATGGAAACTCCGGTCGAGCGCAATCGATGTTTGCGGACTGTTGAACGTCTGCGCCATCCTGGTCAGCACGGCATCGAGAGCTTCGATGTGAGCGGGCGAAACCACTTTTGCTGCTTCCTCGGCGATGGCACATTCAATGAGCGAGCGCGCCCGCAAAAGTTCAAATGGTCCCTCGAGATCCTCTGCCGGCGCCAGAACCGGCTTTTCGCGGAGCTGGCGGGTCACATAGATGCCGGAGCCCATGCGGATATGAACCAGCCCCTCGACTTCGAGCACGATGAGCGCTTCGCGAATGGTCGGACGGGAAACGCCGAGTTCCTCGGCGAGTTCGCGTTCTCCAGGCAGCCGCTCGCCAACGGCAAACGAGCCGTTATCGATCAGCGTGCGAATCTGGTCTGCCACCTGCCGATATAATCGGCGCGGCTGAATCGCTGAGAACATTGATCCTCCCCGCACGGCTCTCCTCTTCCGTGCACGATTGGTAAACTGGCCTTACCAATATTCCACTGATACATTGATATATAAGTTGAGTCAACCGCAGGGTGTACATCGTCCGGCTTTAGCCCGCATCGAGGGCGGTCGAGCCAGGCGTGGTATGCACGGAGGCCATTTGTTACAGTTCGTATTGGAAAGTGATTGCCCCGCCTGCCTGCGAACAAGCTATGACGAACAGACCATTAGATATCTGCCTTTTCGAACCGGTGACAAATGCTGCCTGATACCCGATTGCCGCGCGCTTTCGCCTGCCTGAGCCTCGCTTTGGCGCTGGGTGCATGCTCGACAACCGAGCCAAGATTGCCAAATGTAGCATCCATCCCGGTCCCCGAGGCTGCACCGCGCGTTGCGGGCGCCGCTGAAACGACCCCGGCGGCCAGGAGTTCGGACAAATCGGTCGATGGCCTGATCACAAAATACTCTGTTGCCTATGCCGTGCCGGAATCGCTCGTTCGCCGTGTGGTCAAGCGCGAAAGCCGTTTCAACCCTGAGGCACGCAACGGCCCCTATTGGGGCTTGATGCAGCTGCTGCCGTCAACGGCGCGCGGTCTCGGCCACGACGGCAGCGCCAAGGAGCTGCTCGATGCCGAAACCAACCTGAAATATGGCGTGAAATACCTCGCCGGCGCCTACAAGGTTGCCGACAACAACCCCGATCAGGCTGTACGCCTTTACTCCCGCGGCTATTATTATCAAGCCAAACGCAAGGGACTTTTGAGCGTCCTCGAGCCATCCTCCGACCCGGTGCAAGCGGCGTTCACGACTCCAGCAGCCGCAGCAGCCGGCGCCGCGCCGGCCGCCCAGGCCACGACGGCGCTCATGGCACCGACGCAGCTCGCCTATGCCGATACGCCGGTCGTGTTCCCTGCCGTGATCCCGCTGCCGTTCGAGCGGCAGGACATACTCAGTGATCAAGTTCCAGTCCCCACTGGTCCAAATCATGCAGCGGCGCGCGGCACCGTTCCAGGAGTCTGACTGATCTTGTCAAGCGGTTGAGAGGGCTTCCAGTGCCGAGGCGGCCGAGCCGCCTCGCCGATTTTCATGAGACTTCATCCGGCCTTGGTCAATACCCAGCTTTGTTTGGCATCTCCGACGTCGTTCCAAATTGTGGGATTAGTTGCAGTATCTTTCATCGTAAGTGCGGCACCGCTCTCCGCGCCAATCATAGCGTATGCAGTTCCATCCGCCCGAGGTACGAAAAGAAAAAGCTGATTCGATCCACCATTACTGGCCCAGAGCCCAACGCTGCTATTGTCGGCAGTTTTATGATCGGCGACATCAAGGCTCTGCTTTGTTGCCACATTGACAATCGACCAATTCCCTCCGGTTGGATTAAGCGTGATCCGCCATTTTTGATCATCGCCATTTGACGCTGCGCGCAAAAGAAGGGAGCCGTTATTCACGGATAGGCGTTGGTTGGTCGCCTTATTGGATACATAATAGACGCCATTTATCGCCGGCATGACATACCAATACCGTCCGAATGGCCATTCGTTGTCAGCGTCCGACTTCGGCTTGGCAATCAGATTGTATTGCGGGATCCCAGATTCGCCGGTTGACATAGCCTCCAGTGCCACATTGTCTGGAGTGCCTGTTAGCGTGAACAAATTCGATCTTACCGGTTTTATCAACCAGCGCTCAGTGTTCGAACCATTGAGAGCCAAACTGGACTGATCGGCTTTGTTCGATATCTTGAATCCGTCACTGCCGGAGGCAATATTCCACGCTTGCGCAAGGGCAGACGCATTCGCCGCTTCAAGAGCCGGCACCCCGCTGTTGCTTTGTAGGAAAAGCTTGCTCCTAACATTCTGAATGTAATATCCCTCAGCGTTCGGAATCACATTGATTTGCACCACAGCCGCAGCTTTCCGGGAATATTTCAGACCGCTTGCAGCGTAAAAGCTGATATCTCCTGCGCTTCCTTGCGTGAGTTCGAAGACCACGATGCTGTTTTCGCCCGCATTGAGCCAGACACCGGGACAATAGAGCCGCTTCTGCGGCCCGGCGTCGGTCCAATACCGTCCCAAGTTACGCCCGTTCACAAAAACATAGCCGGTCCCCCAACCTGTCATGTCGACATACATGTCCTTGGGAGCGGCAGCTTTGAATATCGCGTTCGCATAGAATGGGGATTTTTCAATACTCTCAGCGGCATCATATGTCAGGTTAGTAATTTCCTTCGCCGTCATTGGCACAAGGTTCATACTCCAGCCGGTCAAAGCCTTGCCGTCAGCGAAAACCTTACCCATCAATCCGCGTCCTTCCGCCAGCATACCGACTGGCGCGAAATTGCACCTGCCGAACGGCATCGAAACAATCGTCAGCACCGCATTTTGCGGCACACTGGTAATGACAAGAGAAGTCTTCTTCGGTCGTCCTGTGACTGTCGTCAGCGGTCCTTCAACGCGCATGTCATTGACATAGGCAATTGCGTAGTCGAGCGGGCGCTCAAAGGTAATCGTGAAGTTCCCACCCTTAGCCGGGAGGGACGCCCTATAGATCGCTATGCCTGAGGGATAGATCCCGTATGTGGTGGATTTGTGCGCGTTCAAATAGAGCGCCATCCATTCTATTGATTGAGTCGTATCCGTCTTGATCGGCGTATCTGTATGCTTCAAGAAATTACGGAAGCGAAATGCGCCCTTGGCGATGGATTGGACCTCTCCGTCAACGATGGCGGGTATGGCAGCGGGAACGGGCGCAAAGGGCACATCATAGGATGCGCTGCTGACGTAGGCCGCTTGAATGGGATAGAAATTATCGCTCTCAAGGCCCGCCTCCGAAATCGGCGCGCCATAGTCATAAGAGGTTATGTCTGGCTGTATATCGTCGAAAGTGCCGTTGCTTCCGGCAGTGAACCCGAAATTCGTTCCGCCGTGGGCAACGTAAATCACAAGCGAACGCTTTGCCTGTGCAAGCGCAGCGATGGTACCCGTCGCAAATGAATCTATATTGATCACTTGATTGCTTTCAGCCCAGTGGGTCAGCCAGCCTGGATAGCATTCCGCGCCAAAGGTAGGCGCATTGTTTAATGCAATCGCGCTTGTATGCAGGCTGGGATTGCTGCCTTCCGCGGTCATGCCGTAGGCAGTATTGGGCGGAAGCGGCAAATCGCGGATTGTGAAGGCGTTTGCCCACCCTTCGCACACGCAGAATGTCTCCGAATATCCAAGTTCTGTCCATTGTTTCGCCAGTTCTGGAATGTATGTCGGATCTGTAGGCGACCACGATGTGTATTCATTTTCCAGGGCCAACAACATGATTGGACCGCCAGCGGCTAGCGTGCGCCCTTTCACCACATTTTCATAAACCGCTTTATTCCACGCCTTTACGGCCGTCATGTAGTTGTAGGCATTCAATCTGATCTGAAGGTTGCCTGAGGTGCGGAATTGTGGATCGGCCAACATGCGTGGCGGCAAACCGCCAAAATCCCACTCTGCGCAAACGTAAGGCCCAGAACGTAGGATCACCCACATGCCATTTTCTGCACAAAGATCAATGAATTTGCCTATATCCTTGTCCGGCGTGCAGAAGTCGAAACTTCCATCGGGGCGCTCATGGAAATTCCACATGATATAGAGTGATATCGTATTGCAGCCTAGCGCCTTCACCATCTGGATTCGATGTTCCCAATATTGATGGGGAATTCGCGATGGATGTATTTCACCACCAAAGAACTGGAAAGCGGCGTCGTCCATCAGCCAGTTTTTATCGTCATCCCATGACAGGGCCCGACTTTTGCCCTTGCTGAAGACCGGGTTGTGTACATCCGCCACTGTTTCACCGAGCGGTGCCGGTGTTTGCGCCGCAGCTTCGCTTCCCGCCGCATGCGCCAGAGCATACGGCATTACAACAGCGTATGACAAAAATGATCTTCTATCCATAATTTCCACCCCATAGAAACAATATTCTGAAAAGAACTAAAGAAAATCTACAACAGAATTGCCTGAAGTTATTGTATCCTCCGTAGGCGAACAAACCTCCACATTAAGGCTTGCGGGAGACAATATCTTATCTACTTCTGAAATAGGGGGAGCAGTACCTGATTCTGTAGTAGTTATGACTTGAGGTTGTTCAGAATCTTGAGGGACATTCCCCGATACTGTTGCAGCAAAAGTGCCCGTGCCGGGGGATTCCGATGCCTTTTCGGATGGGTCATTACAAGAGGCTATCGTAAAACACAAAAGCAGCGGTGAAAGCTTCGCTGCCGATTTACACAAGTTTCGATAGAAGGGTTTTGTCATATGTTGTTGTTGGTGAGTCCCCACACAATTCGAATGGCGGTTGCCAAATCTCCACATTGTTACCTCCCGGAAAATTTTTCTTCAAAATCGATTTCAGAATTCTTGGGGACTTCCTTCAGTTGCCAATTAGACGGCTCCTCCAAATAGTATGATAGTATGATAGTTGACGCGGGGAAAGCGCGACTATAGTCTGATGAAAAGCCGACTACCTGTTGGAAACCTCTGTTGGGATCGCCGTGAGCTTCGTGCTTTCTTGCTATTGCGCCGACAATTAGACGTTGGTGCCCGACCACCATTGGTGGAAATGGTGCACCGGCCCGCGTCCCTGCCCCACTCTGAGACCGTCGGCAGCCACGAGCGCGGCCGTCAGATAGTTCTTCGCCCGCGCCACTGCGCCGTGCAGATTGGCGCCTTTCGCCAGTTCGGCGGCAATCGCCGCCGCCAGCGTGCAGCCGGTGCCGTGATCGTTGTCTGTCACTATGCGCGGCGCCGAGAATTTCTGCATCGTCACGCCGTCAAACAGGATGTCGGTGCTCAGATCGCCTTTCGCATGCCCGCCCTTGATCAGCACTGACGTGGGACCAAGCCTCAGAAGCATTTCGGCCTGCCGCATCATCTGTGCTTCGTCCGCGGCAATCGGCTGGCCGGTCAGCAGCGCCGCCTCGGGGAGATTGGGCGTCAGCAGGACGGCGCGGCGCAGAAGATGGTGCCGCAGCGCGTCGATTGCTCCAGGTTGAAGGAGCCGGTCACCCGAGGTCGCCACCATGACCGGATCAAGGACGATGCGCCAGCCCCACCGCTGCAATGCCGAGGCGATGGTTTCGATCGCCCCGACCGTTGAGACCATGCCGACCTTGATGGCTTTCACATCGATATCCGATAGAACCGCGTCGATCTGAGCACGGATAATGCCGGGGGACAGGTTCTCGACCGTTGTGACGCCGCGGGTGTTCTGCGCGGTGATCGCCGTCAGCACACTCGTGCCGTAGACGCCGAGCGCCGAGAAGGTCTTCAAGTCCGCCTGGATGCCCGCTCCCCCGCCACTGTCGGAGCCGGCAATGGTCAATGCGATCGCGGTCATGCACGCTCCCTGATGGCTTGATCGACGGCAGCGCGCAGCGCTGCGGCGGCCCCCTGCGGATCAGCCTGGCGGAAGATCGCCGAAATCACCGCGATGCCATCCGCCCCGGCTGCAATGGCGGGCGCGGTCCGGTCAAGGTCGATGCCCGCTATTGCGCCGATGGGCAAGCAGGGCTTTACCTTGCGAATGATCGGCGCAAGCCGGCTGAACCCGTGAAAGCCGATGGGTCCGTCCGGATTATGCTTGGCCGGCGTTTCGAACAGTCCGCCAATGCAGGCATAGTCGATATCGCCCTCGATTGCGGCTGCGGCATCCGCCTCGTTCTTGACGGTCAGGCCGATGATCGCGTCGGAACCCAACAAGCGGCGCACATCCACGACCAACATGTCCTCGCGTCCGACATGCACGCCTTCGGCACCGGCCGCAAGCGCCACATCGATGCGGTCGTTGACGACAAGCGGCACGCCTGTTCCCTTCAGTGCCGCATGGATGCGCCGCGCACGCTCGACCATCGAACGCGTCGGCGAGTTCTTGTCACGATACTGGATGATGGTCGCGCCGCCGCGCGCGGCGGCGAGCGCAAGCGCGCCGAGGTCGCGGTCGCCGATTGCGTCGACATCGACAATGGCATTCAGGCGGAAATCTACTTTTGGCGGCACGATCTGGACTCCATGACGAAATGGTTGGAGATCCGGATATGCGCGTGAACAAGGCTTGAAAGCGCGAAGAATGCTCAATTCCCGTTCCTACGCCGGTATTACCCGGATCAGGTTCAAGGGTCCAGCTCGACGCTATCTCAGCACTGTACAGTGCCCCCCTCGGAATGAACGCATGTTGGAGCGGCGCAACGGCAAAGTCAATTGCGCCGCCTGGAGCTATCAGTGGGTCAGGCGGACATACTCGCCATCGACCGATTTGCAGGAGGAGATTATGCTGTAGAAGAAGTCCTGGTCGGCCCAGCCGCCGCCATCTTCCCAGGCATGTTTGTGTTCCGCCTGATCGCAGTTCATCAGGTCATCCAAAGGAGGCTTGGAGCCCGCTGGCAGCTGTACGCCATCCACAAAGAGATGATTTACTGTGGCAGGATCATCGGTTCTCAACGTCGAGTTATATTTGGCGTAGGAGGAATTGGTGGTCGCCACGCAATTGACATACCGTCCAGTCGAGTTGTTCTTGTAGCCGATATCGCAGCCGTCGTTTTTGATTTCCATCTTCAGATAGAGCTTGGTGTAGTCGCCAAGATCGAAGGTAATTGGCGTTGCGATCGATGGAACCGTGACGCCACCGCCGCGGCCATTGTAGGCATTATGGTCATATGCCGTATACTTGATCGTTCCAACCACCACTTCCTTGCCGTTTCTGACTACGATAATCGAGACGCGCTTGAACCAGTAGCCCGTCACCTTGTCGATGGTGATCTTTGTGGATGTCGGCTTCAAAGGTGCGAGCGCTTGGGCGGTAACGCCGATAGACACAGTATCCTTGTCCAGGAGTTTCATGAAAACGGTCTCGGTCTGGCTGTCGAGCGTCACGTTCACCTTCTGATTGGCAGCGTTGAAGCTGACCCTGACCGCATCAGCCTCGGCGCCAAGATTGGCCCGCAGATAGGCCCGTGCACGCGCTTCCGCCGCCGCCGCATTTGCACCGGTATAAATCGACGCCCCGGCCAGTGCAGCTGAATCAGCGGCATTCTGCAATCGGGACCGGTCATTGGTTGCGCGGCTGTAATCGACGGCAAGTCCGGTCATGCCCATGATGGGCACGAGCAGTAATGCAAATGTCAACGCAGTCGCCCCGCTGCGGTCTTTCAGTAACTGACGAAAACTCTTCATGGCCCACTCCGTTTTTTGAGTGCAACCATTGATTGCGCGCCGTAAATGACTGTTTATAAAATTCGTTCAGATTTTCGCGATCTCACGCCGCATTGCCGATTTTTGCCGAAATGGTAAAGATCAGATAAAACTTACGGATGAGGGAGCACCCGCCAAATCCAAGTTGGGGTCCCTGTTATTCTGGTCAGTCGGCGCGCAAGCTGGGCATTCACCTGGCAGCCATCAAGCCGGCAGCGATGACCAAAAGGCCGCCTGCTCCACCTTCGACAATCTTCCGGCGTCGATCACTGAAGGCGCCGCGCCCGCCTATCCAGCCGACTGCCAGGCTGAGGATCGTATAAACGGTCCCACACCAGAAGACGAAGATGGCAGACAAGATCGTCGCTTGCAGGGGTATACTGCTGCCCTGGTGCAAGAACTGGGGCAATATCGCAAAGTAGATCATCATGCCCTTCGGGTTCAGAAGGGCTGTCAGAAAGCCCTGTTTAAGCTGTCCCGTTGTTGCCGCATTGGAAAGCTTGAGCTTACCCTCGCTCAAGGCTGACCTGATAAGTCCATAGGCAAGGTAAACCAGATAGGTGATGCCGATCCATCGCAGCGCTTCAAAAAGCAATGGTGACGCCGTCACGATGGCAGCAATCCCAAGTGCTGCGAGCGCGGAGTGGATGACGTATCCAAGGCAGACGCCAGCAGTGGAGCGCAGACCGGCCGCGGATCCTCCAGACATCGATTGGGATGCCACGAAAAGCATGTCGGGACCCGGCGTGCAGATCAGCGGCAGTATTGTGGCGGTAAATAGCAGTAAGGTACGTGGTTCCATGACTTGGAATAATAGGGCACACAACGCGCAATTTGGTTGCAAAGATATCATGGAACAACCAATTATTGGCATGTGAATTGCCAATTGATGCCAATTATGGCAGGATATGCCAATGGTACTTGACGAGATCGATAAGCGTATTCTTCGCGCGCTTCAGAGGCATGGGCGCATTCAGAACGTGGAGCTTGCCAAGGAAGTCGGCCTGTCGCCGTCGCCTTGCCTGCGCCGTGTGCGGCTTCTGGAGGAGGCAGGCGTGATCGACCGCTACGTCGCTGTTTTGAACCCATCCAAGGTCAACCTGCCCCTTTCCATGTTCGCCCGCGTCTGGCTCACGGCACAGGATGCCGAGACCATCGACCATTTCATCGATGCGATGCGAAGGCTCCCACAAGTCGTCGAATGCTACATCATGCTGGGTGAGAGCGATGCCCTGCTCAGGGTGGTGGTTGCCGATCTTGAGGATTATCGGCGCTTTCAAGCCTCCCACCTGACACGCATGAACGGCATACAAAACGTCAAGACAGACGTGCCGAGCCAGATTGTGAAGCAGACCCACGCGCTGCCCCTTGATTGATTTGGGGGCGTTGAACGCGCCCGCGGTTCTACGCTCCCGGCCGCACGAATCCCTGGCTCGCGACCAGAAGGTTGCGCGTATAATCCTGCGTCACGTGGCGCCGCGCCAGCTCGGATGCAGTCAGGCGCTCCACCTCGGCCCCATTCTGCATCACCATCAGCCGGTCGCACATATGGGTGACGACGGCGAGATCGTGACTGACCATGATAAAGGTCAGCTTGCGGTCGCGGCGGATCTGTTCGAGCAGGTTCAGCACTTCAGCCTGTACCGACGCATCGAGCGCGGAGGTCGGCTCATCGAGAAGCAGGATCGATGGTTCGAGGATCAGGGCGCGGGCAATCGCGACGCGCTGGCGCTGGCCGCCCGATAGCTGGTGCGAATAGCGGAAGCGGAAACTCGAACCGAGCCCGACCTCGTCGAGCGCCCGCAGGATACGTGGCTCGATATCGCCGAAGCCGTGGACGGAAAGCGGCTCCAGCAGCAGCCGGTCCACCGTCTGGCGCGGATGCAAGGAGCCATAGGGGTCCTGAAACACCATCTGCACTTCGCGGTAGAAGGCTTTTGTGCGCGACTTGCCCAATACATTGCCGTTGACCGTAATTGACCCGCCGCTTACCGGCGCAAGACCGGCCACGGCGCGCAGCAATGTTGATTTTCCCGAACCGGATTCGCCGACAAGACCAAAGGATTCGCCAGGCGCCACGTCGAGGCTCACACCCTGCAGCGCCCGGAAATGGTGGAATGTCACTTCAAGGTTTTCAGTCGTAAGCGCTGGGGTCATGCGGCCCACTCCGGCTTTCGGTCCAGGACCGGCAGCGGATGCCGGTCGGCCCCGATCTCGGGCATGCAATTGAGCAGGCCCTGTGTATAGGGGTGCTTCGCGTTGCGCAGGTCGGTCGCCGCGATCTCTTCAACGATGCGTCCGGCATACATGACAATGACCCGGTCGCAGAAAGATGAGACTAGCCGCAGATCGTGCGAGATGAAGATCAGCCCCATGCCGCGATCGCGCACGAGATTGTCGAGAATGCCGAGGACATCGAGCTGGACAGTGACGTCGAGCGCCGAGGTCGGCTCGTCCGCAATCAGTAGCTCCGGCCCGGTGATCAGCATCATGGCGATCATGGCGCGCTGGCCCATCCCGCCCGACACCTCATGCGGGTGCAGGTCATAGACCCGCTCAGGATCGCGTATCTGCACAGCGGCGAGCATGTCGAGCGCGCGTTTGCGCGCCTCGGACTTGCTCACCTTCTCATGCGTGCGCAGCGTCTCGACAATCTGCCTGCCAATGCTCATGACCGGGTTCAGCGAGTATTTCGGGTCCTGCAGAATCATGGAGATGCGGCTACCCCGCAAGGCGCGGCGCTGCTTCACCGAAGCACTGAGCAGGTCGATACCATCGAAATTCAACGTCTTTGCGGTGATCTTCGCATGCGGCGGTGTCAGCCCCATGATGGCCCGGCCAGTCTGCGACTTGCCCGAACCGGACTCGCCGACAATGCCAAGCCGTTCACGGCCAAGGGTAAAGGAGACGCCGCGCACAGCATCCACCGTGCCGGTGCGTGTGGGGAACTGGACCCGCAGATCCTCGACGTTAAGCATCGTGCTCATTGATTGTTGCCCCGCGGATCGAGTGCATCGCGCAGACCGTCGCCAAGAAGGTTGAAGCCAAGGCTGACGATCAGGATGGCGAAGCCGGGCATTGCCGCTACCCACCACTGATCCATGATGAAGCGGCGGCCGGATGCGATCATTGCGCCCCATTCGGGCAGCGGCGGCTGCGCGCCAAGGCCGAGGAAGCCAAGTCCGGCAGCGGTGAGGATGATGCCGGCCATATCGAGTGTCACTCGCACGATCAGCGAGGAGAGGCAAAGCGGCATGATATGGCGCAATACAATGCGCGCCGGGGAAGCGCCCATGAGCTGTACGGCGGCGATATAATCGGAGTTACGCACGGTCAGCGTCTCCGCGCGGGCAATACGGGCATATGGCGGCCAGGAGGTAATCGCGATGGCAATGACCGCATTCTCGATGCCGGGTCCAAGCGCGGCGACAAAAGCCAGCGCCAGGATCAGTTTCGGAAAGGCCAGGAAGATGTCGGTAATGCGCATCAGCACTGAGTCGATCCAGCCCCCGGCATAACCCGAGATCGTTCCGACAAGCAGGCCGATTGGCGCCGCGATGATGGCGACCAGAATAACCACGTAGAGCGTAAGCCGCGATCCATAGATCAGCCGTGAGAGGATATCGCGGCCTTGATCGTCGGTGCCAAGCAGGTATTCACCGCCCGGCGGCAACAGACGGGCGTTGCGCAAATCTCCGGCCACCGGGGAATGCGGCGCGAGCAGCGGTGCAAAGGCCGCGACAAACAGCAGCGCGATGATGATGGCAAGGCCGGCCACCGCCAGCCGGTTGCTGGCAAAGCGGCTCCAGACCAGATAGGCGCGGCCGAGCCTCGCCTGCAGGCGCGATTGCGGCCGGTCGCTTGTCAGCCACTCGCGGCGCGACATGGGAGGTGGTGTGAGTGCTTCGGTCATCGCGCGCGCGTCCGTGGGTCAAGCGCCCGATACAGAAGATCGGACAGAAGATTGATGGCGACAAAAACGGTACCGATGATGATCGTGCCGCCCAGCACGGCGTTCATATCGGCGTTCTGCAGCGAATTGGTGATGTACATGCCAAGACCCGGCCAGGAGAATACGGTTTCGGTCAGTACCGAACCCTCGAGCAATCCGGCATAGGAGAGTGCAATCACCGTTACGAGCGGCACAGCGGCATTGCGCAGTGCGTGGCCCCAAATGATGCGTGTTTCCGAAAGCCCCTTGGCACGGGCGGCCACGATATATTCCTGCTCGAGTTCGTTCAGCATGAAACTGCGGGTCATGCGGCTGATATAGGCGAGCGAGAAATAGCCGAGCAGCGAAGCGGGCAGGATGATGAAGCTGAATATGTTCCAGAAGGCATCCCAATTGCGCTGCAGCACCGCGTCGAGCAGATAGAAGCCGGTGATCGGCGTGAACGTGTATTCATAGACAACATCGATGCGCCCCGGACCGGACGTCCAGCCGAGCTTTGCATAAAATACCAGGAGAGCGAGAAGTCCCAGCCAGAAGATCGGGACCGAATAGCCGATAAGGCCGATGACGCGGACGATCTGGTCGATGATACTGCCGCGTTTCACTGCCGCAAGCACGCCGAGCGGGACGCCGAGCAAGGCACCAATAAGCGTTCCCAAACTCGCAAGTTCCATCGTCGCGGGAAAAACCCGTCTTATATCCGTCATCACCGGGTTGGTGGTCAGCACCGAATTGCCGAAATCACCCTGCAAAATGCCCTTGATATAAAGGACGAACTGCTCATAGAGCGGTAAATTGAGACCGAGTTCCTCGCGTACCCTTTCAACCACGTGGGCGGGCGCCCGGTCGCCGACAATGGCGAGCGCCGGATCGATCGGTATGACCCGTCCAATGAAGAATGTGACGGCAAGAAGCCCAAAAAAGGTGATGGTACCGATCAGCAGGAACCTGCCGGTGGCCCAAAGGAAGTTGGAGGCCCAGGCGCCTGAACGCCTGGACTCCAATCGTGTTTCGGTCGTGGTCATGCGACAAACTCGTTGGAGAAAGAGCAGGAACTGGAGCGGGATTCACCCCCCTCTGTCCTNNCGCAAGGGGGGAGATCGAACTGGCAGTGACGATTACGTGCACCCGTCGGCCCTGACGATCTGCGGAAACCGCAGAGACTGCTGATCTCCCCCCTTGCGGGGGAGATGTCCGGCAGGACAGAGGGGGGTGCCCGGATCGCATTATGGCCGCCTTCGAGCGCCCGCGACCAATCACTTCGATACTGTGAAAACGTAGTTCGTATCGAATGACGGTCCGAGCTTGAAACCCTTCAGGTTCGAGCGCAGGCCGGCAACTTCGGTCTGCTGGAATATGAGAACGAAGGGGCTGGTCGCAAGTACCTTCTTCTGCAGGTCCTGATACATCTGCGCGCGTTTTGCGCCGTCGCGCTCGAGCAGCGCCGCCTTGGTTTCCTTGGTCAGGTCCGGCACATCCCAGGCATTACGCCAGGCCAATGTCTTGTTGGTGCCGGTATCGGCATTATCCGGGTTGGTGGTAAAGGTTTCCGCATTGGAATTCGGATCCCAGTAATCGACGCCCCACTGGCCAATATAGGAGTCATGGGTGCGAGCGCGGTATTTGGTCAGCGTTTGCTTACCATCGCCGGGAATGATTTCCATCTTGACGCCAGCCTGCGCCATGGTCTGCTGCACGGACTCGGCAATACCGGTGACCGGCTGGTTGTTGCGCACGTCCATGGTGAACGAGAACCCGTCTTTCAGCCCTGCCTTTGCCAGCAGTTCCTTGGCCTTGGCCACATCGAGCTTGTAGGGATTTTCATCGAGTTCGCCGAGAATGCCCTTGGGCAGGAAGGTCTGGTGGATCTCGCCAATGCCCTTGATCAGCTTTTCGCCGATCGCATCGTAGTCAACGAGGTACTTCAACGCCTCGCGTACTTCCGGTTTGGCAAGATTCGGATTCTTCTGGTTGAGGCTGAAATAGTAGATCGTGCCCTTCGGCGCACTGGTCGTAGTGATGTCGCTGTTCTTGACAACCTGCTCAAGATCATTGGGCTCGAGGTTGCGCGCAACGTCGATGTCGCCCTTTTCAAGCAACAAGCGCTGCGCCGCGCTTTCCTTGACATGGCGGTAGATGACGCGGTTGAGCGGCGCCTTGGTACCATAATAATTGTCGTTGCGTTCAAGAACGATGATCTCGTTGGCGCGCCAGTCGCGGATCTTCATCGGTCCGGAGCCGGCATAGGCCGTCTTCAACCATGCCCAACCAAAATCGTCGTTGACGATATGCTCAGAGACCAGTTTCTTGTCGACGACCGAGGCGACCGTCGCGGTGAGGCAGTTCAAGACGAAGCTCGGCGCATAAGGCTGATCGACAGTGAACACAAACGTCGAAGGATCGGTTGCCTTGGCTTTTTCGGTGACATTGTCTGCCTTGAGACCGAACTGGGTCAGGATGAATGCCGGGCTCTTGTCGAGCTTGATGGCGCGCTCGAACGACCATGCGACGTCCTCGGCGGTAATCGGATTGCCGGAGGCGAACTTCAGGTTCGGCTTGATCTTGAACGTATAGGTCAGACCGTCATCGGAAACAGTCCAGCTGTCGGCGATATCAGCAATGATCTTGGACGGATCGTTGATATCGAGCCGCACCAGCTTGTCATAGGTGTTGCCGTTGATCTCGCCCGTGGTGAGCTCGAAGGCTTCCGCCGGATCGAGCGTAATCACGTCGTCGATGGCAAAAGCTTCCACCAGAGTGTCCGCCGGTGTTGCCGCAATAGCCGTGGCGCCGGAAAAGAGCAGCGCAGAAAGCGCGGCACCGCCAAGCAGAAGCCGGAATTTCGGATTGATCCTATTCATCAACATTGGTCTGTTCCCTGTTTTAGAGCGATTGTGGTTTTTTAGTTTTCTTCGTGCCAGGCAGCGCGCAGCACGCGCAGCCAATTCTCGCGGCAGATTTTTGCAAGGTCTTCGCCCACATATCCTGCATCCCGCAGGGCCGCGACAAGGTTCTGATTGCCGCTGGCGTCGCCGATTTCGCCGGGGATTTTAGCACCGTCGAAATCGGAGCCAAGCGCGACGCAGTCGATGCCCATGCGGTTGACCATGTAGTCGATGTGGCGAATCATGTCCGACAGTGGCGTATCGGCGTTTTCCCGCGCGTCCGGGCGCAACATCGCGACCGCATAGTTCAAGCCGACAAGGCCTTTGCGCTCGCGCACCGCATCAAGCTGCCTGTCTGTCAGGTTGCGGGCAACGGGTGTCAGTGCGTGGACGTTCGAATGGCTGGCAACAAGCGGCTGGTCGCTGATGCGGGCGACGTCCCAGAAACCCTTTTCGGTAATGTGGGCGAGATCGACGAGTATGCCGAGCGCGTCACAGGCCTTGATGAGTTCTTCGCCTTCCCGCGTCAGGCCGGGACCAGTATCGGGGGCCATCGGATAGGCAAAGGGCACGCCGTGGGCGAAAATATTGTTACGGCTCCACACGGGGCCGAGCGAACGCAGCCCCGCAGCATAGAAGACATCGAGTGCCGAAAGGTCGGCGCCGATCGCCTCGCAACCCTCCATATGCAGGACTGCGGCAAACACGTCGCTGTGCATGCACTCGCCAATCTCGGCGGTGCTGCGGCAAAGCTTCCAGCCGCCGGCGCGCTCCAGTTTCAAGGCGATCGAAGCCATTTCAAGCGCGACATCGAGTGATGGCGCCCGCTCCAGTGGCGCGGCCAGCGGTGTCGAATAGTGTCCATTGGCATCCGGTGACTTGAAGGAGAGATCGCCGGAAGGGACATAGATGGCACAAAGACCACCGGCCAGCCCGCCCTTGAGCGCCCTGCCCTTGTCAATATGGCCGGACGTCGTCCCCTCGATGAATTCCTGTACCGGATCGGCGCCGTCTCTCCAATGTTTCCACAACCGGTAAAGCACATCGTTGTGACCATCGAAGACAGACTGCATTTCAATTCCCGATCAGTTGGGTGGAAAAGTCACATGTTCGCCGGGTAATCGTTTCGACGACCCTCGCACCGCTGTTCCTTTTCGACAAAAGATCATGACACCCGCGAACAGGCAAGAGCGTTGTTGTACAAAAGTATAAAAGACTGGGGGGTTGCACGATCGGTCGCATACGGAGCCTGCAACCTGCGGATTGTAGTGTTTGCGGAAAGGCCTGCTATTAATACGAAAGCTCCATTGATATCAGAAGCGCCGATGTGATATCATGTGCCGTGGCATGTCGGAGGTTGATTGGATGGCAGCTGTTACGGTTCGTAATCTACCGGAAGAAACACATCGCGCTTTAAAGTTGCGTGCTGCCGAACATGGACGGAGCACCGAAGCCGAAATTCGTGAGATCCTGGAAGAAGCAATACGGCCCAAGAATCGATTGAAAATCGGTTCGGAGCTTGCAGCGTTCGGTCGCCGATTTGGTGGACTCGACCTCGAGATCGACCATGACCGGACGCCTGCCGAGCCAGCTGAATTTGAATGATCGTCCTTGATACGAACGTTGTGTCCGAGCCGTTGAAATCCAAACCAAATCCTGTCGTTTTGAATTGGCTGGACCGGCAGACTGCCGAAACACTTTACCTCACGACAACCAGTCTTGCAGAGCTGTTATTGGGTATCGAACTGTTGCCTCATGGAAAGCGCAAGCAAGGTCTGGATCAAGCGCTTACTGAACTGGTTTCCCAGCTGTTTGGACTGCGTATCCTGGATTTCGATAGAGCCGCAGCACAAACCTATGGACCGCTCATAAGTCGCACCCGGTCCGCCGGAAAGGCTATCTCCACAGCGGACGGACAGATTGCAGCGATCGCCGCAACGCGCGGGTTTTCAGTCGCAACACGGGACACGGTTCCGTTCACCGCCGCGGGTCTTACAGTCATAAACCCGTGGCAGGAAGAATGACCGCAAGCACCCCTAAACGTCGAGATTCGCCACACTCAACGCATTGTCCTGGATGAACTCGCGCCGCGGCTCGACGTCGTCACCCATGAGCCGCGAGAACAGGCTGTCGGCATCGGTAGCGTCGTTGACCTTGACTTGCAGCAGCGAACGCGCGTTGGGATCGAGCGTCGTCTCCCACAGCTGTTCGGCATTCATCTCGCCAAGACCCTTGTAGCGCTGCAAGGAGAGACCCTTGCGACCGGCGACAAAGACGGCTTCGAGCAGCGCAATCGGCCCGGCAAGTGTATCGGCCTTTTCCTTGCGGCGCAGCACGGGCGGCTTGGAATAGATGTCGTGCAGGCGGGCCGAATAACGATCGAGCTGGCGGGCATCAGCCGAGCCAAGCAGCGCCATATCCAGCGTCACGGTTTCCTTGACGCCGCGCAATGAGCGCTCGAAAACAAAGCCGTCGACGCCATCCTCTGGTGTTGCCAAACGTCCGCCCCAGCCCTTTTCGGTTTCCTCGGCGATAAGATCGAGCCGCCCCGCAACCTCGGCCACAAGGGCTTCGGCCTTGGCGGTGTCCGTGATCGCCTCGGGATTGAGCGCACCAGCAATGGTCGCTTGTTCGACGACCGCGCGGTCATAGCGTGTGTTGAGGCCTTGCAGCAAATGCCGGACTGCGAGCGCATCGTTGACGACGGCGCGCAGATCATTGGTAGCCCGCACCTCGCCGGTGGTCAGTTCCAGCGAGGCTTCTTCAAGTCCCGACTCGATCAGGAATTCCTCGAAGGCGGCCTCGTTCTTGATGTATTGCGAGGACTTGCCGCGACTGACCTTGTAGAGCGGCGGCTGGGCAATATAGACGTGGCCGCGCTCGATCAGTTCCGGCATCTGGCGGAAGAAAAACGTCAACAGCAGCGTGCGAATATGGGCGCCATCGACGTCGGCGTCGGTCATGATGATGATCTTGTGATAGCGCAGCTTGTCCGGATTGAACTCGTCCTTGCCAATGCTGGTGCCCAGCGCCAGAATCAGCGTGCCGATCTGGTCGGAGGACAGCATGCGGTCGAGCTTGACGCGCTCCACGTTGAGAATCTTGCCGCGCAGCGGCAGGATCGCCTGGTTCTGGCGCGATCGCCCGCCCTTGGCGGAACCGCCGGCGGAATCACCCTCGACGATGAAGATTTCAGACTTGGCCGGATCGCGCTCCTGGCAGTCGGCGAGCTTGCCCGGCAGCGAACTGATGCTGAGCGAGTTCTTGCGGGTAATATCACGCGCCTTGCGCGCGGCCTCGCGCGCGGAAGCCGCCTGGATGACTTTCTCAACGAGGATCCTGCCCTCAGTCGGATGTTCCTCGAGCCATGTCGACAGCGCCTCGTTGACAAGGCTTTCGACCACGGGGCGGACTTCTGATGAAACGAGCTTGTCCTTGGTCTGGGACGAAAATTTCGGGTCCGGCACTTTCACCGACAGAACAGCGGTCAGGCCTTCGCGGCAATCGTCGCCGGTGAGCGTCACCTTGGATTTCTTGGTCTGGCCGGTGGACTCGGAATAGCCAGTCATCTGCCGGGTCAATGCACCGCGGAAACCGGCAAGATGCGTGCCGCCATCGCGCTGCGGGATGTTGTTGGTGAAGCAGAGCACATTTTCGTGGTAGCTGTCGTTCCACCACATGGCGACTTCGACGGTCGTCCCGTCCTTCTCACCGCGAATATAGATGGGATCGGCAACAAGTTCCTTCTTGGTGCGGTCGAGATAGCGCACATAGGCAGTAAGGCCGCCCTCGTAAAACAGCTCAAGTTCAACCGGATCGGCATGCCGGCGATCGGCCAGCAGGATGCGCACGCCAGAATTCAGGAACGCGAGTTCGCGCAAGCGGTGCTCAAGCGTCTTGAAATCGAATTCGACCATCGAGAACGTCTCGGTCGACGGCATGAACGTCACCTCGGTGCCCGTAACGTCGACGGCATCGCCGGTCACCCGCAGCGGCGCATCGGCGACGCCATGGGTAAAGCTCATTTCGTGGACCTTGCCCTGGCGGCGAATCTTCAGCTTCAGCCAGACCGACAAGGCATTGACGACCGAAACGCCGACGCCGTGCAGGCCGCCGGATACCTTGTAGGAATTCTGGTCGAATTTACCGCCGGCATGCAGCTGCGTCATGATGACTTCCGCCGCAGATACGCCCTCGGAGTGCATGTCGGTCGGAATGCCGCGGCCATTGTCCGTAACCGTGACGGAGCCATCCGGATTGAGCGTCACGGTGACGCGCGTCGCGTGCCCGGCAAGGGCCTCATCGATGGCGTTGTCGACGACTTCGTAAACCATGTGGTGCAGGCCGGACCCGTCGTCCGTATCACCGATATACATGCCGGGGCGCTTGCGTACCGCATCCAACCCCTTAAGAACCTTGATGGATTCCGCACCGTATTCTGGCGAGGTTTCGACTGTCAGCTCGGGTAGTTCACTCATGTAGGTTCAATCTTTTCTCGGGTCGCCGGGATCGGCGCCTTTTTCTTATAACAGAACCGGGCGAATCACGCCCGGTTTTTGCTAACAGATATAGGGTTTAATCCGCGCTTTTCCACTTCCTGGCGCAGGATATCCACGGATCATGGCTAAGTTTGGCCTTTGGCTGGAAAACTCTTACCTCAAGCCTCCTGCCCGTGCAAACTTAACGGATGAGGCGGGGTGCAATCCGGCCTACCGAACACCCTTCAGATCCCGATTTTACTTGATGAACTGTATCTCCGTGGAAGCTGGTTGCCTTGGCTGCGCGATGGGCGATTGCGCGTCGAGGACGCCCTTGACCTCACTGAAACTGAGGCTGCCGTCGCCATTGCCATCCATCTCGGCAAAACGGTCCGCGAGGAAGCCTGCGCCCGCGGCCTGTGCCGAAGCGGGAGTCACGAGATGCGTAGCGGGATCAGCTGCCCGGTCGAACAAAGTCTGAATGCGGGCATCCACCGCCTTGCGCACGCTCTCCGGCGTGACTGGAGCCGATGCCTTTTTCTCGGGCACATTGCGGGGAATATAGGCCTGCCGGAGAAATGCGGCGTGACTACCCCATTCGTGCCGGGTTGGCCGATTGGAATCATCCGCGTGTGCAAGCGGTGCCTGCGAAACAATGGCGAGCACCGCTGTGAGGACGAATTTCAGCTTATTCATGATCATTCCTTTCCACCACTCGTGGCCGCCATGAGCTGCGCTTGCGGTTGATCGTAAAAGGCATCTAGTTCCTGCATCAACCGATCGTAGGAACCGGTGTCGTATGGGTCGACTCCGTGACCGCCTTCATAAAGTTTGACCGGTATTTTTGCAGACAATCCCGCATTCTTGATATCGAGCTCGGACTGGTGGAATGGCGTATTGAGGTCATAATAACCGTGCTGGACCAGTACTTTAAGGCCTTGGTTGAGTATCAGACCAAGTGCCAGATCAGGCATAGCCGTCCCCCAGCGGTCCTGACTAATAAGCGATAGGGTGGGATCTGGTTCGTAGTTCCAATTTTTGAGGGCTTCTCCGTTAAAGCCCACATAGTGCCATTGTGGTTGTGCGTTGTAGCTTATGAATTCAGCCTGATAGCGTTTGATGCCATCATAATAGTCATTGGTACGGTCAAATGCGGGGTCAGTCGCTTCCTTGGGCAAAAACTTTCTTCCATCCTCTAGCATCAACTCGCCCTGGCCTGGATCGAACTCCGCTGTGAATTGAGCTGGATTCATGTTCGGATTGGCGATCCATGGATTGTCTTTTTCGCCATCGCCCGGCGCGTAGGTCTTTCCTATCCCGGTAAATGCAAGCAGCTTGTTGAGAAAATCAGCGCCTTCCTGCCGTTTGACAAAGGCGTCCCATTTCGTGCGGTCAGGCTTTTTTTGATCGACACCGCTGAAAACGGTATGGTAAAGCCCATCGTAATTGGCGGCGAAATTGCGCGCATCGGCGGCAAATGCATCAATGCCCTTGCCCTGCCGTGCAGTTGCTTTCTTGTGAAAATCTCCAACCATCGCATAGGTCGGCACCGCACCGGCGCAACTGACGTAAAAGCCCAAACAGTTCGTTGTTTCGTTCAGTATCGGTGAGTTGAGCAGGAGGCCGGTCAGAATATTTGCAGGTTTGTTGCTTGCATCCGCAACATAGTCACCTGACCCACTTTCGAGTAGAAGGCGTCCGATCATCGGCGCGCGAAAACCCCCGTAGGACACGCCATAAATATACTTTGGCGAACTTTGCCGATTATTCACATTGATGTAGCGCGTGATGAAATCGCGCAGAACCTTTGCGTCGCTGTCCGCGCCCCAGAATTCCTTGTTCTTGTTCGGGGAAATCGCCGCCGAGTATCCGGTTCCCACCGGGTCAACGAACACCAGATCCGTCCGATCGAACAGCGTGTTGGCATTGTCGATCAAGGGCAGGTTCCCTGGGGATGCCTTCTCATCGACGTTCTTGGGACCAAGAAACCCAACGTCGAGATCGGCAGATGATCCTCCCGGTCCGCCGTTGAATACAAACGTGACGGGTCGCTTTTCGCGCGGTAGATCATCGCGCGTATAGGCTGTATAGAAGATCGCTGCCTCCATCCAAATCCACGATGGATTGGCTTTGTCGGATACCATATGCCAATCATAGGCGATCAAATGTCCGGCTGTCGCCGTGAATGGCATAATGGTGCCGTTGAGCTTGATTGTCTGGGCCTTGCTCGATGGCGTTTCTGAGACCGCTTTGCTATCGAATGCATCCTCGGGTCCATAGAGCGTCTTCGGCGCGGTAGCCATCGGAGCAGAGCTGGAAGGAGGAACCACCACTGGAGGATGGAATGTCGATGCATCGATCTCGGAATCCGACCCGCCATCACAGGACGCGAGAAATACCGCCAGCAAGAGCCAGCCAAGGCGAAAATTCATAATAATAAACCTCACAATATATAATTGCAGTTGAATAAGGCTTTGACTTAACTGAACAAAGGCGATCGTGTTTTATGAATATTGAAAAGGTGCTGCTTTCGGCAACACCTCGGAGAACAGCCTATTCGCATCCTGCCGTCAAGTTTAAATCAGCCGTACGAAACGGTTATCAAGCCTGCAAGCACCTTGGGCAAATGCTGGACATTTTGCTGTGTTGCCCCCACATCGGTGTCAGGAGCCAAGCATGGATATTGTACAAACCGCGTTCATACCCCCGGCGCCGGTGCCGCGCACAGGCCCTGTCGGTACGTTGCGGCTTATTCGCACCATCTACCGCAATCCGCTCGAATTGTGGGGCGAGCCTTCCTACAATGAGCCGTGGGTCTCGATCGACTGGTCATTTGCCCACACGATCATCGCCAACGATCCCGGCCTGATCCGCCATGTCCTCGTCGACAATGCAAAAAACTACAAGATGGCGGCGGTGCGCCAGCGTATCCTGCGTCCAATCCTACGCGATGGCCTGTTGACCGCTGAGGGCGAGACCTGGCGGCGATCGCGCAAAGCCATGGCACCGGTGTTCACGCCGCGCCACATTTACGGTTTTGCCGAGGCGATGAAGCGGACCACCGAGACCTTTGCCAAGCGCTATGAGGCGTTGACCGAACCAACGGACGTGTCGCGCGACATGACCATGCTCACCTATGACATTCTCGCCGAGACGCTGTTTTCGGGTGAGATCGCCGGCGATCCCGACCAGTTCTCGCACGAAGTCGACCGTCTCTTCGAAACAATGGGCCGGGTCGATCCGCTCGACCTTCTCGGAGCGCCAAACTGGCTGCCGCGCTTCACCCAGATCAGGGGCCGCCGGGCGCTTGCTTTCTTCCGCCAGATCGTCGCCAATACCATTGTCATGCGCAAAAACCGCATGGACAGGGAGGGCGACAAGGTCCCCAACGACTTCCTGACACTGCTGCTGAAAGCCGAGGGCCCCGATGGGCTGTCGCGTGGCGAGATCGAGGACAACATCATCACCTTTATCGGTGCTGGCCACGAAACCACGGCACGGGCGCTCGGCTGGACCCTCTATCTGCTGGCCAAGGCGCCATGGGAGCGTGATCTGATCGAAGCCGAGATCGATGCCTTCATGGATCAGCGACAGGTGCCGCCGTCCTATGCCTGGCTCGATGCCCTGCCGCTGACCCGCGCGGCTTTCGAGGAAGCGATGCGGCTTTATCCGCCGGCGCCGTCGATCAACCGCGAACCCATCGAGGACGATCAATATATGGACCTGGAACTGCCGAAGGGCGCGGCCGTGCTGGTCATGCCATGGACCGTGCATCGCCACCGTCTTTACTGGGATAATCCCGACGCCTTCATGCCCTCGCGCTTCCATCCGGAAAACCGCGACAAGATCGACCGCTTCCAGTACCTGCCCTTCGGCGCCGGGCCGCGCGTGTGCATCGGCGCGAGCTTCGCGCTACAGGAAGCGATCATCGCATTGGAGATCCTTCTCCACCGCTTCCGTTTCGACATGCCCGGCAGCTACAAGCCTTGGCCAGTGCAGAAGTTGACGACACAACCTGACCGGGGCCTGCCAATGACGGTGGCACCAAGGCGTTGATTTCAGCAGATTGCATCACCGAATTGCGTGGTTCGACTGGGCTCACCGTGAGGGAGGTGGATTGTGCTGCATAGGTGGGTTGTGCCGTGCCAATGATCATAGGGGGAACATGGAGCCCGAAGGATACATCTGCAACTCTCATCCTCCCTTATGGTGAGCCTGTCGAACCACGCACATGGTCATTGCAGTCTTGGTTTCGAGAGCCCGGTTGTTGATTTCACCAGAAATTTCATCTATATTTATTTCCAGTGAAAGGAATTGCCATGCGAACCAGCGCGCACCCCATTGCTACACCGGGAAAGGCCGCCATTGTTTCAAAGGCGCTGCTGCGATCATCGGAATTGCTTGGCCTCTCCGCCCGTGAGCTTGCGCCGATCGTCGGCTTGTCCGAACCCAGCCTGTCCCGGTTGAAGCGCAGTCTGGATGGCACGCCGCTCACCGGCAAGAGCTATGAGCTCGCACTCCTTTTCATCCGTCTCTACCGCTCGCTCGATGCAATCGTCGGCGGGGACGATGCGGTCGCACGCACATGGA
Organism: Hyphomicrobiales bacterium; assembly: GCA_900473175.1. Lineage (GTDB taxonomy): Bacteria > Pseudomonadota > Alphaproteobacteria > Rhizobiales > Rhizobiaceae > Phyllobacterium. The sequence continues at coordinate 15,022 of UCKM01000018.1, read as the reverse complement.
TGCGAACCGACAACACCATGCTCGGCGGCAAGCCGCTCAACCGGATCAAAACCATAGACGGTCTCGCCCATGTCCTTGCCTATCTGGACGCCCGCCGCGCTCCAATCTGAAGCCAGGGACAGCCATGGCGGCTGCTGGCGGCTTGTTGAAGCGCAGCATCGCGTATCGACGATGAAGCTGGTGGACACGCTGGACGAGCAGGCCCTGCTCGAGGACGAACTCGAGGCTACGAAACCGCCCCTTCCGCCCGCCTGCACCCATCTCGACTATCTGCTGGCGACGCCGTTCCGCTACGGCCGTTACCCGGGTAATTCCCGCTTCCGCCGGGAAGGCTATTCGCCCGGCGTCTTCTACGCCAGTGAAGCCGTGGAAACTGCCGTTGCCGAAACAGCCTTTTATCGCCTGCTCTTTTTCATCGAGAGCCCGGCAACACCCTGGCCGCGCAATGCTCTGGAATTCACTGCCTTCGAAGCCCGCTACGCCACGACCCATGCGCTCGACCTCACCGCTGCGCCATTCGCGGAACACGATAGCCAATGGGCTCATCCCACCGATTATTCGGCCTGTCTCGATCTTGCTGATGCGGCCCTCAAGGCCGGTATCGACCTTATCCGCTACCGATCAGTGCGCGACCCGCAGGGCGGCGCCAATGTCGCGCTGCTTAGCTGCGCCTGTTTTGCCATGCCCAATCCGGTGCGCACGACCACATGGCGCCTGCATTTGTCCAACTATGGCGTCAACGCCATCTGCGACTACCCGGATACGCGGCTCGGTTTCAGTCACGAAACCTTCGCCGCGGACCCGCGCATGGAGGCCGTCACGCGGTGACAGGCGTCTGTGTTGTGCGCTGATCTAACGAGTATCCAAGCAAGTAAAACCTATCACGTGATCACGCTAGGCTTGTCGCGGCCCGTATGCGCCTTGATGCCGGCAATATCTTCCGCGGCGCGGATGAGATCGGCAAGCGCACCCTGGGTTTCGAGATCATGGCGCTTTGGGTCGGGCTCGTAGCGCTCGACATAGACACGGATCGTTGCGCCAGATGTGCCGGTGCCCGACAGGCGGAAGACGACGCGCGAGCCTCCCTCGAACAGGACGCGGATACCCTGATGGTCGCTGACGGATTTGTCGACGGGATCGTGATAGGCGAAATCGTCGGCAGTCGCGATCGTCAGGCCTTGCACCGACGTCCCGGGCAGCGTCGGAAGCTTGCCGCGCAGATCGTCGATCAGCCGGTTGGCGGCGTCGCTGTCGACACCTTCATAGTCATGGCGTGAATAGTAATTGCGTCCATAGGTCGCCCAATGTTCCCTGGCGACCTGCATGGCGCTGACGCGGCGTACCGCCAGGATATTGAGCCAGAGCAGCACGGCCCAGAGACCGTCCTTCTCGCGCACATGATTGGAGCCGGTACCGGCGCTTTCCTCGCCGCAAATCGTCGCCATGCCGGCATCGAGCAGATTGCCGAAGAACTTCCAGCCGGTCGGGGTTTCATACATGCCGATCTTGAGCTTTTCGGCCACGCGATCGGCGGCGCCGCTCGTCGGCATCGACCGGGCGATGCCCTTGAGCCCGGCCTTGTAACCCGGCGCCAGATGCGCATTGGCGGCAAGCATCGCCAGCGAATCGGACGGCGTGATGAAAATTCCCTTGCCGATGATCAGATTGCGGTCGCCATCACCGTCGGAAGCGGCGCCGAAATCCGGTCCGTCAGCCGACATCATGAGATCATAGAGATCCTTGGCATAGACGAGATTGGGATCGGGATGATGCCCGCCAAAGTCCGGCAGCGGCACGAAATTGACGCACGTGCCCTCCTTGGCGCCGAGACGGCGCTCCAGGATCTCCTTGCCGTAGGGACCGGTCACCGCGTGCATGGAATCAAAGCGCAGTGTAAAACCCGACCTGATGAGATCGCGAATGGCATCGAAATCGAAGAGCTCTTCCATAAGTGCCGCATAGTCGGCGACCGGATCGATGATCTCGACCGTCATGCCGGCGATGTCGCGCTTGCCGATCGTGTCGATATCGATGTCGGCGGCTTCGGCGATGACGTATTGCTTGATCGTCTTCGACCGCGCGAAGATCGCTTCGGTGATTTTCTCCGGCGCCGGTCCGCCATTGCCGATATTGTACTTGATGCCGAAATCCTCGGTCGGGCCACCGGGGTTGTGGCTGGCCGAAAGGACAAGCCCGCCAAAGGCCTTGTATTTGCGGATGACGTTCGACGCCGCCGGCGTCGACAGGATGCCGCCCTGGCCGACGAGTACCCGTCCGAAGCCGTTGGCAGCCGCCATCTTCAGGGCGATCTGAACTACTTCGCGGTTGTAGTAGCGGCCGTCGCCACCGATGACCAGGGTTTCGCCCTTGAAGCCTTCGAGCGAATCGAAAACCGACTGGATGAAGTTCTCGACGTAGTTCGCCTGCTGAAAGACCGGGACCTTCTTGCGCAAACCCGAGGTGCCGGGCTTCTGATCGTCGTATGGCGTGGTGGCAACGGTTTTGAACATGATGACCTTCCAATTTTCTGCGCAACTGCGCCAATCTATTGGGGGGTGCCCTAGCAGGTCAACACGACGGAAGTTTTCTCGCCAAATAAAAGGCCGCCCGAAGGCGGCCATAGTAGTCCATTTTGAAACTATCCCATTACCGGACAATAACCTTCGCGCCGACTTCAGCCCGATTGTAGAGGTCAATGATATCCTGGTTCATCAGGCGGATGCAGCCGGAGGACATCGCCTTGCCGATCGACCACCATTCCGGTGTGCCGTGCAGGCGGTAGCCCGTATCGCCGCCCTTGTTGAAAAGGTAGAGCGCGCGTGCACCGAGCGGGTTGGTCAGCCCAGGATCCATGCCGTCGCGGAATTCGGCGAGCTCAGGCCGCCGCTGGATCATCTCCCTCGGCGGTGTCCAGGTTGGCCACTCGCGCTTCAAGGCAACGCGCGCTGAGCCCGACCATGCGAAACCCTGTTTGCCGACGCCGATGCCATAGCGCATCGCCCTGCCGTCGCCGAGAACGTAATAGAGATATTTCGCACCGGTATCGACGATGATGGTGCCTGGCGCTTCGCCGCCCTCATAATTGACTTCCTGACGCAGATATTGCGACGGGATCTTCGCACGGGGAACGGCGGGTATCACATAGCCCGCATCGACGACGGACGAATAGGAAGCAGTTGAGTAGCTGAATCCGATAGTCGAACAGCCGGTCAGAGCGGTCGTACCCATCAGCCCAACCGCGAGCACGATAGTCTTCAGTTGCATGGTCACCCCAGTCAGTATTGCGCTAATCCACGTTGGTTTTGCTGTTGCCTCTCTAGCGCCATATTTGTTAATGGCCAATTAACCGTAAAGCGTCATTTTCGGTTAACCATGTTTTTCTTCGGCTTTGCCGACTATTTGTTCGGCATGGTTGCATTTTTGCCGATAGTGTTTCGACCCATGCCACTCGTTAATCCAGGCCAGACAAGTCCGCTCATTGACGGGCGCCAATCGGAAAACGCCATGCTGGTGCGCCGCGGCGTGCAACGGCTTTTCCTCGAGCTAGGCCTTGCAGTCGTACCGGAACTGCCGCTTGCTTCCGGCCGGCGCGCCGATCTTGTGGCTCTGACACGCAGCGGCGAAATCTGGATTGTCGAAATCAAATCCTCGATCGAAGATTGGCGGGTCGACCACAAATGGCCGATCTACCGGCAGCACTGTGACCGGTTGTTCTTCGCCACGCATCCCGGCGTTCCGGCAGATATTTTCCCGGAGGATTGCGGTTTCATCCTCTCGGACGGCTATGGCGCCGAGATCATCCGCGATGCGCCCGAGCACAAGTTGCCCGCCGCCACGCGCAAGGCGATGACGCTGCGCTTTGCCCGCATCAGCGCCGCGCGCATGACCCTGGCGGAGCTGTCGGGCATTCATCTGCCGGAGACGGATGTGGAGTAGGGTTTGCGAAATCGCGAAACAGAAGCGTAGTGCGTGGTTCGACGGGGCTTGTCTGTTTGATTTGNNGTGCATAATGATGAGGCCCACGCGCTCATACCAGCACGTGGGCCGATGGACAGGAGGCCGTTCGACGGGCCGGACCGATGAGAGTCCGATGGTGAGCCCGTCGAACCACGCACGACAAAAATGCAGAACTTTACCGCGGTGCCCGTTTTGCCAATATGCGCTGCAACGTGCGCCGGTGCATGTTGAGGCGGCGCGCGGTTTCGGAGACATTGCGGTCGCACATCTCGTAGACGCGCTGGATATGCTCCCAGCGCACCCGGTCGGCCGACATCGGATTTTCCGGCGGTGCCACCTTCTCGCCCGACCGGCGGGTAAGGGCGGCGAAAACCTCATCCGCATCGGCCGGTTTCGACAGATAATCGATGGCGCCGAGTTTGACCGCATTGACCGCCGTCGCAATGTTGCCGTAGCCGGTCAGGACGATGGCGCGGGTGTCTTCGCGCCGGGCGCGGATCGCTTCGATGATATCGAGACCATTGCCGTCGCCAAGGCGCATGTCTACGACCGCATAGGCCGGGGCATTGATCTTGACACTGGCAAGGCCGGCTTCAACCGAGTCGGCAATGGCAACAGTAAAGCCGCGCGTCTCCATGGCGCGGGCAAGCCGCTGCAAGAAGGGCTTGTCGTCATCAACAAGAAGAAGTGTGCGATCCCCGCCTATGGCTGCAATATCGTCCTGATCCGTATTTTCCATCAGGTTATCCTGCTCATTTTCTATAAATATACTCCGTTAATGGTTCGCAATGAACAAAAAGTCAAAGACTATCAATCCGGCATCAACTGATGGCGCGGCCAGGTCACGACAACTTCCGCGCCCTGACCAGGATCGTTCCGGTTGCGGAACGTGATCGTCGCACCGGAACGCTCTAACAGGGTTTTGGCAATGAACAGGCCGAGGCCCAGCCCGCCGCCATGTTCGTTGATCTCGCGATCGCGGCCGGTCGTGTAGGGTTCGCCAATCCGGTCGAGAATATCGGGCGCAAAACCCTTGCCGTCATCGCTGATGACGATCTCGACCGTCTTGTCGCTCCAGCTCCAGTTGACCTTGATCGTTTCGCGAGCAAAATCGACGGCATTCTCGACGAGGTTGCCAAGGCCATAGATGATGCCCGGGTTGCGGCGGATGACCGGTTCATTGCCCTCGCCGCGCAATTTCGTCACTTCGATGTTTATACCGAAATTGCGATTGGGCTCGATGACTTCCTCGATCAGCGAGGAAATCTTCAAGCGCGACATGTGCTCCTCGCTGGTGGAGGAAAGGCTCGTCAGGCGTTTCAGGATTTCGCGGCAGCGGTTGGTCTGCGAACGCAGAAGTTCGATGTCTTCGGCAAAACGGTCGTCGTGCTTGAGGCTGCGTTCCATTTCCTTGGCGACAAGTGCGATCGTCGCGAGCGGCGTGCCGAGTTCGTGCGCCGCAGCGGCGGCGAGGCCATCGAGGGCGGAAAGATGCTGTTCGCGCTGCAGGATCAGTTCGGTCGCATTGAGAGCGTCGGCCAGCAGGCGCGCTTCCTCGGCAACCCGGTAGGCATAGACCGCGGTGAAGGCGAGCGCCGAAACCACCGAACACCAGACGCCTGCAATCAGCACGAAAGGCAATTGCATGGTCTCGCCTTCGTACCAGGGAAGCGGCAGGTAGACATAGGCGAGGAGCGTGGCGCAGGCCGTCACCAGGAGGCCGAGCGCGGCCGTGGCATAGGCCGGCAGCGACGTGGCGGAAATGATCACCGGCACGATCATCAGCACGGCAAACGGGTTTTGCAACCCGCCGGTCATGTAGAGCAATCCCGCCACCTGCAGGATGTCGAAGGCGAGCACCGTGATCGCTGCCCGCGGCTCCAGCCGATGATTGATCGGATAGCGGAACGACATCAGAAGGTTCAGCCAGGCCGAGCAGGCGATCAGCGCGAAACAGATGCTCACCGGGAAGGGGAACTTCAGATAGAGCGCGACGAAAAGCACCGCGATGCTCTGGCCTGCCACCGCAAGCCAGCGCAGCCGGATGAGCGTCGTCAGCCGCAGCCGCCGCGACAGATAAGAGGAGCGTATGCCGAAATCCTGAACCATGGCCGTGCTTTAGAACAATCGCGAGCCAAATGGAATTGCTAGATGAAGTACGACGCGCACACGGCACACATGATCAAAGTGGATTCAAGTCCCGCGCGGCTTGGCGCGTGCCGTCGGCGCCGCACTGGCCGGGTCCTCCGGCCAGACATGCTTCGGATAGCGGCCACGCATATCGCTGCGCACATCGGTCCATGAACCCTTCCAGAAGCCGGGCAGATCGCGCGTGATCTGTATCGGCCGGTGTGCCGGGGAAAGCAGTTCGAGCAGCAAGGGAATGGTGCCGCCGGCAATCGCCGGGTGGCTGCCCAGCCCGAACAGTTCCTGCACCCGCACCGACAGGACCGGCGCTTCCGCATCGTAGCGGATCGGAATGTTGGAGCCGGTCGGGACTTCGAAATGCGTCGGCGCAAGCTGATCGATCTTGCACTGCAGGTCAAACGGCACCAGGGATCGCAAACCCTCGGTCAACACATGCGCCGGTATCTGGCCAAGCTGTGCCGTACCCTTGAGGAAGGGCAACAGCCAGTCCTCCAGCGAGGCGATGAGCGCGGCATCGTCCATCGCCGGCCACGGCGCGCCTAACCCCTGATGCAGCCAGGCGAGGCGGCGGCGCAAGGTTGCCGCCTCCTTCGACCATGGCAGGATATCGATGCCATGGACGCGCACCGCCGCGATGACCCCTTGATCCGCCTCCTCGCCCGTCGGGGCGGGCAGCGTCTTTTCGGCAAGGGCAATGGCGCCAATGCGCGTTACGTCACGCGCCTGCAAGGCGTTACGCGACGGGTCGTAACTCACCTGCCTGCCGCTGACGACATGCCCGGCCAGGGCATCGCGAATGTCGGCCTCCGTCACTTCGGCCGCCGAGACGATTCGCGCCCGGCCCGCACGCCCGGCAAGGTCGGCAACGACAAGCCACGGCGATTTTGCCAATGGGGTCGCTGCGTCCAACTCGCCGCCACGGCCATTGGCCAGCGTGAACTGGCCATTGCCGCGGGCCTTGGCGATGCGGTCTGGATAGGCATCGATGAGGAGACGCCCGGCGCTGTCCGGTTCGCCGGCCGCCACGGTATCTCTGCCAGCAAGCCGCTTCGCCAGGCTGCGGGCTCGCGAGACGCGGTCGCCGCGCTCGCGCTGGAAACGCGAAAGGCGCGTTTCCAGATCGACATCATTGCCGCCAAGGCCGCGCTCGGTGAGGAGCACCGCAAGCTCAGCGGCGCGCAGCCCCTGCCCCCGTTGCCGCGCGGTCAGCACCATATGAGCGAGCCGGGCCGGTAGCGCCAGGCTTCGCATCGCCTCGCCCATCCGAGTGATCCGGCCATCTTCGAGCGCGCCGAGTTCGTTGAGGAGCGCCTTCGCCTCCTTCACGGCGGGCGCAGGCGGCGCATCGAGAAAGGCAAGGCTTGCCGGATCTGCAACACCCCAGGCCGCGCAATCGAGCACAAGCCCCGTGAGGTCGGCTTCGAGAATTTCCGGCGGCGCAAAAGCCTCCAGCGCCGCCGTCTGCTCGGCCCGCCACAGCCGCAAGGTAATGCCGGGTTCGGTGCGCCCGGCGCGACCGGCGCGCTGATCGACGGCGGCACGCGACGCGCGCACGGTCTCAAGCCGGGTCAGGCCCGTGGCGGGCTCGAATTTCGGCAGCCGCGCCAGCCCGCTATCGATGACGACGCGTACACCGTCGATGGTGATCGAGGTCTCGGCAATCGACGTCGCCAGCACCACCTTGCGCGTCCCCTGCGGCGGTGGCCGGATCGCCGCGTCCTGGTCGCGGCCTTCGAGTGCGCCATAAAGCGGGACGACAAGCGTGCCAGGCGGCACCCTGTCTTCCAGCGCAGTGGCGGTGCGTTCGATTTCGCGCTGCCCGGGCAGGAAGGCGAGGATGCTGCCATGCTCGTCGCCCAGCGTGTCACGGATGGCACGCGTCATGGCATCCTCGATCCGCTCATCGACCCTGCGCTCGCGATAGTGGATATCGACCGGAAAGGCGCGACCCTTGCTCTCCAAGACCGGCGCATCGCCGAGCAGCCTTGCCACCCGCGCGCCATCGAGCGTTGCCGACATGACAAGAACCTTCAAATCCGGGCGCAACGCCGCCTGCACGTCGAGCGCCAGTGCCAAGCCGAAATCCGCGTCGAGGCTGCGCTCATGGAACTCGTCGAAAAGCACCGCCGCGACACCGGCAAGGCCGGGATCGTCGAGGATCATCCGGGCAAAGACGCCTTCGGTCACCACGAGGACCCGCGTCTTTCCCGACACCTTGTTCTCAAGCCGCATGCGATAGCCGACGGTCTCACCCACATCCTCACCGGAGAGGCTCGCCATCCTGCTCGCCGCGGCGCGCGCGGCAAGGCGGCGCGGTTCGAGCAGGATGATGGTGCCGTCGCCGCGCCATGGCGCCTGCAACAGATGCAGCGGCACAAGCGTGGTCTTGCCGGCACCGGGCGGCGCCACCAGCACGGCGGCGCTCCCCGCGCCAAGGGCGCTATCCAGCGCTGGCAGGATGTCGGTGACGGGAAGAGCGGGCAGCTCGGGCAATTTCTGATCCAGGACAATAATTCGACAATCGCGATGTCGGCATAATGGAACATCGGGATGGCGGCAATGGCATGGTCGCATTCGCCACACAGCGAGCAACCATATGCAACTATCGCCTAATTGACTCGGCTTCCTTAATATTCACCATTCCCGTCATTGCGGGAGAAGAACGTGATTTTAATAATTTTTTGCCTCTTGGTTTTAGTTGGCCTTGCCGCATGCGACGCATCGTCCGTCAAAAGCAGGTCCTGACCATTGCCGACAAGATGGTTGCCAACGGCATGCTTGCTGCAGGGTGCAGTTTCAAATTTGGGGTGACGGGCGTCTATTGGCCGACAGCGGCATATTGGGACCTATGACCAGCCCAAGCTGCTGAAAGCCGATCTGAAAAATGTCACGACACTGCGGCTTATTGCGACGAGCGATACGGGCCTTCTCGACTATGCGGATTGGGCCAACCCGGAAATCGCCTGCGAGTAACAGCGGAAACTGGATGGCCGCCGAGACGAGCGATCCTTGGGCCGCCTCATCCTATGGCCATTCCGTCCGGAAATGTCGCACATCCGATTGACGATCCCCCATGCCATCCCGATAGTGCGCGAAAGCAAATCACCTGCCTGTGATTTGCGACGCATCAGGGAGAACTTCATGAAATCGCGTGCCGCAGTCGCCTGGGAGGCCAACAAGCCGCTCACCATCGAAACAATCGAGATCGGCGGCCCGAAGCCCGGCGAGGTGCTGGTCGAAATCATGGCGACCGGTGTCTGCCATACCGACGCCTACACGCTGTCGGGGCTTGATTCGGAAGGAAAGTTCCCGGCCATTCTCGGCCATGAGGGCGCGGGCATCGTGCGCGAGGTCGGTGCCGGCGTCACCTCGCTCAACGCGGGCGACCATGTCATCCCGCTCTATACGCCCGAATGCCGGCAGTGCAAGACCTGCCTGTCGCAGCGCTCGAACCTGTGCACCTCGATCCGCGCCACGCAAGGCCAGGGCGTCATGCCCGACGGCACCAGCCGCTTTTCCTGCGACGGCGGCGAAGTCTTCCACTATATGGGCTGCTCGACCTTCTCCAATTTCACTGTCCTGCCAGAGATCGCCCTCGCCAAGGTTCGCGAGGACGCGCCTTTCGACAAGATCTGCTATATCGGCTGCGGCGTCACCACCGGCATCGGTGCCGTCATCTACACCGGCAAGGTCTGGCCCGGCGCCAATGTCGTCGTGTTCGGCCTCGGCGGCATCGGTCTCAATGTGATCCAGGGCGCGCGCATGGTCGGGGCCGACAAGATCATCGGCGTCGACATCAATCCCGGCAAGGTGGCCATGGCGAAGACCTTCGGCATGACCGATTTTGTCAACCCGACCGAAATCGGCAATGACAAGGTGGTGCAGGCAATCCAGGAACTCACCGACGGCGGCGCCGATTTCTCCTTCGATGCCACCGGCAACACCAATGTCATGCGCCAGGCGCTCGAATGCTGCCACCGAGGCTGGGGCACCAGCATTGTCATCGGCGTTGCCGAGGCCGGCAAGGAAATCTCGACGCGCCCGTTCCAGCTCGTCACCGGCCGCAACTGGCGCGGCACGGCCTTCGGCGGCGCGCGCGGCCGCACCGATGTGCCGAAAATCGTCGACTGGTACATGGAGGGCAAGATCGATATCGACCGGCTCATCACCCATACAATGCCGCTTGCCGAGATCAACACCGCCTTCGATCTCATGCATGAGGGCAAGTCGATCCGTAGCGTGGTGACGTTCTGATGCCAGGCGGCGGCTACAGGGTCGTGCTCAGCGGGCTTGATGAGCTTGCCCCGCGCGAGCTCTACGACATGCTCAAACTGCGCGTCGATGTCTTTGTCGTCGAGCAGAAATGCCCCTATCCGGAACTCGACGGCAAGGATGCCGATGCGCTGCATATACGCCTTCTTTCCGGCAAGGAACTGGTGGCAAGCGCGCGTATCCGAAAGCCGGCAAAGAACGACCCGGCGTCGCGCATCGGCCGCGTCGTCGTTGCGCCGGATCATCGCGGCAAGCGGCTTGGCGAGCGGCTGATGGTCGAGGCCATCGCCCAGTGCGAGCGGCTCTACGCCGAAATGCCCATCAAGCTTTCGGCCCAGAGCCATCTCAAGAACTTCTACGAGTCCTTCGGCTTCGTGCCGGTCTCAAAGGAGTATCTTGAGGACGATATTCCGCATATCGACATGCAGCGTCCCGCTGCCGTAACGTCGGAATAGTGGCCGGTCCGGCTGGAGGAGACGCTCATGTGGAAGAGGCATAACCCGTTTTACATCGCCTTTGTCGTCGGGATTCTCGTCTTCGCCGGGGCCGTATTCATCCTCGCCCCGCGCAGCGCAGCGGTGATTGCCGCCAACGTGTTCTTTCTGATCTACCTCGTGCTTTCCGCCTTCAAGATTCACAGGTTGACGCCGGATTATCTGCGCCGCAACGCGGCGAAATCCGACGAACCGGTGGCGATCATCTTCGCGGTGACCTTCGGCGCGGTCGTCGTCGCCGTCGGCTCGCTCTTTGCCCTGATCAATTCCGGTGAGAACCCGCATCCGCTCGACCTGACGCTCACGCTTGCCGCGGTGCCACTCGGCTGGCTGACCATTCACATGATGGCGGCCATCCACTATGCCCATATCTACTGGCAACCGGACGAGAATGCCGAAGGCGCGGCGGACGGTACCCGCCGGCATGTCGGCGGCCTCGACTTTCCCGGCGACAACGAGCCTGGCGGCATCGAGTTCGTCTATTTCTCCTACGTCATCGGCATGACCGCGCAGACCTCGGATACCGGTATCACCAATTCGCATGTGCGCGCCGTCAATCTGCTCCACGCCATCGTCTCGTTTTTCTTCAACACGGTGCTCGTTGCCGCGGCGGTCAATGTCGCCGTGGCGCTCGGCCAGTCGCACTGATTTCCGGAGAGCCGCAATGGAAACACTATCGCTCGCCAAGAGCTTTGAGGGCATGCAAGGCGTCTATCGCCACCGTAGCGAGGCCTGCCAATGCGACATGACCTTCGCGCTCTTCCTGCCGCCGCAAGCCAAGGCGGAGCCTGTCCCCTTGCTCTGGTATCTCTCCGGTTTGACCTGCACCCATCAGAACGTCATGGACAAGGGCGAATACCGGCGGAAGGCGGCGGAACTCGGCATGGCCATCATCTGCCCGGATACGAGCCCGCGCGGCGAGCATGTGCCGGACGAAAAGGACAATTGGCAATTCGGCAGCGGCGCCGGTTTCTATCTCGACGCGACCGAAGCGCCCTGGGCGACCAATTACCGTATGGCGAGCTATATCGCCGATGAACTGCCGGCGCTGGTTGCGGCCAATTTTCCGCTCGACATGCAACGCCAGGGGATATGCGGGCATTCGATGGGTGGCCACGGTGCGATCACGCTCGCCCTGAAACATCCGGGGCGGTTCAAGGCGGTGTCGGCCTTCGCGCCGATCGCCCGGCCGATGGTGGCCGGCTGGTCGCGCCCGGCCTTCGAAAAATATCTCGGCCCCGACGAAGCGGCGTGGCGCGCCTATGACAGCGTTGCGCTGATCGAGGACGGACATCGCCTCCCCGAGCTTCTGGTCGACCAGGGCAAGGCCGACGGTTTTCTTGAAGACGGTTTGCGCCCATGGCTTCTGGAGGCCGCTTGCGCCAAGGCGGGCATTCCGCTGCAGCTCAACATGCGCGACGGCTACGATCACTCCTATTATTTCATCTCGACCTTCTTCGCCGACCACGTGGCGTGGCACGCGCAAAGGTTAGGCTGACCGCGACAGCCTGAATTTAATCGCCCTCCGAACAGGGCTGTCTTGCCCCGCAAGCCTAGCCCCCGTTTCTCCGCGCGACGGGGGCTTTTTGTTTGCTGGCGAAAAATATCCGCCAATCATGTGCAAAATTCGACCAGGATTAAACTTTAGACGAATTGTCAAGGCGGCCCCGAACTGAAAGCTTTGTGTGTCTTTTTCATCGGGGAACTATAATCAAATGGATTACAAGAAATTCATACTTCTGGCCGCGCTTGGCCTTTCGGCTTGCAATGGGCCGGATTCGCCCACCGCACAGACGGCCACGCCGACCTCCACGTTTGCGACAGATCAGGGGCCGCCGACTGGCGGCGCATCCCCGGGCACCACTGCGCCCGGCCTTGCAACAACGCCGGCAATCCAGACCGGGCTTACCGACGAGCAAAAGCGCCAGCAATCGATCGCACAGGCGCAAGCGATGCTGGACCAAGGCCGTTTCGAAGAAGCCGCCGACCTGTTCAACAGTCTGGGCATGATCCCGGAAGCAAAAGCTGCCTCCACGCGAGCCGCGGAGGAAAAGCTATTCGCCCAGGCGGATACACTCGCCCGCGACGGCTTTGCCGAAGACGCCTACAAGCTTTTCACGCCGGGAGACTATGCGCTCAACGACTCCACCGTCTATGGCGGCCAAAAGGATTCCCGGCTCGACGTCGCCGTGGATGAGAAGCCGGCGGTCAAGCGTCATTCGATGCAGATTGGCGGCAAGACCGTATGGTTCACCGCGAGGGCCGGCCACCTTACCGCCTCCAATCCCAAGGACAAGTCGCCCGAGGCATCGATCTTCTATACCTATTATTCGCGCGACGACCGGCCCAGGGAAAAGCGGCCGGTAACCTTCTTCTTCAATGGCGGGCCGGGCGAGTCGTCAATCTGGCTGCACATGGGCTCGTGGGCGCCGAAGCGGCTGGTTACCAACGAACCCGACGTCAGCAGTTCAGGGCCGCCGTCCAGTTTCCCGCAAATAGACAATGCTGAAACCCTGCTCGATCAAACCGATCTCGTTTTCGTCGATCCCACCGGAACGGGTTTTTCAGAGGCGATCAGCCCGCACACGAACAGAGACTTTTGGGGCGTGAACCAGGATGTCGAAGTCGACAACGACTTCGTCACCCGCTTCATCAACTATTACAGCCGGCAGAGCTCGCCCAAATATCTTTATGGCGAATCCTATTCCGGCATCCGTGTCCCGAAAATGGCGGCGCGTCTCATTGACGCCGGCACGGCCAATTTCGAGCCGGAGCCTGCAGGCAGAAAGCCCGTCGGCCTCACCGGCATCGTGCTCAACTCGCCGGTGTTGGATTACCGTTCCGCGGGTTTTCACACAAAGGCATATGCGATGTACCCCTTTTATGCCATGGTTTCGGCCTATTTTGGCAAGTCGCCTGCAGCTGGCAACCAATCGGTTGAGGACCTGACGACGATCCCTGATATTCTGCAACGGGCCAAAAATCTTGCTATGAAGGTCAAGGACCTGAGCACGCAATATGATTTTTATCATTTCACGTTTGCGGCAGACGACGTAGTTCAAAAAGCTGACCCTGACAAGTCGTACCTGGCAACATTTGAGAATGACCCGCTTTATAAATATTTTCTGAGCCCGGACGGCGCCAGCCTGCTCGAAGAAATGTATCAGCTGACGGGCTATGGACTCAACGACAAATACAGGCGTGTCCAGATGCTGACGGACCCAAGTGACATTGTTGCCAAAATCCTGCCCCACTTCCAATTCAACGCTTACAATTATAGTATGTGGCTTTACAGTCCGGACTTCAATTTTCAGTATGACCACTTCCTCTCGGATTACCAACGGTCCGGCTTTACCTACGCCATCAAGCCGCTGCTTGCAGATTTCGCCAATTATAGCAACGCATCCGGCCATTATGTGGAGACCAACGTCGACGCTAATAGTCTGTGGTGGAGTAATCCACAGTCGTCCGGCGATGACATGGACCAGCCGACGAGTCTTCCGGATTTGGTGAAGGCGGTTCACAACGGCGATGGCTTGAAGGTTGTTGTCGTTGGCGGCTTTACCGACTACGTCACGCTGCTGTACAATACCGAGCTTGACCTCGCCGGAGTGGGACTTACCGACCGCGTGCCGGTAAAATGGTTCAATGGCGGGCACATGACCTACCTCACAGAAATGTCGCGCAAGCCGATGAAGGCGGAACTCGACAAATTCTATGCCGCGCCGCCGGTCGACGATTCAACGCCGACGCAGGTTGCCCTTGCCACACCGGTACCGGTGGCTCCCCCGGCCATACCGGTGACGGCGCCCGCTACGCCGCCGGCGGATCCTTTCTTCCCCGCTAAGCCGCCCGCTACTCCTGCCCCCACCCCGGTGGCGGCGCCCTGCACGGCCGGCCATGGCAAGACGTGCCCGACACCTGCCCCGGCCGCTCCTGAGCCCGCCCCGGTGGCGGCACCCGTCACAACGCCGGCCGATCCGGTGGCGCCACCGCCAGCACCCTGCGTTCCCATGAAGGGCAAGTCTTGCCCGGCGCCGGCCCTGCCTGCCCAGTCCCTCAATTAGGAAGAACCGTCATGATGCTGTCACGTAAACTTTCGCTGCTTGCCTTGCTTATAGGCGTTGCCATTGCCGCTCCCGCCCTTGCCG
>UCKM01000010.1 GCA_900473175.1 Hyphomicrobiales bacterium | reverse complement strand
TCCATCATTGAGTAAGATTAAGGTTTTATGCAGAGGCGCCTGTTATAGGGCGTCTCCGCTAAACAAGGAAAAGATGAAATGAACGGTCAAAACATCCGCATTCGCCTCAAGGCGTTTGATCATCGGATCCTTGACGATTCGACGCGGGAAATCGTGTCGACTGCCAAGCGTACCGGTGCCAACGTGCGCGGACCGATCCCGCTTCCTACACGGATCGAGAAGTTCACTGTCAACCGGTCGCCGCACATCGACAAGAAGAGCCGCGAGCAGTTCGAGATGCGCACACATAAGCGTCTTCTCGATATCGTAGACCCAACCCCGCAGACTGTAGACGCGCTGATGAAGCTCGATCTCTCCGCTGGTGTTGATGTCGAGATCAAGCTGTAAGGCTTGAGGACGGAAGGACGAACCGATGCGTTCAGGTGTAATTGCACAGAAGCTGGGCATGACTCGCGTCTATAACGACGCAGGCGAGCATGTGCCGGTGACAGTACTCCGGATGGAGAATTGTCAGGTTGTGGCTCAGCGTACAGTCGAGAAGAATGGCTACACTGCCGTTCAGCTCGGTGTTGGTCTGGCCAAGGTTAAGAATACGACGAAGAGCTTGCGCGGGCATTTCGCGACTGCTTCGGTCGAACCAAAAGCTAAAGTGGCGGAATTCCGCGTCTCTGCCGACAATCTTCTTGATGTCGGTGTTGAGATCACGGCTGACCATTACGTTGCCGGCCAGAAGGTCGATGTGACTGGTACTTCGATCGGTAAGGGTTTTGCCGGTTCGATGAAGCGTCACAACTTCGGCGGTCACCGCGCTTCGCACGGTAACTCGGTTACCCACCGCGCTCACGGTTCTACCGGTCAGCGTCAGGATCCGGGCAAGGTGTTCAAGGGCAAGAAGATGGCTGGTCACATGGGTCAGACCCGCGTGACGACACAGAACATCGAAGTCGTTTCGACGGACATCGATCGTGGCCTCATTCTGGTTCGTGGTGCAGTTCCTGGTTCGAAGGGTGCATGGATCCTGGTACGCGATGCCGTCAAGGTAGCGCTTCCGGACAATGCTCCGAAGCCAGCTGGTTTCCGCCAGGCAGCGAACGCTACAGCCGCTGTGTCTGATGCAGAAGTGGCGCAGACAACTGAGGGAGCCGAATAATGGACCTTTCGATTACAACACTTGAAGGCAAAGACGCCGGCAAGGTGGAACTCTCCGAGGAGATTTTCGGCCTTGAACCGCGCGACGATATCCTTCAGCGCATGGTCCGTTACCAGCTCGCCCGCAAGCAGCAGGGAACGCACAAGGCAAAGGGCCGTTCGGAAATCGCACGGACCGGCGCCAAGATGTACAAGCAGAAGGGTACGGGCCGCGCCCGTCACCATTCGGCACGTGCACCGCAGTTCCGCGGCGGCGGCAAGGCACATGGTCCGGTTGTTCACAGCCACGATCATGACCTTCCGAAGAAGGTTCGCGCCCTTGCGCTTCGTCATGCCCTGTCGGCAAAGGTCAAGGCTTCCGACCTGATCATCGTTGATGATCTGGCGGCAACCGATGCCAAGACAAAGGTACTTGTTTCGCAGTTCGCCAAGCTTGGCCTCGAAAATGCGCTTCTCATCGGCGGTGCCGAGATCGATGCGAATTTCCGTCGCGCTGCTTCGAACATCCCGAACATCGATGTTCTGCCGATCCAGGGCATCAATGTTTACGACATCCTGCGTCGTGGCAAGCTCGTGCTTTCCAAGGCAGCAGTTGAAGCTCTCGAGGAGCGTTTCAAATGACTGATCTTCGCCACTACGACGTGATCGTCAGCCCGGTCATTACGGAAAAGTCGACCCTGGTATCCGATAACAACCAGGTCGTCTTCAACGTAGCCCGCAAGGCAACGAAGCCGGAAATCAAGGCCGCAGTCGAAGCGCTGTTCCGCGTGAAGGTCACTGCAGTCAATACAGCTGTGCGCAAAGGCAAGGTGAAGCGGTTCCGCGGCATCGTCGGGCGCCAGAGTGATGTCAAGAAAGCCGTCGTGACGCTTGCCGAAGGGCAGTCGATCGATGTTTCGACTGGTCTCTGAGGGGCCGTGGAGTAAAGACAATGGCACTCAAGAATTATAATCCAACCACACCAAGCCAGCGTCAGCTGGTGATCGTGGACCGCTCGGAGCTCTACAAGGGCAAGCCCGTGAAGGCTTTGACTGAGGGTCTGACATCCAAGGGTGGTCGCAACAACTCGGGTCGCGTCACTGCACGCTACCAGGGCGGCGGACACAAGCGCACCTATCGCTTCGTCGACTTCAAGCGTCGCAAGCATGATGTCGCTGCCAAGGTTGAACGGCTTGAATACGATCCGAACCGGACCGCATTCATTGCGCTCATCCGCTATGAAGATGGCGAACTGAGCTACATCCTGGCGCCGCAGCGTCTGGCCGTTGGCGACAGCGTCATTGCTGGCGCGCAGACGGACGTGAAGCCGGGCAATGCGATGCCGTTGTCGTCGATCCCGGTCGGCACCATCATCCACAATGTGGAGATGAAGCCGGGCAAGGGTGGTCAGATCGCTCGTTCCGCCGGAACGTACGCACAGCTCGTCGGCCGCGACCAGGGCATGGCAATCCTTCGCCTGAACTCAGGTGAACAGCGCCTCGTCCACGGTTCGTGCTTCGCCACGGTCGGTGCCGTTTCGAACCCGGACCATGGCAACATCAGCCTCGGCAAGGCAGGTCGCAGCCGCTGGCTCGGCAAGCGTCCGCATGTTCGCGGTGTTGCCATGAACCCGGTCGATCACCCCCATGGTGGTGGTGAAGGCCGTACGTCGGGTGGACGTCATCCGGTTTCTCCGTGGGGCAAGCCCACGAAGGGCAAGAAGACGCGCTCCAACAAGTCGACGGACAAGTTCATCGCTCGTTCGCGTCATCAGCGCAAGAAGTAAGAGAGGTAGTCTGAAATGGCTCGTTCAGTTTGGAAAGGCCCGTTCATCGATGGCTATCTTCTCAAGAAGGCTGAGAAGGTACGTGAGGGCGGTCGCAGTGAAGTTATCAAGATCTGGAGCCGTCGCTCCACGATCCTGCCGCAGTTCGTCGGTCTGACGTTCGGTGTCTACAACGGTAACAAGCACGTTCCTGTTTCGGTCAACGAAGAGATGATCGGACACAAGTTTGGTGAATTCGCTCCGACGCGTACCTATTACGGGCACGGCGCGGACAAGAAGGCGAAGAGGAAATAACGATGGGCAAGGCTAAGGCTCCGCGCCAGCTTAAGGACAACGAGGCGAAAGCCGTTGCCCGCACGCTCCGCATAAGCCCTCAGAAGCTTAATCTGGTGGCTGCTATGATCCGTGGCAAGAAGGTTAACGCCGCTCTTGCCGATCTGGAATTTTCGCGCAAGCGGATTGCAGGCACGGTGAAAAAGACTCTCGAATCAGCTATCGCCAACGCAGAAAACAACCATGACCTGGATGTTGATGCTCTGGTTGTTGCTGAAGCCTATGTAGGCAAGTCAATCGTGATGAAGCGCTTCCATGTTCGTGGTCGCGGTCGTGCAAGCCGGATCGAGAAGCCGTTCTCGCATCTGACGATCGTCGTTCGCGAAGCTGAGGAAAAAGGGGAGGCCGCATAATGGGCCAGAAGATTAATCCGATTGGCTTCCGCCTTGGCATCAATCGGACCTGGGATTCGCGTTGGTACGCGAACACAGGTGAATACGGCAAGCTGCTGCATGAAGACCTGAAGATCCGCAAGTATCTGATGGACGAGTTGAAACAGGCTGCCATTTCCAAGGTAGTGATCGAACGTCCGCACAAGAAGTGCCGCGTGACGATCCATGCCGCACGTCCGGGTCTGATCATCGGCAAGAAGGGCGCCGATATCGAGAAGCTGCGCCGCAAGCTGTCAGAAATGACCAATGCGGATGCCGCACTCAATATCGTTGAAGTCCGCAAGCCGGAAACAGACGCGGTCCTCGTTGCTCAGTCTATCGCTCAGCAGCTGGAACGCCGTGTTGCATTCCGTCGTGCCATGAAGCGGGCCGTCCAGTCGGCGATGCGTCTTGGTGCAGAAGGCATTCGTATCAATTGCTCGGGCCGTCTCGGCGGTGCGGAAATTGCGCGTATGGAATGGTACCGTGAAGGCCGCGTGCCTTTGCATACACTTCGTGCCGATATCGATTACGGAACTGCTGAAGCTCATACCGCTTACGGCATTTGCGGCGTCAAGGTCTGGGTCTTCAAGGGCGAAATCCTTGAACACGATCCAATGGCTTCCGAGCGCCGCGCTGTTGAGGGCGATGCAAGCCATCAGGGTTCGGGCCGTCGCCGCGAAAACGCTTAAATAGCGTCTTTCGGAAACGAGAATTTTGGAGTAGAGAACAATGCTGCAGCCTAAGCGCACAAAGTTCCGCAAGCAGTTCAAGGGCCGTATCAGCGGCGCGTCGAAGGGCGGTACGGACCTTAATTTTGGTGCTTTCGGCCTGAAGGCCCTCGAGCCGAACCGCGTTACAGCGCGTGAGATCGAAGCCGCTCGCCGTGCAATTACCCGTCACATGAAGCGTGCCGGTCGCGTGTGGATCCGGATTTTCCCGGATGTGCCGGTTACATCGAAGCCTACTGAAGTCCGCATGGGTAAAGGTAAGGGTTCGGTTGATTACTGGGCGTCCCGCGTGGCGCCAGGCCGCATCATGTTCGAGCTCGACGGCGTGTCGGAAGAAATCGCTCGTGAGGCGCTTCGCCTCGGAGCGGCCAAGCTTTCGGTCAAGACGCGCTTTATTCAGCGCATCGCAGAATAAGGGGTGGATGTTATGAAATCCGCAGATGTCCGGGCGATGAGCCTCGATCAGTTGAATGAAGAATTGGGTTCCCTGAAGAAAGAGCAGTTCAACCTGCGCTTCCAGAAGGCAACCGGCCAGTTGGAAAAAACCGCTCGCGTCCGGCAGATCCGCCGTGATATTGCGCGCATAAAGACTGTCGCCCGCCAAAAAGCGGTCGAGAGCAAGGCTTAAGGAAGAAAACCATGCCTAAACGCATTCTGCAGGGCGTTGTCGTGAGCGACAAAAACGACAAGACCGTTGTGGTCAAGGTCGAGCGGCGCTATTCGCACCCGCTCCTCCAGAAGACTGTGCGCCAGTCCAAGAAGTACAAGGCGCATGATGAGAACAACCAGTTCAAGGTCGGCGATGCCGTTTCCATCCAGGAATCGAAGCCGATTTCGAAAGACAAGCGCTGGGTTGTCGTTACTGACGCCCCGGCAAGTTAATATCTGTATGTAAGTACGCAACAATCGCGAGGGGCAAGGAAAGCCCAGTCCGGTTGAACAAGAAGAAGGCGGCTAGTCATGATTCAGATGCAAACAAACCTCGACGTGGCGGATAATTCCGGCGCACGTCGTGTCATGTGCATCAAGGTGCTGGGCGGTTCGAAGCGGAAATATGCTTCGGTCGGCGACATCATTGTCGTTTCGATCAAGGAAGCAATTCCGCGCGGCCGCGTTAAAAAAGGTGACGTGATGAAGGCGGTGGTTGTTCGCACCGCCAAGGACATTCGTCGCCCGGACGGGAGCGTTATTCGTTTTGACAAGAACGCCGCCGTTTTGATCGACAATAAGAAAGAGCCTATCGGCACGCGTATCTTCGGACCGGTTCCGCGCGAACTTCGCGCAAAGAGCCACATGAAGATCATCTCGCTGGCTCCAGAAGTTTTGTAAGGAGCAGACGATGCAGAAGATCCGTAAAGGCGACCGCGTTGTCGTTCTTGCTGGTAAGGACAAGGGCCGTACCGGCGAAGTAATCAAAGTTTTGCCGAAGGATGAGCAAGCGCTCGTTCGCGGCGTCAATGTTGTCAAGCGTCACCAGAAGCAGACACAGAACCAGGAAGCCGGCATCATTTCGAAAGAAGCGCCGCTCCATCTGTCGAACCTCGCGATCGCCGACCCCAAGGATGGCAAGCCGACCCGTGTTGGCTTCAAGGTCCTCGAAGACGGCAAGAAGGTACGTGTAGCAAAGCGTTCAGGAGATCTGATCGATGGCTGATGCAAAGATCGAACCACGCTTGAAGAAGCAGTACCAGGAAGTGGTACGTAAGGCTCTTCTCGAGCAGTTCAAATACGACAACGAGATGCAGATCCCGCGCATCACCAAGGTTGTCCTCAACATGGGCGTGGGTGAAGCAACCGCTGACTCCAAGAAGCCAACTGTCGCAGCTGAAGATCTGGCATTGATTGCCGGTCAGAAGCCGGTTATTACGCGTGCGCGCAATTCGATCGCTACCTTCAAGGTTCGTGAGAATATGCCGATCGGAACGAAGGTGACCCTTCGTAAAGAGCGCATGTATGAATTCATCGATCGCCTGATCACGATTGCGCTGCCGCGCGTTCGAGATTTCCGCGGTCTGAACCCGAAGAGCTTTGACGGTCGTGGCAATTTCGCCATGGGCATCAAGGAGCACATCGTGTTCCCGGAAATCAACTACGACAAGGTTGACCAGATCTGGGGCATGGACATCATCGTTTGTACGACTGCAAAGACGGATGATGAAGCACGCGCATTGCTGCGCGCCTTCAACTTCCCCTTCCGGCAGTAACGGCAAGCGTAGCGAGGTATTTGAAATGGCTAAGACGAGCGCAGTCGAAAAGAACAAGCGCCGTGGTCTTCTGGTAAAGCGTTTCGCTGCAAAGCGCGCGCGCCTGAAGGCTATCGTGATGAACCAGTCGCTGCCGCTGGATGAGCGCTTCCGCGCTACCATTCAGCTTGCAGAACTGCCACGCAATTCCACCAAGGTTCGTATTCGCAACCGTTGCGAAGTTTCGGGCCGTCCACGCGGTTTCTACCGCAAGCTTAAAATGTCGCGTATCGCATTGCGTCAGCTGGGTTCGCTCGGCCAGGTGCCCGGCGTCGTGAAGTCGAGCTGGTAAGGGAGCAAACAGATGTCTGTGAATGATCCTCTCGGCGATATGCTGACCCGTATCCGTAACGCGACGATGCGCAAGAAGGGCAAGGTTTCGACGCCTGCCTCCAAGCTTCGCGCCCGCGTTCTGGATGTTCTTCAGTCTGAAGGCTATATCCGCGGATACAGCCAGGTTGATTTCGAAAACGGCAAGTCCGAGATCGAAATCGAGCTGAAGTATTTTGAAAACGTACCGGTAATCCGCGAGATTACCCGTATTTCGAAGCCCGGCCGTCGCGTTTACGTTTCGGTCAAGTCGATCCCGCAGGTTGCGAACGGCCTTGGTATTTCGATCCTGTCGACGCCTAAGGGCGTGATGGCGGATCACGAGGCACGTGAACAGAATGTTGGTGGCGAGTTGCTCTGCCGCATATTCTAATGCGCGGGCTGTAACAGGAAGAAACGGACAGGTTGAAAAATGTCTCGTATCGGTAAAAAACCCGTGGCAGTCCCGCAGGGCGTAACAGCCAGCGTAGACGGTCAGACCATCAAGGCCAAAGGCCCGAAGGGTGAACTCACCTTCGTCGCCAATGACGATGTGGTGGTCAAGTTTGAGGATGGCGCCGTAAGCGTTAATCCGCGTGATAACTCGAAGCTTGCGCGTTCGAAGTGGGGCATGAGCCGCACCATGGTCGTCAACATCTTCACAGGTGTCAAAGACGGCTTCGAAAAGCGCCTCGAGATCAGCGGCGTCGGCTATCGTGCGGCCATGCAGGGCAAGAACCTGCAGCTGTCGCTCGGCTTCAGCCATGAAGTGGTCTACGAAGTGCCTGCTGGCATTACTGTTGCTGTACCGAAGCCGACGGAAATCGTCGTGACGGGCATCGACAAGCAGCAGGTCGGCCAGGTCGCAGCTGAGATCCGCGAATATCGTGGTCCGGAACCCTACAAGGGCAAGGGCGTCAAGTATGCGGGCGAGAAGATCGTTCGCAAAGAAGGTAAGAAGAAGTAAGGAATTCGTGTCATGGCATCGCCGAAAGAAATCATTCAGCGTCGCGCTGCGCGTGTTCGCCGCCAGCTCAAGGCGGTTGCCGGTGACCGTCCGCGGCTCAGCGTCCACCGTTCTTCAAAGAATATCTACGCGCAGGTCATCGACGATGCGCGTGGACACACGATTGCATCCGCATCTACGCTCGAAGCTGACCTCAAGGGCAAGCTGAAGACCGGTGCGGATTCGGATGCAGCAGCCCTCATCGGCAAGCTCGTTGCTGAGCGCGCCGTCAAGGCTGGTATCAAGGAAGTTGTCTTCGATCGTGGTTCCTACATTTACCACGGCCGTGTTAAGGCACTTGCCGAAGCTGCCCGTGAAGCTGGTCTTACTTTCTAAGACCAGACTTTAAAATAACATTCGTGCTACCGGAAAAGAAAAAGGAATTAGGAGCATGGCACAGGAAAAGAGAAGCCGCGAGGATCGCGGCCGTGGTGAAGAGCGCGACAGCGAATTCGTTGACAAGCTCGTCCACATCAACCGTGTCGCCAAGGTCGTCAAGGGCGGCCGGCGTTTCGGCTTTGCTGCACTCGTCGTTGTCGGCGATCAGAAGGGCCGCGTAGGTTTTGGTCATGGCAAGGCACGCGAAGTGCCGGAAGCTATCCGCAAGGCAACTGAATCCGCCAAGCGCGAAATGATTTTCGTACCGCTGCGTTCGGGCCGTACCCTTCATCACGATGTTGAAGGCCGTCATGGCGCCGGCAAGGTTCTGCTTCGTGCAGCCACAGCTGGTACAGGTATCATTGCCGGCGGTCCGATGCGCGCTGTTTTCGAGACGCTCGGCGTACAGGACGTTGTTGCCAAGTCGCTCGGTTCGTCGAACCCGTACAACATGGTTCGCGCGACGTTTGATGCCCTGAAGCATCAGATGCACCCGAAGGACATCGCTGCTCAGCGCGGTATCAAGTATTCGACACTGCAGGCTCGCCGCCGCGACGTGGTCGGTTCGGAAGAATAGGCCAGGAACTGGCGCAGCAGGGCAGGGACTTAAAGTCCCGCCTACTGTAGACAAAGGACAAAGTCATGGTTGAGAAAAAGAAGGGTAAGACGGTTACTGTCGAACAGATCGGTAGCCCTATCCGCCGTCCGGTTGAACAGCGCGCAACGCTGGTCGGCCTGGGCCTCAATAAGATGCATCGCCGTCGTACGCTTGAAGATACGCCTTCAGTACGTGGCATGATTGCCAAGGTTCAACATCTCGTCCGCGTTGTGGACGAGGCTTGATACCGGAGATTTATCAAATGAAACTCAATGATCTGAGTGAAAATGAAGGCGCCACCAAGGCTCGCAAGCGCGTTGGCCGTGGCATTGGTTCGGGCTCCGGCAAGACCGCAGGTCGCGGTGTCAAGGGTCAGAAGTCGCGTTCGGGTGTTGCTATCAACGGCTTCGAAGGCGGACAGATGCCAGTTTACCGCCGCTTGCCAAAGCGCGGTTTCACCAACATCTTCTCCAAAAGCTTCAATGTCGTATCGGTTGGCCGTATACAGGCCGCTATCGATGCCAAGAAGCTCGATGCCAAGGCGTCGGTAACGATCGAGACCCTCAAGGCCGCCGGCGTGATCCGCCGCCCCAAGGACGGCGTTCGTCTTTTGGCCGATGGTGACATCAAGACTGCGGTGACGATCGAAGTCTCCGGTGCATCGAAGGCCGCGATCGAGAAGGTCGAAAAGGCTGGCGGCACCGTCAAACTTCCGGCTGTTGCTGCAGCTGCAGAATAAATCGGACTATCCAAGCGGCGATCTCGGTGATCGCCGCTTGTACCTTTTATCAAGGGCACATATCTGGGTAGAGCCGCCGATTCCCGTTTCGGGTGGCGGGGCCCTGACGGGCACAGACCGGAGACTATAATGGCTTCAGCCGCAGAACAGCTCGCGTCAAATCTTAATTTCTCCGCTTTTTCGAAGGCTGAAGAGCTCAAAAAGCGTATTTGGTTCACTCTTGGCGCATTGCTGGTCTACCGTCTCGGTACCTATATCCCGCTGCCGGGTATCAATCTCGCTGCCTACGCGCAGGCTTTCAACCATCAGGCGCAGGGCATCCTCGGGATGTTCAACATGTTCGCCGGCGGCGCTGTCGCCCGCATGGCGATCTTTGCGCTCGGCATCATGCCGTACATTTCCGCATCCATCATCGTCCAGCTGATGACGTCGGTTGTTCCGGCACTGGAGCAGTTGAAGAAGGATGGAGAGCAAGGCCGTAAGGTCATCAACCAGTACACGCGCTACGGCACCGTGCTGCTGGCGACCGTCCAGGCCTATGCGATCGCTGTCGGTCTGCAGGGCAGCCAGGGCATTGTCACCAATCCGGGTCCATTCTTCCTGTTTTCGACGGTGATCACGCTTGTTGGCGGCACCATGTTCCTGATGTGGCTCGGTGAGCAGATTACTGCACGCGGTATCGGTAATGGTATCTCGCTGATCATTTTCTCCGGCATCGTTGCCAACCTGCCGCAAGCTATTTCCGGCACGCTGGAACTCGGCCGTACCGGCGCATTGTCGACGCCGATCATCCTGGCAATCATCGTGCTGACGATCGCTGTCATCGGCATTATCGTCTTCGTTGAGCGCGCACAGCGCCGCCTGCTGATCCAGTATCCGAAGCGCCAGGTGGGCAACCGCATGTTCCAGGGCGACACATCGCACCTGCCGTTGAAGCTCAACACATCAGGCGTTATCCCGCCGATCTTTGCCTCATCGCTGCTGCTCCTGCCTGCTACGATTGCCGGCTTCGCCCAGAGTCACAATCTCCCCGGTTGGGCAACAACGATTTTGTCGTCGCTTGGTCACGGCCAGCCGCTCTATATGTTGCTCTACGCCGCGATGATCATCTTCTTCGCATTCTTCTACACGGCGCTCGTCTTCAATCCGAAGGACACGGCCGATCAGCTGAAGAAGCATTCGGGCTTCATTCCCGGCATTCGCCCCGGCGAGCGTACGGCTGAATATATCGATTTTGTCCTGACACGCATCACGGTTCTTGGCGCAATCTACCTTGTTGTCATCTGCATGCTGCCAGAATTCCTGATCTCGTGGGCGGGTGTTCCTTTCTATCTCGGCGGTACGTCGTTGTTGATTGTCGTGAGCGTGACGCTCGATACGGTTGCACAGATCCAGGGTCACCTGATCGCGCATCAGTATGAAGGGCTGATCAAGAAGTCGAAGCTCCGTGGGGGGAAACGCAACAGATGAGATTAATACTTCTCGGACCACCGGGGGCAGGTAAGGGAACTCAGTCTCAGCGCTTGGTAGACAAACTTGGCATACCGCAACTCTCTACGGGAGACATGTTGCGTGAAGCCGTGAAGGCCGGGACAGAGGTTGGCCGTCGGGCCAAGGCCGTCATGGATGCCGGTAACCTGGTTTCCGATGAAATCGTCAACGCGATCGTTTCCGAACGCATTGACCAGCCGGACGCCGCAAAGGGGTTTATCCTCGACGGATATCCGCGCACCCTTGTTCAGGCCGATGCGGTCGAGCAAATGCTGGCTGACAAGGGCTTGGAGCTTGATTGCGTGATCGAACTCGAAGTCGACGACAATGTTCTGGTCGAGCGCATATCGGGACGCTACTCCTGCGCGAAGTGCGGCACCGGTTATCACGACACAAACAAGAAGCCGCACGTTGCAGGTGTCTGCGACAAATGCGGATCGACGGAGTTCAAGCGCCGTCCGGACGACAATGCCGAAACGGTGCGCACGCGCCTTGAAGCATACTACAAGCAGACCTCGCCCTTGATTGGCTACTACTATGCCAAGGGCAAGTTGAAGAAGGTCGATGGCATGGCGGACATGCAAGATGTCACCGCATCGATCGAAAAAATTCTGTCGGATTTATAAGTCTGACATAATTTCATCGAAGGAGTTGACTTTTCGCGGCGATTCCTTCAAGTACGGCGCAAATTCGCTTGGATATGAAGCGGTCGGCGCCGATCCGGTAAAGCAGGTTCGGGGCTGATCGTTTATGTTTGTCCCCGAATATAATTTTCATCCCGTCATCTGGCTGCCGCGTTGGCACTCCAGCTCTGCCGGTCAACAAGGAGAACAGACGTGGCTCGTATCGCTGGCGTCAACATCCCGACGAACAAGCGCGTAGTAATCGCGCTTCAGTATATTCACGGGATTGGTCAAAAGTTTGCTCAGGAAATCGTCGCTAAAGTCGGCATTCCTGCAGAGCGTCGCGTCAATCAGTTGACCGATGCGGAGGTTTTGCAGATTCGCGAAACGATCGACCGCGATTACCAGGTTGAAGGTGATCTGCGCCGTGAAGTTTCGATGAACATCAAGCGTCTGATGGATCTGGGCTGCTACCGCGGTCTGCGTCATCGTCGTTCGCTGCCGGTTCGCGGTCAGCGCACCCACACCAATGCGCGTACGCGCAAGGGTCCTGCCAAGGCAATCGCCGGCAAGAAGAAGTAAGTTTCATACCGGCGCGGCTTGCTGCGCCGGTTCTGCCTTCGGCAGAATTGGTGCTGGTTTCGCACTTTAACTGAAACCACGGTGGAGCCTCTGGAAATACGGAGGCGTCGAGATCAACTGAAAGGACTACCATGGCCAAGGAAGCCACGCGCGTTCGCCGCCGCGAGCGCAAGAATATTTCGTCGGGCGTTGCCCACGTCAATTCGACATTCAACAATACGATGATCACCATCACGGACGCGCAGGGCAATGCGATTGCTTGGTCCTCCGCTGGTGCGCAGGGTTTCAAGGGTTCGCGTAAATCCACGCCTTTCGCTGCACAGATGGCTGCCGAAGATTGCGCCAAGAAGGCCCAGGAACACGGCATGCGCTCGCTCGAAGTTGAGGTATGCGGACCGGGCTCCGGCCGTGAATCGGCACTGCGTGCACTTCAGGCTGCAGGTTTCACGATTACATCGATCCGCGATGTAACTCCGATCCCGCACAATGGCTGCCGCCCGCGCAAGCGTCGCCGCGTATAATTCTACTGCGACACGATTTGACCGCATGAGCTGATTTTCAGCTCCTCTGCGGTTTCCACGCCTCAATGCCACGATTGGATGGTGGTAAAGGCAAGGATAGGGAAAAACTAGATGATCCAGAAGAACTGGCAAGAATTGATCAAGCCGAATAAGGTCGAGTTCCAGACCTCCGGCTCGAAGACCAAGGCAACTGTCGTCGCCGAACCGCTCGAGCGCGGCTATGGCTTGACGCTCGGCAATGCCTTGCGCCGCGTGCTTTTGTCGTCGTTGCGCGGCGCTGCCGTGACAGCTGTGCAGATCGACGGCGTTCTGCACGAATTTTCGTCGATCCCCGGCGTGCGTGAAGATGTGACGGATATCGTCCTCAACATCAAGGAAATCGCGATCCACATGGAAAGCGATGGTCCGAAGCGCATGGTCGTCCGCAAGGAAGGCCCGGGCGTTGTAACGGCTGGCGACATTCAGACGGTTGGCGATATCGAAATCCTCAACCCGGAACACGTTATCTGCACGCTGGACGAAGGCGCTGAAATCCGCATGGAATTCACCGTCAACACCGGCAAGGGCTACGTGCCTGCAGACCGTAACCGCGCTGAAGATGCTCCGATCGGACTCATCCCGGTCGACAGCCTCTACTCGCCGGTCCGCAAGGTGTCGTACAAGATCGAGAACACCCGTGAGGGCCAGGTTCTCGACTATGACAAGCTGATCCTGCAGATCGAGACCGATGGTTCGATCTCCGGTGAAGATGCCGTTGCCTATGCGGCGCGCATTCTTCAGGACCAGCTGGCGATCTTCGTCAACTTCGACGAGCCGCAGAAGGAAGTCCAGCAGGAACAGGTTACCGAACTCGCGTTCAACCCGGCTCTGCTCAAGAAGGTCGACGAACTCGAACTCTCGGTACGTTCGGCAAACTGCCTCAAGAATGATAACATCGTCTACATTGGCGATCTCATTCAGAAGACAGAAGCTGAAATGCTGCGCACACCGAACTTCGGCCGCAAGTCGTTGAACGAAATCAAGGAAGTTCTGGCTTCCATGGGGCTCCATCTCGGTATGGAAGTTCCTTCATGGCCGCCTGAGAACATCGAAGATCTCGCGAAGCGTTACGAAGACCAGTATTAAGAACCCGGGCAATTGCCCGATTGTAAAGCCCGGGCAGTGAGCCCGAAAAACAGAAACTAAGGAGAAGGCTCATGCGCCACGGTAATTCAGGCCGCAAGCTTAACCGGACTGCCAGCCATCGTAAGGCGATGTTTGCCAATATGGCTGCATCGTTGATTGAGCATGAGCAGATCGTGACAACGCTGCCCAAAGCCAAGGAAATTCGTCCCATCGTTGAAAAGCTTGTCACGCTTGGCAAGCGCGGTGATCTGCACGCCCGTCGTCAGGCCATTTCGGCCATCCGCGACGCCAAGCTCGTAGCCAAGCTGTTCGATACGCTTGCTCCGCGCTACGGTCAGCGCAATGGCGGCTACATTCGCATCATGAAGGCAGGCTTCCGCACCGGTGATAATGCACCGCTCGCAGTCGTCGAATTCGTTGATCGTGATGCCAGCGCCAAGGGTTCCAAGGATCTGGCGCGCGTTGCCGCCGAGGCGAACGAAGCCGAAGCAGCGTAAGCATCGCTTCAGCCAGTCGACGATTTGAAAAGGGGGCCCCGTGCCCCCTTTTTGTGTTTCTGCGAATGCGGCTGTGCAACGTTCGCCGAGCATGTAACCGTTATTACGTACTTGAACTCGCCCGCCAGCACCGTCACTCTGCCGCAGGATCGTGTCTTGTGGAGGAGAGTTCGATGGAAAGGTATCGGAACGTACGAATTCAAGGCAGACTACCCTCTTTGTGGGGTGCAGTTGGTCAGCTCCTGGCGACCATGGTGACCGGCTTGTGCGTGGCGGGTTTCCTCGCGGGAGGCGCGGGCGCGCAGCAGCCGACGGCAGCTCAGCAGAATGCAATCAAATCAGCGTGCCGGTCGGATTTCATGGCGCAATGCTCGGGCGTGCAGCCGGGTGGACAGGCCGCGCTTTCCTGCCTGCAGCAGCACAGCTCTTCGCTATCGTCCGCCTGCCAAAAGGCGGTGGCTGCGATCGGATCGGGGTCGTCGGCGCCAGCGGCTTCCGGGACTGCTCCCGCTGCCACAGCCACAGCACCTGCAACGCCAGCACCAAAGGCGTTCACGCCGCGAGAGGAAATGGCGATCGCCCGTGAGGAATGCGGCCCGGATTTCAGAGCATTCTGTCGGTCGGTTGCGCTTGGCGGTGGCCGCGGCATTGCTTGTCTTCGGGAAAACATGGCGCGTCTTTCGCCCGGATGCCAAAAAGTGTTATCGGCCGGTCGTTAACTAGCCCCATATTATCGGTCGGCCAGCGCCAACTTCAGCCCAAGTGCCACGAACGCCCCTGCGAACGTCCTTCGCATCCAGGTTAGGACCAGGGGGCGCGATATGACCTGATCGCGCACCGATGCTGCGAAGAGACCGTAGCCGACGAACACTACAAAGGTCATCAGCATGAAGATGCTGCTGAGACTGAGCATCCGCAACACCGGGTGCGGCTCGGCAGCGCTGACGAATTGCGGCAGGAAGGCCAGGAAGAAGATCGATAGTTTGGGGTTAAGGATGTTGATGAGTATCGCGGTCATTGTGATCTGTTGCATGGATCGCTCGCCGGTCTCGTTTTCAACGTTGAGCGAACCTTTCTCACGCAGTGCGTTCCAGGCCATGTAGAGAAGATAGGCAACGCCCATATATTTGAAGGTGTGGAACGCAACAGCGCTTGTATGCAGGATCGCCGCCAGTCCGCCGATCGCCGCTGCCATATGTGGGATGATGCCAACGGTACACCCAAATGCTGCGGCAACGCTTGCTTTTGCCCCGCGCGACAGGCCCGTCGCCAAGGTGTAGACAACGCCGGTGCCTGGCGAGACGACGATAATGAACGAAGTAATCAGGAACTCGATGCCCACGGCAATTCTCCTTCTGGTCGGTTCTCAGTTATCCGACTGAAACTGTTCAAGTTCGGCCTGTCTTGAACAGGATTGCAGGCAGGGCAGATTTCAGGTGAAGGCAGCCGCGTATGTACCGGGTGAAACGCCATATTTGCGCGCAAACAGGCGCGTCATGTGGCTTTGGTCCGCAAAACCGCTAGCGGCCGCAGCTTCGGCGAGACCGGTTCCCCGGATGATCAGGCGGCGGGCGAGGTCGATGCGTTTCTGCATGAGATAAGCGTGCGGCGTGAAGCCGGTGGCTTTGACAAAACCCCGTAAAACCTGGAACCGGCTCAAGCGGCTGGCGCGCGCAAGATCGGCAAGGGAAACCGTCGCGGCGGGCATATCATCAATCAGTGCCTGGACGCGGCTGATCGATGCGGGGCCGACCGGCCTGTTTCGCTGCCGTGTATGAGCGATCTGGGAAAGCATTCGAAGCAGCAGTTCTTCACACTTCATCGCTTCTAGGTTCTCTTCATGGATTGTCATCGCCGCAAAGAGCGTTCGGAAAAGCGGGGTAATGCCAGAATCCGCCATGACTGGAAGCGTGAACTCGTAATCCTCTGCCGAATCCTCGGAAATATCGTTGGCAATGTCGACAATGATGGCCGGATCGAAATAAAGCATTCGCCACGTACGCCCGCCGTCACCTATCGGCATGCCGTCATGCACCTCGCCCGGGTTGACGGTAATCATATTGCCGGGACCGGCTTCGACCATGCCGCGGCCGCTGAAGGATTTCTGGGCACCTTTATAGATCAGACCGACGCCGTATTGGTCGTGGGAACGGCGTGGAAAGCTGTGGTCGGTCGAAGCCTCAACCGCATGGACTCCGGCGACTGCGCAGCGGTAGATCTTGAATTGGCCTCTTGTCATCCGCTTATGCCTCAGCCCGCTGCGTTACCGCTGACCTTACCTCAGATATTGCGATCCCAGAAGCTGGAACTTGGATACGCCAAAGGGGACCATATGTCTCAAATTTGCTTTGATTCTTGGCTGGTATCTCCGCTGGAAATCACCACATTGGTCGAGACAATTTGACTGATTCATACGTACCGGGAGATTGACATGAGTTTGAGGATTTCGGCATCAGTGCGAGCGCTTTTCCTCGGTACCGCGATGTTTTCCGGAATGGTGGCGCCGGTATATGCGCAGACGGCAAGCGATACGACCAAGCAACTGCCTGCCACGCGAAGCGAAATGCAACTCTCCTTTTCGCCCCTGGTCAAGCAGACAGCAAATGCTGTTGTAAATGTCTATGCGGCGCACGCGGTGCAGACGCGCTCACCCTTTGCCGGTGATCCCTTCTTTGAGCAATTCTTCGGCGGCCAGTTCAACGGTCCGCCGCGTGTGCAGTCCTCGCTTGGGTCCGGCGTGATCGCCGATCCATCCGGTATCATCGTCACCAATAATCACGTGATCCGCGATGCCGAAACGGTGAAAGTGGCACTGTCCGATGGCCGCGAATTTGACTCCAAGGTTTTGCTCAAGGATGAATCCACAGATCTTGCCATTCTGGAGATCGATGCCGGCGAACCGCTACCGTCGCTGCAACTGGCGGATTCCGACAAGGTCGAAGTTGGTGATCTGGTACTGGCCATCGGCAATCCGTTTGGTGTCGGCCAGACCGTGACGAGTGGCATCGTCTCGGCACAGGCGCGCACCCGCGTCGGAATCTCCGATTTCGACTTTTTCATCCAGACTGATGCCGCGATCAATCCCGGCAATTCCGGCGGTGCGCTGATCGACATGAGCGGCAAGCTCATCGGCATCAACACTGCGATCTTTTCGCGCTCTGGCGGCTCGATCGGTATAGGATTTGCTATTCCCTCCAACATGGTACGGGCCGTTGTTGACACCGCAAAGGGAGGCGCAGACACCTTTGAGCGGCCCTATATTGGCGCCGCGTTCCAGAACGTTACCCCCGATGTAGCCGAAGGCCTTGGCATGAAGCAGCCTTATGGTGCGCTGGTGACCAGCATTACCAAGGATGGGCCGGCGGAGAAGGGCGGCCTGCTGGTTGGCGACGTCGTGCTTTCCGTGGACGGCGTACGCATCGAGAATCCGGATGGGCTTGGCTACCGATTGACCACGGCGGGTATCGGAAAGACCGTTAAACTCGAGGTGCTCAGCCGCTCGAAGGACAAGACGATCGCCGTCGTGCTTGAAAAGCCGCGTGCGGACTCGCCCGAAAACCAGATGCTCATTCAGGGGCGGAACCCGCTGTCCGGCGCCCATGTGATCAAATTGTCGCCGGGCACCGCGGCCCGGCTAAGCCTGCCTTCGGATACGAACGGTGTGGCCGTGGATAAGGTTTTCCCCAACACGCCTGCCGCACGTATCGGGCTCCAGCCGGGTGATATCATCCGCGGGGTCAATGGTACGGAGGTAAAAACCGTTGCGGACCTTTCAAAAGCGATGTCGAGCAAGCCCGTGCTTTGGCGCTTCGATTTCGAGCGGGGTGGTGACATAATCCGGCAGGTCATTCGGTAAAAGGCTCCATCATGGCGGATCTGTTTTCAGTCGGCGAGGATCCGGCCCTCGATAGGAGCCGTCCGCTCGCCGACCGGCTGCGGCCGAAATCGCTGAAGGAAGTCACGGGGCAAGCGCATCTGACCGGCCCGGAAGGCGCTTTGACGCGGATGATCGAATCCGGCTCCTTGGGCTCGATGATTCTTTGGGGTCCGCCCGGCACCGGCAAGACCACGGTGGCAAGGTTGCTGGCCAATGAGACCAATCTGGTATTCGAGCAGATTTCAGCAATCTTTTCCGGTGTTGCGGACCTGAAGAAAGCCTTCGAGATGGCTCGGGCGCGCAAGATGTCCGGCCGTCAGACGTTATTGTTCGTCGACGAAATTCATCGCTTCAATCGGGCCCAGCAGGATTCCTTCCTGCCGGTGATGGAGGATGGAACAATCGTCCTCGTTGGTGCGACCACCGAAAATCCGTCGTTTGAGCTCAATGCCGCTTTGTTGTCGCGCGCGCGTGTGCTGGTGTTTCATCCGCACGATGAGATCAGCCTTGCTTCGCTGCTGGAGCGTGCCGAGAGCCATGAGGGCAAAGCGCTGCCGCTCGACGAGGAAGCGCGAATAAGTCTTGTGCGGATGGCCGACGGCGATGGGAGAGCCATCCTCGCGCTCGCCGAAGAGGTCTGGCGTGCCGCGCGTGAAGGCGAGATATTTGACGCTCTGCGTGTCCAGGAGATCGTGCAACGGCGCGCGCCCGTCTACGACAAGAGCCAGGACGGGCACTACAACCTGATCTCGGCGCTGCATAAGTCGGTGCGCGGGTCAGATCCTGATGCGGCGCTCTATTATCTTTGCCGCATGTTCGATGCTGGCGAAGATCCGCTATATCTTGGTCGCCGTCTCGTTCGCATGGCAACTGAAGATATCGGCCTGGCCGATCCCCAGGCCCTTGTGATCTGCAATGCTGCGAAGGACGCCTATGACTATCTGGGCTCGCCCGAGGGTGAGCTGGCCTTGGCGCAGGCTTGTGTGTACCTCGCGACGGCTCCGAAATCCAATGCTGTCTACACGGCCTATAAGGCAGCCATGCGTACGGCGAAGGAAAATGGCTCGCTCGTTCCGCCCAAGCACATTCTCAATGCGCCGACCAAGCTGATGAAGGGCGAAGGCTATGGCAAAGGCTATGCCTATGACCATGACCAGCCTGATGCGTTCTCAGGACAGAACTATTTTCCCGAGGCTCTTGGCCGGCAAACATTCTACGACCCGCCGGAGCGTGGTTTTGAACGCGAGCTGCGCAAACGTATCGATTATTGGAACAAGCTCCGCAAGGAACGCGGGGAAGAATAAAAAGGGCCGCTGAAAAAGCGGCCCTTTTTCTACGCAAATACTTGGCGATCAGCGATAAGTGATAAGTGATAAGTGATAAGTGATAAGTGATCAAGCGGCTTCCGGCTGGCGCGGGAAGGGTGTGACTTTCGCGGTATCGTCATCGAGCTTCAGGCCACCGGCCTTGAGCAGCGAGGTGAAGCGGCCGTTCTGGCGTGCCAGTTCGTCAAAGCTGCCGGACTCGATCACCTGTCCCTGATCCATGAAGAGCACGATGTCTGCATCGCGAACCGTCGAGAGACGATGGGCAATGATAAAGGTCGTACGGTTCTGGCACAATTTGTCGACGGCAACCTTGACGCGGGCTTCTGTTTCCACATCGAGCGCACTGGTGGCCTCATCGAGCACCAGGATCGGCGCATCCTTGAGAATGGCACGAGCAATGGCAACGCGCTGGCGTTCACCGCCGGAAAGCTGTGAACCGCGCTCGCCGACAACCGTACCGTAACCGGCCGACTTGGAGAGAATGAAGTCGCTCGCATCGGCGGCCTCAGCGGCAGCAAGTACGTCCGCTTCACTTGCCTTCGGACGACCAACGCGAATGTTGTCCTCAATCGAGCGATTGAACATACCGGCATCCTGGAACACGGTCGCGATGGCGTTGCGCAGCGAACGGCGACTGATCGTCCTGGTATCGATACCGTCGACGAGGATGCGGCCTTCCTTCGGGTCGTAGACACGCTGCAGCAGGTTGATCAGCGTTGTCTTGCCAGCCCCGGTCGGGCCGACGATAGCAACAGTCTGGCCTGCCTTTGCCTTGAAGGAGACGTTTTTCAGCCCCTGCGAGGAATTGGCGAACTCGAACGAGACGTTCTCGAACTCCACGTCACCACTGACATTGTCGATGTCGTGCACGTTCTTGGGTTCGGCCTGGTAAGCGGCGGATGCTTCCATCTCGTAGAAGTCTTCGAGCTTGGCGCGCGCAGCGAAAATCTGGTTGACGAAAGCACTAAGCTGGTCAAGCCGGCCAATCAACAGGGCAGCAAAACCAGTGAATGCCACGACCTGACCTACATTCATTTCACCATGCGAAACGAAATATGAGCCGAGAAACAGAACGACGATCATTGAAATGGTCGAAGCCATACGGTTGATGCCGCTGGCCAGAGCCCACCAATTGAGCACCGGATACTGTGAGTCAAGCAACTGCTTTGCATAGGTCTGCAATGCGCGGGTCTCTTCCTCGACGCGGTTGTAGCTCTGAAGAACAGAGATGTTACCCATCGAGTCGGTGACGTGACTGAAGGCGGTAATGTGATGGCGCTCGACCTGCGCCTGACCATCCTTGGTCTTGGCAGTGACGACACGGCTGACAACGACATAGACCACGCCAAGGACGGCCAGAACCGAGGCAAGGCGCCAATCCTGCGACAAGGCCAGCGGAACAAGCCCGCCGAGAGCAACAATGGTTGCAAGGTGGGTGCGCATGAATTCCAGCCACAAGCCGAAAAGGGTTTCGACGGCGCGCAAAAGGGTGTGCAAGGCATTGGATGTGCCGCGCTGGTGATGCCAGGAGAGGGGCATGCTGATGACGCGATTGTAGGATTCGGTCAGCACCGAAAGCTTGCGACGATGCGCGAGCCGATCCGCTTCGCGCGAAACGAGTACGTTTGCGGCGATATGGAACAAGCCAACACCGGCCAATTGGCTCAACGGTGGCCAAATGGCTGATTTTGTAGAGATTGCCTGGATGACGCGGCCTACAAGGATGGGCTCAAGCAGCATAGTCAAAGCCAAAGCCACGTTCACCACGCAGATAAACACTGTCGCGCGCTTTTCAGCACCAAGATATTGGAGTGATTTCCAATAGATCTGTAACAATGACACTTTGCCACTCCGCTTGCTCTGGCCGCTACTCGCCGCAGATTGACTCTGCATCAGACTCTTGTGCACCGCAATATTCAATGCTTTAGAGTCATCGTAGTTTTCCGTTCCTACAAGGAACAATTTTCTACGTCGCGTAACGTCCCGTGATGATTCAACCATTTGAGATCGCAAAATAAACTGGCCTAGCTGAATGTAGAATGAACATATCAATACTTCACGCAACCGGCGGTGTGAGGGCGCTATTGCAACGTTCAAGCAGGGGCTTGATGAAGTGTGCTTTCGGTATGGGCTTGCATCTTGAACTTCGATAATTGCTGGCGCTCAAAAGCTCCGGTGATGTGATGATGGGTGCGATCCTGCGCTTGGCGTGCTGTTTTTAGGATTTTGGCTCGCAAGACGTGCCGCATAATGTTATGCGCAGGCCTGAAAGACCTTTTGATATCTCCAACCTGACGGCATCTTGAGGCGGCTTTTGCGCTTCCGGTGCCCTTGGACCAATGTCCGCTGTGCTACGGTTTTCGTAACCGCACCATCTGCCAAATCAGGCTGAACATTCCAAAAAGGTCATTGAAAGGCACAATTGATGGCAACGGTAGAACAGAAAACGGTCGATACGGGGGAGGCGGAGATGCGCCTCGACCGGTGGTTCAAGGTACATTATCCCGGTCTCGGCTTTGGCCATCTGCAAAAGCTGCTGCGGTCCGGGCAGATCAGGATCGATGGTTCGCGTGCCAAATCCGACACCAGGTTGCAGGCCGGGCAGACCGTACGGATTCCCCCGTTGCCGGTGGATTCCAAGGCTGAGGGTCATCTGACGGGCAAGAGCATTCGCGGGCGCGAGGATGGCGACGTGCTGTCGCAAATGCTGCTCTATGAGGATCCAAAGGTATTCGTTTTCAATAAGCCGGCAGGCCTTGCCGTACAGGGTGGTTCCGGTGTCAACCGCCATGTCGATGACATGCTCGAAGCCTGGCGCAACAAAAAGGGAGAGAAGCCGCGGCTCGTGCACCGGCTCGACCGGGATACGTCCGGCGTGCTCGTCGTGGCGCGTACCCGCGGCGCGGCGCAGGCACTGACTGCTGCCTTTCGCGAACGCGAGACCAAGAAGACCTATTGGGCGCTGGTCAAGGGCGTGCCCCGCAAGCGTGAAGACAAGGTCACCACCTGGCTGGTCAAGGAAACCACGCCCGACGGCGATCGCATGCGCATCGCCAAACACGGCGAACCGGATTCTGATCATGCCGTCTCCTATTACCGTGTGATCGAATCCGCCGGTCAGGTCCTGACCTGGCTGGAGATGGAGCCCTATACGGGCCGTACACACCAATTGCGTGTCCATGCAGCTCACATTGGCTGCCCGATCATCGGGGATCCGAAATATTTCGAAGCGGATACCAACTGGTCGTTTCCGGGTGGCATGCAGAATCGGCTGCATCTGCATGCCCGCCGTATCCGCATTCCTAATCCATCCGGCGGCGTGATCGACGTCACCGCGCCGCTGCCTCCGCATATGGTGCAATCGTGGAACCTGTTGGGCTTCGACGAGAACGACGCGGACGAGAAAGATTGACTCGCCGCGGCAATCCACATTCGATAATTAACTGGTCAGACGGAATTTGAACATGCGCAACGATCTCTTCAATTTGGATTCGAAAGAGGGTCTGTCCGATCCCGATCCGGTCCGGCGAGCGCAAATCCAGTCAAAGTTGCCCTTGCCCAAGCGTTTCTACAAGGAAGCGGCCGTCGTCGAACACAATGGCACATTTGCCATCGAACTGGACGGGCGGGCCGTCAAGACCCCCGTACGC
Source organism: Hyphomicrobiales bacterium (assembly GCA_900473175.1). Classification (GTDB taxonomy): domain Bacteria; phylum Pseudomonadota; class Alphaproteobacteria; order Rhizobiales; family Rhizobiaceae; genus Phyllobacterium. The sequence goes on along the minus strand of UCKM01000010.1, from coordinate 204,260 downwards.
CAGATGCTCGCGTTGCCCACGCGCAGCGCAGCCCAATTGATTGCCGATGAATTTGCCGCGCAAGAGAAGGAAATCGATCCGGCGCGCATGCCGGCGACACGCATCGCCAACACAGCAATCGACGGCGTTGCGCACGACCCGCAAGCCGTACTCGAGGATGTATTGCGTTTCGCATCGTCAGACATGCTGTGCTACCGCGCCGGTTCGCCGGAAAGGCTTGTCGACCGGCAGACGCAACTTTGGGATCCGGTCATAGACTGGGCGGCATCCAAGCTCGGCGCACGTTTCGTGCTGGCCGAAGGGGTGATGCATGTGGAGCAGCCACGCGAGGCACTGACAGCCTTCAGTGTGCATCTTGGCCAGTTTGGCGATCCCTTCGCCATTGCGGCCCTGCACACGATTACCACACTTACCGGGTCGGCGATCCTGGCCTTGGCGGTAGCAAGAGGCGAAATCACAGGTGACGAAGCCTGGAAGCTCGCCCACGTTGACGAGGACTGGACCATCGAACATTGGGGTGAGGATGCGGAAGCTGCCGCTCGCCGGGCGGTCCGCGAACGCGAAATGGCTGCTGCGGTCAAGATGCTGCGGGCCGTCAGTTCTGCCTAGGACGCATAAAAACCCCCGAAAGTGGATGTCCGACTTTCGGGGGTCTTCAGAGCTGGGTTTGGTCCAATCGATCCGGTCAGATCGAGTAGTACATGTCGTATTCGACCGGATGCGGAGTCATTTCAAAGCGCATCACTTCGGCCATTTTCAATTCGATGAATGAATCGATCTGATCGTCATCGAACACGCCGCCGGCCTTGAGGAATCCGCGATCCTTGTCGAGGCTCTGCAAGGCTTCACGCAGTGAGCCGCAAACCGTCGGGATCTTCTTGAGTTCCTTGGCTGGCAGATCGTAAAGGTCTTTGTCCATCGGCTGGCCGGGGTGGATCTTGTTCTTGATGCCGTCGAGACCGGCCATCAGCATCGCGCTGAACCCGAGATACGGGTTGGCTGCCGGATCCGGGAAGCGGATTTCGACGCGCTTGGACTTCGGCGAGGAACCGAAGGGGATGCGGCAGGAAGCCGAACGGTTGCGGGCGGAATAGGCCAGCAGAACCGGTGCTTCATAGCCGGGAACCAGGCGCTTGTAGGAGTTGGTTGACGGGTTGGTGAAGGCGTTGATTGCCTTGGCATGCTTGATGACGCCGCCGATGAAGAAGAGACAGTTCTCCGACAGTCCGGCATATTCATTGCCGGCAAATGTCGGCTTGCCGTCCTTCCAGATCGACATATGAACGTGCATGCCCGAGCCATTGTCACCGAAGACCGGCTTCGGCATGAAGGTAGCGGTCTTGCCATAGGCATTTGCCACCTGATGCACGACATACTTGTAGATCAGCATTTTGTCGGCGTTGCGCGTAAGCGCGTCGAACTTGATGCCGAGTTCGTGCTGGGCAGCGGCCACTTCGTGGTGATGCTTCTCGACGCGGACACCCATCTCGGTGAGTACAGTGAGCATCTCGGAACGCATATCCTGCGCTGAATCGACCGGAGGAACCGGAAAGTACCCACCCTTTATGCGAGGACGGTGACCGAGGTTGCCGGTCTCGTAATCGGTGTCGTCATTGGACGGAAGTTCAGTTGAGTCGAGCTTGAAACCTGTATTGTAGGGATCAGCCTTGTACTTGACGTCGTCGAAAACGAAGAATTCGGCTTCCGGACCAACGAAGATCGTGTCGCCGATGCCTTCGGCCTTCATATAGGCTTCGGCTTTCTTGGCCGTCCCGCGCGGATCGCGATTGTAGGATTCGCCCGAAATCGGATCGAGAATGTCGCAGAGAATAACCATCGTGGACTGGGCGAAGAACGGGTCCATGTGAACCGTGTCGGTGTCCGGCATGAGAACCATGTCGGATTCGTTGATGGCCTTCCAGCCGGCAATGGAGGAGCCGTCGAACATCACGCCATCGGCAAACATGTCTTCGTCAACCTCAGCAATATCCATCGTCACGTGCTGCAGCTTGCCCTTGGGATCGGTGAAACGAAGATCAAGGAACTTTACGTCGTTGTCCTTGATCTGTTTCAATATGTCTTTAGCTGTGGTCATGTCTATTTTCCTCACTCGATGACGATGATTGGCTTGCCGGCGCGAACGTGCCAGCGGATGGGTGCAGTAGTCAAATGGCGTCGATTCCGGACTCTCCCGTCCGGATACGTACAACTTCTTCGATATTGGAGACAAAGATCTTTCCGTCACCAATGCGGCCGGTCTGTGCAGCCTTGCGAATTGCCTCGATGGCAGCCTCCACGGATTCGTCGCCCAATACGATCTCGACTTTCACCTTTGGCAAAAAATCAACGACATATTCTGCGCCACGATACAATTCGGTATGACCTTTTTGGCGGCCAAAGCCCTTGGCTTCGGTAACCGTGATGCCTTGAAGACCGACTTCCTGCAGTGCCTCCTTCACCTCATCCAGCTTGAATGGTTTGATGATGGCTTCGATTTTCTTCATCAGAGAACAATCTCCCTATGTATAACAAAACGAGCCTCTTGCCCGCTTGCCTCAACAAAAGCAGGAACCATGCCAATTCGGCTCCCAGAATTAAATATTCGTTGAATCTGGCGCGGCACCGCCAATGGCCCTAACTTTCGGCAATTTCGCTTCACCAAGTTATCCCAACGGGCAGCAATCGATCCACTCGTAATGGCTAAAAAATATGCACGATGCACATTTTGTGGCCACCAAAAGCCGCGAATATTTCTGAACTACTCTTTGAGTCGATGCGCGAGCGCCTGTGCTGCCTGCGGAGCGTGCACTTTGCCTTCATGGATGAAATAGACAAAAACATCGCGGCCGCGTTTTTCAGGACTCTGGTCCGGCGCCACCAGAGGCAGATCACCGGGCACATCGCCTCGCGCCCAAATTTTGACGCGGTCTGCCCATTTGTCGAGCGCTTCAGCCGGATAGGCGGTCTCGACCGCGTCATCGCCTTTTTGCAGGCGAGCGTAAACGAAATCGCCGGTGACATCGGCAATTTCTGGATACTCGAAATGCTCGGCATAGACCACGGCAACGTCATGCTTGCGGGCGAGAGCAACAAAATCCGCATCGACGAAGGTAGGGTTGCGCACTTCGACGGCATGGCGCAGCGCCACGCCCGCTTCCTCCTTCGGAAGGAGGCCAAGAAAGGCACCGAAATCCACTGCATCGAATTTCTTGGTTGGCGCAAATTGCCAGACCAGCGGTCCGAGCCGGTCACCAAGCTCGACGACTCCGGACTTGACGAAGAATTCTATCGATTCACCGGCTTCGGCAAGGACGCGGCGATTGGTGACGAACCGGTGTCCCTTTACCGAGAAGACAAATCCTTTAGGGACCTGCGAAGCCCATTTGGCGTAGGTCGCCGGCTTCTGCGTGCTGTAATACGTGCTGTTGATCTCGATGGTTTGAAGATGTTGGCCGGCATATTCGAGCTCCTTGGTTTTGGAGAGGCCTTTTGGATAGAACGTGCCGCGCCATGGCTCGAAAATCCATCCGCCGATGCCGGTTCGCACGGTTCCGCTGTCGGTCATTCCTTCCTCCTCCACGCACTTGCCAGATAATAGAAACCCGCCACGAATGGCGGGTTTTGAATCATTCAGCAGCAGCCTGGGCCTTGTGTCCCGGACGCCGGTTCAAAAGCTCCTTGAGGAAGTGACCGGTATAGGAGCGGTCGACCTCGACGATATCTTCCGGTCGGCCAACTGCGACGATCTCGCCGCCACCATCGCCGCCATGCGGTCCAAGGTCGATCACCCAATCGGCCGTCTTGATGACCTCAAGATTGTGCTCGATCACCACGACAGTATTGCCCTGATCGACCAGTTCGTGCAGCACTTCGAGAAGTTTCGCCACATCGTGGAAATGCAGGCCCGTCGTCGGCTCGTCAAGAATATAAAGCGTGCGCCCGGTGGCCTTGCGCGAAAGTTCCTTGGCAAGCTTGATGCGCTGGGCTTCACCACCGGAAAGCGTGTTTGCCTGCTGGCCGACATGGATGTAGCCGAGCCCGACCTTGGCCAGCGTCTGCAACTTGTCGCGCACCGCCGGTACGGCTGCGAAGAACTCGGCGCCTTCCTCCACCGTCATGTCCAGCACGTCGGCGATCGACTTGCCCTTGAACAGGACTTCCAGCGTCTCGCGATTATAGCGCTTGCCGTGGCAGACGTCGCAAGTGACATAGACGTCAGGCAGGAAATGCATCTCGATCTTGATCACGCCGTCGCCCTGGCAGGCTTCGCAGCGCCCGCCCTTGACGTTGAAGGAGAAGCGTCCGGGCTGGTAGCCACGCGCCTTCGCCTCGGGAAGCCCGGCAAACCAGTCGCGGATCGGCGTGAATGCACCTGTATAGGTTGCCGGATTGGAACGTGGCGTGCGGCCGATGGGTGACTGATCGATGTCGATGACCTTGTCGAGAAACTCCAGCCCGTCGATACGATCATGATCTGCCGGGTGTTCCCGCGAGCCCATGATGCGGCGCGAGGCGGCCTTGAACAATGTCTCGATAAGGAAGGTCGATTTGCCGCCGCCCGATACGCCGGTTACGGCGGTGAACGTACCGAGCGGGATTTCCGCCGAGACGTTCTTCAGATTATTGCCGCGCGCGCCCACGATCTTGATGCGCTTCTTGTTGATCTTGCGCCGCTCGGACGGCACCGGCACCTCGATATCCCCGGAGAGATACTTGCCCGTCAGCGACTTCGGGCTCGCCATGATATCGGCGGGCGTGCCTTGCGCAATAATCTCGCCGCCATGAATGCCCGCAGCCGGGCCCATGTCGACGACATAATCCGCCGTGAGGATTGCATCCTCATCGTGCTCGACGACGATGACCGTATTGCCGAGATCGCGCAGGTGACGCAGGGTTTTCAGGAGCTGTTCATTATCGCGCTGATGCAGTCCGATGGACGGCTCGTCGAGCACGTAGAGCACGCCGGTCAGGCCGGAGCCGATCTGCGAGGCGAGGCGAATGCGCTGGCTTTCGCCGCCCGAGAGCGTGCCGGAATTGCGCGAGAGCGCCAGATAGTCGAGACCGACATCGTTGAGGAAGCGCAAGCGCTCGCGAATTTCCTTGAGGATGCGCGCAGCAATCTCGGTCTGCTTATCGTTGAATGTCTTGTCGATATCGCGGAACCAGGCATCGGCATGGCGGATGGATTTCTCGGTGATCTGCCCGATATGCAAACCGCCGATCTTGACGGCCAGCGCCTCCGGCTTGAGCCGGTATCCGTTACAGGCCGGGCAGGGCGTTCCGGACATGAAACGTTCAATTTCCTCGCGTGACCAGGCGGAATCCGTTTCCTTCCAGCGCCGCTCCAGATTGGGGATAACGCCCTCGAACGGCTTGGTCGTCCGATAGGACCGCAGACCATCATCATAGGCGAACTGGACTTCACGGCTGCCCGTACCATAGAGGATGGCGTTTTGGGCTTCCTCGTTGAGGTCGCGCCAGCGGTCGCCAAGCTTGAAACCATAAGCGGCGCCCAGCGCATCGAGCGTCTGATTGTAATAAGGCGAACTCGACTTCGACCAAGGCGCAATCGCGCCATTCTTCAAGGTCAGGCCTTCGTCCGGCACGATCATCGTCGGATCGATCGCCTTCTGTGTGCCAAGACCATCGCAGGTCGGGCAAGCGCCAAATGGATTGTTGAAGGAGAAAAGCCGAGGCTCGATCTCGGAAATGGTAAATCCGGAGACAGGGCAGGCAAACTTTTCCGAAAACATGAGCCGCTCATGCGTATCGTTCTTGGACTTGTTAGCGGATTCACTTGCGGTTTCGTCGGCAGGAAGCGGCTTGTCGGCAAATTCGGCAACGGCGATGCCGTCGGCAAGCTTCAAACAGGTTTCAAGGCTATCGGCCAAGCGCGCCGATATGTCGGAGCGCACGACAATGCGGTCGACGACGACATCGATATCGTGCTTGTACTTCTTGTCGAGTGCCGGGACATCGGCAATTTCATAGAATGTGCCATCAACCTTGACACGCTGGAAGCCGCGCTTCTGCAGGTCGGCAAGTTCCTTGCGATACTCGCCCTTTCGGCCGCGAACGATCGGCGCAAGAATGAACAGACGGGTGCCTTCGTCGAGCGCAAGAACGCGATCGACCATCTGGCTGACCGTCTGGCTCTCGATGGGCAAGCCGGTTGCTGGAGAATAAGGAACGCCGACGCGGGCAAAAAGCAGGCGCAGATAGTCGTAGATCTCCGTCACAGTGCCAACCGTCGAGCGCGGGTTGCGGCTGGTCGTCTTCTGCTCAATGGAAATTGCCGGAGAAAGACCGTCGATCTGGTCAACGTCGGGCTTTTGCATCATCTCGAGAAACTGCCGCGCATAGGCGGACAGGCTCTCGACATAACGCCTTTGCCCTTCGGCATAGATCGTATCGAAGGCGAGCGACGACTTGCCGGATCCGGACAGGCCGGTCATGACAATCAGCTTGTCGCGCGGCAGATCAAGGTCGATGTTCTTCAAGTTATGTTCGCGGGCGCCGCGAATGGAAATGTACTTCTGATCGCTCATGTCTCTTGCCTTTAAGGGCATGCCATTTGGAAGGAGGATTGCTCTCAGGTGAGAGGCCTTCTCTTATTTAGAAAGTCTCAGACAATTTACGAGGTCAAGCCGGATTGGAATCACCATAGCCATGTTGACATTGCAAGAGCAAGTGATAGAACAAAAATAGAACAAAGTGCAAGCGCCTGGCGGACACAACCGAAACGCGGCGCAGTTTGTTGATATGATGATTGGACTTGTTTCTCTGCGGCGGCGACCCGCTCGTTGATTGCGAATGTCTCCTGACAAATCTGGCAGGAGCATGGGGCGCGGGTCCCGCTAGAAGGGCAGTCAGCGGCTGTATATTGTGGATAGCGGTAATGAATTGCCCGCCGCCGGTGCGGGTTCTATATGATGGCTGAAATTTCTGGAACAGGGTTTACGGAGTTAAGATCATGGCAGGCAGTGTCAACAAGGTCATTTTGGTAGGAAATCTTGGCGCTGATCCGGAAATCCGGCGGTTGGGTTCAGGCGATCCCGTCGTCAACCTTCGTATCGCGACGTCAGAAAGCTGGCGAGACAAGAACAGCGGCGAGCGCAAGGAAAAGACCGAGTGGCATAGTGTCGTGATCTTCAACGACAATCTGGCCAAGGTTGCCGAGCAGTATTTGAAGAAGGGCATGAAGGTCTATCTCGAAGGCGCGCTGCAGACCCGCAAGTGGCAGGACCAGACCGGAAATGACCGCTATTCGACGGAAGTGGTGCTGCAGAAATTCCGCGGCGAACTGCAGATGCTGGATTCACGCGGTGAGGGCGGCGGACGTTCGTTCGACAACAATTCCAGCCGCGGGCAGGTCCAGGACAACGATTATGGCTCCGACTTCGGCCGTTCGGGTGCCTCGTCGAGCAGCTCCGCCAGCAGCGCCGGAGGGAATTTCTCGCGCGATCTCGATGATGAAATCCCGTTCTGAGATCTGAACCATCAAGCTCTGGATGAAGATTACGGACGCCCAGTCATGATGATTGATCTGGGCGTTTATGTTGGGCTCTTTGCCGTCGCTTTTGCTGCGGCGACGATCCTGCCGATGCAGTCGGAAGCGGCCCTTGCGGGCCTTCTGCTCAGCAACAATTTTTCTCCCGGGATCCTGATTGCCGTCGCAAGCATCGGCAATGTTCTGGGTTCAGTTGTCAATTGGCTGCTGGGTCGTGGCATCGACCGGTTTCGCGATCGCAAATGGTTTCCAGCGACACAGGAGCAGCTCGATCGCGCCGCATCCTGGTATACGCGCTATGGCCGCTGGACTTTGCTCTTGAGTTGGGTTCCGATCATCGGTGATCCCCTGACACTGATGGCAGGAGCCTTGCGTGAACCTTTGCCAAGCTTCGTTATTCTTGTCGCCATCGCAAAAATTGGCCGCTACCTCGTGGTCTGGGCTCTGGCAGCCGGATTTGCAGTCATTTGACGCCTTGGGTCTGTCGCCAGGCGTTTGGCTGTGTGGCTCCAATCAAGGATGCATTCTGGCGCCCTTGGTGATCTTATCGACGAGCTTCTTTTCCGCCCGCATTGCAATCCCGACCACCTTTGCTTCACCTGGAGCAAACTGCGCAAAGACTGCGCGATTGGCTGCATCGTGCCCCGTTGAAAACATCTCCTCGATATAAAGGCAGGTCCTGATGTCTCTTTCGAGCGAACGGCGGTGAATCGTTGAAATCGTTGCCTGATCCGCTGCCAGAATGATCACAGGCTGGATCGACAGGGGATTGTAAGCGTTGCCGTCACGGTCGATATAGGGATCGCCGATTACACTCGGCGACTGCGCAACAATGCCGCTCGTGAGGAATGCCGTCACATTCAGCGCTTGCCAGGACGCGAGATCATCGCGCAGCACAATTGCAATCTTGGTGTCGAACATCGATATTATTCTCCCTTAGTCATCAAAGAGTTGGGTCTATGTGGGACGTTTTAGGAGATGAGGCCGGGCGGCGTCTTGGACGTTTGTGTGAGCCGTTGCTGCATGATGCGATTGTGGCCGCGCCTTCAAATCCCGGGCTCGAACGGATCGAAGGCCGCTTTGCCGGCGACGCCTACGACCTGCACCGCCACGATACTTATGCAATCGGATTGACCCTGCATGGGGTCCAGTCGTTCTGGTATCGCGGCGAGCGCCGTCATAGCCTGCCCGGCAATATCATTGTGCTGCATCCAGACGAGATGCATGACGGAGGAGCTGGAACGAACGAGGGCTTGCGCTATCGGATGCTTTATCTTGAACCTGCACTGGTCCGGCAGTCGTTTGACAGTCGTGCGGGGGGACTGCCATTCGTGACTGATCCTGTTTTCGCGGATCCTGCGATGGCAGCCGTTCTTTCGACTGCGCTCGATAATCTCGATAAGGAACTCGATGAATTGCTCGTCGACGATGTTATCTCCCGTCTGACCCACGGCCTGGTGCGGCGCGCGGGGTATGCGGCCGGGCCTCTCGACAAACCGGCAACCGTGCAGATTGAACGGGTTCGAGATTACCTCGAAGCCCATGCCTTGCGTCTTGTGAGATCAGATGAACTTGAGACGGTAAGTGGGCTTGATCGCTATACATTATCCCGCCATTTTCGAGCGCTTTACGCGACGAGCCCGCACCGCTTCCTTCTGATGCGTCGGCTGAAATATGCGCGCGACATGATAAAAGCTGGCGAGCCGCTCGCGGAAGTTGCGGCGGCGACCGGCTTTGCGGATCAGAGCCACCTCAACCGGCAGTTCAAGAAAGCCTTTGGTATTACGCCGGGACGCTGGGCGGTTCTGACTGGCGCGGCTTGAGGCCAGGGTGCAATTGTGGTCGGGCATTGGGTCTGTTAGACAGGCTTCCGGTTCGTACAGCGGAGCTTTGTCATGATGGAACGCCCCACTGCCCCCAATCCGCAGCATCGAATCGTGATCGTTGGCGCGGGTTTTGGCGGACTTGAAGCGGTCAGCAACCTTCGTAATGTCGATGCCGCCATTACCATTATCGACCAACGCAACCACCACCTTTTCCAGCCCTTGCTCTATCAGGTCGCGACGTCGACATTGGCAACGTCGGAAATAGCCTGGCCGATCCGGCACCTCCTGCACAAATACAAGAACGTCAAAACGCTGTTGGGTTCGGTCGAGGGGGTCGATACTGCCGCACGCACTGTCCTGACCGCCGATGGTGAGGCGATCCCCTATGATACACTTGTGCTGGCCACCGGCGCGCGCCATGCCTATTTCGGTCACGACGACTGGGAGCCCTTTGCACCCGGACTGAAAACACTTGAGGATGCGACCACGATACGGCGGCGGATTCTGACTGCATTCGAGATGGCCGAACGGGATCCCGATCCCGCACGCCGCGCCGAGTATCTGACATTCGTCATTATCGGAGGCGGCCCCACAGGGGTCGAGATTGCGGGAACGATTGCCGACCTGGCGCGTGACACCCTGAAGGGCGATTTCAGGGTCATCGATCCCGCCACGGCGCGCGTTGTGCTGATCGAAGGTGGCAGCCGCGTTCTGGCGGCTTTCAAGGAAGATATGTCTTCCTATGCGAAAGCCGCGCTTGAAACGCTTGGCGTAACCGTGCATCTCGGCAATCCGGTTACGGAATGCCATGTGGATGGAGTCGAGTTCGGAGGCAAATCACTTCGTGCGAAAACCATCATCTGGGCGGCTGGCGTCCAGGCGTCGCCCGCCGCGAAGTGGTTGGGCGCACCGGCGGATCGCGCCGGCCGGGTGGTCGTCAACCCGGACTTGACAGTGCCGGATCATCCGGAAATCTTCGTCATCGGCGATACCGCCACGGTCGGCAATGGCGACAAGGGCATGGTGCCCGGCATTGCGCCGGCGGCAAAGCAGCAGGGTGTGCACATTGCCAAGACCATCAAGGCGCGGCTTGCCGGAGATCAGTCGTCAAGACCGTTCGTCTATCACCACGCTGGCGATCTCGCCACAATCGGCAAGCGCGCCGCCGTCACCGATTTCGGCTGGATCAAGCTGAAAGGCTATCTCGCCTGGTGGCTATGGGGCCTCGCGCATATCTATTTTCTCATCGGTCTGCGCAACCGGTTGGCGGTGGCCCTCAGCTGGTTGTGGATCTCGGTTAGCGGAGCCCGCAGCGCACGGCTGATAACACAACGCGATGCCGCCGAAGCAGAGTCTGAATAAGATTCAAGTTTGAACCAGGATCCTGATACCGTCCGCGACGAACTGAACCGCAAGCGCTGCAAGGATAACGCCGAGGAGGCGCGTGAGGATCGACCGCCCGGTTTCACCCAGAAAGCGGTCGACGCGCTCGGCAAGCAGAAACACCACATAGCATGTGGCAATGCAGAGCAGGATGATGCCAATCAGCGCAAGGCGCGCCGCCGGCTCGGAAAGCGTTCCGGCAAGCAGGATTGTTGCCGAGATTGCGCCCGGGCCAGCAATCAAGGGGATCGCCAACGGGAAGGCGGCCACATTGCGAATATGATCCTTGGTGATGGCGACCTCAGCGCTCTTCTCTTTGCGCTCGGCGCGCCGTTCGAAGATCATTTCGAAGGCGATCCAGAACAGCAGCAGACCACCAGCAATGCGGAAGGCGCCAAGCGTGATGCCGAACATCGCAAGGATTTGAGCCCCGGCGACAGCAAAGATCGTCAGCACGATAAAGGCAATGAAACTCGACCGGAGCCCGACCTGGCTGCGTTCGCTGCGATTCATTCCGCGTGTCAGGGCCAGAAACAGCGGCGCCAGACCCGGTGGATCGATCGTCACCATCAAGGTAACGAGCGCATTCAGAATGGTGTCATAGAACGCCACGATTTTGCTTTTCTTCTCCGTTAAGAGCTTTGCCAACCTACCGGATTCGATATCCAACGTCGAGAAACATGCAATTCCGCGCCCAAGTTTTTCACCGCATGAGCAAAACGATTTTATCTCTTTGAAATCAAAGGGTTTTCTGCTGTGAATTTCGGGGCGGTTTGTTGGCTTTTCGCCTGGAAAGCCGCTATAAGATCGAAGATTGATTCTATACGAAAGATGAGTGCCTCGTGTCTGACCTAACTCCACCTTCCGGCCCGGAAGACGACAAACCCGGACCAAGCTCCGGCATCGAGCCAATTTCCATCATCGAGGAAATGCAGCGCTCTTATCTCGATTACGCGATGAGCGTAATCGTCAGTCGTGCGCTGCCGGATGTGCGTGATGGTCTGAAGCCGGTGCATCGCCGCATCCTGCATGCGATGAACGAGATGGGCCTGTCATGGAACAGATCCTATCGAAAGTCTGCCGGTGTCGTCGGTGAGGTCATGGGTAAATACCACCCGCATGGCGACGCGTCGATTTACGACGCCCTCGTGCGCATGGCGCAGGACTGGTCATTACGCGATCCGCTGGTCGACGGTCAGGGCAATTTCGGCTCGATCGACGGCGATTCCCCGGCGGCGATGCGATACACGGAATGCCGACTCGAAAAGGTCACGCAATCGCTGCTCGAGGACATCGACAAGGAGACCGTCGATTTCCAGGACAATTACGACGGGCGCGAGCAGGAGCCGATGGTACTGCCGGCCCGCTTCCCCAACCTCCTGGTCAATGGTTCCGGCGGTATCGCCGTCGGCATGGCGACGAACGTTCCACCGCACAATCTCGCCGAAGTGATCAATGGCTGCATCGCGCTGATCGACAATCCGGCGATCGAACTACCGGAAATGATGGAAATCATCCCGGGGCCGGACTTCCCCACCGGGGGTCTCGTCCTTGGCCGCTCAGGTATTTACTCGGCCTATAGCACGGGCCGCGGTTCAATCCTGATGCGCGGCAAGGTTGCCATCGAAAGCATGCGCGGTGATCGCGAAGCCATCATCATCACCGAAGTTCCCTATCAGGTGAACAAAGCCTCGATGATTGAGAAAATGGCCGATCTCGTGCGCGAGAAGCGTATCGAGGGCATCTCGGACATTCGCGATGAATCGGACCGCGACGGTTACCGCGTGGTGGTCGAATTGAAGCGTGACGCGGTGGCGGACGTCATCCTCAACCAGCTTTACCGCTTTACGCCGCTGCAGAGTTCGTTCGGCGCCAACATGGTGGCGCTGAACGGTGGCAAACCGGGCCTTCTCAATCTTCTCGATATATTGCGCGCTTTTGTCACTTTCCGGGAAGAAGTGGTCAGTCGCCGCACCAAGTTCCTGCTGCGCAAGGCGCGTGACCGGGCCCACGTGTTGGTTGGCCTCGCGATTGCAGTCGCCAATATCGACGAAATCATCGCCCTCATCCGGCGTGCGCCCGACCCGGCGACCGCCCGTGACCAGTTGATGGAGCGCCGCTGGCCCGCCAATGACGTGGCACCGTTGATCACGCTGATTGCCGATCCGCGGCACAGCCTGAATGACGATAACACCTACAATCTCTCCGAGGAGCAGGCACGCGCCATTCTCGACCTGCGGCTGCAGCGCCTGACGGCACTCGGCCGCGATGAGATTGCCGACGAACTCAACAAGATCGGCGTCGAGATCAAGGATTATCTTGAAATCCTGGCCTCGCGGGTCCGCATCATGGGCATCGTCAAGGATGAGTTGACAGCGATCCGCGACGAATTCGGCACACCGCGCCGCACGGAGCTCACCGACGGCGGCGCCGACATGGACGATGAGGACCTCATTGCCCGGGAGGACATGGTCGTAACCGTCAGTCATGCCGGCTACATCAAGCGCGTGCCGTTGGCGACCTACCGCTCTCAGCGCCGTGGCGGCAAGGGCCGTTCGGGCGTGACCATGAAAGATGAGGATTCGGTAACGCGGCTCTTCGTGGCCAACACGCATACGCCGGTGCTGTTCTTCTCCTCACGCGGCATCGTTTACAAGGAGAAGGTCTGGCGCCTTCCCATCGGAACGCCCCAGTCGCGCGGCAAGGCATTGATCAATATGTTGCCGCTCGAGCAGGGCGAGCGCATCACGACGATCATGCCGCTGCCCGAAGACGAGGCAAGCTGGGCCAATCTCGACGTGATGTTCGCGACGACGCGCGGCACGGTGCGCCGCAACAAGCTGTCCGACTTCGTCCAGGTCAATCGCAACGGCAAGATCGCGATGAAGCTGGAGGATGAGGGCGATGAAATCCTCAGCGTCGATACGTGCGACGAATTCGATGATGTGTTGCTGACGGCTGCCGGCGGACAGTGCATCCGCTTCCCCGTGACCGACGTGCGTGTCTTCGTCGGCCGCAACTCGATCGGTGTCCGGGGCATTACGCTGGCGCCAGGCGACAAACTCATCTCCTTGTCCATCCTCGGACATGTTGAAGCAACTCCTGCGGAGCGCTCGGCCTATCTCAAGCAGGCTGCCGCGGAGCGGCGTGCGCAGGGTGCCGATGATGTCGAAGAGATTGCATTGGTAGGCGAAGAGGCCACTGACGTGGCCGATCTTTCGCCCGAACGTTTTGCTGAATTGCGTGATCGCGAACAGACCGTCCTGACCGTCAGTGAGTACGGCTATGGCAAGCGTTCTTCATCATATGAGTTCCGCGTCTCCGGACGTGGCGGCAAGGGCATCCGCGCCACGGATACGTCGAAGACGGATGAAATCGGAAAGTTGGTCTCGTTGTTCCCGGTCGAGGCCTCGGACCAGATACTGCTGGTCTCCGATGGTGGTCAGCTGATCCGCGTGCCAGTCGAAGGCATCCGCATCGCAGGCCGCTCGACCAAAGGCGTGACCATCTTCAATACTGCGCTCGGGGAAAAGGTTGTTTCGGTGGAACGGATTTCTGAGACAGAAACCGATGATGTCGAGGCGGAAACAAGCGTTGAAGCCGAACCAGCTGCGCCTGATGCAACAAATGGCGCTGGATAAATTCAGCGCCCATCAGAGATCGCGGCGATGATGATAGACACCAAAGCGGGTGGCTTTGACTGGAGCTTCCCGCTTCTTGTTTTCCTCTACAAACATAATGATTGCGGATATGACCATCGCAACCATCATGGCAATACTTAGTAGAACAAACATCTATCGATCCCTTCGATCCTGAACCTGTTCATGGATTAGCAACGCGCTGACGTTGAAATGGTTTCATTCGATCATTTCACACATAGTTGAATTTGCCTGAATGCTTGATGATGACTGTATTCATCTGGCGTTCATCTGATCGATCGCTGACCATTGAAAGCGGTACGCAAAACCGCTAGGAACCGCATATGACAATTGCGATCTATGCAGGATCATTCGATCCGATCACCAATGGCCATATGGATGTACTGCAGGGCTCACTGAGACTTGCGGACAAGGTTTATGTCGCGATCGGCATTCATCCCGGTAAAGCGCCGCTCTTTACATTTGAAGAGCGCGTTGATCTGATCAAACGGGTCGCGATCGATGTATTCGGCAAGGATGGCGAGCGCATTGATGTCATCGCTTTTGACGGACTGCTCATCGACGCTGCCCGCAAGTATGGCGCATCATTGATGGTGCGTGGTTTGCGCGACGGCACCGATCTCGATTACGAAATGCAGATGGCTGGCATGAATGGCAAGATGGCGCCGGAATTGCAGACCGTATTTCTGCCCGCTGATCCTTCGGTCCGCACCATTACCGCCACATTGGTTCGCCAGATTGCGGCCATGGGCGGCGAAGTCCGGCACTTTGTTCCTGCTCTTGTCGCCAACGCGCTCGAGACAAAATTCAAACCCTGACCAATTCCTGATCCTGGAGAGATTTTTATGTCCTTTATTCGTACAGCAATACTTGCTGCCGCCGTTTCTTCCCTGTCGATGGCAACACTCAATCCGAGCTTTGCAGACGATGCGAACACGATGACGATCAAGCTCAAAGATGGTGACGTCAAGATTGAGCTGATGCCGCAGCTTGCCCCCAAGCATGTCGAGCAGATCAAGGCGCTGGCCAAGGAAGGCGCTTATAACAATGTCGTGTTCCACCGGGTCATTCCAGGCTTCATGGCGCAGACCGGCGACGTGCAGTATGGGAATACCGAGAAAGGCTTCAATCCGCAGGCTGCCGGGACCGGTGGTTCGACGCGGCCTGATCTGCCTGCGGAATTCTCCAAGGAACCGTTTGCGCGCGGTGTGGTCGGTATGGCACGCTCACAAGACCCTAACTCGGCCAATTCGCAGTTTTTCATCATGTTCACGGAATACCCTTCGCTGAACGGCCAATATACGGTGGTCGGTAAAGTCACGAGCGGAATGGAATATGTCGACAAGATCAAGAAGGGTTCGGAGGCGAATAACGGCGCTGTCGAAAATCCGGACAAGATGATCAAGGTCACTGTCGGTACAAGCAAATAACCAGTTCATAGGAGATTGCCGGAAATGGCTTACAAAGACCCCGAAAACACGATCCTGCTCGACACCACCAAGGGCAATGTCGTCATCGAAATGTATCCAGACCTTGCGCCCGGCCATGTGGAGCGCATCAAGGAACTCGCACGGGAAGGTGCCTATGATGGCGTCGTGTTTCACCGCGTGATCGATGGCTTCATGGCGCAGACCGGCGACGTCAAGTTCGGCAAGAAGGGCGGAAGCTCGTTCAATCCGGCCCGTGCCGGCATGGGTGGTTCGGACAAGCCGGATCTCAAGGCCGAATTCTCCAACGCCAATCATGCCCGCGGCGCCTGCTCGATGGCTCGCGCACAGAACCCGAACTCTGCAAATTCGCAATTCTTCATCTGCTTCGATGATGCAGGTTTCCTAAACCGCCAGTACACTGTCTGGGGTCAGGTCATCGAAGGCATGGACAATGTCGACAAGATCAAGCGCGGCGAGCCGGTCCAGGATCCGGATTCGATCATTTCCATGCGCGTTGCAGCTGACGTCGAATAAGATCGTAATACTGTATTATGCGCGTTGATCTTTTCGATTTCGATCTGCCGGAAGAGAACATCGCATTGAGACCTGCAGAGCCGCGCGATTCAGCGCGGCTCTTGCTTGTTAAAGCGGATGAATCCGGTTTCGAAGACAGCTCCGTCCGCGACCTGGCCAACTTCCTGAAGGCTGGCGACGCCTTGGTATTCAATGATACCAAGGTGATACCAGCTCAACTTGAAGGTTTTCGCGAGCGAGATGGTGTGAAAGCCCAGATTGGCGCGACATTGCATATGCGGGCCGGACCCGACCGCTGGAAAGCCTTCTTGCGCCCGGCGAAGCGTATCAAGCAGGGTGAGCGGATCGATTTCGGTCACGGCAACAATGCCTGCTTGCTTGGATCACTGCAGGCGACGGTCGTCGAAAAGGGTGATGCCGGTGAGGCGTTGCTCGTTTTCGATTTCAGCGGGGCCGACCTCGATCAGGCGATTGCTGCGGTTGGCCATATTCCTTTGCCGCCTTACATTGCCTCGAAGCGGGCTGACGACAGTCGCGACCGCGACGATTACCAAACGGTCTATGCCAGGGAGGAGGGCGCTGTTGCCGCTCCGACCGCAGGGCTGCACTTCACGCCGCAGCTGCTTGAAGAACTAAAAGACCGCGGGATCGAAGAGCATTTCGTGACCTTGCACGTCGGGGCAGGCACGTTTTTGCCGGTCAAGGCCGACGATACCGCCGATCACAAGATGCATGCGGAAATCGGACACGTCGATGGCCGAACGGCCGAGGCGCTCAATGCCGTCAAGGCGCGGGGTGGGCGCATCGTCAGCGTTGGGACGACATCCTTGCGGCTGCTCGAAAGCGCGGCGGACAAAAGTGGCACGATTCATCCATGGTCGGGGCCGACGGATATCTTCATCACCCCGGGCTACAAGTTCCGCGCCGTTGATGTGCTGATGACCAACTTTCACCTGCCGCGCTCGACGCTGTTCATGCTCGTTTCGGCTTTCAGCGGTTTCGAACGTATGCATGCCGCCTATGAATATGCGATCAAAAATCACTACCGCTTCTATTCCTATGGCGATGCAAGCCTGTTATGGCGATCCAAATGACCAGCGAAAACTTTGAATTCAAACTGATTGCCACCGACGGCAAGGCGCGGCGCGGTGAAATTACCATGCCCCGTGGCACCGTACGAACCCCCGCTTTCATGCCGGTCGGCACCGGTGGGACAGTCAAGGCCATGTATATGGATCAGGTCCGTGAACTTGGCGCCGATATCATTCTTGGCAACACGTACCATCTTATGCTTCGCCCGAGTGCCGAGCGTGTTGCAAAACTTGGTGGATTACATGAGTTTGCACGCTGGCGGGGACCAATCCTGACGGATTCCGGCGGGTTTCAGGTCATGTCACTCGCACAATTACGCAAACTGACCGAGAAGGGCGTGACCTTCCGATCGCACATCGACGGCAGCGCTCACGAGATGAGCCCGGAACGATCGATCGAAATCCAGGGCTTGCTGGATTCCGACATCCAGATGCAGTTGGACGAATGCGTGGCGCTCCCTTCGACGCCAAGGGATATCCAGCGGGCGATGGAACTGTCGCTGCGCTGGGCGGAACGGTGCAAGGTTGCGTTCGGCGACCAGCCTGGCAAGGCCATGTTCGGTATCGTCCAGGGCGGCGATGTTGCCGATCTGCGCATACGGTCTGCGCAAGCCTTGAAGTCGATGGATCTAAAGGGCTATGCCGTTGGCGGGCTGGCTGTCGGGGAGCCGCAGGATGTCATGCTCGAGATGCTCGATATCACATGCCCGGAGCTTCCTGCTGAGAAACCGCGTTACCTCATGGGCGTCGGTACGCCGGACGATATACTGAAATCGGTCGCACGCGGTATCGACATGTTTGATTGCGTAATGCCGACGCGGGCCGGACGCCACGGGCTGGCCTTCACGCGGCGGGGCAAGGTCAATCTGCGCAATGCGCGCCATGCGGAGGACCCAAGGCCACTAGACGAGGAATCGCCATGCCCGGCGGCTCGGGATTACAGCCGCGCCTATCTGCATCATCTGGTCAAGTCGGGTGAGGCGCTTGGCGGCATGCTGCTGACATGGAACAATCTTTCCTACTACCAGCAATTGATGCATGGCATACGCGACGCCGTCGAGGCTGGACGATACGGTCCTTTTACCGAAGCAACGCAGGCGCAGTGGACGCGGGGCGATATTCCGGTTTTTGCTTAGGCACGCTCGACTTCACTAAACTGTGATCGACACGTCGCCGGTTTCGAGATCTGTTGGATCGATTAGGTTTTTAAGACGGTCGATCGCTGCGATCTGTTCGTCCATGCTGACGATGTTCATTTCGAAAAGTTTCAGGCTGCGCAGACCTTCGACCGTCAGAAATACCATCATGGCCAGCATCGGATCCGTAGCGTTCTCGCGCATGCGCTGTAAGAGTTGTTTGTTGTAACGTCGAATTGGCTCGAGAAAGCCAGGATCGTTGGCTATTGCCGCGAGAATGCCGGAAGGCTCAGGCTCGTTGCAGAGGAACTCTGCCCGGTAAACGGCGATACAGGCAAGAACGACGCTGTTGGGGCCATGGTTTCGCGCGGCCTCCTCCTTGCGCAGTGACTCGTCGAATTCGGACACATGTTGCTCGACAAGTGCCTCAAGCAACTTGGCCTTGGTCGGGAACGTATAAAGCAAACCACCCTTTGAAAGACCCGCTCGCCGCGCCACCGCGTCAAGGGAAAGGTTCACAGGCCCAACTTCCTTTGTCAGCTCCGCCGCGGCCTGCAAAATTTTGTCTTTTGTCGAGAGGGTGTCAGTTGTCATTCTATAACTTTCGATGTAGGGGCGATGCCAAACGATATTGACATTACCGTCCAGACGGTACAGTACTTCGCCCGCGGTAATCAAGTCGCGTAATCTCAATCTTGTAAAACAGGCTAGCAGACGTATTTGCTGGCCATTGTTTTGTGCCGGAGCAGCCTTTCCATGATCAAGCGGTATCTTCTTCCCGTAATCATCCTAATCCTGGTTGCTCTTGTTGGGGTTGGTCTTGTCGGATTCAATCTTTTCCGTGACAAGGCGATCAAGGATTTCTTTGCCACAATGCAGCAGCCCGCTGCGCCGGTTTCGACCTACACGGTCAAACCAAGCGAGTGGACGCCTGAGGTCGAGGCAATCGGCACCGTTAGCGCCATCCAGGGCGTTGAGCTGTCGGTCGAGGTCGCCGGCATCGTCAAGGACATCCCTTTCACGGCAAACCAGACGATTCAGAAGGGCGCGCCACTGCTGCAGCTCGACGATGCGATCGAAAAAGCCGATATTGTCGCCGCTCAGGCCCAGAATGTGTTGATGGATCAGACTCTAGAGCGTGCGCGCACGCTTAACACACGCGGTGTCGGCGCCGTTTCGAGCGTTGATGAGGCACAATCGGCGTCCTTGGCGAAGAAGGCAGAGATCGCGAAACTGCAGGCGGTTATGGACCAGAAGCTGCTGAAAGCGCCATTTACAGGCACGGTCGGTATTCCGCGCATCGAACTTGGCCAATATCTGGCGCCAGGCACGGTTGTCGTAACCCTGCAGGATCTCACGACGATGCGCGTCGATTTTACTGTTCCGGAACAGGTTTTGAGCCAAATCAAGATTGGTCAACCGATCAAACTTGGCCTTACGGATAATGATATCAACTTCAAGGGTGAGATTACGGCTATCGAACCGCGGATCGACCCGGCAACCCGCCTTGTCTCGGTTCGGGCCAAGGTTGACAATTCGGAAGGCAAGCTGCGTCCGGGTCAATTCGCCCAGGTACGCGTAACACTGCCGAGGGAAGAAAACATATTCACCCTGCCGCAGACGGCTCTCGTTTCGAGCCTCTACGGCGATTACGTCTTCGTCGTTCGCTCCGCTGAAGAAAAGCCTGGTGCTGCCAAGCCTGCGGATACAACGCAGCCAGCGGGTGCTGCATCAGCAGAAGCTGCAAAGCCTGATGACAAGAAGGAACCGAAGCTCGTCGTTGCACAGGTCTTTGTTAAGCCGGGTCGCCGTTCGGGCCTGGTGGTCGAGATCACCAAGGGCCTGAAGGAGGGCGATATTGTCGTCACCGCCGGTCAGAACCGCTTGAATCCCGGTGCTGCGGTGAAGATCGCCAATGACGTCAATCCAGCCAATACTCAAGACGCAGGACTGCCAACAAAATGAATTTCTCAGACATATTCATTCGCCGTCCAGTCCTGTCGACGGTTGTCGCTTTGATGATCATCCTCCTCGGCGCCCAAGGATTGGTGAACCTTTCGGTTCGAGAATATCCTAAGGTCGAGGAGACGGTCATCACGATCAAGACCGCCTATGCCGGTGCCAGCGCAGACCTGATGCAAGGGTTCATCTCGGCTCCGATCGCCAAGGCGGTTACAACAACTGAAAACATCGACTATGTTACGTCTTCATCCGGGCCATCATCGAGTACGGTGACCGTGCAGATGAAGCTTGGCGCTGATCCCGATGCCGCGCTGACCGAAGTGATTTCCAAGGTCAATCAGGTGCGTGGCGATCTGCCGACGGAAGCCGATGACCCGGTCATTACCAAGGGCACGGGCCAGGATTTCGCGACCATGTATCTGGCGGTGCAAAACCCCAACATGACGAGCGAACAGATCACCGAATATCTGGAACGCGTCATCCAGCCACGCATGTCGACGATCCAGGGTGTCGCGGATGCACAGATCCTGGGTGGTCAGGTGTTCTCGATGCGTGTGTGGATCGATCCGATCAAGCTCGCCGCGCGCAAGACGACTGCGTCAGAGGTCTTGACCGCGATCAATCAATCGAACTTCCTGTCGGCGCCCGGCAAGGTTGAAAATCTTTATACGGCCTCGCCAATTACCTTGAAGACGACCTTGCAGACGCCCGAAGCATTCGGCGCGATGCCGATCAAGTCGGAAGGCGACAACATCGTGCGCCTGCGCGATGTGGCGCGCATTGAGCTTGGAGCTGTCAACAAGGATACGATCGTTACCTTCAATGGATCGAGCGGTACCTTCCTTGGCATTTTCCCGACGCCGGCAGCCAATCCTATCGATATGACGGCCGCCGTTCGCAAGGAGTTGCCGTCAATCCAGGCCACTCTGCCGGAAGGCATGTCGATCATCATGCTCTATGATGCGACGGAACAGATCAGTTCGTCGATTCACGAGGTGTTCAAGACGATTGGTGAAGCGGTGCTCATCGTCGTGCTGGTGATCCTGCTCTTCCTCGGGTCCTTCCGCTCGGTCATCATTCCGGTCGTCACCATCCCGATTTCCCTCGTCGGCGTGTGTTTCTTCCTGTTCCTGCTCGGCTATTCGATCAATCTGCTCTCGCTGCTGGCGATGGTTCTGGCCATCGGCCTCGTCGTCGACGATGCGATCGTGGTTCTGGAGAACATTCACCGCCATATCGAGGAGGGATTGCGGCCCATTGACGCCGCGTTGAAGGGCATGAAGGAGATTACCGGCCCGATCATCGCGATGACGATCACCCTGGCTGCGGTGTTTGCGCCGCTTGGCTTTACTGGCGGTCTGACCGGTTCGCTGTTCCGCGAATTCGCCTTCACCCTCGCCGGCGCTGTCATCATTTCCGGTGTGGCGGCGTTGACCGTCTCGCCGATGATGTGTGCGCTGTTGTTGCGTGCAGGCGGCCACAGCCGGTTCCAGCGGATTGTCGATGCCAGTTTCGGATGGCTTGAAAGAGCCTACGAGCGCCGCGTCGCGGGCTCGTTGAACTTCCGGTTTGTGACGCTGTTCATCGTCATTGCCCTTGTTTCCTTGACGGCGTTTCTCTTCACCAAGACCTCATCTGAGCTTGCTCCCGAGGAAGACTCTGGTGCGTTGTTTGCGATCGTCAATGCGCCGCAATATGCAACGTCCGACTACACCAAACTCTATGCCGATCAGATCGATAAACTGACCAAGGATTTGCCGGAACTGAAAGCCCGGTTCAATATTCTCGGCCTCGGCACGACCAACTCGGCATTTGCCATCTGGGTGTTCAAGGACTGGACGCAGCGCGACAAGTCGCAAAAGCAATTGCAGCAGGAGCTGCAGGGCATGATCAGTCCTATTGCCGGTGCTGAAGCCTTTATCTTCGCCCCGCCCACCCTGCCAGGTACTGGTGGTGGCTTGCCGATTTCCGTCGTTATCCAATCCACGGGGCCGGCGGACAAGGTGTTCGAGGTGGCCGAAGAAATCAAGAAGCAGGCGCAGGCATCCGGCCAGTTCATCATCGTGCAGAACTCCCTGTCCTTCAACGCACCGCAGGTCACGGTTACCATCGATCGCGATCGTGCATCCGCTCTTGGTGTTCCTGTCAGCGATATTGGCCAGACGCTTGGATTGCTCGTCGGTGGCGGCAAGATCTCGAAATTTGACCGCGACTCAAACAGCTACGACATCATTCCGCAGGTGCCGCAGGACTACCGTTCCAATCCGGAGGAGCTCGGCCAGTATTTCGTCAAGAGTGCCTCCGGCGAGATGGTGCCGTTGTCAGCAGTCATCAAGATCACTGAAAACGCTTCGCCCGCCGCCATCGAACAGTTCAACCAGCTGAACTCGGCGACCATTTCTGCTTTGCCATTGCCAGGTGTTACCACCGGCCAGGGCCTGCAGACGGTCATCGATACGGCCCGCCCGCTGATGCCGGATGGTTTTTTCATGGACTACTCCGGTCAGTCACGTCTTGAGATCGAGCAGGGCAGCACCATTCTCATCGCCTTTGTGCTGGCCGTTATCGTGATCTATCTCGTGCTGGCGGCACAGTTCGAGAGCTTCCGCGATCCGTTCATCATCATGATGTCGGTGCCGCTGTCGATTTTCGGTGCGATCGTGCCGCTCAATCTCGGTCTTGGCACACTGAACATCTACACGCAGGTTGGGCTTATCACGCTTGTCGGGCTTATAACCAAGCACGGCATCCTGATGGTCGAGTTTGCCAATCAGCAGCGCGAGCTGCACGGCATTTCCCGGCATGATGCCATCATTCTTGCGGCAAAGACCCGTCTTCGTCCGATCCTGATGACGACGGCTGCCATGGCCCTTGGCGTCATTCCGTTGATCACGGCGACGGGGGCAGGTGCAGCAGCGCGTTATTCGATCGGGCTGGTGATCTTCTCCGGTATCATCGTCGGAACGGTCTTTACGCTTTTCGTGGTTCCCATGTTCTATACCTTCATCTCCAGGAAGGATGTAGCGGTAGAAACCGAGAAGAAGCCATTGCCCGATGCCGGCGAGCCGGACCTAGCTCGCACCTGATCAGCGATTGATGTGAAAATTGAAAAAGCCTCCGAACCGTTACAGGTTCGGAGGCTTTCTATTCGGAAGTGCGTGTTCAGGCGCGTTTGAAAGCGCGCAGTATGACGAGAAGGATAATCGCTCCTATCGCCGCTGAGATGATCGCGCCCAGAATGCCGGCGCCGAGCGAAATGCCCAATCTTGGGAAGAGATAGCCTGCAATGAACGCGCCGATCACACCTACGACCAGATCTCCGACGAGGCCGAAGCCGCCGCCGCGGACGAGCTGGCTGGCTAGCCATCCCGCAATCAAACCCACCAAAAGGAAAATGAGAAGACCTTCTACACCCATCGTGAAATCTCCATGAACCGGTTTCGCTACGATGCTTCGCCGGCCGTGGATTCATCAATCCGTGCTCAGCAGGAGAATCACCAAGGCAATGCTACGCCGGCCAGCCGTCTTTGAACAACGAAACCTGCCAACGTGGTAACCACGTGTCGGATCGAGCCGACAAGAATATACCGGCCATGGACCTCCACGACCGGTATGAATTCAAGTCCGTAGAATGTTGAATTGATATAAACTTTACTGCGCTGTTGTTGCGGCTGGCTTCTTTACAGCCTTCTTCGTCGTGGTCTTGTGGACCTTCTTCACGTGATGCTTAGGCATGGCCTTCGTGGTGGTGGTTGCCGAAGTGGTGCTTGTTGCGGCAGCTGCGCTCGCGCCAGAGCTGAGGACAGGAGCCGAAACGGCAAGGGCAACGGCAAGGCCGAGAGCGGTGTAGAGGGACTTCTTCATGGCTCAGTTTCCTTTTATGCGGGCTGGTTGGAATGCAGTAGGTCAGTCATCGACTGGCTGCTCACCAAGCAGCTTCAACGCTTGGGCGTACGCTCTTATTCCCTGCGCCTGCTTATTGCTCGCGCAGTATTTGACCGCCTGCTTTTGAAGTGCTTTCGCCTTGGCTGCCCGTTTTGCCTCGGCATGTTCGGTGATTGCGTGTTGGGTTTGCTGTTGAAGTTTGCCGCACAATTCGGTGCGGGTCGGTGTCGCGTCGGCCATGGACGGCGCTATCGATGCGGAGAGGACCACCGCACCGGTCAGGATCGTTGTCGAAATGGTCGCTATGTTTCGAAGGAGGGCCATTTGGAGTGTTGAAGATCCTGTTTGAGCCGGCCAATCTGAGTTGACGTGCCCTTTATCGGGCATGACTGTTGCCTCGATTTTTCTGGTTTGTGATGTTTTGTTTCTGGAATGTTTCTGAGCTGCAATCGCGAAAATTTTCATGGCTTTTGCGATGGGATCATGAGTAAGACTCCATGCGTTGGTTTGCGGCGCTGGCGAAACCGGCGCGAAGAGGTCGCCACCTGATATGAAATCCGAACCGCACATTCTGATCGTTGATGACGACGATGCGATCCGCGATCTTCTGCATGAATTCCTGAAGAAGCGGGGCATGCATGTCTCGGTCGCCCGCGACAACGAGGAAATGCAAGACATCCTTTCCCGTACTCCGATCGATCTCATCATTCTGGATGTGATGCTGCCGGGCAAGAGCGGCATGGAAATCTGCCGCGACATCAGAATGCATTCCCGTGTCCCGATCATCATGTTGACGGCGATCGCTGAGACAACCGATCGGGTCGTCGGTCTCGAGATGGGCGCGGATGATTATGTGTCCAAGCCGTTTGATCCGCGTGAATTGCTGGCGCGAGTAAGAGCTGTGCTGCGCCGGCTCGATACGGCAGGCTTTGACAGGCGCATTGAGCCCCAAATATACAAGTTTGCCGGCTGGACGATGGATTGTGCACGTCGGCGACTGGTGTCGCCTGATGCCGTGCGGGTCGAATTGACCACGGCCGAGTTCAACCTGCTCGAAGCCTTGGTCAAGAGTTCGCAACGGATGCTAAGCCGCGATCAGCTGCAGGAACTGGCGGGGACCGCGACGGCTTATGGCTATGACCGCAGCGTCGATATCCTGATCAGCCGTCTTCGCCGGAAAACGGAGGATGATTCCCGCTCGCCAAAATTGATCCTCACGATCCGCGGGGGCGGATATCAATTCGTTCCGGAAGTTACGACTGAATGAACCGATTTCTCCCCCAATCATTGCCGAGCTGGATCTTGCTCATTCTGATCGCAGGTCTCTTGACCACACAGGTCGCAACGCTGTCCATCGTTTCGCGCGACAGGACTGAAAACAGCGAAGTGCTTGAGTTTTTCCGCCTGAACGAACGCGCCCATACCCTGGCCAAGCTCCTCTATGCGGCGCCAGAAGGCCAGCGAAAGCAGCTTGCCGCCACCCTGTCCAATGCCGCCAACCAGCTTACCCTGTCCGATCAACCAACGGTGACGTCGGCTATCGCGTCTGACGACAGCCTCGCAGAACTGGAGGACGTTCTTGTTGCGCAGTTGCAGGAGTTCGGTGTCACGGATGCACGCATCCGGCGGGTCTCGGCAAAGCCACAAGATAATGTTGCCGTCACCTCCGAGCCTCCAGGCGATCCGGACGCCGGCCTGGTTGAGCGGCAGCTTACCGATCTCGCAGCGGATTTCAGCCAAAGCGACGGTCTTGCGGCTTCTATACGCTTCGATGATGGGCGATGGTTGAATTTTGTTGCGGCGACCACGCCCGCCAACCCGCTCTTCACCACCGAAACACTCCCATTGTTCGGTTCTGTTGCGGCCATTGTCATCGCGATGTCGATCTGGGCGACACGGCGGTTGACAGCCCCATACCGCGCGTTGGAACAAGCGGTGAAATGCATTGGCGAGGATGTGAAGTCACCACCTCTGCCTGAATTCGGCAGCAGTGAATACAAGTCAGCGGTGCGGGCGGTCAACGCGATGCAGAGTCAATTGCGGGAATACGTCGCCGATCGCGAGCAGCTTGCGGCTGCGTTGGCGCATGATTTGCGCACACCGTTGACGCGCATCCGCCTGAGGCTCGAGCTTTTGCGAAAATCGCCGTTGCGGCAGTCCCTGACGCACGACCTCAACGATATCGACGTCATCGCTAGGTCGGTCATCGATTTCGCCACCTACGAAATTGTCGATGAAGAACAGGAAAAAATCGACTTCTGGTCGCTTGTCGACTCGGTTGCCGACAATTATCCGCAGGTCTCATTTGATAAGCCCAGTCATGAGTCACGCGGGCTCATCTGCATTGGCCGCCCCATTGCCCTGCGGCGCTGTGTTACAAACCTCGTCGACAATGCCGTGAGCTATGGCGGGAAGGCGCATATCAGCCTCGCCCAAAATGGCAGCAACATCCTGCTGACAATTCGCGACGAGGGCCCCGGCATCCCGCAAGCCAAGCTCGATGAGGTGTTTCAACCGTTCAGGCGAGTCGAGAATTCGCGCAACCGCCAGACCGGCGGGTTTGGGCTCGGCCTGACCATAGCGCGCAATATCGCACGACGTTGCGGCGGTGACATAAAGCTTGAGAATGATCCCAGAGGTGGGCTACGAGCAGAATTGACCATCCCCCGTGCCGCGTGACGGGCAAGGGCTTAATGCGAGGTCAACAAGCTCTTTTTGATCTCTAGGAGTGCCTTGGCAATTGCGATGTCGGCCTCCGAGCCAGCGCGTCCAGCCGTCGTCTCAATGAGGCGTTCGCTAAGGTCGGCCAGGGCGAGCGCAACGTCATATTCGTCCCAACCTGCGTTGACGGCTTGGTCAGCAAGTTCGTCGAACTGGACGCGGAGCGCATTCTTGCATTGGTTGGCTCTTTCGAACTGGTCGTCGGATAATTTCAGCGGTGCGATCATCATGGCTTAAATTCTAGAGGCGAATTCCATGCCGACAAGACGCCAGTTCGGCGTAGGTGCACCGCTTTCGGGGTAGGCGAGTTGGTCAGCAACCGATTTCAGCTTACCGGCCGGTGCCGCGAGCGCCCGCCTGAGATTTTCAAGATTTATATTGGTTGATCGGAGGGTTGGCGCAGGATGGGGTTATCCGCCCATTTTCTTTCGAGCCGCGCGGTACGTGCTTTCGGCGAGAATGACAATGCAGCCGATCAAAAGCAGGATGCCTCCGGCGAAACCGGGCAATCCCGCATATTCCACCGCAACTGCGATCACCGCGATCAGAACGATCGACAAAAGTGCCAGAGCGCCATCATCGATGAACATGCCAATAAGTTCTTGCAACGCGATACGGAGGAAGTTCATCACGCGACCGCCTTGATGTTGGAGGTGTGATAGCTACGCAGCACGCGCACCGCGGCAAAGGCGAAGACAGCGAGAATGGCAAGGATCGCGATGAGCGAAAGATCCGCGCCCGGCCAATCCGCGCCGAGACCCTCTCCGGTCCAGAATATTCCAAACGCTGTGAGCAGCAGGCCAACCACGAATTTCAGTGTGTTTTCCGGCACGCGCGACAACGGTTTGTGCACCACAAGGCCGATAATCAGCACGAGAAGGCAAGCAACAGCGGCCCCAAGACTTGCATAGCCCACCATTCCACGGCCGGCGCCCACTGCGATCACAATGAACACGACCTCGACACCCTCGAGCAGGACTGCCTTGAACGCAGCGGTTCCAGCGAGAAAGTCCGCGCGACGTTCTTCGGCCTGACGGTTGAGTTGATCCGTCTCATTGGCAAAAGCCTGAGCCTCATCATGGAGGGCTATAAAGCCCGACGCGCGAAGAATGGCTTTGCGTAACCAGCGCATCCCGAACAGGATCAAGAGCGTTCCAATGACAAACTGCAGGAGCTTGATGGGAATGAGCCCGAGAAGTGGCCCGAGGACGAGTATCAGCGCGGCGAGGACGGCGAGGGCCAGACCCGTACCAATGAAGGCGGGCCGCCAACTGCGGGATACGCCAACGGCGAGGATGATCGTAAAGGCTTCCACGACTTCGACAAAGGAGCCGAGGAAAGCCGCCGTCATTGTCGATGCAATTGTTGTGATGTTGGTCATGTGAAACATCCGTTCAAGGCAGGCCGAGTCCCCGATCGCGGCCCGCCGCGTGCGGCTATCTTCGTTGAAGCGAGGTTCTCGAAAATCATAATGGATAGGGCAGAGGTCAAGCACCATTTGTGCGGATGTACGCATATCGTGCAATGCCGCATTTGGCCACAGTACAGCGATACCGCTGGCAGGCCAGCTGATCAAACGAGATGACCTGTATACGTCTGCTTAAAATGCGCTGGCGGTCCGGATTTCAATCTGGACGCGCATCGGGTACGCCAACTCCGCTATAATGGAAGTTCTTTGCCGGCCTGCTCCCGGACCATGTACTCAGCGTACCAGTCCGGCCAATTCTCATCGTGCTGACCGCCGGTGCGCTTTTCATGCTCGCCATGTGCGGTAGCTGCGCGGCGGAGCGCGGCAGCAAGCTCGGTCGACGAGTTGAACGTCGTATTGTCCGTATCGACGCGTCCGGGCAATCGCGCAGTGACTTCCTGCAACAGCCAGCCATTTCCATCCGGATCGTTGAACGAGGCAAATGAACGGTAGGTGCCACGCGCGGGATCCGGGCCCTCAACCCGCACACGTCCGAACAGATAGGGCTCATCGGGGCCTGTATAAACGTCGCCTGCGTGATGGAACAGTTCGCTGACCTTGACGCCGCGACCGTTGAGCTCTTTGCGGGCTGCTTGGATATCGGAAACGATGAGATAAAGGCCCTGTGCAGATCCTGGAGCCGCAGCGGTCACATTTTTGCCGAAGATGACAGAACAACCGGATCCGGGCGGCGTAAACTGCATCACACGGTAGTCACTACTGGCAAAGTCGGCATCGAGCCTCCACCCGAGGCTGGCGTAAAATTCCTTGGCGCGATCGGCGTCCGAAACAGGGATGACGACGATCTCGAACTTCATGTCGATTCCTGTACTTGTCATGGATCTTCTCCTCGATGTTGGTGAATGTGAGCGCGTAACAGGGTCTGGTCAAACTGTCTGACACAGCCCTGTCTTCGATGAATATATGCCTGCCACTGATCATCGACCACGCCCGGTCGTCTGGAACGAGATGTAAGTCAGATCTATTGACGGAGCGGTCGGAAGCCCGCGCGAAGGTCTTCTGAAAGGAGTTGTGGCTGCTCCCAACCCGCGAAATGCCCCCCTTTGTCATGCTTGTTGTAATAGATCAGTTTAGGGTAGGCTTTCTCCAGCCAGCTGCGCGGCGCTGCATAGAGCTCGTCAGGAAAAACGCTCACGGCAACCGGGATGGTGATATTTTTGGGGGCGAAAAAGGCGAATTTGTTTTCCCAATAAAGACGGGCTGAAGAGACCCCCGTATTCGTGAACCAGTAGAGCGTAATATTGTCGAGGATATCGTCGCGCGTAAGACCCTCAGTTTCGCCGTCAAAGACACGCGCGATCAGCTCATAACTGCGTATGTCGTGGTCGATCATCCAAGCGGCGAGGCCGACAGGCGAATCCGCGAGCCCATACAGCGTCTGCGGGCGGTTAGCCATCTCCAAGGCGTAGGCGAGGCCGCGTGTATAAAAGAAGGAGAGTTGGTCGTAGGCGTGCCTCTCTTCGGCAGATAGGCCCGCTGGCGCCGGCGCGCCTGCGAACGCCGCCTTGTCAATTTCGGGTGGAACAGCGGCCGGCATGTTGGTGTGGATGCCGAGCAATCCAGGAGGGGCTTGTACCCCCATTAACGCAACGACGAGCGCCCCCCAGTCACCGCCTTGGGCTACGTAGCGGGAGTAGCCAAGGCGCTTCATCAACTCTGCCCAAGCTGATGCAATACGTTCTGGCCCCCAGCCGGCGCTCGTCGGCTTTCCAGAAAAGCCGTAGCCCGGCATCGATGGAATAACGACATCGAACGAGTCTTCGGCCTTGCCGCCGTGCGCAGCTGGATCAGTCAGCGGTCCGATGAGCTTAATCTCTTCAAGCACCGAGCCCGGCCAACCATGCGTGATGATAATGGGAAGCGCGTTAGGGTTCTTTGAACGAACGTGGATAAAGTGAATGTCCAGGCCGTCGATAGTCGTCACGAATTGCGGCAATGCACTCAGCCGAGATTCTGCCTTGCGCCAATCGTAATCTGTCGCCCAGTAGCGGGCGAGTTTCTGCATCGTTGCACGCTGTACCCCTTGCGATGCATCGGCCACCGTTTCCTGCTCGGGCCACCTGGTTGCGGCAATACGTTGCCGGAGGTCGGCGAGTTGCTCGTCCGTAACCTTGAAGTGGAAGGGGCGGATTTCTTCACTCGCATCCGCCCATGCCATATGCCTCGGGAGGAGGCTCGCGACACCCGCGGCTGCAATTCCTATCACAGCGGCACTCAACAGCCGGCGCCTGGTCTGATCGACTCTTTCGGAACCACGTTGTGGGCGCATGGCAAGTCTCCCTGGCTTTGTTGAGCAGCGTGGACCGAGTGAGATTCGGCGTAACAGATCAGTCTCCCAGAAGCCGGGAAATTGCCCGTTATATATCGTTAGGAGCTGTTAGCGGTTGACAGTAACTCCTAGCGACCTACTCTGTAGCGGGGACGCGACGATGACACCGCAGTTGGATAGGAAAGAAACCATATATTTTGGTTCTTTCAGCTTGGTCTCAAGCGAACGACGCCTCACAAAAGAGGGCGCATTCGTAAAATTGAGCGCGCGAGCCCTCGACATATTGATTGCTCTCTTGTCCCGTCCCAACGAACTTGTCACCAAGAACGATCTGCTGGCGCGGGTCTGGCCCGACGTCACCGTTGAAGAAGGCAGTTTGCGGTTTCATATTGCTTGCCTGCGCAAAATATTGGGCGACGGGAAATATGGCGCACGATACATTGCGACCCTGAACGGGAGGGGCTACTGCTTCGTCGCTCCGATTTCGCGATCTGCTGATCACAATCGTGAATTGGCCGAGCCAGTCGCCGGCTTCCCGCATGCCGACCTGCCCACGGGCCTCATCCGTATGGTCGGGCGCGATGACGATGTACCCAGGCTGGCGAACCAGCTGATCGCTGCACGTTTTGTCACAATCGTCGGCTCGGGTGGAGTTGGGAAAAGCACCGTTGCAATAGCGGTTGGACATCGCCTGATGGAGGCCTTCGCGGGCTCAGTGGTTTTCGTGGATCTCGGAACCCAGAGCGACCCCAATCTGGTCGCAACGGCCGTAGCGTCGAAACTGGGGTTATACGCTCAGTCTGACGATGCTACACAAAGTCTGATCGCATATCTGCGGGAAAAACGAATTCTGTTGATTCTCGACACTTGTGAACACCTCATTGAGGCGGTAGCGGCGTTGGTTTCGCGCATTTTCATGGCAGCACCGCAACTGCACATTCTGGCGACAAGTCGCGAGGCTCTTCGGGTCGAGGAAGAGCACGTCTACAGATTGGAGCCGTTAGCTTGTCCACCGAACGATCCGGGACTTACCGCGACGGTAGCCCGGACGTTTCCGGCCGTTGAGCTGTTCGTGGACCACGCGCTGGCGAGCGGCGTACACCTGGATTTCAACGATAGGGAAGCTGCAGTCGTGGAAAGCATCTGTCGCAAGCTTGACGGAGTGCCACTTGCTATCGAATTTGCAGCCGCGCGCGTCGAGTCCTATGGCTTGCAGCAAATTGCGTTGCTGCTGGACCAACCCCTGGCAATGCTGTGGCCGGGGCCGCGCACCGCGCCATCGCGTCAAAGGACGATGGAGGCCACCCTGAATTGGAGTTACGGGCTTCTTTCCGAACAGGAGCGCTTCGTGCTTCGCCGGCTCGCCATTTTCGTTGATCATTTTACGCTCGACGCAGCGCTCGCAGTGGTTCCGGGCGCGGACCTTGATCGATCTGTCGTTCTCGGGGCCATAGACCGCCTCGTCGCCAAATCGATGATTGCAACTCACGCCAATGGGCCAACGATGCGCTACCGGCTCCTGCAGATGACGCGCAACTACGCGCTCGAAATCAACGGCGATGCCGCCGAATCTGCTGACTTGGCGTCTCGCCGACCTACCACCGGCAATGGCTCAAGCAAGTCGGGAACGGATGGTCGACCTTATCTCCCGGCAGGACGCGCCACGCTGCCGCGCGGAACAGTTAAGCGAGAAATACCGTCCCGATGGAAACCTAGGGCAATTGAGTGAACGCGCCATCTCAAATTGCGTACATGGACACATAGCGCAGACCGGTGCCCAATATTGTAAAGAGAGCCGCAAAGGCATCATCGGGGGACAAGAACACCCCTATGAGTGGTATGAATCGAATCACAACCGTTGCAGCTGTGAACTTGAACATCAGGAGCGAATAGGGTTGGCCACGTCGAAACATGGCTTAAGGAGTATCATCCCCGCGAGAACGAAGAAAAAACAGGACGTTTAAATATTTGAGCGTTTGCGTTCCATCTGGCCTCCCGCGCAAAGTAATCTCTTCGCAAGGACCAGGCTCACCTTATCCCACAGCAGCGGGCGGCTAAGCGCGGCTCCAGGTGCGGGCCGTGTCGTGACAACGTATACCACACTGCTACAGCGATCCGTCGCTGCCGGTCTGCCTGTTATACTGCTCGCGGCTTATTTCCTGCAGGGTGCAGACCTTGTATTCGGGCGTGTCGAGCTTGTTGCCTTGGGCAATGCATAATTGCTGGACTTGCCCAGCAAGCTGCCCCAATTCGCCATAGGACATTTGCTCCAGCGGCGGTTTGGTTTGGCATCCTGTCAGCGCGAGTGCACTTAAGAACAACGCGTGCTTCACGAAAGCTTTCATTGCGGCGAACATGCCGCAAAGGCATTGAGGTTCTATTAACCGCCCAAACATGCCAACCGCCTTGCCTTACCCGCGGCTTGCTGAGCGCGATTCGGGGTGCGCGGGGAAGGCTTGGGCACAAGCTAATTTCGGTTCCGTGCCCAAAAATGCGCCCCAAATTTGCATTGTGCATTCGGTTCGAGAGCCAACTGCTTCGCTATAGTCTTGATTTTATTTTGGTTTTTGGTGAGCGCGCAGGGATTCGAACCCTGGACCTACTGATTAAAAGTCAGTTGCTCTACCGGCTGAGCTACGCGCTCCCAAACGAAACCAGTTCAGTGGCCTCGGGAATTGCGGCGGAACATAGGTGCGAGTTGTCCATCGGTCAACAGCAATTGTGCGGAGTTTTCGCTACAAAAAGGCCTGTTTTCGTCCGTTGCACCGATTTGTAGGCAAAAAGGCCTGCAATCCACGGAAGATCGCTGGGTGAGATGCAAATGCAATCGGCGCTCTGGCGAAAAGGTGATTGGAGTTTTGGCACGATTCGGCTTAGTTCCGCCGAAGATGTCGAAATGCCTGTAAAGGAGCGCGCATGGCGCTTGATGTTTCCTACCTGACTGCTGCCGGCGCCGGTGCGCTGTCGTTTCTTTCCCCATGCGTATTGCCGCTCGTTCCGCCTTACCTATGCTACATGGCCGGCGTGACTGTTGAGGATTTTCGCGCAGACCGTTCCGCAGCGCGGATTTCGCCGGTGCGGCAGGCCCTCCTTTTATCGTCCTTGAGCTTCGTTCTCGGCTTTACCACAGTCTTCGTCCTATTGGGCGCGGGCGCGTCGACAATTGGTGGGTTCCTGCGCATGTGGCAGCAGGAAATCGCTATCGTCGCCGGTATTATCATCATTCTGATGGGGCTGAACTTTCTCGGTGTGTTCAGGCTGGCGTTTCTCTCACGCGAAGCAAGGTTCCAGAGCAAAGGAACTCCCGCCAATCCCTTCGCCGCCTATGTGATGGGACTTGCCTTTGCCTTTGGATGGACACCATGCATCGGACCGGTGCTTGGACCCATCCTTGCACTCGCCGGTGTCCGCGATACGGTGGCCGAGGGTGCGGCGCTGCTCGCAGTCTATTCGCTCGGACTTGGTATTCCCTTTATTGCCGCCGCACTTTTCTCGGCTATGTTCATGCGGTTCCTCGCGCACTTTCGAACGCATCTCGGCAAGGTCGAAAAGGTCATGGGTGGTTTGCTTGTACTGACCGGTATTCTGTTTCTGACCGGCGGCCTGCAGACATTCTCCTTCTGGCTTCTCGAAACATTTCCCATCCTTGGCCAACTCGGCTAAACAGCGTTTAATGTTCACGCAAAGGCAACCGGCCGTGTGCCACGATCTGGCTCGATTATAGGCCTCGCTGAAACTGATCTGGAAGTTCGACATGACATCACGTTCCTGCCTCACGGTCATTCTCGCCGCTGGTGAGGGCACCCGCATGAAATCCGCGCTGCCCAAGGTGCTGCACACGATAGCCGGCCTGCCGATCGTCGCCCACGTGGCGAAGGCGGTCCACGGCGCCGGCGGCAGCGACATAGCGTTGGTGGTGGGAAAAGGCGCTGAACAGGTTGAGGCAGCGGTGAGGGCGATCGCTTCGAATGTGACTGTCCATGAGCAGACCGAGCGCCTGGGTACCGCGCATGCGGTGCTTGCGGCGCGTGAGGCCATCGCCCGCGGCTATGACGATGTTCTGGTGGTTTTTGGTGATACGCCTTTGGTTGAGACGGCCGCACTCGACCAGGCAAGGGCGAAACTCAAGGATGGTGCGGATGTCGTTGTCATGGGTTTCAGGCCCGCGGTGCCCAATGGCTATGGCCGCCTGATCGAACGGGATGGCCGCTTGATTGGAATCCGCGAGGAAAAGGATGCGAGCGCCGAGGAAAGGCTGATCGGTCTTTGCAACGGCGGACTGATGGCGCTGCGCGGCGACAGCGCGCTTGCGTTACTCGACAAGATCACCAACAACAATGCCAATGGCGAGTACTATCTGACCGATGTGGTCGAGATCGCCAACCAAGCCGGCAAGTCTGTTATTGCCATTGAGATTTCGCCGGACAATGTGATCGGCATCAACACCCGCGCCGAGCTTGCCGAGGCCGAAGCGATCTGGCAGGGACGCAAGCGCCGCGACATGATGCTGGCCGGTGTTACGATGCATGCTCCGGAAACTGTCTTTTTCTCGCATGATACGCTTGTCGAGGCTGATGCTGTTCTGGAGCCCAATATCGTCTTCGGACCCGGTGTATCAGTTGGAACGGGTGCGGTCATTCACGCCTTCTGCTACTTCGAAGGTGCAAAGATCGGCCCGAACGCCAATGTCGGACCGTTTGCGCGGCTGCGTCCGGGCGCGGATCTTGCGGAAAAATCCAAGGTCGGAAACTTCGTCGAGATCAAGAACGCCAAGGTGGGTGTGGGTGCCAAGGTCAATCATCTGACTTACATCGGCGACGCGATTGTAGGTACGGGAGCCAATATTGGCGCTGGTGCCATTACCTGCAATTATGATGGATACAACAAACATTTGACTGAGATCGGGGCCAACGTCTTTGTCGGGTCGAATACCTCCTTGGTTGCACCCGTCTCGATTGGCGATAATGCTTATGTGGCATCAGGTAGCGTAATTACGGAAAATGTACCGGCTGACGCACTCGCATTCGGTAGGGCAAGGCAAGAGATCAAGGAGGGGCGGGCGGTTCAATTGCGTGCCCGCTACGCCGCCCAGAAGTTAGCCAAGAAGGCTGACTAGATAACACCTTTTTGTTCGTGCAAGATTGCGCAACGGAAAGTGACTTTCTGTCATGGTGGATTCGCCATAAGGCAGGAGCATAAAAGCTTGGGGCATCGGAGTATCGCATGTGCGGGATTGTTGGAATTATCGGCCGGGAGCAGGTTGCGCCGCTGCTTGTGGATGCGCTGAAGCGACTTGAATATCGCGGCTACGATTCCGCTGGTGTGGCAACGCTCGACCATGGGGTGCTCGATCGCCGTCGCGCCGAAGGCAAGCTTGCCAATCTCGACAAGTTGCTGAAGGAAAATCCTCTCGGCGGAACGATCGGTCTCGGCCATACGCGCTGGGCGACGCATGGCGCGCCAACGGTGCGTAACGCCCATCCCCACACGACACCGCGCCTTGCGGTCATTCACAACGGCATCATCGAGAACTTTGCCGAATTGCGGGCGATGCTCGAAGCGGACGGATACCGGTTCGAGACTGAAACCGATACGGAAACCGTAGCGCATCTGGTAACCCGAGCGCTTGACCGCGGGCTTACACCGGTAGAAGCGGTGCGCCAGACCTTGCCACAACTGCGCGGTGCTTTTGCCATCGCCATCATGTTCAAGGGTGAAGAGGATCTGCTGGTTGCCGCCCGTAACGGACCGCCGCTCGCGGTGGGCTACGGCGAGGGTGAGATGTACCTTGGCTCGGATGCCATTGCCCTTGCGCCTTTCACCGACAATCTGGCATATCTCGAAGACGGCGATTGGGCAGTCCTCACGCGCAAGGGCGTGGTGATCTATGACGAGTCCGGCACGGTTGTCGAACGCCCTGTTCAAAAATCGGCTGGCACCGCGTTTCTGGTCAGCAAGGGTAACCACCGGCATTTCATGGAAAAGGAGATCCATGAGCAGCCCGAAGTGATCTCTCATACTCTGGCGAATTACCTCGATTTCGCCAATGGCACCGTGCGCGCGGGCGCTGCGCCGGTTGATTTCAGCAAGGTCGACCGCATTGCCGCCTCGGCCTGCGGCACGGCGTATTACGCCGGTCTTATCGGCAAATACTGGTTCGAGCGCATTGCGCGGCTGCCGGTCGATATCGATGTTGCTTCCGAGTTCCGTTATCGCGAGATGCCGCTGTCGAAGGACAGCCTGGCGCTGTTCGTTTCACAGTCTGGTGAAACAGCCGATACTTTGGCTTCACTCCGCTACTGCAAACAGCAGGGCCTGACCGTCGGCACCATCGTCAACGTCAAGGAATCGACGATGGCGCGTGAATCCCATACGGTTTTCCCGACACTGGCGGGGCCCGAGGTCGGCGTCGCATCGACCAAGGCTTTCACGTGTCAATTGTCGGTGCTGGCGTCGCTCGCTGTTGCGGCCGGCAAAATGCGCGGCACGATCGACGAGCAGGAAGAGCGCCAGCTTGTACGCGAGCTTGCCGAAATCCCGCGCTTTGCCAATCAGGCCTTGCGATTGGAAGAACAGATCGAAGCGATCAGCCGGGACCTAAGCCAAGTCAAGCACGTGCTCTATCTTGGCCGTGGCACCAGTTTCCCGCTGGCGCTCGAAGGAGCGCTCAAGCTCAAGGAAATCTCCTATATCCATGCCGAAGGATATGCCGCGGGCGAGCTGAAACATGGTCCGATCGCACTCATTGACGAGTCCATGCCGGTTATCGTAATCGCGCCCTACGACCACTGGTTCGAAAAAACCGTGTCCAACATGCAGGAAGTGGCGGCACGCGGTGGCAAGATCATATTGATCACCGATGAAAAGGGTGCGGCGGCGAGCACCTTGAAGACGATGCATACCATCGTGTTGCCTGACATGCCGGAGATCATCGCGCCGATTATCTATGCGCTGCCGATTCAGATGTTGGCTTATTATACGGCAGTCTTCATGGGCACGGACGTTGACCAGCCGCGCAATCTGGCCAAATCAGTCACCGTCGAGTAACTATCCGGCTCGCAGCAGCCGGATGGCTTCGTCGCGCTCGAAGAGGTAAAGCAGGATGCGGAGCGCTTCCCCACGCTTGGTTTGCAGTTCGGGATCGCGCGTCAGGACGTAGCGCGCGTCCTTGCGAGCGATCTCAAGGAACTCCTGGTGGGCTTCGATACTGGCGAGCCGAAAGCCGGGCGTCCCCGATTGGCGGGTGCCCAATAGTTCGCCTTCGCCGCGCAGTTTCAGATCTTCCTCAGCAATACGGAAACCATCCTCAGTCTCGCGCATGATCTTGAGCCGCGCTTGCGCAACCTCGCCGAGCGGTCCCTTATAGAGCAAAAGGCAGGTCGAAGGCTTGTCTCCGCGACCGACGCGCCCACGCAGCTGATGCAGTTGGGCGAGGCCAAAGCGCTCGGCATGTTCAATGACGATGATGGTTGCGTCAGGCACATCGACACCCACTTCGATGACTGTGGTTGCGACCAGCAATCGCGTTTCACCATTCTTGAACGCGAGCATCGCGGCGTCTTTTTCCTGCCCGTTCATTCTGCCATGCACAAGACCAATGCGCGCGCCGAGCAGGGGTTTCAGCGACTCGTAACGCTCCTCGGCCGAGATGAGCTCGCTCACCTCCGACTCTTCCACAAGCGGGCAGATCCAGTAAACCTTCTGACCTTCATTGATGGCTATGCGCATGCGGTCGACGATTTCGCTTAGCCGCTCCATCGGGAGAATTGCAGTCGCAATCGGCCGCCGGCCCGCCGGCTTTTCAGTAAGCTTTGACACATCCATGTCGCCGAAAGCGGTGAGTACCAAGGTGCGCGGAATTGGCGTCGCGGTCATCACGAGCATGTCCGGCGCAGTGCCCTTCGATGTCAGCAGCAGACGCTGATGCACGCCGAACCGGTGCTGCTCATCGACAATGACCAGGACGAGATCATGATATTCAACTTTCTCCTGAAACAAGGCATGGGTGCCGACGATAATGTGAATGGCACCAGAACGCAGACCCGCCAGGATTTCCTCGCGTTCTCGGCCCTTCTCGCGCCCTGTGAGCAGCGCTACCCGCAGACCACCTCTTTCTGCCAGCGGCGCAATCGTGGCGAAATGCTGCCGCGCGAGAACTTCCGTTGGCACCATGAGCGCCGATTGCCCGCCAGCTTCCGCAGCATGCGCCATGGCGAGGAGCCCGACGACGGTCTTGCCGGAGCCGACATCGCCCTGCAATAGCCGCAGCATGCGGTCGGGTTGGCGCAGATCGCTGATGATTTCCTTGATTGCCTGCTCCTGCGATTTGGTGAGCGAATAAGGTAAGGCGGCAATTATCTTCGCCTTAAGATTGCCGTTACCCTCCAGCTTCCTGCCCGAAAGCCGTCGCGTTTTCTGCCGGACCAGGGCTAGCGCCAGTTGTCCGGCTAGAAACTCATCATAGGCAAGTCGCTGACGGGCGGGGTTATCCAGGGCGATATCCTGCGGGTCATGTGGATTATGCAGGGTCTGCAAAGCCTGGCGGTGCGATGGAAGTCCATATTTTTCGAGGACCGGCGCATCGATCCATTCCGGCAAAGCGGGCGCCTTGGTCAAAGCCTCATCAACCGCGCGCGCCAGCACTTTTGGTG
Source organism: Hyphomicrobiales bacterium (assembly GCA_900473175.1). Taxonomy (GTDB): domain Bacteria; phylum Pseudomonadota; class Alphaproteobacteria; order Rhizobiales; family Rhizobiaceae; genus Phyllobacterium. Next base: position 164,714 of record UCKM01000010.1, on the reverse strand, counting down.
ACAGTCCCGCTGTCAGCGGATAGACGGGTTCCACCAGCGGCAGGGACGCTGCATCGGCGATATTCGCGATGTGATCCGGGTGCACCATTGTCGGGCGGCCATTGAACCATTCCATCTTGCCTGAAATGATAATTGTCTCACCGATGGGGAGGCTTCTTTCGAGCCAAGCTTGCTTGGCATGAAAAAATGTGAGGCCGATTTCACCCGTATCATCATGGGCATATACCCGGTACGGAACGTTGCTGCGTCCGCTTGGCGAAGGCTGGTGGCGGTCGATCCGCACCTCCAGCGTAACAATCGCGCCTTCCGGTGCATAGGCGATTCCCGGGCGGTTACGCCGGTCGATGACACTGTGCGGCGGCAAATAGACCAGATTGCCAACGCGCGGCTCTGCCCCCGGCGGCTGCGTACCAAGCAGCGTAGCGAGAAGGCCCGATACTTTCGGTCCAATGCCGGATAGCGAGCGAACGGAGGCGAAGAGGGGATCGAGCAAGGATGGGCGCATATGTAAGGTTTAGCGTTTCCAATGTGCGTTGCAAGGCTGACAGATGCAGCAAGGCAGGCTATACCCACCAGCGCCCACCCGGGGAACGCACAATATGCCTGAACACGGAGCCACCCATGACTGGAAGCAGTCGCACCACCGCCGATCTGCCTGCGCGGCAACGCAAACTGCTCTTCAGGTCCTGGCATCGCGGCATGCGCGAGATGGATCTGATTCTCGGGCAATTTGCCGATGCGCATATTGATAGCTTGTCCAGCGACGAACTAGACCAATATGAAGCATTGATGGAAGCACTTGACCGGGACCTGTTGCAATGGGTTACAGGTGAGGCTGCCGTCCCCGCCGAATTCGATACGCAGACCTTCCACAAGATCGTCGCTTCCCGCAAAGAGATGAAATTCTGAAATCCAGATGACTGCTTTCTCCAAACTTGGACTGAAACCCGACGCCAAGGGACACGTCGTCATTGACGGCGTCGTCGATGGTTACGAGGCTTTTGCGCTGGCTAAAGTCGTTGCCGAGGCCGGCGCGGGTGGTCCAGTCCTGTTCATAGCCCGCGACGGCCAGCGCGTTGCGGACCTCGAACAGGTGTTGAATTTCGTCCAGCCTGACCTGCCGGTACTGCAGTTGCCAGCCTGGGATTGTCTTCCCTATGATCGCGTGTCCCCCGGCGCCGACACATCGGCGCGCCGGCTCGCGGCATTGGCAGATCTGGCTGCGCTGCGTGAACGCAAGCATCCGGCGGTAATTCTTGCGACGGCCAACGCCGTTTTGCAGAAGCTTCCACCACGAAGGATCCTTGCTGAACAGCTTTTCATGGCAAAGCCCGGCAATAGAATTGACATGAATTCACTTGTTCAACGGCTTGAAAACAATGGCTTTGAACGCGTGCCAACCGTTCGCGATATTGGCGAATATGCGGTGCGCGGCGGCATCCTTGATCTGTTCGCGCCTGGCGCCGAGGAGCCGATCAGGCTCGACTTTTTTGGTGATACGCTTGAGACGATAAGAACTTTCGACCCGGCTTCACAACGGACCTCGAGCCAGAGGACTGAATTCTCGATGCAGCCTATGAGCGAGATTACGCTCTCGCCCGATCTCATCAGCCATTTCCGCTCGAACTATGTGAAGAAGTTCGGGGCTCCATCCCGCGACGACGCGCTGTATCAGTCGATTTCTGAAGGCCGTCGCTTTGCCGGCATGGAACATTGGCTGCCGCTGTTCTATGACGGGCTTGAGACCGTATTCGATCACGCGGGCAACATGCCGGTGGTATTCGACCACCTCTCTCACGAATCCATGGCCGAGCGCCACAAGATGGTTCTCGATCACTATGAGGCACGCAAACGTCAGTCCCACGGCAAGGAACCGGGGGATTCCATTCCTTACAAGCCCGTCGACCCGGGCTCGCTCTATCTGAGACCCGATCAGGTCGAGGCGGCCGCAATTGCTTCAGGCATGCGGATCGATTTTACGCCGTTCGATGCTCCGTTTGTGACGGGGCGCTCGGTCGTCCATGCTGGTGCACACCGAGGACGCACTTTCGTTGAGGAACGAACCGCTAAAGACACCAACGTCTTCGACAGTGTGGTGAAACACATTGCCGATGAGCGCGCCGCAGGCAAGAAGGTGCTCGTCGCAGCATGGAGCGAGGGCACGCGCGATCGTCTCGTGCAGGTATTGAATGAACATGGCCTCGAGAAGATCGAGCTGGTTGATGATCTCAGAACGGTCAAAGCGCTGGCGCGAGACAAGATCACGGCGGGCGTTCTTTCGCTTGAGACGGGTTTCGATGCCGGTGAACTCGTTGTCGTCGCCGAACAGGACATACTCGGCGACAGGCTGATCCGCCACTCCAAGCGGCGAAAGCGCGACCGGGATTTTATCAGCGAGGTTGCAGCAATGAATGCTGGCGACATCGTCGTTCACGTCGATCACGGGATCGGACGCTTCATAGGATTGAAGACAATAACCGCCGCGGGTGCGCCGCATGATTGCCTCGAACTCCACTATGCGGGCGATGACCGCTTGTTCCTGCCAGTGGAAAATATCGAACTATTGTCACGATTTGGATCGGAAACCTCAACTGCTGTCCTGGATAAGCTCGGAGGGGGTGCATGGCAGGCACGCAAGGCAAAGCTCAAAAAACGGTTGCTGGATATCGCAGGACATCTCATAAAGATCGCGGCAGAGCGGCAGATGCGCGGCGCACCGGTTCTGACAGCGCCCGATGGACTTTATGGAGAGTTTGCGGCGCGCTTCCCCTATGATGAGACCGAGGACCAGGATCGCGCGATCGACGCTGTGATAGATGACCTGGCCGCCGGAAAGCCAATGGATCGGCTCATTTGCGGTGATGTCGGCTTCGGAAAGACTGAGGTTGCACTGCGTGCCGCATTCGTCGCGGCGATGAATGGGGTCCAGGTGGCAGTCGTTGTGCCGACGACCTTGCTCTCGCGCCAGCATTTCAAGACGTTTTCGTCGCGTTTCCAGGGTCTGCCGGTTAATGTCGCGCAGGCGTCGCGTCTGGTTGGTTCGAAAGATCTTGCTGAAAATAAGAAGGGCATTGCCGAAGGTCAGGTCGATATCGCCGTCGGCACGCACGCGCTGCTTGGCCAGGGTGTCAAGTTCAAGAATCTCGGCCTGTTGATCATTGACGAAGAGCAACATTTCGGCGTGAAACACAAGGAACGCCTTAAAGAGCTCAAGTCGGACGTCCATGTGCTGACGCTTTCAGCAACGCCAATTCCGCGCACGCTGCAACTTGCCTTGACTGGCGTTCGCGAATTGTCCCTGATTACTACGCCGCCAGTCGACCGCATGGCTGTCCGCACTTTCGTGTCGCCCTTCGACCCACTCGTCATTCGCGAAACGCTGCTGCGCGAACGCTATCGCGGCGGGCAGAGCTTCTACGTCTGTCCACGCATTTCGGATCTCGCCGACATCAAGGAGTTCCTTGATGCGCAGGTGCCAGAGTTGAAGGTCGCATTGGCCCACGGCCAGATGGCGCCGGGGGAACTCGACGACATCATGAACGCCTTCTATGACGGGCAATACGACGTGCTCTTGTCAACGACGATCGTTGAGTCCGGCCTCGATATTCCGACTGCCAACACGCTGATCATCCACCGAGCCGACATGTTCGGACTGTCGCAACTCTACCAGCTACGTGGCCGTGTCGGCCGCTCGAAGCAGCGCGCCTATGCGCTGTTCACACTCCCGGCACACAAGCTGCTGACCCAGACGGCCGAGCGCCGACTCAAGGTATTGCAATCGCTCGACACGCTCGGCGCCGGTTTCCAACTGGCAAGCCACGACATGGACATTCGCGGTGCCGGCAATCTTCTCGGCGAAGAGCAGTCCGGCCATATCCGCGAGGTCGGCTTCGAGCTCTACCAGCAGATGCTTGAAGAGGCGGTGGCGGAGATCAAAGGTACGGGCGACGTCGAGGATGGCCACTGGTCGCCGCAAATTTCCATCGGGACCGCAGTCATGATTCCCGAGACTTACGTACCCGATTTGCAATTGCGTCTCGGGCTTTATCGCCGCTTGGCTGACTTGGAAGAATTGCAGGACATCGACGGCTTTGGTGCCGAGCTGATTGATCGCTTTGGGCCGCTGCCGGAGGAAGTTCAGCACCTTCTCAAGATCGTCTACATCAAGGCTCTGTGCCGGCGTGCTAATGTTGACAAGCTCGATGCGGGACCCAAGGGTGTCGTTATCCAGTTCCGCAACAAGACGTTCGACAATCCCGCCGCATTGGTCAAGATGATCGGTGAGCAGGGCGCCATGGCAAAGATTCGGCCGGACCAGAGCATCGTGCTGGTACGTGATTGGCCAACCGCGGAAACGCGGCTCAACGGCGCGGCGGTCGTAATGACGCAGCTGGCCAAACTCGCACAAGCCGCTTAAGCTGTGGTCACACGGGTCGAGGTTCGAAGCCGTCCGCCGTCTGGCGGATGGCATCCGCCAGCGTTTCGGCCGACTGTGCACCCATCACCGCATATTTCTGATCGAGGATGAAGCAGGGCACACCGCGTATGCCGATCTGGTTGGCAGTGTCGATTTCCTGCCGCACGCCGACGGTGTCCGCATCCGTCGACAACAGGCTGGCGACGATAGCAACATCCATTCGGGCTTCCCCTGCCGCCTCGAGCAACACTTGATGGGCGCCAATGTTCTTTCCTTGCTCAAAATAATAGGAAAAGAGAATGCCGACCAACGCATCTTGAACGTTCGGTTTTGCCTGTGACGCCCAGCGGATCAGGCGATGCGCATCCAGCGTGTTGGGACTTACCTGGATGGAATCGAAATCAAATTCGATACCTGCTTCCTTGCCGAGTTCCACCAACTGCTGATGGATCTCAAAAATCCGGTCGGAACTGCCGAACTTCTCCTGCATGTAGCGATTGCGGTCCTTGCCTTGTGGGGGAATGGTCGGATCCAACTGAAACGGACGCCAATTCACCGTCACATCGAGGTCAGGATTGAGTGCGAGTGCACTTTCAAGCCGCTTTCTGCCCAGAAAACACCAAGGGCAAACGACATCCGACACGACGTCGATTGTGAACTTCTTGTCAGTCATGACCTTGCCCCTATTGTTCTTCCGACCACCAGCTATTCAGCTGGTTTCCCACAAGGGAGGTCGTTTCGGGATGTTTCAGGTGCGCCCACCGGGCTACCCATTGTTCAGGCTGATAGTAAATCGGCACCATATAATGGCCGGAGATCAATAGCCTGTCGAGCGCACGCACGGTGCTGACGAATTCTTCCTGCCCCCGTACGGCCAGCATATTATCGAGCAGCGCATCAATGGCCGGACTGGCGACGCCCGCATAATTGAAGCTGCCTTCAACATCTTTCGACTGACTGCCCCAGCGGCTGAACTGTTCATACCCAGGTGAAAGGGAGCTCGAATAAGCTCCGAGGATGACATCATAGTCAAAGGTCTGCAGGCGCTTCTGGTACTGCGCATCATCGACTGTGCGGACGGTAACGCCAATACCTAGCCGCTCAAGCGTTCGCTTGTAGGCAAGTCCCAGGCGCTCTTCGCCAACAGACCGTGTCAAGATTTCGAAGGTCAGGGGCGCGCCTTGCGGATCAAGCATCTGCTCGTTTTCGATTTTGTAGCCGTGGGCCACCAGAATATCATAGGCACGCTTCATCTCCTTGCGGTCACGTCCGGTTCCGTCTGTACGGGCCGGCTCATAGGTGCCGTCCAATACGTCCGCGGCCACCGCATCAGCGTATGGCGCCAACAGAGCGCGCTCAGTGGCATCCGCAGCACGACCAAGGGCTGATAAGTCGGATCCCTGCCAATAGCTGCCCAGGCGTTGATAGCGCCCGGCGTAAAGGTTGCGGTTGGTCCACTCGAAGTCGAACATGAGCGCGAGTGCTTCCCGCACTGCCTTGTCCTGAAATTTCGGCCGTCTTGCATTGAAAAGAAAGCCGAACATATTGGCAGGGGACTTCGTCTCAAAGGTATCCTTGACGACCCGGCCATCCTTCACCGCTGGAAAATCATACGATGTTGCCCACTTGTTGGGATCACCTTCGAGAAAGACGTCGAAAACACCTTTCTTGAATGCTTCGAATTGTGCCTGATCGTTACGGAAATATTCGACCGTCACTGTCTCGAAATTGTTGAACCCAACCCTGCTTGGCAGGTCGTTTCCCCAATAGTCCGAGTTGCGTTTGAAGACGATCCGCTGGCCCGGTTGAACTTGCGACACAACGTAAGGACCACTGCCCACGGGGATCGACAAGGGCGAACTGTCGAACGTATCGATGCTGACAGCATGTTTGGGCAATACCGGCATCAACGCCAGAACGAGGGGAAATTCCCTGTTGGCCTGCTCATTGAAAGTAAACCGCACCCCGTGCTCGCCAACCTTCTCGATCTTCGAGATGAGCTTCATGCGACTGCTGAAGGGCGGTCGGCCTTTCTTCGTCAAAACGTCGAGTGTGAAGATGACGTCGTCCGGAGTTACAGGTTGGCCATCGGACCATTTCGCCTTCGGATTGAGCGTAAATTCGACCCATGTCCGTTCGTCATTGGTCTCCACCTTCTCTGCCAGCAAGCCATACATGGTGAATGGCTCGTCGGCGCTTCTTTGCATGAGCGACTCGTAAACGAGATTGCCGAATTCGGAGTCCCCGAACATGCCGCGGGCTGTTGTGCGCATGCTCTTGATCAAAAAGGGGTTGAGGCTGTCGAAGGTGCCGACCACGCCATAGGTGATCGATCCGCCTTGGGGCGCGTCCGGATTGACGTAAGGAAAGAACTTGTAATCGGAGGGTAGGGCCGGTTCGCCATGCATTGCGATTCCATATGTGGGCTCGGCCCATGACGGTCCGGTCATGCAGCAAACCGCAAAAAAGATCGCCAGCGCCTCGGTGATTTTCTTCAGCATTGTCTCGACTCTGGACCCTTTCATCCCGATTCGCCGTAAGACTATCATTTGTTGACGATTCTGCGGCGTAGGGATGTAATCGCTCGTGGGAATTTAAAACAGAGCCAAAAGGTGGCTGGATTTGCATTAACATGCAGTGTAACACGGCCTTCGATATCAAGGGTCACTCTCTTGCCGCATTTGGTACCCAAAGCCAGACCAGCAAAATCGGGTGATCAAGACACACTTCGGATAAGTGCGCTGAAAGGAACCAGTTGACCATGTCCAACCGCAAGACCATCGCTGCAACAGCATCGTTCGTGGGTGCCATTGCCCTGTTCGCCGCCGCGGCAGTCCCAGCTTCAGCCCAGCAGCAGAGAGCGCCACAGGGTTGGTTCAAGGTCTGCTCCAAGCAGGAAGACAACGACATCTGCAACACGCAGAATATCGTGACCGCCGATAGCGGCCAGTTGTTGACCGCCGTCAATCTCATCGAGATCAAAGGCAAGATCAACCGCAAGATTTTCCAAGTTTCCGTCCCGACCGGTCGTTTGATCGTTCCGGGCGTCGGACTGCAGATCAATGGCGGCAAGACCCAGAAGATCGAATATGCGATCTGCTTTCCAGACCGCTGCATTTCCGAGGTCGCGCTCTCCGACGAATTGCTCGCGTCCTTCAAGAAGGGTAACCAGTTGACGTTGACTTCGGTCAACTTCCAGAACAAGCCAAACCCGATCAACGTTGCGCTGACAGGTTTCAGCCAGGCCTATGACGGCCCCGGCCTGCAGCAGAACGAACTCGAACAGCGCCAGAAGACGCTCCAGGATGAAGTCCAGAAGCGCCAGAAGGAATTCGAGGACAAGATGAAGGCTGAGCAGGAAAAGGCAAAAGCCGGTAACTGATCCGCATCACGCAAAAAAGGGGCGCTTCGAGCGCCCCTCTTTTTATTGCCGGCAATGGATGAAACCCGGGCCAGGTCCTAGTTGAAGTTCGTGCGTTTGACCCTGTAGACACCACCTTCGCCTTGATCGAACATGTTTTTGATCTGGGGATGCCTCAAGGGAGCGCCGGTTGTATCCGGTATAAGGTTTTGCTCGGAAACATAGGCGACATATTCGCTTTCCGAATTCTCAGCCAGCAAATGATAAAAGGGCTGGTCGCGGCGCGGGCGAATATCCTCCGGAATGGACTGATACCATTCTTCGGTATTGCTGAATTCCGGATCCACGTCGAAAATCACGCCGCGGAAGGCGAAGATTTTGTGGCTGACCACCTGGCCGATCTGGAATTTGGCGTGTTTTATCTGTCTTGTCATCGTCATTCAGGATAGATAACTCTTTCTTTTCCATCTCGCGAGCCAAAAGCGTTCCGGCGTTGAACTTTGGCGCTCCCATTAGGTCGGAACCCAAGCCCAATATGCTGGACATCTTCAACCTTGTGCTTCCGTTCTTTGGGCTCATATTTCTGGCAATGTTTTCGATCGCATTCGTGCGCACGCGAAAGATCGATGAAAGCACGATCCGGGGTCTTACTATGGGCAATATCGGTTATATGGGCCCGGTGCTGCCGCTTCTCGCCTTCGGCGCGCCTGCAGCCGTTCCCGTCGCTTTGATCTTCTGCTTTGGCACTATGTCATGTCGCACGGATGGATTGGTTAGTGTCCGCAGCTCCAGCCCAGGCCCCTTGGCATCGTCCAGCTACTTTTTAGCTCTTCTAAAGTTTCGGGCGTAGCCCCCTTGCGGCTACTAATTTTCTGTATATATAGTTGCGAATGATTTGCAATTGCGTTTAGGAGTTTTTATGGATCAAATTGGGCAGGCGACCGACACGCCTCGTGGATGGCGGCTGGCACGGGGCGAGGCGTCGCTTTCCGATGTTCATCGTTCAATTGCTGTGCACACCGGTGGGCCGAGCTGGCGCCGGGCTGCCGCTTTTGTCGGGCCCGGCTATCTCGTCGCCGTTGGCTATATGGATCCGGGCAACTGGGCCACTTCACTGGCTGGTGGGTCGAAATTTGGTTACTCGCTGCTGGTCGTGGCGCTCATTTCAAACATCATGGCCATCGTATTGCAGGCCCTCTGCGCGCGTCTTGCCATCGGGTCGGGAAGGGACCTTGCGCAGGCCTGCCGCGATGCATTTCCAAAACCGGTTGCCTATTCCTTGTGGTTCCTTGCGGAAATCGCGATCATCGCCACCGACATTGCCGAAGTCATCGGCACGGCCATTGGTCTCAATCTGATATTCGGCATTCCGCTCGAGATCGGCGTCCTGATCACAGCGCTCGATGTGTTTCTCATTCTTTATCTGCAGAAGCTGGGCTTTCGCTGGATCGAAGCCCTTATCATCACGCTGCTTGGCGTCATCGCACTCTGCTTTGCCGTCCAGATTTTTCTTGCCGATCCTGAATGGGGTGCGGTGATCCGCGGCTTTGCTCCCACGACGGAAATCGTCACCAATCCGCAAATGCTGTATCTGGCGCTCGGTATTCTCGGCGCGACGGTCATGCCGCACAATCTCTACCTGCATTCGGGTATCGTTCAGACGCGTGACTATGGTCCTTCGTTACCGGAACGGCGTCAGGCACTGAAATACGCAACGATCGATTCCACCGTTGCGCTGATGTTCGCCCTGCTGATTAATGCATCGATCCTTATATTGGCGGCGGCGACCTTCAATCATACTGGCCGGACCGAGGTCGCTGAACTCGGTGAGGCGCACTCGCTGCTGGCACCACTTCTGGGCCTGGCGATTGCCCCGACGCTTTTCGGCATTGCCTTGCTCTGCTGCGGTATCAACTCGACAGTGACGGCAACGTTGGCCGGCCAGATCGTAATGGAGGGCTTCCTTCATATTAAGCTCGCACCGTGGCTGCGGCGCCTCATCACGCGCGGTATCGCCATCGTGCCTGCAGCAATCGTGACGATCTGGTACGGCGATAGCGGCACGGCTAAACTCCTCGTCCTGACCCAGGTGGTCTTGAGCCTGCAGCTGTCATTCGCAGTGTTCCCGCTGGTCATGTTCACAGCGAACAAGGCGAAAATGGGAGCACTTGTCTCCCCTCGCTGGCTGACGGCGTTTGCGATGTTCATCGCCATCGTGATCGCCGTACTGAACATCAAACTGCTGTACGACTTCGTGCTTAGCTAGTGCTCCTGGGCGGCGTGCTTGCGCGTGAAGCGGAAGCCGCTGCCCGGGCGCAGTCCCTCACGCATGACGAAGCCACGCAACGGCGAGAACGCGCGCAGAAGTTCGAGACCGCCGCTGCGCACCATCTGAACGGGCAAGAAATCCGACAGTAGCGATCTGTTCAGCGCATCGACCGCGCCTGTACGCGCAATGATATCGGGGCTGCGTTTGCGATTGTAAGTGGAAATAGCGCGCTGCGCACCAAGGTCTGATCCGTCATTGGGCAGCGTCTCAAGCAAGGTCTCAACGTCCCTGACACCGAGATTGAGACCCTGCGCCCCGATCGGGGGAAAAACGTGCGCGGATTCGCCTGCCAGGAAAACGCGATTGCGGGCAAAGGACGTTGGTACCAAACCTGAAAGCGGCCAGCTCTGCGGATCAACATCAATTGTCACCGCGCCCAGCATGGACTGCATGCGCTCTTCGACGCGTAGCGCCAGTTGATCGTGGGTGAGTTCCAAAAGCTCGGTGGCATGGGCGGGGGTCGTAACCCAGACCAGACTTGAGCGCCTTCCCGGCAGCGGAACTTGCGTGAACGGCCCGTGCTCCGTGTGAAATTCCGTCGAAATATCATGGTGATCGCGCGTGTGGCTGAAGCTGAGGACGATGGCGGTCTGACCATAGGACCATGTGCGCGCGGAAATCCCGGCAGCTTCGCGTGCGAGCGACGAACGGCCGTCGGCCGCAATCACGATGTTGGCGGTAAACATGGATCCGTCGCTGGCTTCCACCGAGATCGCATTTTCGGTGGCGTGATAGTGGGTGGCTGATGCGGCGACGTGTCTTGCGCCCGAATGCTCGAGAGCACCGCTAAGCACCGAGGTCAGAGTGGTATTTGGAATGTTGTAGCCAAAAGCCGGCTCGTCGATTTCGTTGGCCGCGAACGTTACAGCGGGACTCCTGATAAGGCGGCTTGTTCCGTCGAGGATGCGCATTGTGGTGATCGGCGCAGCGTGAGGCACAATGTCTTTCCAAAGGCCAATCGTTTCAAGGAACTTGATGGCCGGCATCATCAGCGCAGTCGTGCGCTTATCCGTGGCCTCCGGGACCACACCGATGCTGATGATATCATCGAACGTCTGGGCAAGGGCGATTGCCGCAATCAGTCCCACGTGGCCAGCTCCCGCGACGACGATGGGATCGGTTCTGGTTCTGCTGCTGGTCATGTCCGCCTCCGCTTTTAAGCCCGCTTTGGGCTTTCAACAGTTTATATTAACTTGATTGCTTGCGCTTTGAGCCAATTTCAAGAAAAGCTGATCGCAAATCGTTCGTCGTTGATAGGATATAACGGCGAACGATGAATTATCATGCAGCAGATTGGCGCGGACCGTGAAAAAACCAACCATGCCTAAGGGTGTCATGCCCAAGAAAGTAACGGCACCACAGGCGAAGGCATTCTCTGTTCATCTGCTGACGGCGTCCGGTTCCTTTCTGGCATTTTTGTCGGTTGTAGCAGCGAGTGAGGAAAGTTGGACCGCCATGTTCTGGTGGTTGGGGCTCGCCCTCTTCGTCGATGGTATAGACGGACCGATTGCCCGCAAGCTGGAAGTCAAATACGTGCTGCCTAACTGGTCGGGCGAGCTCCTCGACAATATCATCGACTATATGACTTATGTCCTCATACCGGCGTTTGCGCTCTATCAGCGCGGCTTCATGGGTGAGGGGCTGTCGTTCCTGGCGGCCGCTATCATCGTCGTTTCCAGCGCGATCTACTATGCCGATACCGGCATGAAGACCAAGGAGAATTTCTTCAAGGGGTTTCCTGTTGTCTGGAACATGATCGTCTTCACGCTATTCATCGTGCGTCCCGGCGAGTGGGTAGCCTTTGCGATCGTTCTTGCCTCGGCGATCGTCTCCTTCCTGCCGGTCTATTTCCTGCACCCGGTCCGCGTCCAACGACTGCGGCCCTTGAACCTTGCGATCTTCTTTTTGTGGTGCGGCTTCGGCGCGGTATCGCTATTTCAGGAGTTGGATTCGCCGCTCTGGGTGCGGATTGGCATTTCGGTGACAGGCGTTTATCTCTTCTTCATCGGTGCTGTAATGCAGTTGTTCCCTAATCTTGGAAGTACGGAGAAATCGTGATGGTCAAAGCTGTTCGTATCCATAAGGTCGGGGGACCAGAGGTTCTGTCCTATGAGGATGTTTCAGTCGGTGCTCCTGCTCCTGGTGAAGTTCGTATCCGCAATGAGGCTATCGGGCTGAATTTCCTCGACGTTTATTTCCGGACCGGCCTCTATCCTTCACCGAGTGGCCTGCCGCTGATCCCCGGGCACGAGGGTGCGGGCGTCGTGCTAGCGGTCGGTCGTGACGTCAACAGTCTGAAGGAGGGCGACCGCGTTGCCTATACCAATCCGATTGGGGCTTATGCCGAGGAACGGCTGATCCCGGCGGACCGTCTTGTCAAGGTACCAGATGCAATTCCTTTGAAACAAGCGGCATCGATGATGTTGAAGGGACTGACTGCACATTACCTGCTGCGGCAGACATTCCCAGTCAAAAAGGGCGACACCATCCTCTTTCACGCAGCGGCCGGCGGCGTGGGTCTCATTGCCGGGCAATGGGCAAGGCACATTGGTGCAACCGTAATTGGCACGGCCGGTTCCGACGAGAAGGTCAAGCTGGCACTGGGCCACGGTTATGACCATGTCATCAACTATCGCACCGAAAATTTTGTCGAGCGGGTAAAGGAGCTTACAGGCGGCAAGGGCGTCGATGTCGTTTACGATTCGGTTGGCAAGGATACATTTGACGGGTCACTCGATTGCTTGCGCCCACGCGGGATGATCGTGTGCTTCGGTCAATCATCCGGCCCCGTTCCACCGTTTGATCTCGGGATTCTGTCCCGGAAGGGTTCGCTTTATCTGACCCGTCCGACCTTGTTCGTCTATATCGCAGCGCGCGATGCGCTCGAGACAGGAGCCAACGAACTATTCGATCTAGTCTCGAAGGGCGTCATCCGCATTCCAATCGGCCAGACATATGCATTGAAGGATGTTGCGACCGCCCACCGCGATCTGGAATCGCGCAAAACTACGGGAACGACTGTGCTTATTCCTTAAGCCGCTGAAATTGATGCATGAATAATGTGCGCAAATGGCCGCAATCCCACGTTTTACACTTTCCAAATTCGGTAAGCCTAGCATAGGATCGAGAACGGTCTTGGCCGCGGGGAACCATGAAAGAAAAAAGAATAAACGGCTCTGAAACACCGCTACTGGAAGCTGACAAGCTCACCAAGATTTTCGGTACACTCAAAGCCTGCGACGAAATCGACCTGAAGATTGGCACCGGCGAAATTCATTCGCTGCTTGGCGAGAACGGCGCAGGCAAGTCGACGTTGGTCAAAATGTTGTTCGGCGCACTGCAGCCGACCTCCGGGCACATCAAGTGGAAGGGTGAAGCCGTAACCGTAACCAGTCCCGCAATGGGAAGATCACTCGGTATCGGTATGGTTTTCCAGCATTTTTCGCTGTTTGATGCGCTGACTGCGGCGGAAAATATTGCGTTGTCCTTGGACGAGAAGACACCACTTGACACGATCGCGGTGCGTGCCCGTGAAATTGGCGAGGCCTATGGTCTGCCGGTCGACCCGGAAGCGCTTGTCGGGGACCTTTCGGTTGGCGAGAGGCAGCGGATCGAGATCATACGTTGCTTGTTGCAGAATCCGGATCTTATCATTCTTGATGAACCGACGTCGGTTTTGACGCCGCAGGAAGCCGACCTGCTGTTTGTCACGCTGGAACGCCTGCGGTCCGAAGGCAAATCCATCCTGTACATAAGCCACAGGTTGGAGGAGGTCCGGCGGCTTTGTGATCGGGCAACCGTGTTGCGGCACGGTAAGGTTGTAAGCCAGTGCGACCCGCGCGCCGAAACTGCTGCATCGTTGGCGCGTATGATGGTGGGCAGCGACATCCATGTCATTGAGCGGCATCCGGACGAGGGGGCTGGGCTGCAGCAATCGCTGCTGGTCGAAGTAAACGGTTTGTCGCAAAATCCACGCGGACCATTTTCTGTGTCCCTCCATGATGTTCACCTATCGGTCCGGGGTGGTGAAATTCTCGGCATCGCCGGAGTTGCTGGCAATGGGCAAGGCGAATTGTTCGAGGCGATCTCGGGTGAAGTCCTGCAGGAACGTCCAGGCACGATACGCATTCGTGGCAACGACGCGGGAAGGATCGGCATATCGGCTCGGCGCAAACTGGGCGCCGCTTTCGTTCCCGAAGAGCGCCTCGGACACGGCGCGGTACCCGACATGTCGCTTACCAACAATCTGCTCCTGTCGCGTCATTCAACGGACCGCAAGGTATTCCTGTCTGGTGGCGCGCTCAAGCTTGTCGCGGAGTCTGGCCTTGCTTCGGCCGCCAAGCGCGTCGTTGCCAAGATGGATGTTCGCAAAAGCGCGGAAAACCCAGACGCATCAGCACTTTCCGGCGGAAACCTGCAGAAGTTTCTTATCGGGCGCGAACTTGATCGCAACCCGTCCGTGATGATCGTCAACCAGCCGACATGGGGTGTGGATGCGGGTGCTGCGGCCCATATCCGCCAGGCATTGGTTGATCTTGCCCGTAGTGGCTCAGCGGTCATCGTGATCAGCCAGGACCTGGATGAATTGTTCGAGATTTCCGACCGGATTGCCGCCATGGTGCATGGGCGTCTCTCTGAATCCGTGCCGATCAAGGAGATGAGCAGGGAACGTGTAGGACTCATGATGGGCGGAGCCGAGCACGCGGCGCCGCAGGCCAGCGCAGGGGTAGCATGATGCGGATCGAAATCGTCAAACGTCCGCAGCATTCGGCCCTCTTCAGCGCCTTGTCGCCATTCATTGCGCTGTTGTTGACATTGATTGCCGGAGCGGTTCTTTTCTCGATTCTTGGAAAGAATCCTGTTTCCGCCCTCTACTCCTATTTCATCGAACCGCTGACCGAGGTATGGTCGATCCACGAATTGCTGATCAAGGCTGCGCCGCTCATCCTGATAGCAGTGGGCCTTTCTGTATGCTTTTTGTCGAACAACTGGAACATCGGTGCCGAAGGCCAGCTGATCGCCGGCGGCATAGCCGGATCAATCCTGCCCGTGGTGTTTCCAGACTTCCAGGGCTGGTATGTCTTGCCGCTCATGCTTCTGCTTAGCATGGCCGGCGGAATGGCCTATGCGACAATTCCGGCTTATCTCAAGGTCCGCTTCAATACCAATGAAATCCTGACTAGTCTCATGCTCGTCTATGTTGCCCAGCTCTTCCTGGACTGGCTAGTGCGCGGACCATGGCGCAATCCGCAGGGTTATAACTTTCCGGAAACTGTCCAGTTCAACGAAAGTGCGATCTTGCCGGCGATATGGGCGGAGTCCGGCCGCGCCCATTGGGGTTTCATTCTTGCTCTCATCGCTGCCGTCATCGTCTGGTTCATGCTGTCGCGCACGTTGAATGGCTTTGAGATAAAAGTGCTTGGACGGAGCGCACGGGCAGGGCGCTTCGCCGGTTTCAGCGCGGGCAAGCTGACATTTTTCGCCTTTCTCATATCGGGCGCGCTCGCCGGACTTGCCGGGATCGCCGAGGTTTCCGGCGCTGTCGGGCAGCTACGGACAAGCATTTCGCCAGGTTATGGCTTCACGGCAATCATCGTGGCGTTTCTCGGAAGGCTCAATCCTCTGGGGATCATCGCCGCAGGGCTTGTACTGGCGCTTTCCTATCTTGGAGGCGAAGCGGCCCAAATCTCACTGGGTATTTCGGAAAAATCAGCGCGTATTTTCCAAGGCATCATTCTGTTCTTCGTGCTCGCCAGCGACACGCTGATCTACTATCGCATCCGGATCGTATCGCGCCTAAGCGATACGGCATTGAAGGGCGCCTGAGATGACGATGTTCGAGGCCATACTCCTGACGGTTGCGACCGCGGCAACGCCGCTCTTGATAGCGGCCCTTGGCGAACTTGTCGTCGAGCGCTCGGGTGTTCTCAATCTCGGCGTCGAGGGCATGATGATCATGGGTGCCGTTTGCGGGTTTGCCGCTGCCCAACAGACCGGGTCGGCCTGGATTGGCATGTTTGCGGGGATCCTGGCTGGCGCTGCCTCCTCGCTGCTGTTCGGCTTCCTCACCTTAACCCTTGTCACTAACCAGGTTGCCACGGGTCTTGCGTTGACGTTACTCGGGCTCGGTGCGTCGGCGATGATCGGTGAAACTTTCGTCGGACTGCCGGGTGTCAAAATGGAATCGCTGTATATTCCGTTCCTGACCGATCTTCCCTATGTCGGCAAGTTTCTGTTTGGACAGGATCCCATCTTCTATATATCGATCCTGCTCACCATTGGCGTTACGTGGTTCCTGTTCAAGACGCGCGCCGGCCTGACCCTGCGCGCTGTCGGCGACAATCACACCTCAGCCCATGCGCTCGGCGTGCCTGTCGTGCGCATACGCTATCTGGCTGTGTTGTTCGGTGGCGCTTGCGCGGGTCTCGCAGGCGCGCAGCTTTCGCTGGTATACGTCCCGCAATGGGTGGAGAACATGACGGCGGGCAGAGGCTGGATCGCCCTTGCGCTGGTCGTGTTCGCTTCGTGGCGACCGTGGCGTATCTTCGCCGGGGCTTACCTTTTTGGCGCAGTAAGCATCGGTCAGCTCCATGCACAGGCGCTTGGCATTGGTATCCCATCGCAGTTCATGTCATCGCTGCCCTATCTGGCGACGATCATTGTGCTTGTGCTGATTTCCCGCAACAAGCGGCTGACCCTGATGAACACGCCGACGTCGCTTGGCAAACCCTTCGTGCCGGACCGCTAAAGACGGCACCTTGGCCTAAAGATTACGCAATCGGTTTAACAGAGAGGTGAACTTAAATGAAAAAACTAATGATGGCGCTGACAATGGCCGCCAGCTTTGCTCTGGCTGGCTCGGCGCATGCCGCGGACAAGCTGAAGGTCGGATTCATTTATATTGGACCCCCAGGCGATTTCGGTTGGACCTATCAGCACGACCAGGGCCGCAAGCAGCTGGAGAAGGAGCTCGGCGACAAGGTCGAAACCACATTCCTTGAAAACGTCCCGGAGGGCGCTGACGCGGAACGGGCGATCGAACGGCTAGCTCGCTCCGGCAACAAGCTGATTTTCACGACGTCCTTCGGCTATATGGATGCAACGGTGAAAGTCGCGCAAAAATTTCCGAACGTGAAGTTCGAACACGCGACGGGTTATAAGACAGCCGACAACGTTGCCGTCTACAACTCGCGTTTTTACGAAGGCCGTTATGTTCAGGGCGTGATTGCCGCGAAGTTGTCGAAAACCGGCGTTGCCGGCTACATCGGCTCCTTCCCGATTCCGGAGGTCGTCGAGGGCATCAATTCCTTCATGCTGGGCGCCCAGTCCGTCAATCCCAACTTCAAGATCAAGGTAATCTGGGCGAACTCCTGGTTCGATCCCGCCAAGGAAGCCGATGCTGCAAAGGCGCTCGTTGATCAAGGCGTTGACATCATCACCCAGCATACGGACTCGACAGCGCCAATGCAGGTGGCGTCCGAACGCAAGATCAAGGCTTTCGGCCAGGCTTCTGACATGATCAAGTTTGGCCCGGAAACGCAGTTGACATCGATCGTCGACAATTGGGGCCCATATTACGTCGAGCGGGCCAAGGCTGTACTCGATGGGACCTGGAAGTCGCACAACGTCTTTGAAGGCATGCACGAGGGATTGGTCGTCATGGCGCCCTATACAAACATGCCGGACGATGTAAAGAAACTGGCCGAAGAAACGCAGGCCAAGATCACCTCGGGTGAACTCAAGCCATTCACCGGTCCGATTAAGAAGCAGGACGGCTCTGAATGGCTGAAGGCTGGTGAAACAGCCGACGACAAGACCATCCTCAGCATGAATTTCTATGTTGCCGGCGTGGATGATAAACTCCCGCAATGAGCGGAATGGAATCACAAACGAAAAGGGCGCCACTGGCGCCCTTTTTTGTTGCGACAATTGGCTCGATCAATCGACTTCGTTGGCGGATGCCGCGTTGAGCTGGCCGTAGCGCTCGACGCCGATTGCATTGAGAAGATCAATCTGCGTCTCGAGGAAATCGACATGGCCTTCCTCATCCTTCAACAGTTCATCGAACAGCTCCTTGGAGACGTAGTCGCCGAGCTGATCGCAAATCTCGCGTGACTTCTTGTAGGATTTGACGGCGTCATATTCACCGGCGAGATCCGCTTCGAGCACTTCCTTGATGTTCTGGCCGATGCGCAAGGCACCAATGGACTGCAGATTGGGATGGCCCTCGAGGAAGATGATACGCTGAATGATCTTGTCAGCGTGATGCATCTCTTCGATCGATTCTTCACGCTCCTTCTTGGCGAGCTTCGTATAGCCCCAATCATCCAAAAGCCGGTAATGAAGCCAATACTGGTTCACCGCCCCCAATTCGAGAAACAATGCCTCGTTAAGCCGCTCGATGACCTTTATGTCGCCCTTCATGTCGTGAACTCCCGTATTCGTAACGCAATGACCGGACACGGTCGATAAACGAAACTGCATCAGAATCGTCTGAACCGTGGCGGAGATGATATTCTTCCGTCACCTTTATGATGGTTTCAACGACATTTGGGAAGCAGCCACAGCAGCGGCCGCGTTTCTTCATGGCATGATAAACTTTTGCAGGAACAACGAGTTGCCACGGGTCGGCGTCGAGAAGCTCAATGATAGTATTCTCGACTTCTTTTTGGGTGATGACATTGCAATGACAAACTAGCATTTTGCGCTGACGCTGTAGTCTCGAGAACAAGCAGTCGGAACGTTCGTCGTCAGCATGGCATCAAATCTTGCATAAACTACTGATATGAAAGCGCTTTGCACGCTAAGACACGCAGAAACAGTCCCGTGATCGGGTGATACTTTCGAACCAAACAATGGCTCCTCCAATCGCAAGGGTTCAAGGCCCAAACATCAAAGGTCATGCGTTACCGCAACACCGGCTTGCATAAAACCGGTTCGTGGCAACAGTGTCAAATGGATATGGTCAGATTATGTCACGATTTCAAGTAGTTAGAATTATTCTAAACTAGCCAAATAACCTAACTGATTCAATCATGTTAATCCACAACGGGTAGTCAATTGAGCAAAATATCCGCACAATTTGATCCTGTGTCAAAACGTCTCACAAGCGATCGTGTGGATGGGCAGTTGCCGTGTTTGCAACCATCAACTTGGGACATCAACGCGCTTAGTGGCCCCGTACAGGCTCACCTCGTTCCTTCAAGGCCAGAGAGCGCTCTGCAACGAGTAATGTGGATGGCGACCTAGGTCAGCTCGCGGTCGCGAGCCGCTTTTCGAGCATGTCGATTCCGAGCAGGGCACGTACGTCGCGCTTGTCGACAATGTCTTCAATCGAATACTGGGCAAGCACTTCAAAGAATGCGTTGAGGGCCTTGCGCAAAGCGGCATTCAGGCCGCAGCTGTCGATCAGCGGGCAGTCCGCCGCATCGTTCTCGAAGCATTCTGCCATGGCGAAGTTTTCTTCGGTGACGCGCACGACATCAAAAAGGGTAATGTCCTTTGCCGGCATGCCCAGCTTGACACCACCGTTGCGGCCACGCACCGTTTCAATGAAGCCATTCTCAACCAGCGGTTGAAGTATCTTGAAAAGGAACAGCTCGGAAACCGTATAGGCTTGTGCGATCTCGCCTATCCGGCTCAGATTGCCCTCATTGGCGGCACAATACATGAGAATGCGGATGGCATAATTCGTCTGTCTTGTCAGTCGCATCGGAACATTTCTCTTTCAACCTGATCTATCAGGCACACATTGCCGTCAATACCGCCAAATCATGGCAACGTGGGACAGCAGTGTACGACCTGCCAACAGGCATGCACGTTCAAATCTCTGTCCAGTTTAGAATTATTCTCGACAAAGTAAATCATAATATGAAGGCAAATTTCATATTATCCAAAGCCGCAGCTTTAAATGAAGTGTGCGCGATTTAGCGGACAAGAACGATAACGGATGCCGTGATCAGCGCCGTCGCAAAGAGCAAAAGCAGGCCGTAGAGGCGGGGTTTGTCGAAGAGGACCGCGAATCCTGCAATCCAGACAACGACTGCAGCTCCAAGCGCATAAAGAAAGCCTGCCTTGTGCAGCCATGCAATATGAACAGCCATCAGGCCGCCGATGATAAGGGCGCCAAACACAACCATGATTGCCAAGGCGTACTTCTCAAAATTGTCCATTCAGGCAACTCACTCTTAAATATCTGCTGCGATAAGGCAGAGCAGTCATCTTGACTGAACGCCTGCCGAAAGCCTGACCTTCATAAACCGTTCGTGCCCAGGAAGGCAACCGGAGACGGTAACAAGCACTATTTGGTTCGTTGATGTGTGCTATGGGCAACAAAAAAGGCCGAGATATTACCCGGCCTTCCAAATTCGCCGCGACATCAATGCCAGTACATCCGTGGTCAAAGGCAGAAGCGAATTGCTGCACATGAAATAGGAACAGGAATGGTTGATTTCAATGGAGTCTAGGCGCCGGGCAATTTTTGGCTACTTCCAACAGCCGTTATTCTGTCCATTGAGATTGTGAGAGTCGATATCAATGCCTGCGGAAAAGTCATTCTTGGCCAGATAGACCGCCGTTTCGGGCTTGATGCGAATCTTGTTCCAACCAGCACAGCTGGATGTCCGTGGCGGCTTCTCGCTCATCCAGCGCATTGCGGCGCAGCTGGATGTAGCGAGAGCACAGGGCAGGAGGAGAACCAGGGCCAACTTCTTCATTAGTTCAACTTTCGGTCCGGGATATGGCAATACATACGGTTGAAAATGTTCGGGCGTACATCGCATTTTTCCAAGCATCAGATCGATCCCGACCACAATGCGATAGCAATGCCTTTATTCAATCGTCGTTACTGGCGTTCAGTTCCTGCGGAGTCATGCCCTCCGCTGCCTTTGCGCCGAGCGACTGTGCCAGTATCAGCCGGCTCGATTTGAGCAGCGGCGCATTGGCCTCGCGAAGCTTGGGCATGCGCGGATTATTCTCATGGGCTGATACTGCAGCTTCATTGGCGTAAAGCTCATTGACCATGACCTTGTTCGGAATCGGCGTCCCATTCCGTTCGATCGGCTTGATCACCTCGAAGCGCAGGCAACCGGGCTCCTCCTCCAGTGTCTTACGCGCATGGTCGCGGATCAGCGCAGTAAACTCTTCCTCGCAGCCTTCCTTTGTTTCGAATTCAACGATTATCGTCAATGCGGTCATAAGATATCACTCTCCCATTTTCTTCCGGAAGGTCTATCAGCCACCAAATGACAAATCCAGACGCAAGCAAGGAGAACCGTATCTACAACGTTAGTGGGTCACCTTCTTTGCACGAAGAAAAGAAGACAAGCGCCGATCACGATCGTCAGCAGACCTATATACAGCCAGCGCGTTTGGCCGACCATGAAACTTCCGCCGATTATGCTGAGTCCTTGAAGCGCCCAGATGGCGCCCATGGCGATCAGAAGTACTGCGGCGATTGTCAATAGGATACGCATGGCAGGCCTCTTCTCCTGTTTGCACCAAGATAACATTTCAATTTGGGCTCAGGGCGCAGGCCAAAAATGCCGGAACCATTCTGGGCGCGAGCCGTTGGCCATACTCCATCGCGGCATGGTTGCTGAGGCAGCACTCTCGATTGCATCTACATCCATGCGCATTTCCAACCGAACGAAACTCCAGTAAAAAGGAATCTCAGATGACAACATATCAGTCGGAGTCCGAAATGGTGAACGTCATTTTGAACCGTCAAACATGGGTTCTGGTCGCAGATGGCGAGAAGGCACTTTTTCTGCGTAACAAGAACGATATGAGCAATGTCCAGCTTGGCATCATTCACCAGTTGAACCAAACCAATCCGGCCACGCGGGAGCAGGGGACTGACAAGCCCGGTCGCTCTTCAAGTGGTCCTGGCCTTGGACGCGCGGCTGTGGAAGATACAGATTGGCACGAACTATCCAAAAAGCGCTTTGCCAAGGAAATTGCCGACACGCTTTATTCACATGCGCACAAGGGCGAGTTCGAGAGGCTGGTGATTGTCGCGCCTCCCTTCATGCTCGGTGAGATGCGGCAGGAATTCCACAAGGAGGTTTCGGACAAGATCGTCAGCGAGATCCCCAAGACGCTTACCAACCATTCTACGAACGATATTCAGACGATCGTCGAAGAAAGCTGACAGAAACGATGTGCGATCGGGAACTGAATGGCTCGCTGGCGTGGGCGACTCCGCACGACTTTTAGTCAGTTGGATTGGGTGAGGGGTTCACGCTGCAATGCGGTCCAAGGCCCTCTTCAACGTTGATCCGGTAACCATTTCCCCACAAGCAAAACCCCTGCCGGATGGGTAGGGGTTTCGCGGGTTGAGGCTTGATTTGGCTCTAGCAAACTGGATTCTGGATAAAAATATCGCGCATCGTTTCAGTGCGGCTCAGGCTCAAGGTACCGCTACACTCAACTTGAAAAGATGCTAGCACAAGTGGTGTGAAATTCAAGGATTAGATTGCCAAAAACCTAACCGGATTTGCGTTTGAGCCGCTCTACTTCTTCTTCCAATCGCTTAATTCTGTCTTCCAAGACGTTGATTACCTTGAATACCGCGACACCCATGGCTTTAAAATCGCCGCTATGGATGGCAGCCTCAATCGCATGTCTGGCGTTTTCGATTGACATAACTTCCTCCACTCACATCGGACCGTGCATGCGGAAAGCCCAATCCTCAAGGGGCATGAGGATTGGGCCATTGTTGGCTTGTGGGTCAGCCAAGGCTGGTTTGGGGGAAACCAGTGCCTTTAAAACGCCTACACAGGCGGGTGGTTCCAAGCCGGTGCAAAAATATTTGGGCTAACCCTCAACTCGCGGCAGGCTTGGGTAATCGGTGTAACCCTTGGCGCCTTGCGTATAAAAGGTGGATTTGTCTGCTAGTGCAAGTGGCACTCCGTATCGCCAACGATCTGGAAGATCGGGGTTCGCGATAAAGGCTTCGCCAAAGGCGATTAGGTCGGCTTGGCCGGTGGCGAGCGCAGATTCAGCATCGGCGCGCTTGTAACCACCGGCGAGGATGAGTGGTCCGCTGAACGCAGTGCGCAACTTCAGCGCGGTGACAGGCTGCCCCCGCGGCTGAACCGGGGGTTCAACGACGTGTAGATAGGCGAGGCCAAGTGGATCGAGTAGTCCCGCGATCCGCGCAAAATGGCCGACCGGGTTGCTATCGCTCATCCCCTGATAGGAATTCGTCGGCGAAAGGCGCACGCCAATGCGGTTGGCCGGCCAGTACGCCTTGATCGCGGTGATAATCTCAAGCAGAAAACGTGTGCGGTTTTCTACGGTACCGCCGTAACGGTCGCGACGGATATTGCTACCATCCCGCAGGAACTGATCGACGAGATAACCATTGGCGCCGTGGATCTCGATGCCATCGAAGCCCGCTGACTTTGCTCGGATTGCCGCAGCCGCAAACTCGGCGGTCACGGTCTCGATCTCATCAATTTCAAGCGCGCGCGGTATGGAATAAGGTTCCTGCCCCTTGACGGTATATATTGTTCCGGTCGCTGCCAGGGGTGATGGTCCTACGGGCTGGCGCCCATCCAACAATTGTGACGGATGTGCCGTTCGCCCCATGTGGGATAATTGGACAAAGATCTTGCCGCCGGCCGCGTGCACGGCGGTGGTCACCAGACGCCAGCCGGCTTCCTGTTCAGCGTTGCAAAGTCCTGGCCGGGTTGGAACGTCAACTGTACTGAAAGGGTCAACTTCCGTCGATTCCGAAATGATCAGTCCGGCGCCAGCTCGCTGTGCGTAGTAACGCGCATTGAGGTCATTGGGAATTTTGCCTTGCGATGCTCGCTGGCGCGTCATTGGCGCCATGACGATGCGGCTCGACAGTGTGAGCTCGCCGATTGCAATCGGGGAGAACAGCGGAGCTTTGGGCGCTGCCCTTAAGTCGATGGACATAGGCGATATCGGAATAACCCTCGCTTTGCTCACGACGGCAGCAAGTTGAGAAGGATCGCAACGTGAAAAGCGAATGCGGTGGCAAACAGGAGGGCGACCGATCCGCGACCCCTCAGTGTTCGACGAAGCGGTGAGGCTGCCGCGTTGCGGGACTGGGTATAGTCCGTGGAGGCCATCAGGATGCATCCCTTGTTGTTGATCAGCCTGATCTTCCACCATTCCATACACGATTAATACGATAGAGATTATAATTGAAGCCGCCCTGCAGGTAACGTTTTGCGCCTTGTGGATGATTGAGAGAATTATCTTCTACGAGGTCCCAACCCGAAGGCAGGGGTGACCAAACAAATCTCTGTTGCAGCTGCTGCCGTTAGATTTGATTTCTCGAAAAAGGATCAAATCGCAAAACAATATCGCCTAATGGTTGCGGCTTGCGCAAAGCGCAATCTGGCTGGATACGGGGAGAATGTGCTGCAATAGCTGCGATGATCGAGAGTCCCTTTCGCAAATTCCAAGCGTGCGAACAATCAAATGAATGAGGAACGAATGGCCGTCTTTTACAATGGGGCGCGCGCCGTCTGCCACGAGCTTACGGTGGATGCAGATCTGTTCAAGGATTCGATGCGGCACCTCGCTGGTGCTGTGAGCGTTATTACCGTAGGGCGGGGCAACGATCGGACCGGGTTTACCGCGACTTCGGTTTCGTCGTTGGCGATAGATCCGCCTTCAGTGATAGTCAGCCTCAATCGCGATTCATCGTCGTGGCCGGTCCTCCAGCGTCATGGCACTTTTTGCGTGAACGTGTTGGCACATGATCAACGGCATGTGGCGGAGAGCTTCGCCGGGCGAGGGGGACGCAGGGGCGTCGAACGTTATCAGGACGCTCATTGGCGGGAATTGGCGACGGGCACACTCGCGCTCGGCAATGCGCTCACCGTCCTAGACTGCGAATTGGACGATGCAATCGAGCGCCACTCGCATGGCATTGTTATAGGCAGGGTAAGGGTCATATCGCCTCACCAGCAGAAAAATGAGGCCTCGCGTCAGGTGACAATTGCAGTAATCGAGCCAGCAATCAGCGCGACCGACAGGAAAAGAATGAGGCCGTAGATGCGTGGCTGGTCGAAAATCACGGCAAAGCCGAGGAAGAAGGCAGAGCATCCGGATGCCAACGCAAACAGGAACGCAATCTTGTCACCCGTGGTGATAGCAAACGCCATGAGACCGGCAATGATCAGCGCTCCGAAGACGATAAAAATCCAGGTCGCGAAGGTTTCATAGCGGTCCATCCTCGGTCCTCCTGGCGGTCCATGCACTTCTGTTCCGCTTGATCACACAGAAATATCAATTGCTAGTCAAGTCGAGAAACGCGTTCAAATATCGCATGGACCGCACGCCCAACCCGCATCACCTTGGCCGACCGCAGCCAGCCAGAGGCCGTCGAGATTCTTGAGTTCGCTGCCATCAATCTGGTTCAGATGCCGCCAATACTCGCCCGAAGGGAAATAATATCCAAGTGATTTCTCCATCGTTTCCGCGCGCGAAACTGTTGCATTGTCGACCCGTTGCAATAGGCCGGCGAGGCGCAGTTGAACATCAAACATCGACCAGTCCCGCAGCCTGCCAACATCAACCCGCGGAAAAACCAGCCGGCTCGATTCGAGATGCGAGAGGTTCACACAGACGCACCCCTGTCTTGCCGCCGACACCAATAGCCGCCCCGTCTTGGCTTCGAGACTTTGCAATGTCACATCCGGCCGCAGCGGATCGCGATTGCCGTAACCATAAAAGTGTGTTGGTCCGTTCTGATCATAGGTCATGTCGCAGCCAAGGAACGCCATGACGTCCGGCTGCAGCTTATGCAGCGCCCAATAGGCCGTGGTAATCGACATCGTCGCACCGGCATAGACGAAGCCGCCATAGGCATTTTGAGCAGGAACGTAGTCCGCCGCCGAATGAACGCGGCGACCGTGTACCAAATACGGCGCCGGCATTGCGCTTTGAGGAAAATCGCCGGCATGAACGAGATAATCCCAATCATCGCGCACGCGCCAGGCATTGTTGATCGCAACAATTGAGTGAAATGGCATGCGAGGCCAGGCGCGAGATCTAACAACATCGGGCGCACTGCCGAGTATTAGTATGATTTTTGGATTTGAGGCGGATTGCATGCGAATGCTCCATCACACAAATCAATGATGACCTGATCCAGCGGAGAGTAAGCGACGTATTTACCACACTGTAAGCGTTGCGTGTACATCTTGATAACCGTCGGTTGCGTAAAGTTATTGTTGAAACTACTTTGGTGGTAAGGATGCACTTCAGCGAGATTCGAGCCGGTAGCCAGATTCAAGTTAGTCCGGCCGTGGTCCAGGAGGGTTCATAGTTTGCGTACACGACTAATCTGGTTCACTTCCGCTCCGCTACTGCCTCTTCTGCTATCCAGCCATTCCGCCCTTGCAGCTTGCGTTCTCATACCGAGTCCCGGAAATGACAACTATGTTTGCGACAGCGGTACCGGGGGACCCCTTACCGACTTAGGCGGTAACAATACCCTCACGCTTCCGACTGGTGGCACCGGTTCCATCACTGGTCCGATTACCTTCGGCTCCGGCGCCGATACGGTCATCATCAATTCGGGGACGATCATCGGTAACCTTAATACGGGAGCCGGCAATGATAGGGGTCGAGCTGAACGGCGGCGTTGTCAACGGCACGATTTTCCAAGGTCCCGGCGTCGATACCTTCATAATGAGAGGTGGGCTCGTCCAGCGGGTGGAGCAGGGCAGTGAACTGGACACTGCAATCGTCAGCGGCGGCCGGATCATCGGCCAGTTTTTTGCCGGCGATTTTTTCACCATGACGGGTGGTCAGATCGGCGAGGTCAATCTCGAGCAAGCCAACAATGAAATGCGCATGTCCGGCGGCACCATCGACAGGTTTGTCATTGCCGCGCAAGGGAACGACTTGCTCATATTATCCGGCGGTTCCATCGGAACGTTTGTCGATCTCGGTACCGGTGACAATCGCATTATTGTCTCCGGCGGTTCGATCGGCGGCACGGTAACGACAGGCAGCGGCCGGGACCAGTTCACCTGGGATACGGCAGGTACGATAGCCGGAGCCATCAATCTCGGCGCCGGCAATGATACCGGGACATTGCAGAATCTCACTGAGGCGACTCTATCCTCGACCCCGTCCACCGGCACCGGCAGTTTTTCGATCGATGCAACGAGTACTCTCCTGGCTGGAAACGGCGTCAACGCGGCGATTGCCCCTTTCATGGCCGGGCAACTCGCGTCGGTAACAAACGCCGGAACGATCGACCTTACAAATGGCTCAAGTGGCGCAACTGATACCTTTACCGTGCTCGGTAATTATACCGGCAATGGCGGGGCGATCCGGCTGCAGACGGTGGTCGGCGATGACGCCTCCGCCTCAGATAGATTGATCATCTCCGGCGGAGCGGCAAGCGGCTCGACCGGCCTGGAAATCGCCAACCTGAGTGGTCCGGGCGCGGAAACGGTGCGGGACGGCATCCTGGTCGTTCAGGCAGTCAATGGCGGAACGACCAGCAATTCGGCGTTTGGCCTCAGCAACCCGGTCGCGGCCGGTGCATTCGAATATGCTCTGTTCAGGGGCGGTGTTTCTGCTGGAACAGAACAGAATTGGTATCTACGGTCGTCGATCATTCCTGGATTGGTTCCGGCTCCCGCGTTCGATCCGGATCCAGCGGTCGAAGAGCCCGGTGAAATTTTCATCGAGCCACCAGGTCCTGGCGTTGATCCGCCGACACCCGGTGCAACGCCCGTGGTTGCCGACCCGGGAGAAGCGATACCGCTTTATCGAATAGAGGTTCCGACCTATTCGGTCGTACCGCCGATGGCGCGCGAGACCGCTCTCGCAACCCTCGGTACATTCCATGAAAGACGTGGTGAACAAAGTGCCGTAACGTCTGCGTCCAATTTCTCTGCTGCGTGGGGCAGGGCATTCGGGCAGTCGATCGAACAAAGTTGGGACGGCACGGTCAGTCCCTCCGTCGACGGAAATCTCTACGGTATTCAAGCAGGGCTTGACATTCTTGGCAGGGAAAGCAGCGGTGGCCAATATGATGTCGCCGGCCTTTTCTTCGGCTATTCGAACTTCGACGCGGATATCAAGGGCGAGGCGGTCGGTTGGAACAATCTCAAAGTCGGTTCAATGAATCTCGACACAACCAGTTTCGGCGGCTACTGGACGCATATCGGTCCTTCGGGCTGGTATCTCGATGCAGTTTTGATGGGATCGTGGTTCAGCGGCGATTCGACGTCCTCCCGAAATGTTGGTATCGACATTGATGGCAATGCTGTAACTGCTTCACTGGAGGGTGGTTATCCGGTCGTGCTGTCGCAGAGCTGGAATCTTGAGCCGCAAGCGCAACTGATCTGGCAACACCTGTCGCTCGATGATCAGTCCGATGCGTTCTCGGACGTCTCCTTTGATAGCGATGATGGCGTTACCAGTCGACTTGGCTTCCGGCTGCAGGGCAAGTTCGAAACGTCGTCCGGGCTGTTCCAGCCCTATGTCAAAGCCAACCTCTGGCATAATTTCAGCGGCATGGATGCAGTCCTGTTCGGTCCCACTGCCATTACCACGGAGCTGGAATCGACATCGCTTGAACTGGGTGCCGGCATTACCCACGACTTTACCAGGAATTTGAGTGCCTTCGCGGTCGCGGACTACACATTTGACGTCGATGGAGCCGACAAGAAAATATTCGACGGAAACATCGGTCTGCGAGTGAAATGGTAGGATTGGTTGCTCGCCGGACGCCGGTAAACATCATTTCCGGCGGATGAACTTAAGCGTTCCGGCGACAGGTGGAGCGTCGGTCGCCACATCGGACGGGTGATTGACACCGTCACTGACCAGAATTTCGTCAAAGTCGAAGGGACTTAGACCTGCGAGGCACGCCACATTGACACCATATTGGCGTGGGTTCGATCGCCTCTGGTGATGCGTGTAAATACCGCATTTCGAGCAGAAGTAATGTTTGGCGGTCATACTATTGAATTGATATTCAGTCAGCAGGTCGCTGCCGGCGAGAAAGTCCAGGTCTCCGAGATCGGCACAGTACCGCGCATGCGGCAATAACTGCACGAACATCGGCGCGCCGAATGGAGGCCGTGGGTCAATCGCACTTGAAAGCGGACTCCCCTGCAATGGCATGCGCCGTCGATCTCAACCACATCGAGGTCCATCATTGGCTCCTAACTGAATTG
Organism: Hyphomicrobiales bacterium; assembly: GCA_900473175.1. Lineage (GTDB taxonomy): Bacteria > Pseudomonadota > Alphaproteobacteria > Rhizobiales > Rhizobiaceae > Phyllobacterium. The sequence goes on along the minus strand of UCKM01000010.1, from coordinate 135,420 downwards.
AATAATAGTGCTATGACACGTGTTCAACCAACTGAGGACGGCAATGCCATGGCGGTTGGCCAAGGCAGGACCGGTCTCATTGTTAAACCAACCTTAGATGAGCATCGCCTCAATTCGAATAAGAATTTGGCGCATTATCCATTGAGGCGAACGGCTTGGTTCGCCACTAGAACGGGCCCTACCAGCGCCCCGCTGGCAATCCCAAGAGGGAGTGACGACATGAGAACGCTATTCATTGCAATGGGAATTCTTGCCGCTAGCAGTGTGGCTGCCTTCGCTGCCGAACCGGTGAAGATGATGGATACGAAAATGGGTAAGGTCATGACCACTCCGAAAGGCATGACACTCTACACCTTCGACAAGGACACTGCGGGCAAATCGAACTGCGACGCCAAATGCCTGAAGAATTGGCCGGCATTCCACGCGGATGCCAAGGCCAAGGCCGAGGGCGAATGGACGCTCGTCAAGGATGCCGACGGCAAGGATATGTGGGCCTATGAAGGCAAGCCGCTCTACATGTTCGCAAAGGACAAAAAGGCTGGCGACATGTCCGGCGACGGTGTCGGCGGCGTCTGGCACGTAGCAAAGTAGCACTGCCCTTCTACGCCGGCGAATGCAATGCCAAGGCGGCGCTCATTGCGCCGCCTTGGTGCGCATACACGCATGAGTTGCATGTCCTTTCCAAACGTGCTGATCTGATTTCGACGCACATGCTGGAATGGAGGCAATTATGAACTTCAGATCCTTGGCCTATTCTTTCGCGATTCTTTTGGCATTCATGGTTACCGCAGCGCCTGGGGCGGAACGCTGGGAGCAGATTCCTGAACCGAAGGCTATGCCTGCCGCCGTTAAGAGCGGCACCGCTCCTGTCAATGGCATCGAAATGTACTATGCAATATACGGTGAGGGCCCTCCCGTCCTGCTCATTCATGGTGGTCTTGGTTATGCCGACATCTGGGGAGGCCAGGTGGCCGAACTTTCCAAGGATCATACGGTCATTGTTGCGGAAAGCCGCGGCCACGGTCGCTCGACACGCAATGCCGACCCCTACAGCTATGACCTGATGTCGTCCGACTATGTTGCGCTTCTCGACTACCTCAAGATTGACAAGACTGCCCTGGTCGGTTGGAGCGATGGTGGTATCATCGGCATCGACATTGCCATGAACCATCCTGAGAAACTTACCAAGGTGTTCGCGCAGGCAGCCAACACAAAAGTGGATGGGGTGAAGCCGGACGTGATGCAGAATAAAACGTTTGCCGGCTACATAGATCATGCGGGCGAAGTCTATAAGAAAATATCACCGACGCCTGATCAATATGATGCCTTCGTCGAACAGATCAGCAATATGTGGGCAAGCCAGCCAAACTGGAGCGACGATGATCTAAAAGGGATAAAGACACCGATCGCCATTGTCCTGGGCGATCATGACGAAGCTATCACTCGCGAACATACCGATTATATGGCGAAGACAATCCCCGGTGCAAAGTTGATCATACTCAAGGACGCCAGTCATTTCGCCATGGTTCAGGACCCAGACGGTTATAACAAAGCGGTGCGTGATTTCATCGACAACTAGGATCACGTTTAGGCCGTTGTCTGTTCCTCTAGCCCGAGTTCTTCCGCCATCTGCTTGCGGATCAGATATTTTTGAATCTTGCCGGTGACGGTGAGCGGAAAGGCGTCGACGAAGCGGACATACCTCGGCACCTTGTAGTGGGCGATTTGGCCGTGGCAGAACGCCCTTATTTCTTCCTCGCTCAGTGTTTCACCTGGTTTCAAGATGATCCAGGCGCAAAGCTCCTCGCCGAATTTAGCGTCGGGGATACCGACGACGGTCACATCCTTTATTCTCGTGTGGCGGAAGAGATATTCCTCGACCTCACGTGGATAGATGTTCTCCCCGCCGCGAACGACCATATCTTTCCGGCGACCGACGACATTGCCGTATCCTTCCTCGTCAATCGTGGCGAGGTCACCGGTGTGCATCCAGCCGTCTTCGTCGATTGCTTCGGCGGTCTTTTCCTCGTCGTCCCAATAGCCGATCATCACCGAATAGCCTTTGGTGCAGAGCTCGCCGGGCGTTCCACGCGGCACCGTATTGCCATCGTCATCGATGACTTTGCATTCGAGATGCGGCTGGACGCGACCGATCGTCGAGACCCGGCGGGAAACCGGATCCTCGCCGGAACTCTGGAAGCTGACGGGGCTGGTCTCGGTCATGCCATAAGCTATGGTAACGTCGCGCATATGCATGCGTTCGATGACATGTTTCATGATCTCGATCGGGCAGGGTGAGCCCGCCATGCATCCTGTCCTTAACGATGACATGTCAAATCTCTCAAAATCCGGATGCCCGAGTTCCGCGATGAACATTGTCGGCACGCCATAAAGAGCGGTGCATCGCTCGGTTTCGATCGCTCGCAGAACAGCCAAAGGATCGAACCCTTCCGAAGGATAGACCATGGTCGCACCGTGGGCGATACAACCAAGGTTTGCCATGACCATGCCGAAACAATGATAGAGCGGAACAGGTATGCATAGCCGGTCGCCGGGACGCAGGCCAACGCTCCGGCCAACGAAAAACCCGTTATTGAGGATGTTGCGGTGGGACAGCGTAGCGCCTTTGGGAAGGCCCGTTGTGCCGCTGGTGAATTGTATGTTGACCGCATCGGCCGGCACGGTGCCTTTTTGGCGATTCGCGAGCTCATCCCGATGGTGCTGCACCGCTAAGCTTGGGATACCTTCAAACGCCAGCCAGCCTTTACGTGGGCCATCGCCAATCTTGATCACATGTTCAAGGTGGGGGAGTCTTGCAGATTTGATTATGCCGTGGTCGCCGGCAATCTCTGGAGCCAAGGCTTCGATCATTTCCGCATATTCACTGGTCTTGAATCGTTCCGGAGCAACCAGGACCTTCACCCCGACCTTGTTGAGGGTATATTCGACTTCTGAAAGCCGGTAAGCGGGGTTGATATTGACGAGGATAAGACCGGCCCTGGCCGCAGCAAATTGCGTGGCGGTCCACTCCGCGCAATTGGGCGACCAGATGCCTATGCGATCGCCGCGTTCCAGGCCAAGAGCGATCAATCCGGCAGCAAGCACATCAGCTCTCGCCCTTAACTCGGCATAGGTCCACCGAATGCCCTGATGCACGGAAACCAGCGCCTCAATATCGCCCCAGCGCAACGCAGCGCTGTCGAGGGCCTGGGATATTGTGAGTTCGAACAATGGCGGTTCGCTGGTGCCGCGCACATAACTTAATGCGCAGGTGTCATTGCCATGTGGGGCTGTTACTGGGCTCATGACATTCCTCCGAGGTCAAAGGCACAGACTGTCAATCAGACTAGCGCAATCGGAAAGGAATACCCACGGGGATTTGTATTTTCAGGCTTTGAGAGCCGTGCGAACGTGTTCCGCCAACCCGCTGAGCTGATCCACGGGATTATGACCGACCAGCATATAGCCATGGGCCTGATCGGACCAGAAGACGATGTTCATACCATACCGCTTTTCGACACGCGGCTCGCTGGTTCCCCTGGACGACTGAACAATGCACAGTGCCAATGGCCCATTGGCAGGATCAAGATAGGCGATCTGGCCAAGCGGCTTGCCATCATATTGCAGAACCTGCGCGCGCTTGAGCGGAATGTCCGGCAGCGAAATGGCCTGGATCGTTAGGGCAAGGCCAAGCTTGTCGCCAACGCTGCGCAACTGTTCGCTTTGCGAGCGTGCGTCACTTGCGATATTGGCAAGCGTCTCGGGTGTGTAGAGGGTCAAATACTCGGCGACCACCGACCGCCATTCTGATCCGTCAGACTCATTGGATGAGTCCTTCAAACCAAGATAGGCCCGATCGGCGGCAGCGCCGACGAAAATCAATCCAATTGCGGCGGCAATGAAACCCCGACGGTTCCATCTCCTGGCCCGTGGTTCGGCGGCGATAGGCGAGGGCAGTCCGGCCAGGATCGCTTCCAGGTCGGATGCCGGCGCGTTTTCCAAGAGCGGCTCGAATGCATCGTAGAACGGCATTTCACTGCGCGACAGGAATTCGTAGCGGGCGGTGACGGCGTCGTCCGTCTTGATCAAGGCTTCGATCCACGCGCGTTCCGCGCCTTCGAGTTCGCCGTCGAGGAAAGCGACCAGCAATTCGTCGGAGGGCATGTCATGTCGTTTGAGGTCGCTCATCAATTCCCTCCTTTCGTGCGCATTGCCACCATTTCCCTGCTGGCATTTTCGGCGAGCTTGGCCCGGGCGGCGGCAAGCCGGCTCATGACCGTTCCTATTGGCACATTCAGTACCTCAGCGACCTCGCGGTAGGAAAGGCCTTCGACATAGGCAAGAAACACGGCAGTCCTTTGAGCTTCGGGCAGTTCGTTCACTTGCCGCAGGACCTGATTGGCGAGGACATGCGTTTCGGTCTCCTGTTCCCCATCGAAGGTAAGCGTAACATCCGCATCGACGAACCCATTGCCCATACGGATACGCCGCGAACGAACCTCGTTGAGCCAAATCGAATGCAGGATCGAGAATAACCATCGATCCAGGCGCGTGCCGCTGGTGAACTGGCCGGCGCGCTCAAGCGCCCGGACGCAGGTTGCCTGGACAAGATCATCCGCAACATCGCGCTGGCGGGACAACACGACGCCGTACCGCCAGAGCCGGGCGAGATGCTGACTGAGACTCGCCCTGATTTCGTGTTCGCTCGCGATCTTTGCCTCCGTGCCGATACGTTCTTTGCGGACGTCCGGCGCTGACGACGTGCCCGTATCAACCCAACTATACGCAGAAAGTTCAAATTGAGCGACAGTCACTTTATATCCTCGTTTCGGATCTGCCATGGCAGCACGCGCTCGTATCTTGTAAGGCCGGGCCGGATGGTGTCAGATCTTGGATGGCTCTGCGATCGCCTCGTGAAGGTCGCGATATTCCTCACAGGTCGTGCCGCAGATCGACTTGATCGTCAGCAGCTGTTCTTTGGCGAGATCAATCTGCCCTTTGATCACATAGGCTTCGCCAAGATATTCACGAACCTTCGCGTATTTTGGATCAAGTGCGACCGATTTCTTGTACCAGGAGATCCCTTCGTCGGTGCGGCCAAGTTTGCGTGTGGCATAGCCACGATAGTTCAATGCTTCCTTGGTATTGGGGTCCTTGAGGGTGTCGAGCATGTCCAGCGCTTCCTGGTAACGCCCGGCCTTCGCAAGTGTATAGGCATATTCAGTGCGATCCTGGTCAGGCACGGCGCTGCTGCTCTTGTCGACGCACTTCTTGGATTTCTTTTCGTAGACCTTGCCTTTGGGGCAGGTGGGCGTGGTAGCGGCATCATCGCTGCCACCGCCACCAGCGGCATAGGCGTTGCCCGAAAGCATGGCGAGCGCCAGTCCTGCCCCGAACAGGGCGACAGGAAGTTGGCGATGCAGTGAACCAAGGAAATTTCGCATAGTGATTTCTCCACTGAAAGGAAGGTGCGAATGGAGAACACACATCAAGGTGGATTTATTCAGCTGAAAGGCGGAAGCGCGTGGTTGCAACTGAATTTCACATTGCCGCGACGAGCGAGAATTCCGTACTCATATCCACCCGAAATTTGATCCTGCATGCGTTCCCGCTGCCAAGCCAAACCGTTAGATTCAGCAAACGACGACGAATCCACGCTTGCGAAACCTTTTCACGATGACCTGCAGAACGGCTGAACCCATGAATTCCGATATTGCCAGCGGACAGCTCTTGCACTCGTTGCTTGCGGGATTTGAGATGCCCTCGAACCAACCATCGAACGGCATCAATGGTTCTAAGCGCAAAGCCAAGTCCGCGATCGAAGCGGCCAGACAGCTCGTTGAACAGGCCAAGCGCGCTGCGGATGCCAGCCTTGTGCGGGCGAAAGCTGCGCCGAAGCCGCACGAAATCACCAATCCGGCTTTTGTCGCTCTGTTCGAGGCCCATCAGCGCGACAAGGAAACCTTGTTTGCTGCGATGCGCGCCCTCGACGTGGCACGCATTGCCGCGGAGGCAAAATAGCCTGCCCGCACGATTTTGTTACTGGTTGCCGGGCATGTTTATGAAAACAGCTATGGCCATCTCGGGTTCGAGCTAATATATCAATCCCGTTCCACAAGCACTCACACGCGTACCGAATATAGCGGTTGTGTCTTCGCGATGCGGACCGTGCCATTGAAAGAGTTATTTTAAGAATGTCGGACCAGACGTGCCCGGTTGCGGCGCCCCAAGGGGCCGCGCTTCAAAACCCAGCGCCGAATTTCCGCATCATTGCCATGATCATCGCCAGCGCCATGTTCATGGAGCAACTCGATGCCACGGTGCTGGCGACAGCGCTTCCGACCATGGCGCGTGATTTTGGAGTCAGCGCTCCGGCGATGAGCATTGCGCTCACCTCCTACTTGCTCAGTCTCGCGATTTTCATTCCTGCAAGCGGCAGGGTGGCCGACAGGTTTGGCTCCCGTACCGTCTTCCGCACGGCCATTGGTGTCTTCATCTTCGGCTCGATCCTGTGTGCGTGGGCGCCGAACCTGACATTCCTCGTTTTCGCTCGGCTCGTCCAGGGCTTGGGCGGGGCTATGATGATGCCCGTCGGCCGCCTCGTTCTCATGCGCAGCGTCGAGCGCAAAAACCTTGTTGCAGCCATGTCCTGGCTGCTGGTACCGGCCCTGATAGGTCCCATATTGGGGCCGCCGGTCGGGGGGATGATAGTGACCTATCTGGATTGGCGCTGGATATTCTACATCAACGTCCCGATCGGGCTTCTCGGGTTCATTCTCGTCAGCCTGTTCATCGAAGAGTTCAAAGGCGAGCCTGCAGGGCCGTTCGACTGGATCGGTCTTTGCCTCTCTGGCATTTCACTGGGGTCGCTGCTTTTCGGGTTCGAGATGTCGAGCCGCAGCGGCGAGGCGGTGCTTGCCGTATCCCTGATTGGCGTGGGTTTGATTTTTGGCGCGGCGTATCTCCGGCATGCGCGCAAACATCCGTCGCCCATCCTCGACTTCTCGTTGATGCGCATTCCAAGCTTCAATGCGTCGGTGGTTGCCGGATCGCTGACGCGGATCACGCAGGGCGCTCAACCATTCCTCCTGCCGCTAATGCTGCAGCTGGGCTTCAATCTGTCGGCCGCATCTGCCGGCGGCATTGTCGTCGCCACGGCACTCGGCTCAATGACCATGAAGGCAGTCGCGCCAAGGATTCTGCGGCAATTCGGCTTTCGCAACAGCCTGATCATCAATGGCGTGATCTCGACGTGCCTCTATGCTCTTTGCGCTGCGTTTCGCCCCGATTGGCCCCTGCCGGTGATTTTTGTCATTCTGTACTTCTGCGGCTTCTTCATGTCGTTTCAGTTTACGGCCTATAATACCGTGGCCTATGACGAGATCGGGCGAGAACGCATGAGTTCCGCTACCAGCTTCTATACGACGTTCCAGCAATTGATGCTGTCACTTGGAATTTGTGTCGGGGCGCTCGCCCTCCATGGCGCGATGACGGCAAGTAACCACGATGTTCCTCAGCTCGCAGACTTTTCGGTTGCGTTCCTCGTGGTGACGGCAATTTCGTTAACCGCAACGATCTGGAACATGCGTTTCGACAGTGCCGCGGGCGCTGATATCAGCGGCCACCAAGCGCGAAAGCAATCATAGCGCTGGTCAATGAACGATCTCGAGTGAAATCACGCTGTTGTGGTGCGTGCGGCAAATGAATTGAGCTCCCGCACCACCAGCAATTTCGGCCTTTCCCTTTACAGTCATCCACATCCCTTTGCCGAATTCCGCAGAGACAGCTGATGGATTTGCTGCTTTAACGCCCTTTTTCGCAAGAGCCGCGTTGCAGGCGGCAATGGATCGCGGCTTGTTTGCGGATTCCCCCGGCATGGGTGCGCCAACGATTGCCGCGCAAAGAGGCACAACGACGATCAGATATCTCCTCACGAAATCCTCCCAAGGTCCGCGATCCCTTCAGGAGTTTAAGCCAGTTTGTAGAAGCCAACCATCCATCAGAATCGCTAGCTCGAACTGATAATTTTTGCGCTGGAGGGAGATGGTCCTGTTGCTCGTTGAGCTTCAGGCGGCGGAAATTGCCATTTTTATGGTCTGGCGGTAGGGGGTCGTCGGGCGGCTGATCAACGCCCGCAGTTGTCGTCCATTGTCTTCCAGTTCACCCTTAGACGCGCTGATATCTGACTCTGCAATGAGTTCGGCCACATCCTCAGGAAGCCCCATACCGATGAGGGCTCCCTTGAACTTTGCCTTGGGCATGTCCTGGTAGGCGACTGACTTCTCGGCCGCAGCCAGCAGCAGCCGATCAATGCCTTTAAATGCTGCTGACAAGGTGTCGGACCGAGAATAGTCGGCAATGCGGATCTCGACGCCCTGCGCGCTGAACTGCCGCGACGTTAGATAGTCAGCACTTGCGCCACAGCTGCCGCGGATGGGTGAGGTGTCCGGCAACGCCGATCCAATACTCAATCATGCCGCTGCCTCGGCGGTGTGGGTATCAGCCAGACGATAGAGGACTGGAGCAAAGCCTATCGCAAGGCTGGAAGCTTCGCGAATGCCCGCCTGAACTGCGGGATCCTGCATCGCGGCCGCCATATTGTCCTTGCTACGCCACTGGGCGTAGTTGGCGACGTGCTTGCCGTCGAGGCTTATATGCAGGTTTGCGGAAATGAAGCCCGGCTTTCCGATAAAGGCCGTCTTGGTTGCGGTGGACAGAGCCGCCAGAAGCTGGTCCGCCTTTTCTGGCTCGACGGTGAAAGTATTGACCAGGGTGAGATAGTCAGCGTCAGCATCGAGAAGGCTCATGATGAACTCTTGGTTTTGTGGGATCAGCAATGCTTGTTGTCGCTTAGCCTTGGGCGGTGTGAAAGCTCATGGCGTAGCCGTCAGGGTCGCTGGTCACGAAGCGAGTGGGCTCATCACCGTGCCACCCCGCTCCACGATCAGGTCATGGAAGGCGTCTGCATCGTGACAGGCGACCCACAAGGCCATGCCAATGCCCAAGGAACCGGTCTCGGGCAACGGCCGCAGCGGCTCGCGCAGTGCCAAAGAACTAACCGAGGCGGGGAGAGCAGCGGCGCAAGCCGGCGTGATTGCGGCCGAAGCCGTCGAGCGGCAAATGTTAGCTGGCCTGACGAACGACGAGGCCAAATTGTTGCGCGAACTGCTCCGGCGCTGCGCAGATACCCTCGACCCCGACAATTGAAGCCCGCACCGACAATGTCTGCTTTCGGGGGGCGATCGATGAACCCGAACGGCCGAAATGGGGTCGGAAACTGCCTATATGGGCTTCCCGCGGTACGCCATGTTCGATATCCGCGTGCGTGGTCAGTGTGGCAATCGGCGGTATTCGGCGGCAAGTCGTTCTTAAAATTGGCCATTTCGGCCACGGTGGCGGAAGAGGTGAGATTCGAACTCACGGTACGGTTCCCCGCACGACGGTTTTCAAGACCGTTGCCTTAAACCACTCGGCCACTCTTCCCAGCCATCGCCATGCTGGGTCTTTGTCGAGACAATCGCCGGAATCCGGCGCCAAGCATCAACGCGGCTTTATAGCTTTTCGCATTACGGCGTCAACGGTGCAGAGAGAGATCTTTTGCCTAAGGCTTGATTGCATACTGGCCGCGACGTAAGTGAATCATCCAATAGTTGCAGCAAGGTGTGCGATGTCTGAACTCAAAGTGCGAACAAGGGCCGTTGGGGCACGAGCCGTCCTCAAAGGCAAGGAACTGCCGGTCATTACGTCCGAGACAGGCGGCGAAATTAAGATTGTCACCTCGGTCTCGCAACCGGGTTTCAACCCGCTGGACCTGCTCTATGCTTCACTGGCGGCGTGCATCGTGCTCAGCGCGCGCATTGCCGCCTCACGTTTGGGCGTCGCGGACAAGTTGGAAGAAGTGCGGGTGCGTGTGACCGGCGAAAAGGCCCATGAAGAGCCGTCTCGGATCGCAAGGTTCAACATCGATATCGAGCTCGATGGCGACCTTGATAACGCGGCGCGGCAACGGATCGTTGAAACTGCGGAGGAAATCTGCACCGTTTCCAACACGCTGCGCGGCGACGCCGAGTTCATAACCAAACTCGCGAATAACGCATTGTAGGCCTTACACCTTCTTATAGGCAGCCAGTTCAGGATCGAGCTCCACCTCGATGACGTTGGTGAAAATGGTGGTGGCTACCATCATGCCGGCAAAGGCGACGAGATTGACAAGCGTGGCTTCGTCAAAGCGCTTTTCGATCTGGTTCCAGAGATCGTTCGGAACGGCATTGGAGTTTGCAACAATAGCCTTGCCAAGTTCGATAAGTGTTGCCTCATCCGCGGTTGGAACGATCGTTTCCGGTTGCAATCCCTGTTCAATCAAGGCGCGGCGAAAAAAGGTTGCTGGGATCACTGAATTGCTTGCCTCGGATATGGCCAGCGAGAACAGCCAGATTCCCCGATCGGAGAGAGCCGGTCGCAACAGGTCGCGCAGTGTGAACCACTCGGCATAAATCCGGTGCGCGACAGGTGAATGCAGCATTATGCGTTTCATGTTGGTCATGCGCCCACGCAACCTCAACTCTTCGTCATGTTCGGCACGAATTTCTGGCGACGATTGGGCATAGACGATTTGTGAAATGCGGCTCATGTGATCTCCGTAAATGACGACTTTTCAACACTATAGGCCTTGTTAAGGGGCTATCAACCTATCGGTGGCACTTATAGTGCTAATGCAACTCCATGATGGGCGTCGGGGTTGTGTCATCGTTCTGATCTGCTATCGATACATCATGTTTCCTGGGGACGGCCCGCGCGGCCGGTGGTCTGCATTGTCAAAAACCAAAGCTTTTCGAGTTGTGGGTGTTGTCGCTGTGGGCGCTCTAATGACCGCATGCGCATCGCCCCAAGCGAAGGTGGCCAGGAAACATCCCAAGGAATATTTCGCAGAATCCGAATATGGCGTGAAGGCCAGCCCACGCGTTGTGACGGATCTTCGGCATATACCGCGAGGGGGCGGCCGCGAGCTGATCGGGCAGCCCTACAAGGTCGCAGGCAGATGGTATTATCCCAAGGAAGAGCCGGGCTACAGGCGGCAGGGCAAGGCGTCCTGGTACGGATCTGCCTTCCATGGTAGATTGACTGCCAATGGCGAGATTTACGACACCACGCGTCTGACCGCGGCGCATCCAACAATGCCGCTGCCAAGCTATGCACGCGTGACCAACCTGGCGAATGGCAGTTCGGTAATCGTCCGCGTCAATGACCGCGGACCCTATCACAGTGACCGCGTAATCGACCTGTCGCAAAAGGCCGCGACGGTGCTCGACTACCAGCACACCGGCACCGCCGATGTGAAAGTAGAGTATGTGGGTCGGGCGCCGCTCGAAGGCAATGATGACGGGTTCCTCATGGCTTCCTATCATGCGCCGGGCGTTGATCCCTATGGACAGCCGGCGTCCGGCGTTATGATTGCCATGAACGGCGGCACGCCGACGCGGCGTGCGCCTGTTCCAATCCCCGGCATGCAATCGCAGCAGGCGGTCGGCATACAGATGGCGAGCCTTGGCACTCAGCCACTGTCGCTCAATGATCAGGCCGCGCGCCTGAATGGTTCCATGCAACAGCAGGGAACACCCGCCGCTATTACGGTCTTGAACTTCAGCACGGATATTGATCCGGTATTGCCCTTGATCGGTCCCTATGTGGACGACAAGCCGAGCATCCTGATTGGTTCGCTCAAGGGAACCAGAGGCGCACAGTCGCCGTTTGTGAGCTCCTATGCCAGCGAGCGAGTGGCAAGCGCCAACAAAACGATACGGGCGACGACGGGCATCTTGTCACCCGCGGCAATCTCGGCATCATGGAAAAGCATGAGCAGGTTGCCCGGCCTTGCCACGCTACCCGGCGAATATGTCGAACTCGGGCTGTTCGCGAGCAAAGGCGAGGCCTCACGGATCATGTCGAAGCTTTCCCTGCTTGGCAAAGTTGAGTTGTCCGAAGTGGACAGCCCCGAAGGCCGTCGAATTGAACTGACTGCCCGCGCAGATACCGGCAAAGATACTGATACATTGCTTAAGGCGGCTTGGGCGGCCGGGGCAAACGATGCATTTGTCGTTCGCGATGACGGTAATTGATTTCCAGCACCGCGTACGTGTCCTGGCTGAGCTGTTCCGTATCCTTGCCCTGTGCCTGACAATCACATTCGCGTGCAGTGCGGGGGTGGCTGCGCAGGATGGGCTGTTTGATACCAAGGCCAAACAGGCATTGATGATCGAGGACCAGACCGGCACAGTCCTTTATGCTAAATCAGCCGACACCCTGATCGAGCCGGCGGCTCTCGCCAAGCTCATGACGATGGAAGTAGTTTTCCACGAGCTCAAGGCTGGCAGGATCACACTCGGGACCCAGTATACGGTCAGCGAAAACGCCTGGCGGACGGGCGGAGCACCCTCAGGCGGTTCGACCATGTTTGCCAAGCTGAAATCCTCGATCAGCGTCGGCGACCTGATACAGGGCGTTATCGTACAATCGGCCAACGATGGTTGCATTATCCTGGCCGAAGGTATCGCCGGTTCAGAAGCGAAGTTCGCCGACATGATGAATGCGCGGGCCAGGGAGATCGGCCTTAAAAGCTCAACCTTCGTTAACTCGACTGGATTGCCCGCACCGGAGCAGCGTGTTTCGTTGACCGACCTCATTACCCTGGCGCGCCATATCAAGCGGGAGTATCCCGAATATTACCCCATCTACGCCCAGGACAACTTCACCTGGAATAATATCTTCCAGCGCAACCGCAATCCGTTGCTGCGGCTCGATATCGGCGCCGATGGCATGGGTACCGGTTACACGGAACAATCTGGCTACGGTATTGTCGGCTCGGCCGAACGCAGCGGGCGGCGCTATATTGTTGCGCTCAGCGGACTTGCAAGCGACAAGGAACGGGCGGAAGAAGCCAAGCGAATCTTTGACTGGGCTTTCCAGGCGTTTGAGGAAATCGAGGTCTTTGCGACGAACGAAACGATTGGCGAGGCAAGTGTGTTCGGCGGCATCAAATCCGCCGTCGCGCTTAAAGCGCACGAGAAGGTGAGCCTGCTTGTGCCCGTCGCCAACCGCGATCGACTTAAGGCGCATGTGGTCTATCAAGGCCCTCTCATTGCACCCGTAAAGGCCGACCAGCCAGCCGGCACATTGAAAATCTGGATCGGCGATGAACTTGTGCAGCAAACACCAGTCTACACCGCTGAGGCAGTTGAGGTCGGTAACCTCAAGAAGCGCACGGTGGACGCCTTGCTCGAAGCCACGACCGGCTGGGTCCGGCAACTCAAGTTCTAATGCGCCTCGACCTTTTCATTTTCGAACGCTAGAACCATTTGCAGAAGATAATGACTCTGCATCGAAAGACGGCTCGCGGCGTGCAAGGACTATTCATCACTTTCGAAGGCGGCGAGGGCGCTGGCAAATCCACCCAGATTGCGCGGCTTGCGGAGCATCTGCGCGCCGATGGCGATGACGTGCTGGCAACGCGCGAACCGGGCGGCTCACCAGGCGCCGAGGCGCTGCGCCACGTCATCTTGAGCGGCTCAGTGGAACCGTTTGGACCCGCCATGGAGGCGTTGCTCTTTGCGGCCGCTCGCAATGATCATGTTGAGCAAGTCATGCGTCCGGCGCTGCGTTCCGGGCGAATGGTGCTCTGCGACCGTTACATCGATTCCAGCCGTGTCTATCAGGGCGTGACCGGCGACCTTGATCCCGATCTCATGCGGGCGATCGAGCGGGCCGCCATCAACGGCTTGATGCCCGACCTGACGATCATACTTGACCTTCCAGCCGAGGTCGGCTTGCAGCGCGCCAATGCCCGGCGCGGCGCGGGAGCGGCCGATCGTTTCGAGAAAGAAACCATAGAAATGCACGCGCGGCGGCGCGATGCATATCTTGCCATTGCCGCCGAGGAGCCTGAACGCTGCAAGATCATTGCTGCGGATCGGCCGGCCGGCGAGATTGCGAGGGAAATCGCGGTCCTTGTCGATCAGTTGAAGGTCGATCGCGGCATGAAGGCAAGGCGCGCCGCCGAGGTGTTCAAATGAGTGATGCCGTACTTGATGTTCCGGCAACTCATGATGCCATCGATGGTGTGCCCGCGCCTTCGGCAAACCCGGCACTGTTTGGTCATGCAGGAATAAGATCATTCCTCGCGCAAGCCTATCAGTCGGGACACATGCATCACGCTTTGCTGCTTGAGGGGCCGCAGGGTATCGGCAAGGCCACTCTGGCGTTTCATCTGGCCGGGCATATGCTGAAGTATCCCGCAGAACGGGAAGCACCGTTGGCACTCGCCGAACCGGACTATTCAGTCGCACCATACCGTCAAATCGCCAGTGGAACCCATCTGGCCGTCCTGCACATCACACGGCCTGTCGATGCAAAGTCAGGCAAGTTCAAGACTGGAATCACAGTTGATGAAGTCCGGCGCGTCACGCATTTCCTCAACCGGACCGCCCACGATGGATCATGGCGCGTTGTCATCGTCGACCCCGCCGACGACATGAATCGCAATGCTGCCAATGCGTTACTGAAGACTCTTGAAGAACCACCCCAGCGGACGGTGTTCATTCTGATCTCACATTCATCGGGGCGACTGTTGCCGACCATCCGTTCTCGCTGTCAGGCGATACGGTTCGAACCTCTGGAGCGGGAAGATCTACTTCTTGCACTGTCGGCGATCGGCCTTGATGCCGAGCAAATGGCAGATCCGGACGCGCTTGTTACCCATGCCGACGGCAGTGTTCGCAAGGCGGCCCTGCTGCTGGCATTTGGTGGGCTGGAAATATCCGAGACCGTTGATGCTATTCTGAACAAGGCCGTTTTCGATGTGCCGCAGGCGCATGCTTTGGCGACGGCTCTGTCGGGCCGCGATGCGGAAATTCAGTATGACCTTTTCCTTGAAGACCTGTTGTCACGCATTGCTGCCAAAGCACGACTTGCTGCTGAGCAGGGGAATATTGCACAGGCAAACCGCTGGTCTGGCCTGTGGAGCGATATGCAGAACGAGGCGGGGGATGCTGCGGCTTTCAATCTCGATCGCAAGCAGACCGTGCTCATTTTTCTTGATCGAATGCACCGCACTCTAACAGAGAGTTGATCGTTCTGCCACTATGGCAATCAGACCGGACATGGGTTATGTCAAACCTCCCAAGACGCCCAAATAAGAGACGAAATCAGGTCCCGTATGAGCCGCGAAACATTTTACATCACAACTGCCATTTCCTACCCGAACGGGAGCCCGCATATCGGCCACGCCTACGAGGTGATCGCGACAGATGCGATAGCGCGGTTCAACCGCCACGACGGCAAGGACGTCCTGTTCCTCAGCGGGACGGACGAGCATGGCATCAAAATGCTGCAGACCGCGCGCAAGGAAGGTATTGCACCGCGCGAACTAGCCGACAGAAATGCCAAGCTTTTCCACGACATGGGTCAGCTTCTGAATGCGTCTTATGATGATTTCATTCGCACGACCGAAGAGCGGCATTACAAATCGTCCCAGGCCATCTGGACGAAGATGGTGGAAGCAGGGGACATTTATAAGGATTCCTACGCCGGATGGTATTCCGTGCGTGATGAGGCTTATTATCAGGAAGAAGAGACCGAGTTGCGCGCCGACAATGTGCGCTACGGGCCGCAAGGTACGCCGGTTGAATGGCTGGAGGAAGAGAGTTATTTCTTCCGACTATCGGCCTACCAGGACCGCTTGCTCAAGCTGTATGCGGACAATCCATCGTTCATCGGTCCCGATGAGCGCCGCAACGAAGTGGTGTCGTTTGTAAAGTCTGGCCTGAAAGACCTTTCCGTATCGCGCACGACATTTGATTGGGGCATCCCGGTTCCGGGCGACGAAAAGCATGTCATGTATGTCTGGGTCGACGCGCTGACCAACTACATCACCGCCGCGGGATATCCTGATAAAAAGGCCGAGCGCTGGCGCTATTGGCCTGCGGACGTCCATGTGATCGGCAAGGACATTATCCGCTTCCACGCCGTCTATTGGCCGGCCTTCCTCTGGTCCGCGGGGATCGAGTTGCCGAAGCGCGTCTACGGTCACGGATTCGTCTTCAACCGCGGCGAGAAGATGTCGAAGTCCGTCGGCAATGTCATCGATCCTGTGTCGCTGGTCGAGCATTACGGGCTTGATCAGCTGCGGTATTTTCTGCTGCGTGAAATCCCGTTCGGCCAGGATGGCAATTACAGCCACGAAGCGATCGTCAACCGCACCAACGCGGATCTCGCCAATGATCTCGGCAATCTCGCGCAGCGTTCACTATCAATGATTGCCAAGAACTGCGGCGCCAAGGTTCCGCAACCGGGCGCATTCACCGATGCGGACAAAGCAATTCTCGATCAAGGAATTGCCGCGCTGGACACGGCGCGCAAGGCAGTCGCGACGCAGGCCATTCATCTTGCGCTGGCGGCTATCTTCGGCGTTGTGGCCGAGGCCAACCGCTATTTCGCCAGCCAAGAGCCATGGGCGCTGAAAAAGACCGATCCAGCCCGCATGGACACGGTTCTCTACGTGACGGCGGAGGTTATCCGGCGTATCGGCATCCTCTGCCAGCCGTTCATTCCTGGTTCGGCAGCGAAACTGCTGGATATCCTGGCCGTACCGGCAGATAAGCGCAACTTCGCCGATCTTACTGGCGGCGGCGAGCTTGCCGCTGGCACGGACCTGCCGGCACCGCAGCCGATTTTCCCGCGCTATGTCGAAGCGGACAAGGAAGCCCGAGGATAGTAATCAGCCAATGCTTGTCGACAGTCATTGCCATCTGGATTTTGCCGATTTTGCCGAAGAGCGCGACCTTATCGTTCAGCGGGCGCTTGATAATGGGATCGAGCGCCTCGTCACGATCTGCACGCGTGTTAGGCGCTTCGACAGTATCATTGCCATCGCCGAGCGATATGACAGTGTATATGCCTCCGTCGGGACCCATCCGAATAATGCGCATGAAGAGTTGGATATTACGACTGACGATCTGATCCGGCTGGCACGTCATCCCAAAGTCGTGGCGATCGGCGAGGCGGGCCTCGATTATCACTATGATTATGCGCCGCCGGAAGCCCAGGTCCAGGGATTTCGCACGCATATCGCGGCGTCACGCATCACCAGCCTGCCGCTCGTCATTCATGCGCGCAACGCCGATGAAGATATGATTGCCATTTTGCGGGAAGAAACAGGGAAGGGTGCTTTCCCGTTCATCCTGCATTGCTTCTCGTCAGGCCCGGAATTGGCCCGCGTCGGCGTCGAACTTGGTGGGTATGTCTCGTTCTCCGGTATCCTGACTTTCAAGAACTCCCCCGAGATAAGGGAGATTGCCCGCAATGTGCCGCGGGACCGCCTCCTGGTCGAAACGGACGCTCCGTATTTGGCGCCGACGCCGCATCGCGGCAAGCGCAATGAGCCCAGCTTTGTACGCCATACCGCCGCTGTTCTGGCTGATACTATTGGTGTGAACCAGGACGAGGTTGCCCAAATCACCACGGACAACGCGTTCCGGCTCTTCACCAAAATGTCACGGCCGGCAAATGCCTGATCGCCTGCGTTTCACCATACTTGGCTGCGGATCGTCTCCGGGCGTGCCGCGTATCAATGGTGACTGGGGCAAATGCGATCCAACCAATCCGAAAAATCGCAGGCGCCGTGCCTCCATGCTTGTAGAGCGCATTGACGAACACGGCGGCGTTACGACGGTTATCATCGACACCGGTCCGGACTTTCGTTCCCAGATGATCGATTTCGGCTCGGGTAGACTTGATGCCGTCATCTATACCCATGCCCACGCGGATCACATTCACGGCCTTGATGACCTCAGGACATTCGTGATCGACCGGCGCGATCTTGTCGATATCTATGCCGATTTGACCACCCAGAAGCGTTTATATGAGGGATTTGCCTACTGTTTCCGTACTCCCGAGGGGTCGAGCTATCCACCAATCCTGCGACCGCATGAAATCATTCACCACGAGTCATTCGAAATTGACGGTGCGGGAGGTCCAATTCGGTTCCTGCCCCTGCCGCAGGTTCACGGAGACATCTTGTCTTTGGCTTTTCGCATCGAAAACGTGGCGTATTGCTCCGACGTCAGTGCGTTTCCCGATACCACGGCCGCACAGCTCTTCGATCTTGATACGCTGATTATCGATGCACTGCAGTACAGGACGCATCCGAGCCATTTTTCTCTCGATGAATCAATAGAGTGGATCGAACAATTGAAGCCGCGTCGAGCTATTCTTACCCACATGCATGTGCCTCTCGATTACGAAACCGTGCTGCGCGACACGCCGGGTAATGTCGAGCCTGCCTTCGATGGCCTGTCGTTTGAGGTGACGCTGTGAGCAAGAGCGTGGAGCGCGTTCGGCGAGCGGCCCACGCGGCCGGATTTGACATTGAAATTCGTCAGATGGCCGATTCAACCCATACGGCTGAAGATGCGGCGGTCCAATGCGGCGTTACGGTCGCGCAAATCGTCAAATCATTGATCTTTCAAGGCGCGGATACTGAGAAACTTTATCTGTTCCTCGTTTCAGGTCCACGAAAGCTTGATCTTCACAAGGCTGCGAAACTGACCGGTGAAATATTGCACCGGGCGGACCCGAAGCATGTCCGTAAAGAAACCGGCTTTGCCATCGGAGGCGTTTCGCCAATCGGCCATCTGATCGACATAAAGGCTTTTGCCGACGAAACCTTGATGCAATTCGACGTCGTTTGGGCCGCGGCAGGTGGAACCAACTTCGTTTTTCCGAGTGAACCCAATGCTTTGGTAGCGGCTGCGCAGGCCCAAGTCGCTGATATCACGAGCTGATTTGGCAACCCAGGGCCATCTGTTTGTTCCATAATCTATCTTATGTGACTTTTGGAATTGTAGGCGCAAAGTTTCATGCATCTGGCCGGGACGATCAAAGTCAAACCGGCGGTATGGACAGACCTGTTCATACCACAGCTCCACGCCCGGAAAGGCAGCTAAAGAATTAAAGGAAAATGGCCGGACGGAATCCGGCCACTCCGCGCTGGGAAAATCACCTGTTGGTTTTCCTTTGACGGCTCGATGAGACAGGCGGTCGCGACGATCTTCTGCGGGCACCGCGCAAATGCCTTGGCTATAAAACGCCAGCAGAAGTCTTCCGGCAAAAACTGCTCGCACAGACACGGCACGCGGGCTAGTTTAAAATGTCGCTCGTCGCGCTTCAGCGAGAACTCACAGTTGTGGACAAGCCCTGACCCAATTCGCCCCGACATATTCGTGGCTCCCAAACTGGCATAAGGTTCAATCATGAAACCATCTCGCGATATCACCCGCCTTCTCGACATCATGGCGGCCTTGCGGACGCCGGTCACGGGCTGTCCATGGGATCTTGATCAGAACTTCAAATCCATCGCGCCTTATACGCTTGAGGAAGCGTTCGAGGTAATCGACGCGATCGAACGTGATGACGTCGATGATCTGCGCGAAGAGCTGGGTGATCTGCTGCTGCAGGTGGTGTTCCATGCGCGCATGGCTGAAGAACTCAAGGCATTCGATTTCGGCGATGTGGTTCAGGCGATCACCCACAAGATGATCCGCCGCCACCCCCACGTTTTTGGCGAGGAAGCTGCGCGTGGCGCCGGCATGGCCAAAGGCATGTGGGACAAGATCAAGGCCGAAGAAAAGGCTGAACGCCGCGAGCGTCGTGCCGCGCTGAACATGAGCCTCACCGAGAATACCGGCTTTCTCGATGATATACCGCATGGATTTCCGGCGCTGATGCGTGCACTGAAGCTCCAGCAGAAGGCCGCCAAGGTTGGATTCGACTGGTCGGAAGCGGGTCCAATTCTCGATAAGATCGAGGAGGAAGTCGGCGAACTCAAACAGGCGATCGCCAGCGGCGATCAAGCAGACACTGAAGAGGAATATGGCGATTTGCTATTTGCCATGGTCAATCTCGGCCGCCATTTGAAGCTCGAACCCGAGAGTGCGCTGCGTGGCACCAACGAAAAATTCCGCAAGCGATTCCATTATATCGAAGAGAGGCTGCGTGAGCGTAAACAGTCGCTGGATGCTGCCACGCTCGACGAGATGGAAGCGTTGTGGCAGGAAGCAAAAATTGCGAAATGAACCTGCTTACCTGCTGTTTCTGCTCAGTTTTTCTTCAAGCAGTTGATTGGACGCGACGGTCATCTCCATGGTCAGGGAAATCGATCCGTCATCAAGGTCCTTGCGTTTGACATTGCTCGAGTGCTGATAGATCCAATCCATGAGACGCATCTGATCGTGCTGCAGTGTGATCTTGACCTTGGACAGTGTACCGGAAATGCGGCTCTCGATTTCTTGAAGAAGTGTGTCAACACCCTCGCCTGTTATCGCTGAAATCGGTATGGGATGTTCGTCGCCAGATGACGCTGCGCTCAGGCGCTGAGCTGCCTCACGTCCAGCATCGTCGAGGAGATCGATCTTGTTCCATACTTCAATGATGCGTTTGCTATCACCGCGTTCAATTCCGAGGCTTTCCATAATGGCGTGAACGTCCTCGGCCTGCGCCGCGGTGTCCGGATCGGAAATATCACGTACATGCAGGATCAAGTCGGCTTCCACGACCTCTTCCAGCGTGGCGCGGAACGCGGCCACCAGATGCGTCGGCAGGTTGGAGATAAATCCGACTGTGTCAGACAGGATGATTGTTTCGCCGTGTTCAAGCTTAATGCGCCGCAATGTTGGATCGAGCGTGACGCCAGCGCCAGTCAGCCGGTTGAACAAAGTGGACTTGCCCGCATTGGTATAGCCGACGAGCGCAACGACCGGGTGCGGCACCTTCTTGCGCTTGCTCCGGTGCAGCATACGTGTCCGGACCACGGTCTCGAGTTCGCGTTTGATACGTAGGATCTTTTCCTGCAATGCACGTCTGTCGGCTTCGATCTGCGTTTCACCGGGACCGCCAAGGAAGCCGCCACCGCCGCGCTGGCGCTCCAGGTGGGTCCAACTGCGAACCAGGCGTCCCTTCTGATAGGTGAGATGCGCCAATTCGACCTGGAGGGTGCCCTCCTTCGTTTGGGCACGCCGCCCGAATATCTCAAGGATGAGCCCGGTCCTGTCGAGCACCTTTGCATTCCAGGCCTTTTCGAGATTACGTTGTTGCACTGGAGTTAGCGGGTGGTCGACGATTACCAGTTCCGCATGCGACGCTTCGACGATTTCGGCAATACTCTCGACCTTGCCGGTCCCGAGCAAAGTGGCTGGGCGCGGCGCAGGAACCCGAACAATGTCGGAATGAGTAATTTCCAAATCGATCGCGCGCGCCAGGCCTTCTGCCTCTTCCAGTCTGGCTTCATCGCTGCGCTGGAACTCGTGCTGGAATTTCGAACGGCCGTTATCGTCATTTTTGCCGTCAGCAAAACGCTGCGGCAGCACAGGCACGATGACGAGAGCGCAAGTCGGCTCCCTGCTGGATTCGCCGTTGTCAGCAATTCCCGCAGTTTTTCTTGCGTTACGCTTCGTTTCGTTAGTCAAATGGGTCTCAGTCGCTTTCTTCAACCTCGAACATCTGCACGGGCTGGCTCGGCATTATGGTCGAGATGGCATGTTTATAGACGAGCTGCGAATGGCCGTCACGGCGCAAAAGTACACAGAAATTGTCGAAGGATGTGACAATCCCGGTCAGTTTCACACCATTGATGAGGAAAATTGTCAGAGAAATCTTCTGTTTTCTGACTGAATTCAGAAAAAGGTCCTGAAGATTCTGCGATCGTTCAGCCATTGTTTTTGTCCTTTTATGCGATCAGCAAGTGTCTCATACAACATTCGGCAGCAGGAGTGGATTCTACCCTACTCCTGCAGGAGGTGAAAAAGCGTGGCGATTTAGTCCCCTCACTCTCCGGTTAACAGGCTGGCGTTTTTTCCGCAATGTCAAAAAACGCTTCCCGCAAGGAAAGTGTCGTCGTTCCAGGATGCCCATTTGCCACGGATTCGCCATTAATCGCAACGATTGGCATCACCACTGTGGTCGCCGCCGTCATGAATACCTCCTTTGCTTTCTTGGCTTCGTCCACTGAAAAGCCCCGCTCCTCGATCTTCAATCCCAACTTTTTCGCCACGTCGAAAATGGTTGTGCGGGTGATACCGCGCAAGATGCCGGTTTCGGCCGGGCGCGTCACAAGAACGCCGTCCTTGGTCACAATCCACGCATTGGTGGCCGCGCCTTCCTTGACGATACCATCCGGATCGATGAACCAGGCCTCCTGGGCGCCCTCTTCCTTTGCCTGTTGGCGTGCCAGCACATTCGGCAAGAGACCCACCGATTTGATATCGACCCGATCCCACCGGTTTTCGGGAACAGTAATGACCTTGATACCTTGGGCTGCCCTCGCCGCGGATGCCCTCGGATCTGTGCGCTTGGCGGTAACGACGATCGAAGGTGGCGTGTCCGGGGACGGAAATACGTGATCGCGTCTGGCAACGCCGCGCGTGACCTGCATGTAAACCAGACCATTGTGCACACGATTCCTGCGCACGACCTCCTTGACCACAAGTTGTAGGGCCCTGCGGTTCATGGGCCAGGCGATTTTCAGTTCTGTCAACGAGCGGTTCAGGCGCTCCAAATGCCGTGTCATGTCCATGATGTTGCCGCGAGCGATCTCACAGACCTCGTAGACACCATCGGCAAACTGATAGCCACGGTCCTCGATATGAACTCCAGCTTCGGAGTGCTGGATATACTGACCGTTCACATAGGCAATGCGGGACATTCGATTACCACCTCAACCAAAGGTGCCGAATACGATGCGCATGGGATTTGGCAGGTTGACGCGCTTGCCTGTATCCTTGAGTGCGCCCGTCGCAATATCGCGTTTGAACGCTGCGATGCCCCCGCCTTTCTGGTTGGCGACCAGCATGAACTCCCCGGACGGATCGATTGTGAAGTTCCGCGGTCCGATGCCTTGTGACGGGGTCCAGCCCATTAAAGAAATTTCGCCAGAGGGGGCAATCGTGTAGCTGACGATGCTGTCATGGCCGCGGTTTGACCCATAGAGGAACTTCCCGTCGGTGCTGACCGCGATTTCAGCACAGGTATTGGTCGTGGTAAAATCCTCGGGAAGCGTTGGCAGGGTCTGGATAATTTCAAGTTCGGCATTGTCGGCATTGTAGCGAAATACGCTGACACTGCTGTTCAACTCATTGATAACGAAGGCGATCTTTCCGTTTGGATGGAATGTCAGATGTCGTGGTCCCGCACCGTCTGGTAGCTGCGTGAAAGGAGTTGACGCGAGTGTGAGCCCCTCGCCCTGGTTCGGCAGTTTGTACGCCATGATCCGGTCGAGACCGAGGTCGCACACATACACATAGCGATTGTCGGGGCTGACCACGGCACAATGGCCATGTTGGCGCTTGTCAGTTGGCACGACAGCGTTTGGACCTTCGTGGATGGCCGCAGCAAAGGCCGGCTCAAGGCCGCCATCGGCACGTATCGAGAATGCCGCAACGGCATTACCCGGGCGCGCGCCAAAATCCGCCACCGTGTAATTCGATGCGAAGATCATCGCCCCAGTCTGGTCGAAGCCGAGGTGACACGTCGTGTTCCCAAGTGTCGGCTGCATGTTGATGTAAGAAAGTGCGCCGGTGACCGGATCGATATCGAAGGCCACGGCCATGTTCTCGTTCCAGGCAGGAATTTCGACAGCGGCATAAAGGCGCTTGCGCTTCTCGTCGATCGCCAGATAGCCGGGATTGTCGATGGCAAGATACTCGCTCGCCAGCGTCAGATCACCGGACTGGTTATCAAACGCATAAACGCTGATGCCCTTGCCCTCGCCGGGCAAGGCGTTACGATTCTGATTGCCGACAAAGGCGAATGTTTTTGACATTGGATAATCTCATGCGCTGGGGGCTGTGAGATGGAGTATCTCTCCATCATGGGGAATGATGAGTCTATGCTTATCGACATTGGACGCATCCGCAAAGGCCTGCAGGTCGCTTCGCGCGATCGTCGCATGATCAAGAGCTTCCATATGAACAGCGACGACTTTCGCGTTCTCGGGAGCGATCCGGCAGACCTCGACGGTCTGCTCAGCGTCCATGACGATCAGGGCATCGTCCCATTTGGCGCCGCACGAATGGGTAATGATGATGTCCGGCCTAACCGTTTCGATGGTTTCGCGCACCGGAGGGTAGAGGATGGTGTCGCCCGCCCAATAGATCGCTGGCTCGCCTTCGCCTTCGATCGTGAACCCCATTACCTGCCCCATCTTTTCGAGTACAGACCCAGTTCCATGATTGCCTTCGCGACGCTTCAGATAGATCCCATTGACTGTCAGATCGTCGATCAGCGGCGTCACATCGGTAAATCCGAATGATCTGATCCTTTCATCGTCGCCGGGCTGGCAAATTAGCGGCAGATGCTTGGGAACAAGGGCTTGCGCGACTGCATCAAAATGATCCGCGTGAAGATGCGACACAATAACGAGGTCGACACCCGTTAGGATATCTTCAGGCGAGGCCGGCAAGTCCGTCATCGGATTGGGGGAGCGACCAGTGAAGGATGGCCGGCTGTGTTTCGGTCCAAAGTCCGGGTCAATCAGAATGATCGAGCCGGCATAGTCTATTTTCAGCGTGGCATTGCGGAGGAGTTGCAGTTTCATGGGTCACATCTCGCTTCTGTCAGAAGTACTCCAGGCTGACGCGGAACATCTGTTCCACTTGCTTGACGGTTTCGGCGGTGGCGAAGAGTACGACGCGATCGTGCGGTTTGATCCGGACATTGCCATCAGGCTTCAGGACCTGCCCATCGCGATAGATCGCACCGATCCGCAATCCGTCCGGCAAATCGAACTCGCGCAACGTTGCGCCAACCATTGGCGACGTCTCCAACGCCTCAGCCTCGATTATCTCACCCCGGCCCTCCTGTACACTATGTACAGCACGGATCCGGCCCCTACGGACATGCTGAAGCACGCGGGAGATCGTCACGCTACGCGGGCTGATATGGGCGTCAATACCTAGCGATTTGCTCAGATCGAGATAATTCGGGTTGTTGATCAGAACAAGGTTAGACTTGCAGCCAAGACGCTTGGCCATAACGCCGACAAGCATATTGACCTGATCGTCATTGGTGAGTGCAACCAAGAGATCGGCGTCCTGTGTTTCCGCCTCATTCAAGCGCTTCTGATCAAGGGCGCTACCGTGCAGCACCAAAGCGCGCCGCAATTCGTCAGCAATGTGATTGGCCCGTGCAAGACTTGCTTCAATGATCTTGATATTGGTTCTTGGCTGGCGCGCTTCTATCGCCTGCGCGACGAAGAGCCCGATATTGCCGCCACCGGCGATGACGATACGCCTCGCCTCCGGTTCCTCATGGCCAAATAATGCCAAGGTACGTTGAGCCTGCTCCTTGGGAGCCGAAACATAGGCGATATCTGCAGTTTTCATCTGATCGCCCGAATGGGCGATCAACAATTTGCCATCCCGGACAATCGCCATGACCGTTGCGTTCAGATCAGGAAAGAGGTTGCTCAATTGTGCCAGCGGCGTGTTGACGACTGGACAGTCCTCCAGGCACTCGATCGCGAGCACGACAATATTGTCTTCGGCAAACCGCACCACATCACTAGCTCCGGGCAATGCGATGCGCCGCAGCACCATCTCACCGACTTCAAGCTCCGGTGAAATGATGACATCGATCGGCATGTGGTTGCGGGAGAAAATATCCCGGTAGTGCGGCTGCAGGTAGGGCTGGGCGCGGATCCGCGCAATCTTGGTCGGCACATTGAACAGAGCGTGCGCCACCTCGCAAGCGACGATGTTCACTTCGTCATAAAGCGTCGCGGCGATGATCATGTCAGCCTGTGCCGCGCCGGCCGCTTCAAGAATGTCCGGATGGGAGCCGTGCCCGACAAAGCCGCGCACGTCAAGCGTATCACCCACGACCTGGATGAGCTTGGCGGACGTATCAATGACCGAAACATCATTGCCTTCTGCTGCGAGACGTTCCGCTATCCCGTAGCCGACCTGTCCCGCGCCGCAGATAATCACGCGCATGTTTCGATTATACCCCGAGGGATTTCAGCTTCCGATGCAGTGCTGAACGTTCCATACCAACGAATTCAGCGGTACGCGAGATGTTTCCACCGAATCGATTGATCTGGGCAACGAGATATTCCTTCTCGAAGCGTTCCCGCGCTTCCCGCAAAGGCAGTGCCATGATGTGCTGGTCGGATTCTGTGGGTGCCTTTGGCAAGGTGTCGCCGATTTCCGCGGGCAGAAGATCGGCCGTAATGACGGCTTCCGGGTCGTCGCCGCGCGCGAGAATGATCAATCGTTCAATATTGTTGCGCAACTGACGGATGTTGCCGGGCCACGAATGCGATTGCAGCACAGCCATCGCATCGGGGCCGATTTTGCGCGGCTTGATGCCGGCCTGATCGGCGATCTGCGCCATGAAGAAATCAACGAGGGCCGGGATGTCATCGCGTCTGTCGGCCAGTGGCGGCACAATCACCGGAACGACGGCGAGACGATGGAACAAATCCTCGCGGAATCGGCCCTCGGCGATCATTGCTTCGAGGTTCTGGGCTGTCGACGAAATAATGCGAACATCGACCCTTATGCGTTTCGTTCCCCCTACCCGTTCGAACTGCTGGTCGACAAGGACACGCAAGATTTTGTTTTGCGTCTCGCGCGGCATGTCAGCGATCTCATTGAGATAAAGAATGCCGCCATGGGCCTCCTCAAGTGCACCAACCTTGCGCTCCCCCCCATCGGATTCCGTTCCGAAGAGTTCGATCTCCATACGTTCAGGTGTAATCGTCGCGGCGTTCAAATTGACGAACGGACCCTTGGCTCGCGCCGAAAGGGCATGAATTGCCCGCGCCGTCAGTTCCTTGCCGGCACCCGACGGTCCCGTGATCATGATGCGACTGTTGGTGGGCGCGACCCGCTCGATCGTCTGGCGCAGGTGATTCATTGGAAGCGACGTGCCGAGAAGTTCAAAGCTTTCGCTCGAGCGCTTGCGCAAGTCAGACACTTCCCTTCGCAACTTGGAGGTCTCAAGTGCGCGTTCCGCAACAAGGATCAACCGGTCAGCCTTGAAAGGCTTCTCGATGAAATCATAAGCGCCGCGGCGAATTGCTGAAACGGCAGTTTCGATGTTGCCGTGTCCCGAGATCATAACAACGGGTATCTCCGGATGACGCGTCTTGATCTCGTCAAGGAGCGCCAAGCCATCGAGTCGGCTACCCTGCATCCAGATATCAAGGAAGATCAACCGCGGAATACGGTCATCGATCGACGCAAGCGCGCTGTCGGCATCGGACGCGACACGCGTCTCATATCCCTCATCGCCCAGAATTCCGGCAACGAGTTCGCGAATGTCGACTTCATCGTCGACGACAAGAATGTCAGATGCCATGTTAGTTCACCTGTCTACTATCGGTATTTTCAACAACCTCTGTGAAGGTCAGCGTGGTCGGAAAAGTCATACGAATCATCGCGCCCCGCCCTCCATAGAAATTCTCAGGCGCGTCATGCAACTCGAGGTGCCCGGCATGGTCCTCGACAATCTTCTTGACGATTGCAAGGCCGAGGCCCGTGCCCTTCTGCCGTGTGGTCATATATGGTTCGAGCAGGCGCTGCCGATGTTCGCGCGGCAGCCCCTTCCCACTATCAAGAATCTCCACTGTAATTACGTTATGGTCCTCGCGTGAACGGATAAGGATGTGCCCATCAGTCAGACCATCTTTCACAGCAGATTCAATGGACTCTGCAGCGTTCTTGATGACATTTCCGAACGCCTGACCCAGGAGACGCCCATCAAACTGCCCGACCAACGGAACGCCGCCAAAATCGCGTTCGAAACGGATATCGCTTCGACTAACCTCGACCAGGAACGATGCTTCCCGGAGCGCCTCGCGCAAATCCATGGCCTTGAATTCAGGTTTCGGCATGCGCGCAAATGAGGAGAATTCATCGACCATGCGGCCAATATCGCCGACCTGCCGTATGATCGTTTCCGTGCATTGTTCGAAAATCTCGGGATCTTCGGTGATGACCTTGCCGAAACGCCGGCGCAGCCGCTCAGCGGAGAGTTGGATCGGGGTAAGCGGGTTCTTGATCTCGCGCGCGATCCGCCGCGCCACATCGGCCCAGGCAGAGGAACGCTGCGCTTCAACAAGATCGGTGATGTCGTCAACTGTGACTACATAGGAATGCTCAATGGATTCAGCATCCTCGACTGTGATCTGCACGTTAAACGTTCGGGCACTGCCATGGCGCGACATGCTCACCTGCTCGCGATAAACGGAGCGGCCCGTCGCATGCGCCACCTCGAATACAAGGCCGATCTCAGGCACGAGCGCCGTCAGATTCTTGCCGACGGTGGTGGCAGGATCGAGTGCAAACATTGCTTCTGCAGAACGGTTGATAATGCCAATGACACCGTCACCATTGACACTGATCACGCCAGCCGTCACGCCTGACAGAACCGCTTCGGAGAAGCGTCGCCGCTCGTCTATCTGGTCCTTTGCGGACACTAGATCACCGCGCTGTGTGCTGAGTTGCTGCACCATCGTGTTGAATGTCTGGGAAAGCGACCCGACATCGCCGTCAGACCGGCGCACCGGAACAGAAACGTCAAGATTGCCGGTCGCTACGTCGTCTGCCGCACCGATCAATAGCCGAATGGGCCGAACGAGACGGTCGGCAACAGCGATGCCGGTCCAGATGGCTGACAGAAGAAGCGTCAAGGTAAGGCCAAAATAAAGGAGCGCAAACAGGATCTGAGTCGTAATTCCATTGCCGTCATTCTTCTGCGAGTCCTCGGCCCGCTTCTCCATCAAACGGCTGGAGCTCAGAATGTCTGCATCCACGGGTCTGACGGCATAGAGGAAGAGACCGGGGATTTCCCGCATTTTGATGACGGCGCTGAGCAGATTGGTCTGTTCCGGAGGGATGAGAACGGGTTTGCCGTCCGAGGCGGTATCGAGGATGGATTTTGCGACAGCCGGGATCTTGATATCAGTTTTGATGTCAGCGCGTATGGCCGTATCGCCATTTGTGCGGATCAGCGCGGCACTGATCAGGCCCCTTCCGAGCGCCTGTTGGGTCATCAGCCGAGTGAAACTGCTTCGATCGAGATTGTAGAGCGCGCGTTGCCCGTCAAGGTCGTTGACCATCTCAAGCGTCGTACCCTGCAAATTGCGCGCACTTTCCTGAATGTAGGAGTTCGCAAGGTTGATGGATGAATTGACGATGGTCGTAGTCCGCATTTCGAACCAGCGATCAAGACCAAGGTCAAGGGTGATCGAAGCGACGATGGCAACGATCAAGGCCGGGACGGCAGCAACCAACGAAAACAGCACCACGAGCCGGACATGCAACCGCGCTGCTGCCTTTCCACGGCTTCTTGCCTGGGCGATACGGTAGACTTCACGGCCGATCAGGATGATCAGCGCCACAATCAGAACCGCGTTGATGCTGGTCAGCAACAGTGTAACCCGGCTGTCCGGATGGATGGGGGTTATGCCTGTGAGGATAAGGAATGTGACGCCGGTCGTCAGCAAAGCAAGCACAACGGTTGCAATACCCGCGCGCGAATAAAACCTTTGGTTGCTGCCGCGCGTAGCGTCAGCGGCCGATGCCTCAAACAGGTTGACTGAATTTGATAAGAGCATTGTTTTGTGCGATTCCAACCACGTGGCACTCATGCAACACTTTGTGGCGGAAATGCAACGCTTTGTGGCGCCAGTCCTCAATCATCAACAAATTTGACATGGGAAGTTTCGAGGCAATACGAATAATGGCCTTGGAACACCCGACCACTCACCCCATTGTTATAGGTGCTTGTGTTCTCAAACGATCGGGAGGAAGAAAAAATGCCCTATGTAGATGGCTTCGTGGTCGCAGTACCCAACGAGAAACTGGAGGCCTACAAGGAACTCGCCCGCAAGGCTGGCGACGTCTGGATGGAGTACGGCGCCCTCGCCTATGTCGAGTGTACTGCAGATGACGTGCCCTACGGTGAACTCACCTCATTCCCGCGTGCGGTCCAGGCCAAGGACGACGAGATCGTGGTGTTCTCGTGGATCACCTATGAATCGCGTGAACAGCGGGACGCGATAAATTCGAAGGTCATGGAAGACCCGCGTCTGAAGGATGACATGGCGAACATGCCCTTCGACGGCAAACGCATGATCTATGGTGGATTTAAGTCGTTCCTGGAACTGGAACGCTAACACCAAAGGAACGTCGCACAACATTTTGACGTCACCCTTGAAAAAGTCGGGCAAGGACGTATGTGCGGCTGGCTGCATGTTCATGCCCAACATTTTCCAGCCAGCCTGTGCTTCAAAGGAGCAAGCCCATGTCCCTCTCAATATACACGATCTCAGTCCCGGCATATATCCGCGGCTTCTCCGTTCTCTCATCGCTCATCGACAAGGCCGAAGCATTTGCGGCCGAAAAGAAGATTAGTCCATCGGTTCTCGTCAATGCACGGCTTGCGCCCGACATGCTGCCATTTTCAGGTCAGATCCAGCGGGCCAGCGACACTGCTAAAGGAA
This sequence comes from Hyphomicrobiales bacterium, assembly GCA_900473175.1. Lineage (GTDB taxonomy): Bacteria > Pseudomonadota > Alphaproteobacteria > Rhizobiales > Rhizobiaceae > Phyllobacterium. The sequence continues at coordinate 104,870 of UCKM01000010.1, read as the reverse complement.
CGATCGGTCGGCTCACAGCCGTCGAAGTTCCAAAGTTTGCCGATGAAGAAACCAGCTTTGCCGAGCTAAGGGACCGCATTGCCAGAACAGTTGCCTTCCTCGAAAGCGTGGATGCTGCCGCCTTCGAGGGCGCGGATACGAAGGACGTTACACTGAGTGCGGGGCAGTTGAAAGTGACACTCAATGGCGAGGAATATGTCCAGAAGTTCGCTTTGCCGAATTTCTACTTCCATGTCACCACGGCCCAGAACATCCTGCGCCATAATGGTGTCCAGATCGGCAAGCTCGATTATATCGGCGCCCTCGCCTGATCCGTCGTGAGAAATCCGGTCGTGGCAGCCAAGCGCCAGCCACGACCGGATTGGAAACACTACGCGACAAGATATTCTATTTGATCGGTGGAGAGTTCGCGCGCTCGTCCGATTTCATTCCAGCGCTTCAGCATCGCGCGATACTTTTCCAGCTGGAGTTCCGGGCGGTTGTCGGCGCTTCTTGATATTTCCTGCGGAAACTTAAGGATTTTACCGAGGAACTCGGCATAGGCAAATTGCTCGTGCGGCTGTGAGCCTCCAAAGCCAACGAACTTTGCCTCATCTGCAACGCCGCTACTTCCGCCATTGCTGGACGACCTGATCGCCCGAAGCAATGCAAGGATGTCGTCAATTTCCTTGGCTTCAGCGTCGCTGACCGTCCCTTCGGAGATGCCGAGCTCGCGATAGAGATTCTCGAATCCCCTCTCCACCACTTCCTGATGCCGCCCATAAAGACTTGATTTGTCTGGATCAAGTTTCTTCAGGATTTCATACTGGTTAAACAATATCAAACGTTCCGCAAAACTAAACACCTTCGCCTCCGCATCACCGGCCGCACATCGACACTTCGTCGATTGCAATACTTCACGGGATCTCCGGTCGTTACTTTGCGCATACTCCCGTTAAAAAGCGTCTATTGCACTGTTTACAATTTTAGCTTTTCGCGAGGCTCCAACATGATTACTATCGATCTCTCTTGGAACCTTTGTAAATGTTGACGCCCAGCTCGCGGATTTTCTTACGCAGCGTATTGCGGTTCAGCCCAAGCAATTCGGACGCCTTGATCTGGTTACCATGGGTCGCGGTGAGGCATGACAATATCAACGGATACTCCACCTCTTCGAGCACACGCTGGTAAAGACCCGCCGGTGGGAGATCATCTCCATAGGACATGAAGTAGCGTTGCATATTCAGTTCGACCGCCCGACCGATCGTAACCTCTTCGTTGGTTATGGCGTTGGTCGAAAGCTCAGCCGGGCGCATATCCGCTTTCAATTCGGCTTCGATGACGTCCGCGTTGATTTCCTCTTGCGGATAAAGAGCTGCCAGGCGGCGGACGAGGTTTTCCAGTTCCCGAACGTTGCCTGCCCACGGATAACGACGCATCAGGTCAAGGCCGTCTGAGGTAATGCGCTTTTCCGGAAGGCCGTCTCTCGCAGCCATCTTGAAAAAGTGGCGGACCAGATCCGGGATATCTTCGCGGCGCTCGCGCAGTGGTGGCAGACGCAGTGGCACGACGTTGAGACGGTAGTAAAGATCTTCTCGGAACAACCCCTGATTGATCAGCGTCCGCAAGTCCTTGTTCGTCGCCGCAACGATACGAACATCCGTCTTGATCGGCGTGCGGCCACCGACAGTCATGTACTCGCCCTGCTGCAAGACACGCAGGAGCCGTGTTTGCGCTTCCATCGGCATGTCGCCGATTTCATCAAGGAACAGCGTGCCGCCATCCGCCTGCTCGAAACGCCCGCTCGATCGATTCTGCGCACCAGTGAAGGCGCCGCGCTCGTGTCCGAACAGTTCGGATTCGATCAGGTCGCGCGGGATAGCCGCCATATTGATGGCGACGAAAGGGCCTTTGCGCCGACGACCATATTCGTGCAGGGCGCGCGCGACGAGTTCCTTTCCCGTGCCGGACTCCCCGGAAATCATTATCGTAAGATCGGTCTGCATCATGCGTGCCAGCACACGATAGATGTCCTGCATCGCCGGAGAACGTCCAACGAGCGGCATCGTGTCCGGCTGTTCCTCAGCCGCCCACTTCTCCGGTTTCTTCTTGGGTTCCGCCAAAGCCCGGCCAACAATGCTGACCAGTTCGGTCAGATCAAATGGCTTGGGCAGGTATTCATAAGCACCTGCTTCCGAAGCGCGAATTGCGGTCATGAACGTGTTCTGCGCGCTCATGACAATCACGGGAAGGTCCGGACGAGACTTCTTTATACGCGGCAACAAGTCAAACGCGTTTTCATCTGGCATCACGACGTCGGTGATAACCAGATCGCCGTCTCCTGCCGAAATCCAGCGCCACAATGTGGCAGCATTGGATGTGATCCGAACATCGTAACCTGCACGGGAAAGCGCCTGATTGAGGACGGTTCTTATTGCCGCATCGTCATCTGCGACGAGAATACTGCCCAAACTCATGATCAGGACCCTGCTTTCTTGGAATATGGACTATCATCTGCATGTTCATCGCCACCACCGCTTTGCCATGCGGGCATCAGAATTCTGAAGGTGGTTTTGCGCGGCACGGAATCGCATTCAATGACGCCGCCATGATCGCCGACGATCTTGGCGACAAGTGCGAGCCCCAGCCCGGATCCATTGGGCTTTGTTGTTACGAACGGATCAAACAGATGTGGCATGATATCCGGCGACACGCCGGCGCCAGTATCCTGAACGGTAAACTCAAGCGGCAACGATACGCGATTGCGCATGCCCGGAATCGAGAGCCGGATGCCGGGACGGAACGCGGTGGAAAGCGTGATCTCGCCCGGTTCGCCGGAACCGATCGACTCGGCGGCATTTTTTACGAGATTGAGGAAAACCTGTACGAGCTGATCACGGTTGGCAAAAACGTAGGGCAGCGAAGGATCATAGTCCTCGTGGAATTTGATATGGCTCGCGAAACCATTCTTGGCGATTGCCTTGACGTGGTCGAGGACGACGTGAATGTTCACCGCCTCGCGTTCAATCGGACGCTCGTCGGAAAAGACCTCCATGCGGTCGACGAGTGAGACGATACGGTCGGTCTCATCGGTTATCAGGCGAGTCAAGGCGCGATCGTCATCGTTTAGCCCGGTTTCGAGCAATTGCGCGGCGCCGCGGATGCCCGATAGAGGGTTCTTGATCTCATGGGCCAACATCGAAGCAAGTCCTGTGACGGAACGGGCAGCACCACGATGGGTCATCTGGCGGTCGAGCTTTTCAGCCATCGACCTTTCCTTGAACAGGATTACGATCGATCCGAGCGTTTCGTTCACCGGCGTAACATAGAGATCGACGATGCGGTCTTGGCCAAGACGCGGCGATGAGACATCCACACGATATTCGTTGACCGGTGATGGATTCTCGCGCACCTGTTTGACCAGCGCCAAAAGCGGACTGCCGAAAGGCAGCAGCATATCCAGCGTGTTGCGGCTTAGAATGCTGGCGCTTGAGCGGAAGAAAGCTTCCGCATCGGCATTGGCATAGGAGATGTAGCCAGCTCCATCGAGCATGATCACCGGATGCCGGATCGAGTTGAGCACCATGCCCGCCAAACGGTCTTCCAGCGGCTTATTTGACGCCGTCATCTTAGGCTACCCTTTTCATGTTTGCTGCGTTGGTGCGGCAGAGCGCTGCATGCAAGCGACGCGCAACCTGGCGTGGATTGTTTTCTGTCATGATCGAACCACGCTCCACCGTCGATATATCGACGCCATGCATCTCAAGGTACCACCCGAGATGTTTGCGTGCATGACGAATGCCCGTGGGTTCGCCGTAGTGGGTGAGCATGGCTTCATAGTGTGCAACGGCATAATCGGCGATAACATCACTCGTGCCGTGTCTCAGACCTTGAGCAATTGTCCCGGGAAGCCAGGGTTGACCGTACGATCCGCGCCCGACCATCACAGCGTCGGCACCCGAAGCGTCAAGGATCGATGCCGCATCGTCCGGATTTAGAACGTCGCCATTGGCGACAACCGGGACCGACACCGCCTCCTTGACGGCGCGAATGGCATGCCAGTCCGCCTTGCCTTCGTAGAACTGACAGCGCGTGCGACCGTGGACAGTTACCATTTGGATGCCAGCGTGCTCTGCGCGTGCCGCCAGCTCCGGAGCGTTGATGGTTGAGTCATCCCAGCCGAGCCGCATTTTCAGCGTTACAGGACTGCTGACAGCAGCGACCGTCGCTTCGATCAATGTCAGCGCATGGTCCAGGTCGCGCATCAATGCCGAACCCGAAAGTCCGCCGGTCACCTTCTTTGCAGGGCAACCCATATTTATATCGATAATATGGGCGCCCTCGCCCTCAGCAATCCGCGCCGCTTCTGCCATCCACTTGGCTTCGCGGCCGGCGATCTGCACCACATGCGTGCCAAGCCCATCGCCCTTGAGGCGAAGCAAATTGCCACGTTCCCGCGTGCAAAGCTCAGCGCTGGCCACCATCTCCGACACGACCATGCCCGCCCCTGCCTGCCAGGCCAATTGTCGGAACGGGAGATCAGATACGCCCGACATCGGCGCCAGGAAAACCCGGTTGCGCAATTTCACGCCGCCAACGTGCAGTGGTGCTGTTAGATCAATCACTGGCTCTGCCTGTTTCATATGCAATTTTACAATAGCCTACCCTTTAGACAGGATCGTGCCGCTTCGCAAGGCAAAGTGCGCCGCTTCGTGACCTGATTTCGACCTTCTTCCTGTTCAAAGCTCTGGCCTTTCACCACGGCAAAGGGTAACGGAATGAGGCATCACGGAGAAAAGTGTGGCGGGCAAGACTGAAAACAAGCAATCGCGGGTGGCTGCGGTCATCGTGGCGGCCGGGCGCGGGGAGCGTGCGGGCCAAAGCGTTGAAGGACCAAAGCAATATCGCAAGATCGGCGGTGAAGCCGTTCTGGCGCATACCGTGCGTGCTTTTCTTGATTGCCCGTTGATCGATGATGTCGTTGTCGTGATCCACAAGGAGGATGCCACACTCTTCGCGCAGGCGCTTGGTGACTATGCTTCGGCTGTGGTTACAGTCACCGGCGGTCCGACGCGGCAGGAATCGACCCGCCTCGGGCTGCTGGCGCTCAAGGACATTTCTCCAGACCATGTGCTGATTCACGATGGTGTGCGTCCATTCATATCCGCCGATCTTCTGGAGAGGGTCGTGTTCAACCTGACGCCGCATATCGGCGTCCTGCCGGTCCTTGCAGTCTCGGATACATTGAAGGCGGCAGGACATGACGCAATGGTCAGTGCGACCGTACCACGCGCGGGCCTCTACGCAGCGCAGACACCGCAGGCCTTTCCGTTCGAGCCGATCCTTGCGGCACATGATGCGGCCTTTGCGGCCGGGCGCTCCGATTTCACCGACGATTCGGCCATCGCCGAATGGCATGGCTTGCCAGTCCGGATCGTGGAAGGTTCGGCAGATAATACGAAACTGACCTGGGCTAAGGATATCGACATGGCAGATGATCGGCTCTCAAAGCAGCATTCCGCCTATCCTGACGTGCGCACCGGCAACGGGTATGATGTCCATGCATTCGAGCCCGGCAATGGAGTAATGCTGGCTGGAGTATTCATCGATCATGACCATAAGCTGTCGGGCCATTCCGACGCAGACGTGGCATTGCATGCGCTGACCGATGCCTTGCTGGCGACCCGGGGCGCAGGCGACATCGGCACACATTTTCCGCCTTCCGATCCAAAGTGGAAAGACGCGGCTTCCCATATTTTCGTGGAACACGCCGTGAAACTCGTGAAGGAGGCTGGCGGGCGCATTGCCAATGCGGATATCACGCTGATCTGCGAAGCGCCGAAGGTAGGCCCTCACCGGGAAGCGATGACGGCGGCATTAGCGAAAATGCTGGGTATTTCTTCTGACCGAATCTCGATCAAGGCAACGACGAACGAAAAGCTCGGTTTTATCGGCCGAAAAGAAGGCATTGCGGCAATTGCCACGGCCTCGGTGATTTATCCCGGAGGATTGCCGGAATGAGCGGGCTGATTGCTGAAGTAAAGGCCATCGCCGTTCTTGAGGCCTGCCGACGCAACGGCATTCTGGGTGCTACGGCCGAGTCCTGCACTGGGGGGCTGGTTGCGGCCGCCTTGACCGATATTGCCGGTTCCTCGGATGTCTTTGATCGCGGTTTCGTCACCTATTCAAACGAGGCCAAGCACGAGATGCTGGGCATACCAAATGAATTGATCGTTGCGCATGGCGCCGTATCGGAAGAGGTTGCGCTGGCCATGGCGGAAGGTGCACTTCGGCATTCCCGCGCTGGGATCGCAGTGTCAGTCACCGGCGTTGCGGGACCCGGCGGTGGTTCGCTGGCGAAGCCCGTGGGGCTTGTATGGTTTGGTCTGGCGCGCAAGGGAGCGCAACCCTTTGCAGTCCGCCATGTATTTAATGACAATGGGCGCGCATCGATCCGCCATGCTGCAGTCGACACCGCGCTCGACATGATACTGAAAGCGCTCTCGGAAAGCTAATCCCCGGGTCGCTTTACATAAAGCGCCATGCCGATCGATTCGGGCATAACCGGCCGAAAGCCGAATTTCGAATAAAGGTATTGTGCGGGACCGTCGGCGATGAGGCTTACATAGGCCCCGTCAGGCGCCTCGGCTTGCAGGAAATCGACCAGGTGCGCGACAATTACCTTGCCGAGACCCTTGCCCTGATGTTCCGGATCAACGGCGATGTCGACCACCTGATAGAAACATCCATTGTCGCCAACAATGCGGCCCATCGCGACAGTATCAGCGTGATAGCGAACCGTTGCGGCATAGACGGTGTTTGGGAGGCCCTTTTCCGCGGCTTCCTGGCTCTTGGGACTCAGACCAGCGACTTCGCGCAGCCGCCTGTAGTCTTCCACCGAAGGGGTTCCGATGTGAACCTGATAATCTGGATCTTCGTGTCGCATTACATAATTACCTTAGAGCCGGTGATGTCTCGCCCCTGCCATATATCGCATCGGCCCGCTTTTCAAACGCTTCGGTAAATTTCCGAAACGCAATGTCGAACATCGATCCCATGACAAAGCCAAGCGTCCGGCTTTTGAACTCATAGTCGATGTAGAACTTCACGACGGAATGATCTGGATTTTCGGCCGGAACAAACTGCCATCGGTTATCGAGATAGCGAAACGGTCCGTCGATATATTTGGTCAGGATGACCTTTTCGTGCGGCTTCAGGAGAACCTGGCTGGTGAAGGTTTCGCGGATGAGCTTGTACCCAACCGTCATGTCGGCGATCAGCAAAGTCTTGCCGTGACTTTCCTTACGCGAGCGCACCTTCAGGCTCTCGCACATCGGCAGGAACTGGGGATAGGTCTCGACGTCCGCGACGAGATCGAACATCTCCTCGGCTCGATGGACGACAGGACGACTCGTCTCGAATTTCGGCATGGATTAGCTGCGGCCTGCGTGCAATGCCTCGCGTGCAGCCCTTAACCTGGCAAAATCCTCGCCGGCGTGATGCGATGAGCGGGTCAGCGGGCTCGAAGCGACGACGAGGAAGCCCTTGGTCTTGGCAATTGTCGCGTACGATTTGAACTCGTCAGGCGTCACATAGTTGAGCACGGCATGATGCTTGCGCGTCGGCTGCAGATATTGGCCGATCGTCATGAAGTCGACGTCCGCAGAGCGAAGGTCATCCATCAACTGCAACACTTCGTTCCGCTCCTCGCCGAGCCCGACCATGATGCCGGATTTGGTGAAGATCGTCGGGTCGAGTTCCTTCACGCGCTGCAACAGGCGGATCGAGTGGAAATAGCGGGCACCCGGACGGACCTTGAGGTAATTAGAAGGAACCGTTTCCAGGTTGTGGTTGAACACATCAGGACGGGCGGCTACCACAATTTCAAGTGCGCCTTCCTTGCGCAGAAAGTCCGGCGTCAGGATCTCGATGGTCGTTCCCGGCGATATGCGGCGGATCGCATGGATGACGTCGGCAAAATGCTGCGCGCCACCATCCGCAAGGTCATCGCGGTCAACCGACGTTATGACCACGTGCGTCAGGCCCATCTTCTTGACGGCTTTGCCCACATTTTCCGGCTCATTCGGATCGAGCGCTTTCGGCAGGCCGGTCGCGACGTTGCAGAACGCGCAGGCGCGCGTGCATATCTCGCCCATGATCATGAATGTTGCGTGTTTCTTGTCCCAGCACTCGCCGATGTTCGGGCAACCCGCTTCCTCACACACGGTGACGAGGTTGTGCGATCGCACAATGTCACGCGTTTCCGCATAGCCTTTTGATACGGGTGCCTTGACCCTGATCCAATCGGGCTTCTTCAATATCTCTGAATCTGGACGGTGCGCCTTCTCCGGATGCCGGAGGCGTCGCTTCTGATCGATCGTGTCGAGTACCGTGACCATTATTATTTCCTAGTTCATTATCTAGTTCGCGGGCCTGGCTTTGCCAAACACCCATAGAATGAGGAGCGCACCCGCAGTCGCGACGATCAGATTTCCGAGAAAGCCATAGAACTGGAAGTTCAATAGCCCAGCCAGCGTGCCCCCGACAAATGACCCGGCTATGCCGACGAGAATGTTCGTAAAGAGGCCGTGGTCGCGGTTCATCGCTCTTTCGGCGATATAGCCCGCGATGAAACCGATGACCAGCATGCCGAAGAAACCTACACCGGGCATGCCCATGATACCGACTGGTTGATCCATTTCGTTTATCCCTCGCTAGCGCCCTGATGCGATCGCAATGGCGCGAAGCACCAAAGCCCATATAGCACCGAAAAGAAAACCACCCAACCCACAGGCAAGTGTCACAATCCAGACACCGGTCCAGCCGCCAATCGCCGTTCCGTTCACCGATATGGTGTTACCGGAGAGGAGACTCAAGGCGGCAGGCACAAACCCAATCAGGACGCCGATGATCGTCGACCATTTGAGAACCGCCCATGCGAGGCCGGTCCAGGGTTTGCTGTCGTTGATAATCAACCGGTCAACAATCCTGTTATGCGTTCAACACGCGGCCATAGGCATCCAGCACGCTTTCCTTCATCATTTCCGACAAGGTCGGATGCGGGAAGATCGTATGCATCAACTCTTCCTCGGTGGTTTCGAGATTCATGGCAACCACGAACCCCTGGATAAGTTCGGTCACCTCCGCGCCAACCATGTGGGCGCCGATCAACTGGCCCGTCTTCTTGTCGAAGATGGTCTTGACCAGGCCCTGATCCTCTCCCAGCGCAATCGCCTTGCCGTTTGCGGCAAACTGGAAGCGGCCAACCCGGATTTCCCGACCATTTTCCTTGGCTTTCTCTTCAGTGAGCCCGACCGAAGCGACCTGCGGCTGGCAATAGGTACAGCCGGGGATCTTGTCCTTCTCGAGCGCATGGACGCCCGGAACGTTGGCAATCTTTTCGACGCAGATGACGCCTTCATGCTCGGCCTTGTGTGCAAGCATGGGCGGACCGGCGACGTCACCGATAGCATAGATGCCCGCGACATTGGTCCTGCCATAGCCATCGGTCACGATGCAGCCACGGTCGGTCTTAACACCCAAAGCCTCAAGTCCGAGATTTTCGATGTTGCCCTGCACGCCAACGGCCGAGATCAGCCGCTCTGCCGTGATCTTCTCGATCTTCCCATCCTTGGTTTCGACATGTGCGGTGATGGAATTGGCCGCCTTCTCAACCTTGGTTACCTTGGCATCGGTGATGATCTTCATGCCTTGCTTCTCGAACTGCTTGCGGGCAATCGCGGAAATCTCGGCGTCTTCTACCGGCATGACGGTCGGCAAGAGCTCAACGACAGTTACCTCGGCGCCCATGGTTCGATAGAACGAAGCGAATTCAATACCGATTGCGCCAGAACCCATGACGACCAGGGATTTTGGCACCTCAGGCGGCACCATCGCTTCGAAATAGGTCCAGATCAGCTTGCCGTCTGGCTCGATGCCTGGCAAGGCCCGCGGACGCGCACCAGTGGCCAGGATAATATGCTTAGCCGAATAAGTACCCTCGCCAAGCGTGTTCTTCGGCACCGGATTTTGCGGTTCCATCGGCTTCTTGGCGGTTTTCGAGACGACGATTTCGCCAGGCTTCGACAGTTTGGCCTCGCCCCAGATCACATCGACCTTGTTCTTCTTCATCAGGAAGCCGACGCCACCATTGAGGCGGGCGGAAACACCACGCGAGCGCTGGACGACAGCTTTGACGTCGGCGGAAATCTTGCCCTCGATGGTGAGGCCGTAATCCTTGGCGTGCTGGCCGTAGTGGAATATCTCGGCTGAACGCAGCAGCGCCTTTGTCGGTATGCAGCCCCAGTTCAGGCAAATGCCGCCGAGATGTTCGCGCTCGACGATTGCGGTCTTGAAGCCGAGCTGTGCGGAGCGAATGGCGGTAACGTAGCCTCCGGGACCCGAACCAATGATGATCACGTCGTAATTATTGGCCAAGACCTTGGTCCTCCTGGATTAGAGATCGAGTATGTCTCGAACGATGGGAGCAATGGCCATGCCGATTGCCCGTGTGTTTTCTGCATCAAGATGAACGCCATCAAGGGATGACGTCTTTGCGACTGACCCCGCATCGAAAAACGTGCAATCTGCAAGCTTTGCCGCGTCCCTGTAAAAGTCGGAGAGGAGGCGTGATTGCTCGATGCCGCCTTCAAATATCAGCTCGAATTCCTCGCCGCCCATATCACCGAGCGGCGGCGGCGACATGATCATCACGGCAGGGGCTTTGGTATCGAACTGGTAGGGCGTCGTCCTGACGATTTCGATCAGGCGCTGCATCCCGCGCTTGGCGCCAAAAGCATTGGCGCAAAGCACGTGTTTCATGTCGTTGGTGCCGAGCATGATGATCACGAGATCGAGCGGAAAATGCGTGCCAAGCGTGGTCGTTAGTGTCTTGGCGCCATTACGCTCGAAACCGGACATGTGATCGTCGAACACGGTGGTACGTCCATTCAGGCCGTCAGCAATGACATGAACGGCATCGCCGAGTTCGGCTTGCAGGACGTGCGGCCAGCGGTCCTTGAACGCGTGACGACCCGACCCGTCGGGAATGTATCCCCAAGTCAGCGAGTCACCGTAGCAGAGGACCGTTTTCATGGCGTTCCTCAGACCAGCATGCCCATCGGATTCTCGATATGGCGCTTGAAGGCTTGCGCCAGTTCCGCACCGAGGGCACCGTCAACAGCGCGATGATCGGTCGAAAGCGTTATCGACATGATCGTCGCAATCTTGATCTCGCCGTTCTTGACAACTGCCCGCTCCTCGCCTGCGCCGATCGCCAGGATCGTTGCATGCGGCGGATTGACGATTGCAGCAAAATCCTTGACGCCGAACATGCCAAGATTTGATACCGCCGTCGTACCACCCTGATATTCTTCGGGTTTCAGCTTGCGATCACGCGCCCGCTTGGCGAGGTCCTTCATCTCATTCGAAATGGTGGAAAGCGTCTTTTCTTCCGCATTGCGAATGATCGGGGTGATCAGGCCTCCCGGGATGGATACGGCTACCCCGACATCGGAGTGCTTGTGCTTGACCATGTTGGCGTCTGTCCACGAGACATTCGCCTCCGGAACGTCGCGCAGGGCAAGAGCCATCGCCTTGATGATCATGTCGTTGACCGACAGCTTGTAGGCAGGCACGTCGCCCTTTTCGGTCTTGCGCATCGGCGACGCAGAGTTGATCTGCGCGCGCAAAGCAAGCAGTGCGTCGAGCTCGCAATCAAGCGTCAGGTAGAAATGCGGGATCGTGGACTTGGCCTCGACCAGACGTTTGGCAATCGTCTTGCGCATCCCGTCGTGCGGAACGAGTTCGTAAGAGCCTTCCGCGAATAGCTTGAGCACTGCATCGTCGGACATCGGCTTGGCCGCTGCTGGCGCTGCTGCCGCAGGTGCTCCGACCACCGGAGCGGCCTTTGCGCCGCCGCCGGCAATTGCTGCCTCCACATCCTTCTTGATAATGCGGCCGTGCGGACCAGACCCCGTAACGCCCGCAATTTCGATACCAGCATCCTTGGCGATGCGCCGGGCAAGTGGCGATGAGAAGGGTCGATCGCCAGATTTGGCGGGCGCAGCAGATGCGGTCGGAGTTGCCACAGCGGGTGCGGCTTCCGCCTTCGGGGCATCGGACTTTGCTGCAGCTTGGACTGCCTCCGCTTTCGCTTCTTCCTTCTGCGGGGCTGATGCCTTGGGAGCAGCACCGTCACCTTTGGCGGCGGTAGCGGCGTCTTCGCCCTCGCCTGCCAGGATGGCGATCAGCGCATTGACCTTGACGCCTTCGGTGCCCGCAGGAACGACGATCTTGGCGACAGTGCCTTCATCGACGGCCTCGACTTCCATCGTCGCCTTGTCAGTCTCGATCTCGGCGATGACGTCGCCGGGACCCACTTTGTCGCCTTCCTTGACGAGCCATTTGGAGAGATTGCCCTCCTCCATCGTCGGAGAGAGCGCCGGCATGGTGATATTGATCGGCATATCGGTTTCCTCCCCTTACGCTGTGTAGGTCACAGCTTTTACTGCATCGATGATTTCCTTGACGCTTGGCAGGGCAAGTTTTTCCAGATTTGCCGCGTAAGGCATTGGCACGTCTTTCCCGGCAATCGTCAGCACCGGTGCATCTAGATAGTCGAACGCCTGCTGCATGACGCGTGTAGCGATCTCAGTGCCAACGGAGGACTGCGGATAGCCTTCCTCGATGGTGACGCAACGCCCGGTCTTCTTCACCGATTCAATGACGGTCGGAATATCCATCGGACGGATGGTACGCAGATCGATGATCTCGGCGTCGATACCCAGCTTGGAAAGCTCTTCAGCGGCCTTGACGGTGTAATTCATGCCGATACCGAACGAGACCAGTGTTACGTCCGTGCCTTTCTTGTGAATTCGAGCCTTGCCGATCGGAAGCACGAAATCGTCAAGCTTCGGCACATCGAACGAATGGCCGTAGAGAATCTCGTTCTCAAGGAAAATGACCGGATTGGGATCGCGGATGGCGGCCTTAAGCAGGCCCTTGGCGTCGGCAGCGGTGTAGGGCATGACGACTTTCAGACCGGGAATATGGCTGTACCAGGCGGCATAGCACTGCGAGTGCTGGGCAGCGACACGGGCAGCGGCACCGCTCGGGCCGCGGAAGACCATCGGCGCACCCATCTGACCGCCGGACATATAAAGCGTCTTGGCGGCCGAATTGATGATCTGGTCGATCGCCTGCATGGCGAAGTTGAAGGTCATGAATTCGACGATCGGGCGCAGACCGGTCATCGCAGCGCCGACGCCGACGCCGGCAAAGCCATGCTCGGTGATGGGCGTGTCGACAACGCGGCGCGGGCCGAACTCATCTAGCAACCCTTGTGTAATCTTGTAGGCGCCCTGATATTCGGCGACTTCCTCGCCCATGATGAAGACATTGGGGTCGCGGCGCATTTCTTCGGCCATCGCATCGCGCAAAGCTTCGCGGACCGTGGTCGAGACCATCTCCGTACCAGCCGGAATATCCGGATCAGCCGCAACTTCGGTTTTTGGTGCGGCGGGAACCGTTGCCGATTGGGTTTCAGCAGCGTCCTGCTTTGGTGCTTCCTCGGCTTTGGGTGCATCGGACGCAGCCTTCGGCGCGCTTGCAGTGTCAGCGCTTTCGCCTTCCCCCAGCAGGACGGCAATCACCGAATTGACTTTCACATTGTCGGTGCCTTCCGGAACGACGATCTTGCCGATCGTGCCTTCGTCAACGGCCTCCACTTCCATCGTCGCCTTGTCGGTCTCGATTTCTGCTAGCACGTCTCCGGAAGTGACCTTGTCGCCTTCCTTTTTCAGCCACTTGGACAGTTTGCCCTCTTCCATTGTCGGCGAGAGCGCGGGCATCAGAATATCTACAGGCATGGTCGCGCCTCCCTTAGAGCAGAATATCGGTGTAAAGCTCGGATGGATCCGGCTCCGGATCGGACTGGGCGAAATCTGCGGCATCTGCCACGATATCGCGAACGTCCTTGTCGATCTTTTTCAGATCGTCCTCGCTGGACCATCCGTTCCCGATCAACCGGGCTTTCACCTGCTCAATGGGATCGTGATCGGAGCGCATCTTCTGCACTTCATCCTTCGATCGGTACTTGGCCGGGTCCGACATGGAATGGCCGCGATACCGGTAGGTCTGCATTTCAAGGATCATCGGGCCCTTGCCGGAACGCGCCCAGGCGGCAGCCTCTTCACCAGCCGCGTTGACCGCACGTACATCCATGCCGTCGACCTGAATTCCAGGAATATTGAAGGAAATGCCGCGCTTGGAGAAATCCGTCTCGGCAGAAGCGCGGGATACGGCCGTGCCCATGGCATAGCGGTTGTTCTCGATGATGTAGATTACTGGCAACTTCCACAGCGACGCCATGTTGAAGCTTTCGTAGACCTGGCCCTGATTGGCAGCGCCGTCACCGAAATAGGCCAGCGATACATTGCCATTGTTACGGTAGTGATTGGCAAAGGCTAGCCCGGTTCCGAGCGAAACCTGCGCCCCGACGATACCGTGGCCGCCGTAGAAATGCTTTTCCTTGGAGAACATGTGCATCGAGCCGCCCTTGCCCTTGGAAAGACCACCGCGGCGTCCGGTCAATTCAGCCATGACACCCCGGGCACTCATTCCGCAGGCCAGCATGTGGCCGTGATCACGGTAACCCGTGATGACCTGGTCACCCTCCCTCAAGGACATCTGCATGCCGGTTACGACAGCTTCCTGACCGATATAGAGGTGACAGAAACCGCCAATGAAGCCCATGCCATACAACTGACCAGCCTTTTCTTCGAAACGGCGGATCAGCAGCATTTGACGGTAGGCTTCGAGCTCTTGCTCCTTGGTGAATTGGATGGGTTTTGGTGCTTTAACAGCAGAGGTCTGCGCCGTTCGCGCAGGGCTTTTCTTCGCCCTCGTAGCCATATCTCACTCCCTGTGATTTGGTCGCACGAGAATAGCAGCAGAGGCGGAACTTACAATATGCAGAATCGAATAAGTGCTATGCAAATAAGGTGTTCAAAACACACATGAAAAGACCGATTAACTGAAAGTCAGTTAACAGCCAAATCGCCCGAGCCACGCATGATTGTGACTTCGTCCGGACGGGAAAGGTTCAGCGCTTTACGCGCCTGTTCGTCGAGCATGTCCTTCTCAATTGTTCCATCATGCATAAGTTGTACCTGCCGTTCAAGCTCAATACGGGAAGCTGATACGGCTTCCAATTGTGCCTGCAGCAGTTGCGTCTGCTCCTGCAGCTTGATGGTCGAATAAAGCCCATACTCGCCGTGATAGGCGTGGAACCCGAAATAGGCGAAGAACAAGGTTGCAAGCAGGGGAACGATCAACCGTCCGCGCCTCGTTTTTCGTCTCTGCTTTGTCCACATTACCAATGATCCGGTTTGCTAAGGAATCAGGTCACCCCGGCCCGACTTGCCACCAGCCAATAAGACTATCTTTTGCTTAACAGGCGATTACCAGCAGCAGCAAACAACAAACGGCGGGCACCGGGCCCGCCATTTCGCAGTGCAAATCAACGGTCCAATGTCAGGCGTTGCGGAAGATGCCCCGGCCGGCGTAGCGAGCCTGTGGTCCAAGTTCTTCCTCAATGCGGATGAGTTGGTTGTATTTGGCAACCCGGTCGGATCGGGCGAGCGAACCGGTCTTGATCTGGCCGCAGTTTGTCGCAACGGCAAGATCGGCAATCGTCGAATCCTCGGTCTCGCCCGAGCGATGCGACATGACGGCGGTATAGGCCGCACGGTGAGCCGTATCGACAGCATCGAACGTTTCCGAAAGGGTGCCGATCTGGTTGACCTTGACCAGGATCGAATTGGCGACTCCCATCTTGATGCCATCGCGCAGCCGTGCCGAATTGGTGACGAACAGGTCGTCACCGACGAGTTGGCACTTGTTACCGATGAGATCGGTCAGGTACTTCCAGCCCTCCCAGTCGTCTTCAGCCATGCCGTCTTCGATCGTGATGATCGGGTAGTCTCCAGCGAGCTTGGCAAGATATTTTGCCTGCGACTTCGGATCACGCGACTTCTTTTCTCCCTCGTAGACATAGTTGCCGTCCTTGAAGAATTCGGTGGCGGCGCAGTCGAGACCGATGGCGATCTCTTCACCAGCCTTGAACCCGGCCTTCTCGATGGACTCGACGATGAAGTCCAATGCTGCCTGGGCCGTCTTGAGGTCAGGAGCAAAGCCGCCTTCATCACCCACATTGGTGTTGTGGCCTGCATCCTTGAGACGCTTCTTCAGCGTGTGGAAAACTTCAGAGCCGTAGCGGACAGCCTCGGCGATCGAGGATGCGCCAACCGGCACGATCATGAATTCCTGGAAATCGATCGGATTGTCCGCATGGGCGCCACCGTTGATGATGTTCATCATCGGCACCGGCAGCACATGGGCGGATGGGCCGCCAAGATAACGGTAGAGTGGAAGACCGGAAGCTTCGGCCGCTGCCTTTGCAACCGCAAGAGAAACACCAAGGATCGCATTCGCACCGAGACGGCTCTTGTTTGGCGTGCCGTCGAGATCGATCATCGTCTGGTCGATATGGATCTGATTTTCGGCTTCAAGTCCGCCGATGGCGTCGAACAATTCGCCATTGACGGCATCGATAGCCTTTTGGACACCCTTGCCGAGATAGCGTGGACCACCGTCACGGAGTTCGACCGCTTCGTGGGCACCGGTGGATGCGCCGGAGGGAACAGCTGCACGGCCCTTGGAGCCGTCTTCGAGAATGACATCGACTTCCACAGTCGGATTTCCGCGACTATCCAGAATCTCTCGGCCAATAATATCGACAATAGCAGTCATGGGTCATTTCCCTTTCAATGAGCATTGTGCAGCGTGAGGCTGGGCTCTGAATAGCGAATGAAAATGACAAGGAAAATCCCCACAAGCACGAATTGTGGCTGGAAGCATAAAAAAGGGCCGCCATTGGCGACCCTCCCCTGATTTTCAGGGTACTTCAAGCGGCCTTGTCGACCTTGTAATAGGAAAACGAGATATCCCGCACCTTGCGTCCGTCGTTTTCGGTCAATTCGGTGATGCCGTGCGCGGGCGCCTGTTCGAGTTGCTCGCGCGTAAACGGTACGACATATCCGCCAGTGTTTTCCTCAAAGTTCAGAAGCTTCCACCCGCGCTGTTGTAGACGTTCGTTCCGACGCGGCTGGCGCGGATGGCTGTCGTATGGCCTGAATTGGTTGGCATATCTCATACCTCCTTCTCATTTCATATGAAGGGGTAATGAGCAAACCGCCATCCGGGTTGCATAGAAATACGAGGTTTTTCGATGGAACTCTGGAGGCCCGGTCAGGGCTTCTTCGCGATTCGGTCGAATTCAAGCAGCTTTTCCAACAGGCGCGGCATCTGATCGAGCGGCACCATGTTCGGACCATCCGACGGAGCATTGTCGGGATCCTGGTGCGTCTCGATGAACACACCAGCGACCCCAACTGCGACTGCAGCTCTCGCCAGGGTTTCGACGAATTCGCGTTGACCGCCTGTGGAGCCGCCCTGACCGCCGGGCTGTTGCACTGAATGCGTGGCATCAAAAATTACGGGTGCGCCAATGCTGGCCATGATCGGCAACGATCGCATATCGGAAACGAGCGTATTATAACCAAAAGACGCACCGCGTTCGGTTACCATCACATTGGGATTGCCGCTCTCGGTGACCTTCGCAACGACATTCTTCATGTCCCAAGGCGCGAGGAACTGTCCCTTCTTGATGTTGACCACCTTGCCTGTCCTGGCGGCGGCGATCAGCAGATCGGTTTGGCGGCAAAGAAAGGCGGGAATCTGCAGTACATCGACGACCTCGCCCAGGATGGCGCATTGTTCTTCAGTGTGAACGTCGGTGAGGGTCGGGAGGCCAAATTCTTTGCGGATGTCGGCGAAGACCGGCAGCGAATTCTCCAGTCCAAAACCGCGCTTTCCAGTCAAGGACGTGCGGTTAGCCTTGTCGAAGCTGGACTTGTAGACAAGGCCAATGCCGAGTTTATCCGTAAGCTCCTTAAGTGAGCCCGCCATGTCGAAGGCATGCTGGCGGCTCTCCATCTGGCAGGGTCCTGCGATGATCGACAAAGGCGCGGTATTCGAAAATTGGACGTTGCCGGCGGAAACAGTGGAATTCAGGGACATCAGAGGGCCTCAAATGCGATGGCAGCACCCTGTCCTGGTGCCTTATGCACAATCAGGCGGGAGCCACTCTTTTCGAAGGGAATATCGTTGTGGGTAAGGCGGGATTCAACTGCGGCCAGATCCGGAACAGCGAGAACAAACGCGTGAAGACGCAATCCACGTTCTGTCTCCGAGGTTTCGATACCGAAGAACGACCGCAGGCCTTGCGGTGTCAATACACTGATATTGGCATTGGCTGCCTGCAAATCCATGCCGAACGAATGCGCGTTGACGTCGCGCTGATTTAGAACCTCCTGCAGGAGGTATTGAAAATCCGTCGGGTTGACTTCAGACAATACGATCTCGCGCAGCGAAACCGCTCCATTTGGATGCGTCTGGAGCGCTGTTCGGTCGACCTTGGGGATATTGACGCGCTGGCAGGTGAAGAAGAAGGCGTCGGGTGCGCGCAGGTCGGCGGCAAAGGCCAGCCTGAAGCCGGCCATATCGTGCCTGCCGTCCGGCGTGAGAAATGGCCGCGAGAAATTCAACACACTGCCGGCCGAAATCCCGCATTTCACGAATGCCCTATGATCGGCCTCGGCATCCAGCGATCCCATGACAAGTGCGGAGAAACCATCGCTACCGTTACGAAAGCGGTAGGCCTGATCGCGCGCGACAAAGACATTACCTGCTCTTGCCTCTTCTTCGCAAATTTCGCGTTGTCCAATCGCCAAGAACTCGAGAAAACTGCCGTCGCCAAAGAATACGCAAACATTTTCGGTGCCAAACGGATGTTTTCCGACAGGCGCAACTGTAAATCCGAGCTTATCAAGCCGCGTACCTGCGATATCCAGATCCGCTGTGGGAAGGACGAGATGATCAACGGGGCGAGCGATGCGCGGTGCAGAATTCGTCATGTGAAGGGTGTGCCTCAATGCGCTATGCGATTCAAGTCACACTTTCACGGATCAAACCAGCCTGCTCTGGGCCATGGCTGCGTTGATGAAAGAAGCGAATAGCGGGTGCGGCTCGAATGGGCGTGACTTCAGTTCCGGATGATATTGGACGCCTATGAACCAGGGATGATCCGCATACTCGATGGTTTCCGGCAGGACACCATCCGGTGACATGCCGGAGAATATGAGTCCACATTCCTCAAGCCGCTGCATGTAGTCGATGTTCACCTCATAACGATGGCGATGACGCTCGGAAATGTCGGTCGATCCATAGATGTCGGCAATGCGCGTGCCGGATTTCAGCAGAGCCTCATAGGCGCCAAGGCGCATGGTTCCACCAAGATCCCCTGCGTTGGTACGCTTCTCGAGCATATTACCCTTCAGCCATTCGGTCATCAGACCGACGACCGGTTCTTTGGTTGGCCCAAATTCGCTGGAAGACGCATGCTCGACGCCCGCAAGCGACCGCGCCGCTTCGAGCACAGCCATCTGCATGCCAAAGCAAATGCCAAAATAAGGCACTTTTTTCTCGCGGGCGAACTTCGCAGCAAGAATTTTGCCTTCCGATCCGCGCTCACCAAACCCGCCGGGCACCAGAATCCCGTGCACCTTCTGAAGATAGGGTGCCGGATCTTCCTGTTCGAAAATCTCCGATTCGATCCAGTCGAGATTGACCTTCACCTTGTTGGCCATGCCGCCATGATGCAGCGCCTCGATCAGAGACTTATAGGCATCTTTGAGTCCGGTATACTTGCCGACAATAGCTATCGTAACTTCGCCTTCAGGGTTGTGAATGCGCTGGCTTACCTCGTCCCAACGCTCCATGCGCGGCTTCGGCGCAGGGTCGATCCCAAATGCAGCGAGCACTTCAGAATCGAGGCCTTCCTTGTGATAGGCCATCGGCACGTCATAGATCGTGTCGACATCGAGTGCCTGAATGACCGCCGAGGCGCGGACATTGCAGAACAGCGACAGTTTCCGACGCTCCGACTCCGGAATCTCGCGATCCGCACGGATGAGCAGGATATCGGGAGCAATGCCGATGGAGCGCAGTTCCTTAACGGAGTGCTGCGTCGGTTTGGTCTTGAGTTCGCCCGCTGCCGGGATATAGGGCATCAACGTCAGATGGATGTAAACTGCTGAACCGCGCGGCAGATCATTGCCGAGCTGGCGGATCGCTTCGAGGAACGGCATCGCTTCGATATCGCCGACCGTACCGCCGATCTCGCACAGCACGAAATCATAGTCCTCGTTGCCTTCGACGATGAAATTCTTGATCTCGTCCGTGACGTGCGGAATCACCTGAACTGTCGCGCCGAGATAATCTCCCCTGCGTTCCTTTTCGATGATGTTGCGATAGATCCGTCCAGTGGTGATGTTGTCCTGCTTGTTGGCGGGACGCCCCGTAAAGCGCTCATAATGACCCAGATCAAGGTCAGTTTCGGCACCATCGTCGGTTACAAAGACTTCGCCATGTTGATACGGCGACATCGTACCGGGGTCGACGTTAAGATAAGGGTCTAGCTTGCGAATCCGCACGCGGTATCCACGAGCCTGGAGGAGAGCCGCCAAAGCGGCTGCAGCGATGCCTTTTCCGAGGGAAGAAACCACGCCACCAGTGATGAAAACATATCGGGCCATGGGCTTATCTCGTTAGTCCTTTGCGAGTGATTTGGCCACAAAAAAATCGGCCCGCCCGCCGTTTTTCCGCACCAAGAATTGTACATTTCAAAGAAAACGGCCAGACGCGAGGTCTGGCCGTTTTAGGTACCTCAACGAAAGCAATTACAGAACAATAACTTCCGTTCCGATGCTCACGCGATTGTAGAGATCGATAACATGGTCATTCACCATGCGGAAGCAGCCGTTCGAAGCGGAACTTCCGATGGTCCAAGGCTGGATTGTCCCATGGATACGCACATGCGTGTCCTTGTTGCCCTGCGACAGATAGAGAGCGCGCGCGCCGAGCGGATTGCCTGGCCCGCCGTCCATGCCGTTTTCATATTTCGCGTAGTGCGCCGGTTCGCGCTCGATCATTTCTTTTGTCGGAATCCAGCGGGGCCATTCGCGCTTGGTCTGGATTGTCGCGGTTCCCTTGAACTGCAATCCTTCCTTACCGACAGCAATACCATACCGGCGAGCCGTGAACGGCGACTCAACCAGGTAGAGGAACTTGTCCTTCGGATCGATGACAATGACGCCAGGCTTGTAACCGGTGAAGGGTACATCCTGCGGCATGTATTTCGGGTCGATACCATACTTGTTCTTGCTCTGGCCTGCAGGCTTGCGCACTTCCGCAACTTCGATGGGCTGCGCTGCAGCGACCGCATCCGGATTTGCGACCGGATCGGTTGTATTGCCGGTGAACGGCTTCATGATTTTCTTGAGAATTGGCTCAGCAGACGCCGGCCCGGACAGAGCCAGGATCGACATACCGATGAGCAAGGAACGACGTGACAGCATAGTTAGATTTTCCCGCATGGATTGTACAACGCCATCACGGCGTTTACGAGGCCCCTTGGGCCACTTCCTATCGCGATAACCGAAGACCGGTTTGTTCTCAACGCAAATCGCCGTGAAGAATCGACTTCAACGTGTCTTAGCGGTAGGAGTTGCGGAAGCGCAACACTTTGTTTCACTCCCGTCAAGCGACCTGCGCGCAACGCGATCCTACTGCGAATTCGGCACCGGATTTGCCGGCTGGGCAGGTGCTGGTGTCACCGGAGCCGTCGCTGCTGGTACCGTTGATTCTGGTGCTGCAGGTGTGCCTGCTCCAGGCGCAGCCGACCCGGCCGCTTCCGGAGATGCCGGCGCATCGGATGCCGGAGCCTTCGACGATGCACCGCCCAATTGGTTAAGAATACCACCGCTCGTGGGGGGCTGCTGGCCTGCCGGCTGCTGCGTGCCCGCTGCCGTCGGGATGCGCTTGAGAATGTCTGTCGGGTTTTCGCCGTAGCGCGCCATGATCCCAAGAGCCAGCGAGGTAATGAAGAAACCCGTCGCAAGGATCGCGGTTGCACGTGTGAGTACGTTTGCGGCACCACGCGCCGTCATGAAGCCGGAACCACCGCCAATTCCCAGACCACCGCCTTCGGAGCGCTGCATCAGCACGACGCCAACAAGGGCAAGTACAATCAGAAGATGAATGACAATGACTACGGTTTGCATAGGGTATTTCTGCTTTCTAGGTCTCGGACGCGGCTCTTTACACCGTATCGGTCAATAAACCAAGCCCGTCCAACGACAGTTTTCTTGGTGCTATCGCAGTTTCGTTCATTGATCAGAGGGAGTGATATGCCTCACAGATGGCGAGGAAGTCGACCGCTTTCAAGCTCGCCCCTCCAACGAGGGCGCCATCGACGTTCTCGATCCCCAGAAGTTCCACCGCATTTGCCGGCTTGACGGAGCCGCCATAAAGGATTCGCATCCTGGTGCCCTCGGTGCCAAAGCGCTTTGCAAGGGCGTGGCGAATTGAACCGTGCACTTCCCTCACATCGTCGGGCGTAGGGGTGAGACCTGTCCCGATTGCCCATACCGGCTCGTAAGCTATGATTGTGTTCGTGGGTTTGGCACCGTCAGGAACCGAACCAGCCAATTGCCTTCCTATGACGTCGAGCGTCGATCCGGCCTTGCGCTGTGCTTCGGTCTCGCCAATGCAGATAATGGACGTCAGACCCGCATCCCAACCTGCCAGGGCCTTGGCGTTGACTATCGCATCTGTTTCGCCGTGATCGGTCCGTCGCTCTGAATGACCAACAATCACATGCGATGCACCGGCGTCGCGCAGCATGTCAGCCGAGATATCACCCGTATGCGCTCCGGACTTCTTGTAATGGCAATCCTGACCACCGATGCTCAGGGCCTCGCCTTCGACTGACTGCGCCGCCCTGAAAACAAGCGTTGCGGGCACGCATATCAAGGCATCGATCTTCTCGCCGATGGCGGAATTGGGCCGGTTGACGATGATGCGCAATTCGTCGAGCGACTCTCCGGTACCATTCATTTTCCAGTTACCGGCAACGAGCGGGCGGACATCAGGGGTCATGGAGCATTCCTCAAACGATTGTTTTGGCGACTTTCTCAGTCATTTGATTGCCTGACTAGCAAATTCAATTGATAAAGCAATCGACACATGCCTTGCATCACGCTATTCCCGCGTAGATTAATTTACACTTCTCGACTGATACGGTGACTTTTCATGCTCGACTCTCTCCGCAATGTTGCACAGACCTGGGTGGTCAAGGTGCTCATGGGCCTTCTCGTTGTCAGCTTTGCCGGATGGGGTGTCTCCAACACAATCCTTGGCGCAATCAGCGGCGGCGCCGCTATTCGTGCGGGCCATTCCGAAGTGTCTCCGGTTGATTACCGCCTTGCCTATGACCGGCAGCTGGCTGCGCTCTCGCAACAGTTCGGGCAACGCCTGACGCGGGAACAGGCTGATGCCATCGGGATCGCCCATCAGGTGCAATCCCAGCTCGTGGCCGGTGTTGTACTCGATGAACAGGCACGCACCATGTCGCTCGGGCTTTCCAAGGACCGTCTGGCCCAACTCGCGGCGGAAGACCCGGCCTTTCAAGGGCCCGACGGCCGTTTCAATCCGGCTCAATTTGATGCGGTATTGCGCAATGCTCATATGACCCCGCAGAGCTATCTCGACAATCGTGCCCAAGTGGCGCGGCGCCAGCAGATCGTGGAAGCCGTAGCGGACGGTATGAAGGTGCCCGACACACTGCTCAAGGCGGTTGCCTTGTACAAAGGCGAATCGCGCACGATCGACTATGTCGCGCTGCCCAAGGATTTCATCAAGGATGTGCCTAACCCCAGCGACGCCGACTTGAAGACCTATTTCGAGGCCAACAAGGAAGCCTACGGCGCACCGCAATACCGCAAGGTCAGTTATGTCAAACTTGAGCCAAAGGACATCGCCAATCCAGCGACTGTGACGCCGGAAGAAGTCAAGGCGGAATACGACAAGAACATAGCGCGCTATACGACGCCTGAGACCCGAACGGTCGAACAGCTCACGTTTGCCAATGAAGATGCTGCCAAGGCGGCGCACGACAAGATTGTGGCCGGGACGAGCTTTGATGACATCGTGAAGTCGGAAGGCAAGAACCTGGACGACGTGCGTCTTGGAACGTTCCCCAAGGCTGCCCTGCCCGACCAATCGATCGCCGACACAATTTTCGGTCTGCAGGCCAATGGCGTCAGCGACGCGGTCAAGGGCTCATTCGGTCATGTCATCATACGTGTGACTGCGGTCACTCCGGAAGTTGTCAAACCTTTGACCGAGGTTGAAAACGATATTCGCGAAACAATCGCACTATCCCAGGCCGCCACGGCAATTGCAGATGTGCATGACGCTTATGAGAACGCGCGTGCCGATGGCGCCACTATGGAAGAAGCTGCCGCAAAGCAGAATCTCAAGATGGTCACGGTCGATACGGTTGACCAGGCTGGTCGAGGACCGGACGAGAAAAGTATCCCCAATCTTCCCTTTGATGAAAATCAATTGGCAATGGTCTTTCAGGCCGATGTTGGATTTGACAATGAACCGTTCAATCTGGGGACAAACAGCTATCTCTGGTATGACGTTGTAAGTGTAACGCCGGCTCGCGAGCGCCCGCTCGATGAGGTGAAGCAGCGCGTCATCGACAATTGGAAGAAAGCCGAAATCGAGAAGCAGATCAATGCGAAGGCCGAGGAGCTTCGCAAACGCGTTGCTGACGGAACGACGCTTGATGCAATTGCCAGCGAGTTCAAATTCACCAAGGACACCAAACGCGGCATCACGCGAGAGAGCAAGGACGTTGACCTTGGCGAAGGCGGTGTTGCCTCCGTGTTCGACGGTCCGGAAGGCGTCGTCGGCGTAACGGAATCCGCATCCGATGGTTCGAAACTCATTTTCAAGGTGACCGAGTCAATCGAACCAGCGAATGTCGGACCGGAAGCGGTGACTACAGTCGAGAAGAACGCATTCGGCAATCGCCTCGCCGACGACTTGCTTGATCAGATGGTGGCACAGTTGCAGACTGTCTATCCGGTCACTATTAACCAGACCATCATAGATCGGGCGATGGCCCGTTGAGCCGCGAGACAAAGAATGGCTGAGCTAAAGCGTTTCATCGGCATAGTGGCGGCGGGAAAGGCACTCACCCGCGAGGACGCTATCGAGGCCTTTGATATCATGATGTCCGGACAGGCCACGCCGGCGCAAATTGGAGGCCTGTTGATGGCTCTGCGTGTACGCGGGGAGAACATTGACGAGATAGCTGGTGCGGTCTCCGCAATGCGTTCGAAGATGCTTGGCGTCAAGGCGCCTGCCAATGCGATCGACATAGTCGGCACCGGAGGCGACCAGTCCGGCTCATACAATGTTTCGACCTGTGCCGCTTTTGTCGTCGCTGGCGCGGGAGTTCCCGTAGCTAAGCATGGCAATCGCGCCTTGTCTTCGCGTTCCGGTGCAGCTGATACGCTGGCCGCACTCGGCATCAACATCGAAATCGGGCCGGACCTGATTTCTTCCTGCATTCAGCAGGCGGGGATCGGCTTCATGTTTGCGCCAATGCATCATCCCGCAATGAAACATGTTGGTCCGGCACGGGTGGAGCTTGGCACCCGCACCATCTTCAATTTACTTGGGCCGCTCACCAATCCGGCCGGCGTTAAACGCCAGCTGGTTGGCGTTTTTGCGCCCGAATGGGTCGAGCCGGTGGCGCACGTCCTGAACAATCTCGGTTCCGAATGCGTCTGGGTCGTCCATGGCGATGGCCTAGATGAAATCACGACTGCAGGCGTCACCAAGGTCGCGGCGCTTGAAGACGGCAATATCCGCACCTTCGAGATCGATCCGGAATCCTTTGGCCTCCGGCTCGTCGACCCCCAGGACCTGAAGGGTGGAACCGCCGACGAGAACGCCGTTTCGCTGCTTTCGGTGCTCGATGGGGCGCATGGCGCGTATCGTGACATCACCTTGTTCAACGCCGGAGCAGGACTGGTCATCGCGGCAGCGGCGTCCGACCTCAAGACCGGCATTGCAATGGCAGCACACTCAATCGACAGCGGCGCGGCGCGAAATGTGCTAAAGAAGCTCGTCCACGTCTCCAACAGCGAGCCTGTCTGACCATGGCTGATATCCTGCGCAAGATCGAAGCCTACAAGCGCGACGAGATCGCCGCTGCGAAGGCGCAAATCACCCTTGACGATTTGAAGGCCATGGCTAAGGACCAGGATGCCCCACGGGGATTTCTGGCAGGCTTGCGGGTGCGGCGCGCGTCCAATCAATTCGCGCTCATCGCCGAGATCAAGAAGGCGAGTCCCTCCAAGGGATTGATCCGCCCGGATTTCGATCCGCCTGTCCTCGCCAAAGCCTATGAGGCGGGCGGGGCCGCCTGCCTTTCAGTTCTGACAGATCAACCTTCGTTTCAGGGCGCACCGGAGTTTCTGACAGCGGCACGCGCAGCGACTGCCCTGCCCGCGTTGCGCAAGGATTTTCTGTTCGATACCTATCAGGTCTATGAAGCGCGCAGCTGGGGCGCCGATTGTATTCTGATCATTTTGGCAAGCGTGACGGACGATGTGGCCAAGGCGCTGGAAGATAGCGCACTCTCGCTGGGCATGGATGTGCTTGTCGAGGTCCATGACGAAGCCGAAATGGAGCGCGCTCTGAACCTTTCCTCCGACCTGCTCGGCATCAACAACCGCAATCTGCGTACGTTTGAGGTTGATCTGGCGGTGTCGGAGCGGCTTGCGAAGATGGTACCGGCGGGCAAGTTGCTGGTCAGCGAGAGCGGTGTATTCACCCATGCCGATTGCCAGCGCCTTGCCAAATCCGATATCGGGACTTTCCTCGTTGGCGAAAGCCTGATGCGGCAGGATGATGTTGCTGCAGCAACAAAGGCCCTGTTGCAGGGCACGCCGAGGCAGACAGACGCCGCATGACCGCCAAGCTTACCCATCTCGATGAGACGGGCGCTGCCCACATGGTCGATGTCGGCGGCAAGGCGCAAACGGAACGGGTCGCGATTGCCGAAGGCAGCGTGAAGATGCGGCCGGAGACGCTTGAGCTGATCAAATCCGGCAATGCAGCCAAGGGTGACGTCATCGGTACCGCACGTATTGCCGGGATCATGGCGGCCAAGAAGACCCATGAACTCATACCGCTCTGTCATCCGCTGCTCCTGAGCAAAATTTCTGTTGAGATTGAAGCAGACGAGGCTCTGCCGGGACTGAACGTCGTCGCCACCGTAAAGTTGACTGGCAAGACCGGCGTCGAAATGGAAGCGCTCACCGCAGTTTCGGTTGCATGCCTGACGATCTACGACATGGCGAAGTCTGCAGATAAGGGCATGATCATCCAGGACATTCGCCTGCTGCAAAAGAGCGGCGGCAAGTCCGGCGATTGGTCAGCCAGCACTCCCGGCGAGCATTAAGATGGCAGGACTCTTATCCGTTGATGAGGCATTGGCCCGAATTCTTTCCGGCGCCCATCGATTAGAGGCCGAGACGGTGCCGCTCGGTCAAGCTGGCGGACGTGTCCTCGCAAACGACCTCTACGCCAAACGTCAACAGCCGCCTTTCGCGGCCTCTGCGATGGACGGCTATGCTGTCCGTGCCGCCGATGTTGCGCATGTGCCCGTCATGTTGCGGCTGGTCGGTCAGTCCGCAGCCGGTCATGCTTTCTCCGGCACTGTAAACCCCGGCGAGGCAGTCCGTATTTTCACTGGTGCGCCGATGCCGGACGGCGCCGACAGTGTGGTTATCCAGGAAAATACGGTGCCGGGCGGCGAACGTGTGGAGGTCATCGAGACGATCACCCACGGCAAGAACATCCGCAAGGCCGGGCTCGACTTCAACGAAGGCGATTTATTGCTGCAGACCGGGCGCATTCTCGATCCGGCGGCATTGGCGCTCGCCGCCTCCGCCAATCACCCAATGCTTGCCGTCGTCAGGCGCCCGCGTGTCGCCATTCTCGCAACCGGTGATGAACTGGTGAGCCCTGGGGAAAACTACCGGGCGGATCAGATCATAGCGTCCAACTCGTACGGGTTGGCTGAGATTGTCCGCGAGGCGGGAGGGATCCCGATCGACCTCGGCATAGCTGAGGATCGCCTTGAAGCTCTGAGCGAAGCGCTCGATGAAGCTGTCGCGGCCACGGCCGATGTCCTGGTCACCCTCGGCGGCGCATCCGTCGGCGACCACGATCTGGTTCAACCGGCTTTGGCTGCCCGCGGCATGGTGCTCGATTTCTGGAAGATCGCACTGCGTCCGGGCAAACCGCTGATGTTCGGATATCTGAATGGGATGAAGATTCTCGGTCTGCCAGGCAATCCTGTCTCCAGTCTCATTTGTGCACATATTTTTCTGGCGCCGCTACTGCGCGCTTGGACCGGCCGCTCGCATGAACCTGACCTTCGCGTCGCAGTCCTTGAAACCGATATGGGGACGAACGATCAGCGACAGGATTATGTCCGCGCCCGTGTCGTAAAGTCGAAAAGCGGGACCCTCGTTGCCACCCCCTTTGCCGTGCAGGACTCCTCAATGTTGAAGTTTCTTGCGGACGCAAACGGCCTGATCATTCGCGAGCCGCATGCGCCGGCTGCAAAAGCCGGATCGACCTGCACCGTCTTGATGCTGCGGTAGCTCTCTTCTTCAATTTGCCGCAAAGCAATAAAAGAGACCGTCGCCTCCCGTGGATTTGAAGGCGTCCTGCGTGCAGCCACCGCGTGTCGTGTGGGACGAATTCCAGGACTTGGCCTGCGCAGAATCATCCAACCCTGTTCGGTCGCTGTGGCCGACGATAGCCGCACCTTCGGCGCCTCCCATCGTCCAGTTGCCGCAGGTTTCCGGCGCGGCCGTGCCGTCGCTCCTCGAGCCTGTTAGCATGTCGTGGCGGTTCGGCGTGTCGCCACGACCATTGATCACTTCACCCTTTTCATTGAGAGCCGTCTGCTTCGTGAGATTGTTTTTGTCGCTGTGAAGCGAAGCAACGTCGTCGGCTATCTTTTCACCCTTGGCGTTATACCAAGGCCCCTTGCCGATGCGATCCTTTGCGTTCTCGGCATCCGCGGAAAGATATGCCTTCCAGGTTTTGCCTGTAGAACCGCTTGCCGCAGCAAGCTTGTTGCAGTACGCGTCAGCGCCAGCAAGGCCGCCCAGATCGCCCCCCTTCCCGGGGTTTGCACTGGTGACGAAAAAGCTCATCGCCGTGTCCTGCGCGTGAAGTCCGACGACGGAAAAAGTCAAAGCCGCCGCAACCATTCCGAACTTGAGTTTCATAGCGGTCCTCTCTGGTACCCGTCTTAATTCTAACCAACGCTATCCTCGCCCGGTATCGGCGTAAAATCGAAATCCCGTGATTGGCTTTGCCAGGTGGGCGCAGCAGTTCGCGCCCACACGACTTCCGGTCTGAAATCGGGTAGACTACCGGGATTGGCGTTGGCGCGGTTGCATCATGCCTACCGGGATGCGTGTTCGACCGAGCCCCGCTTCAATTTCTGGGGAACCACGATGACCGATACTTCGTTGCGAAACAGGGCCGGCAAAGCCGTGCCCACTGAGAGCATAGCTGCGTTCACCAATGAGGTCCGGGGCGATCTGATCCAGCCCGGTCACCAAGATTATGAAGACGCCAGACATATCTGGAACGCGCTTGTCGACAAGCATCCGGGCGCCATCCTGAAATGCCGCGGCACTGCAGATGTTGTCGCGGCCGTGAAATTCGCCCGCGCCAACGACGTGGTCGTGGCAGTGCGCGGTGGCGGTCACAACGTTGGCGGACGAGCGCTATGCGACGATGGGTTGGTCATCGACCTCTCCTTGATGCGGGGTGTGCATGTGGACCCGGCCCGGCAAATCGTGCGGGTCCAGGGCGGTGCCACCCTGGGCGATGTCGATCGCGAGACGCATGTGCATGGCCTCGCGGTGCCTTTCGGCGTGATCTCCAAGACAGGTGTTGGTGGGTTGACGCTTGGCGGCGGCGTGGGATGGCTGGTTCGCAAGTACGGCCCCACCTGTGACAATGTCCTGTCCATGGAAGTAGTGTTGGCGGACGGTGTCCTCAGGACCGCCAGCGCGGATGAAAACCCCGACCTGTTCTGGGCATTGCGTGGTGGAGGCGGGAATTTTGGGGTTGTGACTTCGTTCCTTTACCAGGCCTATCCAGTATCGACGGTGTTCGGCGGGCTAATCGTCTATCCGCGTGCGGCAGCCGGCGAAATCCTGCGTGCCTATCGCGCGTTCATGGACAAGGCACCAGAGGAACTGACAGTCTATGCAGGGTTCATATCGACGCCCGATGGAACGCCTGCGACGGCGATAGTTGCGTGCTGGAGCGGTAAGGACCTGGCAGCGGGAGAAAGAGCCATAGCGCCCCTTCGCAAACTCGGCGAGCCACTGATGGAGGCGGTACAGGCCATGCCCTTTCCCGCAATGCAATCCATTCTCGATACCGCCTTCCCGAGCGGGACTCGCAATTATTGGAAGTCAGCCTTTGTAACGGGACTTTCGGACGAACTTGTGGAAGTGCTCGTCGAGCAGGCGAAAGGGATGACATCGCCTTTGTCTGGACTTCTCGTCGAGTATTATGGTGGTGCTGGTGGACGAAAGGCGAGTGATGCGAATGCGTTCACCCAGCGCGGTTCGGATTATTTGATCGGCTTCATGCCGCAATGGACCGATCCGACCGAGGACGATGCGCAGATCGATTGGGCGAAGGTGGCCTGGCAAGCGATCCAACCTTATGCCACAGGTGGCTACCTGCTGAATTATCTTGCCGAAGGAGAACAGGAGGCAGTGCTGGCTGCATTTGGGGTGAACTACCCGCGCCTGGTCGAACTTAAGCGCAAATACGATCCAACGAATTTCTTTAGGATGAACCAGAATATCCGACCAGACGCTTAGGATCGAACGCGACAAAGCAACCGTCCGCCCCCTTGTCATTGACCGCTTTGATCCGGAATTAGGTGGCAAAGACCACAAATTGCCTATTAACAATTTGATACTGCTTGAAAAAAGACAGTTTGTTATGAGGGGCGGGACGCTTGGGTCAGCCGCGTTCCGCTCCTGAGATCCTAAGGGGTCAAAGCCAGCACTTTAAGTTCCTTGCGGGCCGTTCCGAACGTCCCGAGTTGGTAAACCGACGCCCCCGTCGGCGAGAATGTGAAGACTTCAAACGGGGCCGCCACCAACTGATCGAGGTAGGCAGTGTTGCCCACACCAATCGTGACGTGCGGATTGAATTTCTCCCCTGCCGCGACCGTTGTGAAATTGGCAACGTATTCGATCAAGGATTTCTGGATATCCTTGCCACCCTCGGTGCTCATAAAGGCTGTGGGCGTCCCATTCTTCGCAGTGAACGGAGCAATCGCTTCGATCAGCTTGTCCTGCAGCCGGCGCAAGTCCGGCGTCGGTTCGACGACAATGCCGCCAAGGCCGAACTTGCCATCGGGAATGTAGTAGTATTTGACCGCCTTGAGCTTCCATCCCGTAGGATGCTCCGCGCCCAGAATACCGTTGGCGACGGCATAGACCTTGTCGAGATCGGCTGTCAGGACGAACTGCTGCAACATGGTGACGTGTGGATGGTGCGTATCGTCCAGCGCAAAGCCCTTCTGGAAATCCTTGAGTAGGAGGGCGTTGGCAGTCTTCGCATGCTCGATCATCGTGGCATCGGGTTCCAGGGCAATGTCGATGGCAGTTACCGCGTTGTCGTTGGCTCGCGACGTTTGGACAAAGCCCATCAAGGCCGACGCGCCGACCAGCAGCGCGGCCAGGAGCTTCAAAGGTTCGGACATTGAGATGCTCCCAGTGGTGTCAAAGCATAGTTGACAATAATTGCCGCGATGACGCGCTGCTCACCTAATCTCAACTTACTAGCTGACGCTTTGAATTACTATTGGCCTTTCGGGCTCGCGCTGAGATACTCATGCAACACAACCGCGCCGCACACTGATTGACCAATCCCGATTTTTTCCCGATCGTCTCTTCATCCGAGATCTGGCATAGAGCCCCGCATGTTCAGGATGGCTCGAATACTTAGATAGCACCCATCACTTTTGCGCAGGAAGTCCTGCCAAGTTCCCTTGGCGGCTCAAATCAATTCCCAATATTGGTCAAGATGAATGATCTGCTGAGTTGGACTGTTGACCCTCCAACTGTGTTCTGAACGGCCGCGTTGGCGCCGACGCCGACCTCCCCACAAAGCTCCGCTAAACGTCGTCTCAGTTGCGTAACGTGTCATTATGGAAGTCAGGCGTCCATAATGAGCCTGCTAAATTGTTTTGACAGGTGGCCCTTCGAGGTATGGACTACTCTCTTCAAGTGCATCCTGCATGCGAAAATGGGAGGAAGCCATGAAAGACATGAATCGTCGGTCGGCATTGGCATTCGGTTTGGCGGCGACCGCCGCGACGCCTCTGCTCATTTCGGCAGGCCCGGCTGTGGCCAAGACCAAGAAGTACGGCAAAAATGATGGCAAGGAGCTTGCCCCAGGTGTCAGAATAGTTGAGTTGGGCACGTTTAAGTCAGATATCCCCGCCTACAAGAGCATCAACATGGTAGATATCGTGTTCCAGCCCGGCGCAGTGGCCCCGGAAACCGTCATGGACAATGACATGCTGTGTTATATCACTGCGGGTGAGTTCACGATCAAGAAGTCAGATAGGGAATTCAAAATAAAGGAAGGAGAGATGTACGCCTGCGCCAAAGGCAAAACGGACATGGCGACAAACACCGGCAAGGTGGTTGGGATTCATACCATAGGCATTCTGATCCCAGCTTGAACGAAGTTAGCGTTGCTCCGGCTGGACTCCTGCAGTGCGTGCTATCGGTCCTGGGTCCAGCCTGTACAACCAAGCCGATCGATTTTCGACTGGACGAGTGTCTTGACTAAGGTATTTCCCGCGACCTCAATGCCTGACCGCGACTGGTGGGTGGCGTTGTGGCCCGACCCACTGGACGTGGTCCAACTCCTCGGCGTAATCCCCGAGATGAGCGTCCTCGATCTATGCTGTGGCGACGGTTATTTTACCGCTCCGCTCGCGAAACTCGTCGGCGGAAAGGTGTACGCGCTCGATCTCGATCCCGTCATGATCGAACGGGCCAAGGAGGAAGTGGCGCGACTGAACACCTCCGTCCTAAAATGGATCTGTGCCGATGCGCAAGATGCCCCACAGCATATCACCGAACCCGTTGATTATGTTCTGATGGCGAACACGTTTCACGGTGTGCCGGACAAATTGGGATTAGTGGAAGCTGTCAGGGTAATGCTCCGACCTAATGGCTTGTTTGGGGTTGTCAATTGGCGCCCCCTTCCGAGGGAACAGACAATCGTACTCAACCAACCGCGAGGACCCGCTACGGACTTGCGAATGTCGCCCGAAGCGCTCAAAGCTGTTGTTGGGCCTATCGGGT
This sequence comes from Hyphomicrobiales bacterium, assembly GCA_900473175.1. Lineage (GTDB taxonomy): Bacteria > Pseudomonadota > Alphaproteobacteria > Rhizobiales > Rhizobiaceae > Phyllobacterium. The sequence goes on along the minus strand of UCKM01000010.1, from coordinate 71,403 downwards.
TTCATACCATCCGAATTCAGGAACTGCCGCCATACCATTACGCCGCTATTTTCCAGCGATCGGTTTGACGTTCTGAATGAAACCGTCGGTCTCTTGCGCAATCTAGGAAACGTGCGCTTCAACCGAGCGAACCTAGATTGCGGCTTTAAAATTCACGCGTTTTTCAGGCACGATCGCGTTCTCTTTCCGCTCGCTATAGCGGTCAGTAAGGTATGGAGAAACATCCCGCGTCAGCAGCGTGAATTTGACCAACTCCTCCATCACGTCGACGACGCGGTCATAATAGGCCGATGGCTTCATGCGGCCGTTCTCATCGAATTCCTGATAGGCCTTCGCCACCGAGGACTGGTTCGGGATGGTGATCATCCGCATCCAGCGCCCCAGCACACGCATTTGGTTGACTGCGTTGAACGACTGAGAACCGCCCGATACCTGCATGACGGCGAGCGTACGCCCTTGGGTGGGCCTAATCGAACCCATTGCCAGCGGTACCCAGTCGATCTGCGACTTCATAATGCCAGTCATCGCGCCGTGGCGTTCCGGGCTGGTCCATACTTGCCCCTCCGACCACAGAGACAGTCCGCGAAGTTCCTGCACCTTCGGATGGTCGACCGGCGCGTCGTCCGGCAACGGCAAGCCGGCAGGATCGTAGATGCGCGTCTCGGCTCCGAAATGCTCCAGCAGTCGCGCCGCTTCTTGCGTCAAGAGACGGCTGTAGGAGACTTTGCGCAAGGAACCGTAGAGCAGGAGGATGCGTGGACGGTGCAATGAGCGCGGACCGGAGAGCTTTGCGGCATCCGGCACCTGCAGGGCGGCCGGGAAAACATTGGGCAAATCAGACAACACGCTTTCCTTCGCTGTCGATGACGATCTCGCCGTCTTCCTTGGTGAATGAACCTTTCTGCGGAACCGGCAAAATGTCCAAAACGCGCTCGGATGGCCGGCTCAGTCGGACACCCAAGTCGGTCACAACGAAGGGGCGGTTGATCAGATTCGGATGGGCTTCCATGGCATCAAGCAACTGCTCGTCCGTCAACGACGTATCATCCAGACCAAGCTCGGCGTATGGCGTTCCCTTCTCGCGGATGGCCTCTCGGACCGTCAGTCCTGCTCGCCCGATCATATCCTTCAGTTCCTGACGGCTCGGGGGCGTCTTGAGATATTCGATGACGGTCGGTTCGATGCCGGCGTTGCGGATGAGAGCCAGTGTGTTGCGCGAAGTGCCGCAAGACGGATTGTGGTAGATGGTGACGTTCATGGTCAATCAGCACCTTTCAGTTTGTTGAGCGATTGGGGCGCGGGTTTCTGATCCGCCAGCATCCAACTGGCAAGAGCCGTTGCGAGCAATGCGCCGAGGAATTCCGCGATGACAAATCCGGGTAAGTCAACGGGCCGGATTCCTGCGAAGGTGTCCGACAGAGCTCGCGCGATCGCGACGGCGGGATTGGCAAATGATGTCGAGGCGGTGAACCAGTAGGCGGCGGTGATGTAAAGTCCGACCAGCCAGGCAATTGCATCCGCCCGATAGCGAATGCCGGCGAGGATGGTAAACACGAGACCGAAGGCCGCTACCGCTTCCGCAATCCACTGTCCCGTCCCGGTGCGAACCGTCGTCGAAACCTCGATGATTGGAAGCTCAAACATCGCGTGGGCCATAAGCGATCCGGCTATGCCGCCTGCGATCTGCGCTACGATGTAGAGGAGCGATGCATTCACCCCGATGTCCCGTCGGAGTGCGAAGACCATCGTCACCACCGGATTAAGATGCGCGCCTGAGATCGGTCCCAGGATGGTGATCAGCACCACCAGGATCGCGCCAGTGGGTATCGTATTGCCGAGCAAAGAAAGCGCTACATCGTTGGTCAGTCGGTCGGCCATGATTCCGGAACCGACGACGGTGGCAACGAGCATCGCCGTGCCGAGTGCTTCTGCCGCGAGGCGGCGGGACAGGTCGGGCATGGCTTTCCCTAAATGGAAACGGATCGCGTCAGGACTGACGCTGTCGCAGGGCATAGGATTGTGGCCTGCGGCGTTGCCAGGATCGCGGCGGGCACAGCGGTTCGTTCAATCGGATCGAAGCCGAGTTTGCCGAAAAACGGAGCCGCATCAGTCGTCAGGACATACCCAGTTTCCGCTCCCTGGACGTCGGCGTAGCGGAGCAGCAGCCGTGTGATCGCGCTGCCGTGTCCGTGCTTTTGTGTTTCGGGAGGCACGGCGATCGAGCGCAGGAGCGCATCCTTGCCGTAAAATTCGACACCACCATACCCGACACGATTGCCCTGTCGGTCGGAGAAACGAAAAAACTTTCCGCTTGATTGGCCCAGATCTTCAGTCGGAAGCGATGCTGAACGCAATGTCGCGTCAAGCTCCTCGTCGATCGGACTGATCTCTTCAGCTTCCAGCCCCTCACGGCGGCCGATGGCTTGCAGCTTTGTTGTCAGCCACAGCCGATCGATGGAATCGTGCCGCAGGTTGAGGAATGCCATGATCCTGTTCTTCATGTAGCGGGCGGCCAGCGAGAAAGCCCTTTCCTTTTCGATGTCCTTGCCTTCGACGGCGGCAGGATCTTCGATACCCCAGTGAGCGGTCAACGGATGGCCCGGCCAAATCGGGCACGCCTCTCCCGCTGCGCTGTCGCAGACCGTGAAAATGAAATCCATCTCCGGCGCGCCAGGTTCGGCAAATTCGTCCCAGCTCTTGGAACGGAAACCTTCCGTTGGATAACCGAGAGCATCGAGAACCTTCAACGCGAACGGGTTGACTTCTCCCTTCGGCTGACTGCCAGCAGAGAAAGCGCGAAAGCGGCCCTTACCCTCGGTGTTCAAGATCGATTCTGCCAGGATCGACCGCGCAGAATTTCCGGTGCAGAGAAAGAGGACATTATAGACGCGATCATGCATTGAAGTTCTCTTTGGGCGGGCAACATGGGACGATGTCGGCAAGCAAGGGCGCGCAAATGTCGGGATGCCCCGCGCAGCAATCCTTCAAAAGGTAATTGATGGCTTCGCGCAGGTTCTCGAAGTTGGCTCGGTAAATAATCGAACGGCTTTGCCGCTCGGAGGAGATCAACCCTGCTCGCGTCAGGATCGCAAGATGGGTCGACATGGTGTTCTGTGGAACGTCGAGGATGCGGGACACCTCGCCCGCAGCGATACCTTCCGGTTCGTGCATGACGATGAGCTTGAAGGCGTCCATGCGCGTTGGCTGCGCAACAGCCGAAAAGGCTTCGATGGCTTTATGTTTTTCCATATATCGGGATTTACAGATTTGATAGTTCGATGTCAATACTGGAACATTTAATGCAGACCTGTCCTCAAAATCTTTTTCCGTGGCTTGCTCCGCGGTGATGCCAATGCAAGAGAGGATTCAAGTCGGTCGGTCATCCGGAGAAGAGAGTGCACGAAAGCAAGACAGCCACGTTTGGTGCAGGGTTATTGGTCGGCACGCTCGGCGGGCTCGTTGGACTGGGAGGTGCTGAGTTCCGCCTGCCGCTCTTGATCGGAATGTTCCGGTTCGGCGCACTCGAGGCCGTGATCCTCAATAAGGCGATGAGTCTTGTCGTTGTCGCGACGGCTCTTCCCTTTCGGGCAGCATCAATCCCGTTAGCCGACGTTACCGAACAATGGCCGATCATCCTCAATCTCTTGGCAGGAAGCCTGCTGGGCGCTTGGTTTGGTGCGGGTTGGGCAACCAAATTGCAATCGGCCATTCTCTATCGGTTGATAGCGCTGTTATTGGTGGCAATCGCCGTCGTGTTGGTCTTTGGCCATGGGACGGTTTCAAACCATACTCCAGCTCTCACTGGTGTCTTTTTGGTCGTCGGCGGCATTATCACGGGATTCTGCATCGGTATCGTTGCCGCCTTGCTGGGAGTTGCTGGCGGCGAACTCCTCATTCCCACGCTCGTCCTTCTGTTCGGTGCCGATATCAAACTGGCAGGAAGCCTGTCTCTTGCCGTGAGTTTGCCGACAATGATCGTGGGATTTACCCGTTACAGCCGAGATCAAAGCTTCGCAGTTCTCGGGCGAAACAAGGCATTTGTGCTGATAATGGCGGCTGGTTCCATTGTCGGAACATTTATCGGCGGTCAATTGCTGGGCATTGTTCCCGAAGGCATGCTTCTTCCGGCACTGGCAGCCATTCTGATCATCTCGGCATTCAAAATCGGGCAGCATCGATGGTGCCGAAGCTCGGGTTCGTGCCCGCTCCACCTTTCGGTGAAGCGGCACGAACGAGAGAGCGTCAAGTTGTCGAGTATTGGTTCGACTTGAATGACAGATGCTTCACGTTCTCCGGGCATCCGAGATCTTTCGGATGTTAGCCCAGGTCTGCTTGTAGTTGGGAAGCACCAGTTCGTTGGTCCCAGCGTTGATCACGTTGGTTGCAATAGCGCTCGCGTCCGGATCAGTCCGACCATGCACTGCCTTCGTGGATAAACGTCATCGGCTTCAGCCCCGCCATATATCCGGTCTCGATGCGGTCGATCCGAAATCCCACCCCTTCGATCTTCGTCCGGTAGATCAGATCGCGCGACTTTTCCGGGGCCGATTGCAAGAACCGCTCCACATCCATGCGATCCGCCGCCGCATCGGACTGATCTTGCGCAAACAGGTCTTCGACGTCGTCAAGCGGAACAGTCGCCCTGATGCGGTTGCGCCGGAAATAGTCGATCAGCTTGTAGCGCGCGATCGCATGCAACCAGGCGGTGAAAGGTCGGTTGACCTCATAGGTTGCGCGCCGCGTGTGCAATGCCATCAGCGTCTCCTGCACGAGATCGTCGGCGTCGCCCTTATGCGCATCCGCCAGCTGGCGCAGGAAATAAAAGCGCAGGTGCTTGGCGACATTTTCCAAAAGAACGCCATAGCTACGCGCATCACCCGCCAGGCTCGCGAGCATCAGTTCCTTCAATCGCGTTTCGACCGAATGCACTCCGATTCATTCCTTATTCGTGCGGAGCGGAATAAAAGTTACAGTGAGATGGAAATCCGCGACAGGTCAATCCATCAATCGCGATGGGAGGAAGCCATGAAAGCTGGCACTCGGTCTGGCGGCGACCGCCGCGGCGCCGCTGCCTACTTTGGCAGGCACAGCCGCAAACAAGACCACTCCTTTCCAGCGGTCCGTTCTGCACGAGGAAAAACCGAACCTTTCTCGGATCCGGTTCTCCTTCATTCAGCGGCCACTTTCAGATCGTCCGCGCCGCTCTCATGATCAGTCCGATCAGCCGCGTGTACCTCAGGCAATCGCCAGCCCTTGACCAGTCCGTAGATCGCCGGGATGACGATGAGCGTCAAAAGCGTCGACGACACCATGCCGCCGATCATCGGCACGGCGATGCGCTGCATGATCTCGGACCCTGCCCCGGTACTCCACAAGATCGGGATCAGCCCCGCCATGATGGCAACGACGGTCATCATCTTCGGCCGCACGCGCTCTACTGCACCCTCCATGATGGCGTGATGGAGATCCGCGCGGGTGAACCTTCGGCCTTGAGCCTTTGCCGTGTCACGCTGCTCGTTCAGCGCCTGATCGAGGTAGATCAGCATGATGACGCCTGTCTCAGCAGCAACACCTGCAAGCGCGATGAAGCCGACGGCGACGGCGACCGACATATTGAAGCCCAGCCACCACATCAGCCACAGACCGCCGACGAGGGCGAAGGGCAGCGACAGCATGACAATCAGGGTTTCGGTCAGCCTGCGGAAGTTGAGGTAAAGCAGGAGGAAAATGATCAGCAGCGTCACCGGAACGACGATCTTCAGCCGCGCCTCGGCCCGCTCCAGATACTCAAATTGTCCGCTCCACGCGACATAGGTTCCTTGGGGAAAGACGACCTCCTTCGACACTGCGTCCCGCGCCTCGGCGACGTAGCTGCCGAGATCACGCCCGGCGATGTCGACGAAGATGTAGATCGCCAGCTGGCCGTTCTCGGTGCGGATCGAGGTTGCGCCACGCGTGAGCTGAACACTGGCCACCTCGCCGAGCGGCACGGTGCCATTATTCGGCAAGGGCACGAGTACATTCTGGGCGATCGATTGCGGATCGCTGCGGAAATCTCGGGGGTAGCGAACATTGACCGTATATCGTTCACGCCCCTCGACCGTCGTGGTCACGGCTTCCCCGCCAAGTGCGGTGGCGATCACGTCCTGAACATCGTTGATCATCAGACCGTAGCGGGCGAGCGAGGCCCGGTCCGGGACGATGTCGAGGTAGTAACCGCCGATGACGCGCTCGGCATAGGCGCTGGATGTTCCGGGCACCGCCTTGACGACGCGTTCAACCTGGCGCGCCACCTGTTCCATTTGGGCAAGGTCCGTGCCGAACACCTTGATGCCAACAGGTGTTCTGATACCCGTGGACAGCATGTCGATGCGGGCCCGGATCGGCATGGTCCAGGCATTGGAGACGCCCGGAAACTGCAGCGCCTTGTCCATCTCTTCCTTCAGATTGTCGATGGTGACGCCTGGCCGCCATTGCTCCTTCGGTTTGAGGTTGATGATCGTCTCGAACATCTCGGTCGGTGCCGGATCGGTGGCGGTCGCCGCTCGGCCCGCCTTGCCATAGACGGAAGCCACTTCCGGGAAAGACTTGATGATCCGGTCCTGCGTCTGAAGAAGGTCGGCTGCCTTGGTGATCGAGATGCCCGGCAGGGTCGTCGGCATATACATCAGCGTCCCCTCGTTGAGCGTCGGCATGAACTCCGAGCCGATTTGTTTGGCAGGCCAGACCGAAACACCAAGGACCAGCAATGCAAGGAAAATGGTCAGCACCTTGGCACGCAGCACGCCACTGATGACCGGGCGGTAGATCCAGATCAGGAAGCGGTTGATTGGGTTCCGGTGTTCTGGAACTATGCGGCCGCGCACAAAGATCACCATCAAAGCGGGCACCAAAGTAACTGACAGCAATGCCGCCGCCGCCATGGAGAAGGTCTTGGTGAAGGCGAGCGGTCCGAACATCCGCCCTTCCTGGGATTCCAGCGTGAAGATCGGCAGGAACGACACGGTGATGATCAATAGGCTGAAGAACAGCGCCGGGCCGACTTCCTTTGCCGCGTCGATCAACACGTCGATGCGCGGTTTGTCCTTCGGCGCGCGTTCAAGATGCTTATGCGCATTCTCGATCATGACGATCGCCGCATCGATCATGGCACCGACTGCGATGGCAATGCCGCCAAGGCTCATGATGTTGGAGCCCAGTCCAAGCAGGCGCATGGCGGCAAATGCCATCAGCACGCCCACGGGCAGCATCAAGATGGCGACAAGGGCGCTGCGCACATGCAACAGGAAGATGATCGAGACGAGCGCTACGATGACGCTCTCTTCAAAAAGCGTGCTCTTCAGCGTTTCAATCGCCGCATCGATCAGTTGCGAGCGGTCATAGACGGGAACGATCTCGGTACCCTTGGGCAGGCTCGGCAGGATCTGGGCAAGGCTCGCCTTGACGTTCTCGATCACCGTCAGCGCATTGGCACCGAAACGCTGCAGGGCGATGCCGCTTGCGACCTCCCCTTCGCCGTTGAGTTCGGTGACACCGCGCCGTTCGTCGGGACCGAGTTCCACGTGCGCCACGTCGCGCATGAGGACGGGCGTGCCGCCGTCGCTCTTCAACACGATCTGTTCGAGGTCACTGATGCCTTTGAGATAACCGCGCCCGCGCACCATGAACTCGAACTCGGAGAGTTCCACCGAACGCCCGCCCGTGTCCATGTTGCTGTTGCGTACGGCATCCTTGACCTTCTGCAGCGGGATACCGAAGGAGCGCAGGCGCTGCGGATCGACCACGACATTGTACTGTTTGACAAAGCCGCCGACGCTGGCAACCTCGGCGACGCCTTCCGCCTTGGACGCGGCATAACGGACCACCCAATCCTGCAGCGACCGCAATTCCGCAAGGGTCTGGTCCTTGGCGACAACCGCATATTGGTATACCCAACCCACACCCGTTGCATCCGGCCCGAGGCCGGGCGTGACGCCCTGCGGCAGTCGCTGTGCGGCAGCGTTTAGATATTCAAGGACACGGCTGCGGGCCCAGTACGGATCGGTGCCGTCCTCGAAGATCACATAGACAAAGGAGACGCCGAAGAAGGAGAAGCCACGGACGACCTTCGATTTCGGCACCGTCAACATCGCCGTCGTCAGTGGATAGGTCACCTGATCCTCGACGACCTGCGGCCCCTGCCCCGGATAGTCGGTGTAGACGATGACCTGGACGTCGGAAAGGTCGGGAATGGCGTCAAGCGGCGAGGTCTTGAGAGCATAGACGCCTGCGGCGACCGCGAAGACCGTACCGATCAGCACCAGCATCAGGTTGCGTGCCGACCAGGCGATGAGATGGCCGATCATAGCGGCTTCTCCTGTGACTGGTCCGGTACTTGGGCATCCGAACTTAGGCCGCGAAGCGCAGCCTTGAGGTTGCTTTCGGCGTCGATCAGGAAGTTCGCCGCCACCACGACATTTGTCCCGGGTGCGATGCCTTCGCGGATTTCGACATAATCCGCGCCTCTGCGCCCGACGGTAACAACACGAGGCTCAAAACTGCCCTCGCCCTTGTCAATCAGCACTATTTGGCGTGTGCCGCTGTCAATCACCGCACCTGCGGGTACAGCGGTGACAGGCTTGTCGGTTCCGGTTGCAATTTCGGCTTCGACATACATGTCCGGCCGCAGGATGCCCTCCGGGTTTGCAAGCTCAACCCGGACGCGTGTTGTCCGGGTCTCCTTATTGACCTGCGGATAGATCAGCGCAACCTTGCCTGCAAACGTCCGGTCATCGAAGCCGCGCACGCGAATTGCCACCTCTTGACCCGGTACTATTCTGGGCAGATCGCGTTCGGGAATGTCCGCCAGTGCCCAGACCGTCGAAACGTCGGCAATACGGAAGAGCACGTCACCCGGTGCCGCCTTCATGCCGTCAACGGCGTTGCGCTCCAGTACGATCCCGTTCTGCGATGCAGTCCAGGTAATGGCGAGCGGAACCTTGCGCGTGCGCTCGATTTCCTTGATCAGGTCAGCAGGTGCCCCGAGGTTCTCAAGCCTTTGCCGGGCACCGCCCAAGACCGATCTGCGCTCCGGATCGCTCAGTTCGGTGACATATTGGGCTCCGGCAGTGGCAATGTCGGAGGAATAGAGGCGGACCAAGTCCTGCCCCCTCGCGACCTTGTCTCCCGTGGTGATCGCGGACACCTTTTCGATGAAGGCGTCCGACCGCGTGGCAACAACAGAAATCCTGCGTTCGTCGAGCTGAATGGTGCCCGACGCACGCACCGGGATCGACAGCACCCGGCTTGTCGCTTGCTCGGAGCGCACGCCCGTGCGTTGCATCTTGCCGAGACTGAGCTTCAGGGTTCCGTCGTCCTTGTCCTCGCCGTCAAAAACGGGGAGATAGTCCATCCCCATCGAATCCTTCTTCGGCACGGGCGATGTGTCGGGAAGGCCCATAGGATTACGGTAATAGAGGATCCTCTTGGTTCCTGGCGTAGCGGAGGCCTCCGAGGTAGCCTCGGACGGATTGCCAATGGTCGCCCGCCCGTCGAAGCTGACATCCTCGCTGGTAAGGACTGGCAGATAGTCGCGCCCGTCCGCCGTCTTTCGCGGGGTCGCCGCATAGTACGGTTTGCCGTCCGGATCGCGGTAATAGATCACCGAACCGGAAGCGGCAGGTGCAGTCTTGGACGTCGCCGGGGCGGAGAAAGCCACCCCTTCCACGCGAAACCCGTTGCTGCCGGCGTAATAGCCCCCTGCCCCCGCCGCCGATATGGCGACGAGGGTGAGGAACACCGAAGTGATCCGGCTGCTCATTGGGTGGCCTGAAGCACTAGCTTGTTTTCGACCGTTTCGGTCTCACCCTGCACCTTCGCGCCGAGCGACAACCGCCAGCCTCCGGCCATGGTGATCTGTGCCTTGAACCGATAGATACCGGGTTCGGTCGATGGCATCTCCTCGATAGGTGCGCTCATCATCTCCATCCCGTCCGGTGCCATGTCGATACGCTTGGCGAAGATCACGGCGTGGGGCACTGACTTGCCCGACCGCTTGTCGACTAGACGGACGTCAAGGATGGCTTCGCCGCTTTTGGTTTCCGGCTGTACCAGTTGGAACTCGTAGTCAGAGGGTGCCGCAAATGCCATGGGCGTGGATGTGAGGATGGAAGCGAGCGCAAGGCCCGCGAAAAGTGTACCGATTTTTTTCATATTTCCAGTTTCCGATAATCATCAGCCGTGTTTCATGCACGGCAATCAGCGCGGCAAATGCCACGCAGTTTCACCGACGGCTTCCGCCGCGCGGTTAGAGGGCGCTCAAGCGCCGATGACAATCAGATGCTGGGTGGTCGGTGGGGAGGATCGCCTGCCCAGGAAGCAAGGACTTCCATAGCGACAGGATGGAACAGGTCCTTCTGCAAAGGGAACGCAAATGAATTCAGATGCGCCGACGAGAAACTTGCGAGCGCTGAGAGGCACAATACGTTCAGCGGGCAGCCCTTTGAACAATCGGGGATCTTGGCCTGCTTTTCGGGACATGGCATGTCGTCAGGCATGCTTGCTACCATTTCCGCCACGTTGCCCATGCCGGACATGTTCCGGTCGGCCATGGCCGCACCGCTCATGGAAACAGCCATCGGCCCGAGCAGAAGCCCGAGCAAAGCGAAAGCGAACATGAGGGTACGGATGGCGACGGGTCTTCTCATCAAGCCGTATGTGCCACAGGCAACCGCTCGTGACCAGCCAATCACCGGAATTTGATAAGGACACCTCGAACCCACCAGAATGGATTCGTGAAACGCAATCTATTTCGCTATTTCGCGTGTGTCTCAGCAGTCGGAGCCCTTCTCATAAATAGGAGTGATCCACGTCGGCCAGCGAATGTCCCATGACAAGGATTTCCTGATGCCAGCAGGTGCGTACATCCCTATTTGGAAATGCCAAAATCAACCCGCTATAGGCAATCGCGATTGAGAAACCACGCGATACCAATATTTTCAGTTACTTAAACCACGTTCATTCCCAAATAACTCCCTGCGATATTCCCATTTATTTTCCGCGCCTCCAACACGTACACCACATATTAAGCCTTGTAGAACACAACTGGAACAGATAGTGTTTGTTCTGGTTTTGTTTTTCCGATTCCGTTTCAAAGGATCGCCGATGCTCACGCGTAAACAACACGAACTTCTGCTCTTTATCCATGAGCGCTTGAAGGAAACGGGTATTCCTCCGTCATTCGACGAGATGAAGGACGCTTTGGATCTCGCATCAAAATCCGGCATCCACAGGCTGATCACGGCGCTGGAGGAGCGCGGCTTCATTCGCCGGCTTGCCAACCGGGCGAGAGCGCTTGAAGTTCTGCGCTTGCCCGACTCGATCGCCCCGGGTCTTGGCGCGCAAAAGAAGTTTTCGCCCAGTGTCATCGAGGGTAGTCTTGGCCGCAACATCGCCCCTGCCCGGCCGCAGCAGCGTCCTTCGGACGAATCGACCGCCTCGACGATCGTCAGCATTCCTGTCATGGGCCGGATCGCCGCAGGTGTTCCTATTTCCGCGATCCAGAACCAGACGCATATGATTGGCCTACCGCCTGACATGATCGGTAGCGGCGAACATTATGCGCTTGAGGTCAAGGGCGACTCGATGATCGAAGCTGGGATTTTTGACGGTGATACCGTCGTGATCAAGCGGAGCGATACAGCGAACCCTGGCGAAATTGTCGTTGCACTGGTCGATGACGAGGAGGCGACACTGAAGCGTTTCCGCCGCAAAGGTGCGTCGATCGCGCTCGAAGCCGCCAATCCAGCCTATGAAACACGGATTTTTGGCCCGGATCGTGTTCGGGTTCAGGGCAAGCTCGTCGGGTTGATCCGACGCTACTGACGAGCTGTATGTTCACTCTCAGCTATCATCCGCGCCTGTCTGGACGCGCGTTTACGGGGTTTGTCTTCTGTAAGATTGCGCGCAGTACGGGAATAGGTTCGATAGGAATTCCAAGGCCAGTCTGGGTACCCTACCGCATAGGCAATGCGGGCAGATCTGAGCCGTTCATGGTTGGCAGCCTGTGTTTCCGTGATGTACGACGGTTGCGCTCCCGACGCCTTCAAGACTGGAGGGCCAATTATATCCTTCGGCAGAAATATCTCTGCCGCGCCCTGCAACGCCAAGTCCTGTTTGGTGATCACCATCACATCGCTGTCGGCGCATATGACATCCTGGCCCGAGAATGCCAAAATAACGATATCGCCCTCATCGCACGCTGACGATTTCTGGGCCGGATCGTCAGTAAAGGCGACGATCAATCCGCCTGGTTCGCGCGCGGTGCAAAGTTTGTCGGCACATTCAAATTGTACGTCTTCCGCCTCCTTGCCGGTTTTGAGCGGTTTTAAGATTCCACCAACCCCGTAAGCCTGTTGCCAATTGTCCAAAGTGAATGCACTTCCGAGCGGCCGGTTGACGGCAAGCGTGCTCACCGTCGTGCGCAACGCCACGAGTTTGCCCTCCTCGGCGATGATGATATCCGGTGTCTGCGCTCGAACCATTGCCAAAGCGCCAAGCATCATCAGCACAATGCCGGAAAGTCGTAATGGGGTCGAAAGGAACAGCAGCAGCACCAGACCCAGGCTCAGGAGGACGAGACTGGCGCTTGGCATCAGGCCGAAATTGCCGCTTGGAGAATGCGAGCTGACCATCTTTGCAATTGCGATGACGATCTCAATGCCATGCCCCATCACATTGAAGGGAATCCAGTCCAGATCAAATGGCATGGCGAGCAGGCCGAGCACGGCGAAGGGCATGACGAATACCGAAATGACGGGAAGTGCGAGGGCGTTGCCGACGAGGCCCAATGGGGCGGTATTGTTGAAATGGTACGCTGCAAAAATTGAACTCGCTGTGCCGGCGACGAGTGAAGTCATGGCAATGGCCGCAATATGGTTTGCCGCCTTGACCGGAAGCTGGAGCAAAAATGGGACTTTCCCGACTTGGCGGGGCCTGCGCATTGTTTGGCGGTTTGACCACCATCCATAAAAAGCGATTAGTGCCGCCGTTGCTGAGTAGGACATCTGGAAGCTCGGCCCTAAAATCTCGTGCGGCGATATCGAAATGGTTATTAACGCGGCAATGGCGAGGTTGCGCATCGACAAGGCAGACCGATCGGCGGTGATCGCAAGCAGCATGACAGCCAGCATGACGAAACTGCGCTGCGCGGCGACATCGGCGCCCGAAAGCATCAGATAGAAGGCTGATCCGATCAAAGCGATGACAGCCGCAAACTTTTTCACCGGAAAGCGCGAGGAAAAGCCGGGGAAGAAAGCCATCATGGTTCGCATTGATCCAATGATGATCGCGGCAACCAGCGCCATATGAAATCCAGAGATCGACAGAATGTGGGAGAGGCCCGCAAGGCGCATTGCATCATTGGTTGCATCGCTGATGCCGTCGTGCTGGCCGGTGATCAGCGAAGCTGCGATATCCCCCGGTTCACCCTTTATACTGCGCAGAATACGCTGAGTGAGCTGCTGTCTTATGTTGGCAATGGTAAGCCAGATTTGCTCACCCCAATCAGACGTCGTGGATACGGAAACGGTTTCGGCCTTTCCAAGCAGAAACCCATTGGCACCGATGCCCCGATAGTAGTTGTTGAAAGCGAAATCATAATTGCCCGGCCGCACCGGACCGCTCTGAGGGCGCAAGTGCACAAGACCGGACAGGCCATCGCCAATCTTGAGCTGACGCGGCAGTGCCCTGGCACTCAACACCACCCGGTCCGGTCCGTAACGCAGCGATGGGCGCTCGGTCGAAATCACATCGAGGGTCACCCTCCATCCGCCCCGTGCGTCTGTCGCCATGCCGATGACGCGTCCGGTCAATCGCGTTGTGATTTCTGACCCGAGCATTCGCGTGCCGGCGCGCAATGTTTCGAGCTTGGCAAAGAACATGCCGGCGACGATTGTGATCGCAACGAGAAGTATCAGCCTGATCGTCGGACGGGCCTGCGCCAGTCCAAACAGACCGATGAGAACGGTAAGTCCGAAGAGTATGGCGCTCAGGTTCGGTTCGGCGGTGGCAGTGAAATAGACAATGGAACCGATGCCGGCAAAAACCGGCACGAACAGGAATAGGTTGCCGCGTTCGATTTCGGCGCTGAATGCTATCGGTACGGATTGGAGCGCGGTTCTGGCACGGGCGATCGCTGCTAGTCGTTGATTCCCTACTTGGGCCTGAGCCCGGGTGACAACCTGTGTGCTCTCCGGCTGCGTCGCAAGCACATCACCGGCGCTGGCAACGCCGAGAAAGAAGAGCCGCTCATCTATCTTCGACCTGGTCTCCGGCTCCCCCATTTGCCTCCCGGTTCCACCAATGCCCTTGCACAGCCGCGTTCCTATGCTACATGAACGCCAGATCAATTCGATTGGACGTTCGACTAATATGGCCGGGCGTCCCTGGAGTATCCATGTCATCCCCTGTCGTCACCCGTTTCGCCCCTTCCCCAACTGGCTACCTCCATATTGGCGGTGCCCGAACAGCATTGTTCAACTGGCTCTATGCAAAGCATACCGGCGGCAAAATGTTGTTGCGCATCGAGGATACGGATCGCGAGCGTTCCTCCGAAGCAGCAGTGGGCGCCATCATCGACGGCTTGAAATGGCTCGGACTCGATTGGGACGGGGATGCGGTGTCGCAATATGAACGGCGACCCCGCCACCAGGAAGTCGCAGAGGAACTCGTCGCCAACGGTAAGGCATATTATTGCTACGCTTCACCGGCCGAGCTCGAAGAAATGCGTGAGAAGGCCCGCACCGAAGGCCGCCCGCCGCGCTATGATGGACGTTGGCGCGACCGCGATCCTAAAGAGGCGCCCGCGGGCGTGAAACCGGTCATCCGCATCAAGGCGCCACAGGACGGTGAAACCGTGGTGCGCGACAAGGTCCAGGGCGATGTGCGGTTTCCCAACAAGGATCTCGATGATTTCATCATTCTGCGGTCCGACGGCAACCCCACCTATATGCATGCGGTTGTCGTCGACGATCACGACATGGGCGTCACGCATATCATTCGCGGTGACGACCACCTGACCAACGCCGCTCGCCAGACGGTGATCTACAACGCCATGGGTTGGGATGTGCCTGTTATGGGCCACATTCCGCTTATTCATGGCGCTGATGGTGCCAAGCTCTCCAAGCGCCACGGTGCGCTCGGGGTCGAGGCGTATCGCGCCATGGGATACCTGCCGGCAGCATTGCGCAACTATCTGGTTCGCCTCGGCTGGAGCCATGGCGACGACGAGATCATGTCGGACGAGCAGATGATCGCCTGGTTTGAAATCTCGGATATCAACCGCGGGGCTTCCCGTTTTGATTTCCAGAAGCTGGAGGCAATCAACGGCCATTATATGCGTATTTCAGATGACGCCGACCTGGTGAAAGCCATGATCGACATCCTGCCGGAGATTGAAGGTGGCGCTGACATAGACGCGCACTTGAACGACACGACGAAGCTGCAACTGCTCAAGGCAATGCCCGGCCTCAAAGAACGTGCAAAGACGCTTGTTGAGCTTGCCGACAGCGCAAAATATCTGTTCGCGCAGCGGCCTTTGAAACTGGACGAAAAGGCTGCAGCTCTACTCAACAATGAAGGTCTGGACGTGCTTTCCGGCGTCCTCCCGGAGCTGTCGGCGGTCAAAGACTGGACCGCGGAAGCGCTCGACACGGCGGTACGCGTTCACGCTGAAAAAACAGGTTTGAAACTCGGCAAAATTGCGCAACCTTTGCGTGCCGCATTGACAGGAAAATCAACGTCTCCGGGCGTTTTTGACGTCCTGGCGGTCCTTGGAAGAGAAGAATCTCTGGGGCGCCTCCAGGATCAGATAAAAGCATAAATACAGGCCGGTTTGGGTGCATTTTTTGCATTGCAACATCGTGCCTTTCGAGTACGGTGTCGTGCCTGAGAAATTCATGATTACGACCTCGCTTGAGGCAGGCGGTTTTGCGCTGGATCAGCGCAAGCTGAAGCAAGAAAGGAACGGCAATGTCTGAACATAGCGTCAACATCGATCTGAATGGTCACGAGTTCTCACTCCCCATACGGCAAGGGACCATTGGACCTGATGTGGTGGACATTGGAACACTTTATAAGAACACGGGCGCCTTTACATACGATCCCGGCTTTACATCCACGGCATCCTGCGAGTCGCAGATAACCTATATCGATGGCGATGAAGGTATCTTGCTGCACCGCGGTTACCCGATCGAACAACTGGCCGAACATGGCGATTTTCTCGAAGCCTGCTACCTGCTGCTCTACGGTGAATTGCCGACAAAGAGTCAGAAGGCGGACTTTGACTACCGCGTAACGCACCATACGATGGTGCACGAACAGATGTCGCGTTTCTTCAGCGGATTCCGTCGCGACGCACACCCCATGGCCGTCATGGTCGGCTGCGTTGGCGCGCTCTCCGCGTTCTATCACGACTCGACGGATATTTCCGATCCGCATCAGCGCATGGTTGCTTCGATCCGCATGATCGCGAAGATCCCCACCCTCGCCGCCATGGCCTACAAGTATCACATCGGCCAGCCCTTCGTTTACCCGAAGAACAATCTCGATTTTGCAACAAACTTCCTGCACATGTGTTTTGCCGTGCCGTGTGAGGATTATGTTCCAAACCCTGTACTTGCCCGCGCGATGGATCGCATTTTCATTCTCCACGCCGATCACGAGCAGAATGCGTCGACCTCGACCGTTCGTCTCGCTGGCTCGTCCGGTGCAAACCCGTTTGCCTGCATCGCAGCCGGCATTGCATGTCTGTGGGGCCCTGCTCACGGCGGCGCCAATGAGGCAGCACTGACGATGCTTGGCGAAATCGGTACGGTCGACCGCATTCCGGAATACATCAATCGCGCCAAGGACAAGAACGACCCGTTCCGCTTGATGGGCTTTGGTCATCGCGTTTACAAGAACTATGACCCGCGCGCCAAGATCATGCAGCAGACGACCAAAGAAGTTCTGGCTGAACTCGGCATCAAGGACGATCCATTGCTCGACGTTGCCATGGAACTGGAGCGGATTGCACTAACCGACGAATATTTCATCGAAAAGAAGCTGTATCCGAATGTCGATTTCTATTCCGGCATCACCTTGAAGGCCCTCGGCTTCCCAACCACCATGTTTACCGTGCTATTTGCGGTGGCCCGTACGGTTGGCTGGATTGCACAGTGGAAAGAGATGATCGAAGACCCGCACCAGAAAATCGGCCGCCCTCGCCAGCTTTATACCGGCGCAACGCGGCGCGACTATGTCAGTGTCGAGAACCGTAAATAAACATAGTCCATCAACAAAAGAGGCGCCTAAAGGCGCCCTTTTTAGTGCAAGTTTTAAGGTTTGGCCAATTCGAGCACTTTTTCCGCGGCGATTTCACCCGCCGGCCGGTCAGTCTGCATGATAGCGGAAATCTTGTCGAAGCTTTGAAGCTGTGCGCTGCGCCGGTGGCCCGGCATCATCAATTGCTCGAGTTGACGTGCAAGGGATCCTTCCCGCACGAATTCGTTGAAATATTCCGGAACAACCGGCGCGTCCGCAATGATATTGGGCAGCGCGGCACTCCAGATCTTGATGCGCGGAGCAATGAAGGTGCGGGCAAGCCAATCGGGTTTGTAGGATAGAACGGTAGGGATGCGTGCCAGAGCCAGTTCCAATGATACAGTCCCTGATGCCGCAAGCGCGGCATCCGCTTCGGCGAAAGCCTTTAATCGCTCGGCTTCTCCAACAACGATGCGAGGCTGAACTTTCCAGCCCGCAGTCAGTTGTCGAACGAGCGGTTCGATCTTTGGCAGGGTCGGCAAAGTGACCTTGATCCGCGTGCCGCGGCTTGCAAGAAGCGCAATTGTAGCACCGAACGGTTCGGCAAGGCTGGTGACCTCTGACCGTCGCGAACCGGGCAGGACGACGAGACTGTTTTCCATCCGGTTTGCTAGGCCGGCCTCGCGGGCGCGGTTAAGTTTGGCCGCTTC
Source organism: Hyphomicrobiales bacterium (assembly GCA_900473175.1). Taxonomy (GTDB): domain Bacteria; phylum Pseudomonadota; class Alphaproteobacteria; order Rhizobiales; family Rhizobiaceae; genus Phyllobacterium. Next base: position 53,413 of record UCKM01000010.1, on the reverse strand, counting down.
AAGCAGCGGAGCGTACGAAACGAGCCTATGTCCGACATAGGTCGCAGGCGGTCCGTCCAGATCGTGCAATGCCTGAACCTCGAAAGGCAGGATCACGAGCACATGGTCGATGTAGGAGCGCATCGCCTTCGCCCGCTCCGGTCGCCACGCCCAAACAGACGGGCTGATATAGTTGATGATTGGGATCGATGGGTCGGCCGCTCTCACCTTGCGCGCGACGCGATGGGTGAAATCCGGACTGTCTATGATCACCAGACAATCCGGCTTCGCGGCAATGATGGCTTTTGAAAGCTGCGATATACGGCGGATGAGCTGCGGCAATTTGCTGACGATCGCACTCAGTCCGACAAGGGCGATCTCGTGCTGATCGAACAGGCTGTCCAGCCCCAACGCGGCAAGGTGTTCACCACCGACGCCCATCAACGTCACGTCACCTCGATATTCACGTCGCAAGGCCTGAACCAGATCCGCCCCAAGCAGGTCGCCGGACTCTTCGCCCGTGACGATCGCGAGGCGCAGTGGCCCTCTGCCCGCCATCAACACGCCTCCTGAGCAAATGTCTCAATGAACAGGCCAGACTTGTCGGCCGCGGCAATCGTCTCCTCATAACCAAGGATCAGCGTGCGGCCAGCCTCGATTGCAATACCTTTCAAACCGGCCTTTACCGCATTTTCGACCGTGCTGATTCCGATTGCAGGCAAGTCGGCGCGCACCTCCTGCTGTGGCTTGGCGCATTTGACGAGTACACCTCCCTTGCGGTTTATGCGCTTGGCAAGCCGCAGTTCTGCCACACGCTGCAACATCGCATCTGTGCCCTCCACGCCCTCCAGAGCCACCACACGGCCACCCACGGCGATCGCAGCCTGGCCAATATCGAGCGATCCAATCATGGTCGCAGCCCTTCGGGCCGCCTGCATGTTCGCAATGCTGTCCTGATCGGCTCGTTTGCGCGTAATGGTGCTTGGAGTAGGTGCCAGAATGTCCGGGACGATCTCATGCGCGCCTACGACGCGGAAACCATAGGATTCAATGGTGGCGATCACTGCGCGCAGCAAACCGTCGTCACCGAGGCGGAATGCCCGCAGAAATCGATAGAGCGCGACGAGATTGCCGTTTCCCGGCCTGAGTGCCGCGCGAAACTCGGGCCGGTGCCGAATACCGCCGGCAAGAACAACATTCGAAATGCCCTCGGCTTTCAAAATCTTGACAAGACCGCCAAGCTCCACAATGGAAATCTCCGCATGCTCTCCCTGATAGAGCGCCGGCTCGGCCTCCCCCTTGATCGCGACGATTAATGGATTGCCGCCCAGCTTGCGCAAGCTTTCGGCAACGGCCACAGGCAGGGATCCATTGCCCGCAACAATTGCCGTCCTGCCCGAAATAGCTCGGGAAGACGCATCCTTGGGCGCCGTCTTAGCTGTTGTCGTCACTGTCGCTGATCTCGATTGCGGAATCGAGTGGCGGCGTGCAATAGGCGCGCTTGGTATCCGTGGTAATGAAGTCGACCAGATCGACGACGGCGGCTGAACCCGGAAACGCAACACGAACGTCGTCGGCGCGGTTCTTGATCGACTTGGTCCGGTCGAAAAGCATGCGAACGGCGTGGCGAAGATTGTGGATTTCTGGTCGCGCCATGCCTGAACGCTTCATGCCGATGATATTCAATCCACCAAGATAGGCGTGGTTACCTATTGCCATGCCGTACGGCACGAGATCACTTGCCAAGGCTGCGAGCCCGCCAATGAAGGCGTGATGCCCGACGCGCACGAACTGATGGATGCCCGCACCACCGCCAATGATCACATTGTTGCCAATGGTCACGTGACCACCGATCATCACATTGTTCGAGAAGGTGACGTTGTCCCCGATGATGCAGTCGTGCGCCACATGCGCATAGGCCAGAAACATGCAATTATCGCCCACGGTCGTCACGCCGCGACTGCCGTCGGTGCCGCGATGCATAGTAACCCCTTCGCGGATCACGCAGTTCCTGCCGATGATCAATGTCGTATGGCCGCCCTTGTGTTTCGTGTTCTGCGGATCGCCGCCCAGAACCGCATTGGGGTAGACCTTGGAGTTACTTCCAAGGGTGGTCGGTCCCATGATCACGACGTGACTGATAAGCTCGACATCATCGCCAATAACGGCCTCAGAGCCCACATGGCAGAACGGACCGATGCTTACCCTGTCCCCGATTGTTGCGCCCTGTTCGATGATGGAAGTCGGGTGAATGGTGGAAACGGACATCAGGCCCCGGTCTCGTCTTCGTCAGGAAAGCTAACCATGGCCGCGACTTCGGCTTCGGCGACCTTGAAGCCGTCAACCTCCGCGATGCACCCATACTTATGGATATTGCCGCGTTGCTTCAGCTTCGTCACGTGCAATTTGAGTTGATCGCCAGGAACCACAGGCTTTCGGAACTTGGCATTGTCGATAGTCATGAAGAAGACCTTGCCGGGTTTGCCGCTGCCATTATGAAAGAGAACGATCGCCCCCGCCGTCTGCGCCATTGCTTCAATGATCAGCACGCCCGGCATGATCGGCAGTTCCGGGAAATGGCCGGAAAAATGCGGCTCATTGATGGACACATTTTTGATGCCGGTGGCCGAAACATCGCGGTCAATATCGACGATGCGATCGATCAGAAGGAAAGGGTAACGGTGCGGCAGGTTCGCCAGAATCTTTTGGATGTCGGCCACCCCAAGGCTATCCGGTTTCACACTGTCACTCATCGTCATTATTCTCCTTCTTGGTTCTGGTCATCGCGCGCACGCTTGCGATTTCACGGAACCACTGCTTGAATGGCTGGGCAGGTGCACCCGCCCACCTTTCGCCATCCGGAATATCGTTCATTACACCGCTCGCCGCTGCAATCTCGACGCGCGATCCGATGTTCACATGGTCCGCGATGCCGACGCTTCCCCCCAACATTGTCATATCACCAAGGACCACGCTGCCGGCGATGCCACACTGCGCAGCGATGACACAATGGCGACCAATGCGGACATTGTGGGCAATCTGCACGAGATTGTCGATTTTCGTGCCTTCGCCGATGATCGTGTCGGCCAGGGCGCCCCGATCGACCGTAGTGTTTGCACCGATCTCGACATTGTCCTGGATAATCACTCGTCCAAGCTGAGGCATCTTTTCAAGGCCAGCCTTGCCCGATACGTAGCCAAATCCATCCTGGCCAATGCGCACACCTGGATGCAGCAAGACACGGTTGCCGAGAAACGCATACTGAATTGACGAGTTCGGAGCTACATAGCAGTCCCGACCGATCTTGCAGCCGTTTCCAATGACGACGTTGGCGGCAATTACCGTACCGGAACCAATAGAAACCTTGCTCCCGATAATTGCTCCGGGCTCAATTGTTACACCATCTTCGATTTCAGCACTTGCATCGACAATGGCATGCGGCGAAACGCCGGCCTGCCCGCTCCACAAATGGGCATTGACCGCATTCGGATATAGTGCGCGCCCAACAGCAGCGAAATCCTGTTGCGGGTGCCGCGTGACAATGATCGCCACTTTCTTGGGAATGCTCGACTTGATGTCGTCAGTGCACAATACACCCGCGGCCTTCAGACCAGCGAGGTTCTGACTATGCTTTTTGCTTTCGATGAAGACAAGGGCATCCGGGCCTGCATCCGAGAGTGATGCCAGCCGCGTTACGGGCCGATTTGCCAGGGAACTGTCCACAAGAACGCCGTTGGTCAGATCGGCGATCTGACCAACAGTCACGTTCAGCAGTGGCTCATAAAATATCGGATCGGCCATCGACTAACTTTCTCCCCCGGGGAAACTTGCTCCCCCGGGAGGTCAGCAATCTATCAGAATTTGCTCGACATGCCGAAGTTGAAGTTCTGCTCCTGATCGCCATCAACTTTCTTGACTGGTACAGCATAGTCGAAGCGCAATGGACCGAATGGAGACGCCCACATGATACTCGCGCCGACGGATGCACGCCATTCTGAACCTGTCGTACCCTGTGCTTCCGGAAGGTCGTTTCCGTAAAGCGTTGCCGCATCCGCAAAGAGCGCACCACGAATGCCGAGGCTTTCAGGTATCACGGGCATCGGGAACTGTGTTTCCGCACTCGCATTGAAATAAGTTGTACCACCAAGGAAACTTCCCTTCGCATCCGCAACACTGGTGTCACGCGGACCGATACCAGCATATTTGAAGCCGCGGATCATTTCCGAGTTGTTCTTGAACATATCGAATACACGCAAGTCTTCGTCGCCAAAGCCGGCAATATAACCTGCACCGACACCCAACAGTCCTACAATGTCCATCTCATCGGACAACGTCTTGTAGTACTGGCCTTTGAACGTAGTCTTCAGGAAGTTGGCGTCACCACCAATACCCGCATATTCCTGATTGAACTTGGCGTAGATACCGTCATGCGGATTCTTCGTATCATCGATCGTGTTATAGGTCAGCGACCAGCTTACGGATGACTTGATCCACGGGCTTTGCTCTGCGGCGTCAGCAAAAGCTTGCGAAATCTCGTTAAGATTGGGCGTACCGTCAGGATTCTTTGCGGCATCGGAGATATCGTACTCTTCGCGCGTGAGGTTGTAGGCAACACCGGCCGTCAAGGCTTCTGTGATCGGCAGTCCGAATCGGATCGTACCGCCCACGACATCAGTGTCGTACTTATCACTCACACCTGACTGGCGCTTAAAGATATCGAAACCGGCCGCGATGCGCTGACCGAGGAAGTAAGGCTCGGTGAACGACAGCGAATAGGAGCGGTTGTTGTCGAGGCCAGCGCCGGCAGCCAGACGGACGTACTGCCCGCGCCCGAGGAAGTTGCGCTCTGTAATCGAGCCTTCCACGGTCGGTCCCGGAGTTTCGCCACCGGTCGTGTAACCGCCACCGATCGAGAACTCACCGGTCGACTTCTCGACCACGTCGACCACGAGGATTACCTGATCCGGCTGCGAACCAGGAGCGGTCGAAATGTTGACGGTGGTGAAGAAATCAAGCTTTTCGAGCCGGCGCTTGGCGCGCTGGATAAGAACCTGATTGAAGGCGTCGCCCTCGCTGACATCGAATTCGCGGCGAATGACGAAATCGCGGGTCTTTTCGTTACCACGAATTTCGATGCGCTCGACATAGGCGCGCGGGCCTTGGTCAATTGCATATGTAACGGAAATCGTGTGATTCTCGAAATTGCGGTCACCGCGCGGTTCGACCTTGGCGAAGGCGTATCCTTGACCGGCTACCCTTTCGGAAACCTTGATAATTGAGTCTTCGACTTCCTTGGCGCTGTATGTATCGCCTTCCTTGGTCTTAACAAGACCATTCAGCGGCGCCGTATCCACACCTTCAACCGAGCTTTCGATCTGCACGGGACCGAACTTGTATTTCTCACCCTCTTCAACAGTGATGGTGATCGTATACTTATTGGTTGCCGGATCGAGGTCCGCCGTCGACGACACGACGCGGAAATCGGCATAGCCCCGATTGTAATAGAAGCGCCGCAACGACTCTTCGTCGGCGCGCAGACGATCTTCACTGTAGACGTCATTTCGTGTCAACCAGGACAGCGGATTGGATCGCTTGGTGGAAATCACGTCACTTAGACGGCGATCGCCAAACGCCTGATTACCAACAAAATTGATGCTGCCGATCTTGGTGCGGTCACCTTCGTTGATGTCGAAGACGACATTAACGCGCCCCTCACCCAAATCCATCGTACGGCCGCTCACCGTTGCATCGCTGCGTCCTACATTACGGTAGGCGGCACGCACAGCCTCCACGTCCGAATCAAGAGTTGCCTGGTCAAAAGCGGCGCGCGGCTTCAACTGCACGGCATTCTGAAGCGCCGGATCCTTGATTTTCTTGTTGCCCTGGAAAATCACCTGATTCACGACTTGATGTTCCGAAACCTGAACCACCAACGTACCGCCTGACTGGCTGATGCGCACATCGCTGAACAGGCCCGTATTGAACAGGCGCTTGGTAGCGGCGTCGATGTCCGCATTGGAAAAAGGTTTGCCAGGCGTGATGCCCAGATTGTCGCGAACCGTTTGGGCGTCCACGCGTGTGTTGCCACGTACTTCAATGCGGCTGACCGTTGCTGCTTGCGCTGCTGTTACGCCTGCTACCGTAGTAACAATTGCCCCGGAACTCACCAGCGCCGCTGAGATGGCGAGCGCCGACGCTGCACCAACAAATCTTGAACTTGCCGCCATAGGCCTACTGAACCTTTGTTTCTCGTTGTCCCCGGGCGAGATCCCCGGACTAAGCACTTACTCGCACACCGTCATAACCGGTTTTTACATACACGCAAGGCTTACGGTTAAAATCTGTTTACTTCACACGAAAGCGTGGCATCCCTGCCACGCCATTAAGGCCTTATAGTAAACAGATCATATCTGTTTGCCAGCGCAAGCCTCTAATTTTCATCAATGTTTAATTTTTTATCCACGGCAGGCGAAAAGGTCGTTGAATATAACGAACCCCATGAATCCAAGCACGAGGAAGAACCCGAAGCGGAAGAATATCTCCTGGATTGCAGGTCTGACGGGCCGTCCGATAAGCGCTTCCGCAGCATAGAAGATCAGATGTCCACCATCGAGTGGCGGCAATGGAAACAGATTGAGCAGACCGATACCGATCGAAAGCATGGCCGTAAGCTGAATCAACCAGTCAACGCCCTGACTTGCGGCCTGCCCTGCCATTGTCGCGATCTTGACCGGGCCACCGAGTTGACACTTGTCTTCCCGTCCCGCAAAGAATCGACCAAAAAACTGGCCCGTGCGAGCGATGATGAATCCGCTTTCGCGCACCGCCTGCACGACTGATTCGACCGGGCTGTATTCAATCCGCCGGAAGTTGCCGAGTTCCTGATTGTTAACGACCCCGATCACCGCGATCTTGACGGTGTTTCCGAGCGGATCCTTCTGTTCGGTAAGTTCCGGTATTGCCGTGAGGTTAACCTCCTGCCCCTTGCGTTCCACCACGAAGCTCAACGAATCGCCCGCCCGCGAAGACACAATGCGCTGGACATCCGCGAAGGTTTCAACCTTGTCGCCATTGACACTGAGGAAGCGGTCGCCGGGCTGAAACCCGGCTTGAGCCGCCGGGCCGCCTGGACGGACTTCGGCAACCATCGGATCGGCGACCATCTTGCCGTAGAGAGCAAAGAAAACGGAAAAAATGGCAACGGTCAGCAGGATGTTGAATGCGGGGCCCGCAAAGACAGTTGCTGCGCGTTTCCATACTGGCTGCGTGTGGAAGGCAACCGCAAGTTCTTCAGCGCTCATGGCATCGGTCGCCGCTGCCGGCGAGCTCGTCACGCTTTCGTCGCCAGCAAACTTCACGTAGCCACCGAGCGGAATTGCGCACAGCTTCCATCGCGTGCCCTTGCGGTCGTTGAACCCAATGAGTTCCGGACCGAAGCCTACCGAGAATGCCTTGACACCAATGCCACACCAGCGCCCGACCAGATAGTGTCCCATCTCATGGACGAACACCACGACGGTCAGAACGATCAAAAAAGGCAATACCGTACCGATCAACACGCTTTGCGTACCGAAGAGGGTGTGCAGCAGATCCGTCAAATTATCCTCCAGGCTTGCAACGAAATCGATCGACCGATCGGACCTGGAAGCTCAGCCGTCTAGAAAAGTATGTCGTAGGGCGTTTCCGGCGTCACCAGAACTGCACCGATGACGTATAGTAATGCCGCCGCAGCTACAAGCCCGTCGACCCGGTCCATCACACCACCGTGACCGGGTATGAGGTGGCTCGAGTCCTTTACGCCGAATTTCCGCTTTACCCACGATTCGCCGAGATCACCTATCTGCGCGATGACTGACAGCAAAAGCGCGATGACTGGAATGGGAACGCCGCCGGCGGGCGTGATAAATGCGGCGCAGGCCACGCCTGCCGCAACACCCGCCGCAGCACCGCCAATTGCTCCAGCCCAGGTTTTGTTCGGCGAAAAGCGCGGCGCCAGTTTGGGACCACCAAGCGCTCTTCCATTGAAATAAGCAAAAATGTCGGTGGCCCAAACGACGGCGAAAACGAAGATGATGGTGGCAAAGCCATCACCCGTGTCGCCGCGCAACAATGCCAGTGCCATCGAGGGGAAGCCGGAATAAAGCAAACCAAAAGCCGGCCAATGGCCGGACGCACGACCGCCGACCGCCGTGATGATCGCGGCGCCTGCAAAGAGTATGCCGAGCATGAGCAAGGCGTGTGGCAGGAAAAGCAAGACAAGGAGCACGAGGATCAGAAATGTCCAGGCGAGGCCACGTGTCAGCGCAGTGGACCTTGTTGCCGTGATCATTTGCCATTCATAGAAGACGGTCAGACCAATTCCAGATGCGAGGACGCCGAAGGCGAAGCCTCCGATCCACGTCAGCGCAACAGCAATGGCAATGAGGACGATCGCGCTGAGGATGCGTTTCTGCAGATTGGAGAGGCGGCCTCCGAAGAAGGTCACAGAGCAATTTCCTGGGCTGTCACACCGCCGAAACGCCGTTCGCGCATCTGGAATGTTTCGATGGCTTCGGCCAGGTGCGACGGCCGGAAATCCGGCCAGTAGCAGGGCAGAAACATGAACTCGGAATAGGCCGCCTGCCAAAGCAAAAAATTCGACAACCGCATCTCGCCGCTCGTGCGAATGATAAGGTCCGGATCGGGGATGTCCGACGTATCGAGCCGCGCGGTGATCGCTTCGGGTGTCACGCCTTCCGCTGTGAGCGCGCCGGACGCAACGTCGGCCACCAGACGTTGTACCGCCCGCGCTATCTCATTACGCGAGCCGTAGTTGAATGCAATCACGAGAGTGAGGCCAGTGTTTCCCCCAGTCAAGGCTTCGGCTTCACTCAGGAGACCGCGAATATCCTTCGCCAGCCCTTCGCGTTCGCCAATGATGCGGACACGGACATTCTCACGATGAAGGTCCGCCAGATCCCGGCGGATGAAAAGCTTCAGGAGCCCCATCAAATCCAGAACTTCAGAACGCGGCCGCGACCAGTTCTCCGATGAAAATGCAAACAGGGTCAGGAACGGGATGCCCATCTTGCCGGCGGCTCGGACGGTCTCGCGCAGCGATTCCACACCGGCCTTGTGTCCCGCGGTGCGGGGCAATCCCCGCGCCTTAGCCCAACGGCCATTTCCATCCATGATGATGGCAATGTGGCGCGGAATGGACATGGAATTCAATCTCCAGTGTAAAGGATCGGCGAGTGTCTAGTTTACACTCTAAACCTTAAACCTGCATGATTTCCGCTTCTTTGGCGGCAACGACTTTATCCATTTCAGCAATGGTGTCATCGGTCAGCTTCTGGACCTTTTCGGAAAGAACCCGGTTATCGTCCTGGCTGATGTCGCCATCCTTCTCGAGTTTCTTCAAGTCGTCCATACCGTCACGGCGTACATGGCGTGCTGCAACCTTGGCTTGTTCGACATATTGGTGGGCGATCTTGACCAGTTCCTTGCGACGCTGCTCGTTGAGCTCGGGCAGCGGGATGCGCAAATTGTTGCCGTCGGTTATCGGATTGAGCCCAAGTCCGGCGTCGCGGATCGCGCGCTCTACCTTACCTACCATCGACTTGTCCCAGACCGAGACGGCGAGCATGCGCGATTCCGGCACGGTGATATTAGCGACCTGGTTGAGCGGCATCATGGAACCGTAAGCTTCAACTGTGATCGGCTCGAGCAGGCTTGCCGAGGCGCGGCCGGTTCGCAGGCCGTTCAGATCATGTTTCAGTGCCTGAACGGCACCGTCCATACGGCGTTTCAGGTCATTCAGATCGAGTGCGTCACTCATGCTCATTGCTCCTATATTCTCGGCGAACCGCCGGGAAGTTCAGCTCAACTATCGGAAACGATGGTTGCGCGTCCCCTACCCTGCAAAATCTCCGCAAACCCACCCTTCTCGTGGATTGAATAGACAATTATTGGGATATTGTTCTCACGTGCAAGAGCCACAGCGGTTGTATCCATCACCGCAAGCCCGCGATCGAGCACATCCTTGTGGGTAAGCCGGTCAAACCGTACAGCATTCGCATCTTTCTTGGGATCGGCGGAATAAATGCCATCGACCTGCGTGCCCTTGAACAGGGCATCGGCACCTATTTCGGCGGCGCGCAGTGCCGCAGCCGAGTCGGTGGTGAAGAATGGATTGCCTGTTCCGCCGGCAAAGATCACGACCTTGCCCATATCCATATAGGCGGTGGCCTGCCGTTGCGAAAAAGTCTCACAAAGTTCCGGCATTGCAACTGCCGATAGTACCACGGTGTCAATTCCGAGCTTTGCCAGTGATGTTCGCAGCGCCAATGAATTGATGACAGTCGCAAGCATGCCCATGTGGTCGCCGGTCACCCGGTCGCCGCCCTTGGAGGCTACCGCAACGCCGCGAAAAATATTGCCGCCGCCAATGACAACGCCAACCTGGACACCCAGCGCGCGCGCTTCCGCGATGTCGCTGGCGATCCGATCAGCGACCGCCACATCGATTCCAAACCCCTGGTCGCCCATGAGCGCTTCACCGGAGGCCTTGAGCAGAACGCGTTTGTAGACAGCCGTGCCAGCCATGGAACCTCACTCAGGGTTGTTGCAACTTCTTTTCGAATTCCGGATACACGAAGGGCATCGCGTTGTCACGCGATGCCCTTTGATTCCAGTCGTGTAAGATTACTTCTTCACAGCTGCAGCAACTTCGGCTGCAAAGTCGCTTTCTTCCTTCTCGATGCCTTCGCCCAGGGCAAAACGGACGAAAGCCGTGATCTTGGCCGGGGCACCGATCGACTTTTCCGCGTCCTTGAGAGCAGCCTCGACAGTCAGGTCAGGATTGATGACGAAAGCCTGCGAGAGAAGGACTACTTCCTCATAGAACTTGCGCATGCGGCCATCGACCATCTTCTCGATGATGTTTTCCGGCTTGCCCGACTGGCGAGCCTGATCAGCAAAGATCGCCTTTTCGCGCTCTACCGCTGCCTGATCAACTTCGCCTGCAGTCAGTGCGAGCGGGTTGGTCGCAGCAACATGCATGGCCACCTGACGACCGAAAGCCTGTGCGGCGTCGGCATTGCCAGCGGTTTCGATGGCGACCAGAACGCCGAGCTTGCCAAGACCGTCCGATACGCCATTGTGAATATAGCTTGCGACAACGCCCTGGTTGACGCCCAGTGCGGCCGAACGGCGGAAGGAGAGGTTTTCACCAATCGTGCCAACAGCATCCTTGATCGTATCAACAACGGATTTGCCAGTCGAAGGATAGGTTGCAGCGGCAACGGCGGCGGTGGAACCATCGGTGGTCAACGCTACGTTGGCAACGTTGCGAACGATGTCCTGGAACGCGTCGTTGCGGGCTACGAAGTCGGTTTCCGAGTTGACTTCAACGACAACCGCCTTGGCACCGTTCGAAGCAACGCCGACAAGTCCCTCGGCAGCGGTACGGCCGGCCTTCTTGTCTGCCTTGGAGATACCCTTCTTGCGCAGCCAATCAACTGCGGCTTCCATGTCGCCATTGGTTTCGGCAAGGGCTGCCTTGCAGTCCATCATGCCGGCGCCAGTGAGTTCGCGGAGTTCTTTTACCTGTGATGCGGAAATGCTCATCTATATCGCCTCTTCTCAAAGCGAAGGCATACTGGCGAACCAGCATGCCAACTTTGCGGCGCGTCATGCGCCAATCGAATCGTTTTTAATCACCCGATAAGACGGGTGTATGAAGCCTCAAGCTGAGGCTTCACCTTCCTGTGCAGGCGTTTCGAGCGCCGGCTCTGCAGGAGCTACTTCCTGGGCGCCGAGATCGACGCCGAGCGAGCCCTGCTGACGGGCGATGCCGTCAAGCGCTGCCTTCGCAATCAGGTCGCAATACAGCGAAATGGCGCGAGACGCATCGTCATTGCCCGGGATCGGGAAGTCGATCTGGTCCGGATCGCAGTTGGAGTCGATAACGGCTACAACCGGAATGCCAAGACGCTTGGCTTCCTGGATGGCGATCGCTTCCTTGTTGGTATCGATGATGAAGATCAGGTCCGGGGTCGAACCCATGTTCTTGATACCACCGAGGGCACGGTTGAGCTTCTCGCGTTCGCGATCGAGGTTCAGGCGCTCCTTCTTGGTGAAGCCCTGTGCGTCGCCAGCGAGGAGTTCATCGAGCTTGCGCAGACGCTGGATCGAATTCGAAATTGTCTTCCAGTTGGTCATCATGCCGCCGAGCCAGCGCGCGTTGACGTAATACTGGGCCGAGCGGCTTGCGGCGTCGGCAATGATATCCGAAGCCTGACGCTTGGTGCCAACGAACAGAACGCGCCCGCCACGGGCAACGGTGTCCGATACCTTCTTCAGTGCTGTATGCAGCAGCGGAACGGTCTGGGCCAGATCGAGAATGTGAATGTTGTTGCGGTCACCATAAATGTACGGTGCCATTTTCGGGTTCCAGCGATGTGTCTGGTGGCCGAAGTGAACGCCAGCTTCTAGGAGCTGACGCATGCTGAAATCAGGCAATGCCATCTCTTGTTTTCCTTTTCCGGTTTAACCTCCACAGGAAAGAGGCGGGAGACCCGCCACCGGAGGCCATATCGGATTTCTCCCGATATCAACCCAAATCCCGTGTGTGGAATGCTGCGGCTGTTAATCGATAATCACGGCAAACGCAAGTGCGCAGGCAATAAAAGGTCGTCGTTCGATCCGATGGCCGCGCAGTGTGGATGCTATTTCTTGCATTTCGGCAAGTCGAAGAGTTGAAGATTGACGAGCTTGCCGGTCATGGAGAAGTCGCCATAATCCATTTTGAGGTCGCGGGTAACGCCGTTGCGATACATCTTGAAATTGATCCGGTAGCTGGGCAGTCCTTCGGCCTTTTCGGTTTCATCAAAGTAGGCAATCGAGACCGGCCAGGTGTCTTCCTTCGCCAGCGGACCCATGTTCTTGATTTCATCGTCGCTATCGGAGACGGATGACTTTCCGATGACAACCGTCGTGGCCATCACCTTGTTGGCATCTTCAGAGCCATCGAATAATTTTGTTTGATAGAAGACTTCGCCGGAAAGGGCCTTCTCGATCAGTTGCTGCATGTGGCGTGTCGGAAACTGCGACAGCTCCAGATCTTCCTTCAGTGTTTCCGGCTTCGTCAGCGATATTTCGGTCTTGTCCTTCAACAACGCCGCGTCGCCGCGCACTTCCTTGGTGAGACTCTGGTCGACAAATGTCTTGTTGACGAAGCGGAACTTGCCACCATCGCCCGATTCGAAGGTCGTTGTCTGCTGGTCGGTCACGCGTTGCGGTTGTTCTTCCATGTCTACGCGCGTGACAAAACGGAAATTCGTCGTATAGCCTTCGCAATCCGAACCATTGAACTCATAGACCATCCGGCCCGTCAGACCCGTAATTCCACTGCTATCCTGCGCACTATCAAGCTTCAGATCGTAGATGGCGCGGTGTGGTACAAGAGTCGCAGTTCCAGCTGCGAAGGCCATGGATGAGCTGGTCAGGCCAAGGGCACCAAGGCTGAAAACGAGGGCAGTTAGAACGCGCATTGACGGGATTCTCCAATATTCGAATGCGCATATTAAAAAAACTCTTGGCGGAAGCGAGGCAAAAATCGCAACTTCTGTCACAATCATTACGATTCCGACACACAAGGACAATGATCTCATGAGCAGTACCATCGAAACACGCCTCAAGGAGCTCGGTATTGAGCTACCGGTCGCAGCCGCACCCGCGGCAAACTATGTACCGTTCACCAAGACCGGTTCTCTGCTCCTGACCTCGGGTCAATTGCCGCTGGTTGGTGGCAAGCTGATCCACACCGGCCTCTTGGGCGCCGACTTGAATGTCGCGCAGGGTCAGGAAGCCGCCAAAGCCTGCGCTATCAACATTCTCGCTCAGGCCAAGGCCGCCTTGGGCGACCTCGAAAAAATCGCCCGGATCGTCAAGATCACCGTCTTCGTCGCTTCTAAATCAGATTTCACCGAGCAGCATCTGGTTGCAAATGGCGCTTCCGATCTTCTCGTCGCCGTCCTCGGCGATGCGGGTCGTCACGCGCGTTCGGCCGTGGGCACGGCCGCCCTGCCCCTCAATGCTCCAGTCGAAGTCGAAGCCATCATCGAAGTGCATTGATTCATGGCATCGATCGACTGGCTCAAAACGGTTCCAATAGCGCATCGCGGCCTGCATGATCTCAATCGCACCCGTTGGGAGAACACCCTTTCGGCATTCAATAGCGCGGCAAGCGCTGGGTTTGCCATCGAGTGCGATGTGCATCTTTCTGCCGACGGGCAAGCGCTCGTCTTTCATGATGGAACTCTCGACCGCGTCACGGGTCAGAAAGGCGACATCGACCAGGTTACGGTGGCGCAGGCCCACGCCCTGCGGATCGGCGCAACGCACGATCACGTTCCGACGCTCGCCGATTCTCTCGAACTGATCGGCGGGCGCGTTCCGATTGTGATTGAATTGAAAGGCATTCCCGGCCGCGATGATGGCCTCGTCAAGGCTGTTGCGAGGGACCTTGCCGGTTACGGCGGCAAAGCGGCGATCATGTCGTTCGATCATCATCTGATCCGGCTCTTCGGCAAGGATGCGCCGGGTATCCCTGCGGGCCTGACCGCAGAAGGGCTTCGTGACGATCAACTGGAAGCACACTTCTCGATGCTGGCCTACGACATCGATTTCGTCTCCTACAATGTTCATCATCTCGACAACCGTTTTGTCAGGTTCGTTCGCTCAAAGCTTGCCTTGCCTGTCATCTCCTGGACGGTCAGAAGTCTTGCCGACAAGGCAACAAGCGACGCGTACGTCGATCAGATCACCTTTGAGGGTTTTGATCCGCGTAGCCTTTGACCTTGGAGACCGCCGACCTGCCCCTTGTATCGCCCGGCGGAATGCCTAGCTTAACAAAGAGGTAGTAAGGCGGTCTCATGTCGCCGCCACAGTCCAGGAAGCCCAATTCAACGATGCTCAATCTCCATCGAGGCGATTTCACCTTGCGCGTTTGCGACGGCATTGGTGCATTCACTCGCGGGGAGTGGTCGGGTCTTTACGGAACCTCATCAAACGTGCCCGGCTACAACCCATTCCTGTCGCACGCCTTCCTTTCATCACTGGAAGACTCGGGCTGCGTTGCCCGCAAAGGGGGCTGGCTACCGCAATTTCTGCGCCTTGAGGATGATAGCGGCAATCTGGTCGGTGCTGTCCCCTGCTACCTTAAAAGCCACAGCCAGGGCGAGTACGTCTTCGATCATGGCTGGGCAGACGCGTTCGAGCGTGCAGGCGGACGCTACTATCCGAAGCTCCAAGCAAGCGTGCCGTTCACGCCGGTCACCGGCCCTCGCCTGCTG
This sequence comes from Hyphomicrobiales bacterium, assembly GCA_900473175.1. GTDB lineage: Bacteria > Pseudomonadota > Alphaproteobacteria > Rhizobiales > Rhizobiaceae > Phyllobacterium. Next base: position 38,099 of record UCKM01000010.1, on the reverse strand, counting down.
GTCCACCGAGACTGGAATCAAGGCGCCACGCGAACCGCGCTCGCCAATGGATTGCGGCAACTTACCGATCAGCTCGGTGTTTCCTCGACCCACTCGACCTTTGTCAATGATGATGATCTTGCTGCCTTCACCGAGGCCGGATTCCTCCATCGGATTGATCAGCAGTTTCATTTCTTCAATGAAGGCTATTCGACCTATGATGATTTCCTCGACACCCTCGCCTCGCGCAAGCGCAAGGCGCTGAAGCGCGAGCGGAGGGAAGCACTTGCCGAAGACATCACCATTGATCGCCTGACGGGCAACGAAATTACCGGGAAAGTCTGGGACGATTTCTACGCCTTTTACATGGATACGGGCAGCCGCAAATGGGGCCGGCCCTATCTTAATCGCCAGTTCTACGCCTTGATCGGCGAGCGCATGCCGGATGATATCATGCTGGTGATGGCGCGCCGCGGCGGGAAATACATAGCAGGAGCGATCAATTTCATCGGCGCGGACCGCCTTTTCGGCAGGCACTGGGGCTGCATTGAGGATCATCGCTTTCTGCATTTCGAAGTCTGCTATCACCAGGCGATCGACTTCGCCATTGAACGCAAACTGCATGTTGTCGAAGCGGGTGCCCAAGGCGAACACAAGCTCGCCCGTGGCTATTTGCCGGTCACGACGCACTCTGTTCACTACATCGCTCACGAAGGTCTGCGCCGGGCAGTCAGTGACTTCCTGAGGCATGAACGCAGCGATGTGGCTTTGATGAGCGACGTGCTGAACGAACATGCTCCATTCAAGAAGTCGGACCATTGACACAGGGTTTTTGCCGGACGGCTTGACTGCACCACGCGCCGTGGCAAACATCGGCCAAGATTACTGGAAAGCACAGGTGCGATATGAGCCAGCCCTACGACAACAATAACGTATTCGCGAAGATCTTACGGGGAGAGATTCCTTCGCACAAGCTCTATGAGGATGCGGACACCTATGCCTTTATGGATGTCATGCCGCAGGGGATGGGTCATTGTCTCGCAATATCCAAAGCCCCTTACCGCAATATTCTCGATGTTGCGCCAGAAAGTCTTGCGGCCCTCATCGCAACCACGCAAAGGCTGGCGCGTGCCGTCAAACAAGCCTTTGATGCCGATGGCGTGACAGTCATTCAATTCAATGAACCGGCCGCCGGCCAGACGGTGTTCCATCTGCATTTTCATGTCATCCCGCGCTTTGAAGGGATCGCCCTCAAACCGCATACCGGCCAGATGGAAGACCAGGGTGTGCTCGCTGCCAACGCCGAAAAAATCAGGCAAGCACTGTCGGAGCTGAGCTAGGCAGGAATCTCGATGAGCTTCTGCGATCGCGAAATGCTGCGCGACCGGTAGAAGAAGCCGGCAAAATACCAACTTGTGCAAGCAACCGCGACCCCGCCGATAACGTCTACCAAATGATGTCCCCCTTCGACAGGTGTGGCCAGGAGGATCAGCGCGTTCAAGACCAGAATGGGCCAGAACCAGTGGCCAACGCGAAAGAATGCCAGGATCAAGAGTGCCGAAAGCGTTCCATGGTAAGATGGAAAGGCGATCATCCCCTTCATTTGATCCAGCGACATGAACCGCTCGGCACCAGATCGCAAATCGAAGAATGTTTGCTTATAGGCGAGATCAACGACCGGATGATGGTTTCCCCAGAATGCGTCCGAGGGCCTTGTCGTTGCCAGAGCTCCTGCCGATGGCAGGATACCCGAAACGAGGATGCATATCAGTGCACCAAGCATGACGGCTGCAACGAACTGCTGGGTGCGTTCGATCTTGCCTCCAAGGCCAAGGACAATGACCGCCAGGGCCACCTGTGCCAGCGTCGTAAGATAGATTGCCGAGCAAATCATGCCCAATAATGGCCGCTCATTCACATAGCCAACATATGCAGACCAATCAAAGCCGAGGGCGGCATCGACCGCGATTAATTGTGTGTCGATCAGGGGCCGATCAAGCGATGTGACGAGATAGCTCAAAGGTGCGGCCGCAGCCGTAAAGGAAAGAAGGATGGCCGTTTCCGTGCACACCACCTCAAAGGCTCGCATCGGTCGCCAGGTCCTGTAGAAATACGCCACAAGACCGCAAAAGGCGCTGACCGCGATGACTTTAACAGCGCTTTGACCCTCAAAACCAAAGTCCGTCGACGCGATCCAGATCGCGTCGATCGCTAAAATTCCGATGATGATTGCCACTTTGCAGACTGTTTGAAGATCGGATCTCATCGAACGGCTCCCGAATATATTGGCGGAAACCTATCCTGCACGAATGTGAATCGCGTTAAGCGATTGGCTTAATCTTTAGCTAAAGACTGAGAAGTAGCCCGCTTATCAGAATGACCTCTGCAACCAGGACACCCACGATCACACGCCGGCCGAGGCAGAGATATGCCGCAAAACCGGCGGCAGCAGCACCGATGCGCAGGATCATCGACGACTCGGCCAGCGACCCGCTCGGATAAAGGATGAGCTGCGCGATGACCCCTGCAACGAGCGCGGTGGCGACGGCTCTGACAATAATGAGGGCTTCGGAGTCTTCACGGACTCGCCCGCCAATAAGAATACCGATCCAGCGCCAGATATCGGTTGGCAACCAGCCGGCCATCAGGATGAACAGATATGGCCACCACCATTCGGGAAGGCTCTGCCACGTCATGACGCCCTCGCCCGTGCTCTTGTCCAGTGAAGAAACGCCATCGTAACGGCGCCACCAGCAAGGCCCGTGAGCAGCAGATCATAGGCGGGAGCGATGTGGTGGATCAGTGGAAAAAGCGCCAGCCCCGACACCATGGCAACGTGAATCGTCCGGTCACGCGCCGAGCCCCAGAGCGAGGCAAGAAAGTACATTGGCGTGAGAAAGAACAGCGCGGCAAAAACGATCGGCGGAAAGTCGGTCGACAGGAAAAAGACCAAGCCGACGGCAAGCGTGCCGTGGTCAGCGTTATGCCCAGACCGGCAAAATAGCTTGTGCGCATGTGGACCGGCACATTCCTCAAATGCTCCATGCCCAGAACCCACGCCGTTACGGCGATAAAATGCGACAGGAACAGGAGTACGATCTTACGCGACTTCGGCCCGCGCATCTCAGGCACGAAAGCGGCCACCATTGGCACGAAGCGAATCGAGGACAGCGCCACTGCAATCGCCGCTCCGATGACTGAATATCCGCCAGAAATCGCTCCGATCAAAACGATGTTCGCAGGCAACGCCCAGATGGTCGCGACCATGAACATAGCCTGCAGCACGGAAATGCCATTTTCGCTGGCAAGTCCGGCAAAGCCCACATGCGCGGTCATGAGGATCAAGGCGGGAATACTGCCAATCTGGGATGCACCTGACAGGAACCACGAGATGCGGGTCCTTAAATCATCATCGAATTGTTGGGTGGGAACTTCTGAATGGGACATTATTCAGCGATAGACGGAACGGCGCATGCGGGCAAGAAAAAGGCCGCCTCATGGGCGGCCTTTTCTGGTTACTTTTTGCGTGGCACTTTGGGTACCGAAGCCTTGCGTGAAGGCAGGGCGGTCGGTCCGCTGGTCACAAACCCGGCGCCGGCTTTCTCAAGCGCCGGTTTCTTCGGCGCAGGCTTACGCTTGGCGACCGGCTTCTTGTCGACCGGGATTTCCTTCTTCGGCTTAACCACCACCTCATCGGCAAGATAGTCGAGCACCAGCCCTTGCGAACCGTCAGGCTTGGCCGCAACCGAAACACGAACGGTGCCGCCCTTCTTCAGTTTGCCAAACAGAACCTCGTCGGCGAGTGGCTTCTTGATGTGCTCCTGAATGACCCGAGCCAATGGCCGGGCACCCATCCGATCATCATAGCCCTTGTCGGCGAGCCAGGCGATTGCATCCTGCTGCAGATCGAATGTCACACCTCGATCGGCAAGCTGTGCCTCAAGCTGAATGACGAACTTCTGTACCACCTGGTGAATGACAGGCACCGGCAATGCACCAAACGGAATGATCGCATCGAGACGGTTGCGGAACTCCGGTGTGAACAACCGGTTGATCGCTTCCATATCGTCACCTTCACGCCGTGAAGAGCCGAAGCCGATGGCTGCCCTTGCCATATCGGACGCGCCCGCATTGGTCGTCATGATCAGGATGACGTTGCGGAAATCGATCTGCTTGCCGTTATGGTCGGTAAGCTTGCCGTGATCCATGACCTGCAACAGGATGTTGAACAGGTCGGGATGCGCCTTTTCGATCTCGTCGAGCAGCAGCACGCAATGCGGATGCTGATCGACGCCGTCGGTGAGCAGGCCACCCTGATCGAATCCGACATAGCCGGGAGGCGCGCCGAGCAACCGTGAAACGGTGTGACGCTCCATATATTCGGACATGTCGAAGCGCAGCAGTTCAACCCCGAGCGACAAGGCGAGCTGCTTTGCCACTTCGGTCTTGCCGACGCCCGTCGGACCGGAGAACAGGTACGAGCCGATCGGCTTTTCGGGTTCGCGCAGGCCGGCACGTGCCAGCTTGATCGATGACGACAGCGCTTCGATGGCAAGATCCTGGCCGTAGACGACGCGTTTCAGTTCCGCCTCAAGATTGGACAGAACCGCCTCGTCATCTTTCGACACAGTCTTCGGCGGAATACGGGCCATCGTGGCGATGGTCGCCTCGATCTCCTTCACGCCGATCGACTTCTTGCGTTTCGATTCGGGCAGCAGCATCTGGCTTGCCCCCGTCTCGTCAATCACATCGATTGCCTTGTCCGGCAATTTGCGATCATTGATGTAGCGGGCGGACAATTCCACAGCCGATTTGATCGCCTCCACGGTGTACTTGACCTTGTGGAAGTCCTCGAAATAAGGCCGCAATCCCTTCATGATTTCGATTGCATCAGGAATGGACGGCTCGTTGACATCGATCTTCTGGAAACGCCGTACAAGCGCCCTGTCCTTCTCGAAGAACTGGCGAAACTCCTTGTAAGTCGTTGAACCGATACAGCGAATCGAACCTGATGACAGCGCAGGCTTCAACAGATTCGATGCATCCATCGCGCCTCCCGACGTCGCTCCCGCACCGATGATCGTGTGAATTTCATCAATGAAGAGAACGGCACCCGGATATTCTTCCAGTTCCTTGATCACCTGTTTCAGGCGTTCTTCGAAATCACCGCGATAGCGGGTACCGGCAAGCAACGTTCCCATGTCGAGCGAAAATACCGTTGCATCCTTCAGGACGTTCGGCACCTTGCCTTCGACGATGCGCTTGGCGAGGCCTTCCGCGATCGCCGTCTTGCCCACGCCGGGATCGCCGACATAGAGCGGGTTGTTCTTCGAACGGCGGCACAGGATCTGGATCGTGCGGTTGATCTCCTGGTCGCGGCCGATCAGCGGATCAATCTTGCCCGCTTTGGCCCGTTCATTGAGATTGTTGCAATAGGCGGTCAGCGCGTCCTGCTTTTTCTTGGTGCCCTCATCGGACTCCGAAGCATGGCTTTCTTCGTTGTTGCTCTCGGTACCCAGCGGCGTGCGCGGCTCCGATGCGCCGGGGCGCTTGGAGATCCCGTGCGAAATATAATTGACCGCGTCGTAACGGGTCATTTGCTGTTCCTGCAGGAAGAAGGCCGCGTGGCTTTCCCGCTCGGCGAAAATGGCAACAAGGACATTGGCCCCGGTCACCTCTTCGCGGTTGGAGGATTGGACATGGATGACGGCACGTTGAATTACACGCTGGAACGCTGCCGTCGGCTTCGAGTCTTCGTCGTAGCCCGTAACAAGGTTATCCAGTTCGTGATCGACATAGTCGGTCACGGTGCGCGTCAACTGAGCGAGGTCGACATTGCAGGCGCGCATGACACTGCTTGCATCCTGATCATCGATCAGCGCGAGGAGCAAATGCTCCAGCGTCGCATATTCATGATGATGCTCGTTCGCAATCGTCAGCGCCTGATGGAGGGCCCGCTCAAGACTGGGTGAGAAAGATGGCATGAAACCTCACTTTTTCTCCATCACGCATTGCAGCGGATGTTGGTTTTGCCGCGCATAGTCCATGACTTGAGTCATCTTGGACTCCGCGACCTCATAGGTAAAGACACCACATTCTCCGACACCATGATTATGCACATGGAGCATGATGCGTGTAGCATCTTCTCTGTTCTTCTGGAAAAAACGCTCCAGAACATGAATGACGAATTCCATGGGAGTGTAATCGTCATTGAGAAGCAACACGCGATAAAGACTAGGTTTTTTCAGTTTGGGTTTGGTCCGGGTGATAACAGCGGTTCCCCGTCCGGGACCATTGCCACCACCCTTGTCCTCATCCTGCATAATGGGTGAAAACCGCTTCATATCTTCCGACACCCGTATCCTGACAGCTATCTGTCGCTCCATGCATTCTATGTAGGTCGCAACGAGCCGATTTTAAGCCCTCTCCGGAAGCTTGCAATATCAAGTTGCAGTTGCAAAGTCCCAATTGCCATGCGGCAATAAAAAAAGTCCGGCTGCACGGGCAACCGGACCTTCGAACGCGATTGAAGCGGGTCTGGACCTATTTCGCGACCCTGGCGACGGCCGCCTCGTAGGGCTTGTAGGCTTCCTTTGCGAGGTCGGCATAAAGCTCGCTGAACTTCGTCGCCTGGGCAACAAAGCTCTCATAGGCCTTCTTCGAGAACGTGTTGTGAGTCTCGAACGCCTGTTCGGGCGATTTTATCGAAGCAAGCTTCTCAATTAACATCGAACCTTCATTGAAAGACCGTTTTGAGTATTCAGCCGCCTCGTTTGCGATCGTCTGCAATCCCTCGGTAAGCGCCGATACGCTCTTCATCGTGCTGCTGATGAATTCCTTGCTTGAATCGTTCAGAGTTTCGAACGGTGTGGCCATGATGGGATCCTTCCACGCGCTGGTTGTTTAGCTGGGCTTTGATCTAGTGTGCGCCGCACAAAAAGTCAATTTTATGCTGCAATGCAATATCCAGATAAATTTTGAGTTTAAAGCCCCGGAAAACGTGAACCTGCTGGTTACCATAAACAGTTTGGTAACGCTGATACGGCTAAAGTCCAAGCAATCAATCTGATGTGTCTTACCGTCAACTGAATCCCTACCCGCATATCGAACAGGTGTTGATTGTGCTCCATACGGCCCGCCAAAACTATACATTAATCAAAAAAGTGGCTCATGCATTCTTTGCCCTGACGTTGGTTTCGGGGGTAGGCCTTTCCGGGGTCACCGAGGCGGCTGCCGATACGAAGGCATCCGCAATCGTCGTCGACGCCAACACCGGCAAGACGCTCTACCAGCTGAATCCGGATGCGCAGCGATTTCCGGCATCACTGACAAAAATGATGACACTGTACATGCTGTTCGAGGCTATGGCCTCGGGTAAGGTCTCGAAGTCAACACCTATCCCTGTTTCGGCCTATGCAGCCGGTCAACCGCCGACGAAAGTCGGATTTCGGCCGGGCCAGTCGATCAGTGCCGAAGCTGCGATCCTTTCGCTGATCACGAAGTCGGCGAACGACTCCGCCACCGCGATCGGGGAATATCTCGGCGGTTCCGAGCAACGCTTCGCCGTCATGATGACCAACAAGGCGCGGCAGCTCGGGATGCGAAATACCCAATTCCGCAATGCCAATGGCTTGCCGGATCCGCAACAGCGATCTTCGGCCCGCGACCTTGCACTCCTCGGCATCGCGCTTCGTGAACACTTTCCGCAGTATTACGACTATTTTTCCACGCGCAGCTTCAGCTATCAGGGTCGCCGCATCGTTGGCCACAATCGGCTGCTCGGCAAGGTGCGCGGCGTCGACGGCATCAAGACCGGCTATACCCGCGCCTCTGGTTTCAACCTCGTAAGCTCGGTCAATGTCGACGGCAAGAAACTCGTCGCAGTGGTCATGGGCGGGACAAGCGGCGGCGCGCGCGACGCACAGATGGCAAAGCTGATCGAGCAATATTTGCCTGCCGCCTCGCGCCGTGATGGCGGCAATCTGATCGCATCGCGTAAGAACAGCAAAGCCGAGGTCGCGGCCATCGATCTGCCCGACAGCGCCAATGCTCCGGTTCCCGTGCCGGTTAAACGCGAGGAGGCCATGGCCCCGGCCGAGGATGTGGTCACCGCTTATGCCGCCCCGACGCCAGTGCCCTCGACGGCCGCACGTATCCTCGCCGTACCGGCGGCATCGCCCAAGGCCGAAATCGGTGAAGGAGACGTATCTGAGGTCGACCCGGTCACCACCGCATCCGCGCCATCAGGCGGCTGGATGGTACAGATAGCCTCCGTCGGCAGCCCCGAGGAAGCCAAGGCGATGTTGTCTAGGGCGGCAACACAGGTCGGTGGACCGATCGCCTCGCTCTCGCCCTACACCGAGAAGTTCCAGAAGGGGTCGCAGACATATCATCGCGCCCGCTTCACCGGCATCACGTCGGCAAAGGCTGCGAACAATGCTTGTGCGGCACTGAAGCGTCAGAATTTCAACTGCTTTGCGATCGCGCCGCAATCGTAAGGCAACATGCCGAAAGACCCAGTGTGTACAGAGTAAAGGGTTTTGCGAATGTCCAGTACCACGGAAGTACATGACCCGGCGGGCCTGATTGGCCGGGAAACCAAATCGCTATTCGGGATGCATGCCCTGCAACAGGCTGCATTGCGTCTCGCCGACCTTCGTCGTGGCAACGCGGCGTTCAAGACAATGGATCTGGTGAATGTGCTGCTCTGTCAGGCCGCACGGACACGACGCGCGGCCATGCCCGCGGTACGACTGCGAATCCGCTCGGAGAAAAGCAACGGCGTATCTGCGGTGCGGCTGCGCATTTCCTGACTAGAGAAGCCCGAGCGAAGCCAGTTCGTTGCGCAATTCTGGTGGCAGCTTCGCCCGCCCGGATTTGCCCTGCCCCTCATCGAGGGGCGCGTCGTCGCGGGTGAGATAGCGCCAGCCCTGAAACGCGCGGCGCGGTTGCCATTCCGTCGGAATAATGCGTGGCTCGAGCACCAGGTGGCATCGTGAAATGCCCTGATCGTCGGTGAAGGTCCGTATGTCAGTCAGCCGCTGACGGCATTGGATGTTGCCCTTGATGACCCAATAGAGCGACCCGCCGTCAAGCAATTCCTCGACACGCTTGGGCACCATCCGGGTGGTGTGGAACTGTTCGACCGACAGCCCGGCGCTGCGGCGCTCCTCCAGGCGAAAATCGATCCATGCCGCCAGATCTTCGATCGCGGTGCAGCCAACGCAGAGTTTTACAAGATTGAGAGCCATGGGGAAGCATTTACGCTTTCCGCTTGTGGCGTCAACCGCTGCGGCAGGCTTCTCCACATTTCCACCGGTCTGGCCCTCTCGAATCAATGGGACCGGAACCTCAGGTTCCGGCCCGCTTGTCAGTTTGACGGTGCTTACCAAACTCAACCGCTGCTTCGCGCGGCAACCGCAGCTGGCTCGAAGTGCCGTTTGTTGTTTGCCATCTGGGTATCCTGGGCGATTACCGGCACCTCAATGCCATTGGCGTCATAGAGCTTCCCGTTGAGGAAATAATCGCCATCGTGCAATTGGGCGACGTCCTGATAGCGGAGCGTGCGTTCGGTGCCAGCGACAAAGACCGACTGCTGGTCTGAATTGCCTGCCGTCAAGTGATTGAAAATGAGGTTCAATGCGATGGCCATCAATGCGGCGGAGCTGATGCCGGAGTGGAATATGGTGGCAAACCAGCCGGGGAAATGATCGTAGAATGTCGGAGCGGCAATCGGGATCATGCCGAACCCAATGGATGTCGCCACGATCACGAGGTTCATGTTGTTGTTGTAGTTTACTTTGGACAGAGTGCGGATGCCGCTGGCGGCGACAGTGCCAAAGAGGACGAGCCCCGCTCCACCGAGGACCGCGCTGGGCACCGCGGCAACGACGCGCCCGATCACCGGCAGCAGGCCCAATGTGACGAGCACGAGACCGCCTGTGGCGACTACGTAGCGGCTCTTGACCCCGGTTACCGCCACCAACCCCACATTCTGCGCAAAGGCGCTCTGGGTGAAGGAGCCGAAGATCGGCGCGATCAGGCTCGATAGCATGTCGGCGCGCAGTCCGTTTCCCAGCCGTTTTGAATCGACCTTGGTCTCGATGATCTCGCCGACAGCAAGGATATCCGCCGATGTCTCGACAAGGGTGACCATGATGACGATGAACATCGAAATGATCGCTGCGATCTGAAAGGTCGGAACGCCAAAGTGAAACGGCGTCGGAAATGCCACGAGAGGTCCTTGCGCGACCTTCGAAAAGTCGCTCATGCCGAGTGCGAGCGCGATGATTGTCCCGATTACAATGGCAAGCAGGATGGAGAGGCGCGAGATCGTTGCGCTGCCAAGCTTGCTGAGAAGCAGCACCACGGCCAGCGTCACGGCTGCAAGTTCGATGTTGGCGGTACTACCGAAGTCCGGTGCATTGCTGTTGCCGCCCATCGCCCAGCGCACGGCAACGGGCATCAGGGTGAGCCCGATCGTCGTAATGACGATCCCGGTGACCAGGGGCGGAAAGAATTTGGTGATCCTGGAGAAGATCGGCGTTATCAGCAATCCGACCAGGGAAGCCGCCATGACCGCTCCAAGGACCGCGTCCATGCCGCCGCCACCGCTGACGATGGCGACCATGGTTGCCACACCTGAGAATGACACGCCCTGGACGAGGGGCAGCTGGCAGCCGAAAAATGGAAGTCCGATTGTTTGAAGGATCGTCGCCAGACCACCAGCAAAGAGCGAGGCGGCGATCAGCAGGCCGATTTCATTCGGCGACAGGCCGGCGGCCTGTCCGACGATGAGCGGTACGGCGATAATCCCGCCATACATGGTGAGAACGTGCTGCAGGCCATAGGCAAGATTAGCGCCAATGCCGAGATTCTCGTCTTCAGGTCGCTGAAGCAGCGACGTCCCTATCAAGTTGGCTTCCAAGGTAAAGTCCTCCCAATACCTTTGTGTGCCCGGCTATTTCCTCCTCACCGGGCGGGACGAAGACTATGGCAAGCATTTGCGGCCCTGACTTTACTTGATTTGATGAAACAGTTTTCAACGAAACAACGCCTATTGCGTGTCAGAGGACATGCACAAGACAGGCGGTTTGCCCGTCTCCAACCAGAATATTCGGTATTTTTGAGAGTATTGTTTCAGCACTCGACAACGTTGACGGCGAGACCACCAAGACTGGTCTCCTTGTACCGCTCGTTCATGTCGACGCCCGTCTGGCGCATCGTCTCGATACAGGCATCGAGGGGAACAAAGTGCGTGCCGTCGCCCTTGACAGCCAGGGAGGCGGCAGTCACCGCCTTCACGGCACCAAGGGCATTACGCTCGATGCAGGGCACCTGCACGAGGCCCGCAACGGGATCGCACGTCATGCCCAAATGATGTTCAAGCGCGATTTCTGCGGCATTCTCGATCTGTTCCGGCGAACCGCCAAGAACGGCTGCAAGGCCCGCTGCCGCCATGGCCGAGGCCGATCCCACTTCGCCCTGACAGCCAACCTCCGCGCCGGAAATTGAAGCGTTATGCTTGATCACACCGCCAATCGCCGCGGATGTCAGCAGGAAGTCGCGGATGCCATCGGCGTCGGCATCTTCATGGAAGTGCAGGTAATAGCGCAGCACAGCTGGAACCACGCCCGCCGCGCCATTGGTCGGCGCCGTGACAACCCGCCCGCCGGCAGCATTCTCTTCATTGACAGCCATGGCGTAGACAGAGAGCCAGTCGTTGGCGAGAAGCGGGTTGATGCGGTTCTGCCGCCACTCCTCCTGCAGGCGATCATGCAGGTAGCGAGCGCGGCGCTTGACCTTGAGGCCGCCGGGCATGATCCCTTCCTGCTCAAGCCCGCGCTCGATACAGGAGCGCATAGCCGCCCAAATCCGGTCAAGACCTGCATTCAGTTCGTCCCGGCTCATGAACTTTTCTTCATTTTGCCGCTTCATCTCGGCGATCGACAAACCGCTTGCCTTGGCCATGCTCAGCATCTGCGCAGCATTGATGAAGGGGAATGGAACAGGCACTTCGGCTTTCGGAGCCGAGCGGGTCTTCGCCGCCTCCAGTTCCTCTTCTGTCACGACGAAGCCGCCGCCAACCGAATAGAAGACGCGGCGCAGCAACAGCCGTTCATCGGCATCATAGGCTTCGAAGGCCATGCCATTGGCATGCCCCGGCAACGGCGTGCGCCGGTCCATGATCAAGTCAGTGGCGGGGTCGAAACGATAGGAGGGGTGGCCTTCGGGAGAAATGCGCTTGGTCTGTTTCACGATCTCAAGCATGGTGTCCATCGCGTCGGGATCGACCGTCGCAGGCAGGAGGCCGCATAGACCGAGGATAACCGCCCGGTCGGTTGCATGGCCGATGCCGGTAAAGGCAAGCGATCCGTGCAGGTGCACGCGCAGCCTGTCGACCTTGACCCCAGTCGGACGCGGCCACTGCCCACTCTTCAGCTCAGAGAGAAACAGACTTCCAGCCGTCATCGGCCCCATGGTGTGAGAACTCGAAGGACCAATGCCGATTTTATAAAGATCGAAAACCGACAGGAACATGCGCTACCTTTGCGAGTGAAACGGACGAGCCATAATGGACGGTTGCAGGCAATTGCCGCAGCCAGCCACCGACCTTGCCTTGTGTTTATACGACATAGGTAAGCCGTACCAGAAGTCAAAGGAAAACGTGTTTGCCAATGATTGCCAACGTACGCAATTGCCGTACATTCACATATGTTGCTGATGCGTGATCGAGAGACGAAATGGAACCTGCTGCGACCACAACCTACTGGCTGGACGTTCTTGGACTTGTCTATTTCTTCGCCGTTTGGGTCCTCTATTCCCACACGACCGCCAATGGTTTTGCCGGAAGAAAATCGCTCACCTACGAAATGAACGAGGCGAGGCGCCAGTGGATGGCGACAATGGCGACGCGCGAACTGCGCATGATCGACACCAGCATCATGATCGGGCTGCAACAGGGCACGGGCTTCTTTGCGTCCACGTCGATTCTGGCGATCGGCGGTTGTTTCGGCCTTCTGAACTCTTCCGGCCGCGTATTGACGCTCTTTCACGACCTGCCGTTCCTCGGCGACACGACGCAGGAGCTGTTCGAAACCAAGATACTCGGGCTCCTCGTCCTGTTTGCCTACGCGTTCTTCAAATTCGCCTGGTCGTATCGTCTCTTCAACTATTGTTCGATCCTGATTGGCGGCGTTCCGATGGCCCGCGACAGAGGACCGGACGACCCACTCGTCATTGCCAGCATCAGTCGCGCTGCCGGCATCAACATTCAGGCGGGCCAACACTTCAACAGTGGATTGCGCGGTATCTTCTTCTCCATCGGCTATCTTGGATGGTTCCTCCATCCGCTGCTGTTCATGATCACCACCACGCTGGTTGCGATCGTTCTCCTGCGCCGTCAATTCTTCTCGACGGCGCGCGAGGTGTTGATGCGCAACGGCGTCAGCGGTGGGCTATAGGCCCCGCGGCAGATATCGCCATACGAAGATTGCGGTAAAGATCATCAGTCCGGCCAGAGCAATGAAAATCGCGCCGAGGTGGAAGAAAGTCAGGATGATCGAATAACAGAACGCCGGCAATATCTCGGAAAAATCGAGATAGGTTCGATACACCGCGGTCATCTGGGCCCGCTCATGCGGATGAACGGCGCGAATGAAGGTTGCAGATCCAAGCGTATCGATTGCGACACAGAAGAACGCCCCGACCAGCAGCATGATCGCAGCAATCATCGGGAAACTTTCACCTGCAAGCCCTGCCCCGATCAGTGCCACGGCGAGCAGCACAAACACGCCGGAGATGGTGCGGGTAAGGCCCTTGGACATGCCAACCTTGCCCCAAAATATCGAGCCGAGCAGGAACAGATTGCCAAGTGAAACGAGAAGACCGCCCGCAAGCGTTCCCTGCCCCGTCGCAACCATCAGGATAGGGCCGTAGACGAAGAATGTGCTCCAGTAGCAGGAACGCGAAAAGGCGATCAGCCAGGCGAGGCGAAGCCGCGGTTGCACGACGAAGCGACGCACATTGGCAATCGGGTTTGCAGGTCGGCTGGGCCCCTTTTGCAGCGCCGGATTATCGCTGAGGCGGAAATACCAGAATAGCGTGAGCAGCAGCAGCGAGAAGCCGATCGACAGGAGAAACGGTGCGACCATTCCGACATGGGTATAAAGAAAGACGCCCAGGAAGGGGCCAGCGGTCCATGCAAAGGTGGCCGTTGCCATGCGGACGGATTCGGCGCGAACCAGCTCGCCCTTCTTGATATGATCCATGATGTAGAGGCTGAGCGTGATCGACAGTGTGCCGGCACCGAAGGTCCGCAGGAAAAGGCCGAGCGCCTGCCCGGGTAAAGTATCGAGCGCAAAGGCGATGCATCCGAGCATCAGGGACGTGACGCCTGCCGTATAAACCCAACGACGCGGAATTCGAACAATCAGTAGCGGGATCGACAGTGTCGAGATCAGTCCGAGCAACGACATGCAGGTGTAGAGAATGCTGACGCCTCGTTCGCTCTGCATCAGATCGTAGGTCTGGATCGGCACCACGCTGGTGATGATCGCCCGCGCCATCGATTCGATGCCGAACAGGATCGCAAACACCCGCGCTGTCGGACGCTTGGCCGTGGTAATCCAGATGGGATGGCGAACCTGACTGATCATTGGGTGGGACTGCGGAGGCATTGATTCGAGTGTGTCCGAGAGTTTCAGAGGCCACTCGCGACAGCCGTCGATGGAGCGACATAATATGTCCGTTTCATGGAAACCGTTGAAATAAGTAATAAAAATCGTCGGTGGCATTCAATGAAAGCTTATGGATTTTGATCTCCATGTCGCCTAGCTTCGGAACTATCACACGACACGAGACTTCGCCACATGCTCCAAGCCGAAATTTCAAATCCTCCTGCAAAGCAACGCCTTGGCAAACTGGATGTCTTGCGCGGGGTCGCCCTCGTCGCAATGGCGACCTATCACACGGGCTGGGATTTTGAGTTCTTTGGCTACCTTGAGCCCGGAACCACAGGACAGGGCCCGTGGAAACTCTACGCCCGCATCATCGCGTCGACATTTCTCGTACTGGTGGGCTTCAGCCTGGTTTTGGCGCATGGACGGGGGATCCGATGGCGGCCTTTCGGCGTGCGTCTGGCTCAAGTCATCGTTGCAGCGATGGTGATCACCCTCGTAACCTGGTTTGCCACACCCGAAAGTTTCGTCTTCTTCGGAATTCTGCATGAGATCGCCGTCGCAAGCGGCCTGGGGCTTCTGTTCCTGAGACTGCCAGCAATGGTGATCGCGATTGCCGCCGTCGCCGTCATTGCAGCACCGCACTACCTGATTGCACCTGCATTCGATGCGCCCGTATTCTGGCCGCTCGGGCTTTCCGAAATCATCGTCCGGTCAAACGATTACGTACCGATCTTCCCATGGTTCGGCGCCGTTCTTGCCGGCATGGCTTTGGCAAAACTCATGCACCAGTTCGGCGCGATGCAACTGTTGGCCGGCAACATTGTACCATCATGGCTCGATCGCGCGTTGCGATTTATCGGCAGGCACAGCCTCGCCTTCTACCTGATCCATCAGCCATTGCTTATCAGCTGCGTTTTTCTGATCGCGCATGTGTTGCCGCCTGCTGTGACGCCGCCCGAGGAAATCTTCGGCCAGGCCTGTGTCCGGAGCTGCGAGATCGATAATGAAACGGCGTTCTGCGAAAGGTTTTGCGATTGCGTCATCAGTCAAAGCAAGACACGCGGCGTTTTTGACGATGCCTTCGCTGGGCGGCGCGATCAGAATGATCCCGAAATGCAGGAGATCGCCGGGCTCTGCACTGAGCAGAGTGTGCCTCAATAATTCGTCAGGTATTGACGCCGAGTTCGGCCAGACGCTCGATGCAAGCTTCTTCGACCTGGTCGAGTTCCGTCAACGTTTCCTCGATGTCGCGGCGCTTTTGGCGCAGATCAGCACGCTTTTCTTCGACCCGCTTCATCAGGAGATGCAATTGCCCCATCTCCCCTGGCGGTTCGCGATACATCTGAACGATTTCGTGAATTTCCGCTATGGAGAAGCCGAGGCGCTTGCCGCGCAGGATTTGCTTCAGCAGATGCCGATCCGAGGGTCGAAACAGCCGTGTCCGCCCGCGCCGCACCGGGTGGATCAGGCCCTCATCCTCATAGAAGCGCAATGTACGTGTCGAAACACCAAACTCACGCGTCAATTCGGTGATGGAGTAGTATTCCCGCATGGCTGACACTATTGTGCGTTCCCCCACATTACATCGATTGAATGTTTTGCCCACGCAATTACGTAAAAGTCAATTAGACGTTTGTATTTGGTTGTGAACTTTCGTTCGTAGGCGTGATAAGTGTCTGTTATCTAAAGCCAAACCACCATGTGGCAAGTCCAAGGAACGACGAGAAGCCGACGACATCCGTTACAGTGGTAACAAACACCGCCGAGGCAATCGCGGGGTCAGCACCAATCCTGTGCAACAGCAACGGAATCAATATCCCACCCAAGGCCGCTGCCAGCATGTTTATGATCATTGCGGCGGCTATAATTCCGCCAAGATTGGCATGGCCAAACCAAAAACCCGCAACAAGGCCGATGAGGATGGCGAAGACTACCCCGTTGATGAGGCCGACCGATGCTTCGCGGCGAATGATGCGGCCAGCATTGTAGATGTCCATGTCGCGTGTTGCGAGTGCCCGGACGGTGACCGTCATTGTCTGGGTGCCTGCATTGCCGCCCATGGAGGCGACGATCGGCATCAGGACGGCTAGCGCGACCATTTGCTGAATTGTTGCGTCGAAGAGCCCTATCACGGAGGCCGACAGAATGGCGGTGAAAAGGTTCACGACCAGCCACGGAACGCGTGAGCGCGATGTCGAAGCGACCGAGTCCGAAAGCTCTTCGTCGCCGACGCCGCCGAGACGCATGATGTCCTCCTCGGCTTCTTCCTGGATGACGTCGACGATGTTCTCGATTGTCAGGACGCCGACCAGCCGATCATTCTCATCGACGACGGCGGCGGAAAGCAGATCATACTGTTCGAAGATTTGCGCCGCTTCTTCCTGATCCATCGTCGCCGGAATGGCATGACGCGTTTCATGCATGATATCTTCGATCTTGATGTCGCGCCGCGTCCGCAGGATGCGATCGAGATCGATGGCGCCCAAGAGCCGGAACATCGGGTCGATAACGAAGATCTGCGAGAAAGATTCGGGTAGATCATCATTGTCGCGCATGTAGTCGATGGTTTGACCGACGGTCCAGAACGGCGGAACCGCGACGAACTCAGTCTGCATGCGCCGGCCGGCCGTCTCTTCCGGATAGCCGAGGGAACGGCGCAGGCGCACGCGCTCGGTGAAGGGCAGCTGCGCCAGAATCTCGTCACGGTCTTCCTGATCGAGATCTTCAAGGATGTAGACGGCGTCGTCCGAGTCGAGGTCTTGAACCGCCTCGGCGATCTGCTCGTTTGGCATCGCGTCGACAATTTCAAGGCGGACGGCCTCGTCCACCTCCGTGAGCGATGCAAAGTCGAATTCGTCGCCGAGCAGTTCGATAAGCGCGGCACGTTGATCGGATTGGAGGGCTTCGAGCAGGTGGCCGAGCTCAGACTGATGCAGCTTGCCGACATGGGATCGGAGGTAGAGCACATCGCGATCGGCGATGGCTGCTCCGACCCGAGCCAGATAGGACGTGCGGACAGCCCCGTCCTCGCCGTAAATATCGGCGCCCTGCTCCTCGCGTGCGGATTCCGGTAGGGTCTCTAGATCGTCCATTCTGTCCGCACCTGTCTTCCTGACAAACACTTAAGGTCAGTTAAAGCAAAGCACGTCCAAAGGGAACCGTAGGACGTGCTTTGCCCGTATTTTCAGGTTGCGCTATCTTCCCATCCGCTGATTGCCTTCACCTCGAGGAAATCCTCGAGGCCCCAATGGCCGCCTTCGCGTCCAATTCCGGATTGCTTGTAGCCGCCGAAGGGTGCGTCTGCGGCGTGCGACGCACCGTTGACACGCACCATCCCTGCACGGAGCTGCTTGGCGACGCGCTTGATACGCTCACGGTCGCCGGATTGGATGTAGGCGGCAAGGCCATACGGGGTATCGTTGGCGATCTCCACGGCTTCCTCCTCGGTGTCGAACGGGATCATGGCGAGGACCGGCCCGAAAATCTCCTCTCGCGCTATTGTCATGTCATTGTTGACGTCCGCGAACACGGTCGGGCGCACGTAATAGCCGCGATTGAAGCCTTCAGGGCGTCCCGTGCCACCCGCGATGAGACGCGCCCCTTCCTTGATGCCCTGTTCGATCAGACCCTGCACCTTGTTGAATTGGAGTTCGGAGACGAGCGGGCCCATGTGGTCACCGTCATGGGCCGGGTCGCCTACCTTCGTCGCCGCGGCAGTTGCTGCTGCTACTTCGGTTGCCTTGTTGTAAACAGAGCGTTCCACGAGCATGCGCGTTGGCGCATTGCAGGATTGGCCGGTGTTATTGAACACATGCGCAACGCCGCGCTTTACCGCAGCTTCAACGTCGGCATCGGCAAAGACGATGTTCGGCGATTTGCCGCCAAGCTCGAGCGAAACCCGTTTGACGGTTTCAGCTGCGGCTTTTGTGACCGCGACGCCAGCACGCGTCGATCCGGTAAAGGACATCATATCAATGCCGGGGTGGCGCGACATCGCCTCGCCCACCGTCGGGCCGTCGCCATTGACGAGATTGAAAACACCAGCAGGCAACTGCGAAGCGTCGATCATCTCGGCAAAAATGATGGACGAGATCGGAGCGATTTCTGACGGCTTGAGGATCACCGTGCAACCCGCGGCAATCGCGGGAACAACCTTCAACACCACCTGGTTCATCGGCCAGTTCCATGGCGTAATCAGGCCGCAAACGCCTATCGGCTCGTAAACGATGCGCGAGGTCGTATTGCGCGCATCAAGCGGGCGCTCGAATTCGAAGTTCTTCAGCGCGCGGATGAACGCCTTGATATGCGCGGTTCCGGATGCTGCCTGTTCGTCCAGCGCCATCTTGATGGGAGCGCCCATTTCCGACGAGATCGCCGTAGCCATGTCCGAGATGCGGGTCTCATAGACGGCGAGAAGCCGCTCCAGCCAAGCCAGACGCTCTTCTCGATTTGTGATACTCCAGGTGACAAAAGCCTTGCGAGCAGCAGAAACGGCCTTGTCGACGTCTGCGGCAGAACCGAGTGAAATCAACGCAAAAGCCTGCTCGTCGGCCGGGTTGATCACCTCCAGCTCTTTTGCCACCGCCGGAGCTATCCACTTTCCATTGATATAGAAATCGGTCTTGCGAAGCATGGTCGGTCTCCTGCGTGTTGCTTTACGGATTGTTGGTTGATTAGCGTCGGACGGCGTCCGGCAACGTTCACCTGCGTGTGTAGCGGATCATCGCTTCCCGGGCCAACAGCAATATCGAACAAAGAGGCGAAAATTGCGGCGCGGGCCTTTGGCTGTCGCTAATTCTCCTGACGATGGAACTGGCGGGAAAGCCGCAGAAAGTTGCCAAGCATGGCGTGACCATATTCTGTCAGTACGGATTCTGGGTGGAACTGAACGCCGTAGGTAGGATGGAGCCTGTGAGCGAGGCCCATGACCTCCCCGATCTCGGATCGCGCAGTGACATGGAGATCGCTGTTTTCGTTGACAGCCTCGACTATAAGCGAATGGTACCGGCCTGCCTTGAACGGGCTTGGCAGTCCTTTGAAGACACCGCTTCCATCATGGTCGATTGCCGAGGAACGGCCGTGCATCGGTTCGTGTGCCCGCGCAACCTTTCCGCCGAACACCTCACCTATGCATTGGTGGCCAAGACAGATGCCAAGGATGGGGACGTGACCGCTCAGGGCTTTGATGATGTTCATGGATTGCCCTGCTTGCTGCGGTCCGCATGGCCCGGGCGACAAGACGATTGCTTCCGGCGCCAAGGCCTTCACTTCGGCAACTGAGATGGCATCGTTACGGATAACAAGCGTTTCGACGCCGAGCTCGGCGAAATAACGTGCGACCGTGAACACAAACGAATCGTAGTTATCGATGATCAGGATCATTATGCCTGCCCCTGATCGAACACGGCGAAAATGCGCGCCGCCTTGTCCAGCGTTTCCTGATATTCGGCTGAAGGGTCAGACAATGCGGTGATGCCGCCGCCTGCCTGGAACACGGCTTTGTCGCCCTGAAACAGCACCGTGCGGATGCCGATATTGCTGTCAAAATTGCCATTGAACCCCATGAAGCCGATTGAGCCGCAATAGATGCCGCGCGCCTCGCGTTCGATCTCCGTGATAATCTCCATCGCGCGCAGTTTGGGCGCGCCGGTGATCGAGCCGCCCGGGAATGCCGCCTCTATCAGATCCATCGGTGATTTGCCCTCGGCGAGGCGCCCCGTGACTACCGAGACCAGGTGATGAACGCTGGCATACGTCTCGAGACCGCATAGCACTGGCGTGAGCACTGAATGCGGGCGGCAGACGCGAGAAAGGTCGTTGCGCATCAAATCCACGATCATCAAATTTTCCGCGCGATCCTTCTCCGATTTCAGAAGAACTTCCGCCAACGCCTTGTCCTCATTCGGGTCTGAAGATCGCGGCACTGTGCCCTTGATCGGTCTCGTTTCGACCTGATCGCTCCGGACCGAAAGAAAGCGCTCTGGAGAACTCGAGGCGACAACAATGTCATCATGATCAAGATAGGCGGCAAATGTCGCCGCGTTTCTTTCACGCAGTGCCCTGTAGAATCGCCACCGATCAAAACCATCCGGTAGATCAGCGATGAAACGCTGGGCGATGTTCGCCTGGAACACATCGCCATCGAGGATGTATTCCACGACCTTGGCGACCGCCTCCATATAAGCCTCGCGGTCGAAATTGGACCGCCAAGATGTCCTCGCGATTCTCTGATTGTGCTTGAGGTCGGATCTTCCCTGATCCGGGCTCGCTTGAACAATCTTCCAGAAGTATTCTGCCCGATCGTCACTGCGCTGCTGCCGTGCATTACTGTTCTGCTCCGGAAAACCGGAGGATAACATCCACGCGCGTTGTACCTGATGATCGAAGGCAAATATTACATCGTAGAAATACCAGGCTGCATCCGGCATCGAGCCTTGGGCTGGCGCGTCAGGTTGCGGCAGGCGTTCGAGTAAACGTCCAAATTCGTAGGCGAAGAAACCGATTGCACCTCCCTGAAACGGCGGGAGCCCATCCTTGTCGTCCATCCGATAGCGGTTGAGACAATGTGCGATGGCGTCAAGCGGCGGCGCGTCAATCGTCTCGCCGTTCCAGCTTGCCACGCCGTTCCGAACGATCAGCTTGCCGAATGGATCCGCTCCTACGTAGGAATAGCGGCCAAGCGTGTCGTGCCGCATGGCGCTATCAAGGAAGCTCAAGCCACCCAGTGACCGTAGTCGTTCGGCGACATCGACAGGCTCGAGCCATGGTATTTCACGCACGTGCAAGCACCAATCTCCTTCCAGCAACCGACATTATCCGCTCTTGCGGGTCGATAGAAGGATACTTGTCTCGGTGGATGTGATTCCGTCAATATGACGGATATCGCGCAGCGTCCGATCGAACGCCTCCAGAGTCTCCACCTCGATCTCTGCAACAATGTCCCAGCGGCCGTTCGTGGTGTGCAAGGCGCGAATTTCGGGAAAGCCCTGCAAACGCCGGATGACCTTTTCGGCGCCCTGCCCGGCCACTTCGATCATCGCAACGGCCCGCACGCCATATATTCCGGCGCCTGCCTTTAGCGTCACGGTAAAGCCCTGGATCGTCCCGTCTGTCGTCAGCTTATCGATCCGCGACCGAATGGTCGCGCGCGATATGCCGAGAACGGTCGCCATAGAGGAAACCGGCATACGGCAGTCATCACGGAGCAAGGAAAGAAGTCTGCGGTCTAAATCGTCCATCGTCTTCAATCTGGTCAATCTTGTTGAGCAAAGTGCGCACTTCTATGCGCATTTCTATCAGGATGCTGTCTATTTGTCACCGCGCAGAAATGCCAATATGCCGGCAGGGACGTGATATTCTCCTATCCAGATCTTTACCATTCAAACGCGAAAGTGGCGGTTGTCGATGAACATGCAGGGCAATTTTGAAGACACTCACAAGCAAAAGCTGACCATCATCGGCGCACCGATCGAAGAGGGCGCAGGCCGCCTCGGTGCTTTGATGGGACCGGCGGCGCTGCGCACCGCGGGTTTTGCCCGCACTCTGGAAGAGCTCGGCCATCCGGTCGAGGATCGGGGTGATTTGCGCTTGCCTGAGACTTTGCCGGTTGTTCCACCCGTTGCTGGGCTCGCGCATCATATCGAAAGGATTGCTGCCTGGTCGCGCATGCTCAGCGCCGAAACCTATCAGGCGATGACAAAGGGCACCTTCCCGGTCATTCTCGGCGGCGATCACAGCCTTTCAATGGGATCGGTCAGCGGCGTTGCCCGTTATTGTGAAGAACACAACCGCGAATTGTTCGTCCTCTGGCTCGACGCCCATTCCGATTTCAATACGCCTGCCACCTCGCCCTCCGGTAATATGCATGGGATGTCGGCAGCATTGCTCTGCGGCGAACCCGGCCTCGAAGGCGTCTTCGGCGATGAACCGCGCGGCTTCGTAAAGCCGGAGAATCTGCACCTGTTTGGCATTCGTTCCATCGACACCACGGAACGCGTGCTTCTGCGTGAGCGCGGCATAGACGTCATCGACATGCGCCAGATCGACGAATTCGGTGTTGCCAAACTGATGCGCCGCATCATCGAGCGCGTACAAAAGGCCAACGGTGTTCTGCATGTAAGCTTCGACGTTGATTTCATCGATCCGTCGCTTGCCCCTGGCGTCGGCACCACGGTTCCCGGCGGCGCAACCTATCGCGAAGCGCATCTCGTCATGGAGATGCTGCATGACTCAGGCGTCGTCGGTTCACTCGACGTGGTCGAACTCAACCCTTTCCTCGACGAGCGCGGCAAGAGCGCCCTGCTTCTCGTTGATCTCATCGCCAGCCTGTTTGGCCGGCAGATTTTTGAAAAACCAACCCTTGTCGACCAGAGCGCAACCGCTCTCAACGCATGAATTCGGCAATAGGAGGATATTTTGCTGCACACAGCCGCTGATCTGATCTCAACAGAATCCCGCC
The DNA here is from genome assembly GCA_900473175.1 of Hyphomicrobiales bacterium. GTDB lineage: Bacteria > Pseudomonadota > Alphaproteobacteria > Rhizobiales > Rhizobiaceae > Phyllobacterium. The sequence continues at coordinate 14,981 of UCKM01000010.1, read as the reverse complement.
TCGGGGCGCATAACTACAAGCCGCTTGACGTGGTCCTGGAGCGCGGTGAAGGCGTTCATGTCTGGGATATCGAAGGCAATCGCTATCTTGACTGCCTGTCTGCCTATTCGGCAGTCAACCAGGGTCATTGCCATCCAAAAATTCTGAAGGCGATGACCGAGCAGGCCGCAAAGCTGACGCTGACCTCGCGGGCCTTCCGCAACGACCAGCTGGCCCTGTTCTATGAAGAGCTCGCGGCGCTCACCGGATCGCACAAGATCTTGCCGATGAACAGCGGTGCCGAGGCGGTCGAGACCGCCATCAAGGCCGTGCGCAAATGGGGCTACGAGGTCAAGGGTGTCCCGGCAGATGCCGCCGAAATCATCGTCTGCTCGGACAATTTCCACGGCCGCACCATGGGTATTGTCGGTTTCAGCACCGATCCTTCGGCACGCACCAATTTCGGTCCGTTCGCACCGGGGTTCAAGATCATTCCCTTTGGCGATATCGACGCATTTACGGCCGCGCTGACGCCAAACACAGTCGGCTTCCTGGTTGAACCGATCCAGGGTGAAGCCGGCGTACTCATTCCGCCGCGGGGCTATTTCAGCAAGGTGCGCGAACTATGCACCGAAAAGAACGTGACGCTCATCCTGGATGAAATCCAGACCGGACTGGGCCGGACCGGCGCATTGCTGGCAGAGGAGCATGAAGGCATCGAGGCCGATGTGACGCTCATCGGCAAGGCGCTTTCCGGTGGGTTTTACCCCGTGTCGGCAGTGCTATCGAACAGCGATGTGCTTGGCGTCCTCAAGCCCGGTCAGCACGGCAGCACCTTCGGCGGCAATCCGCTGGCCTGTGCCATCGCAAGAGCGGCACTGCGCGTTCTTACCGAAGAGAACATGATCGAGAATTCTCGCGTCGAAGGCGAATATTTCCTGCAGCAGTTGAAAGGCATACGCAGCAATATCGTGCGGGAGGTACGCGGGCGCGGCTTGATGCTGGCAGTCGAGTTGCATCCCGAAGCTGGTGGCGCCAACCGATTCTGCTATGAGCTGAAAGAGCGCGGGATTCTTGCGAAGGATACCCATGGCCATACGATCCGTATCGCACCACCCCTGGTGATCAAGCGCGATCAGGTCGACTGGGCGCTCGAGCAGTTCGATGCCGTCCTGACCAGTATGAACTAATCTGGTGGGGTTGGCCGGGTCACACCCGGCCAGTTTCACATCCGCACCCGCTCGGCCTTTGGATCATACATCGGCTTGAGCGAGGCTTCGGCCTTGACCCGCACTCCGGCAATCTCGATCTCGTAATCCGACGCCAGTACTTGTTCAGGGCTCTGGCCCTCGCTTGGAACATAGCCAAGGCCAATCGCGCCTCCAAGATGGTGACCATAGTTGCCCGAAGTGATTGTTCCGACGATCTCTCCATCACGAACAATGGCCTCATTATGGAAAAGCAGCGGATCCGCCTCCTTGAGACGGAACTGAACAAGCCGCCGACGAAGTCCCTCTTCCTTCCTTCTCAGCACCGCATCGCGGCCGATGAATTCTCCCTTTTCGGCCTTGACGGCGAAGCCAAGTCCGGCCTCGAGCACATGATCCTCGTCGGTAATGTCGTGACCGAAGTGCCGGAACGCTTTTTCGATGCGGCAGGAATCGAGCGTGTGCAAGCCGCAGAGTTTGAGGCCGACGTCCTTGCCCGCTTCTTCGATCGTTTCGAAAACATGCGCGGTCTGATCAGTGGAAACATAGAGCTCCCAGCCAAGTTCACCAACATAGGTGACGCGGTGGGCTCTCGCCAATCCCATGCCGATCTCGATCTCCCGGGCCGTACCGAATGGATTGGCCCCGTTAGAGAAATCATTCGGGCTGATCTTCTGGATCAGCTCGCGTGATTTCGGCCCCATCAGGCAAAGCACGGATTCTGCAGCCGTCACGTCGGTGATGACCACGAACTCATCCGTAAGATGCTTGCGCATCCACGCAAGGTCGCGCTGAAGCGTTGCTCCGGGAACAACGGCGAAAAAGGCCGTTTCGGAAAGGCGGGTTATCGTCAGGTCGCTTTCAATTCCGCCGCGATTGTTGAGCATCTGCGTATAGACTATGCGACCCGGCTCGACATCGAGCTGGTTGGCGCAAAGCTTCTGCAGGAAGGCGAGTGCGTCGCGGCCTTCGACGCGGATCTTGCCGAATGACGTCATGTCGAACAGGCCGACACCATTGCGCACGGCAAGATGCTCGTCGCGCTGGTTGTCGAACCAGTTCTGTCGCTTCCACGAGTAGCGGTATTCCGGCTCCTGGCCCTCCCGCGCAAACCAGTTGGCTCGCTCCCAACCCGCGACTTCGCCGAAGACGGCGCCGCGGGCCTTCAGATGCTCGTGGATCGGCGAACGCCGGACGTTGCGCGAGGTCGCCATCTGGCGGTAGGGAAAGTGATCCGCGTAAAGCAGGCCAAGCGTTTCGGAAACACGTTCCTTGAGATAACGCCGGTTCTTCTGGAAGGGCTGCGCACGGCGGATATCGACCTCCCAGAGATCGAAGGGCGCTTCGCCATCGTGGATCCATTGTGCAAGGGCCATACCGGCACCGCCCGAGGAGACGATGCCGATGGAATTGTAACCAGCAGCTACCCAATAGCCGCCGAGTTCGGGTGCCTCGCCGAGATAATAACGATCGTCGGGGGTAAAGCTCTCCGGGCCGTTGAAGAAGGTATGGATGCCCGCCGTGCCCAGCATCGGCATGCGGTTCACGCCCATCTCCAGAATGGGTTCGAAATGCTCGAAGTCCTCCGGCAATTGATCGAAACAGAAATCCTCGGAGATGCCGCTCATGCCCCAAGGTTTCGCAACCGGTTCGAAAGCGCCGAGCATCATCTTGCCCGCATCTTCCTTGTAGTAGGCGCATTCGTCGGGAACCCGGAGCACCGGCAGCCGCCCCAAGCCCTCAATCGCTTCGGTGACGAGATAGAAATGTTCGCAGGCGTGCAAAGGCACGGTCACCCCCGACATGGCGGCAAGGTCGCGCGCCCACATGCCGGCGCAGTTGATCACTACGTCCGTTTCGATCGTGCCCTGCTCGGCACCTTGCGCCCAGGATACCCCAGCCACACGACCGTTCTTCTTGAGAACGTTGGTAACCTTCACGTTCTCGACAATCTTTGCACCGCGTTGGCGCGCGCCCTTCGCCAGGGCCATGGCGATATTGGCCGGGTCGCATTGTCCGTCAAGTGGCAGATGCACGGCTGCAACCACATCTTCAATATTAAGATGCGGATACATCCCCTTGACTTCGTTCGGAGATATTTCCCGCACGTCTACGTCAAACGCACGGGCGAGCGACGCCTGCCGGTAGATCTCGTGCTTGCGTTCTTCGGTCAACGCGACGGTGATCGACCCCACCTGCCGCATGCCCGTCGCGACGCCGGTTTCCGCTTCGAGCTTGACGTATAGATCGGCCGAATATTTCGCCAGTCGCGTCATGTTTTGCGAAGCACGAAGCTGTCCGATCAGCCCGGCGGCATGCCAGGTGGTGCCGGAGGTCAGTTGCTTGCGTTCAAGCAGAACAATGTCGGTCCAGCCAAGCTTGGCGAGGTGATAAGCGACGGAGCAGCCGGAGACACCGCCGCCGATGATGACGGCTCTTGCCTTTGTGGGAAGCGAACTCATGCACGGATTCTTTCATTCTTGGGATCCCACAGGGGCTGATCGGCATGGACCATGGCCTTGTAGCGCTCCCCGAAGATTTCAACTTCGACTTGCGTACCGGGTTCGGTGAGTTCGGTCTTCAACATGCCAAGCGCAATGGATTTGTCGATCCGGTGTCCCCAGCCGCCTGACGTGGTCTCGCCAACGATGCTGCCATTGTGCCAAAGCGTCGACATATAAGGCGCGTCGCAGTCACCGGCTTCGACAGTGAGCGTCACGAAACGCTTCTTCACGCCCTGCTGTTTTTCACTTTCGAGCGCTGCCTTGCCGATGAATTCGGGCTTCTCCCACTTGATGAACCGCTCCAGCCCGCTCTGAAGCGGCGTGTAGTCGGTCGAAAGATCGCCCTTCCAGGCACGATAGCCCTTTTCGAGACGCAGCGAATCGAGCGCAAACATACCGAACGGCTTGATCCCGTATTTCTTCCCCGTTTCCCAGATCGTGTCGAAAATGGCAGCCGTATCGGCCACCTTCGTGTGCACTTCCCAGCCAAGCTCACCCGCAAAGGACACCCGTACCAACTGGCAATAGCGGCCGGCAATCTGTGTCGTCTGGTGCGAAAGCCAGGATTTTTCGAGGTCCGCGTCGCAGATATCGCGGAAGAGATCGCGGGACTTCGGCCCGGTGACGATCTGGCAGGAAAAATCCGCCGTGACATTGCTGATCGCAATCGCGCTGCCTGCCGGCAGATGATTTACAAGCCAATCGCGGTCATGCCACTCGGCAACGCCGGCCGTGATCAGGAAAAACAGGTTTTCGTCGATAGCCATGATCGACATTTCGGTGATCACGCGTCCCTTGTCGTCGGCAAAGTAGCCAAGGCCGATGCGGCCCGGCTTGGGTACGATGCCGGTGATCAGCGTTGAGAGCCACTCGCGTGCGCCCTCGCCGCTTACCCTGAAGCGCGAGAACCCCGGCAGGTCGAGAACGCCCACGGCGTCGCGTACCGCGTGGCATTCCTCGCGAACCCGCTGGTGCCAGGGCCCGTTGCGCAGGAATGTCTGTGTCGACTCTTCGGACGTATCATCGCCTGGCTGCGCATACCAGTTCGCCCGTTCCCAGCCATTATAGGCACCGAACTGGCCGCCGAGTTCAGCGATGCGATCGTGGACTGGCGACAGCTTCTTGTCGCGTCCGGCTGGCCAGGTGTGCCGGGGAAAATGGATCGCATACTCGTGGCCGTAGACTTCGAGCCCCTTGGCCACGCAATAGTCGTGGTCGGTGAAAGCGGTGAAGCGGCGCGGGTCGCAAGACCACATGTCCCACTCGGTCGCGCCCTCCGTCACCCATTCCGCCAGGACCTTGCCTGCCCCGCCAGCCTGGGCAATGCCGAAGGTGAACACGCAAGCCTCGAACGCATTGGGAACGCCCGGCATTGGTCCAATCAGGGGATTGCCGTCCGGGGCATAGGGAATCGGGCCGTTGATGATCTTCGAGAGACCGGCGGTGCCAAGGATCGGCACACGGGCGATGGCATCGTTGAGATACCAGTCAAGGCGCTCGAGATCATCGGGGAAGAGCTGGAAAGAGAAGTCGTCCGGCATCGGATCGTCGGCCGTCGCCCAATGCGCGCGGCAATTGCGCTCATAGGGGCCGAGATTCATGCCGTTCTTCTCCTGGCGCAGGTAATAGGATGAATCCACATCGCGCAGCAGCGGCAGCTTGTGGCCGTTCTCGCGAGTCCAGGCTGCAATCTCGGGGATCTCATCGAACAGCAGATACTGATGGCTCATTACCATCATTGGTACATCGCGGCCGAACAACTTGCCGATCTCCTGCGCGCGATAGCCGGCGGCATTGACGACATATTCGCAGCGTATTTCGCCTTGCGGCGTTGAAATGATCCATTCGTCGTTTTCGCGGCGGGCGCCGGTAACCGGGCAGAAGCGAATGATCTTTGCGCCGAGGTCGCGCGCGCCCTTTGCAAGCGCCTGCGTCAGTTGCGCCGGGTCGATATCGCCATCATTGGGGTCATAAAGCGCGCCGGCAAGTTCATGAGTATCAATGAAAGGATAGCGCCCGTTGATCTCGTCGACACCCAAGACATCGATATCCATGCCCTGATAGCGGCCCATGCCCTTGACCCGCTGGAACTCGCGCATGCGTTCCTTGCTATGGGCAAGGCGCAACGAGCCGGTGACGTGGTAGTTCATCGGATAGTCGACCTCGGCAGCAAGGCCACGGTAAAGCTCCGCCGAATAGCGCTGCATGTTCATCACCGACCACGAGGCAGAGAATGTCGGCACATTGCCGGCCGCATGCCATGTGGAGCCGGAGGTCAGCTCATTCTTTTCGAGCAGGACGCAATCGGTCCAGCCCGCCTTGGCGAGGTGATACAGCGATGAAACGCCAACCGCTCCGCCACCGATGATGACGACGCGCGCCGACGTTGGAAAATCAGACATATAAAGTCTCCCGTGGTCTCATGCCATTTTTAAGCCAGATCTATGCCCGGCTGATTTCATCGAGGTACCACTGGATGTACCGCAACTCATTGTATTCCATCGGCGCAATTGGTCCCGGCACGAAATAGTGCGACCGGACACCGCGCGCCGTATGCTCGATAATCGCCTTGTCTTCCGCCGTCGTCACCTTCCACAGCCAGGTCAACTTCTCGAGGTCGTAGTCCTTGCCCTCCTGCGCGTCGCCGCGAACCAGCCAGATCAGTTCCATCTCGCAGGTATCGGCCGTCTTCGGAATAAACCGGTAGATCATCCCATGGTCCGGATAGCACACGAGAAAGCTGGTGCCGCCGAGATGGATTGAGGTGACACCGCCATCGAATTCCGTAAAGCGGCCCATGAGCGGTCCAACCGGAGAACCATCCTCGCTGCCGCTAGACACGCCATCGTAAAGCGCATAGCGGAAGGTGTGGATCGCTTCCTTGCCTTGCGCCGAGTTTTGCCAGTTGTCGCCCGTGGCAATGTCGATTCCGAGGGCGCAGGTGCGCTGCTCCATCCGCGCATTGAGCTCTACGATCTTTTCCGCCGGCTGCTCCAGTGCATGGGTCTGCGAATATTCGGGATGCGCCGGACCGCAATGATAGCATTCCACGTAATTCTCGACCGCGAGTTTCCAATTCGCATCAACCGGATAGGTTTCGCGGTGAGCGATTTTGGCATCGGCCCAGCCATATTGTCCGCATGTGGTGCGCAGCGATTGCTCGATGATCGAGAAATCCAATGGTTCGTCGGCAAAGCAAATAAAGATCAGGCCTTCTGCCACGCGCACATGCAGTTTCTTGAGCCCATGGGCGCTGCGGTCGAAATCCCTCGGCATCAGGCGTGCGGCGCGCAGGCTTCCGTCATTGGCGTAGGTCCAGGCATGGTAGGGGCAGACAAAGAAACGCGCATTGCCCTTCGGCTTGGTGCAGACCTCGGCGCCGCGATGGCGGCAGACATTCAGGAAAGCATGGATCGAGCCGTCTTCGGCACGCGAAACGATGATCGCCTCGGCATCGATCTTGAACAACTCAAAATCGCCAGCTTCAGGAATGATGCTGGCATGGCCTATGCAATGCCAATGGCGACGGAACACACGTTCCATGTCACGTGCGTAAACATCGGGGTCCATGTAAAAAGCCCGCGCCAGCCCGTGACCCGGACGATGCTCGGCGACGAGGCGATCAATTTTATCCAGAGCCGGTGCAATGTCTGCAAGAGCCTGTTCCGCACCCATATCATTCTCCGAAAAAGATTGTTTCAGAACGCTCTCATTTTCGCTGTCTTGTTTCTGAGGTGCGTCGCAGATTAGAATGATTCCGCATTGGGCGGCATTCAAGCGATGGTTGCTCATAAAGACATGAATTATTCTCACCCGTCTAATCTCGACAAGGTTCCACGCCATGATGTCCAAACCTCGCATACCCCCGCTTGGCTCCTTGCGGGCGTTCGAGGCTTCGGCGCGGCTTTTGAGTTTCCGGCTTGCCGGCGATGAACTGGGCGTGACGCAATCGGCAATCAGCCACCGCATTTCCGAGCTTGAAACCATACTGGGCGTCAAACTGTTTGAACGCCTGCCGCGCGGCGTTTCACTGACCGATGCAGGAACGCTTTATTACCCCTACATGCGCGATGCCTTCGAAAAGATTGCGCGGGGCACGGCGCTGATCAACCGTCTCGGCACAACGGACGATCTGGCGCTCGAAACCTATGCGACCTTCGCCATCCGCTGGCTCATTCCACGGCTCACGGATTTCCGCAAGGTCAATCCCAATCTCGCCATCCGCATCGGTACCAGCCAGCTCGATTGGGAGCTGAATATCGACAGTTCGGATATCGGTATAATCCATACCACCCGGCCGGAACGGCTGAACCTGCACTACAGGCTGCTGATCAAGGCGGACATGTATCCGGTATGCAGCCCTCAGGTGGCGGCGCGCATGGGCGGGGATTCGGGTGCGAAAGGGCTCAACAAGGTGCCGCGCCTTGCCCTTTACACCGCACCCGAGGACTGGGGAACCTGGCTCGAAGCCGCCAATATCGCCGATACAGGCCAGACGGTGACATTGAAGTTCGATACCTACCTTGCCGCACTCCAATCAGCACTCGACGGTCAGGGCCTGGCGGTCGCGCCTGATTTTCTCGTTGCCGATGACGTGAAGGCCGGCCGGCTTGTTGCGCCGGTCCCCCTCAAGGTGCCGCAACCCGGTGCCTGGTACATGATTTGCCGCAAGGAGCGCGTTGGCGAAGCGCGAATCCGCCAATTCGAACGCTGGCTCGTCGAGCAGTTTGGCGCGTAAATTGCGCTGCACTCAGTTGGTGCGTGGTTCAGTCAATCCGATATCGTAATGCGCCAACCTCTCAGTCATCCTCGGGCCTGACCCGAGGACCCACGACTGAGCAGCGTTGAGATAGCCGCCCTGATGACGCTTTCCAGTGGAACATGCCTCAATGGCCTAAATCACTATCGTTTCCACCCCTTGGAATGTTTTGAGACTTTATCGATAGATCGTCATCCCCATTTGCCATGGGTCCTCGGGTCAAGCCCGAGGATGACGGAAAGGGAAGGGCTTTGTGATGGGTCGAACCACGCTTGGCACCATTGCAATCAGATGAGTCAGAGACTCGAAACTTTATTTCCTCTTGATCCCGATCGTTCGCCCGACGCGCGCCGGAACCGGCAACTTCGCATGGGCCTGCTTGTAGAATTCAAGCTTTGGCAGGACGTCTTCCGGGAATGGGCTTACCTTCGGACCGCTCATATCGACGTGAAGGGACAATACCTCACAGGTCGCGGCAACCCATCCATCCTTGTGAATGATTTCATTATACGTATGCAGGCGCTTGCCATCGTAATCGATCAGCTGGCTTGTCACCGTGACGACATCATCGAGATGAAGCTCCTGCACATAGCAAATGTGCACTTCGGCTGTGTAGATCGTCAGTTTGCGCTCCGCAGCGTATTTCGGACCAAAGCCGAGCTCAGCAAGAAACTCGTCGCCGCCCCGGTCAAACACCACGTTGTAATAGGCCATGTTCAGATGACCGTTGTAGTCGATCCATTCCTTTTCGATTGGAATCAGGGCGGAATGGTACAGTTCACCATCTGGATTATGAGCGGACATCGATTTCTCCTGGCGTGCGCGACACGAACGCGCGATTTGAAACATGGGTTGATGGCCCGGCGCTGTGTCAAAAGCGACGTGCCGCGGCGGTTCGCCCGTCAATGATTTGGCCGGAACGCACTCGGCGGCTTACCTTCGAAGCTCCTGAATGTGCGGGTAAACGCGGCTGCGGACGAGAACCCGGTTCGCGCGGCGATATCGGCCAGGGGCGACTTCGTGTCGGTGATTAGCCGGCGCGCCACCTTCAGGCGCAAGCGCAGATAATAGCGCCCGGGGCCCTCGCCGACTGCCTTTGCAAAGATCTTCTCAAGGCTCCGCGCGCTCAGGCCGCAACGCTTGGCAATTGCTCCGATCGTCAGCGGCGCATCGATATGGGCTTCCATCAAGCGGATGGCGCTTGCAAGTTTCGGATGTACATCGTCGAGGCGTCCGAGGGACACAAGCGGCTGTGCATCACTTGAGGTGTGGGCTTCGTCATAGATGAAGACGCTCGCCACATCGAGTGCCACGGACATGCCGTAGCGCGAACGGATCAAATGCAGCATCAGATCGAAGGTTGGCGACGCACCACCGCTGGTGAAGACCGGTCCGTCGATCACATAGCGATCGGGCCGCACATCGGTATCGGGAAACTCCGCGGTAAATTCTTCCATGTCCTCCCAATGCGTCGTGGCCTTGCGCCCTGAAAGCAATCCGGCGCGGCCAAGAAGCCACGAGCCTGCTTCGATGCCTCCGATCATCTGGTAATGATGGACCGCGCGCCGCAGATTGGCCGTGAACGTCGTGCGGGCAATATCCGACGTGCCAAAACCACCTATAACCAGAAGCATATCGCCTTTTCCTGATGTATCGAATGAGCCGGATACCGCGATTGGCAGTCCGCATGTCATCATCGCTGGCTCGCCATCAAGCGAGACGATTCGCCATTTGAACAGGTTGCTGCCTGAAACGCGATTGGCGGCGCGCATCGGATCTATCGTCGAGGCGACGCACATCAACGAGGCCCCGCTAAAGACGAGTACGGTGACGTCCAGCGCGTGAGTGTTGGGCAAAAAGAGTGGCGACATTTCGCTATTCATCAATTACGCTTCGTATATCGCAAAGCATGGTTTGGCAATCGAGGCATGATCACGCCAACGAAAAATATGGGAGCAGAGCTATGGGACTTACCCCTAATCGCGAAGTATTCATTACCTGTGCCGTAACCGGCGCGGGCGATACCACAAGCCGTTCAGACAAGGTGCCGGTCACCCCGCGCCAGATTGCCGATGAATGTATCGCCGCAGCCAATGCCGGCGCCGCCATCGCCCACATCCACGTCCGCGACCCTAAGACCGGCAAGGGCTCGCGCGACGTCGCGCTCTATGCGGAAGTCGTCGAACATATCAAGGCATCCGGCGTCGACATGGTCTTGAACCTGACCGCCGGCATGGGCGGCGACCTCACGCTCGGCAGCGTCGAGCAGCCGATGCCGCCCTCGCCCAACGGCACGGACATGGCCGGTGCGACCGAGCGGCTGGTGCACGTGGCAAAACTTCGTCCGGAAATCTGCACGCTCGATTGCGGAACGATGAATTTCGGCGAAGGCGACTATGTAATGACCAACACGCCTGCCATGTTGAAGGCCATGGCGGCCCAGATCAAGGCGCTCGGTGTGCGTCCAGAGGTCGAAATCTTCGACACCGGTCACCTCCTCCTTGCCAAATGGCTCTACGATCAGAAACTGCTTGAAGATCCGGTGATGGTCCAGCTTTGCATGGGCATTCCGTGGGGTGCGCCAGACGATATCAATACGCTCCTTGCCCTCACCAACAACCTGCCATCGAACTGGACCTTCTCGGCGTTCTCGATCGGCCGCAACCAGATGCCCTATGCGGCGATGGCGATGCTTGCCGGCGGCAATATACGCGTTGGCCTCGAAGACAATATCTGGCTCGACAAGGGCGTGCTTGCCACAAATGGCCCGCTGGTCGAGCGGGCAGTCAAGGTTGCCGAAGGCATGGGTGCAAAAATTCTCGGACCAAACGATGTCCGCGAACGCATGAAACTGACAAAGGGCTGGTGAGAGCCTTTTGCCATCACCGGCAGAATAATTCAGGGTAAGCATGAAAGGCTCTAGAATGGGTGGAATTCGCAAGGCCGCGGCCATTGGCGGCGGTGTTATCGGTGCAGGCTGGGTAGCGCGCCTTCTTCTCAACGGGGTTGACGTCTCGATCTTCGATCCGGATCCCGAAGCCGAGCGCAAGGTCAGTGAGGTGATGAAGAATTCACGCCGCGCTTATAAGACCATGCTGCCGGATGGCCTGCCGAAGGAAGGCAAGCTGACATTTGCCAAGACAATCGCCGAAGCAGTCGCCGGCGCCGATTTCATTCAGGAGAGCGTGCCGGAGCGGCTGGAAGTCAAGCACAAGGTGCTGGCTGAAATCGACAAGCATGCGGCAGTCGATGCGATCGTCGGTTCATCGACGTCAGGTATCCTTCCCTCCGACATGCAGACAGCGATGAAGCATCCGGAGCGACTTGTCGTCGGCCATCCCTACAACCCCGTCTACCTGTTGCCCCTGGTTGAGATTGTTGGCGGCAAGCAGACTTCACCTGAAGCTATTGCAAAAGCACGCGAACTTTACGCGTCGATCGGCATGAAGCCGGTGGTGATCCGCAAGGAAATCGAAGCGTTCGTCGGTGACCGCCTGCTTGAGGCCGTCTGGCGCGAATCACTTTGGCTGATCAAGGATGACATTACCACCGTCGAAGAGCTTGACGACATCATGCGCTATTCGTTCGGCATCCGTTGGGCGCAGATGGGCATGTTCCAGGTCTACCGCGTCGCTGGCGGCGAAGCCGGCATGCGCCACTTCATCGCCCAGTTCGGCCCGTGCCTTTCGTGGCCTTGGACCAAGCTGATGGATGTACCGGAACTGACGGATGAACTGGTGGACAAGATCGCCAATCAGTCCGACGAACAGGCGCATGGCCTGTCGATCCGCGAACTAGAGCGCATCCGCGATGACAATCTAGTCGCCATCATGGAAGCCTTGTCGCGCCAGAACAAGGGCAAGGGATGGGGTGCTGGCGCTCTCTACAAGGATTACACCAAGCGTCTGTCGAAACTGGCACAGAAGCCGGTCACATCCAAAGCAGCTGACAAGGCAAAGGCCAGCAAGCCTAAGAAGAAGAAGGGGTAACGTCATGGATTTCGGTCTTTCGGAGGAGCAAAGGCTGATTGTCGACACGACACGCGCCTTTGTCGAGAACGAACTCTACCCCCACGAGGCAGAGGTCGAGCGCACGGGTATCTTGCGCAAGGAACTCGCTGACGAGTTGAAGCAGAAAGCCATCGAAGCCGGTCTTTACGCGGCGAACATGCCGGCATCCGTCGGCGGTGCGGGCCTCGATACGGTAACCTGGCTGCTTTACGAAAAGGAGCTTGGCCGCGCCAATTATGCGCTGCACTGGACCTGCGTCGGACGGCCGTCCAACATCCTGCTCGCCGGCACGGACGCCCAGAAGGAAAAGTATCTATATCCCTGTATTCGTGGCGAAAAATCGGATTGCCTCGCGATGACCGAGCCGGGTGCCGGTTCGGACCTGCGCGGCATGAAGGCGACAGCGGTCGAGAAGGGTGGCGATTGGGTCGTCAATGGCACCAAGCATTTCATAAGCCACGCGCTGGAAGCCGATTTCGTCATTCTCTTCGTTGCATCCGGCGAGGAAGAGACAGCCCGGGGCAAGAAAAAGAAGATCACCGCGTTCTTCGTCGACAAGGGGCATCCCGGCATGACGATCCGCGAGGGTTACCGCAACGTCTCGCATCGCGGTTATACGAACGCCATCGTCGAGTTCGATGATTGCCGTCTTCCGCAGGAATCGATCCTCGGCGAAGTACACAAAGGCTTCGAAGTAGCGAACACCTGGCTTGGTGCAACGCGCCTCCAGGTCGCCGCGACCTGTCTCGGCCGGGCCGAACGGGCGCTTGGGCATGCGATCGAGTATGCGGCGCAGCGCCAGCAATTCGGTCAGCAGATCGGCAAGTTCCAGGGCGTTTCATTCAAGCTGGCGGATATGGCGACCGAATTGAAAGCCGCCGACCTGTTGACGTTCGAAGCTGGGTGGAAGTTCGATCAGGGCACGGTCACCGATCAGGATATGGCAATGGCCAAGCTCAAGGCGACGGAGATGCTTGCCTTCGTTGCTGACGAAGCGATCCAAATTCATGGGGGCATGGGCCTGATGGACGATCTGCCGCTTGAGCGTATCTGGCGTGACGCCCGTGTCGAGCGCATCTGGGAAGGCACGTCCGAAATTCAGCGGCATATCATTTCCCGCGCCCTGCTCCGTCCGTACGGCGCGTAACGGAGCATTTGATGGCATCGCATAAACTCGATCGTCTGCTTCGCCCGAAAACCATTGCCGTCTTCGGTGGTCTCCAGGCCATCGAAGTCATCAAGCAATCGCAGAAAATGGGATTCACCGGCGAAATATGGCCGGTGCATCCGAAACACGACGAGATTCTCGGACTGAAGGTCTATCGCTCAGTCGCGGATCTTCCCGGCAGTCCTGATGCTGCGTTCGTCGGCGTGAACCGCTTTCTCACCCTCGATATCGTACGTGATTTGCGCGATGCCGGGGCGGGTGTCGCGGTCTGCTACGCTTCCGGCTTTCTTGAAGCGGGTGCCGACGATGCCGATGGCGCGAGGCTGCAGGACGAATTGGTCGAAGCCGCCGGCGACATGCCGATCATCGGGCCGAACTGCTACGGCCTGATCAACTACTGCGACGGCGCCCTCCTCTGGCCAGACCAGCATGGCGGGCGCAGGCTCGGCCCCGATGAGCGCGGGGTTGCGATCATCACCCAATCGTCCAATATCGCCATCAATATGACGATGCAGACCCGTGGACTGCCCATCGCCCACGTCATGACCGCCGGCAACCAGGCGCAGACCGGCTTGCCCGACATGGCGATCGCGCTCCTTGAAGACGAGCGGGTCACGGCCCTTGGCCTCCACATCGAAGCCTTCCAATCGGCGCCAAAGTTCGAGGCCCTCGCGCGGCGAGCACGCGAACTCGGTAAGCCGATCGTTGCCATGAAGGTTGGCCGCTCAGCACAAGCGCGCGCAGCGACAGTTTCGCATACGGCCTCGCTCGCAGGCTCCGATGCCGCGTCCGACGCATTTCTGAAGCGGCTCGGCATTGCCCGCGTCAACTCGATCGCCTCGTTCATGGAGACGTTGAAGCTTCTCCACGTTCATGGGCCGCTCGACGGCAATACGCTTTGTTCTATGAGTTGCTCCGGCGGCGAGGCTTCCGTGATGGCCGATAGCGCCGAGGGTCGCTCCGTCGGGTTTCCGGCCCTGACGCCCGAGCATCGCGCCAAGGTCAAAGCGACGCTCGGGCCGCTCGTGGCGGTCGCCAATCCGCTCGACTACCACACCTTCATCTGGAACAACGAGCCCGCGTTGACCGATACCTTCACCGCCATGGTGTCAGGCGGATTCTCGCTGAGCTGCCTCGTGCTGGATTTCCCGCGCAAGGATCGCTGTTCGGATGTGGACTGGTGGTCGACGGTCCGCGGTTTTGAAAATGCCCTTAGCACCAATAGGGCCAAGGGCGCCATTGTCGCCTCCCTGCCGGAGAATATTCCGGAGGAATATATGGCTGGGCTGATGGCAAAAGGCATAGCTCCTCTTTGCGGCATTACCGAAGCATTCGATGCGGCGGAAGCGGCCG
>UCKM01000043.1 GCA_900473175.1 Hyphomicrobiales bacterium | reverse complement strand
CCTCCGCCGTGCGCGCGGCCAGATCCTTCCCCGGTTCCGACGATCCCGCCTGCACGATGACCGGGTGCCCCTGCGGCGCACGTGCGACATTGAGCGGGCCGCGCACCTTGAAATGCTTGCCGCGATGGTTGAGCAGATGCTGCTTCGATGGGTCGTAATAGATGCCGCTCTGCTTGTCGCGCAGGAAGGCGTCATCCTCCCACGTGTCCCACAGGCCGCGCACCACATCGGCAAATTCACCGGCCCGCTCGTAGCGTTCCGCATGGGCGACATGGTGGTCGCGATTGAAATTATGCGCCTCGTCCTCACTGGCGGAGGTCACCAGATTCCAGCCGGCCCGGCCACCGCTGATATGGTCGAGCGAGGCGAATTTGCGCGCGATGTGGTAGGGCTCATTGTAGGTCGTCGATGCCGTTGCAACGAACCCGATCCGTTCCGTCAGGGCCGCAAGTGCCGAAAGCAATGTCAGCGGTTCAAACTGGGCGACATAGCGTATCGCCGTGCGGCTGAGCGCTTCCGTATCGGTGCCGCGCGTGCCGACACCATCGGCCATGAAGATCAGATCGAACTTCGCTGCCTCGGCGATGCGGGCAAGCTCGGTATAGTGGGCGAAGTTGGAGCCGGCATCAGCCTGCGCTTGCGGGTGGCGCCAGGCGGCGATGTGGTGGCCCGTCGGGTAGAGGAATGCCCCGAGTTTCAATTGTCCTGAGCGCTTGGTCATATTTCGCTTTCCGATCGTTGTCATCGTGAAAGCCTAGGCCGCAAATTTTAATCTCGACAGGAATGGTATTCTTTAAATTTTCGCCTGCGGGGTTTTAATAATTTCGGATGACTTGCTCGCGGAGGTTGTTTTTCGAAGCGACACCGATTTCGACCGGGCCCCATATTGGTTCGCGGGCGATATTTATCATGGTACACTGGTTTTGCAGGGGGCCTTATGAACCGCAACGATCACGACGAACATCTCATCGAGACGGTTTTTCGCAACGGCACGATCACCGTCGTTGGTGTCGTGCTGTCGTTTTCCCTCGGATTTCTGACTCAGTGGGCGAGCAACCCGATACCCTGGAAACTCGTCGATTTGCCGACCCTCATCCTGATCTCGATCGGCATCGGTCTTCAGCTGCGATCCCTCGCCTATCTCTTGAGGACAGAGTCGTTGAAGAAGGTCGTTTATGACAAAGCGAGCCGCCTGTTCCTCATCGGCATCATCACCACGGGATCGGGCGTTTTTCTGGCAATCGTCATTGAAGCTGTCCGGTTGCTGGCGGAACGTTAACCGATAGTGCAATCGCTCACTGTCGCCCCTTGATTTGCGCGCGTGCCCCTGTTGTGGTGCAACCACAAGAGGAGACTGCAATGCGACTTGAAACTGACCTGCCGGACATCAGAAACAGCCGATTTTCCCGTGAACCCGCGCCCTCGCACTGGCCGCGCGGCGTTCGCCAACTCTCAATGAAGGGCAGTGCGCTTTTTGGCATCCACGAGGAGACCGGCAACCTCTATTGGGACGGCAAGCTCGTCCAGACTTCCAATCGCCTTGCCAATTTCGAACGGGGCCTGGCGATCTTGATTGCCACATCGGCAGCATCGCTCGCGGTGTTCGATGCGATCCGTTTCTTCCTCGGCCATTGATCGTCTTTGGCAATTCAAGACAAGTTTAATACAAATTCAATCAAGCCAAATAATACAGCGTTAAGCACGAAGATTGGTGAGATTTCGTCAACCATATTCCTTAAGCCCCCTGTAAAGGCCGCCGGCTTATGTTCACGACGGTTCAACGAAACCAAGTCACAACGACTAGCCAAACAGGGATACATGATCATGACCAACCTCTTCGCACGCTTCATCAAAGACGAGTCCGGCGCAACGGCTATCGAGTACGGCCTGATTGCAGCCCTCATCTCCGTCGGCATCATCGCTGCCGCGACTGCCCTCGGCTCCAGCATCAAGAACACGTTCACCAACGTTTCGACCGCAATGGACAGCGCTCCTGGCAACTAATGATTGCATCTTGCGGGACCGGTCGAGAGGCCGGTCCCGCAAGATACTCAAGTCCATCCCCGTTGATGGGTTTTGGTATCTTGCATCATCAGTTTCGAGCCACCGCAAGGTGGCTCTTTCGCCTTCTGGCGCGAATAAATCTGCTGCGCCGCGTGTTCCTCATTCTGCTCAATGTGCTTGGAGAAATATGATGGAGACGTTTCAGGCGCCGATTGCGCTGCTCGCGCGGCTATTTCTCGCCTATATTTTTGTCGTGGAAGGCTGGGGCAAGATCACCGCATATGCTGCGACGGGCGACTACATGGAAGCCAATGGCGTTTCCGCCAAGCTTCTCCCCTTCGTCATTCTGACTGAACTCGGCGGAGGTCTGCTGATCGCAGCCGGGTTTATGACCCGCTATGCCGCCGTTGCGCTTGCCGGTTTCTGCCTGTTGACCGCCATGTTGTTCCACGCCGATTTCAGCAACATAGAACAGGTCATCAACTTCAACAAAAATATCGCCATTGCCGGCGGCTTCCTCGCCTTGATCGCTTTCGGTCCGGGCGCCTGGTCGGTCGACGCGTTACAGCGAGGTGTCAGCCGAAGCTCGACGTCTTGAGGAATTCGGCAAGCCGCTCGGTCT
>UCKM01000016.1 GCA_900473175.1 Hyphomicrobiales bacterium | reverse complement strand
CCTTTAGAGCAAATTTTGTATATATCGAGTCGTTCTGCCGGAGGGAATTTGGTTCAAGGACAAGGGGTTTGGCGAGGCCGATGTCTTTCCATCGGACGAAGCCGAAGCCCGATGGATTTGGGCCAAATTCACCCGGCCCACTGGTCGAACCGCATTTCTTCCGAAATGCGGATAATTCGACCAGCGGGTTGAAAGCAGTTTGTTGGTTTGCGCACGCAAACCAACGGCTGGGTTTCCGGCTGGCGGCCACCCACTTTGTCAGGGCGGCGTCGTCCGATGGGTAAACATCGGCCTCGCCACCTTCCGCGTGGATTGTCTCGCCATCCGAGAAACAGAACTGGTTCCATTTAAACAAGAAAGGCTCTAGGACACGAGCCGCAAACTATCGCCTGCCTTTGCAGCTGCGTGACGTGCGCGCCACGCTTTCGGACTCATGCCCGTTACGCGCAGGAATTCGCGATTGAAGTTCGACTTCGTCTGAAATCCGGCATCGAACATGATGCGGGTCACGGGTTCCTCCGTTTCCGCAAGCAACCGGCAGGCTTCCCTCACCCGGAAATCATTGACATATTGCGAGACGCTCATCGCCTTGACCCGATTTATGGCCCCCGAGACCTGCCGGGCCGATAGACCCATTTTTCGTGCAAGCCGATTGAGATTGAGGTCGACATCCCTGTAGAGAGCGCGCGATTGTATGAGCCTGTCGACAGCCGCCGCCACGTCGGAATCTTCCGGACTTGCAGTGATGGGTGCAGATTTGAGATCGGCGTCCCCCACCCCTTCCGCCGCTGACTGGCTCGCGCCCGCGATGGTCGCTGCCGCGCCCAGCACCAGCAACGCAATCACATTGCCGATGGCAACGAGCCGTGCGGAGTAGACGCCGCCGGTCTCGGCGAAATCAAGGCTGATGACAAGATCGATAACGGCAGAACCGAGGATGGCGAAGGCGGTGATCTGCAATGCCCTGTAAGAGCCCGTCGCGCCATCCAGGCGCGAAGCGCCAAGTGCATCGGGCCCAGCCCAAGCAAGACGCGTTAGCGCAATGCCGTAGCCAAGAAATATTACGATGAGCGCCAGCGAGATCGGCGGCGGCCAGAACGCAACGAATCCCATAACGATCAGGGCCGGAAGCGTGTGCAATAGCAGGACCGGTCGTTTGGAGAAGCGCTGTTCGCTGCGCAGCCCCTCGAAACTCAGCCAGGCGAGTGTCGCGATTACGGTGGCCAATATGGCTTGAACTGGCAGGAGCAAAGTGAGGTCATAGCCCCAGCGCAGGCCGATCACCACCGATTGCAAGGCATAAACAGCGATCAGGGCAACGAAGAACGGGTTTGAACCCGTATCCTCATTCCTGCGGATGGTTTGGACCAGCAGGATAAGGAGGAGAAGAGCCACAACGAAAGGCAAAGGAACAAAGAGCATGGGCGACCCCGGTGATCAACGAGAGCCATTATGACCTCGATTGCGTTTCGGGACGACCTGAAATGCGATCAAGGTCGAAATGACCCGGCATACGAGCTTCCCTGATAGGTGCCGAAAGGCAGCACAATACGCAAGGAGCCACCATGCTGAGCCTTTACGTTTCCATTCTTCTCCTGTTCTCCACGATGACGCCTGTTGCCGCCCATGCGGAGAACACGACATCTCTCAACGCTAACAATATCACCGCTGTCGAGATAACCGGCGACGCAAGCCGTCTGGAACTCTCCACCAAGGATACCGAACCTTTTTCAGCAACAACGAACAGCATCGCAACGGGTTGGTTTTCACGCTGGTATTCCAGCTGGTTCTCCGGCTCATGCGAGAGCGGGACGACGATGAATTTGGTGGACCGGACACTCTCCATAAGCGTCGCCAGCACCCCTTGGCTCAGCAATTCCGAATGCGAGGTCAGCATTCGCGCCAACGTGCCGAAGAATACCAATATCGGTATCAGGCAGAACGCCCTTCTTGCAAAGCTGACTGGCGACTTCGGCGCGATCCACATCTCCAGCAATGCCGCCGACGTCTCGCTGGAAGGATATGCCTCGGGCCTTGACGTCTCGGGCAATGCCATAAAGACCGACGTGCGATACGAGCGCTCCAACCAGGACGAAACGATCCGGCTGAATTCCAATGCGCTCGATGCTTACTTCAGCTTCGGCGCCGATACGCCGATCAGCTACACGGTCAACGCCATGGCCTCGTTCATCGACAGCAAGCGCCACAACACCCCTGGTGCGAAGCCATCCCTCGACATCAGAGGCGCGTTTGTCCGCGCCACGATCCGATGAAAACCCATCTCAAGTTTATCCAACAAGGAGCATTTGCATGAAAATACTTAAATTCTCAGCCGTAGTTGCGTTTCTTGGCTTGAGCATCCTCCCCGGCCATGCTGCGGGTTTACAGATTATCCAAGTGCCCCAAGACAGTCATGGACCGGCACTCACCGGCGCCGTCTGGTATCCCTGCGCCGCTACGCCAACGAACATAAAGATTGCCTCTTTCGATGTGAACGCCGTGCAGGACTGCGCGATCATCGGGGTCAAACACCCGCTCATCGTCATCTCGCATGGTGCGGGTGGCACCTTTGGCAATTTTCACACACTTGCCGAACTGCTGACTGACCAAGGCTTCATCGTTGCCGCTATCAATCACCCCTTGGACAGTGGCCAATCCAAGGTGAGAAACCCCGGCGATATCGCCTCCATGGTGCAACGACCGATGGATATATCCCGGTTGATCGATTTCATATTGTACAACTGGCGGGATGGCGCGAGAATCGACGCTGCACGCCTTGGCTTTTTCGGGTTTTCAAGGGGTGCTTTCACCGGTCTTGATCTGATTGGCGCAAATCCCGATTGGACGCGTCTGCTCCAAAATTGTCCGGTTTATCCCGGAAACCGGTTTTGCGAACAGATCCGGTCCGGTCCAATCGCTCCGACGTCTCACGATGCAAGGATCAAAGCTGCCATCATTGCAGACGCCCCCGGGGGGCCGCTCTTTACCCACGCGGGATTGAGCAATGTATCCGTGCCGCTACAGTATTGGGCGTCGGAACGCGGCGGGGACGGCGTATCACCCGCGGACGCGGGACTGATCGTCCAGAACCTTCCCGTCAAGGCCGATTTTCGCGTCGTTGCCAATTCCGGCCATTTCGATTTCCTCCCGCCGTGCACTCCGGAATTTGCGGCACTTACCGCTGAGGATGAACCTGAGCTTTGCACGGATAAAACGGGCTTCGACCGGGCCGCTTTTCACAAACAATTCAACGCAGAAATCCTCACCTTCTTCCGCAAACATCTGGTCGAGGCCAATCCGTGACAGCGGATTCGTTTCCGGCGTCACGATGCGGCTTCTGAACCATCCTTCTCGACAGAGGCGGCGGTGGCATCCGCCGCTTCGAAACGCTTCCACGCACGCGTGCTGAACGGCAAGCTGATGAAGAAGGCGATCGTCGTCAGGGTCAGGGTCTGCCACGTATAGCTCATCAGGAACGCGACGTAGACGACGATGAAAAGGAAGGTCGGCATCACCCAGTCGGAGCGCAGCTTGGTGCCGGCTGCCTTTCCGCTATAGACCGGCAGTCGGCTGATCATGAGGCTGGCAACAATCACCGTGTAGGCCGCAGCGCCAAAGGCGAGCGCTCGCGTCGGGGCGAGGCCAAGAAAGCCGAGATAGACCGGGAGCATGACCAGCATGGCACCAGCAGGCGCCGGAACGCCGGTGAAGAAGTTCTTCTGCCAGGTTGGCTGGCCAACCGCATCAAGCATCACATTGAAGCGCGCGAGACGCAGGCAGCAGGCGATGCAATAAAGGAGCGCGGCGATCCAGCCGAAGGATCGCGCCTGGTCGAGCATGTAAGCGTAGAGAACCAGAGCGGGCGCGACACCGAAATTGACGATATCGGCGAGCGAATCCATCTGCGCGCCGAAATTGCTCGAGCCCTTCATCATACGGGCAATGCGCCCATCGATACCATCGAGGAAGGCGGCAAGAAGCACCATGGCGACCGCGAGCTCGAACCGGTTCTCGAAGGCGAGGCGAATGCCAGTCAGGCCGGCGCAAATCGCCAGTACTGTGATGACGTTGGGTACAAGATAGCGCAAGGGAATACGCGTTCCCCTCGGCTCGACAGTCCGCGTTTTTTCGTAAAAAAGCGGATCGGTTTCCGGTTCGCTCATCAGGTCCGCCTCAATTGATCCGCACGAGCGGCGCGCTGGCTGCACCGCCGAACTCGGCAATCACCGATTCACCGCCGACGGCAATCTGGCCAATCGCCACCCGCGGGGTAAAGCCCTCCGGCAGGTAGACATCAACGCGCGAGCCAAAGCGGATCAGGCCGAAACGCTCGCCGATGGAAATAGCGTTGTTCTCGTCGGCCCAGCAGACGATGCGGCGCGCAACAAGACCAGCGATCTGGACGACGGCGACCTCGCCGTTCGGGCTGTCGATCAGGAGGCTGTTGCGCTCGTTCTCGGCGCTCGCCTTATCGAGTTCGGCGTTCAGGAACTTGCCGGGCTTGTGCACGATTGTCTTGATGCGGCCACGCACCGGAGCGCGGTTGATGTGGCAGGAGAAGACGTTCATGAACACGGAAATCCGGGTCATTTCCTTCTCGCCCAGCCCAAGTTCACGCGGTGGTACGGCTGGTCCAACGGCCGATACGATCCCGTCGGCCGGACTGATGACCAATTTGTCATCGATGGGCGTTACGCGCTGCGGGTCGCGGTAAAAGTAGATGCACCAAGCCGTAAGAATGACACCGATCCAGAACAGCGGTTCCCAGAAATAACCGAGGATAACGGTCGCCCCGGCAAAACCAGCGATGAATGGATAGCCTTCCCGATGGATCGGCACCAGGGTGTTGCGGATGGAATCGACAAGGCTCATTCGTTTTTGTTCCTGACTGTGCCGGCGCATCATGTTCCATGAAACGGCAAGCGCTCCAAGGGGTTTCGCGCGTTACTTATCGGAGATTTGAAGCGGGAGCAAACCCTTGACACAGGCCGTCCACGATCCGCGTCTATGCCGGCAGGGCCGGCTTGCCGCGCACGACAATGCCGAGATCATCTTCCTCGCGCACCCGGCGCAGGCGTTCTTCGGCCTCCGTGGCCTCGCGCTGGCGATTCCACATGGACGCATAAAGACCGTTTCGCGCCAAGAGCTGCAGATGCGTTCCGCGCTCAGCGATGATCCCGTCCTTGAGGACGATGATTTCGTCCGCGCCAATGATCGTAGACAGGCGATGCGCAATGACCAGCGTCGTGCGATTGCGGCTTACCAGATCAAGCGCCGACTGGATTTCATGTTCCGTTGCACTGTCGAGCGCTGATGTAGCCTCATCCAGGATGAGGATGGGCGGAGCCTTCAGAATGGTTCGGGCGATCGCCACGCGCTGCTTTTCCCCGCCGGAGAGTTTGAGCCCGCGTTCGCCGACCATGGCACTGTAACCCTCGGGCAGGGTTTGGATGAACGGCCCGATCTGGGCGAGCTCGGCCGCATTGCGCATCTCCTGGTCACTGGCCTCGATGCGGCCGTAGCGGATGTTGTAAGCGATGGTGTCGTTGAAAAGCACGGTATCCTGCGGCACCATGCCGATTGCCGAGCGCAAACTCTCCTGCGCCACATCGCGAATGTCCTGACCGTCAATGCTGATCGAGCCGGACTGGATGTCATAAAAGCGAAAGAGCAGCCGTGACAAGGTCGACTTGCCCGCACCCGATGGGCCAACGATAGCGACCGTCTTGCCTGCAGGCACATCGAAGCTGACGCCCTTGAGGATCGGCCGCTTCGCATCATAAGCGAAGTGCACATTGTCGAAATGCACAGCGCCGTGTTCGATCTTCAGCGGCTTGGCATCCGGTTTGTCCTGAACCTCCTGTTCAACATCCAGCAAGTCGAACATCTGTTCGATATCGGTCAGACCCTGCCGCACCTCGCGATAGATGAAGCCGATGAAGTTGAGCGGGATCGAAAGCTGCATCAGCATGGCGTTGATGAAAACAAAGTCGCCAAGCGTTTGCGTGCCGGCCAGCACTTCCCTGCCCGACATGATCATCATGACGGCCATGCCCGCGCCGAAAATAACCGCCTGGCCGAAGTTCAACCAGCCGAGCGAGGTCCAGATCCGCGTCGCAGAAACTTCATAGCGTGCCATCGCTGCATCGAAGCGCTTGGCTTCCATTGTCTCATTGCCAAAATACTTGACGGTCTCGAAGTTGAGGAGCGAGTCGATGGCCTTGGAGTTGGCGTCGGTATCGGATGCATTCATGTCACGGCGAATGCCGATGCGCCAATCGCTGGCACGAACTGTGAACCAGGTATAGAGCCACACCGTCGCCACCACGACAGCCAGGTAGGAAAGTCCATAGGTGAACGCGAAAATGACCGCCGTCATCAGGAATTCGAGGATGGTCGGGGCCGTGTTCAATATCGTGAAACGGACAATCGTTTCGATGCCCTTGGTGCCGCGTTCGATAATGCGGGAAAGGCCGCCGGTGCGCCGCTCCACATGAAAGCGCAGCGACAGATCATGCATATGAACAAAGGTCCTGTACGCAAGCTTTCGCACGGCATATTGGCCGACGCTTGCAAACAGCGCGTCGCGCAGCTGGTTCAGTCCGGCCTGGATAATGCGCGCCAGATTATAGGCGGCGACCAGCATCAGCGGTCCGACGAGAAGCGCCGGCACCAGATCGGACGGCTCGAATTTGCCGTTGAGCGCATTGGTTGCCCATTTGAAGAAATATGGAACGAGGATCAAGACGACCTTGGAGATGACCAGGTACACGGACGCCCAGACAACCCGCATGCGCAGATCAGGGCGCTCCATCGGCCACATATAGGGCCAGAGATTACGGATGGTCTGGAGCGTTTTTCCAGATTCGGCTGAGACAGTCTTGTTGGCCACGATTATTCCTTGCGGGCATCGGCGGACAGCGGCAACGCCGCGTCCTGGACGATTGTATCTGGTGGACAGCACATATTGGCCATATCGCTGACGAACAGCGCGACATTGGCGAAAGCGTCCGGATTAATGCTGTAGCGCGAGCTTTGGCCCGACGGCTTCAGGCGGATGAGCCCTGCATCGACAAGAACTTTGAGGTGCTGTGATACGGTCGATTGTGCCAGATCAAGCTGCGCCACAATGTCCTTGCAGCACGACGTATCAAGACATGCCAGTTGCCGGACAATACGCAGCCGCGCCGGGTGAGCGAGCGCGGCAAGCATGCGCGCCGTTTCCGCATCCGATGGAGAACGTTCAAATCGATTGCTGCATTTCATCGTCCATCGTCGATAAACGATATATTTTTCCTTTGCAAGGAAATATGCAAAAACGGATTCTCCTGAAGGATCATCCCAATGAGCAAGCCCATTCTATTCGACTGTGGTTTTGTCCTTGTCAGGCAGGGTGAAGACCTGTCCCGGAAAGATCTTGTTCGGATTATTGATCTGTTCCTTGTTCGCCAGATAGATCGTCGTATAGCGCATCCCTGCGCCGTATGTGCGACGGGAGATTCGCCAGAGATTGTCGCCGCGGCGAATAATGACCGAGCCGTCGACGTTCTTCAGTGGTGATTCTGCATTTTCCTGTGCCTGCACGCCTACGCGCGGCGTGACCGCGCCCGTGGAACTATCAGTTCCGTCGGTCGACGGCGCAGCGTCTGGCGCGACAGCGGCGACACGTTCTCCGGCTTCACGCTTGAACGGCACGGCGGCTCGGGCAATGACGGTTATGCCGTCCCTGCCCATCATTTCCCCGCGGATGATATAGTCGCCCACAGCGAGTTCCTGCACGGTCTGCAAGAGGAAGCGGCCATTGGGAGCCGTCTTTGTCGATCCGAGCAGATCGTCATTGGCAAAGAGCTTGACCGTCGAACCCGGCTCGGACGTGCCGGCGATAAAGATCTTGTTGCCCTCGATCTCCACGGCCTCGACGGCGATAAGCGCTTTCTCGGCAGGTGCAGCAACAGGCTTGTCGCCCGTGGGCGCAGCCGCGTTCGCTGTCTGGCTCGCATCCGGTGCCGTCGTGCCGGTTGCCTGTGGCGTCGTGATCATGCGGCTCGGCTGACCCGATTGTTCGACAAGCGCAAGCACCTGCCCTGATTTTGTTTCGGGAATGGAAACGATTGCCGTCTCGAGCGATGTCATTGCGGTGCCGTCGGGCGTCGTCGAACGCAAGACGAGCTGATAATCACCGGGCTTCAGCGGATTATCCAAAGCGATGACAAAATCACCCGTGTCAGTCGATTTCGTCGAACCTATGATTGTCGAGCGGGACAGCAGATCGACCGTGGCGTTCTTGGCGGCCTTGCCGGCCACGACAATCGAACCCGAGGGCTCAACCCGCAAGATATCGAATGTCGGCACGCCCGTTGAGGTGACGGCATCGCTTGGTGGCTCAGCGGGTTCGACCTGGGCAGCGGGAGCATTCACAGCTGGCGCAGGCGCTGGTTCCGTGGATGCCTGCTGCTGCGGCGCCGGATTTGGTGCAGGCACTGCCTGCTGCTGCGTCTGTGCAGTACCATTTACCGGCGCTACCGGTTTTTCCGAAGTCTGGTTACTCGGCAAAAGACCTACAACGGCGGCGACGAGCCCGACAGCTACGACGGTGCCCAGACCCAAAACCGCAAATTTATTCTCGAACATCGTTCCCCAATCCTATTGTTCTCTTTTTGGTCTAGCGCCTTTTGCACGATGCTACAAGAAAACCCTTTAGATTCAGGCCTATTCTTTAGACTTATCAAGAACAAATCGGGGGTAGGAAACTTTTGTCGCATTTCTACCTCCTTGACGTTTGAAGGTACACGGGGCACCACTCGTCAAATGAGCAAGATTCGATCCATTTGTGTCTATTGCGGCTCGTCTCCGGGGCGCGAGCCGATCTACAAGCAGAGCGGCAAACTTCTCGGAAGGTCGATTGCGGAACATGGGCTTGAGCTGATCTATGGCGGCGGCACCAAGGGCATCATGGGCGCGGTCGCCGATGGCGTCATGTCAGCCGGTGGCCGCGTGACAGGAATAATTCCGAAGTTCCTGATGAACAAGGAAGCGACGGAACACGCGCTCGGCCAGCTTTCGGAGCTGATCGTGACTGAAGACATGCACGAGCGCAAACACAAGATGTTTGAGCGCTCGGATGCATTCGTCACCCTGCCCGGCGGTATCGGAACGGTCGAAGAGATCGTGGAGATCATGACGTGGGCTCAGCTCGGCCGTCACCGCAAGCCTATGGTTTTTGCCAACATCAACGGATTCTGGAATCCCATGCTGGCTCTCATCGATCACATGAAGGCCGAAGGGTTTGTCCATACGTCACATTTGGTCAATCCGCTTGTGGTAGAAAAGCCGGAAGATATCGTGCCTGCAATTCTGAATGCCGCATCGAAGGGCGATCGGGACGGGGACGAATCGATAATCGAACGGCTGTAGAGACCAGAAGGGACTCATGGTGGACAATCCGACCTCCGATCCCTTGCCGAATTTCAAGAAGCCTCAGGATGGCGATTTCGTCATAACCCACCGTTTTGATGCCGACGGCCAGTTATTGCAACAGGACGTTCTACCGTCGGACGCGGCCTGGATGTGGAAGAGCTACGCCCTCGCCGACGCGCGGGCGCGGCGCAGTCTCGAGACCGACGAGAGCCTGCCGGAAATGGTGCGCGAAGCGTTTCTAACTTCCGGTGACCAATGCCAGATATCTTATGAAGATGGCTGGCTCTTCGGTGAATTGCCGGACCTTCAGCACGAGCACTATGGCGATCCCCGCGAGCTCGGCTATTTCCGCTTTGCCTTTTCTGACCGGGTGTTCATCAGTGGCCGCCGCCATCCGCTCCAGTCGGTCGATGATGTGCGCCAGTCGATCGGACGCGGCAAGATAAGACCGGTAGCTCCAATCGCCTTGTTCAATGCCATTTTTCGCCGCTTCCTCGAACTCCTCAAGGCCGAGATCGCCAAGCTGTCGGAAACGCTGGATTCAATCGAGGATCATATCGTCGGTGATAGCTGGCAGGGCGAACGGGAACGCCTGGTGCCCGTCAGGCGCCAGATCGTCGTGTTTCACCGCTACCTGACTGCCGCGACGAGCCTGTTTCGCCACATCGATCACGCTGATCGCCGTGCCCTGCCGGAAGATCTGGACGACCTGATTGAAGGGCTGTCACGGCGCGCCGAAACCCTGCATGCGGAGGGAGACCAGCTGCAACAGCGGGCGCGGCTGTTGCAGGACGAGCTCATGGCGAAATTGACGGACCAGTCCAATCAGTTTCTTTATGTCCTTTCTGTCATGACAGCCGTACTGCTGCCGAGCACGGTCATCAGCGGTCTTTTCGGCATGAATACCGGTGGATTGCCCCTCGCAGGCAGCGTCCATGGCTTCTGGATCGTTGCATTCGTGGCGCTCGCGATCTCGGCCGTTGTCTATCTCGTGGTCAGGCGGATCGGCGGGTCACGGAATTAGGGGTTAACGGATCGCATCTTCCGCGCCTCGTGCAGCATGGACCAGGTGTAGATCGCCAATGCCGACCAGATCAGCGCGAAGGCAATAAACTGGATATGCGAGAACGGCTCACCAAAGATGAAAATGGCGCTGAGGAAGACGATCGTCGGCGCGATGTACTGCATCAGGCCAATGGTCGTATAACGCAGGAGCTTTGCCCCAAAGGCGTAGAGGATGAGCGGAACCGCTGTCGCAGGGCCCGCGAATAGAAGGAGCCCGACATCATGGGCGCTGCCATTGAAAAAATGGCTCGTGCCCTGTGATACGGTCCAGGCGATGAAGGCGAGAGACGGAATCGACAGCAAGAGGACCTCCAGCATGAACCCTTGCGTCGGCCCGATCGGCAGGGTCTTGCGGAAGAAACCGTAAAAACCAAAGCTGAAGGCCAGGACCAGCGAGATCCACGGCAGACCGCCGGAATAGATCGTCAAAAGGATGACGGCGCAGGCGGCAAGGGCGACGGCCACCATTTGCGGCTTCGACAGGCGCTCACCAAGGAAAATACCGCCAAGCACAACATTCACCAGCGGGTTGATGTAATATCCAAGCGCTGTGTCAATGGCGTGGCCGTTGCCGATCGCCCAGACATAGGTACCCCAATTGAGGGTGATCAGCGATGCTGTCAGCGTCGCCATGGCCAGCATGCGCGGCGTCGTCAGCGCAACCTTCAGATCACCGAACAGGCCGAGCCACCAGAGCAGTGCGCCCGCAATCGGAACAGACCAGATGATCCGGTGCGCCACCACCTCCAGCGCCGGCATATGGGCGACGGTCTTGAGATAGAACGGCAGGATGCCCCAGAGCAGATAGGCAGAGAGGGCGAAGATAAAACCCTTCTTGCCATCGGACATGCCGATGGTCTCGGTCGTCACGAGGCCCGCATTTATGGCTCGACTGGGATTGATCTGCTCGGTCATGATGCGCAGTCCTAGACTTCGCATCCGCTTGCGTCCATTGAATTCGGCTGATCGATACATCAAGACTGTTGATGTTTTTTGCGGCACTTCGGCCAGAATTTGAGCAATTCTTGGCGCAAGTTCAGCTATTCTGCGGCGATTTTGCCCGCCAGATCCCGGTTTTTCATCAGCTTGTAGACGATCGAATCCATAAGCGCCTGGAACGACGCATCGATGATGTTGTCGGAAACGCCCACGGTCCACCAGCGGACATTGCTTGAATCGGTCGATTCGATGAGAACCCGCGTGATGGCTTCCGTGCCGCCATTGAGGATACGCACCTTGAAGTCCGCCAGCACCAGATCATCGATCTCGTGCTGATAGCGTCCCATATCCTTGCGCAGCGCAAGGTCGAGCGCGTTGACGGGCCCGTGTCCCTCGGCCACGGACATGCGCGTTTCGCCGTCCACTTCCACCCGAACGACAGCTTCGGACACCGTCTTGATATTGCCATTGGCATCGAAGCGACGCTCGACCATGCAGCGGAAGGACTCGACCTTGAAGAACTCGGGCACAGTTCCAAGCGTGCGCCGCGCCAGAAGTTCGAAGCTCGCATCCGCACCCTCGTAAGCATAGCCCTCCGCCTCATGCTCCTTGACCAGGGCAATCAGCGTGTCGAGCCGGGGATCGGATTTGGCAACCTCAATGCCGCGGCGCTCAAGTTCGTTGATGAAGTTGGATTTGCCGCCCTGATCGGAGACCATGACCTTGCGGCGGTTGCCGACCGTCTCCGGCGGCACATGTTCATAGGTCGCCGGCTCCTTGATCAGCGCCGAAGCATGAATCCCGGCCTTGGTGGCAAAAGCCGATGTCCCGACGAAAGCCCCTTGCGGATTTGGCGCCCGATTGAGCAATTCGTCAAAACTGCGCGAAAGGCGGGTCAGCCCCTGCAATTTTTCCAGACTGATACCGGTGTCGAAGCGATCCGCAAAGGCGGGCTTGAGCATCAGTGTCGGGATGATTGTCACGAGATTGGCATTGCCGCAGCGCTCGCCGATGCCGTTGAGCGTGCCCTGCACATGGCGCACGCCGGCATCGATCGCCGCCAGCGAATTGGCGACCGCTTGTTCGGTGTCATTATGGGCATGAATGCCGAGATGATCGCCTGGTATGGATTTCGTCACCGCGCGGACAATCTCGGTCACTTCCGCCGGTTGCGTGCCGCCATTGGTATCGCAAAGCACGACCCAGCGCGCCCCGGCCTCATAGGCTGTCCTGGCGCAGGCCAGCGCATAGTCCTGATTGGCCTTGTAGCCATCGAAGAAATGCTCGCAATCGACGATCGCTTCTTTACCCGCTGCGACGGCAGCCTTGACGGAGGCATCAATGCTTTCGAGGTTCTCCTCATTGGTGCAGCCAAGCGCGACACGGACATGATAATCCCAGCTCTTGCCGACGAAACAAACCGTATCGGCCGCCGATTGAATGAGCGCCGCAAGGCCGGGATCGTTGGACGCGGAAACGCCTGCCCGTTTGGTCATGCCGAACGCCGCGAATTTCGCCCGCTTCGTCCGCTTCTCGCTGAAGAAGGCCGTGTCGGTAGGGTTTGCGCCGGGATAGCCGCCCTCGACATAGTCGAAGCCGAATTCGTCCAGCATCGCGGCAATGACCTTCTTGTCCTCGACCGAGAAATCGATGCCAGGTGTCTGCTGGCCATCGCGCAACGTCGTGTCGAAGAGATAGATCCGTTCTTTGGTCACTTGTCCGTCTCCTGCGGCGGCCATTGATCGGTATCATGGTCGGGGTGCTGATAGGATATCATTGTTTTGAGAAACTCTGCCGTTTCCGGATCACCCTCCGACGTATAGCCCGGAAGAGCCGCTAAATCGTCAACAAAGGGCAACTTGCCTTCGAGGCCCCACTGGACCGTCGGCGCGAGCTCTTCAGGGTGATCAAAAGCGCCGATTGCCAGGGCCATGCCATCCGGGGCTTCATAGGTCAGCGGCGTTCCGCAGTTGCCGCAAAAACCGCGCTTGACGTGATTGGATGACTGGTACCGCTTTGGCTCGCCTCTGGTCCATTCAAAATCAGCGCCACGGACCGACGTCAACGGCGCGAAGAAATTACCGAAGGCCTTCTGGCACATGCGGCAATGGCAGATCGATGAGTCTCCTAATGTGCCCTCGACGCGGAACCTGACCGCACCGCATTGGCATCCGCCGGTGTAAACGGGCCTGTTGTCGAGACTCATGGCTGCGGCTCCGGCAAAAGATATTGCGTCAGCGCCCTCTCTATTTCGAGATAGACACCCTCTTCGGCGCAAATCACATCATTATTGTCGAACCGCATGATCCGAAAACCTTGGCTAAGCAGAAACGAATCCCGCTTCTGATCGTGTTTGACACCGGCATCCATGGCATGGCTGTCGCCATCAACCTCGATGATGATACGAGCCGACAGCCAAGCGAAATCAGCAATATATGGTCCAATTGGCGTTTCGCGTCGGAACCGGGCGCCACGACCGCGGAACCCGCGAAGCATATTCCACATCCGGTGCTCGGCTTTCGTCAATTCGCGGCGAAGCGTCCGGGCATGTGTTCTGGTTTTTGGCTGGATATTACTATGGGGCATGGAAGAGAACCCCTCCCGGCTGCTGCGCAGCCACCCTCCCCACAAGGGGGAGGGAAATCGCGCTGAATTCTGCCAAGAATCGTGTTTTTTCGCGAACAGCGTTGCAATGCGGGACGGTCCTATCCCTCCCCGTTGTGGGGAGGGTGGCTGCGCAGCAGCCGGGAGGGGTATGTGTCACCGCCTCACCTCCCACGTCGTGACCCGCTCGCCGGTCGCAGGGTCCTTGCCGTCTTTCAGCTGAATGCCCTTTTCCAGCAGTTCAGCGCGAATGCCATCAGCCTCGGCGAAGCTTTTCGCCGCGAGCAATGCAAGCCGGTTGGCGATCTTGGTCTCGATTTCGCTTTCAAGGTCGGACGAGACCGTCGCTGCCTGCAGGTCAATGCCGAGGAGAACGAAGGCCGCGCGGTAATCTGCAGGATCGACCGAGCGCGAGCGCCTTGCTGATGCGAGCCAGTTGATGAGACTTGATGTGGCGAGATCGTCGGAGAGGAAATCAATCGCCTCGTCCGGGACAGCGCCAAGAGGAGCATCGCCAACATATTCGCGCGCCTTGGCCAGAATGTTCTCGGCCTCCTCCAGCCGGCTGATGCTGAAGTCGATCGGTTCGCGATAATTGGTCATCAGCATGGCAAGCCGCAGCACTTCGCCCGGCCATTTGCGGCCGCCGAATGTCGCCGTTTCCAGCAACTCGTGGATCGTCACGAAGTTGCCGAGGCTCTTCGCCATCTTCTGGCCCTCGACCTGCAGGAAGCCATTGTGCATCCAGACATTGGCCATGCGGTCGATGCCGAGCGCGCAGCAGGACTGGGCGATCTCGTTTTCATGGTGCGGAAAGACAAGGTCGATACCGCCCGCATGAATGTCGAAGATGTTCTTCTGCGGATCATCGCACTGAAGGCCGCCGCCAAATGGCTCGAGCAGCTTCGCCATCGACATTGCCGAGCACTCAATATGCCAGCCGGGGCGTCCAGGGCCCTCGATGCCGGCAGGCGATGCCCAGCCGGGCTCTCCCGCCTTCGACGGTTTCCACAGCACGAAATCCATCTCGTCGCGCTTGTACGAGGCGACGTCGACGCGGGCCCCGGCCAGCATGTCGTCGGCCGAACGACGGGCGAGTAGGCCATAGCGCGGCCCCTTCGCGGCATTCATTGCCGAGGGGGAAAACAGAACGTGCCCATCGGCCACATAGGCAACGCCGCGCTCGACGAGCCGGTCGATCATCGCCACCATCTCGGCAATGTATTCGGTTGCCCGTGGCTGATCCGACGGCTGAAGATTGCCCAAAGCGGCCACATCCGACTGGAATTGCCGGTTTGTCGTTTCGGTTACCCTGCGGATTGCCTCGTTAAGCGGCAAATCCGGATAATCGCGTGCCGCCCGCGCATTGATCTTGTCGTCAACGTCGGTGATGTTGCGGACATAGGTCACGTGGCTTTCACCATAGACATGGCGCAGCAAGCGAAACAGCACATCGAACACGATCACCGGCCGGGCATTGCCGATGTGGGCATAATCATAGACGGTCGGACCGCAGACATACATGCGTACGTTCTTCGGATTGATCGGCACGAACACGTCCTTCGTGCGGGTGAGCGTGTTGTAAAGGCTCAGTGGCTGCGGCATGGCGGTCTGCTCAAATCTCGGTTTCGACATCGAACGCATATCATTTCACTGGTCTGGCGACCGGTGCGTTTCGCATCTTGTAGGGAGTTTTGAGACGAAAACGGCCGGGCCAGCGCAGCGCTAGCTGATAATGATCCGACAGGTAATAATAATCGTAACGGGCGACGTTTTCATGCGCGCATTTATGGTCGAGTGCGCGTCAATCGTCAAGCGCATCGCGCAGCAACAGAAGTGTTGCATATATGCCCGCTCCAGCATGGTTAACCCATATTAACCGAATAGCCCAAAATCCTCCCGGAAAGTGCCTTGTTTCCGGCCAATTTGGCCGGGAATCCTGATGGCTTAGAAAAAGGGGGAATAGGCCCCGCCAAAGGACGAGACCCATGACCAATGTTCAACCAACGGCGAAGCCGCGTGAAACCGCCCGCGCCGACGCACTCGTTGCAAAATATCAGGCGATCGGTTCGGCCGCGATCCTCGCAGCGGTCCTCAGCACCGTCCGCAAGCGTCCGCAGCTGAAACTTGTTTCAGTTGTGCAGGAAACGGACTAACAGGCTGATCGCAATGCCGGCCATCACCAGGCCGATGAGAATATCGAGAACGCGCCAGGCTGCCGGCCTGGCAAATACCGGTTGCAACAGCCTGGCGCCATAGCCGAGGCCGAAGAACCAGATGAATGATGCCAAAGCCACGCCTGCACCATACGCCGCGCGGTTGGCGCCCTCGAAGCGGGCCGACAGGCCGCCGAGCAGTATCACCGTATCCAGATAGACGTGCGGATTGAGGAAGGTCAGCGCCAGAACCGTGGCGATTGCCGCCTTCAGCGTGCTCCCGTTCGCACCCGCCGCGCGCAACACCTCTGGATGAAAAGCACGCCGAAAGGCGACGGAAGCGTACCAGAACAAAAATGCCGCGCCGCCCAGCGTGACGAAGGAAATCAGCTTCGGCGATTGCGCGATCAGCGTGCCGAGTCCGGCAACGCCTGCCACGATCAGGAGCGCATCTGACAGGGCGCAGATCAGGCTCAAGATGAAGACATGCTCGCGCAGCAGGCCCTGCCGCAGGATGAAGGCGTTTTGCGCGCCGATCGCGATAATAAGCGACGCGCCAAGAAGAAAACCGGAAAGAGCGGCTGAAAACATTGGATCGGTATCCTGAAGGGAACGCTTAGAAGAGTTTCATCTGGTCGTCGGCTTCGGGACGTTTTGAGCGCACTGGTTTCTTGCGCTCTTCCGGAGCTTCTTCGACGCGCTCCTGAATTTCCGGTCCGGTATTGTCGAACTTGTTGACCTTGTCCGAGATAGGAATGGCTTCGAACAGATCTTCCTGCGCCGGCTTCAGCAAATCCGCGACATGGCGCGGCTCCTGGGTCTTGCAATCGAGCCAGCGGGCGAAATCCTTTTGGTCGATCACCACAGGCATGCGATCATGGATGAACCTCAGGTTCTCATTGGCGTTCGTCGTCAGGATCGCGCCGGTGTCCATCTCCGACCCTTCCGCGTTGGCCCAGGGCTCATGAAGCCCGGCAAAAGCCACGATGCCGCCATTTCGCGGCCGGATCCAATAGGCCTGTGCCGCTTTGCCGGGCGTCCGGCGCCACTCATAAAAGCCAGAGGCCGGTATCAAGGCGCGGCGATGACGCATCGCAGCCTTGAACGAAGCCTTGTTGATTGCCGTTTCGGACCGGGCATTGATCATCAATGGATAATTGGCCGTGTCCTTGACCCAGCCCGGGATGAAGCCCCAGCGCACCAGCAGCGCCCGGCGATTGGGCCGATTGCTGCCCGGCGGTGGTGTTTCACCACTGACCACCATGAGGATCGGCTGTGTCGGCGCGATGTTGTAGCGGGGCGGAAACGCCTCAAGTTCCATCAGATCGAACCAGGCTTCGATCTCTTCGGGTGTTCCAAGGAGGGAAAAACGTCCACACATACCAATCGGCCTGTATCAATTGAGAGCGGCGATCTTCCCGATTTGCAACCAGCCGTCAAGGCAAGCTTGTAAAAAGCCGCATCACCACTTACCCGTGAGATATGGACCCAATTCCGCTCTCCGCAACAGTTGACGGTGTCTCTGCTGTTTGTATCCGCAACCAGGCGTTTCTGCTGGTGGAGCGCGGACGCGAACCGTCGAAGGGCTGGCTGGCATTTCCAGGCGGGCGGCGGGAGCAAGGCGAGACACCGCAGGAAGCAGCTATTCGTGAGCTCTACGAAGAGACCGGAATGGTCGCAACGGAAGTCTCATATCTCACAACTGTGACGTTCGACTATTCGACCCCGGAATTCACTTCCCCGAAGCCATTCCGCCTTGCGGTTTTCCTGGCGCACAATGCTATTGGGGAAGCCGTCGCCGCGGACGACGCCGCCGCCGTGCACTGGCTACGGGCCGACGAAATGGCGGAATTCCACGTGACGGAAAGTGTACTGGAAGTTGTCCACACTCTTGCACGCTCGTTCGAAAGTTGAGGGTATTAACCTTAGCCGCCTTGAAGGTGCCTTGCTTTCAGGCAACATGGCCCCTGAAGGCGAATTCGGGGCTTGGGGTTAATCCGTGCGGCGTGGAGCATTGATCACAGCGTTTCTGGCAGGTCTTGTCACCGCCGTACCGGCCTATGCCGTTGATCCGCTGTATGAAGCGAAACTTCTGCGTCTCGCCGAAGTGCTCGGCTCTATCCACTCATTGCGCAACCTGTGCGGCGAGAAAAGCAGCCAGTGGCGCGACCGCATGGATTCCCTGCTTTTGGCGGAGAATCCTGATCCGGCACGCCGTGCACGGCTCATCGCCAGCTTCAACCGCGGATATCGCACATTCAACGAGACGTATTCGACCTGTACGAGCCAGGCGATTGCGGCGATTGACCGCTACCAGACGGAAGGAATGAGGCTTTCTTCTGAGATCGTATCGGGCTATGGAAATTAACTGTGCTTTAACTGTTGAAGCCAATGAACCGCATTTTAGACAAAACCTATGATAGAGTTTAGCGGTAGTTTAAGAATTGGCTTCGGCCAAGGACGGTAATCATGAACATGACATCGACGGACCTTGATAGGTTGGTTGCAGAAGAAAAAAAACTGGTTGCGATCGAATATCAGAATGAAGTCTGGGCAGATGGCACGCTTGAAGGTATCGAACCAGAAATTATGGCCGAGGCAGCCTTTGCGACCGCGTTGATTGAATTGATCCGCGACAATGGCGAAAGCTCCGCCCTGGCCTTGCTTGAAGTGCTGCGCGAACGTATCTCTGCGGGTGAATTTTCAACTAATCGCGTTTTGCAGTAAGCGCCCCGGGTGATCCAGCATGCTTGATAAGCATTTTTCCGCGTCTGCGATTGCTCGCACCGTTCTTCTCGCGGCAGCGGCCAGTGCTTTTAGCTTTCCTGCTTTGTCAGCCGCGAACAATCCATCGGTGCAACTCGCCTTGAGCGAGATCAAGAAGGAAGACGTTCCGAAAGCCGCCGAACCTGCCAAGCCGGGTGCCGCGCAGAAGCCGGCCGGCGAAGAAAAGACGCCGCCCGCTTCCCCTAACAAACCGGCTGCAGCGCCTGAAAAGGCAGCACCTGAGAGCCCGGCTGCAACGGAGGATGGCGCGACAGGCACGTCGAACAGCAACGTTGCCATGCCCAACGCCAAGGAGGGCGCAGCTGTACCCGAGGTGCAATACGATTACAGCAAACTGCCCTTCCCCGTGCAGAAAATGCGCGAACTTATTCTGACGGCGGCAAAATCCGGCAACATCGAAGCGCTTCGCCCGCTGATCGGTTCAGGTGACGATGTCACAATGCTGTCGCTCGCAGACATTGATGGCGATCCGCTGGCCTACCTGAAGACCCTCGCGGGCGACCCCGATGGCATGGAAATCCTTGCCATTCTCGTCGATGTGCTTGAATCGGGTTACGTTCATCTCGATGCCGGAACGCCGGACGAGCTCTATGTCTGGCCCTATTTCTTCGCCTACCCGCTCGACAAGCTCGACGCGAAGCAGAAGGTCGAGCTCTTCCAGATCGTCACTGCCGGTGATTATGACGAAATGAAGCAGTTCGGGACCTATGTGTTCTATCGCCTTGGCATCACGCCGAAAGGCCGCTGGCGGTTCTTCGTAACCGGCGACTGATTTTTTCTGAAACGTCAGAAAAAATACGGAGCGATGTCACGTTTCAATACCCTGTCTCGTCTTGTGTTCAGGCAACTGAAGGCCACACAGGAGTGATATTATGAAAGCCAGACTGAACCTTTATAACCACGAAGCCCTCAAGCCGATGCTGGAGATGGAGAAGAGCGTCGTCAGCAGCGGGCTGGAGATGAGCCTCATCGAACTCGTTAAGATGCGTGCGTCGCAGATCAATGGCTGTGCATTCTGCCTCGACATGCATTCCAAGGATGCGCGCAAGCGCGGCGAGACAGAACAGCGGCTCTATCTGCTCGATGCCTGGCGGGAGTCGCCGCTCTACAGCGACCGTGAACGCGCCGCCCTTGCCTGGACCGAGGCATTGACGCTGATCGCCAAGACCCACGCACCGGACAGTGTCTATGAAGAATTGCAGACGCAATTCACCGAGGAGGAGATCGTCAAGCTCAGCATGCTGATCGTCACCATCAACGGCTGGAACCGGCTCGCAATCGCCTTCCGCTCAGTGCATCCGGTATCGAAAGACAGTGCCGAAGCAGCCTGACCAGACAACGGAAACATTCAACCGCCTCAGACCGCGGCTGATCCGCATTGCCTATCGCATGCTCGGATCGGTCGCGGAGGCGGAGGACATTGTCCAGGAGGGCTTCATTCGCTGGCATCAGGCCGACCGGTCCGAAGTGCGCAGTGAAGAGGCTTTTCTGGTCCGTACCATTACGAGGCTTTGCCTCGACCACCTCAAATCAGCCCGCGTTCGAAGGGAGACTTATGTGGGAGAATGGCTGCCCGAACCGATTTTCGATCCGAGCGACGAGGAATCGGATGCCGACATCACGCTGACGCTGATGATGGCGCTGGAGCGGCTTTCGCCACTCGAGCGTGCCGCATTCCTGCTCCACGATGTTTTCGGTCAGGATTTCAATCAGGTATCGGAGGCTATTGGCCGCGATGCGGCGACGTGCCGCCAGCTGGCAAGCCGTGCTCGAAACCATGTCCAGCAAGCCAAGCCCCGCTTCCCGGTTTCCGACGAGCAGGGGCGCAATATTGCCAAGGCATTCTTCAACGCGTCACGCAGCGGCGACATGCAGGCATTGCAATCGCTCCTTGCGGATGACGTCGTCATGTATGCCGACGGCGGCGGCAATCGCCCGTCCGTGATCAACCCGATCTACACGATGGCCAAGGTCTGGCGCTTCTTCGATGGCATAGCCCGGCGCGTGTCGTACAAGTTCCCGCCGCTCCTGTACGAGGGAACGATCGATGGACTTCCCGGTTTCGTGACGACCGAATTCGATGGTCTTCCGCAAACGACAGCCCTGGAAATCGAGAACGGCAAGATCAACACGATCTATATCGTGCGCAACCCGGAAAAACTCGGCCATCTGCAGTTTGCAAAATCGTCGCCTGGCGGTACGGCCTAACGTAGATTTACCTGCCCTGAGGCAGCGCTTCTCCGAACAGAACCGGTTCACCCTGCGACGGTGTGACGATCTCACCTTCCCACATGACCTTGCGGCCGCGGATGATGGTCCCGACCGGCCAGCCGGTGACGATTTTGCCGTCATAAGGCGTCCAGCCCGCCTTGGAGCCGACTTGCGCATTGGTGATGGTCTCGCGCCGCTTCATATCGACGATCGTCAAATCGGCATCATAGCCAACGGCGATGCGCCCCTTCCGGGCCATGCCGAACAGGCGGTTCGGACCATGCGAGGTCAAGTCGACAAAGCGTTCGATCGACATGCGGCCGGCATTGATGTGATCGAGCATGATCGGCACCAGAGTCTGCACGCCGGTCATGCCGGATGGCGATGCCGGATAGGGTTTTGATTTTTCTTCCAGTGTGTGCGGCGCATGATCGGAACCAAGAACGTCGATGATGCCCTGCGTGATACCCGTCCAGACGCCGTCACGATGGCGTGCGTCGCGTACCGGCGGGTTCATCTGGATCAGTGTCCCGAGCGTTCCATACTGGCTGGCTTCAAGCGTCAGATGGTGCGGCGTTGCTTCGCAGCTTGCCACATCCTTGTGCTCTTTCAGGAAATCGATCTCTTCGGCCGTCGAGATATGCAGGACATGGATGCGTGCGCGTGTTTCCCGCGCGATGCGCACCAGGCGCTCGGTGCATTTGAGCGCGGCGATTTCGTCACGCCAGACCGGATGGGACGATGGATCGCCCGCAACGCGCAGCCCTTCCCGTTCGCGCAACCGGAATTCATCTTCGGAGTGGAATGCGGTGCGGCGACGGGTATTCTTCAGGATCGACCGGACCCCTTCATCGTCCTCGACGAGGAGGTCGCCAGTGGAAGACCCCATGAACACCTTGATGCCGGCTGCGCCCGGCAGCCGTTCAAGTTCGGCCACATCGTGCGCATTGTCGCGGGTGCCGCCGACCCAGAACGCAAAGTCGCAGTGCATGCGGTGGCGACCGCGCCGAACCTTGTCCTCGAGTGTTTCCGCGGAGGTCGTCAGCGGCTTGGTGTTCGGCATTTCGAAAACAGCAGTGACCCCGCCCAACACCGCCGAGCGGGAGCCGCTTTCGAGATCTTCCTTGTGTTCAAGGCCTGGCTCGCGGAAATGCACCTGGCTGTCGACAACGCCGGGGAGAATGTGCAGGCCAGTGGCATCGACGATCTCGCCTGCCGACGCGCTTCCAAGGTTGCCGACGGCGGCAATCCGGCCATCCGTAACGCCGACATCCCGCAGGCCGACACCATCCTGGTTGACGACGAAGCCGCTTCGATAGATCGTGTCGAACGTCTGTACCATTTGCTTTCCAATCCAGCCTTGCGAACCTCTCCACAGCGAATTAGGTAACAGGAACGCGAAAGGCAAGGATAATGCAATGCCATCGACAAGTTTAAGCGGAAGAGCGCTCCTCAACGTGACCGGCGAGGATGCAGAGGATTTCCTCCAGAACCTCATCACCACCGATCTCGACGCGCTGGGTCACGGCGACCTGCAACCGGGCGCGCTGCTCAGCCCGCAAGGAAAAATCCTGTTTGAGTTCCTCGTTTCGCGCCGCGACAAAGGATTGCGCCTCGACCTGCTGGAGACAACAATGGATGACCTGCTGAAGCGGCTGACCCTTTACCGATTGCGCGCCAAGGTTCAATTTGCCGTGGATTCCGAGTCGCTTATCAAGGTTTCCTGGCAAGGTGATTCAGCAACTTCGGAAACTGAATCAACGGTGATTGACAGGCGTTTCCCCGACGGCTTGGCTGTCACGCGGCGCTACGGCGGAACCGGCACCACAAACAACGCAGTAGCGGCGTGGACCGCGCTGCGCATCGCTCATGGCGTCGCCGAGGCTCCGGACGACTATTCGCTTGGTGATGCCTTTCCGCATGACGTCAATCTGGACCAGACAGGTGGCGTTTCGTTCAAGAAAGGATGTTTCGTCGGCCAGGAGGTCGTCTCCCGCATGCAGCATCGCGGCACTGCACGACGCCGAATTCTTGTCGCCACTGCCGCTCTTGATTTACCTTTGACCGGCACGCCGATCACGGCGGGCGACCGCGAGATAGGCACGCTTGGGAGCGTTGCAAGGAACACTGCACTCGCACTCGTGCGCATCGACCGGGTGAAGGACGCCATCGACAGTGGCATCCCAATTCTGGCAGGAGATGTTATGCTCGATCTTGCCATTCCACCCGAACACCGCTTTACATTTCCCGTAACAACGCAGGAAGCGTAATCGGGAAATATGGATGCCGGCCAAGCCGCTACTGAGTAGCCTGAAAAAGACGGAATTGCGCGCCTGGCAACGCATGTTGTCCGGCCGGCGGCTCGATCTGCTCGATCCCTCCCCGCTCGACATCGAGATCGAGGATATTGCGCAGGGCTTGTCACGTGTTGCCAGATGGAATGGCCAGACGGTTGGCGAGCATGCTTACTCCGTCGCGCAACACTCGCTGCTGGTCGAGGATATTTTTGGCAGGATCGTACCGGAGGCAACGACTGAACAGCGCCTGATCGCGCTGCTGCACGATTCTCCAGAATATGTGATCGGCGACATGATTTCACCTTTCAAGGCAGTTGTGGGCGGCGACTACAAGAGTGTCGAACTGCGCTTGCAGCATGCGATCCACCTTCGCTTTGCGCTGGCGCCCGATATTCATCAAAGCCTGCGCGCCCAGATCAAGCGGGCTGACGCCATCGCAGCTTATTATGAGGCGACCCGCCTTGCAGGTTTTGCCGAAAAGGAGGCCGTGCAGTTTTTCGGACGGCCGCGCGGTATTGATCCTCAGTTCATCGACTTGACCGCCCTGACGACCCAAACAGTGCAGAATGCATTTCTCGAACGTTTTGTTGACCTTGACAGGCAACGTGCGCGCAAAGCGAGATAGGGATATCATGCCACATATCGTTGTTTCCCCTCTCTCCCGGCTGGCCGAATCGGCGACACGCTTCGGCGCCCGGGACATGGTAACGTTGATCAATATCGGCACGCCGGTCCTGCGCCCGAGCGAAATTGCAGAAGAGCGGCACTTGTTCCTTGGCTTCAATGACATCATCGAACCCGCAGAAGGAATGACCCTCCCTGCTGTCGATCATATCGACCAGCTCGTAGCCTTCGGCCGACGCTGGGATCGACATGCGCCGCTCCTGATCCATTGCTATGCGGGCATATCGCGCTCGACAGCCGCAGCCTATATCACCGCCCTGGCACTTAATCCGGAACTCGACGAGGTCCGATTGGCACAGGCATTGCGCCGCAACGCGCCATCGGCGACACCGAACAGCCGGCTCATCGCGCTTGCTGATGACATGCTCGGCCGCAAGGGGCGGATGGTTGATGCCATCAAGGCAATCGGTCGCGGCGAAGAAGCCTTCGAGGGCACACCATTCATTCTGCCGCTGGACACCTGCACATGACGGGCACGCCCAATGCAGTCGAGATCAATCTGAGCGCGGCCATTGTCGCAGTGGCCAATAACGATCCGCTCATTTTAACGACGCCTGCCAACGATGACGCCGAGCGCGATGAGTTGCCGTTCGGCCCGTTCAATCCGCTGCAGCACCGGACCTTCGAGACGGGCTTGCGCGCATGGGTGGCGGAGCAGACGCCACTGCGGCTCGGATATGTCGAGCAGCTCTATACATTCGGCGATCGTGGCCGTCACAAGACGGCGGAAGATCGGGATCTCCACATCGTTTCCGTGGGCTATCTCGCGCTCACCCGCATCAATGACGACAACAGGGAAGCACTGCGCAAATCGGGCGCACGCTGGCGCAGCTGGTATTCGTTTTTGCCCTGGGAAGATTGGCGCGGCGGCAAACCCACCATGATCGATGAGACCATCCGCCCGGCATTGCGCAACTGGGCGGAGAACAGCGGCGTTCCGGCGCGATTGAGCCGCCTCCGGCTCGCCTTTGGCGAAGACAGTATCGCCTGGGATGAAGAACGCGTGCTCGAACGCTATGAGCTTCTCTATGAAGCGGGGCTGATCGAGGAGGCGGTGCGGGACGGCCGTGCCGAGCGGACTGACCTTTCGCGTTCGTTAGGAGCGCCAATGAGCTTTGATCACCGCCGAATTCTCGCAACCGCAATCGCCCGTCTTCGCGCCAAGCTGAAATACCGGCCGGTTGTTTTCGAACTCATGCCCTCAACTTTCACGCTGACAGCCCTGCAGGAAACAGTGGAGGCGATTTCCGGCCGCCATCTCCACAAGCAGAACTTTCGCAGGCTGGTGGAGACGACCGAACTGGTTGAGCCAACAGGCGCGGAACAAACGCAGGCTCGTGGCCGACCGGCGGCGCTCTACCGCTTCCGTCACAATGTGCTTGAGGAGCGCAGCGTTGCGGGACTTAGACTGGGCGGCAGGGCGTAGGGAGAGAGAAATGATCAACAAACCGGCAGCATTGAATGCGGAAGGCATTTCCGAACCCTTCTCATCCGAGGACGTCCCATGGGAGGAATGGTCGGAAGGAAGCCGCTACGGCACACGCTTCCGATATCTTTCCGGCTTCGGCGGCGCCAATCATGTGGGTGTCGCGCTGGAGGAACTGGCGCCCGGCATGGAATCGAGCCTCAATCATTATCACATGCTGGAGGAAGAGCAGGCTTTCATCCTCGAAGGCGAGATGACGCTGCGGCTCGGCGACAAGACCTATCCCATGAAGGCCGGCGATCATGTGTGCTTCCCTGCCGGACAAAAGGCGGGGCATTCCTTCGTCAATCACAGTGATGCGCCCTGTCGCTTCATCATCATCGGCGAAAAGAACCCGAGCGACGTGATTATCTATCCGGAAACACGCCGGGTCGGTGTCCGGCTGATGGGCGAAGGCTATGACCGGTCAGCCACCATGGAATATTGGCAAGGCGCCGATGTTGAACGAAAGCCCGTGAAGTAGCGGCCGCTATTTCAAAGTGTAAACGTTCTCGTCACCCGGAAATGCACGCGAGCGCACGTCCTCCGCATAGGATTTCACCGCCGAATCTATGGCGTCGCCAATCGCGCCATAGACCTTGACGAATTTCGGAGGCTTCGGATTGTAGCCGAGCATGTCCTCAAGCACGAGGATCTGGCCGTCGCACTCCCTCGAACCGCCGATACCGATCGTAGGGATGCTGCTCTCACGCGATATCTCCGCAGCAAGCGGCTCGACAATGCCCTCAAGAACGACGGAGAAAGCGCCTGCGGCAGCGACCGCTTGTGCGTCGGCCTTGATCAGCGGCCAGAGCGCCGTATCGCGGCCTTGCGTCTTGAAGCCGCCAAACGTGTTGATCGATTGCGGTGTCAGGCCGACATGGCCCATTACCGGAATGCCGCGCTCCGTCAGGAAGCGGATAGTCTCCGCCATGCGCACGCCGCCTTCGAGCTTTACCGCGCCGCAGCCGGTTTCGGCCATGACCCGCGCGGCATTGCGAAAGGCAGTTTCCGGACTCTCCTCATAAGAGCCAAAGGGCATATCGACGACGACGAGCGTGCGCTTTGAGCCACGAACGACTGCGCGGCCATGGGCGATCATCAGTTCGAGCGACACGCCAAGGGTCGAATCCATCGCGTAGAGCACCATGCCGAGGCTGTCACCCACGAGCAGGATGTCGGCGTGATTATCCACGATCCTCGCCGTATTGGCGTGATAGGAGGTGAGCGCGACGATCGGCTCACCACCTTTGCGCGCCCGGATTTCTGGAGCAGTGATCCGGCGAATGATAATTTCCTGGCTCATAGATTCTCCTCCCGCGCTTCTTTCAGCCTATCACGCGCTGATCGATAAGCCGCACCTTGCCGAAGCGAACGGTCAGCAAAATCACGACCGGCTGCCGGAATTTGCCCGAGACAGGGCCAAGCGTACGGGCATCGCGAATATCAACAGATTCGATCGTGCCACGTTTTTCCGTTTCGAGAACGGCGCGGACGGCATTGCGAATGGCCGGGACTGAACGCTGGCCCTGCGCAACCATTTCCTCAGCCTTCACGAGCGATTTCGAAAGGATGACGGCAGCCTTGCGGTCCGCCGCGCTCAGCATGGCATTGCGCGATGAACAGGCAAGCCCGTCCGCTTCGCGCACCGTAGCTACGC
The DNA here is from genome assembly GCA_900473175.1 of Hyphomicrobiales bacterium. Taxonomy (GTDB): domain Bacteria; phylum Pseudomonadota; class Alphaproteobacteria; order Rhizobiales; family Rhizobiaceae; genus Phyllobacterium. The sequence goes on along the minus strand of UCKM01000016.1, from coordinate 68,312 downwards.
CTGTGATGTCGATTGGCATGTCGAGATCGGCGACCATGCGGCGAATGATCGTCAGTTGCTGGTAGTCCTTCTCGCCGAAGAAGGCACGGTCCGGTTGCACGATGTTGAACAGTTTGGTGACGACCGTCGTCACGCCGCGGAAATGACCGGGGCGAATTTTGCCGATCAGGATGCGCGACAGCACCGGATTGTCCACGATCGTATGGGCGCCGTTGCGATAGATTTCCGCAACTTCCGGCGTGAAGACATAATCGACGCCCTCGGCCTCAAGCTTGGCCAAATCGCCTGCCATGTCGCGCGGATAGGTGGAGAGATCCTCGTTCGGCCCGAATTGCGTCGGATTGACGAAGATCGAAACCACGGTGACATCACTCGCACTTTTCGACTGGCGCACGAGCATCATGTGACCAATGTGGAGATAGCCCATCGTCGGGACGAGGCCTATCGACCTGCCCTTTTGCCGCTCGGCCTTTAACGTTGCGCGCAGGTCAGCAACGGTTGCTATGACTCTCATGCGATTTCGATGTCCAGTCCAATATCCAGCGTTGGCGCAGCCATAGTGATTTTTGATGTCGAAATATAGTCCACACCGGTTTCTGCGACAGCCCGGATCGAGGCGAAATCGATGCCTCCCGAAGCTTCCAGCGTGGCGCGACCGGAATTGATTTTCACCGCCTTTTCAAGTAGTTCTGGTCCCATATTGTCAAGCAGAATCACATCGGCCCTGACCGACAGCGCTTCTTCGAACTGTTCGAGACCGTCGACTTCAACCTCAATTTTAACGAGGTGTCCGGCATAGGCGCGTGCCGCCAGAATCGCTTTTGCCACGCCGCCCGCAACGGCAATGTGATTGTCCTTGATCAAAATAGCATCGTCGAGACCAAAGCGGTGATTGGCGCCGCCACCGCATTTCACCGCATATTTGGCAAAGGCGCGCATGCCGGGAATGGTCTTGCGGGTATCACATACCCTGGCGTCTGTACCCTCGATCAGATTGACAAACCTTGCCGTAAAGCTGGCAATACCGCTCAGATGCATCAGAAAATTGAGCGCCACCCGCTCGCCCGAGAGAATGGCGCGGGCATTGCCATCAACGCGCGCGATGACATCGCCCCGTTCGACCCGCGAGCCGTCCTTCACCAGCGCGGTGAATTTGAGCGATGGGTCGACCTGCAGGAATGCCGACTTTGCAAACCCCATACCACATATGGTGCCGGTTTCGCGGCTGGAAAGAACCGCGGTTGCAGTCACAGTCTCAGGCAGGGTGGCGTTGCTCGTGATATCCCCTGCGCGGCCTAAATCCTCAAGCAAAGCCGCCCGAACGGCATCATCGATCAACAATTGCGGCAAGGATGGTGGAAAGGCCATCAGGCAAGCTCCATCAATTCATCGACGGATGCCTGCGCATCGGCCAAGGTGAGGAATGTCCGGTGCTGCCATTCCGGCCGCTTTTGGGGATAGTCAGTGCGGAAATGGCCGCCCCGACTTTCCTCGCGACGCAGCGCACTTATGGCCACAAGTTTGGCTGTGGCGAGCACATTGCGAAAGGCAGCGTTTCGATTGGTCGCTTCGAGTTCGAGGATTATCCTCAGCCCGTCGAGCATGCCGGTGCGGTCGCGGATAACGCCGAAACTGGTGCTCATCGTCTTGCGCAACCTGGTCATCGCCGGCGTATCAGCCTCGGCCTGCAGATCATCCCTATCGATAGAACCCTCGGACCAATTGCCAGTGTTTTTCGCATCACCCCTGCCGATCTTTGCAGCGATGCGGGCCGAGAACACCACGGCCTCAAGCAAGGAATTCGAGGCAAGCCGGTTCGCGCCATGGGCACCGGTCGACGTGCATTCGCCGCAGGCCCAAAGGCCGTCGATCGACGTGCGCCCATCCTTATCGGTTAAAATGCCGCCCATGAAATAGTGGGCGGCGGGCACGACGGGAATGGGCTCGATCACCGGATCGATCCCGGCATCGCGGCAGTATTTGTAGACCGTCGGAAATTCCTGGGCAAAGGACGCCCCCACCGCCTCTGTGCAGTCCAGAAACGCGCCACGCCCGGCTTTAACCTCGGCATCGATGCCGCGTGCCACGACATCGCGTGGCGCGAGTTCCGCGTCGGGGTCGATCTTGAGCATGAAACGCTCGCCCGCACGATTGATCAGCGTCGCGCCGTGACCTCGGAGCGCTTCGGTTGCGAGCGGCGCGGGATCCTTGTCGACGTTGATTGCGGTTGGATGGAACTGCACGAACTCCATATCCGCCATCATCGCCCCCGCGCGTGCGGCCATGCCAATCCCCTCGCCGCGCGCTTCTGAGGGGTTGGTAGTGACGGCGTAAAGGTGACCAATTCCACCTGTCGCGATCACGACGGTCGATGAAGCAAGTTTCACCTGGGTGCCGCGCCCGGCCTCTGTGCGCGCGATGACGCCGGTGACGGAACCTTTGGCCGTTGTGATGTCTTCGACTACATAACCTTCGATAACGCGGATGGACGGCGTGTTTTCGACGGTCTTCACCAGAGCCTGCATGATGGCTCGGCCCGCCATGTCGCCGCGCACGCGGACAATCCGGCTTTCAGAATGTGCCGCTTCGCGCGACACCTGCAATCGGCCCTCGAGGTCACGATCGAAGGGAACACCGTAGCCGAGCAGGTCGTGCACGCGCGCTGCAGCCTCGCCTGCCATGAGCCTGGCAATGGCCTCATCGACAATGCCGTCTCCCGCAGCGACCGTATCGGCCACATGCTTTTCCATCGTATCGCCTTCGGATACCGCCGCAGCAATGCCGGCCTGCGCCCAGGCCGACGAGGCACCGCGGCCAATCGGGGCGGCTGCAAGGATCGTGACAGGCCGGGGTGCAAGTTTAAGCGCACAGAAGAGGCCTGCCAGACCGCCACCAATGATGATGACGGGATCGGTTTGAATGGACATGGGCATCGCCTCCAGCGTCAATTCTTCAGATTCACCATCCGTTCAACCGCAAGGCGCGCCCGTTCGGCGATCAGCGGATCCACATGAATTTCCTCGCGCATGTAGACCAGGCTGTCGAGAATGTTCGGCAGCGTGATGCGCTTCATGTGCGGGCAGAGATTGCATGGCTTGATGAATTTCACGTCTGGAACTTCCGACTCGATGTTGGATGCCATCGAACATTCCGTGACGAGTAGAACCTTGGCCGGACGGTTGGTCTTGACGTAATTGATCATGCCACTGGTCGAGCCGGCGAAATCCGCGATCGCGACGACTTCCGGCGGGCATTCGGGATGGGCAATGATCTGGATGTCCGGATCAGCTGCCCTGTACGCCAGGAGCTCATCGGCGGTGAAACGCTCGTGTACCTCGCAATGGCCCTTCCAGGTGAGCACCTTCACCTTCGTCTGGGCGGCGACATTTTGCGCGAGGAACTCGTCGGGAATGCACAGGACGCGATCAACGCCAAAACTCTCGACCACCTGCACGGCATTGGCCGAGGTGCAGCAGATATCGCTTTCAGCCTTTACCTCGGCAGACGTGTTCACATAGGTGACGATCGGGACGCCTGGATAGGTTTCCCTGAGCAGGCGCACGTCGGTGCCGGTGATCGATTCGGCAAGCGAGCAGCCGGCCTTCATGTCTGGGATCAGCACAGTTTTCTGCGGATTGAGCAATTTCGACGTTTCGGCCATGAAATGCACACCGCATTGAACAATGATTCCGGCATCGACCTTGGTGGCTTCCTTCGCAAGCTGCAGCGAGTCCCCGACAATATCGGCGACACAGTGAAAAATCTCCGGTGTCTGGTAGTTATGCGCGAGAATGACCGCGTTGCGCTGCTTTTTCAGCCGGTTGATCGCGGCGATGTATGGCGCGTAAACTGGCCATTCGATACGCGGGATGTGGTGCGAGACACGCTGATAAAGATGCTCGGTTTCCGCAGCAACTTCGGGCGTGTAGGAGAGATCCGGCATATCGAGGATGCCGTAACGATCTGCGGCGGTCTGCCCTGCAACACTGCGATCATTGACGGGGCGGGCGATGCTGATCATATCCACTTCCTCCAAGACACTCCTGGCGCACGATCTCTTTCAGCGATCTGCGCCAAACCATTTATACTCATTGTGAGCATATTTATGGTCAAAAGAAAAACGGCAGGGCCGTCGCAAGTTACATAGGGGATTATTTCGCTGGCTTCAAGGGGAACTTCGACGAGAAAGGGCGCGCGATGTCCGCGCCCTTTCCCGAGCGCCGCCTTCACCTGTGCCGTCTGAAGTAGGTATCATCGTCGTAATAGCTGTCCTGCCAGTCGCGCTTGGACGGGCTATCGCCCCCGATGCGCGGTGTGCAATCGGTAAAAACCTTAGCGTTGAAATCGGTGGGCCGGTCGCAGAAAACCAGTGGGCTCACACTGCCCGAACTCGAGCATCCGGCAAGCGTTAGCATGGCCACCGCCAGAAGCGGCAATAGTAATTGCATAGACTCAATCCCTTACTGGCTGGCTGTTTCTCGAATGGCAGAGAACTTGCTGAAGTCCATTCGCATCAAACTCATTTAAGTAACAATCAACTCAATTCAATTGATTGGCGGAACAATTGCGATAAACCTGCGTCTTCAGAGAAGAGGATCGCGCCATGTCGCAGAATCAAGCAATTGCCGTCAAACAGTCCGGCCTGCCGTGGCTTATCATCATCGCAGGCTGTCTCATCGCCCTTATGACTTTCGGGCCGCGCTCGGCGATGGGCTTCTTCCAGTTACCGCTGCTTGCCGAAAAAGGCTGGGATCGAACCACCTTCGGCATGGCAATGGCGCTGCAGAACCTTTTCTGGGGTGCCGGACAACCATTTTTCGGGGCAATTGCCGACAAGTTCGGCACGTGGCGCGTGCTGTTGCTGTCCGCACTTTTCTATTGTGGCGGATTGCTGACAATGGCCTGGGCAACCTCACCTGGGCTGCTTTATCTGGGCGGTGGCGTTCTGGTCGGGCTCGGTATAGCTGCCGGTTCTTTTGGCATCATCCTTTCGGCCTTTGCCCGTAATGTCACCGCGGCCAATCGTACCCTCGTCTTCGGCATAGGCACCGCAGCGGGCTCAGCCGGCATGTTCGTTTTCGCACCGATCAGCCAGGGTCTGATCCAACAATTCGGCTGGTCGGACGCCTTGGTCTACCTTGGAATAGCAATGCTGGTCATCCCGGTTCTTGCCATACCGCTGCGCGGCAATTCGTCGAGCGGGCGGGTCAGTGAGACCCATTACAAGCAGTCGATCGGCGAAGCGTTGCGGGAGGCTTTCGGCCACAAGAGCTATGTTCTGCTGACGGCCGGCTTCTTCGTCTGCGGATTTCAGGTGGCGTTCATCACCGCGCACTTCCCCGCCTATATCGGCGATATCGGCATCGATGCGAAATATGCGGTGCTGGCGCTCGCCTTGATCGGCTTCTTCAACATCATTGGATCGCTGGCGTCCGGCTTTATCAGCCAGCGTTACTCGAAGCCAAAATTTCTCGCCTACCTCTATCTTGGTCGTTCGGCACTCGTCACTGCATTCCTCCTGCTGCCGCAGACGGGAGCGTCGGTGATCATATTCTCCATTTTGATGGGCCTGATGTGGCTATCGACTGTACCACCGACAAATTCGCTTGTGGCGATCATGTTCGGAACGAAACATCTCGGCTTGCTCGGCGGGATCGTGTTCCTGTCGCACCAGATAGGTTCGTTCCTCGGCGTGTGGCTTGGCGGCTACCTCTACGATCATTTCGGCAGCTACAATCCGGTCTGGTGGCTAGGTGTGGCGCTTGGCATTTTCGCGGCGATCGTTCACTGGCCCATCGAGGAAGTGCTGCCGTTCGGCCTGTCTTGAAGCCGGCGGAATAACAAAAACCCGCCGCGGTCGTTAAGATGCGGCGGATTTCGTTCTGAGCTCGCTCAATCAATCGCGCAGTGCCGCCTCGATCTTGTCGAGTGCATCGGCCTTGCCGATCCCTGTCAGGAAGGCCAGAGTCGTGATCACCGGCTTGCCGAGATCCTTGGGCAGTTGCGTGGTCGAGACCACAAGATCCACATCGTCGATCTGCCCAGCGACTTCCGTTGCCTTGCACTGACGCGTGTTAATGCGAATTCCGCGTTCCTTTAATGCATCTTCAACGGCATGGGCTACCACTGTCGAGGTAGCGATGCCGGTTCCACACGCAAATAATACCGTTTTCTGTTTGGCCATGTATCCCTCTTCCTCCAAAATTTGCAACTTATCCGAGAAGTCGGGACACGTCTTCTATTGATTTGGCTGCAATTAATGACGCAATGATTGCGGGAGATTGAATGGTTCCCGCGATTTCCTGCAACATCTCGACCTGTTTGTCCTTGTCATTCAGCGCCATGACGAATACGACGCTGACCGGCAGTTTCTCGTCGGCATCCTCCATGTTGGAGAACATCACCGGCTCGGCGAGCGTGGCCAAGGCAAGGCCCGGCTTCAGCACATGTTCCGGATCCGTGTGCGGGACCGCAACATTGTTGTCGCCACCGAGCGGCAATCCGGTTGGCAGCGCCGCTTCCCGCGCGATGACGGCATCGGCAAAGCTCGGTTTGACATATCCCAGTTCCTGCAGCCGGTTCGCCAGGATACGAATGACATCGTGATCGCTGGCGGCCTTGACCCCGAGGACGATTGCCCCGGGATCAAGCGCGTTCAATAAGGCCTCAGCCATTCAAATACTCCACTTATGCAGCGTCATCGGCCGTATCGTCAGCACCGGCAGCGCGTTCCCACGCCGCAGTGTTGCGGCGATAGGCCCAGAAGGCTGCAGCAATGATCAACGCAAGTACCACGAGGCCGATTGCGCCAAGGTTCTGGATAAGCGCGATGACAACGTAAGGTATCCACAGAAAGCCATCGACAACACTGGTGATCTGCACCGCATTGGCTGGCATCTGGAAGCCGGACGATTGCGCCGCGGCGGTAAACAGCGGTGCGAGCGCGTTGGCGACGTAGAAGCCGACCGCCAGGGTTACGGTCCCGACAATGACCATGCGGAATACATTGCCCTTGAGCAGTGGCGCAGTCATGGCGACAATGAACGGAATGACCGCAAGATCGGCAAACAGGATGACGCGGTTACCGGGCAGGATCACCGACAGGATGATCGCGATCGGCACCAGGATGAGCGACGATGATATCGCCGCCGGGTGGCCGATGAGGATGGCCGAGTCGAGGCCAACCAGCAGTTCGCGGTCGCCGGTGCGCTTGCGCACGAACTCCTGAGCAGCATCGGATATGGGCAGAAGGCCTTCCATCAGGATCTTGACCATGCGCGGCAGCAGCAGCATTACGGCGGCGAGCGTCATGCCCGTCTGCAGGATTTTCGTCAGCGCAGTGCCGAAGTCACCGGCATTGTAGTAGGCGATGGCACCCAGTACGAGGCCGATGATCAGGCCGAGAATGACCGGTTCGCCAAAGACCCCGAAACGCTTCTCGAACGTTTCAGTGTTCAGTTCGATGCGGTTGATGCCCGGAATGCGATCGATGATCCAGTTGAGCACGATGGCGATCGGCAGAATCTGCGCGGACGCCAGATGCGGAACCGAGATGCCGGGAATGCCATAGAATTTCTGCACCGCCCGCGCCGACCAGTCGGCGAACAGCAGACACAGCGCTACCATAAGCGCCGCAACGATGAGACCGTAGGCAAGGCTGTTGGTCGCTGCAACGGCGAGCGAACCGATGAAGGCGAAGTGCCAGAAATTCCACACGTCGACATTGAGCGTGCGGGTCAGGCGCGTGAGCAGCAGAACGATATTGATGGCGATTGCGATCGGAATAACCCAAAGGCCGACAGAGGAACCGAAGGCGATTGCGGCGGCCGACGGCCAGCCTACGTCGACGATGTCGCGCTGAATGCCGGTGTTGGTCACGATTGCCTTGGCGACATCGCCAATCGAAGTCAGCATCAGTCCAAGAACGAGATTGATACCGATAAATGCAACGCCAATAGTAACGGCGGCGCGAAATGCCCGGCCGGCCTTAGCCCCAAGAACGAGCGCAATGATAAAAATGACGATTGGCAACAGGACGGTCGGTCCCATTGCATCTACGGCGGCTTTCAGGCCTGCCAAAAAGCTATCCATATTTTTCTCCCCCGCAGTCCTCCACGACTGCATCCACCCAAATAGAACATTTGTATTATGCTCTATAACAATGTTTATCAGCGGGAGATTCAGATCGTCAACGGGCGACTTTCGCGCAAAGGTTGGGTTTTGGCGAAAAGTGCTGCTTTTTCAACAAGTTTTATGGAAGTGTTGCCTACTTGCCGCGCACGAAGCTAGCGAGGGGGAAGATGGCACAGGTTTCAGTGCCGTGGGCGAGCAATTTGCCATTCCGGTCCTTGAGGAAGGCTTCCGAAGTGGCAAGGGTTCGGCCACGATGGATCAGGCGGCCCTCGCAATACACGATCCCTGTTTCCGCCGTTAGCGGGCGGACAATATTCACCTTGAATTCTGCGGTCGTGTAGGCCTCGCCCGGCTTTAGCGTCGTCATGATGCAACAGGCCAAGGCCGAATCCATGAGTGTGGCCACCCAGCCGCCGTGAATGCCACCCAAGGGATTGAGATATTGCGCTCGCGGCATGCCCTTGAACACGACACGGTCCTGCTCGACTTCGTGCAGCGTGAAGGAAAGCGTCTCGGCCATGGGCGGAGCGGGATAATCGCCGCGCAGCATCGACTGCAGGATTTCGAGACCGCCGCGCGTTGCAAGATCGCCAAGCGGCAACAAGCCAATGCCGCCAGGAAAGCCGATGGCGGAAATATCGTCATAGCTCATGGAAGAACGGACCTTTCCCGCAGCGAGGCCCCCTGCCCCGGCGTTTTTGACAATGACCGGGAAATAGCCGCCAGAAAGCCGTCGCGCGCTTCCGGCGATTTTTGCGCCCGCGGCTCCCAGACATGGCGGTTAAAGAAGAAACCGGTCAGGCGGAACGCTGTAATCAGTTCTGCCACTGATGCAGCGCGCACGCTTGAACTCACCATGAAGGGCGGCATTTCCAGAAGCCTGTCGGACCAGGGTTGACCGGCCTCGCGCGAAACTGCCCGCCCCGATTTGGGTGAGACAAAGCTGAGGTCCTGGTTACTGCCAGTGGCCGCGCAGCGTTTGAGGTCGAGGCCGAACCCCAGTTCTTCCAGCATCAGCAGTTCGAAACGCAAAAGCAACTCGCCGGCGACCAGCGAGTCTTCGCAATGCTCCAGGATAACGTTAAGAATTTCGAAGAGGTTCTGATGGGGATCGCGCTCGGGCAGCAGCCGTAAATGCGCCGCGGCAAGTTGAAGCCCGTAGAGTGCAACCGGTTGTTCGATCAGGCGCGCCGCAGCAAAGCTGACTGGCTCGACCTGCATCATCCCGAGATGCTCATCCATGCGGGCGCGCCAGATGACATCAACCCGATTGCCCGGTTGAAGCAGCGGCTGCATGCGGCGGGAGCGCCCGCCGCGCACAAGGCCGAGATGCCGGCCATGGTCGCGCGTCATCAGTTCAAGGATGGCGCTGGTTTCCCCGTGCCGTCTCGTTCCGAGAATTATGCCTTCGTCGTGCCATTCCATCGTAGAAGGGTGGAACGATCAGTGCGGGAATTCAAGGCCCATTTCGCGGTAGCGCTCGGGATCATTGCCCCAATTGTCACGAACCTTGACGAAGAGGAACAGGTGGACCTTCTGTTCGAGGATTTCCATCAGTTCCTTGCGCGCCGCCTGACCGATGGATTTGATCGCTTCACCCTTGTGGCCGAGGACGATCTTCTTCTGGCTGTCGCGTTCCACATAGATCACCTGGCTGATCCGCACCGACCCGTCCGGCTTTTCTTCCCAGCTTTCGGTCTCGATGGTGGAGGAATAAGGCAATTCATTGTGCAGGCGCAGGTACAGCTTTTCGCGGGTGATTTCTGCCGCCAACATACGCATCGGCATGTCGGATATCTGGTCCTCCGGATAATACCAGGGCCCTTCCGGCAGATTGTCGGCAAGGTATTGCACGAGGTCCTTGCAGCCATATCCCTTCAGTGCCGAGATCATGAAAGTCTTGTCGAATTTGACCTTTTCATTGGCCTGCTTGGCCAGTTCCAACAGCTTCGGCGGCTCGATGCGGTCGACCTTGTTGAGGACCAACACAACCTTGCGCTTCTTCTCGTGCAGGCTGTCGAGAATGGCTTCCGCCTCCTCATTGATGCCAAGTTCCGCATCGATCAGTACGAGGATCAGATCGGCATCTTTTGCCCCACCCCAGGCGGTGGTCACCATCGCGCGGTCGAGCCGCCGCTTGGGCTTGAAAATGCCAGGCGTATCGACCAGCACCATCTGCGTCTGGTCGTGGATGACGATACCGCGGACCAGCGCACGGGTGGTCTGCACCTTGTGGGTGACGATCGAGACCTTGCTGCCGACAAGCTGATTGACCAGCGTCGACTTGCCGGCGTTCGGCGCGCCGATCAGAGCGATAAAGCCCGAACGCGTCGCAACTCCGGTTGTCTGTTCCTGATCAGTCATTTGGTCTCTTCTTCCTGCGCCTTCTGACGGACGCCTTCTCGATAAAGCAGAGCTACCGCCGCTTCCTGTTCTGCGATGCGCTTCGAACGGCCCATTCCGGTGGCCGGCTCAAAGCCTTTGACATCAACCTTCACGGTAAACTGCGGGTCATGGTCAGGTCCCGTGCGATCGACCACACTGTAGAGCGGCTGTGCGCCGTTCTGCTGGTGTGCCCATTCCTGCAATTCTGTCTTCGGATCGCGCTGCGCCGAATTGATCTCGCGCGAGCGGGCATTCCAGTAACGCTCGATGAAAGGTTGCGCTGCTTCAAGGCCGCCGTCCAGATAAATCGTGGCGATGAGCGATTCCACCACATCGGCGCGCAGGCTTTTCAAACGCTTGTCAGCCAGCCCCTTAACATCGGAACCCGTACGGATGAACTCGTGAAGGCCGATTTCGTCCGCAACAGCGGCGCAGGTATCGGCATTGACAAGAGAGTTGAGGCGCAGCGACAATTCGCCTTCGCTCGCGGTCGGATAGGCGCGGAACAGAAGTTCCGCAATGACCAGTCCAAGGACACGGTCACCAAGAAACTCGAGGCGCTCATAGTCCGATCCGGCCGAAGGGCGCGCGCTTGCATGGGTCAGTGCACGCTCCAGACGGCCGAGGTCGCGAAATGAATGCCTCGTCTTTTCTTCCAGTCTGCGAACAGCGTCGGCTGACAGGCTCATCGTCTCATCAATTGCTTTTCACTGAGTTCGGCGCGCTGTTGACACTATGCAACAGACGGTCGAAGCGCAATTCCGAAGGCCAGCGCCAGATTTCAAGCGGGCTTGCCTTGCCGGCGATCGAGAAAAAGATGATGTTGGCGCGGCCAATGAAGTTTTCGAGTGGCACGTAGCCGACATCAAAGCGACTGTCGCTGGAATTATCGCGATTGTCGCCCATCATGAAATAATGGCCAGCCGGAACGACGAATTCGCGCGTGTCGTCGCCAATGCCGTTCGGCGTCAGGTCGAGCGTGTCGTAAGTAATGCCATTTGGCAGCGTTTCGCGGTAGACATCGACCGGACGGTTGACTTCGGTGACGTCCGAATTGTCGATCTGGCCAACCTTCACGCGGGGCACAGCCACATCATTGATGTAGAGCACGCCGGAGCGCACCTGAATCTTGTCACCGGGCAGACCGATCACACGCTTGATGAAATCGAGCGACGTATCATTGGGTTTGCGGAACACGGCGATATCGCCGCGTTTTGGCTCACCGCCCCAGATACGGCCCGAAAAGAGGTCCGGCGCGAACGGGATCGAATATTTCGAATAACCGTACGAGAACTTCGAAACAAAGAGGTAATCGCCCTCGAGCAGCGTCGGCCGCATCGATCCCGACGGGATGTTGAAGGGCTGGAACAGCAGGGTCCGAATGATGAGTGCGAGCAGAAGCGCCTGCACGATGACGCTGATCGTCTCACCAAGACCACCAGATTTCTTCACAACAGCTTTGTCGCTCACGCTCGTAATATCTCCATAGACAAATATGTGCCCCCTCATAACCGCTGGAAGCGCCAGGGGCAATGCAGCCATTGGCCTTTGAATAAGGCTATTCTTCGATTTTCAGTGCTTCAATAATCACGAATGCTTGTGCAAGGGGAAAGTCATCGGTGATGGTCACGTGAATCCGGGCCGTATGACCTGGCGGAACGATGGCATCGAGGCGTTGTGCCGCGCCTCCCGTGAGCCGCATGGTCGGCGCGCCGCTCGGCAGGTTGACGACCCCCATGTCGCGCCAGAAAACCCCCTGTGACAAGCCGGTGCCGAGCGCCTTGGCGCAGGCTTCCTTTGCAGCGAACCGTTTGGCGTAGGAGGCCGCACGTTGCTTGCGGCGTTCGGATTTGGCGCGCTCGATCGGCGTGAAGACCCGAGCAATGAAGCGCTCGGCGTGCCGCTCAAGCGTCTTTTCGATGCGCCTGATATCGATCAGATCGCTACCGATGCCGATGATCATGTCGGCTCAGGAACCTTGTGCAGCCGAAATCCTGACCTGCGCCGATGCTGGAAACCTGCGACTGCCCAGCGAACCGGGAAATAGACCAGAAATGCCGCGGCAAGACCCAGCGGCACCGCGCCGATGAGCATTGGTTCGATCAGTGGTCCCCACAGGACCGCGAAATCCATGTGACGAAGCATCCCTCCGAGATGATGAGGCAGAGGATCACCGGCAAGGTTGCCCGTCATGACGAATCGACCGGCTTCGAGTGTTGCTGCCCAGATGAATGGAAGAACGAGCGGATTGCCAAGCGTCGTGCCGATGACCGCGGCGGCAATATTACCGCCGATCAACCAGGCAATGGTCAGGGCAACGGCAATATGAATACCGAGAATAGGGATGAAGGCGGCAAATATTCCGCAAGCAAACCCCGACGCTATGGCGTGCGGTGTTGCCCGTAAGCGAAGAACACGCTTGGCGAAATAACGCAATGACCGGCCGATCGAGCGGCGCGGCCAGAGCGCCAAGCGCAGTCGCTCGCGAATGTGAGGTTTGTTGCGCCTCTTAAAAAGCATTTCAGTTCAAGTTCCTCAATATACTGCAGTAACCACCATACGCTTCGTATGTGTCAAACCTGCTAGGCGGTGTCGTTGATCAGATATTGCGACTACCGGGTTTAACGGGCGGAATTGCGGCAAGTTCCGGCGGAAGTTTGTCGGCAGGGTAAGCCGGCACTTCATATTCCGCCAGAGCAATCAGCGGTACACCGACATCGCTCTTTCCAGCGGAACGATCGATGATGCATGCGGCTGCCAGAACATTGGCACCCAACTCCTGCAGGCACGTGACCGTTTCACGGATCGAAAGTCCTGTCGTTACTATGTCTTCCACGATAACAACGCGCGCACCCTTGGCGACTTCAAACCGGCGAAGCTTGAAAATGCCGTTTTCGCGCTCGACCCAGATCGCCGGAACGCCAAGGTGCCGTGAGGTTTCGTAGGCAGGGATAATACCACCAATCGCAGGACCCACCACATAGTCAATTTGGCCAAGCCCGGCCGCCTTGATCTTGTCCGCGAGGCCGCGGCAGACGCGTTCCGTCTTGTCGGCGTGCATGAACACGCGCGCCTTCTGCAGAAATATCGGACTGCGCAAGCCGGACGTCAGGATGAAATGGCCCTCGAGCACCGCACCTGCCTCGCGAAATACATCCAGAACTTCACTCGTATCCATTCTCACCCCTCAATATTCTAACCATTGACACGCTGCGCGTCGCTGACGCATTTGCTCTCTTTAAGTTTCGACAATATCCGATTGAGATGTTTGAGATCCCACACTTCGAGATCGACGATCATCTGTGTGAAATCCGGCGCGGTACGCACCATCGAAAGATTGTGAATATTGGTCTCGTTCTCTGCAATGATCTGCGCGATCTCCGCCAGCGATCCCGGCGCATTGATTGCCGAAATGCTGATGCGGGCGGGAAAACGATCGCGCCGGCTTTCATCAATATCCCAGCGCACGTCGATCCAGCGTTCGGGCTGATCGTCATAGGCCATAAGTGCCGAAGACTGAATCGGATAGATGGTCATGCCGGAACCGGGTTGGAGGATGCCGACGATCCGGTCACCCGGCACGGCGCCTTCGGGCGAAAAGTGTACGGGCATGTCGGGACTGGCACCGCGAATTGGCAAGGCATTCGGCCCGCCAGGCTCGAAACCTGCAACCTCTGCCCCTTCGGGCATTTTGAAGATCATGCCGGACGTGTTGCGGAAGTTGACCCATCCTTCTTCGCGTTCAGCTGTGCTCGGCTTGGGCTTGGCGTCCTGATATTCCGGATAAACCGCCTTCATCACGTCGGATGACGGCAATTCACCTCGGCCCACCGCAGCCAGAACATCGTCAAGCTCCTTGCGAGCGAGACGCGGCAGGCCTTTTTTCAGTTCGTCGCGCGAATAGACCTTCCCTGCCCGCTCGAAGGCCCGTTCAAGGATCTGGGTGCCAAGTCCGGAATATTGCTTGCGGACTGCAATGCGCGTCGCGCGGCGAATGGCGGCGCGCGCCTTGCCGGTGACAACTATGGATTCCCAAGCGGCCGGCGGTGTCTGCGCCTTGGATCGGATGATTTCGACCTCATCTCCGTTGTGCAGCTCAGTCATCAACGGCATGATACGGCCATTGACCTTGGCGCCGACGCAGCTGTCGCCGATATTGGTGTGCACGGCATAGGCAAAGTCGATAGGCGTTGCCCCCCGTGGCAGGGCGATCAGGCGACCCTTCGGCGTGAAGCAGAAGACCTGATCCTGAAAGAGTTCGAGCTTGGTATGCTCGAGAAACTCTTCCGGATTGTCGCCTTCGGCCAAGGCTTCAATCGTTTGCCGCAGCCATGCATAGGCATTGGTTTCCGTCGAAATGACATGCGGATTCTGGGCACTGCCGCGATCCTTGTAGATTGAATGGGCCGCAACGCCATATTCGGCAATGTCATTCATCTCACGGGTGCGGATTTGCAGTTCGACACGCTGGCGCGACGGACCGACGATGGTCGTGTGGATCGACCGGTAATCATTCTGTTTTGGTGTCGAGATGTAGTCCTTGAAGCGACCCGGGACCATCGACCAGGTCGTATGGATGATTCCAAGCGCATTGTAGCAATCGGCAACCGTATCAACGACGACCCGAAACCCGAATATGTCGGACAATTGCTCAAAGGAAAGCCCCTTGCTTTCCATCTTGCGAAATACCGACCACGCCTTTTTCTGCCGGCTTTTGACGCTGGCCTTGATGCCATGCTTCTCGAAGAGGTTCGACAGATCGGTTTCGATCTGCTTGAGCGTCGCGCGGTTCTTCTCCATCAGCTCGGCAAGGCGGTTGGTGACCGCGTTGAAGGCTTCAGGATTGATATAGCGGAAGGCAAGCTGTTCGAGTTCTTCGCGCATGTCCTGCATACCCATGCGACCTGCCAGCGGCGCGTAGATATCCATCGTCTCTTCCGAGATGCGCAAACGCTTGTCTTCCGGCACGTGATGCAGCGTGCGCATATTGTGCAACCGGTCGGCAAGCTTGACCAAGAGCACACGGACGTCGTCCGAGATCGCCAAAAGCAGCTTGCGCAGGTTTTCCGCCTGGACCGCCTTCTTCGAAACTAGGTCGAGCTTCTTCAGCTTGGTCAGCCCTTCGACCAGCTTGCCGATATCCGGTCCGAACAGCGTGTCGATTTCCTGGCGTGTGGCCGAAGTATCCTCGATGGTGTCATGCAGCAAGGCAATCGCAATGGTTGCCTCATCCAGATGCATGTCGGTGAGGATCGCGGCGACTTCCAGCGGATGCGAGAAATAGGGATCACCCGATGCACGCTTCTGGTGCCCATGCTTCTGCATGGCATAGACATAGGCCTTGTTGAGCAGTGCTTCATTAACGTCAGGCTTGTAACGCTGAACACGCTCGACAAGCTCATACTGACGCATCATGGACGAAGGCCTCACACACAGAATTGAACAGCGACCAAATTGTTACGTCGCCTATATGGTAATTGCATCACCACGCCACAAAAATAATGCGCCGCAGAAACTGCGACGCATCAAAAAGCCTGGATCGGCCATCTGCCGCGCTTCAAACGCGACTTTTTGACTTAGTAGTCGTCGCTCTTTTCCGGGGCCACGAGGCCTTCGATGCCGGCCAGCAATTCCTCTTCCGACATCGAGTCGAACGAGATGTTATCGTCGGCGTCGACTTCGACGGCTTCGGTCACTTCATCATTGCCAGCCGTTACCTGGGGCACTGCAACCGCTTCGGGCTCGTCGACTTCGACGTGCTTCTGCAGCGAATGGATCAGGTCTTCCTTGAGGTCGCCGGGCGACAAGGTTTCGTCTGCGATCTCACGCAATGCAACGACCGGATTCTTGTCATTATCGCGATCGATCGTGATCGCTGCGCCTTGCGAAATGAGGCGCGCACGATGACTGGCGAGAAGGACCAGTTCAAACCGGTTCTCGACCTTATCAACGCAATCTTCAACAGTGACGCGGGCCATTAAGCTGCCCCTTTCATTTTTTACTGAATTAGCGGATTAGTGCCGACATAACGCGGTTGCGAGCAAAAAACAAGCAAAAGCGGTCGATGCATTTTGACACTACCAACGAACGCACCGAATGCATCGCGCAAAGTTGAGCAGGCTTGTCCCGGATTAACGACAAAATCTCAACGAACCTATTGGCTTTTGCCTCGACGCGACGTACTAAATACCCTACTTTCGTATAAGTTCAGATCTGGCTTTACAACCTGCAAGCTGAATTGAAGTTAAGCTCAGATTTTTGAAACGGAACATTATAATGTTTGATCCACGAGAAAAGATCGTCTTGTTCATTGACGGCGCGAATCTCTATGCGGCTTCCAAGGTACTCGGATTCGATATCGACTATCGCAAGCTCCTTACTGCTTTCCAAAAGCGCGGATACCTGTTGCGGGCGTATTATTATACGGCCCTGGTTGAAGATCAGGAGTATTCTTCGATCCGCCCGTTGATCGATTGGCTCGACTACAATGGCTACAAGGTTGTTACCAAGCCTGCGAAGGAGTTCACGGATTCCGCCGGTCGCCGCAAGATCAAGGGCAATATGGACATTGAACTTGCCGTCGATGCCATGCTGCTGACCGACACAGTTGACCATTTCGTGATCTTCTCCGGTGATGGCGATTTCCGTTCGCTGGTCGAGGCGCTCCAGCGCAAGGGCCGCAAGGTCAGCGTCGTTTCGACGCTGTCGACGCAGCCGCCGATGATCTCAGATGAGTTGCGCCGCCAAGCCGATCACTTCATCGACCTGACGTCGCTGCGCGCCGAAATCGGCCGCGAGCCATCCGAGCGCACACCACGCCGCGTCGAAGAAGAACAGGTCGATTATTGATCGCAACCGCGACCGGTCCGGAGCCTTCTCCGGACTGCCCGATCTGTACGCGCCTGCATGACTTCATAGCCGAGTGGCGGCTGAAGGAGCCTGGCTGGCACAATGCGCCAGTCCCGAGCTTCCTTCCGGCAGGTGGCGTCGAATCGGTCAGACTTCTCATTGTCGGTCTTGCACCCGGCTTGCGCGGCGCCAACCGCACGGGGCGGCCGTTCACGGGCGACTATGCCGGCGATCTTCTCTATGGCACGCTGAACGAATTCGGTTTTTCTCGCGGCACCTTCGCGGCGCGGCCGGATGACGGCCTCGAGCTCATCGATGCTGCTATCACCAATGCGGTGAGGTGTGTTCCGCCGGAAAACAAGCCGGTAGGCGGTGAGATCAGCAATTGCCGCCGTTTCCTTACGCCAACCATCGCGCAATTTGCCAATCTGCGCGCTATCGTCACGCTTGGCACAATCGCACATCAATCGACGATTAGGGCATTCAAGCAACCGGTTTCGGCCTTTCCGTTCAGCCATGGCGGGCAAGCGGCTGTGGGGAATGTCCGGATATTCTCGAGCTACCATTGCTCGCGCTACAACACCAATACCGGTCGCCTGACCGAGGCGATGTTCAAGGATGTATTCAGCGATGTCCGCCGCTATCTCGATGGTGTAGCCCCGGGTAGCTCACATGGTTGACAAGCCCCTCAGGGGCTTGTCGTTGGCATCAGAAGCCGGAACCGGCAAAGCGGGCAGCGATCCGCTTCTATTGCGGGCAAGGCCCGTTGGTATCGTCTGGACCGCAGGTGCCAAGGGAGTTTTGGGTTACATACAGTAATTTCTGCGCGTTGGTATTTGCGGCATCGGCTTTGATCTGATCCGCGGTACGCGCCTGTGTCTGGACGCTCACGCCTGCGATACTGCCCTGTAGTTTGCCGGCCGTCCCTCTACCGATTGCATCCAGACCGAACGTCTTGTCCCAGGTGCCGGTGCCGGTCGCAACACCATTGACATACATTGTCACGACGTTGGCACTGTCCCTCGTTACGCCTATATGAGTCCAGGTGTTGGCCGCAACGGCCGTCTTTGAAACCGCCTTGTCACCATCTGGCCCCGCGTAAAGTCTCGGATAACCCTGGTAAAAATTCAGGTCCATGCCGCCGGTTCCATGGAAAAGCCCATCGGCGTTCGAGGGACTAGTGCGCGTTATATTCACCCAACCAGCCATGGTGAAAGCCTTGTTCAAGGCGATGAGCGGCGTCGTCTTTGTGCCGCTCACGATGGCCGAGGCCTGGACGAGATTGTTGACCTCCAGCGAATTGAGCGACCGATTATAGACCCGGACGTCGTCAAGCGCTCCATCCAGACTGCCGGCGACTGTTTTACCAACACTGTCCACGGTGAAGGTTTTGACCTGTTCCCATCGTCCCGCCCCGGCCTTGAGGCCGTTGAGGTAGAGGGTGATGTCCTTGTTCGATCGGGTGACGGCAATATGGGTCCAGGTGCCGCTGTTGACTGGAAATGCCGACGTTGCAACATCCGCACCGCCGCCGACATATAGCCTGGGCAGGCTCTGATAGAGGTTGACGTCGAAACCTTCCTTCGAATGGAACAATCCATCCCTGTTGTCTGGATTGCGATTGACTTTTATCCAACCCGCCAGGGTGAAATCGCCGGTCAGTGCGATTTCTGGCGTTTTGACATAGTCGCCCCCCGCCAATGACAGCGCATTTCCGGTAACCCCGGCAACAGCACTCGTAGCGGCGTTGGCTATGGTTCCATCGTTCTTTTTCCCGGAGCCGTCGGTAATGCTCTTTGATACGATGGCGTCATCGAAGGCATAAGCGAGCTGCAAACCGTTGGTTGGCAAGGCCGATTCCCAATAAAGCGGGGCGATTGCGACACCATGCTTGGCTTGATCATAGATGGAATTGTTTTCCCACCCACTGGTGGTCACATATGTCTTGCCATTGTCTTCAACATATTCGGGTGCGTGCAACGGCAGTTTGGCAACGAGCTGCGTGTCTTGGGATGGCCTGTCTTCACCACCATATGTGCCGAAATTCAGGGGATCCTTGGAGCGAAAGACCACGGTGTCGTGGTAGCTACCAGGATCGCTGCCCGTGACGGTTGTTGAGAGGTAATACCAATCGCCCCGCTTGAAGACGAATGGCGACTCGGTCGATCCCCAAGGAGCTTCAACTGCACCAGTCCCAAGCTTTAGAGCAGTGCCAGCAAATGTCCAGTTCAAGAGGTCAGAGGATTTGTGAACGGCGACCACACTGTGCCCGCTGACAGCATCATGCGCCGTCGAATAGAGCAAATAACTGCCGTCGTCATTCTGAAGGATGCCCGGATCGCGGAAATCGAAAGGCCAGCCGGTTTTAGATGGACTGGGATCGGGCCACGTTCCGTCGGAGGCCAGCAAGCCTTCGGGAGTACCTGTAACCTTTACACCGAACGTAGGCGTGTCTTGTGCCGGATAGATGTTGACAGATTTCCAGATCTGCAAGGTGGGGTCCGTCGACGTGAGCACTTCGAGGCGGCTCGAACTACGAGTACACATACCACTCTGATCGCGGTCGCTTCTAAAGAAAAGATAGGCTGTGCCGTCCTTCATGATTGAGGAGGGCGCCCATGCCGCGCATGATTGTTCTTTCGTGTCCTTATAAGCTGCGACTGCTGGAGCCTCCCCCTTTGCAGTCACATTTACATAGTCGCCAGTGCCGCCCTCCTTAACAACGGGTGGATAGAGCTGCGTTAGAATCGTGTGATAGAAAGATTTCTCATACCCATTACCACCGCCAGTTATGCCGATAACATGCCAATTGCCATCTTTGCCTTTGATGACGGTGTGGTCGTTTGAATATTTCCCCGGGCCAGGAATCGTGGGACTTGCCAATGTTTGCAAAGACGTCGCCGAAACATCGACGAAGGGTATTTCAAATGTCGATTTGGACGATTGCTGCGCGTCGGCGGCGCATGCCAATCCCATAGGCGCCACTAACAGCGCTGCCATCGAAGCTGCACATGTCAGCCTCGCAAATAACTGTTTTCTCATAAATTCTCCTCCCGAATTGCCTATCCAAGCGGGACAGGCACATAAACGCAGCTCTTTGATTTCAGACGGATGACCGAACTGAAAATCTACGAGATATGCCCAGGCGGAGCCGCCCGCGCCTGAACAATTCAGGTGCAATCGGTTGTAGTGAGAAGAATGAATGACGTGGACCGCGTCACAATTGACGCCCGGCAATTTATAAAATCCATTGGAGCTTCCGCTAACACCGACTGCAATATGAATAAAACCTTCACTAGTGAAGCATGTGGTTATGGAAATGGGAAGCTATACTTTTGTCCAACGCCTACGGATGCATCGATCGAGCCACGGGCCGACCACGCCACGCACGCCAAATGATTCATCGAGTCTGAATGTAAATTACCCGCGGTCGCGCAGTAGCCGTGATTTCTCGCGATTCCAGTCGCGCTGCTTTTCCGTTTCACGCTTGTCGTGCAGCTTCTTGCCGCGCGCAACGGCGATTTCAAGCTTCGCTCTGCCCTGATCGTTGAAATAGAGCTTCAACGGCACCACGGTCATGCCCTCGCGATCTACAGACTGTGCCAGCCGCGACATTTCCCGCTTGCTGATCAGAAGCTTGCGGTGACGGCGCGGTTCATGATTGAAGCGGTTGGCCTGGAGGTATTCGGGGATATAGGAATTGATCAGCCAGAACTCGCCATTCTCGAAGCTCGCATAGCTTTCGGCGATGTTCGACTGATTGCGGCGGAGCGACTTCACCTCGGTTCCGGCAAGCACCAGGCCAGCCTCCAGCGTGTCGAGAATCTCGAAATTGAAGCGGGCTTTACGGTTCTCGGCAATGATCTTGCGGACCGTCGTGGGTTTTGACGCAGATTTTGGCTTGTTCATGCGAGCTATATAGTGCCTTTCAACTGATTTGTCAGTTGATCAGCCCTGCATGCTGCATGGCGCGGTCAATTCGCTCCGCGGTCGCCGCTTCGATGCCGACAAGCGGCGAACGGAGCGAATTCTTCATCTTGCCGAGCTTGGCGAGCGCATATTTCGGGCCGGATGGGTTTGGTTCGATGAACAAGGCCTTGTGCAGAGGCAGCAAGCGATCCTGCAAATTCAGCGCCTTGTTGTAATCGCCGGCAAGGGTCGCAGCCTGAAATTCCGCGCAAAGGCGCGGCGCAACATTGGACGTCACGGAGATGCAACCGACGCCGCCATGAGCATTGAAGCCAAGTGCAGTGGCGTCCTCGCCCGAAAGCTGGATGAAATCCTTGCCGCAGGTGAGCCGCTGCTCGGACACGCGCTCAATCTTGCCGGTCGCATCCTTCACGCCAGCGATGTTTTTGAAGTCGTGAGCCAACTGGCCCATCGTCTCCGGTGTCATATCGATAATCGACCGCCCCGGAATATTGTAAATGATGATAGGCAGCGAAACGGATTCGGCAATTGCCTTGTAGTGCGCATAGAGACCGCGCTGGTTCGGCTTATTGTAATAGGGCGTCACCACGAGAATGGCGTCGGCCCCTGCCTTTTCGGAAAACTGTGCCAGTTCAATCGCTTCGCGCGTGTTGTTCGAGCCGGCTCCGGCAATCACGGGAACCTTTCCGGCAGCCTCTTCGATGCAGACCTCGACCACGCGCTTGTGTTCAGCATGAGACAATGTCGGCGATTCACCGGTCGTGCCAACCGGCACAAGCCCATTGGTGCCCTCGGCAATCTGCCAGGCGACAAAGTTGCGAAAGGCTTTCTCGTCGAACGAACCATCCTCGAGGAAGGGCGTGACGAGAGCAGTGATTGAGCCTTTCAGCATTGGGAAACTCCGGTATGAATATTGGTTGACCCCTTGCCTTCGCGGGGCCCTAAAGGTGGCGCACCATAATCGCGTGGGCCGTTTGGGGCAAGTTCATTTCCCTGATGAAATCCATCAAGTTGATACATATCTCGTGCCTGAGAGGGGTCTGGCCCGTTGCAATCATTCGAATGCAAATGATCAGGCTAACCCTTTGTTAAGAGTGCTTTCATACGTCCGCCACTATTATCCTCTTGATTATCTCCTACGGATTGGGGGACCCTCTCATCCGCTCCAAACAAACTGGTATTTGTATGCTGAGAACTTCTGTTTTGCGTCATGTTCTTCTCGCGTCCACGCTTGCGCTGGTGGCGACGGCTTCCCATGCCCAGAATCCCGTGCCTTCGGCTGCAGTTCCCGTGCCCGGGCTGAAGCCTTTCGCGTCGACGCAGACCCGCGTGAGCGCTGCGGCGGCGGTGCTGGCGAGGCCGGACCCCGTGACGACCGCCGGCATCACGCAGCCATCGAAGCCATCCGCCATCGCAGGGAGCCTCAAGAGTGGCCTTGACGCTCTCTCCTCCGGCGACGTCCAGCGCGCACTCGGTATCCGCAATGGCCTGCCTATCGATGCGTTAGACCGCCATATCTTGACCTGGGCGATCGGTCTCTCGAACGCACCGGGTATACCAAGTTCGGAGATTGCCCATGCGGCGGCTGAACTTCCCGGGTGGCCAGGCATGGCAACGTTCCGCAACAATTCCGAACGGGCCCTCTACAAGGAGAATCCGGCTCCCTCGATCGTCATCAATGCTTTTGGCAACACGCCTCCGCAAACCACCGAAGGCGTCATAATCCTCGCGCGGGCACATGTCGCAAGCGGCAATGCGGCTCGGGCCCGGCAGATTCTCGGGCCATTCTGGCAGACGAAAAAGCTCGACGACGGCCAGGAGATCATGATCCTCAAGGAGTTCTCGCAGGTCATCTCCCGCGACGATCATCTGACCCGCATGCTCACCATGCTCTACGAGGGCAAAGTGAAATCGGCCGGCCGCGTCGCCAAACTCGCCAATGCGGAAGCGCTGTTCCAGGCATTTGCCGCAGTCCTGCAGAAATCCCCGGATGCGGGCAAGAAGCTTGCTGCCGTCAATGGCTCGTGGGCAAAGAATCCCGCTTACATCTACGCCAAGGCGCAATATCTGCGCCGGCAGGAAAAATTCCGTGAAGCCGCCGATGTGATGGCAACAGCACCGCGCGACGCGGCAGCGCTGGTCGATCCGGATGCCTGGTGGACCGAGCGGCGGGTGCTTTCGCGCGAATTGCTCGACCAGGGCGACGTCAAGCGCGCGTACCGCGTCGCCGCAATGCACAGCGCCGAAACACCTTCGGTGGCAGCGGAAGCTGAGTTTCACGCCGGTTGGTATGCGCTGCGCGGGTTGAACGATCCCAGCACCGCCCAGAAGCATTTTGCCCGCATTGCCGAAATCTCCTCGCGGCCGATGTCGGCATCGCGGGCCTACTACTGGATGGGCCGAGCCGCCGAAGCAGGCGCAACTGGCAGTGCACGCGACTTTTACAGCCGTGCCTCTCGCTACGGCACGACATTCTACGGGCAGCTTGCGGCGGCGAAACTTGGACAATCCGGCCTGCAACTTCCCTATCCGAAGCCGACTGACGCCGAACGAACGCGCTTTGCGCAGCGCGAGGCCGTGCGGGCGATCCAAAGGCTTGAAGATACCGGTTATGATTCACGCGCAGCCATGCTCTATTCGAGCCTGGCACAGGAACTCGACAGCCCCGGAGAACTGGCGCTGCTCGCCGTCATGGCCGAGCGCAAGGGCAACCATTATGTGGCGCTGCGCGTCGGCAAGGCAGCGGCGCAGCGCGGCATCGACGTGGGCGCTCTGTCGCATCCGGTCGGTGCTATCCCGGGCAACGCCAATATTTCCGGTTCTGGCGCCGCCCTCGCCTATGCAATCGCCCGACAGGAAAGCGAATTCAACCCCAGTGCGGTTTCGAGCGCCGGAGCACGCGGACTGTTGCAGCTTCTGCCCGGAACGGCAAAAGGCGTCGCCCAGCGCGCCGGCATGAGCTATTCAAAGGACAGGCTGACGGATGATGCGGCGTACAATGCGACACTCGGCGCCAAATTCCTCGGCGAGCAGATCGCGCGATTTGATGGTTCGTACGTACTTACCTTTGCCGGCTACAATGCCGGTCCGACACGCGCCAATGAATGGGTGGCACGATACGGCGATCCACGCGGTAAGCCGGTCGATGAAGTCGTCGACTGGATTGAGCGCATTCCCTATACGGAGACACGCAATTACGTGCAGCGGGTGATGGAGAATTACGAGGTCTATAAGGCACGGCTTACGGGCAAGGCACAAATCGAAAGTGACTTGTCCGCCGGACGGCGGGGCTGAGCTTTTGTCCGCGGAGTTTCGCGAAGTCACATTTGACGCACCGGATGGGCTGAAGCTCTATGCACGGGTTTACGGTCCGCGCCAAGATACCGGCGCACTCCCAATGGTCTGCCTGCCAGGCCTCACCCGCAACAGCCGCGATTTTCACGAACTCGCCCTCTTACTCGCCCAGAACCCGAGTACGCCTCGCACCGTCGTGACATTCGACTATCGCGGGCGCGGGCTTTCGGCCTATGACCCCGATTGGTCGCATTACAATATCCGCGTCGAGGCGCAGGATGTGATCGCCGGGCTCGATTTTCTGGGTATCGAACGCGCCGTCTTTCTTGGAACGTCGCGTGGGGGTTTCATTATACACATTCTGGCCGCAACCGCGCCGCAGCGTGTCGCCGGCGTCATCTTCAACGACATCGGACCAGAAATTACAGCCGAGGGGTTGCGGCAGATTATTCAATATCTGCGCAATTCGCGGAACCCGAGAACATGGGACGAAGCGGTAGAACGGCTGCGCAGCGTGCACGGGCCAGCATTCCCGGCGCTTACCGAGGCCGATTGGATGCGCTTTGCCCGTGCGATCTATCGAAGACAGCGCGGCACGATCCGCCCCGACTATGACCAAAACCTGCTAAAAACGTTCGAAGGTATTGATTTTACGAAAAAATTGCCAGCAATGTGGGAACAGTTCGATCTCTTCAACGAATTGGCATTGCTGGTGATACGCGGCGAGAACACCGCGCTGCTGGCACAATCAACAGTCGATGAGATGGCCCGCCGCCATCCCGCTTTGCAGGTAATCAATGTGCCCGGACAGGGTCATGCGCCGCTGCTCGAAACGGGCCATCTGCCGGAGTTGATTGCCGCCTTCGCGGCCGGAATTGATCTGCGTGCTGCCTAGACCCTTTGCTGTTTAAATCGAGACGTTCTAAGGATCGATCCGCTCTTCACTTGGATTTGGTTGTTCCCTTGCTCCGGACCGCTCTTTTCGGACCCGTATTTGACCCTTGACCCTTGTCCAAGCCACCTGCGGGCCCAACCAAAACCACGGCCTGTTTCATCCAATCTTCACGGTGGGCACGGCCAGGAAAGCCGATTTCCTCGCTGATCCAAGTGGCCTCATCGAAGGTCCAGCCGGCAATTTGATCATAGTGAAAAATGCCGAGATCGAAGAGCCGAGACTGGATGGCGTTTCCGATACCATCGATAGAGGTGAGATTGTCAGCGTTGCCGCGGCGAGCAGCTTTGAGCGCCACGGGTCGATGCTTGTCGTCCTGGCGCGGATTTTGTAGGCGCTTCACCACCGCGGCCGGCTGGCTTTTCTTTAACGGAGACTTGCGGGCAGATCTTGCGGGCCGGCCCGATACCGCCGGGGCCAAGGGCGGAACCGGCTCCGCCGGCGGTGTCATCGCAGCCGCCGCTTGCGCCGATCTCTTCACGTCATCGTTCGCTGGCAAGACAGATGAAGACGCAAGCCGCGCATCGGCTGCTCGGGTTGAACGCTCAGAGACTGAATCTCTTCTTGGCGAGAACCTCTTGAAAAGGTTGCCCAAAATCGCACCGACAATGAAAGCGGCAGCGATGAGAAACAGCGACTGAAGAATGAATACAACCATCGTTCTCTAACCTGCCTGACACCTGTTTCAGCTGCGGCTCCCGTCCTGGGTCGACCAGCCCACATAGAAACCAACAAGAGCAGCTATCAATAGGAAGAGCCAGAGCTGGCTAATCAAGAACCACATATTTTTACCCCTATCCGCCGCTCGCGGTTACCGGAGCTTCCAGTTTGATCTCACCCGGCCTGCCATTGCCCGGAATGCCGGTCCGCAAGGCAGCATTGATTGCATCATAGTCAGCGCCATTAGCGGCCGTGCCGGTGATACTATAGTTCTCACCGGAGATTTCCACTTCGCCATTGGTCAATTGGGCTGCCTGAGCCAAGGCAAAGTTGACAAGATCGAAAAAGCCCTGGGGAGCGCCACGCGCGACGGCCAATTCGTCAAGAATCTCGATGCCTGGCATGGCATTTTCGGCAGCCGCCAAGATTTTGGCGCGCGCGTCGCCGTAAGGAACGTTGCCGGACAGCAGGATTCCGTCATCCGATTTTGTGACGACAAATGAGAACGGATCGGCTAGCGGCAGTAGTGTCGTCTGGTTATCGACGGTCCGGACGCCGTTGATTTCCGTAGCGATCTTCAAGGCTGCGCCCAAGGCCTCCTCCGACGGTGCAACGCCCTTCAGGGTAAGGTCCCGGCCGTCGATATCGGCGCTCGCCCAGGAATTTTCTGCTTCAAGCGCCGTGTTGGCAGCATCGGTCAATTGCTGGTCGATCGGCGCAGTCAAAAACCATCCGGCCAGCACCGTCAACAATGCGGCGGTGATCACGCCTGGCCAAAACCAGCTTTTGATGATGCGCATGCTACCGGACTTTCTTGATGCTGAGTCGGTGGTTCAAGTGTCTTGCCCGATGTTTATGGCCATTTCAACACGCGGAACCCATCAACAAACAAAAGAAAACCCGGCAGCGCGAGCTGCCGGGTCTCAATCAACCAATCCCGTAAAGGATTAGAAGTTGCGCTGGAAGCGGATGATACCGCCGAATGCGTCGTCGTTGCCGCTTTCGAATTCAGCTACATCCTTACGAACGCCATCGAACTTGGTGTAGTTCACTTCCGGCGTGATCACGAAGCCCGGAACCAGCTCGTAGGCTACGTTAAGAGCGAAAGCGTAGGTGCCTTCTTCTTCGTAAGCGCCCTGACCGTTGAGGGTTGCCTTGTCGGTGAGCTTGGCAGAGAAGCCAGCCCAAGCCGCCCAGTCGCCTTCCCAAAGGCCGAACCAGTTCATGTCATCACGAGTGGTGGTAACTACGCCAGTAGTGGGGTCGAACGCCGGAGCATTATAGTCGGACTGATAGCCGCCCATTGCGAACAACGAGATCGTGTCGGTGACTTTGAGGTCCAAACGCAGCTTTACAGCAACGTCTTCCGATACGGAGTCATAGCCAACAACACCGGAGATGCCACCCCAGCCCTGCTCCCACTTCGCACCAGCAAGAACGTGCGGCATGTAGTCGTCGATGACGTAGTCAACGTTGAAGTCGCCGGCTCCGTCCTGGCCCTGCTCAGCAGCGATGATGGCCGAGAAGCCGTTGCCGCCAGCGAAGGTGTAGCTGATCTGGTTGGTCGTGCCCGACTGATAGTTGATCACGTCGTCGTTGATGATGTTGCCAGCGTAACCGGTCCACGAACCGAAGATTTCGTCGGCAACACCGATGCGGAACCCACCGAGTTCAATGAAGGCCTGCGGAAGCGAACCGCCGCTCTGTGAACCATCGTCAAACTGGAAACGGCTCTGGATGTAGGAACGCAGAGTGCCGAGTTCAGTTTCCGAACGGGCATCGAAGCGAACTTCAGCACGTGTACGCTTGTGCCAGGTATCTTCGCCGTTCGGGCCGACGTTGCCGCCAGTGTAAGGATTGTCACCGCCCTGAGCGTCGTAACGGACGTAGCCGCTGATCTTCAGGCAGGTCTCGGTCCCCGGAATATAGAAGAAGCCAGCGCCGTAAGCGTCGCAAACGCGAACGTATTCGACGGGCTCTGGTTCGGCAACGACGACTGCGTCAGCAGCGCGCGCACCGG
Source organism: Hyphomicrobiales bacterium (assembly GCA_900473175.1). GTDB lineage: Bacteria > Pseudomonadota > Alphaproteobacteria > Rhizobiales > Rhizobiaceae > Phyllobacterium. The sequence continues at coordinate 40,089 of UCKM01000016.1, read as the reverse complement.
TTACTGCGACGAGAGCCGCAGCGGAGCCGAGTAGAAGGCTCTTAATGTTCATTTCTGACCTCCAGTCAAAGTTAAAAATGGGTCTGGGCATTCCAATTTGGCTGAAGGACAACCTGTCCCCATCCCCTAAGTCCAAGAAGAAATGCGATGAACGCCCTTCCTCCCGACTGACCATACTCGCCGGCGCTGGGGTTTCAACCACGAATGTCCGGATGGAAGGCTTGTGATGGCTCTATGGCAGAGCGCTGTTGCACAAAAGCCACGAAATCGCCGCGACCCCTGCAATATCTTTACCACTCCTTAATACAGGTAACCGGGATTTTAATGAATTCTTGTCGGGCCATGCCGGTATTGGGCTGTAAGCCCCCCCCAGAATCGGCCATTACGGTGTGGTTCCGGCCCGTTGACCGAATCGAATCAATGATGTTCCAGCGGCTTTGAATGGTGATTTGACATGACTTATCTTTACCTCGTTATCGCCATAGTTTGCGAAGTGGTGGCAACATCAGCCCTCAAGCAGGCAGACGGCTTCACCAAGCTGTGGCCCTCCCTGGTCTGCGTTCTCGGCTATGGCGCAGCTTTTTATCTGCTGTCGATTCCGATCAAGACAATTCCCGTGGGTATCGTCTATGCGATCTGGTCGGGCGCGGGAATCGTCCTGATCGCTGCCGTTGGCTGGTTCTGGTATCGGCAAACGCTTGATATGGCGGCAATTATTGGCCTTTTCCTGATTGTCGCCGGCGTTCTGGTCGTCAATTTGTTCTCCAGCTCGGTCGGTCACTGACATCCAGTTTCGCCTGCACTGTCCGGGCATCTGACCTCCCTTCCAGCGAATCTTGACTGGAGGTCAGAAATGAACATTAAGAGCCTTCTACTCGGCTCCGCTGCGGCTCTCGTCGCAGTAACCGGTGCACGCGCTGCCGATGCAGTCGTCGTTGCCGAACCAGAGCCCGTCGAATACGTTCGCGTTTGCGACGCATACGGCAAGGGTTTCTTCTATATTCCGGGAACCGAGACCTGCCTGAAGGTCAGCGGTTATGTCCGTTATGATGCCAAGGCCGGTGATGATCCATATACTGGGGTCGATCGGGAGACCTGGAGCAAGGGTGCCCGTGCAGACCTGCGCTTTGACGCTCGTTCGGAAACCGAACTTGGTACGCTGCGCTCGTATACTGAGCTGCGTTTCAACTTCAAGAATGGTGCTGACGCCGAGACGGTCGATCTGAACAACGCCTATATCACACTCGGCGGTTTCCTCGTCGGTCAGACCGACTCGAACTTCACATCCTGGACCGGTTATCTGGGCGACATCATCTCGGATGACGTGATTCAGGAAGGTAACTATAACACGAACCAGATCAGCTATACCTTCACGGGTGGCAACGGTTTCTCGGCAATCATTGCTCTCGAACAGGGCAGCGGGGATGTCAGCACTGTAGATCTCGAAAGCGGCGAGGCAGTTTATACCGTTTCCCACGTGATCGATGACTATACGCCACATATCGTTGCTGGTGCTAAGTTTGAACAGGGCTGGGGTTCGATCTCGGCCGTTGCTGGCTATGACTCTGTGTCCGAAGAATTCGCTGGCAAACTACGTGCCGACGTGAAATTCTCCGACACAATCTCAGCCTGGGTAATGGGTGGTTATCAGTCTGACTGGGACAAGACCGTTGCTGTGGATGATGGTGGGCGCGCCTTTACCGGGAACTATTTCGCTCCTTGGTACGGTGATTGGGCGATCTGGGGTGGCGTAGCCATTAAGGCCTCAGACAAAGCTACGATCAACGCTCAGCTTGCTTATGAAGATGACGGTACATTTGCAGCTGCCTTGAACGTTGGATATGAACTGGTGCCTGGCTTCAAGATCACGCCAGAAATCAACTACACCAAGTTTGATGGTAATCGCGGTGACGTTGTCGAGGCAAAAGGTGGCGGTGACGATGCCCTTCAGGGCATCATCCGCTTCCAGCGCAACTTCTAATCATTTGATCTGACCTACCCGACGCCGGATTTGCTCCGGCGTCGGTTTTTTTCCAATTGAACCACCAATTTTCAGCAACGAAGTTTTTAAGCGTTCGCACGGAGCAGCGCACAGAAATTTTAAGAGAAGGGATTTCTGATCGGTCGCGGACCGAGGAGACGTTGAAATGTTCGAACTGCAGCCCGTTGGGTTGGAATATGGTAAGGCTGATGGTGGCTTTATCATACGGAAGTCTATTAGCCTAAAATGGCATAGGCTCCGGGATTGCGCTTTTTGCAGGGTCGGGTTCTATTCGTCGCATATTCATCCGATCATTTCTTTATTCATTCGTGCGCAATCATCATGCTGAACCCAACGCTCAATCCAATGCAGGCGGACGCCAGTTTCTCCGTTCGATTCCAGTATGATCTTCACTATGAATCGGCAGATCATGCGACCAAGCGAGTGGTCAGGGATTACACGCTCAGTGAACTAACCGCACACTATATCAGCATTCTTTGGGATGAAGGTTCGCACAAGACGAATGTCCGCTCCTTCCTCGGAGAAATCGGCGAGATATTGCGCGGCGAGCGTTTCAGCGTATTCACGCAGGATATGCTCGATTCTGTGATCGGCACTTTACGCGAACGCGGCAATAGCAATGCAACCATCAATCGCAAGATGGCTGCCTTGAGCAAGTTGCTGCGGAAAGCGTGCAAGATGGGCGATATTTATAATCTACCTGAATTCCGCCGCCAGAAGGAACGGCAGGGCCGCATCCGCTTCCTTGAAGCCGACGAAGAACTGCGCCTGTTCTCGGCTATTCGCGCGCGCTGCGAAGACAGCTACAGGCTGAGCGTCTTTCTGGTTGATACCGGCTGCCGCCTCGGCGAGGCGATTGGCCTCTCCTGGAACGACCTGCAAGACAGCCGATCAACATTCTGGCTTACCAAATCCGGCCGCAGCCGCACCGTCCCCCTCACCTCCCGTGCCCGCGAAGTCGTCGCGATTCAGCACGGCAGATTGAAGGGGCCGTTTTCGATGCACAGCCAGGTGCGCTTCCGCGCCATCTGGAATGATGCCAAGGCCGAAGTCGGCCTCGGCCGGGACGATCAAGTGGTTCCGCACATCCTGCGCCACACCTGCGCGTCCCGGCTGGTGCGTGGCGGTATCGACATAAGGCGCGTTCAGATGTGGCTTGGTCACCAGACCTTGCAAATGACGATGCGCTATGCCCACCTTGCGACGAACGATCTCGACACATGCATCGCCGTCCTGGAACACCGTTGAATCTTGACGGTCCCCGGGCCGATCGAGACGGATCGGCTCCCGTTACGGCGACTTCACGAACGCAAGGGCATGCGGAAGGCGAACCGGGTTTCCTTATCGGTAGATGAAACGTCCAGCGTCCCGCCATGCATCTTTGCAATCTCGGCAGCAATGTAAAGGCCAAGGCCGAGGCCCTGCTGACCAGAACGCGTGTCGCCACGGAAGAACGGCAGGAACATCTGGTCGATCGCTCCCTGTGGAATCGGTTCTCCCACATTGGTAACCGAGAGCGCAAATACGCCCTGCTCCACTTTGGCGGAGACCCTGATAGGTCCCTTATCCGATCCATGCATCAGGGCATTTGCCAAGAGATTGGAGAGAAGCTGGCCGATCCTGCCCCGATCACATCTGATCGGATCCTCGAAGTCGAAATGGGTCTCGACGACGCGGCCAGGGTGGACTGAGGTCAATTCGTCGACGACCTGGATCAGCGTCGGCTTCAACGGCTCGCCATCTTTCACATCCAGCACAACGCCATCACCAAGCCGGGCGCGCGCCAGATCGAGCACGTTGTCGATGAGGCCGGACATACGGACCACACTGCCGCGGATCAGTTTGACGATGCTCGCCGCTTTTTCGTCGAGCGGCGTACGCAGCAGCAGGCGTGTTCCCGAATCGATGGACGCGACCGGGTTGCGCAAATCATGGCCAAGTACGGCGACGAACTGCTCCCTGAATTCGGAGATCTTGCGCTCATTGACCAACGCGGCTTCCGCCTTTGCCAGGCGCTCATTCGCATCGAGATGAAACGCGATCAGCTCAGCGAACAATTTGAACATGCCGATTGTCTGCGGGTTCTTAAGACGAGCAGGCCGCGGATCGATCGCGCAGAGCGTGCCGAAGAAGGCTCCGTTCGGCAGGACGATGGGCATCGAAATGTAGCTCTCAAAGCCATAAATCTGGGGCGTCTGGTGTGTTGAATAGACCAAATCGTGTGAAACTTCATCGATGATGACGGCTTGGCCGCTGCCGCGGATCTCATCACAGATCGTGGTCCTTACCTCAAGTTCGCCGCCGGGTTTCAATCCAAAATCGATATTGTCGAGGACTTGGCAGGCAATCCATCGGTCTTCGGTTACCCGCGCGACGGCAGCAAAGCCCATCCCGGTCGTCCGGCAGATTACATCGAGGATCGTCGGTACAGCGTCGATACGACCGATTGCTTCGATGTCGGCTTGAAAGTCGTGGTTCATTGGGGATTCCGTTGTTACTGACACCGTCACTATAGCGGCTACAGTCAATAGCGCCATAGTGGGTGCGTGTTGACGAGAGCTGTGGTTCGAAGGTCCGCTGCTACGCTCGTCCGATGCCAGTTCCCGCTTTTGATCCTTCCCGATTTGCCTCGATGACGATTGGACGGACCTCGCCGGCCCTTGACACATAGGTTTTACATTGCACTGATAGGGACGGCTCAAACTTGGAGAGGCCGTTCGTGTACGAAGATGAAGAAGACGAGATCCACATGCATTACACCACGCCTATGTGGTGCCATCTGCTTGCCTTCGGCTTTGCCGTCTCAATTGCCGTGGCGATCTGCCAATTGTTCTCGGCCTGATTTCATTCGCTAGAAGACGAAACGATATCGCTCCCGATAGATATCGCGTGGCAGCCCTGCCGCCTTCGCCTTCCGCCATTCCCGTCGGCGACGCTACTGTCACACATTATACTAATGGTGGAATGGAATCGCACGCGTTGCTGTGGTGGAATGCTGCCATAGGCGCGCTCGCGACGTCATAGGTCCATGCTATGACGCGCCCGCGGTTGCGTTTTTTGACGCGGCAAGAGAAGAAGAAAATGAGCGAAACGGCCCTCGGCGATGCGTTGAGCAAGCTGCGCGACAAGCTGTCTCGCATTGGCATCACCGAGGAGGAATTCATTGTACTTCTGAGCGGATGCAGCGAACGCTTGCTCATCGAGATGATCGCCAACTGCCGGGAAATAGAGATGTTTATCAAGGTGATGGGCGGTGATTGGCAATGAGTGGACCGCCAATCAATATGAACCGTGCGCATCGATGCCGTGTCGATCAAGGCCACACCTCTAATCATCGTTCACTTGCTTTTTTGTGCTTAGTTGCGCCCGCGGCGTCCCAATCTTTACTGCTTAGGTCTGATTATCTACTTGAGCCTCGACTTTGGAGGACTATGCTCACGCGCCTTGGCAACATTGACCAGTGGCCTGACACGCTCCCCGTCAAAGTCAAAAGGACATCTGAGCGATTGTCCGTGCGGAGGTACGAGTGAAGATTAGTCGCTGTTCAATTGGTGAGATAAGCCACATTCCCGAAGACGACTTGTTTGTTGGAGAAGTGGTTTTTCAGTTTTCGAGCGATGGGAGAATTCCGCCGATGCGGCAGCTGTCCAGTCAAGACATGCTGCTCGTCATTAAGGTCAAGGGCGACAAATCCTGGCCGTTCGATCGCGTTCAAACCGAATTCATCAAAGAAGCGCAGTCACTCATTTCTGAGGCAGGACGACACCTGGATGGCGCAACGGTGGGTTCGCTGAATGACTACAATCTTGCCTCCGCCAAAGAGGAACGCGATAGAATGGTTTTCAGTCTTCTCTCAGCTAAGCCGTAGAGCCCCCATCGCGTCAGGCTTTCGGTCCGCTTGGCCCCACTCGACCTGCGTCGATTGCCCGCCCACGTGGCCATATCTCTCGCATTCACGCACGCACCACCCCTTGCCCTAACCAATTCTAGCCAGAGGCGGCTTATTGTTTAACGGCGCTGGTTCACGCACAATAACCAGCGTTAAAAGGGGATTGGCATAGTGCGAAATCACCAAAATGACCCACTACATTCCAGAGACCTCGTCGTAATTGCCGTGCTCACAGCAGTGGCGATTTTTGCGTTTAGCGGGATAGTCTCCCTTGTTGGAAACTCAATGCATAATTTTGATGTTTCTCCTGTCGTCGCCCGGAATTAGAGCCCGGCGTTTACAGACCGCACGTTGTTGACGAGAAAGCAGACTGCCAAGCCGCCAGACTTGCTCTAATTCAATGAGATGAGCTCACGCGTAGTAAAATTTGGCAATCCCAGGATTGATTGCGCTCCTATTCATGTTCAAGCAAACTCTCATCACCGATTAACCTCGAAGAAATTTCGACGTTGCGGTGCTGTGGAGGTGCCGGACGTGGACTCGGACCTATTTTATTTCACATTTTTTGCCTTGGTCAGCCTTACGGCGGTCGTTCTTATCGTGCTGCATTCGTGAGAATTTGTGAGTGCCTTCGTTTGGCCGTCATGCCTGCCTCATATCTTGACTTCAATTCGGGGAGGCAAGAATGGCAGCGCAGCATGTTCAGGAAATCGACGCGGCAATAAAGGAACTCATATCGTCGCGTCGGCAAGAGATCCTGCAGATCGCCCAAAATGGTGCGAACCCGGGACCACTCAAGAACCTTGTGGAAATACAAGCTGCAATCGAAGCTTTGTACAGAGCGCGCGAACAGGAAAGCGCGTCCTGATTTACGTGCGCACTGGACCAAGATCCTCGCGCGGTCCGAAGGCCGGTGAAAAGCTTGAGCAAAATCACACCGATTGCTGCGATCAACGTGCGTGGGGTGATGACTGTCTCTCTCCAAATCAATCGGTTTGTGCCATAATGGAGAGCCGCAAGTACGGGGAACACAGGAGTAGTGAGATGTCAGATGACGTTCTCGGCAAGCTAACCCCCCTCGTCGGCTCATGGGATATGCAAGCCTTGGTCGGTGACAAACTGATGGCGCACGGGGTGACCCAGTTTGCTTGGCTGGCGGATTCACAGTTCATCATGCAACGGATTGATGCTGACATTGCGAAGGGCGTTCCGCCCGAATGGGTCGAAAATTCGCCTTTTCCGATCACATCCATCATTGGTGCAGACGATTCCACTGGGAAGTTTATCATGCTCTACAGCGATGCCCGGCGCGCCCATCGCGTGGTAAACATGAGCATTGATGGTCGCGTCTGGAAACTTTGGAGGAACGCGCCGGGGTTCTTCCAACGATATGTTGGAACATTCAGTCCCGATCGTCAGAACATTGCAGGGGCGTGGGAACGGTCGAGCGACGGGACCAATTGGGCGCACGATTTTGATCTCTTCTACACCAAGGTCCATTGATCATCAGCGGGCGGTCAGTGTCGCATGCCGGCTGTTCAACTGCCTATCGGCCGAACTCCCCATATAGCCGATCCACTTTTTCTTGGGCTTCAGAGATAAGCGTGATGCAATCCCCTCTGTTCAAGGGCGTGCTTAGTTTGACAACTTTATTCTTCAAATCACTGTCAAGGTCCATGACATTTTCAGGTTTGAACGTCGTGTCCCCATCAAGGCGCATGACCGATCGACGTACGGCGTCTCTCTTGGTTCTGTAAAGCGGGTCATCGCAGAAGTAAGATAGCTTCATCAATTCGAGCTGAGCCTTGACGATCTCGTCTCCCTTCTCGATATTTCCTCCTGCCAAATAAGTGCCAAGTAAAAATACAGTAAGCATGAAGGCTCCCGCAGTTGATAGTTGATAGCTGCGGCCATCGTGTATCCGTTCCATTACCAATTGGTTGAAACACTGCGGAAGTGTACTAATCCCTTGGAGCTATACGGGAGGAGCGAGATCCGGCTCTGCTATCCTTCCTGCCATGCAAAGTCAGCTCTTCTAAGCTCGCTCCAATCGGATCACGTGCGGCGGGCACCGTGACATTTCTTGAACTTCTTGCCTGACCCGCACGGGCATGGATCGTTGCCGCCGCGTTGCAGCTTGCCGATCAGCGGCAGCATTGCCGCGGAAGGCAACAAGTTCAATGCGAACACTGCCAGTTTCGCCGAGATGCCGGGCACGACCAGACGACGACCGGATTTAAATCCACGCCATGCGCTCTCGGCCACGACTTCGGGCTCCAGCTTGGGCAAAAGACTGAAGAGCGAAGCATGTCTGGCGCCGGCCCTTGCATAAAATTCCGTGGCGACAGGACCCGGGGCTACGCAAGTCACGGTGACCCCTGCCCGACGCAATTCCTGATGAAGCGCCAATGAAAAGGAACGGACGAAGCCCTTGCTGGCGTAATACAAAGCCATGTAGGGCCCAGGTGCGAAGCTGGCCACGGAGCTGAGATTAATTACGCCTCCGCGCTTGCGTGCGGCCATTTGCGGCAAAAAATAGAGAGTAAATTCCGTGAGCGCACGAATGTTGACATCAATAATGCCGAGTTGCTCATCTATGGGGAGTGCGATCCCCGCCCCGCGTAGGCCATAGCCAGCGCTGTTAACCAGAACATCGCAGACAAGACCATGTGCGGTGAGGAAGTCCTCTACCTGCTTTGGCGCGTCCTTTGCCAAAACGTCCATTTCAAGCGTCAACGCCTCCCCGCCCGCCTCCCGCACCTCGGCCGCGGTAACGCTCAAACCCTCTGTTGAGCGCGCAGTGAGTACGACAACGCGGCGTTCGCGGGCAACAACTCTGGCAATGGCCCGTCCGATTCCACCCGACGCGCCGATCACGACGACAGCCGACCTAAGCTCACCGTGCGAAATCATGACGCTGTTCCTGAAGCTACCGTGCCGATGACTTCGGCAGATTTTTTCTTAGTCAATTTAGAATGTGTCTTTAACATGAAAATGCGCCCCGGCTAATTATCGCCGGTTGGGGTCCTCCTGGCTTGCGGTAACGGCAGCACCTTGCGCCAGCCGTGTCACTTCGTCGGCGACAGCGCCGTTCAGAATCCTCTCGAACTTCTCGAGCGCGCGCGCAACATTTGCTCCATCCATGACCCGGTGGTCATAGTGGATGCGAACATTTACCGATCCATCCTTACCGATCAAGCCGTAGTTCAAGAGCGTGGTCAATGGCGTAAGCGGATTGAGCGACTCAGCTCCGAGGCCCGAATATACGGACAGCTGGAACGTACCGAAATAGTTTGCTCGCTGCCGTCCGATATTCAGCCCGAGCCACATGAGTAGCCGCCTGATCAATGTCGGTACACGGGCAATGTTCAAGGCACGCCGAAACTCCTTGACCTCGAGGACCGGACTTGCCCGCGACGCCTGGATCGAGGCTTCGAGGTCAGCAATGGATTGGTGCTCCGGGTCTTTGATACGGCTCAACAGGACAGCCCGCTCACCGTCATACTCGCGCTCATGCGCAATTGAGGCAACGCTGAGCGGATATTCGTAAAGCTGCGGCCAGGGCAGCTTTACATAGGCACGCCGTAGTTCTGGGGTCTCCTGAGAAAGGAGCGCGTAACCCTTCAAGAAAAGTACGGTCCAGGACGGTTTGGTTTGAAGCGCCATTCTGGCGCGAATGAGCGGGCCCAAGTTCATCTGACGCTGCACCGTGACCCGCGGCACCGCAATCGAACACCACATCAGGTCGTTAACCAGACGCCGGGGAGCTGAAAGCTTGATGGCTCGACCACGCATCGTGCGACCCTCTAATAGATATAAGGAATGATTCTCTTGGTGCTCTCCATATACGTACGATATTGCGGGCCAAAGTTCTCTAACATCATACGCTCTTCCTTATTCACCCTCAGAAAAAAGAGGATTGCGAAGCCGATCAAGCCTGCGACGCCCACAACCCAGTTCGCAATCAAAAAAGCTTGGGCGACCGAAATAAGAAGGAAAGACGTGTACATTGGGTGGCGGATGAGGGCATAGGGGCCGGAGCGGACCAGTTCATGCTTTTCCCGAATCTCTAGCGTGATCGACCAATTCCGGCCCAACTCCTTATGGGATCTGCGAAAAACCCACAGCGCGCAGCAGAACGCGATCGCTCCAAGAGCGATGGCCCATGCGCTGGCCGGATAGTCGGCGGCTTTAGGAATGCCGGTGGCGACGTAGAATGCCGGCAGGACCGCAAGCCCAAAGAGGGCAGAGGCAAGCCCGAGTGTGTCCGAACGGGAGCGGGCGTTGCGCACGACGTGGACGCGCTTGGCCCGACGCTCGAAGGGGTACCGGATGACATACCAGGCGACTATGCCGAGTACCCATATGATCTCACCAGCTGAAGCGACCGACATACTCACGCGAAGTCACCAGCATGTTTTCTGCGATTGGGAATCATAGGTCGTGCTCAAGATGCATTATCGCCTTCGGCTCACAAACGCTCAGACACAGTGCCCTAACCTGCAGGCCCGGTGTAACCGATGGCATTCGGGCCCCCGTTCATCTCTCTTAGCTCGGTAACGAACTGTTGCGGGCGCAGCCATATGCCGGGCGTCTTATATCCCATGGAGCGCGCGATTTCCCCCACAAAAGCGTTGCAGTTGTGGACGGTCGCTTGCCAGAAGTGGGTACGGGACTGGAGGTCATGTATGTACGCAACGACTTTCCTGTATTCGGCTTCGCTCAGCATCACGCGCCAGCTGGCCGACCTGTATTTGTCTTCCAGGTCGCCGTCGCTTGCGCCGGTCTCGGCAGGCACCGGGATGTAGTGGCCCAGAACGTAGGGAACGGCACTGTTCGAAGCCGGGTGCAGGCCGGCCACTTCGCGATCGAGAGGCCGGCCTGCGTTGTCCAAACGTCCAAAAATCACATAGGTGTGCCCGTAGCTGAGGGCATAGCGGGAGCGAAACTCAATGTAGTACCGCCCGTCTTGCTGTTGGGATGACGCCAATTGCACGGCGCCATTTCGTGTCTTCGCATTAGCGGGCGCCCCGACGGCCGTCGAGCCTTCATTGTTGTAGGATACGACATTCGGCTTGATTTGTGCATCGGGCGCACATCCCACCACCGCGAGGGCAAACAGGACCACTACCGATAGACGAACACTGAAGAGCGTCATATCATTCCTTACTCCGAAGAGCGAAGACATGCAGGCAACCCATGCCCCGCTATCAATGGCTGGTGACCGCCCGATATATTGTGAAGCCGGCTTAATCCGGTTCACGGACCGATGGGGGAAGAATCACGCGACACTTCCCCCATACGGGTTGAGGGTCAGTTACTTAGTGATTACGGCAGGAGCAGCCTCAGGCGGCGGGGCTTTCCCTTTACCAATCGATGCGCAGGCGCTTAGACTCAAAACCGCTAATACGGCAACTCCAGCGATCAGAACTCTCTTCATCTGATATTTCCTTTCTTCAAGGCGAGTAGGCCAACGAAAACAGACTACCACAGATAGTAGTGAACGCTAGTCAGCGGTAGAGGAAACACACACGTAGTGTCCGATTTACCACAATCAGGGTTAATAGGCCGGTTGTAGCTGGAATCGGCAATGTCACCGCCCAAAGGGCGGCGAGCCGATATTTGCGTAAAACGGCGATCATTAAATGATCAGCACTGGCGTTCCCAAGGGCGTTTGCTCATAGAGATAAAGTGCGTCCTCATTTGTCAGACGGATACACCCATTCGAGACAGCCTGGCCTATCAACCATGGCTCATTTGTCCCGTGCAGGCGGAACATGGTATCGCGTCCACCTTGGTAGAGATAAAGCGCACATGCACCGAGCGGATTGTTTGGGCCGCCGGGGACACCGCCGGCATACTGAGCCAGGCGCGGCTTGCGCTGGATCATGCTTTGAGTGGGCGTCCAAGAGGGCCATTCTTCCTTGCGCCCGATCTCGGCCTTGCCCTTCATCGTAAGTCCCTCCTCGCCGACGGCTATGCCAAAGCGAGTCGCATATCCATCTCCCTCAACGACGTAGAGATAACGCTCGTAGGTATTGACGACGATCGTTCCAGGCGACTCGCTGCCACTATATTGAACACGCTGCCGCCTCAGACGATAATCCAAATATGGCTTCCCTGAAAAGGCATAGGACATAGGGTTCCACGGCTGTCCTGCAACCGAAGTGCATCCCGAAGTCACCAATGCCACGCCGCCCAGCATGAGCCCCCGGCGCGTAATCTTTGCATTTTTCATCTTTACCTGCTCAGCCCCGGTCAACATATCTAACGCTCACCCTAACATTCCAGCATCTGCCGGCCAAGTCCCGTACACGTCGCGGCGACGGACTATGCACAACCCTAGGTATTCTGTCCAACGAGGTTGTTTGGACGTTCCCAAGGTATTAGCCGAATCGGGACGAAGCGAGGGGCATGCGTATCTGGTTCTGGCGTGCACCATTACCTTGACGTCGGATGTACGAACGATTAGTTCGACTGGCCAAGTTCACACTCAAAGAAGACTTCTCAAAGGCGGATAATCTTTTGCGACGAAACAATTTTCTTGGGCTTCGACGAACGGAGATCCCGTTTCCATACCAATCCAATGATTTTGGGCATACCGACCATTTTCCAAAAACATTGGGAAATACGGTCATGACTCACTGGCGCACATTCCGGGTCAAAACGCGTCCAAACCCAATGAATCTCGTTCCCATCGGATCCGAACGCATCAAACCTCTTGACGCATCGGACTTACCACTCATTTTCCTCACCCGTAACAGCTTTCGCTTCATTCCGTCTTTCCTGGCACATTATCGCGCGCTTGGAATAACCCGGTTTCTTTGTGTTGATGACCAATCGACGGACGGAACACGCGAAAGGCTTTCCCAAGAAGGAGACGTTGATCTGTTCGGTTCCGACGTTCGCTTTCGCCAAGCACGAGGCGGAAAGCTGTGGCGCGAAGCATTGGTAAGAATTTATGGCAGAAACCGTTGGTATATGAATGTTGATTGCGACGAATACTTCATCTACGACAAGTGTGAAACCAAACATCTTTCCGAATTTATTGCTCGACTCGAAGCCTTGGGAGTGCGCCACTGCCCAGCTCCCATGATCGACTGCTATCCTGAAGACTCGATCCAGTCAGCGGTATTTGACGGATCGGATGATGTCATGCCTTGGACGATCGCAAGCATGTTGGATGGAAAGGGCTACCGCCTGAGCCGAACCAGCTCGGGAATGGAGATGACCGGTGGGCCTAGGGATAGAATCGCAAAACGTCCCGGGGTCCATGAGGAATTGATGAAATATCCCCTGGTCTTCGTGGAACACGAAACAACTTTCAGTTCAAGCATACACAAGCCCTGGCCGTTCACGCGAAACTTTTCGCCGATCCTTGGATCCTTGCTTCACTTCAAATTTTTCAATGATACCGAGGCCCTCGTGAAGCAGGCCATTGACGACGGACAATATTTCAAGGGCTCCCGCTCGTATAAGAACATGTTGAAGGCAATCGAAGAGGGTCGGCTCGACAATCTTCGCACCGATGTCTCGGTGAAATTCAAAGATTCGAAGCAGATGTCAGAACTTGGCTTTTTCAAATCTCCATTCGCCTGAAAACAACAATTTGTACCGAGTCACTCCCGTATAAGCAGGCTCTTCGGATAAAAATGCCAGGTTGAAGGGCCGTCACGCAAATGCGACGCCCATCTGAGCAATTGTCAAAACGCCTCACGCTCGGTGGGTTTAGCCGGTTTAAGATTGTGCCATCTGGAAAGCAATCCGATCTTGGCCCTGTACAAAGGGCGCAGCGTTTCGCGTTGCAGCTTCTCGTATGTTGATTTTTTCGAGGCCAAGGTGCTTCCACCCAGCCTTTCGGATATCTCGGTAACTCCGCTCGGGACTACTGATTTGACCTGGACGGATGTCAGCCAGGTCATTTGCAAAAACACGTCGACAGGACGATCAAACTGCTCGGTGACTTTCAGAAGCCGGACTGCAGCATCTCGTGTGACCAATTGAGCGACCGTACGCAGTCCCACAGGGGACGGTACAATGAGTTTGATGCTTTCGGTTTTGATCGCAGTGACACCGGCTTCGCGCGTTTTCTTGTCTGGGAACCGAACAAAATCACCGGGTCTCAAATGCTCCAGGGCAAACTTCAGGCTTGCTTGAAAGTCTTTTCCGACAGCCGCATCGTCCTCCAACACCAATCCGGCATCGAGATTTTCGTCGACTATGGCCTTCCATGCTTTGCGGTGGGAGAGAAAGCAAGCCAGTTCGCTGACCGTGAGTTTGAATGGGTATCGGGGTCTGTGGAGATCCCTTCGATACATACGGTATAGTTCATCACCCAAATGCCTGCCATCGACCGCCGGCAATATCGTTGATGGCACGGGGAGAAACGCACGGAGTTGCTCTACCTGCCGCTTGCGCTGCTCAGCTCGCTCCAAGTGAATAATCAACGCGCGTATGTTTCGATTCAAGTCCGGCTTCCCCTATGAGGATCAAATGGCCCCGCAAATCGCATCTATCAAACCAATAATCAACCCTGCGCGATAGAGGGCGGCGATCCTCGGTTGACCCCTGCCGACGATGGCATGTCGCAGGCCGAACACTCGAGGTAGTTCTTAATCGCTATTTCAAAGGTGACTTCTGACGTCACGCCTTCGCCACCAATTAACGATCGCATTTGTGAAGGTGTGCCTTTCGCGTTATCGGTATGGTGCTGGTGTTGCGACAGAGCGTTTCGCCGACGGCAGCAATGCCGCATCATCCTCGTTGCAAAGGACGGGCCCCCTTGTTCGACCTCTATCGCAGGCATTTCAATTTAGGTGTTCGATGACAGATACCTCGTCTATTTCAGTTGCAGGCAAAACCATTGCGGTAACCGGCGGTTCATCCGGGTTGGGTCTGAGAATGGTTCAGGTGCTAGCCGCCCAGGGTGCCAATGTCGTATCGATCTCACTCACGCCTGCCCCCGATAATGCGCAGCGATCAAACATCATGAATATCATTGCCGATGTTACGGATGCTGCCGATCTTCAGCGCTCCTTTAATGAAGCGGAGCGCGGTCTCGGTACCGTAACCGTGGTATTCAACAACGCAGGCGTAGCGACAGTCGAGCGGGCTCTGACAACGACCCGCGAACAGTTGCGCCGTATTTTCGAAGTGAATGTCGAAGCGTCATTTTTCGTTGCCCAGGAAGCGGCCAAACGAATGATCGCCAAGGGTGTCGGCGGATCGATCATCAATCTATCCAGTATTCTCGCCGATGCACCGATCAAGGGATCGGCAGCCTACGCAATGTCGAAGGCTGCAGTATCGCAGATGACACGGTCCTTGGCACTTGAATGGGCGCCGCACGGGATCCGGGTTAATGCGATTGCGCCGGGCTGGTTTCCAACCAGACTCAACGATGTAATCATGGACGGACCCGCCAAGGAATTCCTCAAGGGCAAGAACCCGATGCGACGGCTGGGTGAACCCGAGGATATCGACGGCGCGGTTCTGATGCTGGCGTCGGACGCCAGCAGTTACATCAATGGAGCTGTCATAACGATCGATGGCGGTCATTGCCTGCAAGGCAAGATCGTCTCCGAACATTAAGGTTCTCTAGGCGACAACGGCCATGCAATTGCCACCCTGTAATCCGGTCTCAGCTGACGCGGTGCCCGGCGCGCGCCGCAATCCTTTCGGAGGCGTCCTGGACAGGATCGCGCAGCTGGATAAATCGGGATACCCCAAGGCGAAGCAGCGCCTTCAGGTGCTCTCGCCCACCTTCATAGCCTATGATCGGCGCAAAGGGCGTCATCGCCGCACGCGTATCAGCAGGATAGAGGCGCTCGTATTCAGCGAAATTCGTGAAGTTCTCGTGGTTGCTTGCCCTGACAAGGAAGGTCTCGGCCGGCGCTCCCTCGGCGAAGATCACTTCATGGGTGTCAAGCACAATGTGGAAATACTCGATTCTCTCGTGGCCCGCCGGAAGGGCAGGCGCAATCGAGATCCCATTGACCAGGTCCTTCACGCGGATGAGGACGCCATCGATGAACAGTGCATGATTGGGAGAGAGATAAAGGTCCTGATGCGGTGTGCGCTGGTCGAGAGCCTGGCGTGCGATGCGGATTGGCATCACGTTGTCAGGCCATGACGGGCCGCTCTTTTTGTAGCACTGGCGGCCGATCCATTTGACCGCCATGGCTTTGCCGCGCACCGTTTCAACAAGATCGCCGATGCTCAGATCCTCGATACGCGCCTCGCCTGTCGGGGTCATGATACCGGTGCCGCGGAGAAAGCAGTTCTGATTAGTTGGCGTGGGACTGCGCGTGGGGCCGTCCTGTCTTTTCCACCATTTGTGTCCCATGGCCTGCGCTGGCAAAGAAACAATCGTCCCCGCCGCCGCGCTGATCGCTGCCACCCTGGCACTTGCGGAAAGGACCACGCCTAGAAAGTGGCGTCTCGCCCGGTCGCGTGGTTGGTGCCGTTCCGTGTCTGACATGGTTACCCTCCCCTGGGCTTACCGCCCTATTTTTATCAAGGTCACTGAGTGTGATCCTACATAAACGCCGAAGGGAAGAAATTCTCCAGAAAGGTGCTTGTTCAAAACAGAAAGAGCATACCCATTGCCCCAAAAGAAGTATGACAGGCAAGAGCCTACCGCTTTTGGCGGAGCGCTAGACGCCACTTTTTGCATGGGCATATCGACTTTCGGATGGTTGGGCTATGACGCTTGTTCGAATTTCTCTCCAGGCGCGAGGAACCTGCCGCGAACGGATTTCCCCTCGACGTCAACCGTAACAGTGTTTCCTGGGGACGCCGGAGCCGGCGCACTCTTCGCTGCAGCGCATATTGCTTTGGTGATTCTCTGAAATCCGTCCCGGCCCGACGAAATGTTGGGAATCAGGCGAGTGAGCGTAGACGCGTCGACGGACCATGCACATTCATCATAGACCGAGTTTCGAAGCGAGGTCGTCGCCAGATTGCTGTCAACCGTCGGGGTCGTGCATGAAGTTGAAACGACGAGAGCGGCGGCAATAAGGACGTAGCAGGCAAATCTCATGTCAGTATTCCCCGATTTGATTTTCGTGTGACCGTCTGCGCTACCTATCATCTTTGCAAACGAGTCGCGACCGCACGTGACGACAGCCAACAGCATTTCAAGTGCCAACGCGATCCTGGGACCATCAACTGGAGGACTTGGAGAATTCGGCGGGCGGGTCGGGACGAAGCACACACAACTGGCTGGCCGTTGCAGGATGATCAGCAAAGAATAAAACGAAACCATTGAGAATGTGGCGATCCCGGCTGGATTCGAACCAGCGACCGTCGGCTTAGAAGGCCGGTGCTCTATCCAGCTGAGCTACGGGACCCAAACCATTCCCAGCGAAAAGCCGCCATAGCGCGCAGCCTTCCGTTCCAAATCGGACGTTAAATTCCCTAGAGATTTCCGCCCAAGAACGCAATAGCTGAACCCCGGATAAAGAGCAAAACGAGGACGCAGGGCAAGTTGTTGACGCAGGTCTGCGCGACGGTTCCTAACCGAAGGGTTGTTCAGCTGACCACCCTGCGCAACAGCTTGATCCATACAGATAAGACATGTGATAGCGGCGAAGCAGAAGACCGCTCGCGTCGGTTGATTTGCCGTGCCGATTTACAAGCCTGCGGCAGAAAAACCCGTTCTGGTCGGTCCAGCTTATTCAGCCCGACGGCGTCAAACGCTTCGTTAAGGGCACCGCGAAAGAGGGACATTATCATCCAATGGCCCAACGGCGGCAACGTTTTCATCGGCGAAGGCTACGCGACCTGCGCCCGTGTCCACGAGGCGACCGGCGACTTTGTGTATGTCGCCTTCGATTCCGGTAATCTCAAATCGGTTGCGATCAATATCCGCAAGAAATTTCCTGATGCGCGATTGATCCTACTTGCCGACAATGACCGGTTCACGACAAAGCCCGTCAATGATCCCGGATTGAACCCGCCGAAGGTCGAGCCGATTCTCATCGGGGCGACCGACGAGGGCGTATTTGGAGCGTACACTGATAAAGGTGACCTCGGTAGGACGGGCTTTAATGTAGAGCCGATGATATTCGCTATTTGAGCGGAGCCGGCTCGGAACTAATTTCTAGATCCGCCACTCACTTAGCGTCGGCCGTGGTTCATATTCTCAAAAAGCACTTTCAGGATGTCGTTTACGACGAGGGTGCAATCTACGTTTTTCATCGGACGCGCTGGCACCGGGTTGACCCGGTGACCGATCACCGGCTTGACGCGGCTGAGCTGCACCTCCTTGAAGTTGGCGAGATCGCAAAGCTCCATCGAAGCAATTTGATGCGAAAGATGAAGACGCCCTTCCTCACCCACCTGGTTCGGGCATGGCAGTCGATACATGCGGACATACGTCATGATTACTCGGCCTAGACTTTCGTATGGCTTTGATGGAGCCGTGATTGATCCGATACTAAAACCTTGTAACGTCAGTGAGTTGCGCGAAAGTTTTGATCTTGACCCTTGTTCCTGTGATTGCAGTCGTCGACGACGCCAAGAGCGTCCGCGACGCCCTGCCGAAATACTCGAGGTGTTCGACTTCAAGTGTCAGGTATTCGAAGGTGCAGAGCCATTCCTTGCAGCACATACGGGTGATGCATCTGCTTCAATAACACGGATGAAAATCATCCGAGTATTTCCTTGTATCCGGCGACACGGACTGATATAGTCCGTGTTCATGACGCATTTAACTGTAAGTGTGGAGTATGGATTGCACTGCCTGCTCTGGCTGGCCGGCCCTACAGGCCCGCCCGTGAGCAGCCGCGACTTGGCCGATCTACAGGGCATCTCCCCGAGCTTCGTAGCGAAAATCTTCCCGAAGCTCGAAAAGGCTGGGATTGTACGGGCATCGGAAGGGATGCGCGGAGGATACCTGCTTGCTAAAGCGCCCGAGAAGATCAGCATTCTGGAGGTTGTGGATGCGATCGAGGGAAATAAGCCCCTATACGATTGCCAGGAAATCCGCGGTCGCTGTGCCGTATTCGCTGACCGTCCGCCGAAATGGGCGACGGAAGGTGTGTGTGCGATCCATGCGGTGATTTTGCGCGCAGAGAAAGCAATGCGCGATTCATTGGCCAGTCAGTCGCTCGCAGATGTGATGCAGGTTTTAGAGCGTAAGGCACCACCTGAATTTTCGAACGAGATTCGTGATTGGCTCGACGACCGGATTCAGTCTCGCGGTCGCAAGCCCGACAAAGCATGAACAGTCATCCTGGAGACAGCGGGTGCATCGGCAAAGTTCAGAGACCTATTTTTTCCGGCCGCCAGCCGACGGGCTGAAAATGGGTGTCAGACAGCTAAACTTTCGCGATCTGCAGCGTAAGGCCGCGCAAGGCATCGGAGGTAAGAATGAACATTTCATCAGGGAATATACACAGCGCAAGGGAAACTCGAACTAGTTACGAACCAGATCCCATTGTGTTGGTGGTCGATGACGACGAATCGTTGCGGCTTTCGATTTGCGAGCTGTTGGCATCTGTCGGTATCGAGGCCGCCGGGTTCGCCTCGACACAAGCGCTTATGGATGCCGACATACTGGACCGACCGGGTTGCATGATCCTTGATGTTCGAATGCCGGGTTTGAGTGGTCTTGACTTTCAATCTCGCTTGACGGCGAGCGGCATCTCGGCGTCAATCATTTTCCTCACTGGCCACGGCGACATTCCAATGACGGTACAGGCGATGAAGGCGGGCGCGGTCGAGTTCCTGACCAAACCCGTCCGCGACCAGACGCTGCTCGACGCGGTGAACCGAGCCATAGAAATCGACAAGGATAAGCGAGCGGAACAGCTCACATCCAACACCAATATCGCACTTTACGCGACCCTCACTCCTCGCGAACGGCAGGTCATGGCGTGCGTCGTGGCGGGAGCGCTCAGCAAACAGATAGCGTTCGCTCTGAACATTTCGGAAATCACGGTGAAGCTTCACCGAAGCAGCGTGATGAAAAAGATGAAGACGCCATTCCTCACCCACCTGGTTCGGGCATGGCAGTCGATACCTGCGGACATACGTCATGATTACTCGGCCTAGACTTTCGTATGGCTTTGATGGAGCCGTGGTTGATCCGATACTAAAACCTTGTAACGTCAGTGAGTTGCGCGAAAGTTTTGATCTTGACCCTTGTTCCTATGATTGCAGTCGTCGACGACGACAAGAGCGTCCGCGACGCCCTGGCGGAATTACTCGAGGTGTTCGACTTCAAGTGTCAGGTATTCGAAGGTGCAGGGCCATTCCTTGCAGCACATACCCTAGATCGGTTCGACTGCCTGATCACCGACCTCAACATGAAAGGCATGAGCGGACTCCAGCTACAGCAAAAGCTGACGTCCGCCGATTCGGGATTGCCCATAATCTTCATTTCCGCGCAATCAGCCCCCGAAGAAAGGTTGCAGGCACTTCGCTCAGGGGCGGTCGCATTTCTGAGTAAGCCGATCGACGACGATGTTCTATACAGGCACATCATTTCCGCACTCAATCGACGATCAAATGGATCGACCGATGTTTCGATCTGAGAGGCGTGATGACACTGTCTGACGAGGCAAACGCGATCGACCATCGCTTTTCTGAACGGAGGTCGCAGATGGAATTAGCAGGTTTTGCAACCGAACAAGGCTCATCGCCACCACGCCATGGGCCGGTGGCTTGCTGGCAATTTAACCTCAAACGCGCCGGAGCTTTTCTTGAAGGCATCCGCGCTGGCAGTGCAGACAAGGTCCCGGATTGGCACCCCGGTCGATTGGACACGCTGCTCAGAGCAGTCCAAATTGTAGACGTGAACGATGAAGCAATGCGCTTGTTCGGTCTGCCAGCAGATCGCGACAGGGTACTGGACCGGCCAATTGCGAGCCTGTGGCCCGAGCAGAGCCGTGCGGCTCTCGGTGACTTGCTCACTGCCATGGCTTCAAAGGTCGATGCAGAGCCGGAAACTCGAGAAATTCCCGTGGCTGGCCGATTGCAACATGTGGTCCTGACGGGCTCAAGGTCTGCCGATCCACGATGCCCTGACACGGTCTTCGTCTATGTCAGGGCAACGTTAAATACACCGAGCGCTGTCATCGAACTCGAAGCGAGCCAGAAGCGTTACCGCAACCTAATTTCCTGCTTGCCCATCCCGGTCTGGCAGATCGACGCCCGGCCTGCGGGCCGCATCTTCGACCGCCTCAGAGCCAGCGGCGTCGCTGACATCGCTAGCTATTCGGATGAGCATCCGGAACTGGTAGAGCTTGCAACCGATATCGTACATGTTTTCGACGTCAACGATGAAGCGATGCACCTTTTCGGAGGAAAGCATCGCTCAGAGTTCATCGGGCCGGCACGGTATCTGTTCTCAGGCACACCCGGAGCAGCAAGACGAGTGATGCTGGCGCATTTTTCAGGTGCCCGGAACCATGTCGAAGAGTTGAAGGTGAAGACATTTGACGGCAGCCTTCTGGACGTGCTGTTGTTGATAAGTTTCCCGGTACCGGGTGAACGGTCCGACACGACAATCCTCGTGATGATCGACAACTCTGGGCGCCTTGCGGCAGAAGCCAAGTTGCGGAAAATCGAAGCGGACTTCTCTCACGCGGCACGCCTTTCCATGTTGGGCGAGATGACCACTTCGATAGCGCATGAGATAAAGCAGCCGCTTTCGGCAATCCTGATGAATGCACAGACAAGCCTGCGCTATCTGAGGAAGGCCGAGCCAAATCTTGAAAAGGCCGATCAGCTGACATCCCGTGTCGTGGAAAGTGCTCAGCGGGCCAGCGACATTATTGGCCGGATCCAGGACATGGCCGGCAAGCGCGCACCCACCAATGCTTTGCTTGAGTTCAACGATGTCGTTCATCAATGCCTGGTTTTCCTTCGGCACGAGAGCGAAGACAAGAACGTCGTCATCAAGGCTACGCTGGAGCCGAGTCTTCCACCCATCCAAGGCGATCGGATTCAGTTGCAGCAAGTCATTGTCAACCTGATCGTCAACAGCCTCCAAGCCATGAAAGCGGCACCTCAAACGCGGCGCGAGATTTATCTCGAAACGAGTTTGGACGAGAGCGATCACGTCGTCTTCTCGATCAGGGACACGGGCACTGGCATCCCGCCTGACCACATCGAACAGATTTTCGATGGATTCTTCACAACAAAAGAAGCTGGGTTGGGCATAGGGTTAGCCATCTGCCAGTCAATCATCAAAGCCCACGGCGGCACGATAACCGCTGCCAACCATCCGGAAGGAGGCGCCGTATTCCGTTTTTCTATACCGGCTGAACACGCTGCCACGGCTGCCGGTATCAAGGCCGAATTGGCCTAAGCGCCGTTTTTGGCGGTGTCCTCTTTGCGGGTCGATCGAACTCCGGTTCTTAAATGCCCTATGCGTGCCGATGGTCGCCCGTGTGGCGACGGTACACATGCCCTGGTGGCTATCCGCCATGTACGGATTGGGTCAAGTACGACCCAACGAACGGGCTGGTCGCCGGTGCAAGCCTCGTCCGCGTGGGCGCCAAGCCGTGAGGCTGCGTACCCCATTCCGATCTGAGGATATCGGCTTTTGCTAGTGCCCTGGCATACGAGTCGAGATATCGGTCAGTGCGATAAGAAATCGTGGATATTCGACAACACGAATAAATCGTTACGGTCAATGCGATGAACTGCGTTAGGTGATCACACCGAGCGTATGTTGTGCGATCATCAATTCTTCGTCAGTTGGAATCACGTAGAGAGCGACCTGGCTATCGGCTGTCGAGATAAGCATTTCGCCGCTTTCGTTACGCGCAGGGTCCAACTGCGTCCCTAACCACTTAAGCTTTTTTGCAATCCGCTCGCGCATGATGGGCGAATTCTCGCCGATCCCAGCGGTGAACACGAACGCCTCGAGGCCACCCAGCGCTGCAGCGAGCGCACCTGCATTTAGACTGATCCGATGGACCAAATGGTCGAGCGCCAGCGCGGCGCGGACATCGTCGCTCGCCAAAAGGTCGCGCACGTCGTTGCTGATACCGGACAACCCTTTAAGCCCGGACTCGTTGTAGAGCATGTCCTGCAGTTCAGACGGTGTCATCCCGCCCTGTTCGATAAGATAGAGCAGAACCCCAGGATCAATCTGCCCGCACCGCGTCCCCATTGGCAACCCATCAAGGGCGGTAAAGCCAAAGGTGCACTCTAGGCTTTGCCCGTCTCGCAACGCACACATAGAAGCGCCGTTGCCAAGATGTGCAACGATCACAGGTCCCCTGGCAATATCCGGCGCAACCTCCCGAAGGCGACCTGCCACATATTCATAAGACAGCCCATGGAAGCCATATCGCCGTACCCCCTCGGCAAAATACCGCGCGGGAATTGCGTAGTGATCCGTTAGAGGGTCGTGCACACGATGAAACGCCGTATCAAAGCAGGCAATCTGCGGGATGCCCGGCTGGCGCTCCAGCAACATCCGGATGGGAGCTAGGTTGTTGAGCTGGTGAAGCGGCGCAAGCGGTACGTATCGCTCAAGCTCCTCCAGGACGTGCTGATCAACACGCACCGGGCGCGCGTAATCCGGCCCGCCATGGACGACCCGATGGCCAATCGCGACAAGCTGACCCTCATGTTGGTCCCGTAACCACGCTCCGACATGATGCATTGCTGAAGCGAGATCCGGAACACCCGCCGACGAATAACTCCGGTTGACAACCTGTTCGCCCTTTGCGTTCTTGGCTGCAAAGTGTGGCGTGGTCCCAATACTCTCCAATTGGCCTTTGACCAGCCTCGTAAGAGCGGTACCGACGGCGAACAACTCGAATTTCAGGCTGGACGAACCTGCATTAACGACAAGAATTGTGTCCATTGATCACCCTCCTCTGTCGACTCGATCCGACGACACGGGTCGGCAAACACCATGCCATTCAATATTCACCATCAGCAGCAGACTGTTCTTAACATATGAAGCATCCGACCGGCAGGGCCACCGGCGGCGATCGCCGCAAACGACCGCGCCTTTCCGGACCGGATGCGGCAGTCCCACGTTGCCAATGTGGTCATGGTCACGAAAAAAAGCTAAACTCGAATACTGCTTAATAACTTGGCGCCGCTCAAAAAAGGTCCAACGATTGTAATAAGGCGACCTCAGCTAACTCTACTACTTAAGTGGCTGTTGCCGGTCGCAAATTGCTCAGAGTAAGCGGACTGGCGGGCATTGGGAGTTAGGCACCTCGCTGGGGTGTAGTCCACCATTAGCATACTGAAGCGACTCCCACTTGCACAATGCACAAAGGGATTTGATGCACTTGTAAAGGCTGTCGGTCCTGCCGTGTCTTATAAATAAACGGTACAAAATCTTAATTCTTGTAACTGCGGAGGGAATGTCATGGACAAGCACGAAACTCCCCTCAAGATAACAGCAGTTCGCTTTCTACGCTCGGTCAAGATCTTTATGTCTTCTGAGGCCGGCATCAAAGCGAGATGGAGGCTTGCAGGCTTGGTCCTCCTCTTGTGCGGAATCAATGCGCTGAACGTCGTCAACAGCTACGTTGGCAGGAATTTCATGACCGCTATCGCGGACCGAAAAACGGCGGAATTTATCCAGCAAGCGATCTTTTACATTGGAGTCTTCGCGGCCTCCACCGTTGTCGCAGTGATTGCGCGATTCACTGAAGAGCGTTTGGCGCTGCTCTGGAGGGAGTTCCTTACCCGGCGGGCAGTCAAACTTTATTTGGCCGATGCTACCTATTTCCACATGGGCTCTTCGGGACAACTCACGAATCCCGATCAGCGGATCGCTGATGACGTGCGTGCCTTCACGATCACCACGCTCTCGTTTATCCTCATGGTATTCAACAGCGCTCTCACAATTCTGGCCTTTTCAGGCGTGCTATGGTCAATCAGCCCCTTGCTGTTTGTCGTCGCTGTCTTCTATGCCGCTTGCGGCTCCTATTTGACAATTACTCTCGGCCGCCCCCTCATCAAGCTGAACTACGACCAACTCGACAAGGAGGCCAACTTCCGCTCGGGTCTCATTCAGGTTCGAGAGAGCGCTGAAGCCATCATGGTGGCAAACGGTGAAGAGCAGCAGAATGCACGTCTGCTGCAGCGCTTGGATGAGGCGATCGGCAATTTTCGCCGGATCACAGCCATCAACAGAAACGTCGGTTTCTTTACCACGGGCTACAACTGGCTGATCCAGATCATCCCCGCCCTGATCGTCGCTCCCGCCTTCATCAGAGGCGATGTCGAATTCGGCGTCATCACCCAATCGTCTGCGGCCTTCGCGTTGCTTGTGGGTGCGTTTTCGTTGATTGTCACGCAATTCCAGTCGATTTCAAACTTCGCCGCAGTGGTCGCCCGGCTCAGCTCCCTCCTTGAGGCTTTCGAACAATCGCATGCACCGGCGGTGCCGTCAGGCATCGAGATCGTCGAACAGGACCACCTGGCTTTCGAGCACTTGACCTTGCTGTCATCGGACGGCAGGACTGTGCTGAAGGACTTTTCAGCATCTGTCGGAGTGGGAACCCGCGTGTTGATCACTGGACCCAACCAGGCGGCAGGTGCCGCCTTGTTCAAGGCGGCAGCGCGTATTCCGACTGCAGGTAGCGGTCGCATCATTCGCCCTGGCCCCGAACGCACCATTCTGTTTCTCCCCCAGCAGCCTTATCTGATGCCAGGCACTTTGCGTCAGACCCTCGTTCGCCCGGACAAGGCGGACGAGATGTCGGATGATCGGATTCTCCACCTTTTGCGAGAATTCGATCTCGATGTCGGCCAGGCGGGTGGCCTGGACAAAGAAAGGGACTGGGACGCGGTACTCTCGCTTCGTGAGCAACAGCTATTGGCATTGGTCGGTATTGTTCTCTCTGGGCCACGGTTCGTCTTCCTTGATCGGCTCAACACAACGCTCGGCGCCGAAGAATTTCAAAAGATCCTTCAAAAGCTTTCCGCGTGCTCAATCGCCTATTTGAATGTCGGCGGAACCAGCGCGTACGAGGACCTTTATGACGCGACTCTGACGTGCGAACAGGAGGGCAAATGGACTTGGGCGGTCCACCCGTCTAGGGCATGGACTCATTAAGACTATGAGGACGCGCCCAAGTGCGGCCCTAACCCAACAAGCGGTCAGTAGTCCCAGACGATTGGTACCCAACGAAAGACGTCGCCGGCGGCCGCCACATGGCAGACGCACGGGAACGGCAGGTGGCTGGCCACCAGCGGCGCGCGGGTCGCCGCCAGCTCCCGCAAAAGACCGACCCGGACGCGGGCCGCCTCCTCGGGGTCGTGTTCGAAGCCGTTGTGCCAGTCGGGCTGGTCGAACCCGATCTGGAACACGGCGTCGCCGGCGAACATCAGCCGCTCGCCGCCGGACGCCAGGCGGACCACGCTGTGCCCGGGGGTGTGGCCGCCGGTGAGAGAGACGACCACCCCCGGTGCCACCTCGTACTCCTTGTCGAACGGCTGCAGCTGGCTGTGATACTCGTTCAGGAACCGCGTGGCCGACCGCCGAAGCACGTCCGGCACCGACGGCGGCATGGCGGTGTGGGAGAAATCGGGCGACTCCCAGAACTCGGCCTCGGCCGCCGCCAGGTGAACCCGCAGGTCCGGACGCAGCCGGTCTCTCACCCCGTCGACGAGCAGCCCGCCAACGTGGTCCATGTGCATGTGGGTAAGCACCACGTCGGTCACGGATGAAAGATCGATGCCGGCGGCCTCCAGTCGCTGGACCGTCCGCCCGGCCCGCGGGAAGTCCGGAAACTCCACCCCTAGCCCAGCATCGACGAGTATGATCCGGCCGCCGCTACGCACCACGACCACGTTCAGCGGCCAATCGAGCACGTCCGTCGGCAGGAACTTGTCGTCCAGATAGGCCTCCCGGACGGCCGGTTCGGCGTTGGTGGCCAAAATCGGTGTTGGTATTGGCATCACCCCATCGCTGATCACCGTTACGTCAATCTCGCCGACCTTCAGCGCGTAGCGCGAGGGAACCAACTCGTCAGATCCCGGTCTACCGGAGTGTGAAGTGTTGTCCAAGGTCATGTTTGCCTCCTCCTGCTGACCGCCGCCTTACACACGGCATCTACGACGCTACGTTGAGGCGTGTTCGCGATCAATTGGGGTCGAGGGATAAGGGCGAGCCATACCACCGTATGGGTCCTGTCATCATGAGCGCGGATGATCGAAAAATCGATCAGATGCAGCGAATGCGTCGAGCCTGCTGCCAACGCCTCGAAAATCCGCAACCAGACCCCTGCCTTGGCCCAGCGATTTTAGCGATTGTAGGCTGTCGTGTAGAGGGGCATAGCGGTCGGCAGATCGCGCCACGGTCATCGACACGCCAGTCCGCGTGGCTTGTCAGGCAGCAGCGGCCCTATCAGCCGCCACTCGACTTCCGAAAAGATCCTAGCGTGCCATGGCCAAGGTCCTCCCAAGAACCTTGAATCACGACACCCAAACTCTCAAGCAGTTATTGGGTACGGAACCTAGACCC
This sequence comes from Hyphomicrobiales bacterium, assembly GCA_900473175.1. Classification (GTDB taxonomy): domain Bacteria; phylum Pseudomonadota; class Alphaproteobacteria; order Rhizobiales; family Rhizobiaceae; genus Phyllobacterium. Next base: position 12,741 of record UCKM01000016.1, on the reverse strand, counting down.
AAAGTCACGTTGTGAGCCGGACATCCGGCGCGACGAATTCCCGTTAATCGTGTATAGTATCTACCTGCCAATTGTATGGGCGTTTGCGTGGGTTTTCGGACGCGGTAAAAGCACCTAAAGGCCGGCAGTGAAATACGTGGTAGAAATTTTGACTACCGGCCAGATTTCAAAAAAAACAAAAGCGTAGATCAACAGTAAGCCACAGGACCCAAAACGGTCTGGGTCCTCAACGGGAGGCACCAATGGTTTCGCTTGCAAGTAATGCTCAACGCTCGAATGACGAGAGTTCAACAAATAAGATCCCCCTTTCTGCCAAAGAATTGAAGTTGATGGATGCCTATTGGCGTGCCTCGAACTATCTGTCCGTGGGTCAGATCTATCTTCTGGATAATCCACTGCTTCAAGAGCCCTTAAAGCGCGAGCACATAAAGCCGCGACTGCTCGGCCACTGGGGTACGTCCCCAGGTCTGAACATGCTCTACGTCCACCTCAATCGCATCATCAAACGCGATGATCTCAATATGATCTATGTTATTGGGCCCGGACACGGCGGACCCTCCCTGGTCGCACACGCCTATCTTGAAGGCACCTACAGCGAATTTTATCCCAATATCAGCCAAGACGTCGAAGGTATGAGGAAGCTGTTCAAGCAGTTCAGCTTCCCCGGCGGTATCCCCAGCCACGTTGCGCCAGAAACGCCAGGCAGCATGCACGAGGGCGGCGAGTTGGGCTATGCCCTCAGCCACGCCTACGGAGCTGCGTTCGATAATCCAGACCTGATTGTCGCGTGCGTTGTCGGCGATGGCGAAGCCGAGACAGGCCCGCTTGCAACCGGCTGGCACGGAAACAAATTCCTGAACCCGGCGCGCGACGGATGCGTACTGCCAATCCTGCATCTGAATGGCTACAAGATCGCCAACCCTTGCTTCCTTGCACGCATTCCCGAGGAAGAACTGGAAAAGTTCTTTGAGGGAATGGGGTACAAGCCATACTTCGTCGAGGGCAATGATCCGGAAAGTGTGCACCAGCAATTGGCCGGTGTACTGGATACGGCCGTTTCGGACATCCAGAAAATCTGGTCGGATGCCCGCACGAAGGGCAATTTGAAACGTCCTGCCTGGCCGATGATTGTTTTCCGGACGCCAAAGGGGTGGACCTGCCCGCCGGAGATAGATGGCAAGAAGTGCGAAGGTTATTGGCGCGCGCACCAGGTCCCCATGGGCGACATGGACAAACCAGAGCACATCAGCATTCTCCAGGAATGGATGAAGAGTTATCGGCCCGAGGAACTGTTCGACAAAAACGGACAAGTCAAAGCCGAATTGGCCGCGCTCGCTCCGTCCGGACATCGTCGAATGAGCGACAACCCACATGCGAACGGCGGTTTGCTGTTACGCGACCTGAAGATGCCTGACTTCCGCGATTATGCGGTATCCGTGCCCAGCCCAGGCGCAACCGTAACCGAGTCGCCGCGGGTGATGGGCAAGTTCCTCCGGGATGTCATGAAGATGAACCTGGAGAGCAAGAACTTCCGCCTGTTCAGTCCTGATGAAAACAACTCAAATCGGTGGCAGGATGTGCTGGAGGTCACCAATCGCTGCTACATAGCAGAGATCTATCCGGAGGATGATCACCTGTCACCGGATGGCCGGGTGATGGAGGTGCTCAGCGAACATCAATGCCAAGGTTGGTTGGAAGGTTATTTGCTTACCGGCCGGCATGGCTTCTTTTCCTGTTACGAAGCCTTCATCCATATCATCGATTCGATGTTCAACCAGCACGCCAAGTGGCTGAAGGTGTGCAACCATATACCCTGGCGACGACCAATCGCCTCCCTTAACTACTTTCTGAGTTCACATGTTTGGCGGCAGGACCACAATGGTTTCAGCCACCAGGATCCGGGCTTCCTCGACCATGTGGCTAACAAGAAGGCTGACGTTATCCGGATCTATTTGCCGCCCGACGCCAATACACTTCTATCGGTGACGGATCACTGCTTGCGCAGCCGCAACTACGTCAACGTCGTCGTCGCCGGTAAGCAACCTGCACCACAATGGCTCACGATGGATCAAGCGATCAATCACTGCAACGAAGGCGTCAGCATCTGGGAGTGGGCAAGCAATGATAAGGGCACCGAGCCTGACGTCGTGATGGCCTGTTGCGGCGACGTTCCCACTCTTGAAACCTTGGCCGCAGTCGACCTCATCCGGGAGCACCTGCCTGAGTTGAAAGTCCGCGTTATCAATGTGGTGAACCTCATGAAGCTGCAGCCGCCGAAGGAACATCCCCACGGGTTGTCGGATCCCGATTTTGACGCCCTGTTTACCAAGGACAAGCCAATCATTTTTGCCTTCCACGGCTATCCATGGCTCATCCACCGGCTCACCTACCGACGGACGAACCACGGTAACCTGCACGTGCGCGGCTACAAGGAAGAAGGAACGACGACCACGCCGTTTGATATGGCGGTCCTGAACGAGATTGACCGCTTCCACCTGGTCGAGGACGTCATTGATAGGCTGCCACAGCTGGGTGCTCGGGCCGCCTATTTCAAACAGGCCATCCACGAAATGCTGGTGGAACATCGGCATTACATTGAGAGATATGGCGATGACATGCCCGCAATAAGCGGCTGGAAATGGGGTCTGAAAGGTGGAAAGGCAACGTCGCCCGGAACCTCGACCGAGGGAGACAACACCTGAGCAAAGCGTAACCCAGCAAAATGGAGGTTCCTGTGGCTCCCGAGGCGAAGCGGCACGACGGCGTTCCGGAGGTGACGTGTGTCAGCTCCGACGTCGCCTTGTTTAGAGTAACCCGTCAAATTTTGGAGCTACTGGGAGGGGTTGGCCAGTCGATGACGTTTTATGGCCGCCCCGCTGCTACGGACGATGGCGTTCCTCCTACTAACAACCATCACAAGCATATTTTCTTCGTCATTGGTCAACGATCATGTCCGAAATGATGTCCACTGACGCCGATCTGGATCGATTGCCAACGGACGACGACCTCGCACGGCTGCAGTTTAATACCCTGCTCTACTACCTCCACTGTACGAACCCGGACAATGGCCTGGTTCGCGACAAGACTGAACCGAACGCCCCGGCAAGCATTGCCGCCATCGGCATGGCGCTGGCGACCTTTCCGGTCGTGGTCGAACGCGGCATCATCATCCGCGACTTTGCGGCAAAGATCACCCGCAAGCGACTGCGTTACCTGATGTCCTGCCCACAAGGACCGGAACCGGACTCATCCGGCTACAAGGGCTTTTTCTATCATTTTCTGGACATCGAAACAGGCCGCCGCGTGTGGCAGTGCGAGTTGTCAACGATCGACTCGGCATTTCTGTTTGCGGGGGCCCTGACCGTCGCCACCTACTTTGATCGGGACACCTCAGACGAAGCGGAAATCCGCCAGCTTGCGATGGCGCTTTACGAGCGTGCGGACTGGAACTGGGCCAGGAATGGCGACGCGACCTTGACGCACGGCTGGCGTCCGGAAGGTGGCTTCATCCCTCATCGTTGGCGTGGCTACGACGAAGGCCTGCTGCTCTACATCATCGGACTTGGTTCTCCCACCCATCCATTACCGCCCGAAAGCTTCGCGGCCTACACCGAAACATACGACTGGAGAAATATCTATGGCCGCGAACTGCTTTATTCCGGGCCTCTGTTCACACATCAGCTGTCGCATATGTGGATCGACTTTCGCGGTATTCAGGACGAGTTCATGCGCCGGCATGATAGCGACTATTTTGAAAACAGCTGCCACGCAGCATATGTTCAGCAACAATACGCCATTCACAACCCGATGCAGTTTGCCGGTTATGGCGAGCATTGTTGGGGATTTACAGCGTGTGACGGTCCCGGTTGGGGCACTCGTACAATAGATGGTGTCGACCGGGAGTTCTTCGACTACAACGCCCGCGGCGCTCCCTTCGGCCCGGATGATGGCACGGTTGCGCCTTGGGTCGTCGTGGCTTCGCTGCCGTTCGCGCCGGAGATCGTCGTACCGACCGTCCGCAATTTTGGTCGCATGAATATTGGTATGAGACGCCTCTACGGTTTCAAACCGTCATTCAACCTGACATATGCCGTTAAGGACAATGCTACGGGATGGTGGGTGAGTCCCTATCACTTTGGCATCGACCAAGGCCCCGTGGTCTTGATGATCGAAAATTACCGGAGCGGCCTGCTCTGGAACATCATGCGGCGATGCAAGCCTATTGTTACTGGATTGCGACGTGCAGGATTTTCAGGGGGGTGGCTATAGGTCCGCAGAAATAGACAAGGATACAACCAGTCCGCACCGTCCTGTTATGTGGCGCCCACGGGGACCTCGCGTCGATCGTCGCAAGTATCTTCGAGGTGTCGACAGCGACGACTTGCCAGTCGTCGCTGGAGCTATTCCGATCTTGCCGATGCCAACGTCACCAGGCGTAAATATTAATTTCTGATGAATGCTAGAAGATCAGAGTTGATGACGTCGGCATGGGTCGTGCACATGCCATGCGGATATGTCTCATAGACCTTCAGCGTCCCATTCTTCAAAAGCTTCACCGACAGGAGAGCCGAGTCCCCGATAGGGACGATTTGGTCCTCGTCGCCGTGCATAACAAGCGTTGGTACGTCGATGGCTTTCAAGTCTTCGGTGAAATCCGTTTCCGAAAAGGCTTTGATGCAATCGTAATGCGCCTTTGCGCCGCCCATCATGCCCTGCCGCCACCAGTTTGCGCGGAGGGGTTCGGACACGGTCGCGCCTTCGCGGTTGAAACCGTAGAACGGGATCGGGAAATTCCAGTAGAATTCCGCACGGTTGGCAGCGAGCTGAGTGCGCAAGCCATCAAGAACCTCGATCGGCAAGCCACCCGGATTTGCGGCTGTCTTCACCATGATCGGCGGAACAGCACCGATCAGGACCAGCTTTGCGACGCGCCCCTTACCGTGGCGTGCGACGTAGTGGGCGGCTTCCCCGCCGCCGGTCGAATGCCCAACATGAATGGCATCCCGCAAGTCAAGCGACGCTGCCAGTTCGGCAAAATCGGCGGCGTAGGTGTCCATGTCGTTGCCGGTCGCGGTCTGCGTTGAACGTCCGTGTCCACGACGGTCGTGAGCAATGACGCGGTAGCCCTTGCTCAGGAAGAACAGCATCTGCGTATCCCAATCGTCGCTGGAGAGCGGCCAGCCGTGATGGAAGACGATCGGCTGTCCCGTTCCCCAGTCCTTGTAGAAAATGTCCGTACCATCCTTCGTTTTAAACACGCCCATATCCTGAGGCCTTTCGTTCTGGTTGTTGGAATTGGTTGGTGAAATAGGTTGCGCGCCCAATGCCAGCGAAGGCATTGCGGCAAAGATCGTCGCGCTGGCCCCAAGCAAAAGCAGCTCACGGCGAGACGCATCGATCAATTCAGTCGGTCTGTGTTCTTTCATGAAGAGATCTCCTTGCGGGGTGGAGCCGGACAGGTTGGATGCTCGCCTGCCAATTCGTTGGCAGCAGGAAGAAATTCATCTTCTCTGTCGCGTCCGGTCTCAACGGCTCGCTGATGAGACCTAGCTCAGATGCCGAGCTCAAACATCCTATCGAAAGGTTTGGATCGCTCATACCGAAGGCTAGAACACGCTATAAAAGTGGCTTGATGACCGCCGATGGCGAGGACTCTATGCTCTGAGGACCCGCTGGGCGATGTCGCCTCATCCAGAATCCTGGACGGCGCAGCAGGTGGCACGGCGTCCCCAGCAATCTGCCACAGTTCTTTGCGCAGGGCACCGCATACCATAGTATCGAACGCACGCGTCCGCAGCACGATGGCTCACACCTTTTGAATTTTGGCAGGTAGCCGTCCGAAACCTTTATGAGGAATGAAAACGCTACGTTCCGCCCTTTCGAAATTGCTGTCGATCATCTCGAGACGTCGGGACGGTGATGCAGCGAAACCACTGACAAGACGCGATGGTATTTTGATTGATTTTACGAACACTGCGGCACGGCGAACTTACGCACGCGCTCCCGCAAAAGGGGCCGTTCCCCGGAAGTCCAAGGCTCGCGAATAAACTGTCGCGGAAGATCAGGGCAAGGATCATTGCCCACGGCCAAGCGCCGAAATACAGCCTAGGGAGAAACTCGATGAGTGGTGGACGTTCGACCTATACGCCAAAGACGGCAATCGAACGCTGGATCGATGCCCGCATGCCGCTGCCTCGGCTTGTGTACGATTCCTTTATCGTCTATCCGGTCCCGCGTAATCTGAACTACGCCTATACGTTCGGCGGCATTCTCACGGTCATGCTGGTTTCGCAGATTCTCACCGGCGTCGTTCTGGCGATGCATTATGCTGCCGATACGACGCTAGCCTTCTATTCGGTCGAGAAGATCATGCGCGACGTGAATTCTGGTTGGCTGCTGCGCTATCTGCATTCGAACGGCGCGTCGTTCTTCTTCATCGCAGTCTACATCCACATCGGCAGGGGTCTCTATTATGGCTCGTTCAAGCAGCCACGCGAGCTTCTGTGGGTGCTCGGCTGCACCAACTTCTCGTTGATGATGGCGACGGCCTTTATGGGCTACGTGCTCCCTTGGGGACAGATGTCGTTCTGGGGGGCGACCGTTATCACCAATTTCTTCACCGCGATCCCGCTGGTCGGCGACTGGATTCAACAATTGCTGCTGGGCGGCTTTGCGGTCGACAATCCGACCCTCAATCGCTTCTTTGCGCTGCACTACCTGCTGCCATTCATGCTTGCCGGCGTGGTGACCTTGCACGTCTGGGCGCTTCACGTAGTCGGCCAGAACAATCCGACCGGCGTTGACGTAAAGTCGACAACCGATGTCGTGGACTTCACGCCTCCCGCGACCGTCAAAGACGCATTCGGGATCGTGATCTTCCTGCTCGTGCTGGCCTTTTTTGTATTCTATATGCCGAACTATCTCGGCCACCCGGACAACTACACGGTCGCCGACCCGCTGAAGACGCCGGCCCATATCGTGCCCGAATGGTACTTCCTGCCGTTCTACGCGATCTTGCGTGCCATCACGTTCAGCATCGGACCAATCGATTCCAAGCTCGGCGGCGTGCTCGCCATGTTCGGTTCCATCGCCGTGCTGTTCTTCGTCCCGTGGCTCGACACCGCAAAGGTGCGCTCGGCGGTCTACCGTCCCTGGTACAGGCTGTTCTTCCTGCTCTTCGTCGCCAACGGCTTACTCCTTGGCTGGTTGGGCTCGCGGCCGGAGGGCGTTTACGTCATGTTGTCTCAGTTTGCGACGGTTTACTATTTCGCGTTCTTCGTCGTCATCATGCCACTGCTTGGTCTGATTGAGACGCCGCGGCGGCTGCCGAACTCGATAACCGAAGCAGTTCTCGAGAAGAGCAAGGCGGGCAGCAGTCCCGGCGAGAAACCTAAACGGCCTGGGGTGATCGGCGCTGATGCTGACCGCCTTCATGCGGAGACCGTCTCAACGCGTTTGTGCACCGAGCGGGCACTTTCGCGAAAGGCTGCCTCCGTTCTCGTGAAAAACTCGACGTCGCTCGCTCGACGTACCGAACCATCCAGTGATACAGTCCCGGCCGTCACGCGCCTTTCGTGCCGCACTTTGCACCAATCGTCGATGCCAGTCGCGCGCCATCGTCCCAAGCCGCACCGTCCGCAACGCGAGAATGCTCTGGACGGCTAACATGGAGCGCAGCCGCACCATGACCAAAACCCCGCGCGATTCTGCGACCCTTGTGGTCGGTGCGATCGCCGCTCAGGTGATCGGCGGACTTGTCCCGCAGATGTCGCCCTTTGCGATTGCCGGGTTTATGGACGGTCTTTCGCTGTCGGAACGCGACGCCGGTTTCATCGCCTCCGTCGAGTTCCTCGCCCTCGCCGTCACCGCAATCGCGATCGCACCCGTCCTGCCCCGGTTTTCCTATCGGCGCGTCGGCCTCGCCGCCGTCGCGCTGGCGTTGCTCGCCCAGGCCGCATCAATCTTCAGTGCTTCGGGGGCGTCACTCGCCCTGCTGCGCGGCATCGCGGGCGTCGGGGAAGGCGCACTTTACGCCGTGTCGCTTTCTGTCATTGCCTCCCACTGCCGAAACCCGGACAAGGTTTACGGCTACTTTCAGATTGTCTGGGCCTTGGGCAGCGTTGCCCTGTTTGCTATCGGCGGCCAGGTCACCGCAGCCTTCGCACATCGCGGTATACTGGCCTTCATGGCGGGGGTCACTCTCGCCCTCTCACCATTCCTGCTGCTAATTCCGAACGAGCGCGCCAGAAGGGTTGAGCGATCAGCAGCGCACGTCGCCCCGCCCCGACCTTTCCTCGGCATCATGACGCTCGCGGCGATCGGGCTCTATCTGACTGTCTCGGCTGCGATCTACGCGTTCAGTGCGCCCTTGGGCGAGCGCGTGGGCCTCGATGCGACTGCTGTCGGCTATGCGCTGACTGTCGCGTCGCTGGTCGGCCTCGCAGGCGCAGGAGCAGCCACTGCGCTCAACGTGCGCAGGGGACGGGCAATCCCCATCTCGGGGTTCTGCGCCGGCTTCGCACTCGTCGCGCTTGCGCTCTGTCTCTGGCGCAACCCGACGGCCTACGTCGTCGCCCTCGTCGCGTCGGTCGTCATTTACTACTTCTCGATCCCCTACCTGTTCGGCCTCGCCGCGGCGCTCGACCGCAGCGGGCGCTGGGCCGCGGCCGCGGGATCGGCCTATCTGCTAGGGTTCGCTGTCGGTCCTATGGTCGCAGGCAGCGTGATCGCGGCGGCTGGCTACGCCGGCCTCGCCGGGGTCTGCGTCGCGATCACGGCCGCCACGTGGGGGCTTGCGATGGTCGTCATTCGGGGCGTCCGCGGAACGGCTGACGCCGGCACTTCCACCGAGCTCCGGGAAGACCGTGGCATGGCCGGGCCTCGCTGATTCGGTCAGTGGGTTCGAAGCGGTCCGGTCTCCACCGTCTTGCGCACCTCGGCAGGTAACCCCTCCCAGACACGAATGAGCTCGCCGACGGAAGTCAGCTGCAACTTGCGCATGACGTTGCAGCGATGAAGCTTGACGGTGATCTCGCTGATGCCGAGGTGGAAAGCGATCTGCTTGTTCAGCCGGCCATCCGCGACTTCTCGCAGTACCTGACGTTCGCGCGGAGTGAGGAGTGCGAGCTTGCTTTGGTGCTCCTTCACGATCCGCGAGTGCGCCCGCTGCTTGAGATCGCGCTCAATGCCTGCCGCGATCGCATCGAGCAGCGTCTGGTCGCGCACAGGCTTGGTGAGGAAGTCGACCGCTCCCGCCTTCATCGCTTGGACCGACATCGGGATGTCGCCATGGGCCGTGAGAAAGATGATCGGCTTGACGTCGCCGCTTTCGACGAGCCGGTGTTGGAGATCGAGGCCGCTCACGCCCGGCATCCGCACATCGGCGACGAGGCAGCCCGGCCGATCCGGAAGCTCGGCCTCGAGGAAGTCTTGCGTCGAGCCGAAGCTGATCGTGTCGAGGCCTACAGACTGCATCAGCTCGTCCAGTGCTTCCCGGAGTCTCGCATCGTCATCGACGAAGATCACCAACGGGCGATCCGCCGCGGCCCAGTTGCCTGAGGCCGACGATACTTTATTTCCAAGGCTTACATTTGCATGATAGCTCACACTCATTTTGGATTCCCCTTTCCAGTCAATGCGTCGCCGATCGCTGCAAGCAGCGCTTGCCCGTCGAAAGGCTTGCGGAAGAACCAGTCGTGCTTTGCCTGCGGCAACTCGGCGAACTCGTGGCGGCCGGTGATCAGGATCACTGGCAGGTTGGGGCGTCTCTCGCTCATCAAGCGTTGCAACTCCAAGCCGTCCATGCCGGGCATGCCGATATCGGTGATCAGGCAACCGATCTCCTGTAGAGCATTGCTGTCGAGGAGGATCTGGGCCGAGGAGAATGTCAGCACGGCGTGCCCCGCTGACTCGAGAAGGTCCTCAAGCGATTCGAGCAGGCGCTGGTCGTCATCGACGATCGCTATCACGGCCTTCGGGTCGTACATTCTTGCGAGCTTCCTGGTCGTCTGGAATGAGTGATTGGGATCTGCAGCTTTTCGGCGATCCGCACGAGGTCGGCGAACGATGTCGCCTCCATCTTGTGCATGATCTTGCTGCGGTGGATTTCGAGGGTGATCTCACTGATGCCGAGTTCCGCTGCCGCCTGCTTGTTGAGGAGGCCGCTGACCACGAGCGGCAATACCTCGCGCTCGCGCGGTGTAAGAGCCGCCAAGCGGCGAACAAGATCGGCCAGATCCGCGCTCGCCGATCGTTGAATGCGGTCCCGGTCGATCGCCGCCCGAACCGCCGCAATCAGATCGTTGTCCCCGACCGGCTTGGTCAGAAAGTCGACTGCGCCGCCCTGAATGGCCCGCACCGACGATGGAATGTCGCCATGCCCCGTGATGAATACGATCGGGGGATGGACGCCGCAGGACAGCTGCTTCTGGAAATCCAGACCATTGATGTCGGGCAGATCGACATCGAGGATCAGGCATGCCGGAAGGTCGGGTTTCGCATAGGCGACGTAGTCCGCGGCGGCAGCGAACGTCTCGGCTCGCCATCCGACAGACTCCAACAGTTCGCCGAGCGCCTCGCGAACTCTGGCGTCGTCGTCCACGACGAAAACGATCTCCTCGGGCGGGTTCATGGCGTTTCACTCGCCGCCAATGGAAGCGTGAAGGCGACGGTCGCCCCGCGCGGCTCATTGTTGGCTGTCCAGAGGCGGCCCCCATGCGATTCGATGATCGACCGGCAAATTGCGAGCCCCATGCCCATCCCGTGCTGCTTGGTGGTGAAGAACGGCTCAAAGACCCGCTGGGGATCCTTGAAACCAGTTCCGTCGTCGCGAACCTCAACGCGGATTGCGTCAGGGCCATCACGGTATGAGCGAATCTTGATCGCACGAGCGCTGCCGGCGGCAGCGTCCATCGCCTCGACCCCATTGCGGATCAGGTTCACGAACACCTGCTGCACCTGGACGCGATCGAGCGCGACCGGCGGCAGGTCCGGCTCGAGATTCGTCTCGACGCGGACGTCCTTCGCCGTGGTCTCGTCAGCCATCAGTCGGCAAACTTCACTGATCAGGCGGTTGACGTCTTCAGGTAATTTGGCCTCTGGAGCGTGACGGAACAGGGCGCGGATGCGGCTGACGACATCTGCCGCCGAGTTGGCATCGCGGGTGATGCGCTCGGCCGTGATCTTGGCGCGTTCGACGTTCGGGGGCTCTGCAGACAGCCAACGGTGGCATGCGTGGGAATTGGCGACGATCGCGGCGAGCGGCTGGTTCACTTCGTGCGCGATCGAGGCTGACAACTCGGCCAGGCTTGCGGCCCGCGTTGCCTGCGCGAGCCGCTCCGAGGCCCGTCGCAACGCCTCTTCGGCGTGCACCTGATCGTCTATGTCGTGACAAAGACCGAACCACTGCACGATGCGACCGTCCTGATCTCGTAAAGGTTCGGCGCGACCGGACATCCAGCGGTATACGCCGTCCGCCCGACGCAGGCGATATTTCATGGAGAAGCGGTCGCCCGTGAGAAGACAGCGGCCGAGAACGTCTTCCACCTCTCCGGCATCGTCCGGGTGGAAGATGGTGTCGAACACCACTGCCAACTGGCGCTTGTCCTCCAGGTCCATCCCGAGAAAGTCCGCCATGCGCCTGTTGACGAGGGTGGTCTCCCCATCCGGGGTCAGCCGCCAGAGGTTGCTCGGAACCATGTCAACAAGCAGCGAGAGCTCACGCTCACGATCGCGCAGCGCCTCCTGCGCGGTCATCAGGTCGTCAATGTCGTGGCAGAGCCCGTACCATTGGACAATGCGTCCGTCGTGATCCCGCAGCGGCTCGGCGTGGCTCGACATCCAGCGATAGACACCATCGGCGCGGCGCAGGCGATACCGCATGGAAAAGCGCTCGCCAGTAACGAGGCATCGGTTGAGCCTGTCCCTAAATTCCGCTGCGTCATCCGGATGGACGGTCTCGATGACCGCCTCCAATCGGCTCATGCCCGGCTTGTCTGTATCCGGCACGTCCAGGCCGAGGAAATCGACCATGCGCTTGTTGAAGAAAGTCGGCTCGCCATCCTGGGTCAAGCGCCATAGGTGGCTCGGAACCATGTCTACGAGTAGCGAAAGCTCCTGCTCCCGGTCGCGCAACACTTCCTCGATCGGCTTTTGGTCTTCGATTTCTATCTGCACAATCAGCTGCTCCTGCCCGACAAAGCAAACTTTGGGACTGTCTGCGCCTCTTATACCACTCACAATCAATGTCTGGGCTGGCGAAATCATGCCACAGCTTAATCCAACCATGCCCCTGCCGCACCTCATGGAAATCCATGATGGTGATGTGGCGCTGAAGCGGAAATACACCGCGATCACTTCTATCCGCGTTTTCTAAACTTGAGTATGGGTCGACTAAACCCGGTGACTAGAGAATTATGCCCCCTGGGTGATAGAATGGTTTCGTCTCTCCAATCATTGTCGGAAGCGATCAACCAGATCCGAAGCAATGTTATTGAAGAGGAGGCGCGAATGAGTCAGCGTTCCAACCATGCAGAACAGTCGCCAAAGCTTCTCAAGGAATTCACCGAATTTCTGACTGTAGCCCTTAAGAGTGTGATCGAAGAACCATCCGCGATCTGGTTGCCGCCCGTGCAGTACAGTTCCGCCGATGCCAAGTTCGGCCTTCACAGGGCGGAGCTCAGCTGAGGCGACGATCTTCGCGACACGCCCAGGCACAAAGGTTCCTTTGCGGCGGATTGGATG
>UCKM01000020.1 GCA_900473175.1 Hyphomicrobiales bacterium | reverse complement strand
GGACCCATGGCTGAGAGGCACTGACGTCGCACCCTACGGAACGCGGTTCGGTATGGCTCTCACGCGCGCCCCACCTTTCCCTCAAGCTGGATCGCACTGGAGCCAGCTGAAATGTTCATGCCCCTTTGCCGTGGGTCCTCGGGTCAAGCCCGAGGATGACGGACGAAGAGGTTCAGGGATGATGGACGAAGGGGTTCAGGGATGGTGGACGAAGAGGTTCAGGGATGGTGGACAACCCTCCGCCCGCCTGCCAACCACAATGACCATAGCTGCCATTATGAGCGCCTACCTCTCCGTCATCCTCGGGCTTGACCCGAGGACCCATGGCTGAGAGGCACTGACGTCGCACCATACGGAACGCGGTTCGGTATGGCTCTCACGCGCCCCATCTTTCCCTCAAGCTGGAAGGCACTAAGGATGACGGAAAGGCAGGCGCTAGGATGACGGAAAGGCAGGCGCTTTCCTGCCCTTGTTTTCGCGCCGTCTGCGCGTATAGCTACCGAGGATGCGCAGACGTTTCCCTCACCCATCCAGCCCGTCAAACAGCGCTGTCGACAAATAACGTTCGGCGAAGGAGGGGATGACGACGACGAGGTTCTTGCCCTTGTTCTCCGGCCGCCTGCCAACCTCGATCGCGGCTGTCAGCGCCGCGCCGGATGAAATGCCCACCGGCACGCCCTCGAGCCGGGCGACAAGGCGGGCATTGGCGAAGGAATCCTCGTTCGAGACCTGCACGACCTCGTCATAGATGTGCGTATCGAGCACCGCAGGCGCGAAGCCGGCGCCAATGCCCTGAATCTTGTGGGGACCGGGGTTCCCGCCCGACAGCACCGGCGAATCTCTCGGCTCGACCGCTATGATCTGCACGTCCGGCTTGCGCTGCTTCAGCACCTGACCAACGCCCGTGATCGTGCCGCCAGTGCCGATGCCAGCCACGAAAATATCGACCTTGCCGTCCGTGTCGTTCCAGATTTCCTCGGCGGTGGTCCGGCGGTGAATTTCAGGATTGGCCGGATTGTCGAACTGGCCCGGGATGATGGCGTCTGGTGTCGTCTCGACCAGCTCATTGGCCTTGGCGATGGCGCCCTTCATGCCCTTGGCGCCTTCGGTCAGGACCAGTTCTGCGCCAAGCAGCTTCAGCATCTTGCGGCGCTCGACCGACATGGTCTCCGGCATGGTCAGGATCAGGCGATAACCCTTGGCGGCGGCGGCGAAGGCCAGCGCAATGCCGGTATTGCCCGAGGTGGGTTCGACCAGCGTCGTCTTCCCCGGTGTCGCCTTGCCCTGCGCTTCCAGCGCCTCGATCAGCGCAACACCGATGCGGTCCTTGACGCTTGCAATGGGATTGAAGAATTCGAGCTTGGCGAGGAGGTTGGCGCCGACGCCTTTTTCCCTGGCCAGCTTGTCGAGACGGATAATGGGCGTATCGCCGATCGTGTCCACGATGGAATTATAGATTCGGCCACGGCCTGGCTTGCGCGCGTCATTATTGCTCATGAATATTCTCCCATGCTGAATTGTTTCGCGACGATCTTATGAGGCAGTTGCGAAATTTCATAGTCGAACTCGTGCGCAAGCCGCTCGTCGGTTGGAAAAACCTACCAATATGTGCGTGCTGCTAGAACAATATTCCTGGGTCAGGAGGCGCGGCCGGCGATGGCCAGCGCGGCTCCGGCCATGAAGGCAGCGGCGGTGCGGTTCAGCCGCTTGAGTGCACGTGGCGAGGCCAGCAGCCCGCGTGCCTTGGCGGCGAGCGCCAAATAGGGAACAAGTACGACGAGCAGGACAAGCACGGTGAGCGTCGCGAGGATCGAATAGTCGGCAAGCGTGATCGTATGCAAGTCGACCAGCGTCGGGGTGAGTGCGATATAAAAGAGCATCGTCTTCGGGTTGCCGAGCGTTACCGCAAGGCCGGAAAGGACGCTGGCGAGCGGTCCGCCGCGGCTTTTCTTCGCCACGATCTTTTCTGCCGAGATGCCGGATGTCCACAATCCCCAGGCGAGATAAGCGAGATAGGCGACGCCCGCCCACTTGATCATGAGGAAAACGGTACCGAAGGTCTGGGCAACCATGGCGAGCCCAAGTACCACAGCCGTAAGGTATGTGAGATCACCAATGATAAGACCGAGCGACATGAACAATGCCGAGCGGAAACCCGTGCCAAGCGCCCGGGCAACGAGGGCGGTCACCCCGGGGCCGGGAATGGCAGCGGCAATGGCGAGGGCACCCGAATAGGCAACGAAACCTGCAAGCGTCATGGTAAAGCTCTAAATGGGGGAAATCGAACGGGCGGACGATAGCTCCGCCGGGCTTTTCTGTCCATGGGGAGAATTGGCCCGGGGACTTGAACAAGAGCGTTGGATTCTATAGTTTAGAACTATTCTAAATTAGGATCGTACCATGCTTTCCCGGTTCTTCGCCCATCGCCGCCACTCGCTCGAATCACTGACTGAACAGGAGATTCTGGCGCTGGCTATCTCCTCGGAAGAGGACGACGCGCGCATCTACCTTAGCTATTCCGAGGGCCTGCGCGCCGATTTTCCCGACAGCGCCAAGGTCTTCGAAGAGATGGCGGAAGAGGAGAACCGCCATAGGCAGTCGCTGATCGATCTGCATCAGGAGCGCTTTGGCAACCAGATACCGCTGATTCGCCGGGAGCACGTGCGCGGTTATATCGAGCGCAGGCCGGATTGGCTGGTCCGGCCCCTCGGCATCGACAAGGTGCGCGAGATGGCGGAGAAGATGGAGGAACAGGCCTACCGCTTCTACGTAGCTGCGATGAAACTGGTCAGCGACGCCTCGACGCGCAAATTGCTCGGCGACCTCGCCATTGCGGAAAAGACGCATGAATCATTGGCCCGTCGCCTTGGCCTGCAGCATACGCCGGACAATGTGCAAGAGGCGGAAAAACAGACCGAACGCCGCCAGTTCCTGTTGACCTATATCCAACCTGGCCTTGCCGGTCTGATGGACGGTTCCGTCTCGACACTGGCGCCGATCTTCGCTGCTGCTTTTGCCACGCAGGATACATGGCAGACCTTCCTCGTTGGTCTGTCCGCCTCGCTTGGCGCGGGCATCTCCATGGGTTTCACCGAAGCCGCCCACGATGACGGCAAATTGTCCGGTCGCGGCTCGCCGCTGAAGCGTGGCCTTGCCAATGGCCTAATGACGGCAATCGGCGGTCTCGGCCACGCATTGCCCTATCTCATCCCCGATTTCTGGACGGCGACGACGATTGCGGCGCTTGTCGTCTTCGTTGAGCTATGGGCCATCGCCTATATCCAGCACCGCTTCATGGAAACGCCGTTCTTCCGCGCGGCAATCCAGGTGGTGCTTGGTGGCGGCCTGGTCTTGGCGACAGGTATCCTGATCGGCAGCGCATGATCGCGGCTGTGCCGATCCGGTGCGTGGTTCGACACGCTCACCATGAGGTAGGTGGGCGCGTTGCAAGATAACGGCCGACGTTGAAGTTCTTGGCTCCCCCGCAATCAACCAACCTCCTTCATGGTGAGCTTGTCGAACCACGCACTACCCTCCTGCGTAGCCCCTACTCGCTCTCCAGCATTTCCTTGACCGCAGTTGCCAGCTGCTTCAACGAAAATGGCTTCGGCAGGAAGCCGAACTTGGCGTCTTCCGGCAGGTTTCGCGCGAAGGCATCTTCTGCGTAGCCGGAAACGAAGATGAACTTGATATCCCCGTAATCCTTGCGCAATTCACGCAAAAGCGTCGGGCCGTCCATCTCCGGCATCACCACGTCGGAGACGATGATGTCGACCTTGCCGTCCAGTTCCTTCATGACCTCCAGCGCCTCAACGCCGCTCGATGCCTCGTGCACGGTATAGCCGCGGGACTGCAGGGCCCGCACCCCGCCCATGCGCACCGCGTCTTCATCCTCGACCAGGAGTACGGTCGCTGATCCGGAAAGATCAGTCGCCTTTTCCGTCTTCTTTTCCTTCCTCGGCATTTCTGTTGCGATAGGCTCACCATCCGCGTTCAGTAGCTGAGGCTGCTTTTCCTCCAAGTAACGCGGCAGGAATATCCGGAATGTCGTACCCTTGCCCGGCTCGGACTCGCAATGAATCGAGCCACCGGTCTGCTTGATGATACCGTAGACCATCGAAAGGCCAAGCCCCGTGCCCTTGCCCACTTCCTTGGTGGTGAAGAACGGCTCGAAAATCTTGGCGATCACCTCCGGCGGCATGCCGGTGCCGGTATCTGCGACCTCGACCAGAACGTAGTCGCCGGGAATAAGGTCGCGATAGTTGAGCTCGGCGCTTTCGGCCTCGTTCATGTTGCGCGTGCGGATGATCAGGTCGCCGCCCTCCGGCATCGCATCGCGGGCGTTGACGGTGAGATTGACCACAACCTGCTCGAACTGGCCGAGGTCCGCGCGCACGGGCCACAGATCGCGGCCGTGCTCGATCTTGAGATTGACCTGCGTTCCGGCAAGCCGGGTAAGCAACATCCGCACATCTGCGATCACATCGGTAAGATTGAGAACTTCCGGCCGCAGCGTCTGGCGACGCGAGAACGCCAGCAACTGGCGCACGAGCGACGCGGCGCGGTTGGCGTTCTGCTTGATGTTCATGATGTCGGCAAAGGATGGGTCCGAGGCGCGATGGTTGGA
This sequence comes from Hyphomicrobiales bacterium, assembly GCA_900473175.1. Taxonomy (GTDB): domain Bacteria; phylum Pseudomonadota; class Alphaproteobacteria; order Rhizobiales; family Rhizobiaceae; genus Phyllobacterium. The sequence continues at coordinate 134,558 of UCKM01000020.1, read as the reverse complement.
CAAAAGCAGGTCCGACGACATGATGATCGCCGTCAGCACGTTGTTGAAGTCATGTGCGATACCACCGGCAAGCTGCCCAACGGCCTGCATTTTCTGGCTTTGCGCCATGGTGGCTTCCAGCGCCTTCTGCTCCGTGGTTTCAACCACGGAGACGATCGCCGCTTCCTCAGCGCCATCTTCGGAGCCCGCATCGAAAACCGGGCTGATGTAGAAACGCAGGTGCCGTTCCTCATTGCCGGGTATGACCGTATCGACCGGCGAGATTTCCGCCTGCCCGGCGAAAGCGGCCGCCAGCGCCCGGTCGAACGCTTCACGGTCGCGCTCGTGCACCACCGTTTCGAGCGGGATGCGCCTGTCTATATCGTCGCGGTCGACGATGGGTGCGAACAGCCCGAGGAACCTTGCATTGGTCCGCAGGATCTTGCCGGTGGCATCGACAGCCGCAATTGCCATCGAAGCCGAATTGAAGAAGCGCGTGAAGCGGACTTCGGCGGCGCGCAGGGCAGCGGAATTGTCTTCGCCCTCGGCGCGATTGAGAACGATGGTGCGGCTCGGGCCCCGCCTTCCGTCGCGCTGCACCTGAACGCGGTGATAGAAACGCACCGCGAGGCTCTGGCCGTTGGCCTTGGCAAGATCGAGATCGATGACGGTGTTGCGGCTGGTGCCAGGCTCGGTCTTCACCGCATTGATCAAGGCCATGCCATTGCCGGCGACGATTTCGCGGACCATCATCGAGCCGGGCGTAAAGCGCGTCAGATCAACACCAAGCCATTCAGCCAGCGTCGCATTGATATAGATGATCCGGCCATCGGGATCTGCGGAGAAAAACCCGGCAGGTGCATGATCCAGATGGTCGATGGCTTCCTGAATGTCCTGGAAATAGCGCTCCTGCTCGGCCCGCTCGGCGGAAATGTCGGCGATCTGCCAGGCATAGACCGGCGCGGTCTGGTCGGGAATTCCGGCGACAGGCCGCGCCTTTACCCGGTACCAGGTCGGCACCGGTTCGCGCGAGGGATCGAGCGGTCGCGACAGCCGCAACTCCTCCTGGCCTGAAACCCCGTCGCGAACGGCATTTGCAAGACGATAGATAGGATCGGATGCGGCAGCTTCGCTCGAAAGAATGTGCTCGATGGGCCGGACGTCGTTGGAATTGGTGACACCCGTCAGTTGGGCATAGGCTCGGTTGGCATAAACGATGCGGCCTTTCTGATCGCAAACCACGGTTCCTTCCGGAAAGGTATCGACAAAGGCGCGCGTCAGTTCATCACTTGTTCCGCGCGGCGTGAACTGGATGACGTTGATTGCCGAACCGAACAGATAGAACACGCCGGTCATGGCGAGCGTGCCGAGAAGGCCGAGCAGGAATTGCTGGCCGAGCTGGTCGCGATAGATGAAATAGAGGACCGAAACACCGACCAGCAGCACGCCGAGAATGACCAGGCGCAAGCCCGCTTTGCTCGACTTGGTGTTCGCTATGATCGGTTCTGGATAAAGATCGCTGTTCGTTTCTTGAGACATGCGTCTCAAACCCCTTTTTACTTCATCGTTGGCCGCAGCATTTGCGCCGTCGATGTCTATGTCCGAATCGTTTGGATCATATCTTTACGGCGGTATAAACCCCATCCCTGCTCTGGCATGGTTTATTCCACCATTCGTTCGACAATGGTCCAATATTGCTGGCTAATGATTCATGATAGTCGCGTGCAGTGTCATTTGGGTTGCGGCTGACATTGCCTCGCACTAGTGTCACGCAAAGTAATGCTTCGAAGCCCATGTCGGGGAACAAGTTTTGGGCGAGGAGACCGCAAAGGAGAGTTCATGATGAACGCTTGGCTTGCCACTGTTGTTGGCGAAACCGCTGCCCCCATCGTGGGTTTTGTTCTTCTGTTCCTGCTGGTGATCGCGCTTCTCCTTATCGTCTTCGCCGTCCTGCGGCGGGCGACGGGAGGGACATTCGTTGCCGGCGGCCGAAACAGGCAGGTGCGCCTGTCGGTCACCGATGCGGCGGCGGTAGACAACCGCAGGCGTCTTGTCCTCGTCCGGCGCGACGATGTCGAGCACCTGATCCTGATCGGCGGACCGAGCGATGTGGTGATCGAACAGAATATCCGGCAATTTGCGCGCCAGCCGGCCCGAGCCGAAGCGCCTGCAGCACCCGTCGTGACGCCGCACGTCGAACCCGTGTCTCCTGTGGCGCCACCGACACCGGCACCAGCACAGGCTGCTGCCGCGCCTGCCGCGCCCCTAGAGCGGGCCGTCCCACCTGTGGCTCCGGCTCCGCGGCCGGCGCCACCGATCCAGGCGGCACCGCAGACGGCTCAGCGGGAGGTCACGCCAGCGGCGCCTCCGCCACGACCCGTCGCCCCGGCAAGGGACTTGCGCCTTGCGGAGCCTCCAAAACATGGAACCGCAGCCGTACCGGTCCCGCCAATATCAACCCCTGTCGAGTCCGCCCTGTCCGAACGGGTTGCGCCGGCGTTCCAAGCACCGGCCAGCGCACGACCGCCGGAAAACGGTAATGACTGGCAGCGCACCGCATCGCCCTCCTTCGGCACGCCGTTGCAGAGCCGACCCGCAGTAGAGACATCCGCGCCAGAGCGTGCGGCGCCTGCCGTGGCAAGGACGACGACGGCGGCCGCATTCCCCTTTGCGGTTCGCAACGATCCGGCACCTTCCGCACCGACTTCCTCGGCTTACAAGGAACCGACGCTCGAGAACCTCGGTCCAGCGGAAACCGAAGAGCCGGAGATCGCTTTGGGGGATCTCGATTTCACCGATGCGTTCGAGACGGACCTCGAAAGCGAACTGCACATTGCGCCGGGCAAGGATGAAAAGCCCAAGAAGGCCGACAGCATCGAGGACGAGATGGAACGGCTGCTCGGCGACCTTTCCAACCCCGACAAACGCTGAACCGGGATTTCAATATGAAAAAGGCCCGGAAAACCGGGCCTTTTATTTCTTGTCAGCTCAATCGTCGCGGTAGACTTTCTCACGCCGTTCGTGACGTTCCTGAGCTTCAATTGACAGGGTTGCGATCGGACGCGCATCCAGACGCTTCAGGCTGATCGGATCGCCGGTTTCCTCGCAAAAACCGTAGGTACCGTCGTCAAGGCGCTGCAAAGCGGCGTCGATCTTGGAGATGAGCTTGCGCTGGCGGTCACGTGCGCGCAACTCGATGGCGCGGTCGGTCTCGGACGATGCGCGATCGGCTATGTCCGGCAGGTTCGCGTTTTCCTGCTGCAGGATCTCAAGCGTTTCGCGCGCCTCCCGCAGAATATCGTTTTTCCAGTTGATGAGTTTTTCACGAAAGTAGGATTTCTGCCGATCACTCATGAAGGGCTCGTCATCCGTGGGCTTGTAGTCAAGATCGATAAGTTCATTCATCTTTGAATCACCCTGCACCTATGAGACGCGAGGAGGCCTATATAGGTCCTGTCAGATGGGCGCACAACTACAAAAAGACATGTAAATCAAAGAAAGAAACCCCACGAATCTGCTCAAATTATTGGCAAAAACGCCTCGATTTCCGGACTTTCTGAACCGAAATGAGTGGAAACGGGACCAAATCCGGCCGTTTTGTAGCTCGAACGCTCTATCACAGGTTGTAGCCTGCCTGACGAAAACACAGACCGCACAGATTTTCTACAGGGCTGTTTTGCACAATTATTTGATAATTTTGACATTTGCTGCACAGATGAGGCCGAGAATTGCGTCTTGCGACGAAGCATGCGACCCATTCCATAGGGCATTATCACGGCAGGGTTTGAAGGATGAGTCAGGTCTTCTTGTTACGACACGCAAAAGCGGTCTGGCCTTCGCCCGGCCAGAAGGATTTCGACCGGACTCTGGATGCGGAGGGTATGGACGCGGCGAAGCTCGTCGGGCAAGAACTGAAGCGATCCGGGCTGAAACCGGACATCGTCCTGTGTTCGCCCGCTATACGGGCGCGGCAAACCTTCGAATATGTCGCCCTTGAGACTCCGTTTATCCTTGATATTGCAGAAAAGCTCTATTCGGCTGGCCCCGACGCCTACCTGATGGCAGTGCGCATGGCCGGGCTTGAGCATGAGGCGGCCAATTCAGTCATGCTGGTCGGCCACAATCCGATGATGGAGGAACTGGCAATAGCGCTCATCGGTCATGAGCCATCCGTGCATGCGCCCTTCATGTCTGGTTTTCCGACGGCCGGCCTTGCTGTGATCAGCTTCCACACTCCGCTTGCGGATATCCGGCCGGGAACGGGAACGTTGCAAGCATTCTTCTCACCCGCCGAGCATCATCTCTGAGACGCCGATTCCTTGCCATCAAGCGGGCTTCGTCCCATATGGCTGAAATTGTGACTGCGGCCATAGGACTATTGAATTGGGTGCACTGACGACATTTGCCGACGAGGCCAGGATCGCGCTCGATACGCTCGCTGACCGAACCAGCGCCCTGGTTTCGCCATCGCTGCGTCTTGGCGTCACGGGCCTTTCGCGCGCCGGCAAGACTGTGTTCATCACCGCGCTCGTCCACAATCTGATCCACGGCGGCCGACTGCCCCTGTTTGAAGCGCAAAAATCCGGGCGGATCGCCCGGGCGTATCTTGAAGAACAGCCAGACGATGCCGTCCCGCGCTTTCAATACGAAGATCATCTCAAAGCTTTGATCGATGAACGGATCTGGCCCGATTCCACCAGAGCCATTTCTGAACTGCGACTGACGATCGAATATGAATCGGCCTCGATGTGGAACCGCATGTTCTCCGGCGGCAAGCTTTCAGTCGATATCGTCGACTATCCGGGCGAGTGGCTACTTGATCTGCCGCTGCTCGGAAAATCCTATACTGAATTTTCCAAGGACTCGTTTGAACTGGCGCAGCTTGAGAGCCACCGGGAACTGGCGACGAACTGGATCAGCGTGGCGAGCGGCATTGAAGCCGATGCGCCCGCGGATGAAATGACGGCACAGCGGCTTGCGAAGAGTTTCACCGAATATCTGAAGGCAGGCAAGGCCGACGAGCGTGCCCTGTCGACCCTGCCGCCGGGCCGCTTCCTCATGCCGGGCGATCTCGATGGTTCGCCCGCACTTACCTTCGCCCCACTACCTGGCCTGACCGGCGCCAAGCACCGTTCCGGCTCGCTCGCCGCCATGATGGAGCGGCGCTACGAAGCCTACAAGACCCATGTCGTGAAGCCCTTCTTTCGCGAGCACATCGCACGGCTCGACCGGCAGATTGTTCTCGTCGATGCCATGCAGGCGATGAACGCCGGGCCGGCTGCGGTTGCCGATCTCGAACGGGCGTTGACGGAAATTCTTTCCTGCTTTCGCCCCGGCAGCACCAATTTCCTGACCGGCCTCGTCCAGCGGCGCATAGGGCGAATACTCGTTGCCGCGACCAAGGCAGACCATCTGCACCATGAAAGCCACGACCGCCTTCAGGCCATTGTCCGCCGCCTCGTGGATCGGGCGGTCAGCCGGGCCGATTTTTCCGGCGCAAGCATCGACGTGCTGGCCATGGCGGCGGTGCGAACGACCCGCGAGGCAACGGTCACTCAGGGAAGGGAAATTCTGCCGGTCATCGTCGGAACGCCGCTCGAGGGTGAATCCATCGATGGCGAGACATTTGACGGCAAAACGGAAACCGCCATATTTCCCGGTGACTTGCCGGAAAAACCGGATTCAATCTTTGAACGGCCCGTGCAGGTGTCGGATGACCCCGCCATCCGCTTTGTTCGGTTCCGGCCACCGAAACTCGAACGCACGGCGGAAGGTATTACTTTGTCCCTGCCGCATATCAGGCTTGATCGCGCTCTACAGTTCCTCATCGGAGATCGCCTCGCATGACGGATCAAAATCCTCGCAAGCCAGCCTCTTTTCGGATCGACCAGCCAGAGCGCCGCGAGACCGAGCAGAAGACCCGACCCGCCGCTCCTCAAGGGCGCAGGCCGACGGCAATCAAGGACGTGGCGGTGATTACGCCGGCAGCCGTCGATGTGTTCGATGTGGACCCGGCGACAGCGAACGAACTCGACGCCTTGACACCGCCTCCGGCCCTCGTCCGGAAGAAGCGGTTCTCGTTCGCTTCATTGCTTACAGGCGCGCTTGGTGTGCTGGTATCGCTGGCGCTCGGCCTATGGACTGACAAACTTGTCCGCACACTGTTCGAGCGTGCGCCATGGCTCGGCTGGGTGGCCGCTTGTGTCGCCGCCATCGCCGCCCTTGCCCTGATCGCCATTGTCTTGAGGGAAGCGCTTGCTCTGCGCCGTCTCGCCTCAGTGCAAACCTTGCGCGATGAAGCTGCCAAGGCGGCCGCCAACAACGACACCCGCGCCGCCAAAGCGGCGGTTGGAAAGCTCGTTTCCATTGCGGAGACGCTTCCTGCGACGGCCAAGGGCCGCGCACTGCTTCACGATCTGCGCGAAGACATTATCGACGGGCGCGACCTGATCAGGCTCGGCGAGACCGAGCTGTTGCGCCCCCTTGACCGGCAAGCACGCGACATGATCCTCGCTGCCTCCAAACGCGTCTCGATCGTCACCGCGGTCAGCCCGCGCGCCCTCGTCGACATCGGCTATGTGGTGTTCGAATCCGCGCGTCTCATCCGCCGTCTCTCCGAGCTTTACGGAGGGCGTCCGGGAACGCTCGGCTTTCTCCGCTTGACGCGCAATGTCATCGCCCATCTCGCAGTCACCGGCACGGTGGCAATGGGCGACTCGATCATCCAGCAACTGGTCGGTCATGGTCTTACCGCAAAACTCTCTGCGCGGCTCGGCGAAGGCGTGATCAACGGTTTGATGACGGCGCGCATCGGGATCTCCGCCATGGATCTGGTGCGGCCCTTCCCTTTCAACGCAGAGCGGCGTCCGAATATCGGCGATTTCATCGGCGATTTGGCGCGCATTGGCGGGGTAAAGAAGGAATAAAGGCCGTTTTGGCCAATTAAGTGTTGCAATCTTCTCCGCGACACGTTTTGTGTGAATGGCAACCATCCGTTAACCATTCGGGCCGATGATCGCACCACGTGCCAATTCCAACGATTTGTGTTGAGTCCTGACGATGAAGAGAAGCGCAGCAGCCGCTACCCTGTCCCTGTTCGCCTGCGCGCTTCTGGCGCTGCCGGCGCAAGCCAGGGACAATGATGCCGAGTTTTTCCGCACAATTGAAGGTCAGTGGGTTGGCCCCGGCGAAATCGTCGCGGGAAAGTACAAGGGCACCAAATTCACCTGCACGCTCGATGGCACCACGCCGGCGGAGAAAGCCGGCATGACGCTGGACGGCAGCTGCCGCGTTGGCATATTCAATCAGCCGATGAAGGCGACGATCGTTCGCTCGGGCAATAGCTACAAGGGTACGTTCCTCGACGGGTCAGCCGGCAAGGGCCTCGACATCACCGGGGGCAACGTTGCCGGCGACAAGGTGGTGCTTGCCATCAGCCGCAAGCAGCTCACCGGTGCGATGCAGGCAAAGTTCACCAGCGATAATACGATGAACGTCACCATTTCGGTGCGACTGGAAGATCAGTTGATCCCGGTCGTCGGCGTTTCATTGAAGCGCGTCGATGCGGTTGCGGTGGGAAGCATCGCTAAAAACTGATCGAATTTACCTTTGCAATTGCTAGGTGCGTAGTTCGACAAGCTCACCATGAGGGAGGTTTGGCTGCAATCAATCGCGCTCCCAGTCCATCCTGAGGGCCAAATTGCCGGGCATGGCTGTCCCTGCCGCGCACCGCGTCCCTCATGGTGAGCTTGTCGAACCACGCATCAGCCTTTGCGCAAAACTCAGTCATTTCCACCAGCCTCACGCCACCAGCCCGCATCGCTGCGGGCTTTTTCCACACCGCTCTTGTCACAAAGATCGCGCCATTGCGTGACCGTCTTGCCGCTGATCATCAGGCCTGGCGCGACGTCGGCAAGCGGAACCAGTACGAATGCGCGCTCGGTCATCCGTGGATGCGGCAGGACGAGGGTCGGGCTTTCAAATCGATCGAGGCCTTCATAGGCAAGCACATCGATATCGATGGTACGCGGGCCCCAGCGCTCCATGCGCTGGCGCTTCATGGTCTTCTCGATATCAAGACAGGTCGCAAGCAGCGGCTCCGGTTCGAGCGAGGTTTCGATCCCGGCACAGGCATTGTGAAACCAGGCCTGATCGGTCTTGCCCCATGGCGGGGTCTTATAGACCGCAGAAACGGCGAGCACCTGTGTATCGTCCCTGCGGTTCAAAGCGCGCAGGGCGCGTCCCATGGATGCGACGGGATCACCGATATTGCCGCCCAGTCCGAGCCAGGCTTTCCGTTTTAGCGCGGTCATTTCCGCTGGCGGCGCGCGTTGAGGACAGCATCGGCAAGCGCCAGAGCGCTGCGGCTCATCGCAACGTCATGCACCCGGAATATCTCCGCGCCGGCCAGTCGCAGGATCGCGGACGATGCGGCGGTCGCAACATCGCGCTCTTCAGCCTCACCGCCGGAGGTTGCGCCAAGAAAGCGCTTGCGCGACGTGCCGACGAGAAACGGATAGCCAAAGGCGGAAAGCTCAGCGAAACGGTCCATCAGCGCGATGTTTTCGGCGGTGTCCTTGGCAAAGCCGAAGCCAGGATCGAGCACGATCTGGTCCTGCGAGACACCGGCAACCTTGGCGATCTCCAGCGACCGGTTGAGAAAGGCGAACTGATCGGCAATCACGTCCGGATCGCGTTCCCGTTCGCGCCCGGTATGCATAATAACCAGCCCGGCGCCGGTCTCGGCAGCGAGATCGGCAATGGCCGGCTCGCGCTGCACACCCCAGACGTCGTTGACAATGTGTGCGCCGGCTGCAACGGCCAGCCGAGCCGTCTCCTCACGATATGTGTCGACGGAAATGATGATATCCGTCTCCTTCACCAATGCATCGATAACCGGCAATACCCGCGATTGCTCGACGGCAGGCTCGACGCGGGTGGCGCCGGGACGGGTCGATTCGCCGCCGACGTCGATAATGGATGCACCCTCGGCGATCATCTTGCGTGCGCCGTCCAGCGCCTGATCGAGCGAATAATGCAGGCCGCCATCGGAAAAGGAGTCCGGCGTGACATTGAGAACGCCCATTATCAGCGCGCGGTCGCCCAAAGCCAATGTGCGGCCATGGGCCAACTGCCATATCCTTTGCATCGAAACGCTCCCTTCACGAAACCTTGTATTTGTTTTTGAACAGAACCGGGACCACGTCAATTCATCCGCAATGTTTTTGACGATAGGGTCCGGATCGGGCAGACTTGGCTGAAAAGGAAATGTACCCATGCGTATTCTAGCCAGAGCTGCAGCTTTCGCCACCGTCCTGATCCTTGCGGCAGAACCCGCGACTGCAGCGACCGTCCTGCGTAGCTTCGAATATTTTAACCTGAATGGCCGGACTGCGGCCGATCTCGACCGCGAACTCTATCGCCGCGGGCCCGTCTTGCAAAAGACCGGCCAGCGTCATCCCGGCATGACCAAGATGCGCTTCGAGAACCGGATCAAATATGGATCAGACGGCAAGACCTGCCGCGTCGTTGACGCCACGATCACGGTTCACGCGCAGGTTTTTCTGCCGCGATGGAAGCAGCGGCGGACGGCGCCAGCTGATCTTGCAATGATCTGGGATACCCTTTCAGCCGACATCAAGCGGCACGAGGAAAGTCATATTTCCATCGCCCGCACCGCCGCCAGCAACATGGAGCAGCAAATCAAGAGCCTTCCATGGCGCAGCGATTGCACCGTACTGAGAAACGACATCAACACGTTGACGACGAAACTGATGAAAGAGCACGACCTTGCGCAAATACAGTTCGACAAGGTCGAAGCGATCAACTTCGAAGACAGGTTCGGACGGCTATTGACCTACCGGCTTATCCGCGAGTTCGGCAAAACGCCCTAACTAACTCCGAGTTTCTTTTGCAGGCTCGTGGAAGACGTCGTGTACTGGAACACGATCCGCTCCCCGGGACTGACGATGCGCTTTGCCGCCTGAGTCATGAGCGCGGCTTCATGGAAGCCGGAGAGAATAAGCTTGAGCTTGCCGGGGTACCAATTGATGTCGCCAATGGCAAAAATTCCCGGCTCCGATGTCTCGAATGTCTCCACGTTCACCGGAATGAGATTCTCGTTGAGATTGAGGCCCCAATCAGCGATCGGCCCGAGCTTCATCGTTAATCCGAAGAAGGGCAGCATGCGGGTGACCGGGATATCGATCTCGCCCTCGTTGCCCTTGATCGTGGCATGGGTGAGTTGGCCACCCTCGCCCTTGAGGCCCGAAACCTGGCCGAGTTCAAAGTGGACGCTGCCGCTTTCGACCAGCTCGAACATCTTCTTGACGCTGTCGGGCGCGGCGCGGAATTCCGCGCGCCGGTGAACGACCGCAAGGCTGCGCGCAATGGGCTGGAGGTTCAGTGCCCAGTCGAGCGCGGAATCACCCCCGCCGACGATCAACACGTCCTGGTCGCGGAATTCTTCCATCCGGCGCACGGAATAGAAGACGCTCTTGCCCTCATAGGCCTCAATGCCAGGGACTGGCGGACGCTTGGGCTGGAACGAGCCGCCGCCGGCTGCGATGACCACGACCTTGGCTTCGAAAACCTCGGCCTCGTCGGTCTCGACACGGAAGGAGCCATCGGCCTGCCGCTCGAGCTTGGTGACCATGCGGTTGAAATGGAACTCCGGCGAGAACGGCTTGATCTGCTCCATCAGTTTTTCAGTGAGATCATGTCCGCTGATGATGGGCCATGCCGGAATGTCGTAGATCGGTTTCTCGGGGTAGAGCTCTGCGCACTGGCCGCCTGGACGGTCGAGAATATCGATGAGATGGCATTTGAGATCGTAGAGCCCAAGTTCGAACACCGCGAACAGACCGACGGGCCCGGCGCCAATGATGACAACATCGGTTTTGATAATCTCGCTCATCGAAAAGTCCTCATGCCAGAAGGTTCTGCATGCTGTGCAGACAAAAATGGGGTAATGGCTGGTGCGTCAACGACGCACGGGCTGCACTGCGCGTAGCGACTGCACTCGTCAAGGTCAAGAGAATGCGTCTCGGCCCGGCCCCAAAACGACAAGCATAGCAGCTATTCTAATCGGTCAATGAGAAAATATCAGGCCTGACGCTCGGGCACATGCACGACGATGCCGTCCAAGTCATCCGAAACCCGGATCTGGCAGGACAGGCGCGAATTCGGGCGAACATCGTAGGCGAAGTCCAGCATGTCCTCTTCCATGGCCTCGGGCTCTCCCGCCACCGAGGTCCAATCCTCGTCGACGTAGACATGGCATGTGGCGCAGGCGCAGGCGCCGCCGCATTCCGCATCGATGCCCGGCACCGCATTACGGATGGCATTCTCCATCACGGTCGAACCGTTTTCAGCGTCCGCTTCAATACGCGCGCCATCGAAAGTGACAAACGTGATCTTTGCCATAAAAAATGCCCCAAGCAGGAAAGTTATCGCTGACATAGGGATTTGGGCCGGGAAGTCAATTGTACTCCCTGACGCAGCCCGCGCTCGCACGGGAGCGGCGGGCATGGCATATATATTCAACCAACATGACGGCTACCGCGTGATCGCGGCTATGTAATCGCGGACATCGTCGATGATCAACCGCAGCTCCTTGACCTTATTTGAATCGGATGGCGCGAATTCGATTTCCTCGGCCATGTCGGCAACGCCGAAGGCGCCGATCATGCGGGCGGACCCTTTCAACGATCTGGCGAGACGAACGCGATCATCGGGATTGGCATGGGCAAGCCGGTCGGCAATGCTGCTGGTCTGGCGGGAAAAGAGGCAAAGGATTTCGGTTTCGAGGGCGCGATTGCCGAATGTCTCGCGTGTCAGATGAACGAGGTCGATGGGGCGGTTACGCGATGGGGTCGATTGTTCACCGCCCGGCAAGGCGAAAGCCATCGATGCCTGTTGTGCCATTGTACTCTCCTGAACACTTTTACGAATGAACTAACAAGTTTCTTCAAATTGCGCTGATTCAAGGTTAAAACGAGGCAATACACCCTGAAAAAGCTCAACTATGGTGAACGTTCGGTAAATTTTGATGTTGGGCTGAAATTTCGTCCGACCTCAAAAAATTAACCTTGTGTTTAAACTTTTAAGCATTTGCCGAATCCGTTGTTTCTTTCCAATCCATGTGTCAGTACGATACAGTAGCGGCGTAAAGAGTATGGCGCGGTGGGCTCCACATGTGGTCACCGGCCAATATTGTGAGGTAAGCATGGCCACAGCTCCGAAAAGCAAGGTAGCGAAAACCGAAGAAGAACTCGGCGAAGCTCTTGAAAAGGCACTTGAAATCGATTTCGACGAGTCGACGCTTGGGATGGATATGGATTTATCTCCCGTCGATGACGATCTCTTGTCCCTCAGCGATCTCGAAGCACAGATTTCACAGGCAGCGCAGGAACTGGCAGCAGAAAAGCATAGTTTGCCTTCAGAGCCTGAGCCGGTAGCCGCTACCGAAACCAAGGCGCCCGCCGCCGCAGTTACCACGTCCCTTCCAGCGCCAAAACCTCAGATCAAGGCCGCAAATCCCATACCTGCCGCACCGCCTGCTTTGCCCAAGGCGCCGGCAGTGCCCGCGCAAACGTTCAAGCCTGCGAACGACGATCTTTTGCAGAAGTCCACGGTCGCCCGGCCATCGATTCCGGCCGCGCAAGCGCCACGATCCTACGCGCTGGTAACGACCATCATCAGCCTGCTCTGGACTGCCGGTGTGCTTGCCCTCGGCAATGCAATGTACGGCGCCTCGCTGTGGTCCATCCATTCATTCGCCGACTTTGCCGCGGCGCCCTACGCGATCGGCCTCGCAGTCGCCATCATCGTGCCGATCATGCTGTTCTGGGCCTTCGCGCTGATGGTCCGCCGCGCCCAGGAAATGCAATATGCCGCGCGCTCCATGGCCGAGGCCGCCATGCGCCTGTCGGAGCCGGAGATGCTCTCGTCCGACCGCGTCGCTTCTCTCGGCCAGGCTGTGCGGCGTGAAGTTGCCGCGATGAGCGAAGGCGTCGAACGCACCCTCGCCCGCGCCGTCGAGCTTGAGACGCTGGTCCAGACCGAAGTCAACCAGCTCGAACGCGTCTATACGGACAATGAATACCGCATCCGCACGCTGGTCGACCGTCTCGGCGGCGAGCGCGAATCGGTGATCGGCCATGCCGAGCGCGTCCGCGCCTCGATCTCCAGCGCCCACGAGCAGCTGAAGGATGAGCTGTCGCAGGCTGGCGATGCATTGCGCGAAAACCTTTCCAATGCCTCAACCAATCTGACCATGTCGATCAGCCAGTCCGGGGAAACCCTTATTGACCGCCTGGCACAGAGCGGACAGGCGATCTCAGAGTCCATCGTTTCGCGCTCCGACGACATTTCGAACAAGATCAGCACGTCCGGCGAAGCCTTTGCGAATCTTCTGGAAATGCGCATTGCAGCCCTGTCCGAACAGACGGATGCGGTGACACTGAAACTGGCCGACACGCTGGACGGTCGCACCAACAGCATGTTGTCGCTGCTTGGCGACGCCACGCAAACGCTGGTCGGCGAATTCGACACCCGCCTCGCCGGGCTCGACACCACGATCAACGAGCGTGGCCGTTCGCTGCTCGCGGAGTTCGAGACGCGTGCGCAGTCGCTCGATACCAGCACGGAACGCCTCAATTCGGCACTTGAGGCCCGCGCCCGCCAGATCAACGAACAGTTGATCGAGCGTACCCGCGATATCGCCAAGACCTTCACCGATGGCCGCGCTTCCATCGATGGCATCGTCGACGAGACCAAGGCCAAGATTGGCAACGATCTGTCGAGCCTGTCGGAATCCGTTGGCAGCCTGCTCTCGACGAGTGCAACAGCGCTCGCCGACAGATTGGCGGAGAGCCGCGAGGCGCTTGCCTCGACACTATCGGGCGAGACGGATCGCGCAGCGGCCGTCATGCGCGAACAGGCGGGCCAAATCGGCGATCATACGTCGAACCTCAGAACCATTCTTGAGACCAGCACAACCGCCATCGGCCAGATCATCGAGGGCCACACCGGATCGCTCGAAGAACGGGCGGCAAACCTGCGGGCGGCGCTTGACGACAATGATGCCCGCATTGGCGCGACGCTCGAGCAGCACGCCAAGGCCATCGAAGACCGCACCTCCGGCATGCATGCTGCGTTCTCCGATACGGATGCGAAGATTCGCCAGACGATGGACGAACATACGCGCACGATCGACCTGCGTAGTTCGACCATCGAAGCGGCAATTCATGCCAATGATTCCCGCATCGGCCAGACGCTGGACGCGCATGCAAAAATCATCGACGATCGCACCTCCGGCATGCGCGCTGCATTCGTCGATACGCACGCCAAGATCGCGCAGACCCTTGATCATCACGCCAAGAGCCTTGACGAGCGCAACCGTGAAATCCAGCTGGCTCTTTCCAGCAGCGACATCAAGCTTGGCGACACGCTCGCTGCGCACACCCAAGCCATCGACGCGCGCAACGCTGAAATCCAGGTGACATTGCTCAGCAGCGGCGCCCGTATCGATGACACCCTCGGCGGCTTCATCGACTCCGTCGACGATCGCACCAACCGCATCGAGTCGGCCCTGACCAGCAGTGATGCCCGTATCAGCGATGTCCTTGCCACCCATGCGAGTGCCATCGAGGATCGGACCGCGGGCATCGAAAATGCCCTGACGAACAGCGACCAGCGGATCGACCAGACGCTCGCAAGGCATGCCGCCTCGCTCGACGAGCGTACGGCCGATATCCAGGCAGCGCTTGAGAATACACATTCGCGCATCGGCGATACGCTCGCGCAACACGCAAATGATATCGAAACGCGCACTGCCGGTATCCGGTCGGTGCTCGACAATAGCAACAACCAGATTGGCGATACGCTCGCCTCGCATCTCGGCGCGCTCGAAGAACGCACAGCCGGTATCCGGTCCATGCTCGACTCGAGCACGGGTCAGGTTGAACAGGTGCTTGCCCGCCACGTGTCCGATATCGAAGAGCGTACAGCGGGTATCCGCTCGGCGCTCGACGGCGGCAACAACCAGATCGGCGACATTCTTGCCTCGCATATTGGCGCTCTCGAAGAGCGTGCAGCAGCGATCCGTGCGGTACTCTCGGACAGCGATGGTCGCATTGGCGATACATTGAACGCGCATGCGGGCATGCTTGATGACCGCATCGCCGGCATCCGGGCCGCCATGGAACAGGGCAACGCCGCCATCGGCCAGACGCTGGACAGCAAGGCCAGCACGATCAGTGATCGCACCATTGCACTTCAGGCAGTGCTCCAGGACAGCGCCGAGGTGCTGGCAAAAGCCTTCGAAACCCATGGCGGCACGATCGACGAGCGCACGAACACCATGCAGAACGCACTTGCGATGGGCGTCGAAAATGTGCGCAAGTCGCTGGAGCAGAGCGCTTCGGTCGTTGCGCGTACGCTGCGTGACAAGATCGGCGACGCCGCCTCTTCCCTCACGGTCGAGGCGCAGAAGGCTGGCGAAGCGCTTGACGGTCACGGCGAGGCATTCAGCCATCGCATGAACGAAAGCCTCGCAGAAACGGAACGCCGCCTCGGTGAACGTGCCCGTGAAGCCGCCGCCAATCTCGAAGCACTCGAAGCCCGCTTCTCCGCAGCAACCGATTCGACTGCTTCGAAGCTGGCCGAAAGCACCCGCGAGCTCAACGAAGTTCTCGCTGCGCGTTCGCAGGAAATCATCGGCATCCTCGACAATACGGCACAGCCTCTGGTCGACAGCCTCGCCGACAATGGCCGCACGCTCGCATCGCAGCTGGTTGAAGCAACGACAGCCGCAACGGAGCGGTTGCGCGTCGAGAATGCGGCTCTGATCAATGCGATCGCCAGCCGCACCGCAGAAACCATCACCGCCGTCCAGGCGGCGAAAGCCGGCCTCACCGACGATGTCAGCAATCTCATCGACCGCCTCTCCGCTTCCAACGCGAAACTCGGCGAACTCATCGACATGGCGACCAAGAACCTTGGCGACATCGATGGACGGCTTCTCGACACGACAACCGCCTTTGCCGAGAATGCAACCAAGGCTGCCGAATCCTTCGAGACGTCGACCCGGCTTATCGACGGCAATCTTGGCAAGCTGTCGGAACTCTCCGACACGACACTGACCGACATTTCGGCTATCGCCAAGCGCTTCGACGACCATGGCAAGATGCTCAACTCGGCTTCCGAACTGATCAATGCCTCGCAGTCAAATCTCGCCTCCACCTTCGATGATCGCCAGGAAGCACTGCAGAAGCTCGCGGCAGGCCTTATTGCGAAGTCCGAAAGCATCGAGAAGACCATGCGTTCGTTCGAGTCGCTTGTATCCTCCGCTTTCGATCGCGCCGAAGGCCGCGCCTCGCAGACAACCGAGCAGATTCGCAATTCGATCTCGGAAGTCGTCGAGCAGGCATCGCAGAAGTTCGCAACCGCGACCGATGAAATCCGCCGCTCCTCGGCTGCCATCCGCGCGGAACTGGAAGAGACCCGTTCCGAATTGCAGCGCGGGGTCATGGACATGCCCGAAGAAGCCAAGCAGTCCACCGCGCAAATGCGCAAGGCGGTCTCAGAGCAGATCAACGCCTTGAAGGAACTGTCGGAAATCGTTCAGAAATCCGGCCGCCTCACTGACGTCGGCGAAGCTCGCGCCGCGCGCGCTGCCGCGCCTGCCCGGGCAACGGCCGCCGTTGCCGCGCAGCCGCAGCGAAGCCAACCCACGTCGCCAGCACAGGCGGCCACTCCTGCGGCAGCAGCACCTGCAATTCGCGGTAGCCTCGATATCCGTGGCAATGCGGCGCCTGGCGCACGCCCCGCCGGCAATGGCTGGGTCTCAGACCTGTTGCGCCGAGCATCGAGCGATGAGGCAGATGCCGAGCCAAAGGCCAAGGCAACCAGCCGCTCGCCCGGTCAGGTGGTCGAATCCTTGAACTCGCTATCAATCGACATCACGCGTGCGATTGACCATGAGGCTTCTGTCGAACTCTGGCAGCGTTATCGTGCCGGCGAGCGCAATGTGTTCACCCGCCGCCTCTATACGCTCAAGGGTCAGCAGACCTTTGACGAGATCAAGCGCAAGTACCAGGCGGACACCGAATTCCGCCGCGCCGTCGATCGCTACATGGATGATTTCGAGCGCCTGCTCGAAGACGTCAGCCGCAACGACCGCGACAATGTCACGACGCAGAACTACCTGACGTCGGATACCGGCAAGGTCTACACGATGCTTGCGCATGCAAGTAACCGCCTTCGGTAAGCGCGGGAACCCATACGAACGAAAAAACGCGGCCTTCGAGCCGCGTTTTTTTGTTGGAAATTTTCGCTCACAGATCGATGACTTGCCCGTCTTCGGCAAGCTCAAAGCGTACATCGGCTTTCCGCGTCAGCATGTGTGGGCCGCAATGGGTGAGCATAATGCGTTTCGCGCCAAGGCGCATGTCATCCCCGTGCTATTCGAATGCACCATGACACCCTATCAACGGTGCATGACAATCTGGCCTTTCGAGACTTATTGACCAGTGCCGGGGGCCAGCGAGCCGTTGTTCTGGCTTTGGAATCGGCCCGCGAGGGTATTCGCCTGTTCACGGAGCGAGTCATTCTCCCCGGCATAGCGCCGATTGGCCTCCGAGAATCGGCTGACCCGATCTTTTTCATCGCTCAGGCTGCGCTGAAGCTCATCCAGCCTGTGCGCTTGGGCGGCAAGCTGCTGGCGATCGGCGTGCTGTATTTCATGCCGGCCCGACGCGCGCCCGAGAAAGAATGCAGACGTTATCGCCGCTGACGCCGCACAAGCGATCATAACGATCTGGAACGAACCGAGACGATTAATTGCATTGAGGAGTGATCGCTGCTCATCCATGGCAATACAAAATTGAGAAATAAAAACAGATACTTGATATTAGAAACTTAAATGACTGACAGTGTCCACGACACGATATTGCGCGTGGCATCGTCAAAGGCGCGGTCGAGGGCAGCGATATAGGCATCATTGCCGGGCCCGCTGACCGGCGAGGTCGAACGGAACACGCGCGAAGAGCGCACCGTACCGTTCTTGTCGTTCAAAATCTTGATAGCCATCTCGACGACGGCCGTGTTCCCAGCCGCGACGTCGATGTCGAAGGTGCGGATTTCGCTGATTACCTGGTAATCGATGGCAAGGCCATCGCCGGGGCGGCCGACCCCGCCAAGCCGGTGCGTGCTTTCAAAGGCCTGGACGAACCGCGACTGTACGATATTCGGCAGGCGGTCGGCCCACTGCGCACCCTTGAGGAATGAAATCGAATTCGGGCCGGAACGCACGACGACATTTTCGCCGTCAAGTGCCTTCAGGGCTGATGGCGCCGCAATGAGAATCTGCCGGCCCTGCTTTTTCGACGCTGACAGGGACGGCGAAGGGCTGGTGAGATCGAAGGTATCGAGCTTCTTGCTGCTGGCGCAGGCTGAAACGGACAAGGCAATCAGCAGAGCGGCGATTGTCGTTCTTGATTTCACCAATGCCCTGTCCCCACGAAGCGCAACGATCCGTTAACCTTCATGCGATGCGAATATGCCAAAGTCAACGGCGGGTCCGCCCGTCATATTCAGGAACATTGCCGCCCCCGCCGAAAATCACGCGCTGCGGGTTTTTCCCGAGGTCCGTGATGGCGCGTTCAATGCGCTGAACCGATTGCCGGCTCTCATTTACGAGCGCCTGGACGTCACGCAGGCCCTGTCCGGAGAATCGGTTGATGTTGTCGGCGATCGGACCGAGTTTCGCATTCAGATTGTCGGCCACGGCGCGATAGGATTGCATCGTCTGGCGCACTTCCCTGACGACGCTGCCATCCTGGTCCGACAATTGCGTATCGAGTTTGGCCAGGACACCATCCACCCGCGTCGACGCGGAATTGAGCTTGGTCATCATCTCGCGCGCTTCCTTGACCACGGCCTGCACGTCTTCCGCGCTCTGGCTGAACTTGTCGATGACTTCCGAATTGTTGGCGAGAGCATCGGTGAACTTCTTGGTGTTGTTGACCGTATCGACCAACGGGCCCTTCACCTCCTTGATGAAGCTCTCGATGGAACCAACTGCCCCGTCGACGCGCTCGAGAATGGTTTGCGCTTTTTGCAGAAGGTTGTTGACGACCGAAGGGTCGGCGTCCATGCGGGCAATCTGGTCGTCCTTCGCGGCTTCTTCGAGCAGATTGGGTTCGTTGAGCTTGCCGCCCTTGAGCTCGATGAACGCCTGGCCGGTCAGGCCGGCAAAGCCCAGTGTCGCCTGTGTCGAACGCGTGATCGGCGTCGTGGCATTGACCTCGGTCTGCGCGATCACCGCGTCGGGATTGTTGGCGTCGATGGAAAGGCGCTTGACGCTGCCGACCTTGATCCCGTTGAACAAAACCTGGCTGCCCTCCGTCAAGCCCGTGACAGAGCCGAGGATGCGGATTTCCAGGGTCGCCGTTTCGCTTCGGTCGCCATAGCGGGCGATCCAATAAACAAATGCGAAGGCAAGGGCGCAGATCACCAGTGTGAAGATACCGACCAGAACATAATTGGCTTTGGTTTCCATCGGTTATTTAGCCTGACCCTCTTGCCCCTGAACGGGCTTCGGCGCAACGCGATCGCCTCCCGACCGCCGCCTGTTCTTGCCGTCGCTGACGATCTGACGTGCACGTTTGCCGCGGAAATATTCCTGCACCCACGGATCGTCAAACGCCAGCATGTCGTCGATGGTTCCTTCGACAAGAACCTTCTTCTTACCCAATACAGCGATTCGGTCGCAAACCGCGAACAGACTATCGAGGTCGTGGGTCACCATGTAGACCGTCAGCCCCATCGTATCGCGCAGATTGGCGATCAGCTCGTCGAAATCTGCGGCGCCGATCGGATCAAGGCCCGAAGTCGGCTCGTCAAGAAACACGATTTCGGGATCGAGCGACAATGCCCGCGCCAGCGCCGCTCGCTTGATCATGCCGCCGGAAAGTTCGGACGGGAATTTCTCGGCTGTATCGGGTTTGAGACCGACGAGATCGATTTTCAACCGCGCAAGCTCGTCCATCAATCGCTCGGGGGTGTCGAGATATTCACGCATCGGGACCTGAATATTTTCAAGCACCGTCAGGGATGAGAACAGGGCGCCGTGTTGAAACAACACGCCCATGCGCATGTCGACGCCCAGCTTTTCCTGTTCGCTCGCACGGTCTATGTCGTGGCCGAATATGCTGATTGTGCCGGACTGCTTCTGGTTGAGGCCGAGGATCGTGCGCATCAGAACCGACTTGCCGGTACCGGACGCCCCGACAAAGCCGAGTATCTCACCGCGATAGACATCGAGCGACAGATGATCGAGCACGGTCGATCTGCCAAATGAGACACTCACATCCTTCACGGAAAGGAGGATGTCTCTGGCCCCGGCGCCCTCATTTTCCTGGTTTGCTGTCGGAATCATTCGCCTTGGCGGTCCTGGCTCAAAAATTGATGGATGCGTAGAAGATCGCGAAAATGCCATCGACCACAATAACGACGAAAATGGATTTGACCACTGACGCGGTGACGCGCTGGCCGAGGGACTCGGCGCTGCCGCCAACCTTCATGCCCTCCACCGACGCCATGACGCCGATGATCAACGCCATAAACGGGGCTTTGATCAGTCCAGCCAGATAGCTCGACAGGTCGATGGCGTCGCGCAGGCGCTGAATGAAGGCATCGGGTGTTATGCCGGAATAGGCCCAGGTAATCGCCATTGCGCCGGCGAGCGCTGCAAAATCGGCAATGATCGTGAGCAAGGGCAGCGAAATGACCAATGCCACAAGACGCGGAAATACCAGGACACCGACCGGGTTGAGCCCGATGACGGTCAGCGCATCGGTCTCCTCACGCATCTTCATCGAGCCGATTTCGGCGGTGATCGCGCTCCCCGAGCGGCCGGCGATCATGATCGCCGTCAGAAGCACGCCAATCTCGCGCAACACCAGAATGCCGACAAGATCGACGACGAAAATTTCCGCGCCGAAATAGCGCAACTGGAATGCGCCCTGCTGCGCGATGATGGCACCAATAATTGTGGACATGAGGACGACGACCGGAACGGCTCCGATACCCATGCTGTCAATCTGATGGACGATAGCCGCGGGCCTGATGCTGCCGCGGCGACTGCCCTTCATCTGCGCACCGCGGACCGTGGCGCCGAGGATGTGCATGGACTTCACGAAATCGCCGCCAAAAGCATAGACCGTTCCGCCGATCGTCGCCAGAAAGCGAATCAGCAGCCCTGGCCGCGCCACAGGAACCGTGTCGTCGGGCGTGTTTGCCGCCTCGCGCACGGCCTCGAACAATGAGCCCCAACTTTCCGACTGGCCTTCGATGGTGACCTGTTTTCCCGCCCCTTCGAGCTTGGTGCGCAGTCGCTCGATCAACCACGTTCCGGCCGTATCAAGAAGTTCCACGCCCGAAAGGTCGATCAGGATGCTCGAAAAGCTCTTGTCACGGCCGATTTCGCGCATACGCTCGTCAACACGGCGCACATTGCGTGTCGTCCAAGCGCCGGAAAGCGTGATCGTCGCGCGGTCGCCTTCGGTGCTGAATTCAACATGAGGCGGCGCTGCGGTAGAAGCACTTGAATTGCTTGCTCTATCGGTCAACATCACACACACATATCGAGTCTCTCGGCTCGTGTCACTTGAACAATTAAGGCGTCGAAAATGGTAGTTGGAATAGAAATCGCGGTCGAGCGTTGGCCCATCGCTGGGACATTTACGATCTCCCGCGGATCGAAAACCGAAGCTGCGGTGGTGCTGTGCACTTTGACGGATGGCGCCTTCACCGGGCGTGGCGAATGCGTGCCCTATGCGCGCTATGGCGAGAGTCTGGATTCCGTTTGCGCCCAGATCGAAGGCTTGCGCGCCGCCTTGAGCAATGGTGCGACCCGAGACGAGTTGCCAAGTCTCATCGGTGCTGGCGCAGCCCGCAACGCCGTCGATTGCGCTCTGTGGGATCTTGAGGCCAAGCGCAGCGGCAACTCTGCCACTGCGCTTGCGGGGCTCCCCCGCCTCAAGGATCTGACCACTGCCGTGACCGTTTCATTCGGCGGCGCGCAAACGATGGCAGCGTCAGCCAAAGCCCTGGCAGACCGCCCGCTGATCAAGGTCAAGGTCGGCGGCGATAACGACGTGGAACGCATTCGCGCCGTGGCAGCGGCGGCGCCCGCAAGCCGTATCATTCTCGACGCCAATGAAGGCTGGACCGATGCAAACATCCGCGAGAACATGCTCGCAGCAGCCCGGGCCGGCGTCGTCTTGATCGAACAGCCCCTGCCCGCCGGAAACGACGCGATCCTGGCGACGATCCCGCATCCGGTGCCGATCTGCGCCGATGAGAGCGCGCACGGAACGGACGATCTTCACACGCTTCTTGGCCGCTATGACAGCATCAATATCAAGCTCGACAAGACCGGCGGCCTGACCGAGGCGCTGCGCATGCAAAAGCGCGCTCGCGAGCTTGGATTCGGCATCATGGTCGGCTGCATGGTGGGAACCTCACTGGCGATGGCTCCGGCGGTACTGGTCGCGCAGGATGCGGACTTTGTCGATCTGGATGGCCCGCTGATTTTGAAGGAAGATCGCAAGCCGGGCTTGATCTTCAACGGCAGCCGCCTTTCCCCGCCCGAACCCGAGCTTTGGGGCTAAACTCAAGCGGAGACTTCCCGTTGCTCCAGATTCAGCGAGACATTAGCAAGCGCAAGGCCGCATGCGGCCAAAGCCACCATCACGTAGAAGCCATAGATTCCGGTTGCGCTGTAGAGCGGCCCTGACGCCATCGTGACGATCGCCAGCGCCGTCCCGATGAAGAAGGTCGAAAGCCCCTGTGCCGTGCCGCCGCGTTCTTCCGGAATGGTCAATGCGATCATCTTTTGCATGCCGAGGAACGACAGCGCGAAGGAGAATGCGTGCAGGCTTTGGATGACCAGAAATCCGGCAATGCCGAGCCCGGCCGGCGCGACCAACGGAAATACCGCCCAGCGAAACATCGCGGCCGCCGAACCGATCATCAGCACTTTCGCCGGATGGAGCCTTCCGAAGACACGGCGGAACGAGGTGAACATGATCACCTCCGCCACCACTGAAATCGACCACAGCGATCCGATCATCGTCTCCTCGATGCCTATCGACTTCCAGTAGATGGCCGAGAAACTGTAGCCATAGGCGTGGCTTGCCTGCGTGATACCCGTTGCGATCAGGAAGGTGACAAATGCTGGCCGGCGCAGCGCCCTGCCCGCGTCCCCGATATCGACGTCGGAGAGCGGCGACAGGCGGCGGGGCTTGCCGATGCGCGGCACGACGAAGCTCATGGCGCAGGCGGCGATCAAGGCTCCGAGCAGGGCCGAAGGGATGATCTGTTCACCCATGTGCTGGATAAATACCCCGCCCGCAAAGGAGGCGAGCAGAAAGGAGATCGAACCCCATACCCGCATCCTGGCAAAGTCCGCGCCATAGCGGCGCACGCCCGACAAGGCGATCGTATCGGCAAGCGGCACCTGCGACGTCCAGGGCGGCGCCAGCATCAGTGACACGATCAGGACTCCGGCAAAGCCAAAGGGCACGAAATAGAATGCTGCGACGATGGCGGCGAGAACGGTCGCAATGCTCAGGATGTGCGCCCGGTCATTCGATCGATCAGCCAGCATGGAAACGAGTGGCGCAGCGATGACACGTACGAAGAGTGGCATGGACAGGACAACTGAGATTTGCGTCGGCGTAAGGTCGCGAAACGCCAGCCACAGCGGAAAATACGGCAGGTGCAAACCGCTCGACATGAAAATTGCGAAATAGGCCAAGGCAACGCGCAACTCAAAACGAGACGGCTTATCCTGGCTCGGGTCCGCTGAGGCGGCGGCTATCATGGAAGGACTTTCGGAAGATCGGAAATGGGCGGGCCAGAATCGCAAACATGCTTGACCCAAAATTCGCAACTATCACGAAATTCGCCAACTGCCTAGAAAAGCTCGTAACTATTGTTGTCGACCTATTGCGCCGATATGGCGCGCCTGGACTCGACCCTGCCCGTAGCAAGCTCCCGCGCACCGACAACACTGGTCAGAACGCCTTCAAATATGTCCGCGCAAGCTTCCCAACTGAAACCCTTGAGCATTACGTCAGGATCGACGCGGCCCATGGCGAGCGCCCCAATTGCCGCCTCGCGCAGGTCCTGGGATAAGACGCCCGCCCCCGACGCCCCGATCACGTCTTTCGGCCCTGGGACGGGATAGCCGGCAACCGGCAGGCCGCAAGCGATCGCTTCAAGCAGCACCAGCCCGAATGTGTCGGTACGGCTCGGAAAGACGAAAACGTCAGAGCCGGCATAGTATCGGGCGAGCGCCTCGCCCTCTTGCTTGCCGGCAAACGCTGTCCCCGGATATCTCCGCTTGAGTTCCGCAAGATCAGGACCGTCACCGACAACAAGCTTCGTCCCCGGCAGGTCGAGCGACAGGAATGCTTCGAGGTTCTTTTCTGGCGCCACGCGGCCGACGCAGAGAAAGATCGGTCGCCGCAGGTCAAGGTCAGTGCCCGGCTGGGGCCGGAAAAGCTTGCGATCGACGCCACGCGTCCAAACTTTCAGCGTCTCGAAACCGCGCTCGACCAGTTCATCATGGATCGATTGCGTTGGTACGAGGCAGGTTTCGGCAGCATTGTGAAAGCGCCGCAGAAAGCCATAGGTCCACGAAAGCGGGATCGGCAGCCGCTCGCGCAGATATTCCGGAAAGCGCGTGTGGAAGCTGGTGGTAAAACGCCAGTCATTCTTGAGGCAGGCCCGGCGCGCCATGATGCCGAGGGGGCCTTCGGTGGCGATATGGACAAAAGCTGGTTGCAGCGCTTCGATCCGTTTCTTGACAGCAAGCGGATAGGTCAGCGCCAGACGGATCTCCGGATAGGTCGGGCAAGCGACCGAGCGATAATCGGCGGGCGAGATGATTGTTACCTCAAAGCCGCGCGCTTCCATCTGCTCGCGCAACTTGGTCAACGTCCGCACGACCCCGTTTACCTGCGGATGCCAGGCGTCCGAAACGATGACAAGCCGTTTTGGCAGGGCGCTCTGCTCAGGCCGCATTCGCCGCCTTTGGACGCTTGTCGTCCAAGCGAACGACTGGCGCAAAGCCAGCCTGCTCGCCGATCAGATGCGTCCACGACAGAAGCTCCATGCGTCCGTCAAAGTGTTCGACAATCGCCGTGCAGCTTTCCACCCAATCGCCGGTATTGATGTATTCGATGCCGTCGATGTGTTCGATGGTTGCATGGTGGATGTGGCCGCAAATCACGCCGTCAGCGCCAATGCGCCTCGCTTCGTCCGAAACCACGGTCTGAAACGAGCCGATGAAATTCACCGCCTTCTTCACGCGGAATTTTGCCCAGGCGGAGAACGACCAATAGCGCAGGCCAAGCATGCGCCGCGCCTTGTTCATGATCGTGTTGATGGCAAGCGCGGCGTCATATGCCCAATCGCCGAGACAGGCGATATGGCGGGCATTGCGCACGACCACGTCGAACTGGTCGCCGTGGATGACAAGGAATTTCCGCCCATCGGCCGTCTCGTGCATCGTGCGGTCCATTACCTCGATGCCGCCAAAGTGCGTGCCCTGAAAATCGCGCAGGAATTCGTCGTGATTGCCGGCGATGTAGATTATGCGCGCACCCTTGCGGCTCTTGCGCAGCAGCTTCTGCACGATATCATTGTGTTCCTGTGGCCAATGCCAGTTGCGGCGCAAGCGCCAGCCATCGACGATGTCGCCGACAAGATAAATGGTATCCGCGTCGTGATGCTTCAGGAAATCCAGGAGAAAGCTGGCTTTCGCACCTTTCGATCCGAGATGGACATCGGACAGGAAAAGCGTGCGGAAGTTGCGGGCTTCGTTCTCGACCATGGGCTGATCTCCGTTCAGCGCGGGTGCAATTGCATCCAGTTGCGCTGACACAAACCCGATTCATGTCACAATCATATGACGGGGCCGAAAACTACATCCTTTCGTACGATAAACACTTGTAACAAAATGGACTTCATTTATGCGTCTGAATGTTATTCAAGCGTGTTAGAAAAGCCTCGATCGAAGACTTGTGACGCGCCGAACCAATTTTCCGGAAGGACCCCGCTCCATGGCCAAGGATAAAACGCCCAGCAGCTCTGATCTCGACGAAAGCGCGCTGTTCTACCACCGCTTTCCACAGCCGGGTAAGCTGGAAATCCAAGCCACGAAAACGCTCGGCAACCAGCGCGATCTGGCACTTGCCTATTCCCCGGGCGTTGCTGCGCCCTGCCTTGCAATTCACGCCGATCCCTCCACCGCCGCCGATTATACGAGCCGCGCCAATCTCGTTGCCGTTATCTCCAATGGGACCGCGGTCCTTGGCCTTGGCAATATCGGACCGCTCGCGTCCAAGCCGGTGATGGAGGGCAAGGCGGTCCTCTTCAAGAAGTTTGCCAATATCGACGTCTTCGACATCGAGATCGATGCCAACGAGATCAACCGCATCGTCGATGTTGTTTCCGCGCTGGAGCCGACGTTCGGCGGCATCAACCTCGAGGACATCAAGGCGCCTGAATGTTTCGAGGTCGAGGAACAGCTGCGCGCCAAGATGAACATACCGGTGTTTCACGATGACCAGCATGGCACGGCCATCATTGTCGCGGCGGCCATTCTCAACGGCATGGAGCTTGCCGGAAAAGACCTTTCGAAGGTCAAGATCGTCGCCTCCGGCGCCGGTGCGGCAGCCCTCGCCTGTCTCAATCTTCTCGTCAAGCTTGGTGCCGACCGCAAGAACATATGGGTCTGCGATATCGATGGCGTGGTCTATGAGGGCCGCAACACGCTGATGGACCGGTGGAAATCCGTCTATGTGCAGAAGACCGATGCGCGCGTGCTCGCCGATGTCATTGGCGGCGCCGATGTATTTCTCGGCCTCTCGGCCGCCGGCGTGTTGAAGCCCGAACTTTTGAAGCAGATGGCGCCAAACCCGCTGATCATGGCCCTTGCCAATCCCAATCCCGAAATCATGCCCGAGGAAGCCCGAGCCGCACGCACCGACGCAATGATCTGCACCGGCCGTTCGGATTTCCCCAATCAGGTCAACAACGTCCTCTGCTTCCCCTACATCTTCCGCGGTGCGCTGGACTGCGGCGCCCGGGCGATCAACGAGGAAATGAAGATGGCGGCAGTACAGGCCATCGCCGCGCTTGCGCGCGAAGAGCCGTCCGATGTCGCCGCCCGCGCCTACTCCGGCGAAACGCCCACGTTCGGTCCCAACTATCTCATTCCCTCACCATTCGATCCGCGCCTGATCCTGCGCATCGCCCCCGCGGTCGCCAAGGCGGCTATGGAAACCGGCGTTGCCGAGCGACCGATCGAAGACTTCGACGCCTATCTCGACCGGCTCAACCGCTTCGTCTTCAGGTCCGGCCTGATCATGAAGCCGATTTTCACCGCGGCGAAGACGGCCGAGAAAAAGCGCGTCATCTATGCTGACGGTGAGGACGAGCGCGTCCTGCGCGCCGCGCAGGTGGTTCTTGAGGAAGGCATCTCCATCCCGACCCTGATCGGACGCCCGCAGGTGATCGAGTCACGGCTGAAGCGTTACGGCCTGAAGATCAAGGTCGGCACCGATTTCAATATCATTAATCCGGAGGATGATCCGCGCTACCGCGACTATGTCGATCTTCTCGTCTCCCTGACAGGACGGCGCGGCACGACACCGGAAGTTGCCCGCACCATGGTCCGCGCCAGCAGCACAGTGATTGCGGCGCTTGCCATCGTGCGTGGTGAGGCCGACGCAATGATCTGCGGTCTCGAGGGCCGCTTCGAGCGGCATCTGCGCAATGTCGACCAGATCATCGGCAAGCTGGAAGGCATCCGCAATTTCTCGGCGCTGAGCCTGCTGATCTCCCAGCGCGGCGTGCTGTTTCTGACCGACACCTACGTGAGCATCGATCCCACCGCCGAGGAAATCGCGGAGAAGACCGTCCTTGCGGCCAATGAGATCAGCCGGTTCGGCATAGAGCCGCGGGCCGCCCTCCTGTCGCATTCGAACTTTGGTTCGCGCGATTCGGACAGCGCCGCCAAGATGCGGACGGCGTCGGAAATCCTGCGGGCAAAGGCACCGCATCTGGAGCAGGACGGCGAGATGCATGGGGATGCCGCCCTGTCGCAGGTGCTGCGTGAGCGCGTACTTCCGCACTCGCGCCTCAGCGACGAGGCCAATCTGCTTGTCTTCCCCAATCTCGATGCGGCCAACATCACGCTCAACGTGGTCAAGACCGTCACCGACGCGCTGCATGTCGGGCCGATATTGCTGGGCGCTGCCAAGCCCGCTCATATCCTGACGCCATCGGTGACGTCGCGCGGCATCGTCAACATGACCGCACTTGCCGTGGTGGAGGCCTCACAACGCGTTGATTAAGCCAAGGGTCTTATTGCTGCCGCATGGCCGTGGATGGTTCACGCGCATTCGCCCCACCCGAATGCGCCTGAAAGCCCTGGATTACCGCATGTACCGCATATTTCGATTTGCCATTGTCGCGATTGGCGCCGCCCTGGCGACGACACAGCTTTCGCACGCAAATTCAGACATTTGCGTGCGGATGCAGGAGCGCCTGGATCAGCTGACGCTCAACCGTGATCCTGATGATTATGAACTGCGGCTGCGCCGTGACCGGGTTGAGGCTGCGCTCGATGCCAATAACTGTCCCGTTGCCGATGCTCCCGTTCGCGATCAACCCCTATACGACACGCCGCAGCGCGACGAACCGAGGCGCGACGTACCGCGC
This sequence comes from Hyphomicrobiales bacterium, assembly GCA_900473175.1. Taxonomy (GTDB): domain Bacteria; phylum Pseudomonadota; class Alphaproteobacteria; order Rhizobiales; family Rhizobiaceae; genus Phyllobacterium. The sequence continues at coordinate 105,776 of UCKM01000020.1, read as the reverse complement.
TATGAACAGCCGCGGCGTGACGCCCCCCTGTACGATGAGCCGCGGCGGGCGGCGTCCGAGCCACCCGACTATGACGTGCTTGGAAGCGAGCCGGAGCAAATTGACCCCGAGTTAAGCACCGCGCCAGCCTATGGTGGCCGCTATCAGACATTGTGCGTGCGCTCATGCGACGGCTATTATTTCCCGCTTTCCTACGATACGGGCGCTGAGAATTTCTCGCGCGATCAGGCGCAGTGCCAGTCGCAATGTCCCGGCGCGAAGCTGTTCTACCGTCCGACCGACAGCCAGGATGCCGGAGCAATGATTTCGCTGCGGGGCGATTTATACAAGAACATGCCCAACGCCTTCAAATTCAGGAAGGCGGGTGCCACCGCGACGCCGCAGTGCAGCTGCCAGAAGGCGGCCGGTGATTTCAAAACGCTGGGCGATCCGCAAGCGACAGTAAAAGAATCGCAGAAGCCAGCCGTTTCCGCCAAGCCGGCGGAGCCGCCAAAAACGGCAGAACCGGCAAAGCCGGAACAGCCGCCCTTAGCCAAGACTGAGCCAGCAGCCCCTGCCGCAACGCCCGCCACACAGGCCTCGTCGATCATTCAATTGGGCGAGCCGCAAGCGGCAAAAACCGAAGTCGAGAAACCAAAGCCGCTGACGGAAGACAAGCCGATCGATCCCAACCGCAAGGTCAGGGTCGTCGGGCCAGCGTTCCTTCCCGACCAAGCAGGGGCAACAAATCCGCCAGCTCAGGACCAGAAGTCAGCCCAGTGAGGGCGATGCGAAGCGGCATGAACAGCTGCTTTCCCTTGCGTCCGCTCTGCAGCTTTACCGCATCGGTCCACTGTTTCCAGGTATCACGGCTAAAGGGTTCCGACGGCAGCAGATCGAAGGCATTGCGCGCGAACTCGATATCCTCTGCGGCGAGCCGCTCGTCAGGCGCAGGGCCTTGCCTTACGATCGTCCACCAGCCGGACGCGTCCGAAACACGCGAAAGATTGCCGCGGACTGCGAGCCAGAATGCTTCTGCCTGATTGCCTGCAATCCCCAACGCCGCCAACCGGTCCCTGGCGTCCTCGAAAGGCATTGCGTGTATCAATGCGCGGTTGAGCGCATCAAGATCGGCAGGATCGAATTTCGAATCGGATTTTGACGTGGCGGCAGGATCGAACATTGCGGCCAGCCTTGCCATATCCGGCACGGCGGTCACATTCTCCGAGGTGCCGATCAGCACCGCCAGGCTTGCGACCGCCATCGGCTCATAGCCGTCACGACGCAGGCTGCCGATGGAGAGAGCGCCAGTGCGCTTTGAAATTCCCTCCCCCGACGCCGTCGTCAAGAGGTTGATGTGACCAAGCGCCGGGACTTTTGCTCCCAGAGCCTCGATAATGGAAATCTGGACCCCACTATTGGTGATGTGGTCATTGCCGCGAATAATATGGGAGATACCCATGTCAACGTCGTCGACGACCGAGGTAAAGGTATAGAGATAGGTCCCGTCCTCACGCACCAGCACCGGATCGGATAGGGAGGAGAGGTCGACGGTTTCGCGGCCGCGCACCAGATCGTCCCAATGAACCTCGGTCCGCGCTATCGAAAACGGGTCGTCCTTGAAATTCGGCAAAAGAAAGCGCCAATGCGGCCTGTGGCCCTCTGCCTCGAGCTTTTCCCGGTCGGCTGCGGTCAGCTTCAACGCTTCCCGGCCATAAATTGGCGGTAGCCGGCGCGCCAGACGCAGCTTGCGCTTGCGCTCCAGTTCCTCGGCAGTCTCATAGCAGGGATAAAGCACGCCGGCAGCCTTGAGCTTCTCGGCGGCCGCGTCATAAAGCGGAATGCGTTTCGACTGATACTCGATCCGGACCGGCTCGATACCAAGCCATTCGAGGTCAGCAATGGTCGCCTCGGCATATTCCGTCTTCGAACGCACAGTGTCCGTGTCGTCGAAGCGCAGAATGAATTGCCCCTTGTTCTGCAGCGCGAAAAGCCAGTTGAACAAGGCTATCCGCGTGTTGCCGATATGGATAAAGCCAGTGGGGGACGGTGCAAAGCGGACGATCGGGGTCATGCGTGCGGCATATCGGATGCTGCCGGCAATGGCAATATGGGCCGCGATTTCGCGCGGCCCATATTTCCTTCGGCATTCATTGTCGCTCGTGGTAGACAGGCTCACCATGAGGTCGTTTTGTGAGTTGCAAGATCATCGCAACGTTGCGATTCCTGGCTCCCTGCAGCCAATCCATTCCCTCATGGTGAGCCCTGTCGAACCGCGCACAACGCGAACGCGATCCACTAGTCATCGTTCAACACGAGGCCCTTGGTCAGTTCCAGCGCCTGCCGCTCGAACAGGCTGCGATAGATACCGCCACCCAGCCGGATCAGAGCCTCATGGTTGCCCTCTTCCACGATCTTGCCATGGTCGAACACCAGCAGCCGGTCGAGCGCGCGCACGGTCGATAGACGGTGCGCGATCACCAAAGTCGTCCGTCCTTGCATCAGCCGTTCCATCGCCCGCTGGATCAGCACTTCCGATTCCGAATCAAGGCTCGAGGTTGCCTCGTCAAGAATGAGGATAGGCGCATCCGCAAGGAATGCCCGCGCGATCGCCACACGCTGACGTTCACCGCCAGAGAGTTTGACACCGCGCTCGCCAACCAGCGTGCCGTACCCCTTCGGCAAGGCCGCGATGAAGTCGTGGGCGCTCGCCTGCCTTGCGGCCTGCTCGATCTCGTCCTGCGTGGCACCAGGCCGCGCATAGGCGATGTTCTCGGCCAGCGACCGGTGAAACAGGATCGGCTCCTGCTGCACGATGGCGATCTGCTGGCGCAGGGACGCCTGCCGCACTTCGGCAATATCCTGGCCGTCGATCAATATGCGGCCTTGCTTCACATCGTGCAGGCGCTGGATCAGCTTGACGAATGTCGTCTTGCCCGAACCGGAATGTCCCACCAACCCGACGCGCTCGCCTGCCCGGATCGTCACCGAGAACCTGTCATAAAGCGGCAGGCGGTGGGCTCCGTAGAGGAAGGTCACATTGCCGAATTCGATCCTGCCTTTGGTGATCGAAATCGGCTTGGCGCCGGGCCGGTCGTCGATGCCGAGCGGCTGACTCTGAATATCAACCAGTTCCTCCATGTCATTGACCGAACGCTGCAAATTGCGGATATGCATGCCGACTTCGCGCAGATAGCCCTGCAGGATGAAGAACGACGTCAGCACAAAGGTGATATCACCCGCATTTGCTTGGCCCTGTGACCACAGGATCAAGGCAAAGCCAATCACCGCCGCCCTCAGAGCGAGCAGCATCGCGCCCTGGGTCGTGCCGTTCCAGGTACCCCGGATCCAAGTGCGTGCCGTCCGGTCTTTCCATTTGGTCAGAACCTTGGCAAGACGCGCATCTTCGCGGCTTTCCGCACCGAAGCCCTTCACTACCATGTTGCAGCTGACAGCATCGGCGAGCGAACCGCCCAGCTTGGTGTCCCAGCGATTGGCAAGACTTGCCATCGGCGCGACAAAGCCAAGCGACATCACCACGGTCACCGTGACGAACACCAGCGACCCGATGCCAATGATCACGCCCATCAATGGCCAGTACCACGCCATCAGAATCGTGGAACCGGCAAGCATGACGATCGACGGGAACAGGGCAAGCAGCAGCGTATCGTTGAGCAGATCCAATGCCCACATGCCGCGGGTCACCTTGCGCACCGTCGAGCCGGCAAAACTATTGGCGTGCCAGTCGGTCGAAAAGCGCTGGATGCGGTAGAACGCACCAGAGGCAATGTCCGACATCATCTTCAATGTGAGGCTGGTGACCCCGATAAAGGTAATGTGCCGCAGAATGATCGCACCCAGCGACAGGCCAAGCAGGGTCGCGAAGGCTGCGATGGCAGCATTCCAGACAATCTCTTCTCTGGCATGGCCGTTGACGACAGCATCGACAAGCCGACCGGAATAGAGCGGCGTCAAGACATCGGCGAGCGTCGACAGCAGCACCGCGCCGATAATGACGGAGAGCCGCCCCGGCTGTTTCTGCCAGTGAGTCCAGGTGAATCCAAGAACGCTGCGGAAAGCGCCGCCGCGCAGGTTGAATCGAAAAAAAGTCATGACGATTGTCCGGTGCAAAACGCACCAGCCTCATAAAGCAATGCAGACGAAAATGCCGTGAATTTGAAGAAGATCAGTACGGCATGATTGATTTGGCTGCTCGCCTGGTGACAGGAAAGGCCAATATCGGCGATGGGTTACCTTGACTTGTGAAGGTAATCGAAAAGCCCGTGAGGCTTTCCATCATCACGTGTCAGGAACGAACGCCGCCCCGCGGGGACATATAAAAGACTGTCATTCGAAAACCTCCCGGTCTTCATTGCCGGACTTGCGCTTATAAGTGAATCGCTTTCAAGCGCCAAGTGCCTGATTTTTCAACTTCGCGTGTTTGCGGCGCAGGTGCGGCGCGTTTGCAACACCCTATAACCCACGGTCCCGGAACCGGTTGGTGATCGGATAGCGCCGGTCGCGTCCGAAATTCTTCTTCGTCACCTTTACGCCCGGTGCCGACTGCCGGCGCTTGTACTCGGCAATGTACAGCAAATGCTCGATGCGCTCGACCGTCGCGCGCTCGTGGCCGCGTTCGACGATCTCATCGACGCTCATCTCGTGCTCGACAAGGCACTCGAGAATATCGTCGAGAACCGGATAAGGCGGCAGCGAATCCTGGTCTGTCTGGTTCTCCCGCAACTCGGCCGATGGTGCCTTGCTGATAATGTTGACAGGTATGACTTCGCCGGACGGGCCAAGACCGCCAGCCGGCACATTCTTGTTGCGCCATTCGGACATGGCGTAGACCTGCATCTTGTAGAGATCCTTGATCGGGTTATAGCCGCCATTCATGTCGCCATAGAGCGTGGCGTAGCCGACCGACATTTCCGACTTGTTGCCGGTTGTCACCACCATCGATCCGAACTTGTTGGAAATCGCCATCAGGATCGTGCCACGGGCACGACTCTGCAGGTTTTCCTCGGTGATGCCTTCCTTGGTCCCCTCGAATGTCGGACCAAGCGCCTTGAGGAAGCCCTGCACCGGCTCAAAGATCGGCACGATATCATAGCGGCAGCCGAGCATGCGGGCGCAATCCTCGGCGTCCTTCAACGAATCCTTCGACGTATAGGTATAGGGCATCATCACGGCGCGCAGTCGCTCTTCACCCAGCGCGTCGACGGCAAGCGCCGCGCAGATCGCCGAGTCGATGCCGCCGGAAAGCCCGAGGACGACATCCTTGAAGCCGTTCTTGTTGACGTAGTCGCGCAGGCCCAGCATGCAGGCGCGATAGTTCGCCTCCTCGCCTTCCGGGATTCTTGACATCGGTCCCTCGCCGCACGACCAGCCATCCGCACCGCGCCGCCATGTCGTTACGCTCAATTGCGCCTCGAACTGCGACATCTGGAAGGCGAGATTCTTGTCGGCATTGAATGCAAAGGATGCGCCGTCGAAGATGAGATCGTCCTGCCCGCCCAACTGATTGGCGAAAACAAGCGGCAAGCCGGTCTCGATTACCTGCCGAAGCGCCACCTGATAGCGCACATCCATCTTGCCACGGTAATAAGGCGAACCGTTGGGCACGCACAGGATCTCCGCGCCGCTTTCGGCCAGTGTTTCGCAGGCACCGAGGTCGCCCCATATGTCCTCGCAGATCGGGACGCCAATGCGTACACCCCTGAAATTCACGGGCCCCGGCATCGGACCGGGCTGGAAGACGCGCTTTTCATCGAACTCGCCATAGTTGGGCAAGTCCACCTTGAAGCGCTCGGCAATCACCTCGCCTTGGTCGAGCACCATGACCGAATTGTGCAGCCCGCTTTCCCGCTTGAGCGGTATGCCGATGATGACGCCGGGCCCGCCGTCGACGGTATCCAAAGCGAACTCGCGAACCGCCTTCTCGCAGGCATCGATGAACGAACGCTTGAGCACGAGATCTTCCGGCGGATAGCCCGAAATGAAAAGCTCGGTGAACAGGATGAGGTCAGCGCCCTGTCGCGCCGCATCGGCGCGCGCCTCGCGGGCTTTTCCCAGGTTGCCCTTGATGTCACCCAGCACCGGATTGAGCTGAGCGATGGCGATACGAAGAATGTCAGGATTTTTGCTCATAATGAACATATATCGGTTCGTTGCTGGGAAAACAATATTGGCATCGTACGTTTCAGGTAAAAAACACGCTCCACAGCGTATAAGACCAGACCGCTGCGACAAGAATAACCGAGATCAGTACGGCGAGCGACCCACAATCCTTGGCGATCTGAATCTCGTGGTGAAAGTCGAGGGACACCGCATCGCAGGCTGCCTCGATGCCGGTGTTGAGCACTTCGATCATGATCAGGAACAGAACCGATCCGGTGAGCAGCAGGAAGGAAAGGCCAGTAGGGGCGATCACGGCCGCCAGCGGAATGGACAGAAAAAAAAGGACAAGTTCCTGTTGAACCGCTTTTTCATGCTTGGCCAAATATCTCAGCGCGCGCATGGAATTGATGAATGCCAGTACCAGCCGATGCATGCCCGCTCCTCGTGTTTCTGCTTAGCGCAGCTTTAGAGCGAGATCAGCACAGGTCAATCCTTCGAACAATCAGTCCCCAGCCACGACGACACCGCCGCCGCTGCGCTCATACTGCGGCAGGCCGTCGTCGATCTCGTAGTAATTGCCCTTGTCGGCAACGAAAATATGGTTCTCGCCGCGCAAACCGGACGGCTGATCGAATGACCCGGCCATGACGGAAATATGATCGAGCTGATGGTGCTTCCAGAAAAGGACGGAGCCACAATTCTTGCAGAACCCGCGCTTTGCATATTCGCTGGCCGCATACCAGCTTATGTGCTCTGCCCCCGATATGCTGATCGAATCGTCCTGAACATTGGTCGCTGCATAGAAATGGCCCGATTGTTTGCGGCATTGGGAACAATGGCAGTACACCACACCGCGCAGGGCGCCGCGCGTTTCATACCGAACCTTGCCGCACAGGCACGAGCCGCGATGCACTTCCGTCATGCTTTTGTCTCCCAACTGAGAATGGATAATGGCGGTTCACGTCTTGCGGGAGCGCCTGGACGACCATATCAGCAAAATGGCACCAAGCACCGCCGATAGCAACGACCCGAGCAGCACGCCGAGCTTGGTTTCATCCTGCAGCAATGGCGAATTGGCATAGGCGAGCAGGCCGATGAACAGGCTCATTGTGAAGCCAATGCCGCATAGCATCGCCACACCATAGACCTGCATCCAGCTGGCGCCCAATGGCCGCTCGGCCAGCCGCAGCCTGATCGCCAGCCATGCGAAAAAGAATACCCCGATCTGCTTTCCGACAAACAGGCCCGCGGCCACGCCAAGCGGTACCGGATCGGCGAGATTGGACAAGGAAACGCCAGTGAATGAAACACCGGCATTGGCAAAGCCGAAGATCGGCACGATGAGAAAGCCGACCCAGGGCTGGATGGCGTGTTCAAGCTTTAGCAGCGGCGAATCCGATTGTCCCCTTTTACCCTGCATCGGGATGGCGAGGGCGAGCAACACGCCGGCAATGGTGGCGTGGATACCGGATTTGAAAACCAGTATCCACAGGATTACACCAAGGATGAGATAAGCCCAGAGCCGGACCATGCCGAGGGCATTCATGGTCATGAGGATTGCAAAGACGGCGGCCACGCCGAGCAGGGCCGGTATGTTCAGCCCTTCGGAATAGAACAGCGCAATGATGATAACCGCGCCGAGATCGTCGATGATGGCGAGAGCGGTCAGAAAAACCTTGAGCGACAAAGGCACGCGCGATCCCAGCAGCGACAGGACGCCGAGCGAAAAAGCGATATCGGTCGCCGAGGGAATTGCCCAGCCGCGGATGGTCCCGCCCTCATTGAAGGCGATGAAGATCAGCGCGGGCACAAGCATGCCACCAACGGCGGCAAAGCCCGGCAACGCGCGCCGCGACCAGGTCGACAATTGCCCGCTGATCATTTCGCGTTTTATTTCGAGGCCAACCAGAAGGAAGAACACTGCCATCAGCGCATCATTGATCCAGTGCAGGATGCTCAGGCCACCGACATAAATCTTGAGGACACCGAAGTAATCTTCGCTCAATGGCGAGTTGGCGATGATGAGCGCCAGAGCGGCGACGACCATCAGAATGATGCCTCCGGAGGCCTCATTCTGCATGAATGAACGGAAAGACGCAGTCAGACGGATTCGGTGCGTGGGTTTTGTGTCCATGCCCGACTTGATAGAATCCCGAACTACAAAACTCCAGCCCCTTTCAAAAACAAAGGGCGGCCATCAAGGCCGCCCTTTGCGAAATGGTTGAACAACCTGGAATTTATCCGTTGACGGCCAGCTTCTGCGGATGGCTGTCGCGTTCCTTCTTCAAAAGTTCCGCAACGAGAAACGCCAGTTCAAGCGCCTGGTCGGCATTGAGGCGGGGATCGCAATGGGTGTGGTAACGATCGGACAGATCTTCTGCCGAAATCGCGCGCGCACCGCCCGTGCATTCCGTTACGTTGTTGCCGGTCATCTCGATATGAATGCCGCCCGGATACGTTCCTTCGGCATGATGAACGGCAAAGAAGCTCTCGACTTCTTTCAGGATCCGGTCGAACGGCCGGGTCTTGTAGCCATTGGCCGTGATCGTGTTGCCATGCATCGGATCGCACGACCAGACGACGTTGCGGCCTTCCTTCTGGACGGCGCGGATCAGCTTCGGCAGATGATCACCGACCTTGTCATGGCCAAAGCGGGCGATCAGTGTCAGCCGCCCTGCCTCATTGGCCGGGTTGAGCAGGTCGATCAGGCGGATCAGATCGTCGGCTTCCAGCGTCGGGCCGCATTTGAGGCCAAGCGGGTTCTTGATGCCGCGGCAATATTCGACATGGGCATGGTCGGCCTGGCGCGTGCGGTCGCCAATCCAGATCATGTGGCCGGACGTGCCGTACCAGTCTCCGGATGTGGAATCGACGCGGGTCAATGCCTCTTCATAGCCGAGCAGCAAGGCCTCGTGGCTTGTGTAGAAATCGGTCTCCCGCAACTGCGCATTGGTTTCCGACGTGATGCCGACCGCACGCATGAAGTCCATCGTATCGGAGATGCGGCGAGCCAGTGTGCCGTAGCGTTCGCCTTGCGGACTGTCGGCAACGAAACCCAGCATCCACTGGTTGACGTTTTCCAGATTGGCATAGCCACCCTGGGCGAAAGCGCGCAAGAGATTCAGCGTCGCCGCCGACTGCCGGTATGCCATTTCCTGGCGCGCAGGATCGGGAATGCGAGCCTGCTCGGTGAACTCGGTGCCATTGATGATATCGCCGCGATAGACCGGAAGCTCGACACCGTTCTTCGTCTCGGTATCGGCCGAACGCGGCTTGGCGAACTGGCCAGCAATGCGGCCGATCTTGACGACGGGCTGCGAGGCACCGAAGGTCAGGACGACTGCCATCTGCAGGAAGACGCGGAAGAAATCGCGGATATTGTCGGCGCCATGTTCGGCAAAGCTCTCGGCGCAATCACCGCCCTGAAGCAGAAAACCCTCGCCTCGGGAGACGGCGGCAAGCTGCTTCTTGAGCTTGCGCGCCTCACCTGCAAAAACGAGCGGCGGATAGGTACGAAGACGGGCCTCGACATCGCTCAGAGCCTGAGCGTCCGGATAAAAAGGCATCTGCTTGACCGGTTTGCCTCTCCAGGAAGTCGGTGTCCAATTCTTCGTCATTATTGCACCTGTTATTTGCTTTCCACATTGGTAGCGATTGTTGGGAACTTTCCGGTCGTACCGGCAGGCGCTCATATAGTCCAATTGATGGGAATACACCAGTCCCGGCCAGCGAATGCGGTACCCGCGCGATTTGACGATTGTCGAACGAGCCGTTTTGAATTACGTTAACGTCAAAGTAAGATGATCTGGGAGGATCAATGGACGATATCGTATTCAAGGCGGCGGACGGATTTCCGCTGCGGGGTAGCCTGTACAAAGGTGGTGGTGATGGTCCCGCCGTGCTGATTTCATCTGCGGCAGCCGTACCGGACACCATCTATCGGCATTTCGCCGGCCGTTTGATTGAGCTTGGCGCCTCGTACGTGCTGACCTACGACTATCGGGGTGTTGCCAAATCCACTGCCCCGAGTGGGTGGAAGACCCGCCTCAACCTGAAAGACTGGGGCGTACTCGATTTTCCTGCAGCCCTGGATGAATTGAAAAGGATTTCAGGTCCCCGGCCGCTGGTCGGCCTTGGCCACTCCTTTGGCGGCGTAGCGCTTGGCCTCAGCAACCGTTCAGCAGAGTTTCAACGATTTGCCTTGCTCGCCTCGCTCTCCGGCTATTATCGAAACACGGCTCAGCCCTGCGCCATGTATGCCAAGATGAACCTCCTCGGTGTGCCCCTGACTATCCCCTTCGGCAAGCTGCCGAAGTGGGGTGGGCTTGGCGAAGCTATCCCTGGCACCATCTTCCGCGACTGGGCGCGCTGGTGCCGCAACCCGGATTTCCTTTTCGCCGATCCGGCCGTTCCTGAAGCAGAACACTTCCAGTCGGTAACGATCCCGCTTCTTTCCGTCGGCATAACAGATGATGTCTGGGGTACGCCGCGGGCGGTCGATAGCCTGCTCAGGCGCTTTGACAATGCGTCCGTTCATGAAATGTGGTATTCGCCCGGCCATTCCGACGGGGCGCCGATCGGCCATCTCGGCTTTTTCCGCAAGCACCAAGCGGGCAAATTATGGCCCGCGGTCACGAATTGGCTGCTGGATGCAAAGCTCCCCGAAGGTTCTGCCCGGCGGCGAGAAATGCGCGCGGCCTAATCGGGCGGCACGTCGTACGCCCTAGGCGCCACTGGTTCCATCAATCGGTGCGCTCGCCATTCACGATGCGGTAGCTTGGCTTGTACATCGTCACCAGTTCTTCCGATGCGGTGGGGTGGACGGCCATCGTCCTGTCGAAATCATCCTTGGTGCAGCCTGCCTTGATCGGAATGGCGAGCAATTGCGCCATCTCGCCAGCATCCGGTCCGAGGATATGCGCACCGATGACCTTGCGTGTCGCGGCATCGACAATCAGCTTGGTCAGCATCTTGTCCTTGGCTCCGGACAGCGTGTTGCGCATCGGCCGGAACAGGGCACGGTAGACTTCGAGTTCCCTGAACTCCTTTGCCGCATCCGCCTCACAAAGGCCGACGGTGCCGATCTCGGGCTGTGAGAACACCGCCGTGGCAATCTGGCGGTGGTCCGGCTTGGTCGGGTTGTTCTTGAACGCCGTTTCGAGGAAGCACATTGCCTCATGGATGGCGACAGGCGTCAGCTGAACCCGGTTGGTCACGTCGCCGACTGCCCAGATATTGTCCTTGGTCGTTCGCGAATAGGCATCGACCTTGATCGCACCGATCTCATCGACCGCGACTCCGGCCGCTTCAAGTCCGAGGGCCGTCGTGTTCGGTACCCGTCCGATGGCAAGCATGACCTGATCCGCAACGAGGGTATCCCCGGACGAGAGATGAGCGGCGAGACGGCCATCGCCACCGCGTTTGACCTCTTTGATCATCTCGACGCAGCGGATATGAATACCCTTCTCGATCATTGACGCATGCAGCAGTTGCCGCAGATCATGATCGAAGCGGGACAAGATTTCCTTCCCCCGATAGATCAGGGTCGTCTCGACACCGAGCCCGTGGAATATATTGGCAAACTCCACCGCTATGTAGCCGCCGCCCTCAATGACGATAGCCTTCGGCAATCTATCAAGATGGAACGCCTCGTTGGAGCTGATGCACAATTCGTGGCCGGGCAAGGCCACATGCGGATTGGGATGACCGCCAGTCGCAACCAGAATCTGATCTGCGGTGAAGCGCTTGCCGGTCTTGAGAATTTCGATCGTATGGTCGTCGACCAGCACGGCGCGGCTCTCGAAAATTTCGACATCCGAATTGTTCAGCCCCTGCCGGTACAGGCCCTCAAGCCGGGCAATTTCGCGATCCTTGTTGGCGACGAGAGTCGGCCAGTCGAAGCTGGTCTCGCCAATACTCCAGCCATACCCTGCCGATGCCTCGAAATGCTCGGGAAATTGCGACGCGTAGACAAAGAGCTTTTTCGGGACGCAGCCGCGGATGACGCAGGTGCCGCCCATCCGGTATTCTTCGGCGAGTGCGACTTTCTTGCCCATCGCGCCTGCAAGCCGACCAGCGCGCACCCCGCCCGATCCGCCTCCAATAACAAAGAGGTCGTAGTCATAGGATGCCATGGCGAAATACTCCGAATCTGGTCGAGTCACTGGATATGGGTTGTACAGTGCCCGTTTGAAAGTACAAAGCCCGGCACTGAGCCGGGCTTTCCAGATGTTTCAGCTCCGATGGAGCAATTCAGGCCAGGACCCTAAGGCTTTGGTTTCGCCGGTTCTGCTGGCTTGGCAGCCGCAGCTGGGGCAGTAGCAGCGGCGGTAGCAGCGATCTTTTCCGCAACGGCCTGAGCCAGATCGCGAGCGACACCGCGTTGCCAGATGGAAGCGGCCTTGTTCACCTCACGCGTGACGATCGGACCTTCCGACAACAGCTTCAAACCGGCGGGCGAGGAATAGAAGCCGGTGATCGCGTTGAGTTCTTCTTCGCTGAACGATACGGCGTAAGCGCGCGCGGCTTCGTTCTCGAGGTCAGCACGGCGCGCAGCAAGCTTGAGCGCCTGTTCATCGACCGTTGAACTGATGACCGATTCCAGATTCGGATCCTTCTGGATCAGTTCGGCCTTGAGGCTCTGTGCTGCGCCAGGCAGGATCCCGTCGAACATGTCAGTCGCCTTGATGGCGGCAACGGCTGCGCGGGCAGCTGCCAGGTGCGATGGGGTAATGTCCTGCGCTTGTGCAGCGCAGAGACCGCCAAGCATGATCGCAACAGACAAAGGTGCAATCAAACGGCGGAAGCCAGATGCAAGGTTCATGAATTTATCGCTCCGTTTTCGTTGTCAGTGTTCGGATGCCGTCAGCACCGGCCAGAATGGCCACGCGCGCCAGCTCCAGAAAAAGTCCGTGCTCCACGACGCCGGGAATGGCGTGCAAAGCATTTGATAAAGCTCTTGTATCCGGAATGCGGCCAAAAGATGCATCCAGGATCAAATGCCCGCCGTCTGTAACAAATGGTTCGGCTCCCGTCATCCTCAATGTAATGGGACCGGAAAGATCAAGACCGGACGCGGCGCGTTTGATGGCAAGTTTCGTGGCGGCGAGGCCAAAACGGTTGACTTCGATCGGCAGGGGAAAGGCACCAAGCGTTTGCACCAGCTTTGATTCGTCGGCAATTACGATCATCCTGGTTGACGCTGCCGCAACGATCTTTTCGCGCAGCAAAGCGCCACCGCCGCCCTTGATGAGGCTGAGGTCGGCATCGACTTCGTCGGCGCCGTCGATCGTCAGATCGAGTTGCGGCGTTTCGTCGAGCGTCGTCAGTTTCACACCGAGCTCGCGGCAAAGCGCAGCGGTGCGTTCGGATGTCGGCACGCCGATGACGTTGAGGCCAGCTTCAACTTTCGCCGCCAGAAGCCGGACGAATTCTTCCGCTGTCGAGCCCGTTCCGATGCCGAGCCGCATGCCGTCTTTGACATAGGTCAGTGCCTCGGCGGCCGCTTTGATTTTCAATGTTCTCGCATCCATTGGTGGTGCGCCCTCTTGTAGCTTTGACTTGATCCCGCTTTGACGCGACACTGGGCTCCTAACACGTCAGACAACCGGGTCAAGGCTCGTTGTTTGTTTTAACGCCAGGCCAGCACACGAAACGGGCGAAATTCCGCCCTCCACCCCGGATGTCACAGGAAAAAGAATGTCTCAGCCAATCGTTGTTTTTGACCTTGATGGAACCCTCGTGGATACCGCGCCCGACCTGCTCGACAGTCTCAACCATTGCCTCGATAGTGCAGGAATGCAGAAGGTCGATCCGGTCGCGTTGCGCCGCTATGTCGGCCAAGGTGGCCGTGTGATGATCGAACGTGCATTCGAGGCGCAGCAGAAACTCCCGAGCCCGGAGCAACTCGACTGGCTCGTGGACATTTTCATCGAACATTACAGCGCGCACATGCCCGGGCATTCAGCGCTTTACGAGGGCGCGGCGCAGGCGATGGATGACCTTTCGAAGGCAGGTTATCTGCTTGCTGTCTGCACCAATAAATTCGAAGGGCTATCCGTCAACCTCTTGACCGGGCTCGGACAGGCATCGCGTTTCAATGCCATCTGCGGCTCCGATACGTTCGCGTTCCGCAAACCCGACCCGCGCCATTTGATCGAGACGATCAAGAAGGCCGGTGGCGATCCTGACCGCGCCGTCATGATTGGCGACAGTCGCACAGATATAGACACGGCCAAGGCGGCCGGAATTCCGGTGGTTGCCGTCGATTTTGGCTATTCGGACCTGCCTGTCTCCGCTTACGATCCGAGCCGCATCATATCGCATTTTCGCGAGCTGAAGGTGGAACTCGCCGACGAGCTGACAGGCGCGGTCAATGCATGACGTCACGAAGGCGTGATTTGGAACAAAATCGATGGCGCACCGTTCATATTGCGACTGATGCCACGCCAATTTTGGCTCGACATCTGATATATTTCCTACTCCTTTAACAAGTGCGAGACCTTGCGTTTCGCGAGGAGGAGAAAGTGCGAAAGCTTACCTCAATACTTTCCGCATTCGCGATGGTGGTGGGGACGGCATCTATTGGAACTGTCCCTGCTTATTCGGCACCTCTATCACCCGTGACGATTGAGACGGGAAGCACCAACATCCAACCGGTGCAATACCGGCGGCATTGGAACGGCAACTGGAACGGCAATGGTTCCTGGTATCGCAATCGCGGCTGGCGCGGCGGCTGGTATGGTGGCGGCGGATACTACGGCGGCGGTTACTACGGCGGCGGTCCCTATTGGGGTCGCGGCTATGGCGGCTATGGTGGCTATCGGTACTATCGGCCCTATAGGTATTATAATGATGCATGGATCCCGCTTGGCGCTTTGGCTGGTGGCCTGATCATCGGAAATGCATTGAGCGCCCCGATCTATCGCGCTCCGGTCTATGGTGGCTATGGTGGCTATGGTGGCTATGGCGGCGGCATGTCCCATACGCAATGGTGCTATAACCGCTATCGGTCGTACCGGGCCTATGACAATACGTTCCAGCCTTATTATGGTCCGCGTCGTCAGTGCTACTCGCCCTATTGATGGGCCAATCAAATTGATTCACCAAGCCGGGGATTCCCGCATCCCGGCTTCGTCGTCGTAGATGGCTGCAATTGAACGCCCATGGATTAGCCGAAAATCCGGGGGTGATTGCCTCTAACCTTAATCGGCTGCCTATTTTTTGAGCTGAACGCACCCACGCGTTCTTAAACGATGGAATGTGCTTGCTTTTTTTGCTGAACCCGCTTGAATGACTCTCATTATGAAGGGGATTTTGAGTGAAGCCATTTGATGAGATGATCAAAATCGGCGGTGATGTGCGCCCGCCCTATGAACAGCTAAAATGCTGGCTGGATACCCAGAACCCGGAACGATTGGCGCAGAAGACGCTGGACGCAGAGAACGTTTTCCGCAAGACCGGCATCACCTTCGCCGTATATGGCGATGAGGAGGCAGCAGAAAGGCTCATCCCTTTCGATATCATTCCACGGATCATTACCGGCAATGAATGGCGCCGTCTTTCGCAGGGCATCGAACAGCGCGTTATGGCCCTCAATGCGTTTCTCGACGATATTTATCATCGTCAGGAGATCATTCGTGCCGGTCGTATTCCGCGCGAACTTTTTATCCATAACGAAGCCTATCTGCCGGAAATGGTGGGATTCCGTCCGCCCGGCAACGTCTACACCCACATCATCGGCGTCGACATCGTCAGAACTGAAGAAAATCAGTTCTATGTTCTCGAAGACAATGCACGGACGCCCTCCGGCGTTTCCTACATGCTGGAAAACCGCGAAACGATGATGCAGCTGTTTCCGGAACTGTTTCAGCAGATCAAGGTGCGTCCGGTCGAAACCTACCCGAAGCTGCTGCGTCAGTCCCTCGCGGCAGTGGCGCCCCCCGGATGCAAGGGCGCTCCGACAATCGCGGTGCTGACGCCCGGCATCTACAATTCAGCCTATTTCGAACATGCATTCCTCGCCGACCAGATGGGCGTGGAACTGGTCGAGGGCGGCGATCTCAAGGTCGAAAACGGCAAGGTCGTCATGCGGACAACCGAAGGCAACCGCGCCATCGATGTTCTCTACCGCCGCGTCGACGATTCGTTCCTCGATCCCCTCACCTTCCGCCGCGATTCCGCCCTTGGCGTCGCCGGGATCATGGACGTCTATCGTTCGGGCAATATCACCATCGCCAATGCGCCCGGGACGGGCATTGCCGACGACAAGGCCCTCTACTCCTACATGCCGGAAATCGTCGAGTTCTATACAGGACGCAAGGCGATCCTGGAGAATGTTCCAACCTATCGCTGCTCGGAACCGGACACGCTCAAATATGTCCTCGAAAATCTGGCGGACCTGGTTGTCAAGGAGGTGCACGGCTCCGGCGGCTACGGCATGCTTGTCGGGCCCGCTGCCTCGAAAAAGGAGCGGGAGGCTTTTGCGCTCAAGCTGAAGGCAAATCCGAAGAATTACATCGCCCAGCCGACCCTGGCGCTTTCGACAACCCCGATCATGACCGAGAAGGGTCTGGCGCCGCGCCATGTCGACCTGCGGCCCTTCGTGCTGGTCTCGGACCGTATTCGCATCACGCCGGGCGGACTGACCCGCGTGGCGCTGAAGGAAGGCTCGCTTGTCGTCAATTCCAGCCAGGGCGGCGGCACCAAGGACACGTGGGTGTTAGACGATTAATTGAGATCAAGAACCGCTGAAGACGGTTCGACCAAATAACGAGGGATGACACTAGAAAATGCTTCTTGGCCGCACCGCAAATGGTCTCTACTGGATGTTCCGCTATATCGAGCGGGCGGAAAACATGGCGCGCCTGATCGATGCCGGGTTGCGCATGGCGCTTACGAAGACATCAGATGCCCCCGAGGAATGGTCATCGGTATTGATGAGTGCGGGCGTCAAGATCGGCTATGACAACAAATACAACGAGTATAATGCCAGCCTCGTGTCCGACTTCCTGCTGCGCGATCTCGACAATCCATCCAGCGTCATGTCCTGCGTGGAAACGGCCCGCCTGAACGCACGGATGGTGCGTACCGCGCTGACCCGCGAAGCCTGGGAAAGTGTCAACGAGACATGGATGATCCTCAAATCGACCCTGGCGCAGACCGTACCTGAAACTGATCTTCCGCGCGTTCTCGATCAGATCAAGCGCGAGACGGCAATCATTCGCGGAGCGTTTCATGGGACCATGCTACGCAACGAAATATACAATTTTGCCCGCATCGGCACATTCATCGAGCGCGGGGACAACACCGCCCGAATTCTCGACGTCAAATATTACGTGCTGTTGCCGTCGATCTCCTATGTCGGCACAACGCTCGACAATTTCCAATGGGAGTCGATCCTGCGCTCGGTTTCAGCCCACCGCTCGTATCGCTGGGTCTATGATGTCGAATATAATCCGGTGAATATAGCGGATTACCTGATCCTCAACTCCCGCATGCCGCGATCGCTCAACTTCTGCTATTCGAACATCGTCGACAATCTGAAATACCTTGCAATCGACTACGGCAAGCGGCACGAATGTCATGACATGGCCGAAGGCATCATGACGCGGCTCGAAAACAATGAAATCCGCACCATATTTGACAACGGCCTCCACGAGTTTCTGAGTGACCTCATCTATCAAACGAACAGCTTGAGCAGCAAGATTGCTGAAGCCTACAACTTCGATTGAAGATCATGCTTCTGAATATTCAGCACAATTCCCACTATCGCTATGATGCTCCGGTGCACTACTCGGTCCTGCGTTTGCGCATGTATCCGCAAAGTAGCCCCGGCCAGAAGGTGATCGACTGGACGCTAAACGTGGAAGGGGCGACACAGGAAGCAAACTACCGTGACGGTTATGGCAACAGGACGCTGCTGATCAGCCTCGAGCGCGACATCGAGGAACTTGTCATCCGCGCGGGAGGGCAGATTGAAACCGAAGATCGCACCGGCGTTTTCGGCAAAGTCTATAACTTCATGCCGACTTGGCTCTATGAGCGTGAGACGAGTCTTACCAAGCCTGGCGAAGCAATCCGGGACTTGGCCGCAAGTCTTGAAGTCAAATCCGACAAACTCGCGGTCATGCACGATCTGATGGGCCTTCTGCACCAGAAGGTCGCGTATACGCCTGGTTCGACCACGATCACCACGACAGCCGAAGAAGCGCTGATCAACGGCAAGGGCGTCTGCCAGGATCACACGCACATCTTCCTCGCGGTGGCACGGCTTTTGAACATCCCTGCCCGGTACGTGTCCGGTTACCTCATGCTCAACCACACGATCGAACAGACGGCCAGTCACGCTTGGGCGGAGGTCCACATAGACGGGCTGGGCTGGGTTGGTTTCGATGCCGCCAACGATATCTGCCCCAATGAAGGCTATGTGCGCGTCGCCTGCGGGCTTGATTATCGTGAAGCGGCGCCAATTTCCGGTATACGCGTTGGACCAGGCATCGAATCACTTGCCGTCGAGGTCAATGTGGAGCAGTAATCGCTCTGATCGTTTTGGACCTGGGATTATACTATGACTTATTGCGTGGGACTCAAATTGGACCGCGGGCTCGTGTTCATGTCTGACACGAGGACCAATGCTGGACTCGATAATATTTCGACTTTCAAGAAAATGTACACGTGGGCCAAGCCTGGCGACCGCGTCATCACATTGCTTTCTGCCGGCAATCTCGCGACCACACAGGCAGTGATCAGCATTCTCAACGAGCGCACCAAGGTACCCTCAGAACGCGCGCCGTCGATCTATGAAATGCCGTCGATGTTCCAGACGGCCCGGCTGATCGGAGACACGATAAGACATGTGATCGAAGAGGTGGATTCGGGCGGACAACGGGCGGATTCGTTTGGCGCATCGATCATTCTCGGCGGTCAGATCAAGGGCGGTGACCCGCGCCTGTTTCTGATTTACCCGGAAGGCAATTTCATTGAATCCACCCCCGACACGCCATTTTTCCAGATCGGCGAGCACAAATACGGCAAGCCGATCATTGTGCGTTCCTATGATCCGGGAATGACATTCGAGGAGGCTACCAAACTCCTGATGGTATCCTTCGATTCCACCTTGAAATCCAACCTGTCGGTTGGATTGCCGCTTGACCTGCAATTTTACGAATCCGACAGCTTCAAGCTCGGATTCGAGAAACGGATCGAACGCCACGATCCCTACTACGAGATGATATCCGAGGGCTGGTCGCAGGCCCTGAAGCTTGCGCTGCAAAGCCTGCCACCATTCGAGATCGTGCCGCGCGGTTAGAGCTTTCTCGCAGAAAAGCTCTAAAGCCTTGCCGTCTGCGCTGCCTGGGTTGTTGACTGGCGTACGGCCCGGGTCTTGTCGAAAGCCTTTTCAAGATAGGCGTCCCGCTCGTAGACATCGGCGTAAAAGTGAATCTGACCTGTCGTCGCATCCGGCCACGCGGTGAAATAGGAAATGTACACCGGCAACGGATTCGGGACCCTGACGCTGCGCTCGTTCTTGCCGAAATACTGCTGCAGGTCGCCAACTGGAACACCGAGTACCGCTGCTGCCATGTCGCGCGGATGCTCCAGGCGGATACAGCCATGGCTCAATGCCCGCATGTCCCGCTTGAAATAGGATTTTGCCGGCGTGTCGTGCATGTAGATGTCATGACTGTTGGGAAACAGGATCTTGAGTTCGCCGAGCGCATTGTCGAGGCTCGGCTTCTGGCGAATGCCGACGCCGCCGCCATTTGCGGCGACCTGCGACCAGTTCACCGAACTTGACGGGATCACGCGGTTCGACTTATCCACAACCTCATAGCCGCTGCTCTCAAGATAGGAAGGGTTGTTGAGGATCTTCGGCATCATCTCGTTGAGAATGATCGAACGCGGCACGCCCCAGGATGGATTGAAGACCACCGTTTCGATCGTATCATCGAAGAAATAGGTCTGGTTCGTCGGCGTACCGACGACGATGTTCATCGCCAGCTTCTCGGTATTGTCATCGAAATACTGCGCGCGAAAGGCGGGCTGATTGATGAAGACATAACGCTTGCCGAAATCATGCGGCAGCCAGCGCAACCGCTCCATGGAGTAGGCGATCCGGTCGCGTTTCGACGACGTCGATTCGGCCTGCAGCGAATTGATCGTGCTGCTGCCGATGATGCCGTCAGGCTTACGCCCCTGCTGCGTCTGAAAATCCTTGATCGCCGCAACGAGGCTCTCGTCATAGACACTGGCATTTTCATGCGCCTGAAGCACTGCCTCGTGCGTGGCAAGATACTCCTTGGGCGCCTTGGCTTTGATGAGGGCGACGACATTGGCGATTTCGGGGTTTTCGTCGCCGGGCCGGATCTTGGTGCCGGGAGCCACGCGCACGCTCGGTTCCTTGGCGTCGCCGATTTCCTGCAGGCTCTGCTTTAGTTCCGCGTACCATTTGTTTTGCGGGGCGAAGCCTGCAAGCACTGCACCTGGATCGTTGGCGGAAGCGAGCTGGTCGATCACTTCACGGGGCTTGACGCGGTCGAGCGCAAAGTCGTGGAAGCCGCTAAGGCGATTTGGATTGATACGCCCCTCACCCTGGTCCATCGCATAGCGCAGGGCGCGCGCCGACATCGTAAGCTCAAATTCGGCCAGTTCCTTCAGACGCGCGGGGATATTGCTGCGGTCGTAGTCGTCGCTCGGCACCTTGACCGCGTAATCTTCAGGATCGAGGCCTTCCGCACCGGCCTTGGCGAAAAGTGCCACGACTTCCCTGGCTTTCGGGCTCACATCATAGGATGCAGTCCAGATCGGCCGCTGTTTCGTCGCGTAGAAGGAAACGATCGCGTCGGCAATCTGCTTTTCTGCCTGTATGTGCGCTTCCTTCAGATGATCGAGCTTCAAACCGAACTGCTCCATCTGCGGCGGCGAAGCCGCATCATGATCGGCGGAGGCGGTCAATTGGGGGTCGACCTTGGAGAAATCGACCTGAGTCAACGTGTCAGGCTTATAGTCGTAATTCGACGGAGCGGTCACGGTCACACGCTTGATAGGCGCGCGCCTGTCGGACTGGTCAACCTCATTGGGCCGAAGCATTCGTGGTTGCGCTACAGGCTGGGAATTGACGCGGTGGGGGCCGAACAACAGCTCCATAAGATTGTTTGCGGCAGATGCTGGCGACAGCGGGACGGCGGTTGCCGACAACATTGCAGCCAGGAAGATTGCCTGTTTTTTGGAAAAGGAGTTCATGATGCTCGCCCGGATGGTACTTTCTCGCCCATGGTCAACATGGGCCGGCCTCTGATTTGGTGTTCGGCCAGTTTCACCGCATCCTATTTAGAATCTTTTAACAATGCCCAACGCCCGATTGATTATTCTGCGCGCTATAATTTCCAGCTGTGTGCCGATTTCGACACATTACATCAATTCAACCGAATTCTCATGCTGGTTCAGAACTGACGATGGACAGGCAGGTTGTCCGGAATGCTCAATGCCGTGGTGCAAATGGCTCGCGGCTCAATCCCTTTTCGGCAAGTTCATCGAGATAGGCCTGCCAGCGGCTTTCCTTGTTGCGGCCAAGTTCAAGCAGGTAGTCCCAACTGAACAGGCCGGTATCGTGCATGTCGTCGAAGATGATACGCACGGCATAATTGCCGACGGGTTCCATCCTGGTGATCTCGACATTGATCTTGCCGGGCACTGTAACGCGCTGTTCCGGGGAATGTCCCTGCACCTCCGCAGATGGCGAGGCTACGCGCAGGAGCTCAGCCGCAAATGTATAGGTTTCGCCGTTGTCGAAGCTGACCGTAAGCGACCGGCGATCCTTGCTGACGCGCAATTCTTTCGGCCAGGCGTCTGTCATGGTGTATAATCCTCGTTAGCCGAACTTCTGTAAGCGCCGAAAAGGCAGGCCGCAAGCCGACATATAGTTTTGCTTGAAACAGCATGCTTGTGACCATGACTGGACAAGCAAGTGCCGGCACCTTATCTCTCCTTCAGGAGGAAGCTTTTGGACCACGTATCATTGCTCGACAGACCCGCATACCAGGCGCCGATGATCGACCCATTCGGTCGAACGATCAGCTATCTGCGCGTTTCGGTGACCGACCGTTGCGATTTCCGCTGCACTTACTGCATGTCCGAGCACATGACGTTCCTGCCGAAGAAAGAGCTGCTGACCCTCGAGGAGCTCGATCGCCTCTGCACCGCATTCATCGACAAGGGTGTGAAAAAACTGCGACTCACCGGCGGCGAGCCACTCGTGCGCAAGAACATCATCCACCTGATCGGCGAGCTTTCCCGTCATCTTCTATCCGGCGCACTCGAAGAGCTGACGCTGACGACCAATGGTTCGCAACTGGCGCGATTCGCGAGCGAACTGGCCGGCCATGGCGTCAAGCGCATCAATGTATCGCTCGATACACTCAATCCCGACAAGTTCCGCGAGATCACCCGCTGGGGCGATTTCAGCCGCGTCATGGAAGGCATCGATGCCGCCCAGGCTGCCGGCATAAAGGTCAAGCTGAATGCGGTTGCCCTCAAGGGCTTCAACGATCACGAAATTCCCGAAATGATCCGCTGGGCCCATGGACGCGGCATGGATCTGACGCTGATCGAAACCATGCCGATGGGCGAAATCGATCTCGACCGCACCGACCAGTATCTGCCGCTGTCCCTGGTGCGGGCAAAGCTAAGCGAAGAATTCACGCTGGAAGATATCGCCTACAAGACGGGCGGTCCGGCACGTTATGTAGAGGTCAAGGAGACTGGTGGTCGCGTCGGTTTCATCACGCCGATGACGCACAATTTCTGCGAGAGTTGCAATCGTGTCCGCCTGACCTGCACCGGCACGCTCTATATGTGTCTCGGACAGGAGGATGCGGCGGATCTGCGCGCGCCATTGCGTGCGTCGGAAGGCAATGAACTCGTGAATGCCGCCATTGACGAGGCTATCGGCCGCAAGCCGAAGGGCCATGATTTCATTATCGATCGCCGTCACAACCGCCCGGCGGTGTCCCGTCATATGAGCGTCACCGGCGGCTGAGCCGTCCTTTGACAACTTCAATATTCCGAATGCGCCGATTGGCACAGGCTGATATATCAACTTGTGCGATTCCGGAGGAGAATCGCTGATTCACTCGGAAACGATCATCTTGGCACTCTCTCCCAATCTGCGCGGCAGCCTTTATATGGCCATTGGCATGGCCAGCTTCACCTTCAACGATGCAACCGTGAAATACGTCGCTGAGCACATGAATATGGGCCAGGTCATGCTTGTGCGCGGATCGATCGCCACGGTGCTGATCCTTGCGCTTGCCTGGCACAAGGGAATGCTCATTCCGCTGCGCCAAGCGCTGCATAAGATGACCATTATCCGGGTCATAGGCGAAGTGGTCGGAACGGTGAGCTTCCTCATTGCATTGGTACATGTACCCCTCGCCCTGACATCCGCAATTCTGCAGGCCCTGCCTTTGGTCGTCACCATGGGAGCCGCGATGTTCTTCGGCGAACCTGTGGGGTGGCGGCGCTGGGTTGCCATCGCTGTCGGCTTTACCGGCGTGTTGATCATCGTGCGGCCGGGAAGCGCTGGCGTAAGCCCCTATATCCTCCTGATCGTCGTCACGGTCATATTTGCCGCGCTGCGCGATCTCGCCACCCGCAAAGTGCCGAAAACCATTCCTGTCCTGATGATTTCGGCTTTGACGTCGGTCGGCGTTTCGCTGGCTGGCATCGTGCTGATCGGGCCGCTTGGCGGCTGGACACCCATGTCGCTGACAAACACGCTGCTGCTTACATTGGCGGCCTGCTGTGTCATCGTCGCCTACCACTTCCTGATTCTTGCCATGCGCGAGGGAGAAATCTCGTTTGTCGCGCCATTCCGCTACACCAGCCTGCTCTGGGCGATTTTGCTCGGTTTCCTGTTCTTTGGCGATTTTCCCGATATTCCAATGATCATCGGATCGATCATCGTCATTGGCAGCGGGCTTTATACGCTCTACCGTGAGCGCATCGTCAACCGCCTGAAGCCCGTCGGAATCACGGCGGAGGCGGCAACGACGTCACCGGATGGGGTGTGAGCGTGCGTATTGCGGGTGTGATGCTGGCAGGTGGCCAATCCCGGCGGATGGACAGGCAGGACAAGGCGGTCCTCTCCTTCGGCGATGGACGCCTCATTGACCACGTCCACGCGCGCCTGGCGCGCCAGGTTGACGTCATCGCACTTAACAGTAACGGCAACCCCGAACATTTTGCGAGTTTGCATGTCCCGGTAATCCCGGACGACATTTCCGGTTTTGCCGGTCCGCTGGCCGGGGTACTGGCCGGTATGGAATGGGCGGCCAATCAGCCGGCCGCCTTCTCGCACATCGTCACGGTCGCGACGGACACGCCGTTCTTTCCCGATGACCTTGTTTACACGCTTCGCCGTTCGATCGCCGACGCGCCCGGTCATATCGGCGTCGCTTCCTCCGGCGACAGGCTGCATCCAGTATTCGGGCTATGGCCTGTCTTGCTCAAGACCGACCTGCGCCATTGGCTGAGCGAGGAAAAGAACCGCAGGGTCATTGCCTGGATTGAAGGTCATCCCCACAGGATCGCGGAATTTCCCATTGTTACGCCGCAATCGGGCGCGCCATTTGATCCGTTCTTCAATATCAATACACCACAGGATATTGTCGACGCCCGGCAAAGATGGATCAATACGCAATGACTTCCGATACGCATCGCACATTCGGTATCACCGGCTGGAAAAACTCGGGCAAGACGACCCTGACGGTCAAGCTCGTCGGCGAACTGACCCGGCGCGGCTGGAAGGTCTCGACGGTCAAACATGCGCACCATGATTTCGACATCGACAAGGAGGGGACCGACTCCTACCGCCATCGCAAGGCAGGGGCAGGTGAAGTCGCCATCGTCTCTGACAGGCGCTGGGCGCTGATGCATGAGCTGACCGATGAAAGCGAACCCTCGCTGGATGCGATCATCTCCCGTTTGGCCCCTTGCGATCTGGTACTGGTCGAGGGTTACAAGCGCGAACCCCACAAGAAGATCGAGACGAGAAGGCTTGAGGGCCGAGCCGGCGAGCGTCTGGCCGCGAACGACCCGGCGATCATCGCCATCGCCAGCGATTACCCTATCACGAACGAGCCGATTCCCGTCTTTGATCTCGATGACGTCGTCGGCCTGGCGGATCTGATTGAGCGGGAGATGGGACTTTCGCGCAAGGCGGGTTAGAAAATGCCGTTTCAACTAAGGCGCGCGCAACAAAAAGAAAGGGGCCCCAATTATTGTGTGATTTTGCCCTTCGGATTTGTTCGGCGACGCACGATTCCCAGTTGCATTTAGGCAAAAACTAGTGGGAATATCCTCGCCGGGAGCAGTAAAAACTGCGACTTGCCCGGAAGGCTGTCCAAAAAAATAGGGGAACAGCCGGGCCATAAAAGAGAGGTTCAAATAAATGCGTATCACCAAGCGTCTCGCACTCGCGATATCCGCTGCGGCTCTGGCCTTTACCATGGGTGCAGCTCACGCAGAGGACGCCCTGAAGTTGACCATTGCTTCCGAAGGAGCCTACCCGCCCTTCAACAACCTGACTCCCGATGGCAAGCTTGAAGGCTTCGACATCGACATCGGCAATGCCCTGTGCGCCGAGATGAAGGCTCAATGCACGTGGGTATCGCAGGATTGGGACGGCATGATCCCGGCACTGCAGGCCGGCAAGTTTGATGCGATCATCGCATCCATGTCGATCACGCCGGAGCGCCTTGAGAAGGTCGACTTCTCGAAGAAGTACTACAACACACCGCCAGCCATTGCCGTGCCGAAGGATTCCGCCATCAAGGACATCACCCCGGAAGCACTGAAGGGCAAGACCCTCGGCGTCCAGGCGTCCACCAGCCACTCCAACTTCGCGCAGGCGAAATATAGCGGCTCCGAGCTCAAGATGTATCCGACTGCGGACGAGTACAAGCTCGATATCTCCAATGGCCGCATCGATGCGGTGATGGACGACGTGATCGTGCTTGGCCAGTGGCTCGACAGCGATGCAGGTGCATGCTGCAAGCTGCTCGGCACGATCGAGCCTGATGTTTCGATCCATGGCCCCGGCGCCGGTGTGACAGTAAAGAAAGGCAATACCGCGCTTGCCGACAAGTTCACTGCGGCCATTGCAGCCATTCGCAAGAACGGAAAGTACAAGGAAATTAACGACAAGTACTTCAAGATTGACGTTTACGGCGGCGAGGATTGAGCCGGACGGACTGACTTGATAAGAATGCAGATGGCGGGTAACTGCCATCTGCACACGTTCAAAGAATGACGGGCCGGCTCACATAATGAGCTTTGGGGAATAGCCCGCGAACAAGAAAGTTGCCTATGGAAGGCTCGATTGGGTTACTTGGTTTTGGTGAAGGCGGATGGGGCCCGAGCATTGCCAGCGGTATTCTCGTAACAGTGAGTTTGGCCCTCGCAACCCTGCCGGTTGGGCTGGTGATCGGCTTTTTCGTCGCTCTCGGCAAGCAATCGTCGGAACCGTCCGTCAAACTTGCGGCGAACATGTACACCACGATTTTCCGTGGCTTGCCCGAATTGCTCACCTTGTTCGTAGTCTATTTTGGGGCCCAGATCGGCATTCAGAAACTGGCCTTGCTGCTTGGCTATACCGGAAATATCGAGATCAATTCGTTCATCGCCGGCATGTTTGCCCTTGGCGTGGTATTTTCTTCCTATGCCAGCGAAGTGTTCCTGTCGGCGTTTCGGGCCATACCGAAGGGCCAATATGAAGGCGGCTATGCCATCGGCCTTTCCAATGGCCAGACGATGCGCAAGGTCATCCTGCCGCAATTGATCCGCATTGCCCTGCCCGGCCTTGCCAATCTCTGGATGATCCTGCTCAAGGATACGGCGCTCGTTTCCGCCATCGGCCTCGCCGACATATTGCGTCAGACCGGCGTCGCGGCGCGCGTTACGAAGCACGCATTCCTGTTTTTCGGCACAGCCTGCATGATTTATCTGGTGCTTGCCATCCTTTCGTCCTTCGTCATTGACGCAATTGAACGTCGCGCGGCTAGAAGCGGGGTGAAGCGGTGACCGAGAGCTATCTCAACGCAAGGACACCAACCACTTTGCGCCCGCCCGCGCCGCCAAAACGATGGACAAAACCACGCGTCATCGGTCACGTGCTTGTCGGAATATGGGCTGCGCTCATCATTGGCCTGTTGTTCTATCTTTATACGGCGTGGAACCCCGAACTCATCCAGAAATATGGCCCCACCTATTGGAGCGGTCTGAAAACGACAATCGGCCTCGTCGGCTCATCCATCATTCTGGGCGCGTTGATATCAATACCGGTGGCACTTGGCCGGATGAGCAAGAACTGGTTCGCGTCATCGGTCGCCTATGCCTATGTCTATTTCTTCCGCGGTACGCCGCTGATCGCGCAGGTCTTCCTGATCTACTACGGCGTTGGCTCGTTCAAAACGCAGCTCGAAGCCGTTGGCCTGTGGGTATTCTTCCGGGAAGCCTGGTATTGCGCCCTCGTCTCATTTGCACTCAATACGGCCGCCTACCAGGCCGAAATATTGCGTGGCGCGATCCGCAGCGTTTCGCTCGGGCAATGGGAAGGAGCAGCATCGCTCGGCATTTCGAAGTTCGTCACCTTCTGGAAGGTCATCCTGCCGCAGGCACTGATCGTGGCGCTGCGCCCCTATGGCAATGAAGTCATTTTGATGATCAAGGGCTCGGCAATCGTCGCGCTGATAACGGTCTATGACCTCATGGGCTACACGCGACTGGCCTATTCGCGCACCTTCGACTTTCAGGCCTATCTCTGGGCGGCCATCATTTATCTTATTCTGGTGGAAATCCTGCGCCATATCTGGGATTGGATGGAGCGGCGCATCACGCGCCACCTGATCCGCTAACATCCACTGGAAGAAGAGAACCATGCTGAAGATCTGGGGCCGGACAAACTCGACCAACGTCAAGAAAGCGC
Source organism: Hyphomicrobiales bacterium (assembly GCA_900473175.1). GTDB lineage: Bacteria > Pseudomonadota > Alphaproteobacteria > Rhizobiales > Rhizobiaceae > Phyllobacterium. The sequence goes on along the minus strand of UCKM01000020.1, from coordinate 77,692 downwards.
TCTGGGCCGCCGAGGAAGTCGGCGTTCCCTACGAGAATATTCCTGCAGGGGGCGCGCACGGGATAGTTGCCGATCCCGAATACCGCGCAAAGAACCCCAATGGCCTGGTGCCGACGCTGGAAGACAGGGATCTCGTGCTTTGGGAAAGCAACACCATCGTACGCTACCTCGCTGCCCAATACGGCCAATCGACCCTCTACCTTGCCGATGCAGCTGCGCGGGCCAAAGCCGAGCGGTGGATGGATTGGGCGACATCGACGCTCGCTAACCCCTTCCGCGATGTTTTCTGGAATGTCGTCCGTCTGGCGCCGGACAAACAAGATCAGAATGCGAAGGAAAAAGGCATCGAAACCTGTAGCAACCTGTTCGGGATCGTCGATGCCGCACTTGCCGAGCAACCCTACCTTTCCGGAGAGACGCTCGGCGTCGGTGACATTCCGGTCGGTTGTTTCACCTATGCCTGGCTGGAAATGCCGATCGAGCGCCCGGATCATCCACATCTTGCCGCCTGGTATGCGCGCCTGAAACAACGCGCATCCTACCAGAAGGCGGTAATGATCCCGCTCACCTAGAGCCGTCACCTATTTTTGCGGTTTCAAGCGCCAAATGCCGAGCAAGCCATCCTGATAGACGTTCTCGTCGGTCGGGATGGTGATCGCTTCGGTATTTGCCCATCTCTCCGCGAAATCCCTGTAGTTCGATGAGAGGACATTGCCCGATTGACCGGTGGTCTGGATATAGGTCGAGCGATCGAGGTTGGCGAGATCGTAGAGCCCGCGAAAGCTGGTTCCATGCGTCACCCGGAATGGATTGCTTTCATCGGTAAACAGCGATTTGCCGCGGTCCAGACTGAACGCTCCTCCTGATGCCGGAACGGTGACATCGAAAATCCGGTCGAGCGGACTGACCTGCGAGAATGGCCGGTGCGCTCCGTAAGCATAGTGCAGTGTCCCCCAGTTCCATTTCGAACGATCTGAACCGAGGCGTATATCAAGATCCTTGATTGCGTCGCGAAGTGAAAGCGCGAGAACATCGCCACAGCTTTCCTTTTCTGGCGTGCGTCTGTCGTCGCACCAGTCGCGCGCCGGATTTGGTCCGAGCCAACGCAGCATCGCGCTGACGTGACCCTGCCAAAAGGATGGGAAAGCCTCGCCCAGGTCATCTGCCAGAACGCGCTTAATCGCCATTCGGAGCCAGGCATTGAAGAGCAGAGGCTCTGGGCGATTGCGATCCTCGACGACATCCCAGGCACTGAGCTGCGCAATGACATCTTCATCGACGTCGCCGCGGCCTTTGACCGCTGCGAGCATGGCTGGCAGCAAGGCTGCATAGCCGTTGTCGAAAGCATCGCCCTGCACCCTGCGGCTGGTCTCCAACGTCTGTTGGTTGGCACCGTAGACCAATGCTTTGATCCGCTCGAAGCGCCAAGGCTCATCCCAGTCGAAGGTGAGGAAATGCGGGTAATCTGCACCGACAATCTTGGTGTTTGCTGTGGCAAGCACATTGTCGGCGGGATTGTAGACGCGCGGCAATTCATCATAAGGTATGAAGCCCTTCCAGTCATAGGTGGCGTCCCAGCCAGGCGACGGAGCACGGCCCATGATCTGATTGGCGGGATCACGAACCGGCACCCTGCCCGGCGCGATCAGGCCGATATTGCCGTCCACATCGGCAATGACAATCGACTGCATGGGGGTGATGAAATCATGCATGCCATTCTGGAAATCGGAGACTGTAGCAAAATCCCAAAGCTTGAAACCCGCCGAAATCGTCTTGTCGTCGCCTGCAAGAGCCGTCCAGGATAAAGATGCAACGCTACCGTCCGGCATGTAATGGTCGAGACTGCGGTAGTCGGCGGGCAAGACCGGACCATGGCGCGTGATGCGCCTGTCGAAGCTTACGGATTGCGCTCCCTTGACCTTGATCGTCACGGGCCGCTTTTCAAAAGGCTGGAAACCCCGAGGTGTCTGATACTCATCCGAGTTGGCAGGATTGACCCTCTCCACAAAAATGTCCTGAACGTCCGAACCCGTATTGGTGAACCCCCAGGCCACCCTGTCATTGCGCCCGAGCAGGACCAGCGGCGCACCCGGCAAAGTCACCCCGACGAGGTTTTTTAATGTACCGTCGCTGTTCTTCACCTGAAGATGCGCCAAATACCATATCGCCGGGGCGCTCAGTCCGAGATGCGGATCATTGGCGAGAATCGGTTTTCCGCTTTCGGTGCGCGCGCCGCCCACGACCCAATTGTTCGAGGCACCCGTTGACATGATCTCGTTCAGCGCGGCAAAGCGGCCGTCCGCCTCGGCGGCACCGGCCTTTAGAGTACCGCTCGGCAAACCGAGAAGCTGGCGCAGATCCGGCAAGGGCGGCGGTGCATCGCCCGGTACCGGCGGCTCGAGATCGGTTATCTCAGCGTCCGTCATGCCTAGGCGCGCGAACTTCAACCGGAGAACCTCGTCGTCGATATTGGCGGCGAGCGACACCGACATCAGCTTCAGCGTGACGATTACATCAGCCGCGCTCCATTTTTCTGGCTGGTGCCCGAGGATGACGAATTCGGGCGAGTATTTTGAGCCGAAAGCCGGAGCTGCACTATCGATAAATGCATTGATTCCGCGCACATAGGCGTCGACCTTGCTGCGATCGGGCGCGTCGAGCGATTCCACAGAGTTCTGCGCCGATTCGTAAAGGCCGATCGAGCGCAGGAACGTATCCGTGGAGACTGTCTTGTCGCCGAAAATTTCCGACAGACGGCCCTGGCCGGCCATGCGGTTCATTTCCATCTGCCACAGGCGTTCCTGCGCGTGGACGAACCCAAGCGCCGTCAGCACATCCTCGACCGAACTGCCGCTGATATGCGGCACGGCGTTTCTGTCGCGCGTTATCGTGACCGGAGCAGACAGACCCGCAAGCGACATTTCTCCAGTCGCGGGCGTGACCGAGCGGGCGAGCCAGACGTAACCGAGCACACATGCAAGCAATGCAATGGGGATGAGCGAGAAGACGATCCACAATAGGCCTTTGATGATCCGCCGCATTGTCTTAACGTCCCCCCAAAACGATACTCAACAACATGGCCTATCTGACAGAGGAATTTACGCAATGGCAACAGTCGCTTTTATTGGTCTTGGAGTCATGGGATATCCCATGGCGGGTCATCTCAAATCGCGCGGCGGCCATGACGTTACGGTCTTCAATCGCAGCGGCGAAAAGGCAAGGAAATGGGCCGAGCAGTTCAAGGGCAGCCATGCGCCCACCCCTGGCGAGGCGGCCAAGGGCAAGGACTTCGTCTTCTCCTGTGTCGGCAATGATGATGACCTTCGCTCGGTGACGATCGGTGAGAATGGTGCTTTTCACGCGATGAAGCAGGGATCGATCTTCATCGACAACACGACAGCCTCGGCAGAAGTCGCCCGCGAACTCGACGTGGAGGCGCGCAAGCTGGGCATCCACTTCCTCGACGCTCCCGTCTCCGGCGGTCAGGCAGGCGCGGAAAATGGCGCGCTGACCGTCATGGTCGGCGGCGACGAGGATGCATTCGACCGGGCCAAGCCGGTCATCGAATCCTTTGCCAAGATGGTTGGCTTGATGGGACCAGCGGGCGCCGGTCAGCTGACCAAGATGATCAACCAGATCTGCATTGCCGGTCTTGTCCAGGGGCTTGCCGAGGGCATTCATTTCGGCAAGAAGGCCGGACTCGATATCGAGAAGGTTATCGAGGTGATTTCCAAGGGCGCCGCAGGCTCGTGGCAGATGGAAAACCGCCACAAGACCATGAATGCCGGAAAATACGACTTCGGCTTCGCGGTGGACTGGATGCGCAAGGATCTCGGGATTTGCCTCGCAGAAGCCGACCGCAACAATGCAAAGCTGCCGGTAACCGCGCTGGTCGACCAGTTCTACAAGGATGTGCAGGGCATGGGCGGAAAGCGCTGGGATACATCATCCCTGCTGGCTCGGCTGGAGAAATAGGCCAATCGCCTTGACGCGACTGATCGGTCAGCGACCTTATGAGAATTCAGCCTGATGCGGACGATGGTGCGGTTTGCGACAACGGAGCGCCGCGGACATCAGGCTGCAATTGTCGAAAAGGTCGATCAGGCCGGCTCCTTCTCGATGCTCATATATTCCAGCGGCAGCTCGGTCGTGTATTTGATCTGCTCCATGGCAAAGGCAGACGAGACATCACGGATATCGATCTTGGTGATGAGGCGTTTATACACCGCATCATAGGCCGCGATATCCGGCACAACAACGCGCAGCAGATAATCGACATCGCCGCTCATGCGATAGAATTCAACCACTTCGGGAAAGTCCTGCACGACTTCCGAGAAACGTTTCAGCCATTCATTGCTGTGAGAGCCGGTCCGGATCGAAACAAAAACCGTCACCCGCGTGTTGACGCGCACCGGATCAAGAATGGCGACTCGGCGCTGAATTACACCGTCTTCCTCGAGCTTCTGTATGCGGCGCCAGCACGGTGTTGTCGAAAGACCGACCTTCTTGGCGACATCCGCCACGGCAAGGGTTGCGTCCTCCTGCAACAGGCGAAGAATCTTTCGGTCGAGTCTATCCATGTTCGGTCTTCCCCTTACTGCTCCATGTGCCCGACAGGACGCACAAACTACGCAGTAATAGCTTGAATTTGCGCACGAACCTTTCGATTTTTGGTCATGCCTTGGAATGACATACTTTATGGTCTGATAATCATCGAGCGTACAAGAAATTTATTCCAATCTTTGCGAATCTCAAAAAAATTTCGTTTCTTCCTCTAAGAAATTAGAATCCTGACCTTCTGTCGCAACACGGGAAGAACGTTCTCCGCGAACCATGGATTTTTCTTCAACCAGACGTTGTTTCTCCACGAAGGGTGCGGCAGGGGCAGAATGGCGGGGCCCGTTTCCACCACAAAATAATCGCGCCAGTTGAGAACCGTATCAGTCATGCTGGCGCGCCGTCTGCGGCCAAGATGGTAAGCCTGCGCATACTGGCCGATCGTAAGGATCAGCTCGATCTGCGACATGGAGCTGAATATGCGGTCATGCCAGGTCTCACGGCATTCCCGCCGCGGCGGCAGGTCGCCGCCATGGGCGTCGTAACCGGGGAAACAAAAGCCCATTGGCACGATCGCAAACTTGCCTGAATCGTAGAACGTTTCCCGGTCAACGCCGAGCCAGTCGCGCAGTCGGTCCCCGGACGGATCGTTGAACGGCAGACCGGTATTGTGGACGCGAATGCCGGGCGCCTGGCCGCAAATAACGATCCGCGCCGTGGATGAAACGACGCAGACCGGATTGGGTTCGTTCGGCAAAGGCGGACCGTAACGCGGTGTATCACGGCAAATCCGGCAGGCCTTGATCTCGAAGAAAAGCGCCGTGAGTGGCGTCTGCAGGGTCGTCACCCGTCAGGCCTTGGCGCTTGGCCGGCTCGAAACGGCCGCGTGCCAGCGCCGCAGATGGTTGAGTTCGTCCGGTATTACGATTCTCGCAGGCTTCAGGAAATCCAGCGCCACAAGCAGTGTGATATCGGCGATCGAGAATTCGTCTCCGGCAACGAACTCATGCGTCGCGAGTTGATCATCGATGATTTTCATGTAGTTCAAAGCCTTTGGCCGGTTCGCCTCGCCCCATGCGGGAACCTGCGGTATCTCCCATTCGACCATTGCCGGGTGCGTGTGGCGGAACGCTGCGGTAATGGCTGCCATGAGATAGAGCTCGACGCGTCGGTTCCACATCTCGACCTGGGCTTTGCCCAGTGCTCCACGGCCAAACAATGGCGGCTCCGGATGAAGCTCTTCGAAATAGCGCGAGATCGCCACGGATTCGGTAAGGACGGTTCCGTCGTCAAGCTCCAGTATCGGCAACCGCTGAAACGGATTGAGCGCGGTGATTTCTGCCGATTTATGCTGCATGGCGGCCATATCCACCGGTATCAAAGGGACTTCAATCCCCTTCTCGGCCAAAAAAATCCGCATGCGTCGCGGATTGGGTGCGCGGCCTCCGTCATATAATTTCACTTTCATCCTCCCAGCAAACGCTTGAGCCAATCAAGAAACTGACCGAACAGATCAGCGCCGCGACCTCGCTCGTGCTGTCGTTCCTCCTCGGGCAACGCCGCGTGATCCTTGCGCCAGTCCTGTGGTGTCTCGAACGAACTTGACCACAGTCCTATCCTCGCACCGCGGGCCTGCGCCTCTGCATCATGATAATCGCCATAGGCCACCGCTTGTCCAGCCTCGATCATCGCGCGATTGAGATTGATCTCGCCCGCATAGCAGGTGGCAAGGCTCCGGTTGTACTTGTCGCGCCCGTACGCGTCGCAGCGCACCTCGCGTCCACCCACGAGCCTTACGAGCGCCTGGCGTGATAGCTGACCGCAAGCGCTCGGCCCCGCACCACTACCGCAACTTTGCGCAAGTTCGGGAGCATCGATGCCCTTTAGCCGGATAAGGTTGCCTGCAATCGAAATCGTGTCACCGTCTATGACATAGGCCTTGCCGGTCAGAGCCTCTACCGGCGCCCGCCCGTTGAGCTTCGCCGCCAGAAGCGCGATCAAGCCAAGAAGCAGGAGCATCAGGATGAAATCCAGCACTTTGCGCGCGAAAGGGCGCGGCGCTGCAGCTTGGTGCCGCCACCTGCGTCGATAGCCGGTCACGGGAAACCCGCCCTGGAAATACGCTTCATGGCGTGAACGACCTCCAGAATCAATTCGAATCGAATCTGCGCATTCGATTTGATCCTCCATTAATCATTTATGAATAGGCTTGCGATGCAATGCTGCCACAAGTGCAGATATAGGCCATCTGGAACGAGGCGCATGGCATCGCTCGACGCAACCACCACCGACAAGAACATCGTTGATCGGCGCAAATCGCCGCGCAATAAGGACCTGTCCGACGTCATGCGCGGCGCGCGTGACCAGTTGATGGAACGCGCGGGCAATAATCATTTCGAGCGCGAATTGCTGTTCATGCATACACGGGCGCTGATCGTCAATTCGGCAACGATACCGCTCCTGATCGCAATGATCGCCGCGATCGGCGTGTTTGCGGGCTTTGGTAAGAGCATTGCGCTGTGGGCTGCCTTCACGATCGGCCTCTATGCAATCCTCGGATTGCTGGCACGCCACCTCGCCAGGAAAGGTATAGCCAACGAGCTCGTGCGGCAATGGCAGGTGATCTATCTCAGCGGGCATTTGCTGACCAGCATAGGCTGGGCCTACTTCGCCTATCTCGATTGCGATACCTGCGGCATAAGCTTCTTTCCGGTAATCAAGGCCGTGGTTCTAATTCTGGCGATGGCGATCACCGCCATTGTTTCATCTGCCCTGCGCGCCGCGATCCTCGCCGCTTTCACCTTGCCGGTTATCACCTATACACTGCTTGCATCCAAGCAATTGGGTAATCCGCTAGCGGGGATCATGGTCATCATGCTCTTTGCCGGACTTGCCTTTTTCTATCTGGTCGCGACGCGGCTCAACCAGGCTGTTGCCGTTACCCTCGCGCTCCAGTCGGAAAAAGATGCGCTGATCGCCGAACTCGAAACGGCAAATGCCATGTCTGACGAAGGTCGGCGCCGGGCCGAGGAAGCCAATCTCGCCAAATCGCGCTTTCTCGCTTCGATGAGCCACGAGCTGCGCACGCCGCTCAATGCCATCCTTGGGTTCTCCGAGGTGATGGCCAAGGAAGTGCTCGGCCCCATGCAGAACGGCACCTACCGCGAATATGCAAGTGACATCCATGCTTCGGGCGAGCACTTGCTCAATCTGATCAATGAGATACTTGATCTGAGCCGTATCGAAGCAGGCCGGTACACGATCAATGAGGAGCCGCTGCTGCTGACGGATGTCGCCGACGCGTGCATTCACATGATGAAACTCAAGGCGCGCAACAAGAACATCAGTCTCGTCCCCCAGTTCGAGCCGGGCATGTTGCGCATCGAGGCGGACGAACGCTCGATACGCCAGATCGTTCTTAATCTCATGGCAAATGCGATCAAGTTCACCCCGAACAGCGGCAAGATCTATATCAAGGTTGGCTGGACGGTGGGTGGCGGGCAATACATCTCGGTCCGCGATAACGGCCCTGGCATACCGCCCGAGGAAATTCCGGTGGTGCTATCGGCTTTCGGGCAAGGCTCGATCGCCATCAAGAATGCGGAACAAGGAACGGGGCTTGGCCTCCCCATCGTTCAGGCGTTGGTCCACATCCACGACGGACAGTTCCATCTGTTCTCCAAGTTGCGTGAAGGAACCGAGGCGCTTGCGACGTTTCCCCGGAGCCGGGTTATTCAACAGACTGGAATTGTTCACAAAAGATCGGCGCGTCAAAAAGCTGCCTAGGCCCGCTTGCGCGGGCCTCACTTCAATCGCGATTGCTGACGCCAGCCTGATCGAACGTCGCCATGCCACTATGACAAAGCGCGGCAGCCTTGACGATGCCCGCCGCCAGCGCCGCGCCCGTTCCTTCACCGAGCCGCATGCCAAGATCGAGAAGCGGCTTCTTGCCCAGAAATTCCAAGACCTTGCGATGGCCAGGCTCCGCTGAAACGTGTCCGAACAGGCAATGATCGATTGCCGCAGGATTGGCACGATGCAGGATCGCGGCGGCAGCAGTCGCCACATAGCCATCGACGATAACGGGGATTTTCTCCGCGCGGGTCGCAAGAATGGCACCCGCCATGGCTGCGATCTCGCGGCCGCCAAGACGCCGCAGCACCTCCAGCGGATCCTTGAGATGCGCCGAGTGAAGCGCGACCGCCGTACGCACCGCATCTGCCTTGCGCTTCAAGCCTTCGGCGTTGGCACCGGTTCCGGGTCCAACCCAATCTTCGGCGCTACCGCCATAAAGGCCGTGGAAAATCGCGGCCGCGATCGTTGTATTGCCGATGCCCATCTCGCCGATGCACAGAAGATCCGTGCCGCCCGCTATGGATTCCATGCCAAACGCCATCGTGGCGGCGCAGGTCTTTTCGTCCATCGCCGCGTCTTCGGTGATATCGGCGGTCGGATATTCAAGGGCGAGATCGAAGACCTTGAGGCCAAGATCATTGGCGATGCAGATCTGGTTGATTGCAGCGCCGCCCGCGGCGAAATTCTCCACCATCTGGGCCGTGACGGAGGATGGATAAGGCGAGACGCCCTTGGCCGTGACGCCGTGATTGCCGGCAAAGACCGCAACCAGCGGGCGCGTGATCTGCGGGCGCGAGCGCCCCGTCCAGGCCGCGAGCCATTCGACGATCTCCTCCATGCGGCCGAGTGCGCCAGGCGGTTTCGTCAGTGTCGCGTCGCGCTTGCGCACGGCCGCCACGGCGGCTTCATCAGGTCCGGGCAACGTCTCGATGAGCGTGCGGAAATCGTCAAACGGCAGGCCAGTGGTCATGATATCCCTTGCAATCAAGTCTTCATGGCAAATTAGGAACCCCCGTCCTATAAGCGCTGAAACAGAAAACGCAAAGGTCAACACACGTCACACAGTGTCGCGACCCTTGAATTCGGGGGCAAGAGCATGGATTTGGTCAAGGAGACGATGCGCGCGCTGGCTTTCCTGTCGCGCCTGCCCGTTTCGACGCGCTGGTTCGATGGCCATGATGGCACGCTCAGCGAGAACGTCCGCGCCTTTCCACTGGCGGGGATGATCATCGCGTTGCCTGCATCGCTTGCACTTTTGGTCGCCGCCGCACTGCATCTGCCGGATATCATCACCGCAATATTGGTGGTGATCACGACGATCGTGACGACGGGAGCATTGCACGAAGATGGACTGGCGGATGTCGCCGATGGCTTTTATGGCGGCTCATCCAAGGAGCGACGCCTCGAAATCATGAAGGATTCGTCAATCGGCTCCTATGGCACCCTCGCCCTCATCATCTCTGTCTTGCTGCGGACGACACTGCTGGCCACGATGCTCGACGCAGTTTCGCCCATGCAGGCTGTTCTCGTCGTGATCGCGACGGAGGCCGCTAGCCGGGCTGCTCTGGCCAGGTTCTGGCAAAGCCTGCCTTCCGCGCGCGCCGGGGGCGTTTCTGACAAGGCTGGCATTCCGGACGAAGATGGCTCGAACTTTGCGCTGGTGCTCGGGGCAATTCTGCTGGCGATCGGTTATGGATTGGCCGGCGGCTTGTGGGCCATCGTCTTGGCCGCGGGACTGACGGCATTTGCCCACTACGCGTTCGTGGCACTCTGCCGCGACAAGATTGGCGGGCAAACCGGCGATACACTTGGCGCCATGCAGCAAATAGCGACAATTTCGCTCCTGCTCGGGCTTGTCATCGCGCTTTGATCGTACCAAGTCTTTAGCATGAGCATCATCGAGTCACCCTGCATCCTCGTCTGCGCCATCGACATGAAGACCGGCTATTGCTTCGGTTGCGGGCGCACGCGCGAGGAAATCGGTGCCTGGACGATCATGTCGCCGGACAACCGGCGGAGCATCATGAACGATCTTGCTGCACGGCTCGAGACAGTCGAACGCCGTCCGCGGCGCGAAACAAGGCGAACCCGGATGGCGCGCGAGAAAGAACAGGAGGCCTGATCGACATGAGCCGCCTGCTCTGGATCATCATAGCCCTGATTGGTGCGACCCTGTTGCTGCTGATGGCCAATAATGACAGCGGAGCCACACTCGGCCTGCAGAATGATGACTTTGCCCGTTTCGCCTATATGGGCATCTGGGGTATCGTTCTTGCCTCCGCCCTCCTCGGCTCCGGTATCCCGCTGGGCCATTTTCTGCGCAGCATTGCCATCTGGGTCATCATCATTCTGGCGCTCGTCGCAGGCTACCAATACCGCTACGAGTTGCAGGATGTCGGACACCGCATTACGGCAGGCCTCATCCCCGGCAGTCCGATTTCCAACCGCGACGGCGACGGCGTGGTGACCGTGACTCTGGCCAAGGCCGAAAATGGTCATTTCGAGGTCCGGGGCGACGTCAATGGTGCGACAGTCCCGTTCATTGTCGACACCGGCGCATCGTCGATCGTCCTTTCGGCGGATGACGCACGCCGCGCCGGGCTCGACCCCGACAAGCTTTCCTATGGAACGCCGATCATCACGGCCAATGGCATCGCGAAAGCGGCGAACGTCACGTTGGACAGCCTCAAGATCGGTGCAATCGAGCGGCGCAATATCCGCGCCATGGTCACACAGGACGGCCGCATGGCCGGCAGTCTGCTCGGCATGAACTTTTTGAACACGTTGAGCGGCTTTTCGGTGCGCGGCGACCGGTTGATGCTTTCCGACTAGGGAAGCTCGAGCCCCCTTACGCAGCCTCGGCTGCAGGCGCGTTGCGGACCATGTCGTAGGCGTACCGGATCACCGCGCTTGGCGCGTCGGTCCGGTTGGCTTCTGTCGAAAGAATCTGCCGCCAGCGGCGCGCGCCAGCAGCCCCATGGAACATGCCGACCATGTGGCGGGTGACGTGCGACAGGCGTCCGCCGCCCGCAATGTGGGCATCCGCATAGGCGCACATGCGATCGATAACGGTTTCGATCGATGGTGGGGTAACTGCGCTTGCGTAAATCCTGGAATCAACATCCATCAGCAGCATCGGGTCCTGATAGGCGGCGCGGCCGAGCATGACGCCGTCGACATGATTCAGATGTTGAACTGCTTCATCGAGCGACTGAATACCGCCATTGATCCCGATGAATTGATTCGGGTTTTGTCGCTTCAGCCGGTAGACCCGATCATAATCGAGTGGCGGTATTTCGCGGTTCTCCTTCGGCGAAAGTCCCTTGAGCCACGCCTTGCGCGCATGCACCCACAAGGCGTCGGAACCGGCGCGGAATACCGCGTCAGCGAGTTCGTCAAGCGCGACCTGCGTATCCTGATCATCGACGCCGATACGGCATTTCACCGTGACCGGGATTGCCACCGTCTGCTTCATCGCGTCAACGCATGCCGCAACGATGGCGGGGGTCTGCATCAGGCAGGCGCCAAATGCACCCGACTGCACACGGTCGGATGGACAGCCGACATTGAGATTGATCTCCTTGTAGCCCATGGCTTCGCCGATGCGTGCTGCAGCCGCCAGTTTCACCGGTTCCGATCCGCCCAGCTGCAGCGCCACCGGCTGCTCCTCCGGTGAGAATCCGAGTATCCGTTCGCGCTTGCCATGGATAGCGGCATCCGCCACCACCATCTCCGTGTAGAGCAGCGCATGGCGCGTGAACTGGCGATGGAGCGTCCGGCAATGCCGGTCAGTCCAGTCGATCATAGGGGCAACCGCGAAGAGTTTTTCGCGGTTAAGATACTGGTCTTTCATCGGTAGTTCCAAATGTGTTCACGCTGCCAGGCCTGCGGGTCTGGCGCATATCAAGGCGGCTCTTACCACGCCGGGCCGTTCGATGCCACTAACCCAGCGGCCTGTCCGACAAGGCTATACCTGATCGAGCGCCGCGATGGCCTGCATGACGCGCTGCTGGTCGCCGGCCGGAAGCGGCAGCATGGGTCGCGGCGGGTCCGCCCGGCACAAACCCATGCCGTTTGCCGCTGCGTAGACGACACGGTAGCTGCTCAACTCGCGGAACAGTGCCCATAGCGGTTCGAAATGGCCGTTGATACGCTGAACTTCGGCAGCATCCCCCGCCTGAGCAGCCCGCATCAGCTTCAGGGCCGGTTCCGGCAGCAGTCCGGCGACGACGCTGTACCAGGTGACACCGCCGGCAAGCACGGCACCCGCCGCATTCCAATCGCCGCTATAGCCAATGGCGAAACCCTCAGGCAGTGTGGATTGAAGCTCCCCGTGAAGCGTCTTGACGTCTGGTGAAGGCAAGGCCGGATATTTCACTGCGACGATCCGGGCAATATCGGCCAGCCGTCGCAAAAGGGCGTTGCTGAATGAGAAATGCGTCGTGCCCGGATTGTTGTAGATGCAAAGCGGCAGATCCGTCGCTGCTGCGACTGCGGCGAAATGCTGGAACACCTCTTCGTCGGTGAGCGGTGTATAGGAGACTGGAGCAAGCAGAAGCCCGTCGGCCCCTGCCGCTTGCGCATCATGCGCAAAAGTCCGGGCATCGTCAGTGCGAAGTGCTCCGACACCGACGATGAGCGGTGTTTCGCCACGCAGGCAATCGACGGCTGCTTCAATCGCCCGCCGCCGTTCGGCGCGCGACAGGTACATATATGAGCCGGTACTGCCAAGAAGGCCGACGGAATCGACGCCTGCCGTACCGAGGCGCTCTACGAGACCCGCCAGTTCGCCAATATTGACACGGCCACGCTCGTCAGCGGGCGTGATCGGGAAGGCGGACAATCCATGGAACAGCACTTCGGTTCTCCTCGAAAGGAGTTAAGCGTGACAGGCTCGCTTCGATGTTTCAAGCCTTCCACGCCTACCAGGGTAGTGGATGCCGCCGGACGGCGGCTCTCCTTGATTTGCCGCGGTAGCCTACGCGCCGCTTGTGCATTCCAAAACCGGAGAAGCAATGTCGGCAGAAAGACCACTCTCCGAGCCTCTAAGAATAATTCTCAGCGTTTGAACACCGGTTACATCAATATCGAACGGCGTCGCCTTGTCCCCTTTTTTCATGTCAAAGGTTGAATATAGCGGCTTGCTGTCATCCCACACTTCAAGCTTCACGGTTCCGGCGCCGACCGCGACCGATTGATTGTCGACACCTGTAAGCCCTTTGAACCTGGTGCATCGGCCGTTGGGGCGATAGACAATCTGGCTATAGGTACTGCCGATGAAACCGTGGTCGAAGATCTCCGTGCCGATCTGAAGACTGGAGGCGGTGCTGCTCGACTTCACCTGCTTAGAATCGACCGCAACAATCTGGGTATTCTTGACAACGATCCGTGGCAGCAGACCGCTCCTTGCCTGTTGTGGATCGCTTTTCCAGCAATAATAAATGTCCTGACCAGTACAATCTTTCTGCTTGGCAGTTTCGGCAGCATAGATCCATGGCTGGCTGGTAAGGTCAACTGTGCCTGCAAGCTTGGCCTCCTCTCCCCTCAACCTGAGCACAACCGATCCCGTTGCGGGGACGTTGACATCTATCTTATCGGTTTTCGCGCCGAGATCGACGCTATCCCACAGACTGTTCACGTGTACGGAACCCGAAAGTCCGAAATCGGCAAACTTCAGCGGGACAGTTGCTGCCGCACTGCCGCGATTCAATACCAGGACTGCCCGTACGCCGCTTTCAGCAAGTGGGCGCTGCCATACCGTGATTTTGCTGTTTTGTTCCGAATAACCTGCAAGCATCATTGCCTGCAATTGCAATTTGTCCTGATCAATTGCGATAATATCCTTATTAGTCAATATTTTAAGCGTGTCTTTGCTTTGGGACCGAATGTCATTCCCAGCTGTCAACGGACCTGCCAACATGGCCCACATGCCAAAATGCGCCCTTTGTTGGTCCGCGGTCAATTGAGTACCCACGCCGACTTCGAGCATGTCGGCATAATTGGTGTAGCCAGGCACGCTATAGCCGGCAAAAGGTGCAATCTGGTCGATATGGGAGGTGATCGAAGCCCAGTTTGGAGCTACGTCAAAGGCGAAGGTGGCCGAATCCAATATATTCAGGTAAGGGTCCGTCACGGACGATGGCCGCAGCTGAGGATTGCCTGCAAGATAGATGTACTTGTTGGGAGAAAACTTATCTAAGGCGGCCCTCATCTTCGCAAAACTTTGCTGCTGACCACCGCAAAGATCGTATTTGAGATAGTCAGCACCCCACTCGACGAAGGTTTGGGCGTCTATTTCTTCATGGCCAAGACTTCCAGGATAAGCAGCACAAGTCCAATTGCTTGGCGAAGAGTAGATGCCAAACTTCAAGCCCTTGCTGTGAACATAATCCGCAATTGGTTTGATCCCATTCGGGAATCGTTTGGTATTAACGATAAGCCTACCATTCTCGTCGCGATATTTTCTGGTCCCGTCGTCAGCCTTGCCGTCTTCGTAGTAGCCTTGCGTCCAGCAATCGTCCATCACTACATAGCTGTAACCCGCGTCCTTCATGCCATTGGAAGCGATAGCGTCAGCGGCACCCTTTATAAGGTCCTCATTCACGTTGCATTGAAACGTGTTCCAGGCATTCCACCCCATGGAAGGAGTGGCAAAGCGTGGAAGAGGCGGAAGTGGCGCAGAAGGGACCGCTATCGAAGATGCCGTGAACGTTGTGGCAGATAAAGGGACCGCTGGCGAAGATGCCGTGGCCGCTGGGGCAGATAAAGGGACCTCTGTCGAAGATGACGTGAACGTTGTGGCGGATAAAGGGACCGCTGGTGAAGATGCCGTGGCCGCTGGGGCAGATTCAGGAACCGCTTGCGAAAACAGCGTCACTGCTGTGGCAGGTAAAGGGACTGCCGGGATCAGCGAAAGTAAAAACACTAAAATATTCTTCCTCATGAATTTCCCCTCTCAAATCGGGCAGTGCAACCAATCGATTGAATGAAAATAATTTACATTGAGTACCGTATTCCGGCCCAAAAACTGCACCGCATGAAAATTAATTACACAGAAACACCATTAGCACAATTATACTTTTGTCCGATTCATCCAGGGTACAACTTGGAGATTTACTGCGTGTGGCGCTGGCAAGCGGTGCGGTTGACGCGTGGTTCCATCTTACGGGTTTTTTCGCGGCCGCGAGGAACGAGCCGCAACGCCAGCGCCCCAGGCGAACTGGTGATCGGCAGCACAATTCTTCTCCTTCTGGGCATCTTGGTCGGGCAATTTATATCGATAACTCAATGGCTTACACAACCAAAAATCCATCTGGCGTTGCAGTCAAAGGCCAAACATTCAACGCCAGATAGTCTTTACGTGATAAAACCGCAACACCGATTTCGGAACCACATTTCGCGATCAGAACCGTTTTGCGCGAGCGATTGAACAGGCCTAAGCGTCGTGCGGGGACACGAGCTTATGTACATTGAATCAATCGGAGATCCGAAATGAATATCAAGTCCCTACTCCTGGGTTCTGCTGCGGCGCTGGCTGCAGTTTCTGGTGCGCGCGCCGCCGATGCGGTCGTCGTGGCAGAGCCAGAGCCCGTTGAATATGTTCGTGTTTGCGACGCCTACGGCAAAGGCTTCTTTTATATCCCAGGAACAGAAACGTGCCTCAACATCAACGGCT
Source organism: Hyphomicrobiales bacterium (assembly GCA_900473175.1). Classification (GTDB taxonomy): domain Bacteria; phylum Pseudomonadota; class Alphaproteobacteria; order Rhizobiales; family Rhizobiaceae; genus Phyllobacterium. Next base: position 61,605 of record UCKM01000020.1, on the reverse strand, counting down.
ATGTGCGCTACGACGCCCAGGGCGGCGATGATGTTTACAATGGCGGCGAGCTTGGCACCTGGGTCAAGCATACCCGCGCGGAAATCCGCTTCGATGCCCGCTCTGAAACAGAGCTCGGCACATTGCGCTCCTATATTCAAAGTCGCTTCGACTATCAGGATGGCTCAGACGAAGGCGCGAGCATTCCTCAAGCCTTCATTCAGCTCGGCGGTTTCCAGGTCGGCGTTGCCGATGAAATCTTCGGCGCCTGGAATGGCTATGCGGGTGATATCATCAACGATGACGTGATCAACTACAACAGCTGGCAAAGCAACCAGATCAGCTACACCTTCACCGGCGGCAATGGCTTTTCCGCCATCGTCGCCGCCGAGCAGGGTTCGGTGCACGACGACTATCCGGACTATGTGATCGACAGCTACACGCCGCACGTCATGGCTGGCGCGAAATATGAACAGGCCTGGGGTACGATTTCCAGCATATTCGGTTACGATTCGAATGTTGAAGCATTTGCCGCCAAGGCCCGCTTGGACGTGAACATCACCGATGCGGTAAAGGTCTGGGCCATGGGCGCTTACCAGTCAGGCTATGATGACACGCGCATACAGAGGAACTTCCTGACGCCCTGGCAGGGCGATTGGGCAGCCTGGGCCGGGTTCGCCGCCAAGGTTTCCGACAAGGCAACGATCAATGGACAGGGCGCTTACGAATCCGAAGGCACTTATGCCTTTGCCCTCAACGTGGCCTATGAACTTGTTCCCGGCTTTACCATCACGCCAGAACTCAACTACACCAAGTTCGAGGACTTCCGTCGTCCGGATGGCACTCTCGTCAATGATGACGCCCTCGGTGGTATCATCCGCTTCCAGCACAATTTCTAAGCGCTTCGAGCCGCACATAAAAATCCGGGGGTGCGCCTCCGGATTGTTGTTTCTTGGACGGGCAGCCGCTTATATCTGTTCTGAAACGGCAATAAATGCCGCAGATTTCTTCAGCACAGCGACGAACTCGTCGCCCGCAAGGGCGACAGCGCCGGAATTGTCGATCATCACGGCATCGGCCGGGTCGCATGGATTGGGTACAGCGCGTTCGAGCCGGCGGCGGATCTCGTCGGCGTCCTCGCGCCCGCGCGACGCAAGCCGCTTGGCCAGCACTTCCGGCGAAGCTACAATGTGAACAACAAGTAGGTTGGCATAGGCTGTGCGAAGCGCCGGCAGAATCCCGCGGGAGACATTGGCGATTGCGACGCCGCCGCGTTCAATCTCATCGTCGACCGATTTCGGCAGGCCATAGTGCAAACCATGGGCATCCCAATAGTGGCAAAAGGCCCCTGCCCGCCTCGCCACCAGGAACTGATCCTCGCTCAGCGTATCATGATCCTCGGTGTCGACCGACGATGGACGCGTGACCACGCGGCGCACAAAATGAAAGCCAGGCTCGTTGGCGAGTGCGGCGCGAGCGTATTCGATTATCGTATCTTTCCCCGCGCCGCTCGGGCCCACGACAGCCACGAAAGCGCCATTGCGCAACGGCGCCGACGCCGGGTTGAGCGCGCGTTCGATCATCGCAGCAGCCATCATACCACTCTGCGGCCTTCCCGCCACACTGTGCGCACCACCGGAATGTGTTCATCGACGCGAACCCGTACAAGGTCGGCGCGTTTGCCGACTTCGATCACGCCGCGATCGTCGAAACCAATCGACTCGGCCGGGTTCTTGGTCACCAGGCGCACCGCGTCCGACAGGGCAATGCCATCGACAGTTTCGCTCATGAAGAACGCCGATTGGATCAGGCTGAACGGAATATAATCGGACGACAGAATATCCAGATAACCGTGCTCTACCAGTTCGCGTGCCGAGACATTGCCCGAATGCGATCCGCCGCGCACCACGTTCGGTGCGCCCATCAGCACCGCAAGGCCCGCCTCTTTCGAGGCGGCGGCGGCTTCAAGCGTTGTCGGAAACTCGGCAACGTGGATGCCCTGCTCGATCGCTTCCTCGACATGCGCAACAGTCGCATCATCGTGGCTTGCGAGCACGATGCCGCGTTCGCGGCAAAGGTCTGAAAGCGCCTTGCGCTGCGGTGCTGAATTCTCAGCCGATTGCGCCATGCGCTTCTCGCAGAACAGGTTGAAGTCATGGTCGCTGAGCTTCAGCTTGCGCTGATAGTAATAGGCATAGGTTTCCAGATTGACAAACTGGCGCTGACCCGGCGCGTGATCCATCAACGAGGCGAGCTTGACGCGGCTGTCGCCGTCAAAATGGTGGAAACTCGCGAGGCAATCAGGCGCCGAGACTTCACAACGCAGATGCAGATAATGGTCGGCGCGCAGTCGGTCCTGGTTCACACTGTCTTCGATCGCGTTGCCAAGTTTGCGCATCTCCTCCGCCGTCATGTCCGCATCCTCGTCCATGCCGACACGCAAGGCGTCGAGCACCGTGGTGATGCCGGAGGTGGCAATCTGCGCATCATGCGCGAGGACGGCGGCAATCGGGTTCCAGCGCACGCGCGGGCGCGGCGCGTAGTGGCCTTCCAGATGGTCGGTGTGCAGTTCGACCAGACCGGGAATGAGATAGTCGCCCTCGAAGTCGTCGCCGCCGCTGCCCAGGCCTTCAGAGATATCGGCGATCCTGCCGTCTCTTATCAGGACCGAGCCCAGGATGACCTCATGCTCGAGGACGATTTTCGCATTGTTCAAGATCAATTCGGCGGACATTTCAGGCAGTCTTTCTTCTGTTCGTTCCTGCAAGGGGGTGCAGCGAGTTTATCTCGAAGGGAAATCCGGGTTCAGCTTCGGTAAACAAAGCGAGATTGTTGATCTCGACCGGTTCTTCAAGCACCGGATCAAGAAATTCGCTCAATATGTGCTCGATCTTCGGCCGGTCAGGCTCAGGTACCGGCCCGGTGAGCGTCATATGAAAGCGAAAATCTTCAAACACGTAGGGGTAACCCCACTGTTCGAGATTGCGTTGTTGCGAAACGCTCATCTGCTCCGGATTGCGCCGCCTGATCTCGTGCTCAGTGGGCGGAGCGCGAAACCGGTCGAATGCAACAACGACATCATTCGCCAGCTGATTGAGCCGGTCCAGAGGTTCGGTCGGAACGAGCGCGAAAAACCCGTCGAGGCAACTGATTTGCAATTTTGGGATTTCGACAGGATCGATAGACGAGGCAAAATGCATGAGCGCTGCAAGGAGCTCGCGCTCCTCGAAACCATGGGCGAGGTGAAACGGCGCCTTCAGCGTTGCGTGAAACCCGTAGCGGCGTGGCGATTCCGTCAGCTGGGCGAAATCCGCATGCGCGAGATCGCGGATCTGCGGTGATTTCACCGGCTGGCCACTAAAGGCATTTCTACCGAGCCAGTTGGCCGCCACTTTCAAAAGCGGATCACTCGCGGGCGGCGTGAAATAGATTGCATAACGCATATCGGTATGATTCCTCTGGAGCAGTCTCGCGATACGCTCCAATTATGACAAGCCTTTGAATAGTCCGGGACCAAATTCTCGGCTAGCCCTGCTTCCCGGTCAATCTCGACCGTAGTGCATTGGATATGTTGTCGAAGATGAAGATGACGATCAGAATGAGCACAACCATATAGGCGACATTGTGCCAGTTCGTATTGGTGCGCATGGCCTCCCACAGCTTCAAACCTATCCCGCCTGCCCCGACCGCACCGATGATCGTCGCCGAGCGCGTATTGGACTCCCAGAAATAAAGCGCCTGGCTGGCGAAAACCGGCAGTACCTGCGGCACGACGCCGTAACGCTGCACATTCGCTGGCGATGCGCCGACCGATTTGACGCCCTCGCGCTGCTTGTCGTCGATGTTCTCTAGCGTCTCGGAATAGACCTTGCCGAGCGTACCGGTATCGGTGAAGAAGATGGCCGAAATGCCGGCGAGCGGCCCGGGGCCGAAAGCACGGGTAAAGAACAAGGCCCAGATCAGCATGTCGACCGACCGCAGAAAATCGAAGAAGCGTTTGGTGATCTGATTGGCGAAGAAATTCGGCATGATGTTGCGCGCAGCGACAAAGGCCAGCGGAAACGAAACCAGCGTTGCCAGCAGCGTGCCCATGAAGGCCATGACGATGGTTTGCAAGAGCTTGGTCCACACATCGCCGTGCTGCCACGACGCGTTGTACCAGATATTGTCGAAGGCGAGAGCGGCATTGGACATTTCAGGCTTGATGCGCTCGCCGCTGACGATCATCGATGCCACCTCGCCCAACGACTTGTTCCAGAATGGCGAAGCGGTATCGAAGATGAAATTTGCCCAGCCCAGGAAGCGCCGGCTGATGACGACGCGCTGCGGGATGATGTCAGCCTGCCCGGCAAATCCGAAATTGACGGTGACCTGGTCCTCTTTCAGCGCGGCCCATTTTGGCAGCGGGCCTTGCGGTTTCGCCCCATCCGGCTCGATAAGGATGGTCAGGCTTTCACCGCCCCGCGTCGCGACCACCTGCTGATCATTGATGTCGAGCGCCTTGCCCGAACCGAACCGCACCGTGATGTTGTTGTCTGCCTTCACGATCCAATCCGGATTGGGGTTGTCGCCGAGTTCTGAGAACCGCGGATACGACACGGTCGTCGCTTCAGGCGTCATCTTCACGGTCGCCTTGACGGCGTAGGATATCCAGTCACGTGCATAGAGTTCGGCGCGCTGCCACTGGCCGCCGGCAATGACGGTGCCTATGGAAAAGAACCACCAGCAATAGGCGACGTAGAGAACGATGCCGGCAGCGATGAAAAGCGGCATGAAGCGCTTCCACAGCGGTGGATTGAACACCTCGGGATAGCGCGTTTCAAAATCGGCGATTGCGGTGGACGACAGCGCATTCATGATTGCTTGCCCCCGAAGGCGAATGCCTGATTGCCGACGAGACGGCGGCGCAGCCAGGCGGAAAACTGATCGACGGCAATGATGGTCACCAGCAGCAGCAGCACGATGGCGAGTGTCTTCGCCTGGTGGCCACGACCAATGGACAGGCGCAGCTCTTCGCCGATACCGCCGCCGCCCACCGCACCGATGATTGTGGAAGCGCGCACGTTGATCTCGAGGCGCAGCAAGGCATAGGACATGAAATTCGGCATGACCTGCGGAACGATGCCGAAACCCACTCGTTCGAACCAGTTGGCGCCGGCAGCGCGCAAGCCTTCATCCGCCTTCATGTCGGCATTTTCGACCACTTCGAAGAACAGCTTGCCGAGGGCGCCAATGGTATGAATACCAACCGCGAACATCGCGGGAATAGGCCCGAGCGACAGGATTGCCGCGAAGAAGCCGGCGATGACGATCTCGGGAAAGGCGCGCAGAATTTCCATGAAGCGGCGCACGATGCCGCGGACGAGCCCGTTCCTGACGAGGTTCTTGGCGGCAAGGAAGCAGAAGAAGAACCCGAAGATAAACCCGACGAGGGTTGAGAGGATCGCGATGTTCAGCGTTTCCAGCATCTTGTAGAAATATTCGGGGAAATAGAACCCGCCAAACAGATAGACGCGGCCTTCGGGGTAGTCATATTTCAGGCTTCCGTCGAAATAGGGTGAAGGCAGATCGAACAGCGCGCGCCAGACTTCCCAACCATCGCGCGGCACAAGATCACCGGCAAAATCGAAGAAATGCGGCAGCCGGTCGAAAAATTTACCGGCATTCGACTCATTGGCGAACCACAGCGAACCAGCGACAGTTACGAGAAGGCAGATCCCGATTAGCCAGGAATAGGCGCGGCGGCGAGTCGCGAGCTCCTGCCAATGGCGTTCGATCTGGATGCCATCGGGCGAAAGTTCGGCTGAAATGGCCTGGCTCATCAATCAATCCTTCGAGCGCACAAAAATTCACGGCCAGATCCTGAGGACCTGGCCGTGATCTTGGGATAGCGGATTATCCGCCGATCTGCGCCTTACGGGCATCGATGATCGGCTGATAGAACTCGGTGTTCACTTCCGTATAGCCCTTGAAATCACCGCCCATGGTTGCTGCAAAGCAGGCAGGGTCGCTCTTCGGCAAGTTCATCATATAGTCCTTGAACTTGGTCTTCATGTCGCTGTCGAGCGAGGTGCGAATAACGATCGGGCCATTTGGAATGAGCGGCGACTTCCACAGTTCGACAAAGTCCTTCATGTCGATGAGACCTTTGTCGACCATCTTGCGCAGATTGCCTGAAGTGTAGCCTTCTTCAAATTTTCCGACGCCCGAGCCGAATGTCGTGCCGGCATCGAACTTGCCGTCCTTGACCGCGAGAACGAGGTTCTCGTGGCCGCCGCCGAAGCCTGTCTCACCAAAGTAATCCTTGACCGAGGACTTGGTGTCCTTCGGCAGGGAGGTGACGGGAATGAGGTAGCCTGAAGTGGAGTCGGGATCGGCGAAGCCGAGCTTCTTGCCCTTCATGTCAGCGAGCGTCTTGATGCCGCTATCCTTGCGCGCAACCATGATCGAATAGTAGCCGGTCGCACCATCGGTCTGTACGGTTGTCAGGATCGGCTCGACCGCCTTGGGGTTGGTCAGATAAATCTTGGCAAAGCCCGAGGCGCCAAGTTCCGCATAATCGAGGGTACCACCGAGCAGGCCCTGAATGACGCCGTCATAGTCGGTCGCCGGGAAGAGCTTGACGTTCTTGACGCCAAGGACTTTGGGAAGCTGATCGACAATGCACTGATAATTGCGCAGACGATCGGCTTCGTTCTCGCCGCCAATAATGCCAACGCGGAAAGTTTCGAGGTTTTCAGCGCGCGCCATCGAACCGGCCAGCATGGCACCGATTGCGATTGCACCGAGAAGGGCTTTCTTGAACATGGTTCTCTCCTGTCAAACGTCCAAAATGAGTTTGTGATCAGTTTCATTTGAGCCCGTACGTGGGCGAGCCGATCTCTTGGCGCTCAGCGCGCGGCCAGAATGGCCTCCAGCTCCGGTATCGGCTTGGGTGAGCCGCGGCTGATGCTGGTCGATGTAATGGCTTCCGAAAACGCGTCCTTCATGCCGTCAGCGCCATAGATACGCCGTGCAGCAAGTTCAGTCAGGTCGTCCGGCCCGCCGTCGAAGACAACCTTGCCACCCTGCATGCCAATGATGCGCTGACAAAAATGCCGCGCGGTGTCGAGCGTATGAAGGTTGGTGATGACCGTCAGGCCTTCCTTTTCATTGATGTCGCGAAGCGATTCCATAACGACCTGCGCATTGCGCGGATCGAGCGATGCAATCGGTTCATCGGCAAGAATGACCTTGGGGTTTTGCATGAGCGCGCGGGCGATGGCGACACGCTGCTGCTGTCCGCCGGATAGTGTTCCGGCCCGCTGCAACGCGGTCTTGGTGATATCCAGCCGCTCCAGCGCGGCGATGGCCATGGCGCGCTCTTCGCGTGAAAAAATGCCAAGCAGGCTTTTGATGGTCGAACGGTGATTGAGGCGGCCGAGCAGCACATTGGTCAGAACGTCAAGGCGTGGCACGAGGTTGAACTGCTGGAAGATCATCGCGCAGTCGCGCTGCCAGTTGCGTAACTGTGCACCACGCAGCTGCGCGACATCGGTTCCTTCGAAGAGGATCGAGCCTTCCGACGGATCAACCAGCCTGTTGATCATGCGCAGGAGGGTCGACTTTCCAGCGCCGGACCGGCCGATGACACCAACCATCTGACCTTGCGGAATTTCCAGACTGACATCGTCGATGGCAACAAACTTGCCAAAACGCCGCGTCACGTTTTCAATCTTCAACATTAGCAGGTCCCTTTTGGGCGTTGCTCTGTGGTAGGACATGGATGTGAAGCTGCGATGGCGATTTTGTTTCAGTTGAGTGACAACTGTGTGTAGATCGCCCTGGGGCGATCAGCCCCGCGTTTAACCCGCGTGCTTCTCGAGAAATGCCTCAATCTCAAGCGTCCTGAAATCGTCGAGCGCGCTGCGCAACTTTGCGTGATCCCAATTCCACCAGGCGAGGATTTGCAGCTGCTCCGCTATGCGCCCGTCAAAGCGGTCGCGGATTTTGCGCGCGGGAACACCGCCGACAATGGTATAGGGATCGACGTTCTTGGAGACGACTGCTCCTGCCCCGATTACGGCGCCATCGCCGACGGTGACACCGGGCAAAATGGTTGCGCCGTGGCCTATCCACACGTCATGGCCGATCGTGACCCGGTTGACCCGGCGCCAGTCAAAGAATTCCTCATCGACGCCGGCATCGTCCCAATAGTCGCCCGACCGATAGGTGAAGTGATGCAGCGTTGGCCTCCATGTGGGATGATTGGGCGCATTGATCCGCACGCTTGCCGCGATATTGGCAAACTTGCCGATCGTCGCGGACCAGGCGGAGCCGTCCTGCATGATGTAGGAATAGTCGCCAAGGGCCGTTTCGCTGATGCGGCAGCGCTCGGCTATTTCCGTATAGCGGCCAAGCTCGCAGCCGTGGACCGACGCGGTTTCGTGGATAAGGGGTGTTTCGGAAAGCCGCGTCATGCTGCGGCCTCGCCGGAAGCGGCAAATCCGGTCACGTCGATGATGCGGTCGGCCACTGATTGACGCACGTCCTCATCATGGAAAATGCCGAGCATGGCGACGCCGGCGGCCTTTTTCTCCTTGATCATTGCCACGACGACACTGCGGTTCTTCGCATCGAGCGATGCCGTCGGCTCGTCGAGGAGCAGGATCGGATGGTCGGTGATGAAGCCACGCGCTATGTTGACGCGTTGCTGCTCGCCGCCCGAAAACGTCGCTGGAGGCAGAGACCATAAACGCTCTGGCAGATTGAGACCGGCAAGCAGTGCTGCAGCCCTGCCCCGCGCTTCGGCGCGGTCGACGCCGCGCGCGACAAGCGGTTCGGCGACAACGTCGAGTGCAGAGACGCGCGGGACGGTGCGCAGGAATTGGCTGACGTAACCGATCATGTCGCGGCGAATGCCGAGCATCGTGCGCGGGTCAGCCGCCGCAACGTCCACCAGCCGGTCACGATACGGGACGATGATCTGGCCGGCATCCACCGCATAGTTGCCATAGACCATTTTCAGAATCGAGCTCTTGCCCGCGCCTGACGGGCCGCCAAGCACAGCGCATTCGCCCGCCTTGATGGAAAAGGAAACATTTGCGACGACCGGGAGACGGATACCGTCGCGCAGATGCATGGTGAAGCTCTTGGCGACATCGGAAACAACGAGAGGTGTCGGCATGATCTGCTCCTAAACCTGCAGGATGGATGAAACGAGAAGCTGCGTGTACGGCGCTTGCGGATCGTCCAGCACCCGGTCTGTCAGGCCGGTCTCGACGATATGGCCGTCCTTCATCACCATCATCCGGTGGGACAGCAGCCGCGCCACGGCAAGGTCGTGGGTGACGACGATCGCCGCGAGACCGAGATCATTGACGAGGCCACGTAACAGATCGAGCAGCCTTGCCTGCACCGACACGTCAAGACCACCGGTCGGCTCGTCCATGAAGACAAGCCGCGGATTGGTGACGAGATTGCGGGCGATCTGCAGACGTTGACGCATGCCGCCGGAAAAAGCGCGCGGCTGGTCGTCGATACGGTCCTCGGCAATCTCCACCCGCCCCAGCCAGTCCGTCGCAGTGGCGCGGATCCGGCCGTAATGGCGGTCGCCGACGGCCATCAGCCGCTCGCCGACATTGGCGCCGGCGGAAACGGTCATGCGCAGGCCATCAGCCGGATTCTGGTGGACAAAACCCCAGTCCGTGCGCATCAAAAGCCGCCGTTCCGCTTCACTCAAGCGATAGAGATCGCGAAACTGCCCGTCACGCATCCGGTATTCGACCGAGCCTGCCGACGGCGCAAGACGGGTCGCCAGGCAGTTCAGCAAGGTGGTCTTGCCTGAGCCGGACTCGCCGACGATGGCCAGCACTTCGCCGGGCCACAGTTCGAAGGAGACGTTCTGGCAACCGATCCGGCTGCCATAGAATTTCGAAAGTGCGTTGACTTTCAAAAGCTGTGTATCGCTCATTCTGCTGCCTTCGCCGAAAGATGGCCGCGATGGCCCTTGGCCTGCCGCTCCTCACAAAAGTCCGTATCTGAACAGACAAACATGCTGCCGCCCCTGTCATCGAGGATGACCTCATCAAGATAGGTGCCCTTGGCGCCGCACATCGCGCAGGGTTCGGAGAAGGTCTGGATTTCGAACGGATGATCCTCGAAATCGAGACTGACGACTTCCGTATAAGGCGGGATGGCGTAGATGCGCTTTTCGCGCCCGGCCCCGAACAGTTGCAGCGCCGGTGAATTGTGCATCTTCGGATTGTCGAACTTGGGCGTCGGCGATGGGTCCATGACATAGCGGCCCTCGACTTTCACCGGATAGGCATAGGTCGTGGCGATATGGCCGTGGCAGGCGATATCCTCGTAAAGCTTCACATGCATCAGCCCGTATTCTTCGAGCGCATGCATCTTCCGCGTTTCGGTCTCGCGCGGTTCGAGGAAGCGCAGCGGCTCGGGGATCGGCACCTGATAGACCAGTACCTGCCCGGCCTGCAGCGGCGTTTCCGGGATACGGTGGCGGGTCTGGATGATCGTCGCTTCCGTCGTCCGGGTCGTCACGCGAACATTGGCGGTCTTCTGGAAGAAGGCACGGATCGACACCGCATTGGTGGTGTCATCAGCACCCTGATCGATCACTTTCAGTGTATCGTCGGGGCCGATCACCGCCGCAGTCACCTGCACACCGCCCGTACCCCAGCCATAGGGCATCGGCATTTCCCGCGAGGCGAAAGGCACCTGATAGCCCGGTATGGCAATGGCTTTGAGAATGGCGCGGCGGATCATCCGCTTTGTCTGTTCGTCGAGATAGGCAAAATTGTAGGTTGCGAGTTCGGTCATTCTGCTGCCTCTTGAATGTCGCGGCTTGCATGCTCGGCACGCATCCTTCGCACCAGATCAAGCTCGGCCTGGAAATCCACGTAATGCGGAAGTTTCAGATGTTCGACGAAGCCGGTCGACTGCACATTGTCACTGTGGGAGATGACGAATTCCTCGTCCTGCGCCGCAGCGGTGATGTCTTCGCCAAGCTCGGTTGCCCGCAGGGCCCGATCGCATAGCGACATCGACATCGCCTTGCGCTCGCTCTGCCCGAAGACCAGCCCGTAGCCGCGGGTGAATTGCGGCGGCTGTTTAGATGATCCCTTGAACTGGTTGACCATCTGGCATTCGGTCAGGCGGATGCGGCCGAGCGTCAGCGGAAAATCGAGCTCTGCCACTTCAAGCTCGACCTCGACCTCGCCGATGCGGATTTCGCCCACAAACGGGTGGCTGCGCGCATAACCGCGCTGGGTCGAATAGGCGAGACCAAGGAGAAAGCCCTCATCGCCGCGCGCCAGCGCCTGCAGCCGCAGATCCCGTTCGAGCGGAAAGGCCAGCGGTTCGCGCGTCAGGTCGCCAGGCACGGCGTCTTCAGGCAAATCGCCGTCTGTTTCAATCATGCCGTGATGGCCCAGAATGTCGGTGACGCGCGGCGCCTGCTCATGGGTTTCGATGCGCCGTTCTGGATCATCGACGGCCGCGTCGCCCGCAAGGTCCGGATCGAGCAGCCGGTGCGTATAGTCGAAGGTCGGCCCCAGCAACTGTCCGCCCGGCAGATCCTTGAAGGTTGCCGAGATACGCCGTTCGATCGCCATCTGCGCGGTCTCGACCGGCGTCGTATAGCCAAAGCGCGGCAGCGTCGTGCGGTAGGCGCGAACAAGGAAGATCGCCTCGATCATGTCGCCCCGCGCCTGCTTGACGGCAAGCGCCGCAAGCTCGGTGTCGTAAAGCGAGCCTTCCGCCATCACCCGGTCGATCGCGAGGGCGAGCTGTTCAACGATCTGGTCGAGCCCGATCGCCGGAACCGTCCGGTCGCCGCGGCGCCTGTCGGCCAGAAGCTTGTGGGCATTGCGAATAGCGGTCTCGCCGCCCTTGACTGCAACATACATGGCTCAGCCCTCCTGTCGCGAAACGCGGGTCGTGCGTGGCAGGGCGGCAAGTGCGCCCTTGCCCGCAAAGATCAGATCGACGCCACGCGGGAAGGCGGCGCGATTGGCTGCCCATTGATCGATGAAGCGTTTTGGCAGGTGGCTTGGCGCAAAGGACTGGGTGGTCTCGATGCCCGGCCCGCGAAGCGTCAGGCTGTCCGGCCCGTCAAAACCATTCACCTGCAGGATAATCGTGGTCGAACGATCCGGATATTCGGATGTCCCCCTGGCGAAGGCTTCGAAAGACGGCATGGAATCGACATCGCTGACCAGCGCAAATTGTGCGCTGGAAGGATCAGATGTCAGTTCAAGGCCGGTGTGGAACTTCAACCATCCGGTTGCGGCTTCTGAGCCCGCAAAGGACCTGTCGCACCAGACCGTGGCGTCGTGATCGAAAAGAGTTGCTGCAACGGCGGCCATAACCGGACTAAGTGGCGGCGGCGCCATTGCCAGATCGTTGACCCGAATGACGCGGCCGGGGTTGGCAAAGGCATCCATGAGCGCCCGGAAGACCTGTTGCGAGTCGAGAACGGCGCTGCTGAAGCCGCCTTCGAAAACCTGTGTCGCTGCACGCATCAATCGTCACCCCGCACCATCGTGAAAAAATCGACCTTCGTTGCCGCCGTTTCGGCGCGTTTGACCTGAAGGTCGTCATCCAGCCGTTGCGCGATCGGCGCAAGCACCACGTTTTCGACGGCGCCTCGCTGGCTCTCATCCTGCCAGAGCGCGTCGAACACCGCGGCAAGGCGGACTTTTTCGCGCTCGCGTCCCAGTGCATAGGCGTGACCGACTGCGCCACTATCCAGCCGCACGGTGGCGCGGGTCACAGTCGCTTCGCCGAGGTTGAACGGGGCACCGCCGCCGCCAATGCGGCCACGCACCATGACCAGGCCCGTCTCTGGCCCACGCAGTGTTTCCACTTGGGGCTTGTCGTGCCAATTGGCCCAGAATTCGTTCATCTCCCGCGCGGTCGCCTGCGCCAAAAGCGCCATCGCAGCCTTGCGCGGGCGATCAGCGCTTGGGCCCGCTTCCTGATTTTCACCGCTCATTGACACCTCGCTCAAATTTGTCTATTCATCTATACAACCAGACAATAAACTCACCTATAAAGTCAGTCAATGACAGGAGCATGACAAAGCGTGGTTTCGGGAAAATTCATCACTCGTAACAGCGGCGTCGCCGTCTGGCGGCAAATCGCTGATCAGATTCGCGGTGACATCACCGCAGGCAGGATGGCTACCGGCGTGCGTATGCCTCCGGAAGTCGAACTGGCATCACGCTTCGCCGTCAACCGCCACACGATCCGCAGCGCAATCGCAGCGCTCACCAAGGAAGGCGTCCTTCGCGCCGAACAGGGCCGAGGCACGTTCGTGGCCAATAGTCGCAAGCTTACTTATCGCATCGGCGAGCGGACGCGGTTTTCACAGATACTTGCGACACAGGTACGGGAGACCAAGGGAATTCTACTCGCCCACCAGAGGGAGGAAGCAACGCCGGAGGTCGCCGAAGCACTGGACATGCAGTCTGGAGAGGTTATCCGCATCGACACGCTGCACACGGCGGACGGCAACCCCGTTACCTGTGCCACAGCATGGTTCGACGCTGCCCGCGTCCCGAATGTGGCGGACGATTATCGTTCATCCGGTTCGATAACATTTGCCCTCAAGGCCGCGGGAATCGAAGATTATCTGCGCAAATCGACGATCATTGCCGCGCGCCATGCCGATGCGGAGGATCTGCGGCATCTGCGCCTGGCACCCGGCGCCATCGTCTTGGTCGCCACAGCCATCAATGTCGACATGGAGGGACGACCGATCGAATATGCAAAGACCCGCTTTGCTGCAGATCGCATGGAAATCGCTATCGACAATCAAACAAAATAGACCGGTTGCGACATCAGCGTGCCTGCTACCACATTGTCTTCGCGGCGCGCTCCGGCCACTCCCTGTCATAGGTCTCACCGCCGACACGGTCTTCGCTCAGAGCCGCCAGGATCTGGCCGGGCGTCGGGAATTCCCTCGGCGAGCGATGTTTTTCCGGGTTCCACAGCTCCGAGCGAATGAGTGCCCGCGCGCATTGGAAATAGGCTTCCTCGACTTCAACGACGATGACGGAGCGAGGCGCCCTGCCGTCGACCATGAAACTGTCAAGCAGCCCTTGGTCGGTTTCGAGAAATGCGCGCCCGTTGACGCGGAATGTCGTGGTCAGCCCGGGAATGAGGAAAAGCAGTGCGACGCGTGGATCGCGCACAATATTGCGCAGCGAATCGACCCGGTTGTTTCCGCGCCTGTCCGGCATCATCAGGGTCCGCTCATCGTGAACGCGCACAAATCCGGCAAGATCGCCACGGGGCGAACAGTCCAGTCCCTCAGGACCACTCGTCGCCAATGCAGCAAAGGGCGAACCCTCGATCAACTGGCGGTATTGCGGCGTGATTCGGTCCGCCACCTTTGCGGTCGATGCTTCGGTGATGCCGCTATAAATGGCTTCAAGCTGCTCGATTGACGCAATCCGCGACATGCATTTCTCCATTCAGACGCATTCGCCGACTAACATGGCCGGGCGAAGCGAATATGACAACGCTGCAAACGGCAGGCAATCATTTTAGGAAATGACAGCCGCGGCGCTCTCGTATATCAGTCGCAGCCGACCGGAATTGAGGAGAACTTCATGAGCGGATTTGCGGCCATTGGCGAGTGCATGATCGAGTTGTCCGGCGCCAGCGGCGACCAGTGGCGCATGGGTTTTGCCGGCGACACGCTGAACACTACCTGGTATGTCCGCGCCCTCGCCGATCCGAATTTTGCTGTCGACTACGTCACCGCATTCGGCGACGACCCGTTCTCGATCAAGCAGCGCGCGTTCTTGCGCGATCATGGCATCAATACGGCGCATAGCCCGATCATCGTGGGTGCGCGTCCGGGTCTCTATGCCATCACGCTGACGGGCTCCGAACGCTCCTTCACCTACTGGCGCAACGATTCTGCTGCCCGCCACCTTGCTGACGATCCCGATGCATTGGCGAGAAGCCTGGAGGGACGCCGGATCATCTATTTCTCTGGCATTACCATGGGCATTTTGAGCCCCAAGAGCCGTCAGAATGTTCTGAACGCCGTCAGCAATGCCCGCCGCCAGGGCTCGCTTATCGTCTTTGATGCCAATTACCGCCCTCGCCTGTGGGAAAATGCCGAAACGGCAAAGCAGGTCCTGAGCAACGCGTTTCACGTGACGGACATTGCCTTGCCGACTTTCCCCGATGAAAATGCCCTGTTCGGCGATACGACGCCAACAGATACGGCGCATCGGCTATCGAGCTATGGCGTCAAGGAGATTGTCGTGAAGGACGGCACGGACCCCGCCCTGGTCATTGCGGATGGTGTCACCACACAAGTGCCCGCCGCCCGTGCTGAAGCGGTGGATACGACTGGCGCCGGCGACAGTTTCAACGGCGGCTATATTGCTGCCCGTCTCGCCAATCTCGATCCCGTTACGGCGGCGGCCCGCGCGCACAAGGTGGCGGCGCGCGTGGTGGAATTTCATGGCGCGCTCGCCCCGATGGACGAAGCGCGCAAGGCCTTCGCGGGTTGACGGCCTATTTTGCCTTCCTGAAGCTGTACTTCGTCATCTGGCTATAGGTCTCATCTGGCCGCAGGATTGCCTGCGGGAAATAGGGAAAGTGGGTCGAGTCCGGCCACACCTGCGCCTCGAAGCAGATTCCCGCGTAATTGCCATAGGTATTGCCGGTCAATCCGATCGGCGGGCGCCCACCAAGCGTGTTGGCGGCGTAGAACTGTACGCCGGGTTCGGTGGTCAGAACGTTCATTTCAACGCCAGAACGGACACCTCGTGCCGATGCGACGGGCCGCAGCGGCTGGCGCTGGCTCGAAAGGCAGAAATTGTTGTCGTAGACCACCTGGTTGCCGTTTTCCTCGCGCCGGATGCTGCGGTATTCGCGGAAATCATGTGTGGTTCCGGCGACGGGCAGTACCCGCCCATCAGGTATCAGGTCGCCATCCACCGGGAGATAGGCTTGCGCGTCGATCCGGACGTGATGATCCAGCGCATCGGTAGCCCCGCCGTCATCGAGGTTGAAGTAGCTGTGATGCGCGAGATTGCAGATCGTCGCTTTGTCAGTGACCGCGTCGAGCCGGATTGCCAGCGTTCCTTTCGGTTCGAGCATGTATGTGCAGGTGATGTTCAAGTTGCCGGGAAAGCCCATTTCCCCATCGGCGAGCTGGATCGTCAGCGTTGCATAGTCCGAACCAACGGCGACGACCTCCCAATTGCGTTTGCCTGCCCCGTGCGATCCGCCATGGATATTGTGCAGGCCGTGAAAATTGCGCTCCACCGCATAGGTTTTGCCGTCGATCGTCAGTTCGCCGTTGCGGATTCGGTTGATTGAGCGGCCAACCGTTGCGCCAAGATAGGGCGAATGTTCCGGGTAGTCGGTAAAATCCTGGTAACCAAGCACCAGCGGATGTTCATGTCCCTTGAGGCGCAAATCCTGGATGACTGCGCCCCATGTCAGGACCTTGGCGGTCAGTCCCCCGCCGGAAATTTTAATGCGGTGGACTGCCTCGCCTTCCGGCGTGTGGCCAAAAAGCTCTGTGTTCATTTAGAGGCCCAGGCCTCCGACACAGACATATTTCGTATCGAGATAGTCTTCGATGCCCTGATGGCCGCCTTCCTTGCCGAGGCCGGATTCCTTGACGCCGCCAAACGGCGCTTCGACCGTGGTGATCATGCCTTCATTCACACCGACCATGCCATATTTCAGCCCTTCCGATACCCGGAACACCCGGCCAAGGTCCTGCGTGTAGAAATAGCTGGCAAGGCCGAACTGGGTATCATTGGCGAGGTCGATGGCCTCCTGCTCGGTCTCGAACTTGTAGACGGGCGCGACAGGGCCGAAGATCTCTTCCTTGGTGAAAAGCATATCTGCTTTCGCATCGCCGATGACCGTTGGCTCGAAGAAGCTGCCGCCAAGCGCATGCCGCTTGCCGCCTGTAATCACCTTGCCGCCCTTCTGCTTGGCGTCGGCAATGAATTCCTCGACCTTCTCGACTGCCTTCTCGTCGATCAGCGGCCCCTGCTGGGTTCCGCTCTCAAGACCGTCGCCAACCTTGAGCTTTGCGGTCGCAGTGGCAAACTTTTCAACGAAGCTGTCGTAAATTCCGGCCTGAACCAGGAACCGGTTCGTACACACGCAGGTCTGCCCGGAGTTGCGGAACTTGGCGATCATCGCGCCTTCGACAGCCCGATCGACATCGGCATCGTCGAAGACAATGAATGGCGCATTGCCACCAAGCTCCATCGAAACTTTCTTGACCGTATCGGCAGCCTGCTTGATAAGAATCTTGCCGATCTCGGTCGAGCCGGTGAAGGTGATCTTGCGCACCAGCGGATTGCTGGTGATCTCGCCGCCGATTTCCGAGGCCGATCCGGTCAGAATGTTGACGACGCCTTTCGGTATGCCGACCTCTTCGCAAAGCGCGCCCCAGACAAGGCCGGAATAGGGTGTCTGCGTTGCAGGCTTTACGACTGCGGTGCAACCGGTGGCGAGCGCAGGGCCAATCTTGCGAGCGAGCATTGAAGACGGGAAATTCCATGGCGTGATGGCAGCGATCACGCCCACGGGTTCTTTCGTGACGAGGATGCGCCGGTCGGCCCATGGCGACGGCACGATATCGCCATAGGTTCGGCGGGCCTCTTCCGCATACCAGAGAATATAGGCGGCCGACATGCCAACCTCACCCTTGGACTCTGCAAGCGACTTGCCCTGTTCGAGCGTCAGCAGCTCCGCAAGCGCATCCTGGTTGTCTAGGATCGCGTCGTGGAGCTTGCGCATCAGTTTCGAGCGCTCGAGCACCGACGTCTTGCGCCAAGTCTTGAAGGCTTCCGCTGCGGCATTGATGGCGCGTTGTGTTTCGGCCTTGCCTGAATTGGGCACGGTGCCGATCTTCAGACCGGTCGCAGGGTTGATGACGTCGATGGTCTTGCCGGAATCGGCGCCCACCCATTCGCCATTGATGAGGTTTGCCTGCTTCATGAACGGGCTGGATTTCTGCAACATCATGTTTCTCCCTGTGTTCGAAGGGTTATTGTCGTTCGTGAGTTCCGTGAAGGATAACCCTGCATTGCCCATGGCAATGCGTCTTGATCAAGACGGTACGGCTACCCTGCTCCTTTTTGACCGAAGCTGCAACTGGGTTTGCCTACCCAAAAATATGCGTGACCACCGAAAGCCAGAACGCAAGCGTTAGGACAGACAAGGCAGTTGCCATCACCATCGAATTCGAAGCGAGGGCCTGACCTGTGCCGAAGCGTGTCGCAATTAGGTAGGAGTTGACGCCGGCAGGCAAGGCTGCCGATGCCACGGCGATCTTGGCAGTAAAGGGCGGCAGTCCGATAAACCAGGCGGCGATCAGCACAACAGCCGGCATGAGCACGAGCTTTATTGCGGACATGACGAGCGATGCGGCGATGTGACCTGAGATACCAAATTTCTTCAGCCCCATGCCCATAGCAAACAAGGCAACAGGACCCGCAACGCTTCCCAGGGTCTGGATGAGCGAATCGGCTATCATGGGCATGCGCACGCCAGTGAGACGCCAGATCCAGCCGGCGAGGATGCCGAGAACGAAGGGGTTGCGCAGCAGGCTCCTGAAGAACGAGAGCACGACCGCAACAACATGGCTCTCGCCATCGAATGCGCCGTCCCGGCGCATGGCGAGTTCGTGCAAGCTGATTGACGCCGCCATCATGATCGGCATGTGGACGGCAACGATCAGCGACAGGATTGCAAAGCCCTCCTGACCGAAGACGCCGAGCATCAGCGGCATCCCAAGGAAAACCAGATTGGAGAAAGCGCCGGAAACGCCGGCGACAACGCCGGCCCGGTTGTCGCGACCAAAGATGATCTTGATGACGAGATCGGCGGCGATCCAGGCGACGATGACCCCGGCAAAATACGCGGTCCACAGTTCCCACGGCGCGGCACCGTGAAAATCAGCCGTCACCATTGTCCTGAACAACAGAAGCGGCGCCGCAATCATGAAAACAAAATCCGACAAGCCGTCGCCGACGTTCTCATCCAGCAGCCTGAAATGTGCCGCGGCGTAAGCGATGGCAATCACACCGAAAACGACAATGATTGTTTGGACAAGACCCATCGCCTACCGAATAGGCGCGGGACGGGTGCCACGCAAGCGGTTCCAAAGCACTCACTTTATTTTTCTTCGCCAAATCACCATCTCGGCTGCTAATGGAGAGTGATGTTGAAGCGCAATTTCATGCTGATGATGGCCGGACTTGCTCTGGCGTTGAGCTCCGGCCCGGTCGTCTCGCCAGCACACGCGACCGATGCCGCCTGGGCGCGCGTTCAGCGTGGAGGTTACACCATTCTCATCCAGGGGGCTGACGCCTCCGGAACGCTGAGCCCGAGCGTCGATACGTCCGTGGACTGTTCTGCCACGCAAACCCTTTCCGATCGCGGCCGCCAACTGGCCCAGAAACTCGGTGCGCGCTTTGCGGCTCGCGGCGTGCGAATCGACAGGATTCTGACCAGTTCGACATGCAATGCCCGGGAAACGGCCCGCCTTTCCTTCGGCTCGGTTCCGACGGAGATTTTCAAGCCACTCGATCCCATGCCGGACGATGACGCCGCAAAGCGCCTGGAGATTGAGAAAATTCGCTCGGCAATTGGCGGATTCAAGAGCACCGGCAATCTGGTAATGCTGACCGATCGCGCCAATATAATCGCATTGACCGGGATTACCCCACGTCCAACCGAAGCTATTGTGGTTGGTCCAGCAGAAGAAGGTGAAACGATCCATGTCGCCGGAAGAATCATATTCGACTAATGGACGGACAACCTTGGGTCTTTCCATAACCCCCGAAAAACGTTAGATACCGGCTCATCAGACATCAGTGCCTCCCACCAGGCACCGGAAGCAAAAGGAAAACCAATTGTCCGAAACATTCGACAAGGTCGCCGATATCATTGCCGAAACCAGTGAAATTGACCGCGATTCCATCACGCCGGAAAGCCATACGATTGACGATCTCGGCATCGATAGCCTTGATTTCCTCGACATCGTTTTCGCGATCGACAAGGCCTTCGGTATCAAGATCCCACTCGAACAGTGGACGCAGGAAGTCAACGACGGCAAGGTTCCGACCGAAGAGTACTTCGTGCTGAAGAACCTCTGTGCCAAGATCGACGAACTCGTCGCCGCCAAAAAGGCCTGATTTCCGGTCACGATTCGGACAGGCTCAATTCCACCTAACCGGGTGCACCGCATGGACGGTGTTGCGAGACAATGCAGAACAACACCGTCGTTATCACTGGCATCGGACTGATCTCGTCGCTGGGTGAAGGCGCTGAGGCCCATTGGCAAGCGTTCAACGGCCAGGCCGAACCGCGCACCGACAGCGAGACCTTCAAGCCCTATACGGTTCACCCCTTGGGTGAGGTCGACTGGAGCAACCAAATTCCAAAGCGCGGCGACCAGCGCCAGATGGAAACCTGGCAGCGCATCGGCACCTATACGGCAGGTCTTGCCCTCCAGGACGCCGGCATCAAGGACGACGAGGCGCTCTGCGCCACGATGGACATGGTTGTGGGCGCGGGTGGCGGCGAACGCGACGTGACGGTCGATATGCAGATCCTCGCTGCGGCGCGGGTGCGCAACGATCTCGGCACCATGATCAATGAAAAACTGACAACGGAACTGCGGCCGACGCTGTTTCTGGCCCAGCTTTCCAATCTGCTCGCCGGCAACATCTCCATCGTCCACAAGGTAACCGGTTCTTCGCGCACCTTCATGGGTGAAGAAGGCTCCGGCATTTCGGCAATCGATACGACCGTTGCCCGCATTCGTTCGGGTCAAAGCACGCATGCTCTGGTCGGCGGCGCCTATAATTCCGAACATCCGGACATGCTGCTCGGCTATGAACTCAACGGCATGTTGAAGACTGACGGCTGGGCCCCGCTTTGGCAGCGGGAGAATTCGGCAGGCGGTGGCATCGTCACAGGTTCCGGCGGTGCGTTTCTCGTTCTCGAAAGCGCCGAACATGCCAGGAAGCGTGGCGCGCGCGCCTATGCTGCGATCGACAATGTCAGCAGCTCGCAAATCCGCCGCAGCCGCGACGACTTGTCGGAGACGCTCGCCAAATTGCTTGGTGCTGCGTCCGCCGACAAGGCCGCCGATCTGATCATATCCGGCGCTTCCGGTGCAAAAGGCATAACGGCTGCCGAAAAAACGGTACTTGATGCATTCTCCAGTTCGCCCGTGCGCGGCGTTGCCGGCAAGATGGGGCATCTGCGCGAAGCGCAATTCCCGCTCGTCGTCGCCCTTGCGGCGCTCAGCCTCTACAATGGCACGGCTTTTCCGCCAATCGATCCTGACAATGAGAAAGCTGGACCTGCCAGCATCCAATCCGCCCTGGCAACCTCCATCGGGGGTACCCGAGGCGAAGGCGTCGCCCGCCTTCTCAAAGTGTGAAGGGTTATCCCATGTCCAAATACACCGATCATCTCGGCCGTCCGCTCGTTGCTATCACCGGTCTCGGCGTCGTTTCGTCCTTGGGTCAGGGCAAGGAAGAAAACTGGGCGGCGTTGACGTCCGGCACATCGGGGATCCACACGATTACCCGGTTCGAGCTGGACAATCTGCGCACGCAGATCGCCGGCACGGTTGATTTTCTCGAAGAAAGCAACAAGGGCGCCTCGGCGCTCTCGCAAAAGCTGGCTTCGCTTGCTGGTGAAGAAGCACTGTCGCAAGCTGGTTTTCCTGTGGATGATTTCGGCGGGCCGCTTTTCCTTGCGGCTCCACCGGTTGAACTCGAATGGCGCAACCGCTTTGCCCTTGATGCCTTGGTCCGATCCGAAGGCGAGCCGGGCTACGACCTCCTGCTTGCCGCATGCCGCCGGGGGCCTCAGGTCGACATGTTCAACACGGTCGAGTTCGGCTATATCGCCGAGGTTCTTGCCGAGACGTTCGGCACGCGCGGACTTCCCGTGACGCTTTCGACAGCCTGTGCGTCAGGCGCAACGGCCATTCAGCTTGGCGTCGAGGCGATTCGGCGCGGCGAAAGCGATCGCGTGCTCTCGATCGGTACAGACGGATCTGTCTCGGCCGAGGCACTTATCCGCTTCTCGCTGTTATCGGCACTTTCGACGCAAAACGAGCCTGCGCACAAGGCGGCCAAGCCATTCTCCAAGGACCGGGATGGTTTCGTCATGGCCGAAGGCTCTGGCGCGATGGTCATGGAATCACTTGAGTCTGCAGTGGCGCGCGGTGCCAATATTCTTGGCATCATGCGCGGTTGCGGCGAGAAAGCTGACGACTTCCACCGTACCCGCTCCAAGCCCGATGGCTCGCCAGCTATTGGCGCAGTTCGTGCTGCTCTTGATGATGCCGGCATCAAGGAAGACGCGATCGACTACATCAACGCGCACGGAACGTCGACGCCCGAGAACGACAAGATGGAATATCTGGCGCTCTCCAGCGTCTTTGGCGAACGCCTTTCGAAGCTTCCCGTATCGTCGAACAAGTCAATGATCGGTCACACCTTGACGGCGGCCGGCGCTATCGAAGCGGTGTTTTCGGTCTTGACCATCCAGACTGGCACGATCCCGCCGACGATCAATTACGACAACCCCGATCCAGCAATTGTCCTGGATGTCGTGCCCAACGTGAAGCGTGAGGCGACGGTCTCATCGGTCCTTTCCAGCTCGTTCGGCTTCGGCGGACAGAATACGTGTCTTGTCATGACGGCAGAACCGAACTAATCCGTGGCCTGAACAGGAAACGGATGAAACTATGCGCGCATTACAGCTGATCGAAGACCGCAAGCTCGAGATTGTCAAGGTAGCGCCCCCGCCCCCGCCCGGTCCGGGCGAGGTCACGGTCAATATCAGGGCCGTCGCGCTCAACCATATCGACGTCTGGGGCTGGCGCGGCATGGCCTTTGCCAAGCGCAAGATGCCGCTGACGATCGGCGCCGAGGCCTCGGGCGTGGTCGATGCGATCGGTCATGGCGTCAGCAACCTTTTGCCCGGTCAGCTGGTTTCGATCTACGGTGCGCAGACATGCGGCCTGTGCCGTCCCTGCCGCGAAGGCCGCGACAATCTCTGCGAACATGTTTCCGGCGTGCACGGCTTCCATCTTGATGGCTTTGCCCAGGAGAAGGTCAACCTGCCGGCCCGCCTCCTCGTCCCTGCCCCTCCTGGCGTCGATGAGATCGGCGCTGCCGTCGCCCCGGTGACGTTCGGTACGGTCGAGCACATGCTGTTCGACAATGCCAAGCTTGAGCCGGGCGAAACCATTCTCATCCATGCCGGCGGCTCGGGCATTGGTTCGGCGGCGATCCAGCTTGCCAAGAAAATCGGCTGCACGGTGATCACGACTGTCGGCTCCGACAACAAGATCGAGAAGGCCAAGGCGCTCGGCGCCGATCATGTCATCAACTACCGCGAAGACCGCTTCGAGGGCGTCGTGCGCAAGCTGACGAAAAAGAAGGGCGTTGATGTCGTCTTCGAACATGTGGGCGCGGATACCTGGGCGGGCTCCATGCTGTCGCTGCGCCGCGGCGGGCGTCTCGTCACCTGTGGATCGACATCGGGCGTGTCCACCAGCATCAACCTGATGATGCTGTTCCAACAACAGCTGAAACTGCTCGGCTCGTTCGGGTGCCGCATGGAGAATATGGCGGATGCCATGCAGAAGATGGCGCGCGGCCTCGTTTATCCGGTCATCGATACGCAAGTCGGCTTCGATGATATCGATACGGCGCTGAAGCGCATGGAAGGCCGCGACGTATTCGGCAAGATCATCCTGCGCGTAAACTGATCTCATGAAACTCGACACCAAGCTTGCTCTGTTCCGCTGGAGCCAGAGGTTGAAATCGTTCAACTACTGGCTTTCGGCGCATGTCATATTCGGCGTGCTGTGGCTGCTGCGGCAACTTCCCGCCAAAGCCGCGATGGACTTCATGGACAATACCGCGCGCAAGATCGGTCCGCTGATGGGCCGCCACCGCGTTGCGATGACCAATCTGCGCAAGGCCTATCCGGAAAAATCCGAGGACGAACTGCAGGTGATTGCCCGCGACATGTGGGGCAACATGGCTCGTCTGGCTGCCGAGTATGTATTCCTCGATGCGATCTTCGATTACGATCCGCACAGCGACAAGACGGGGCTCATTGAAGTTCATGGCCGCGAAATCTTCGAGCGTCTTCTTCTCGAAGAGACGGATCGCCCGCATATTTTCTTTACCGGCCATACGGGCAATTTCGAACTCCTGCCGATCTGCGCGGCAACATTCGACCTCAATGTCACGGCGCTGTTCCGCCCGCCGAACAATCCCTATGTCGCCAAGCGGATTCTTGGCGCCCGGCGTACCAATATGGGGCATCTCGTTCCATCAAAGGCCGGGGCCGCCTGGTCGCTTGCAAGCGTCCTTAACGCCAACGGCAACGTCGGGATGCTGGTAGACCAGAAATTCCGCCGCGGCATCCCCTCGACCTTCTTCAATCGGCCTTGCAAGACGAACCCGCTTTTGGCCAAGCTGGCGCGGCAATATGATTGCGACGTCTATCCGACCCGCTGCATCCGTCTCCCGGGTGGGCGGTTCCGTCTCGAACTCGAAGAAAAGATGGAGCTGCCGCGCGACGAAAAGGGTGGGGTCGACCTCGCCGCCACAGTGCAGGCGCTGAATGACAAAGTCGAGGGCTGGGTCCGCGAATACCCCGGCCAGTGGATGTGGTTCCACAAACGCTGGAATTGACCTCGACTAGTAGTAGTTCATCACCGCGTGCTTGGCCTCCGCGAAGAAGAGCCAGCGCTCGACGATCACCCCAGTGATATGCGAAAGCGCCCCCACGGCGAGGATCAGCTGTGCGGCGAGCCCGCTTCCCATAGCCATCGCAGCAAGCAAAGTCAGAATCGGTATCAGGGCGCCGCAGATGAACGCGATCACCCAAAGCTTTGCCGCATGTTTGCGGGCGACTTTGAAGCCCATTTCGCGTGTCAGGTAATTGTCGAGGGCATGCGGTCGCTCGAACAGCCGCACCTTGCCAATAAAGCCAAGTCCGGTCGCAGTTTCCGGCGTCGAAGTGGGGACAAGCGTCAAAGCGCGCTTGCGCCAGATCATCTTGGCGACGAGCGCAAGGATCAGGAAAAGGAGCGCCAAAAGCTCTGCGTTAAGGGCATTGTCACCAGCAAACACGCATACAAGCAAAAAGCCACCCCCGAGGGCAAACAACAGGAAGCACAGCGGCGTCAGTTTCGTATGCCACGAGTCGACGCTCTTCAGTGACGCGTAGATCATCGATGTGCAGTAGACCGTCACCAGCGCGCCAAGAACACTGATCAGCCCAAGGATCGGATCGTAGCGGTCGGCAAAGGCCGCAAGCGCTGCGCTCAAGGTCAGCGGCACGAATGTGGCGATCGCCATCACGCCTTCGCGCGACAGCCAGCTCGAGCGCCATTGGCTGAGCGCCCGCCATGCCCGCTGCGGATTGCCGAGATGCAGGAGGGAGGACATGAGGCCGATCCCGATCAGCGCCAGCGATGCAAGATAGGCGAGCTTGGTCGACAGCATCGCCGGATCGAGAAAGCCGAGCCCGAGGACAACCGCGAGCCCATATCCCAGACCTGACAGGGTAGTGAAAACGATGATCGAATAGGCTGGATGCATTCAGGGCAGCTCCGCCATAGGTGAAACCCAATGCCAGATGAATTCACCCCCCTCTGTCCTGCCGGACATCTCCCCCACAAGGGGGGAGATCGAATTGACACTGGCGCTAAGCACAATTTCCGCGTTGATGATTGAGGCCGGCGTTTTTGACGGCTGATCTCCCCCCTTGTGGGGGAGATGTCCGGCAGGACAGAGGGGGGTAAAGGAGCGCATGTCTTCGGGCATTCTCACATCCGGTCGAGCGTCTTATCAAGCCAGGCGAAGAAGCCGCGGGCACCCTCGGTATTTTCGGCGAGGGGGATGAGCGGCACGCTGTCGCTCAAGGTCGTGCGCGGGCGCGGCGGCAGGTACTTGTTGGTCGGGCGCGTTTCCTGCTCGGGCATCAGGTCAAATCCCCCGCGCTTGGCAACCATGATCGACACGTCGGAACCGGGATCGCCGAGATCGCCGAAATGCCGCGCATTGGCGGGACAGGTCCGCACGCAGGAAGGGATGCGATCCTCCTGTTTCAACGTCTCGTTATAGACACGGTCGACACAGAGCGTGCACTTCTTCATCACGCCGGCGGCAAGATCCATCTCGCGCGCGCCATAGGCGCAGGCCCAGGCACAGAGCCCGCAGCCGATGCATTTGTCCTCATCGACCAGGACGATTCCGTCCTCGGCACGCTTGTAGGAGGCTCCCGTCGGACAGACCGTCACGCAAGGCGCATCCTCGCAATGAAGGCAGGATTTCGGGAAATGCACGACCCTGGCATCACCGGCCTCGCCAATGATCTGCCCGCCCTCCGGCACCACCTCGAAACTGTGGATGCGATTAAGAAAGGTGCCGGATACGTCGTCGCCATAGGGATGCTGGTCTGAGAGCGCACTGCCATAGCCGCCGGTGTTCCACTCCTTGCAGCTGATCACGCAGGCGTGGCAGCCGACACAGACATCGAGATCGATAACGAGGCCGAGTTTCTTCGTCGTGCGGTTTTGCGGCAGGCTGGTCATTTTCTCGCCCACTCCTGCCCATAGCGCAGTTCATCGACCGGCTGCTTCTGACGACCGGGCCGTTTGATCGTGCCAAAATGCGGCTCGCTGATCTCTGATCCCGATTCTGCCTTCTCGATACGAACCCGCAAATCGTACCAGGCTGCCTGCCCGGTTATCGGGTCGGAATTCGACCAGCGCATGCCATCGGCCTTCGGCGGAAGGAGTTCGTGGATCAAATGGTTGAGCAGGAAGCCCTTGGTCGCCTCCGGTGCGTTGGCATCGAGTGCCCAGGCGCCCTTGCGCTTGCCGATCGCATTCCAGGTCCACATGGTCTTGCCGTTCACCGCCTCGGTCCGGGCGATCTCGCATTTGATACGGCCATGGTGCGACGTAACCCATGCCCAGTCGCCGTCTTTCAATTGGAGTTCGTCGCAAATCGCGCCGGGAACATAGAGCGGGTTCGTCGTATGGATTTGCCGCAGCCACGCATTCTGCGACCCCCAGGAGTGGTACATCGCCATCGGCCGCTGCGTCAGCGCGTGATAGGGGAACGCCGCCGGATCGACGCCTTGCTCTTCAAGCGGCCGATACCAGTCCGGCAGGGGATCGAAGCAATCAAGCAGCCTTTGCCTGTACTGCTCCGGCGCGGCGGGCTGTCGGGTGCCTTGTGCGGACAAGCGGAATTTCTGCAGCGTCTCCACATAAAGCTGGATGGTCACCGGCTGGGGGGCGTCGAAGAAACCCATATCGATAGCGAACTGCTGGTACTCAGCATTGTGATGTTTGAAATAGAGCGCTTCGTCCGGGATATGCTTCATCCAGAACGCGCCGTGGCTGATGTAATTCTTCAGCTGATCCTGATTGGGCGCGCCTCTGCCCTCGCCTTCGCCATTCTCGCCGCGCCAGCCCGACAGAGGCCCGATTCCCGGCTTGCGCTGATGGTTGACGATATAGTCGGCGTAATCCTTGTAAAGCGCCGTTCCTTCCTCATTGGCAAAGCCCGGCAGCTTGAGGCGCGCGCCCAGATCGATGAGAACCGACTGGAAGCCGCGAACGTCGCGATCCGCCTCAAGGACGGGCCACCTGATCGCATCGCAAGCCGCTTCCGGTTCCGATATGGGGCGGTCAAGCAAGGAGATGCAGTCGTAACGCTCCAGATAGGTCGTATCCGGCAAAACAAGGTCTGCATAGGCCACCATCTCCGACGAATAGGCGTCCGCATAGATGATTTTGGGGATTTTGTAATCGCCCGTTGCCGCGTCGCGCTCCTCCAGCATCCTGATCGTGCCGCGCGTATTCATCGACGAGTTCCACGCCATGTTCGCCATGTAGAGGAAGAGCACGTCGACCGGATAGGGATCGCCTGCCGATGCATTGGCGATGACCATATGCATCATGCCATGCGCAGATAGGGGTGCCTCCCAGGAAAAGGCCTTGTCGATGCGCTGCGGCTTGCCTTCGGCATCGACCAGCAGGTCTTCGGGGCCAAGCGGATAGCCGAGATGCGGTCCGGCCAGCGGCTGCCCCGGTCTGACATGTTCGGGTTTGCCGTGTGGGCGCGAATGCGCGGTGGCGGGCTTCGGATAGGGTGGCTTATAGCGATAGCCGCCAGGACAGTCGATCGAACCGATGATCGTCTGGAGGACATGCAGCGCGCGCGCCGATTGAAAACCATTGGAGTGCGCAGAGATACCGCGCATGGCGTGAAAGCTCACGGGACGGCCAATCATCACCTCGTGCTGCTCACCTTTCATGTCGGTCCAGGGCTGCTCAATGACGATTTCTTCCTCGAACGCAACGCGGGCGATTTCCGACGCCAATCCCCGTATCGTACCTGCGGCAATTCCGGTCTCGGCAGCAACGGCCTCGGGCGCATATTTGGGATCGAGATATTTCTCGGCCATCAGCCGCAATACGCTGCGCACTTTCCGGCCATCGTCCGTCGCGAATTCCGCGTTGAGGTCGGCGATATGGCCCGGCTCGTCAAACCTTGCCAGCGCTCCCGTGGCGCGATCGCGCACCAGAGCCTTGCCGAGATCGTCGCGCAGGAACAGCCCATGATCCTCATGGCCCGCATCGTCGATGACGAGCCATGGCGCATTGGTATAGCGCCGCAGATAGTCGAGATCGATCTTGCCGGTGCGGAAGAGTTCATGAATGACGGAAAGGATAAGCAGGCCGTCCGTCCCCGGCCTGATGCCGATCCAGTTGTCGGCTACGGCTGAATAGCCGGTGCGGACAGGATTGACCGAGACGAAGCGGGCGCCACGTTTTTTCAACTTGGAAATGCCGATCTTGATCGGATTGGAATCATGATCTTCGGCAACCCCGAACAGGACGAAGAGCTTTGTCTTGTCCCAGTCAGGCGCTCCGAACTCCCAAAACGCGCCGCCGATCGTATAAATTCCCGCCGCCGCCATGTTCACCGAGCAGAAACCCCCATGGGCCGCGTAGTTCGGCGTGCCGAAATTCTGCGCCCAGTAGCTGGTCAGGGCCTGCGACTGGTCACGGCCGGTGAAGAAGGCGAGCTTTTGCGGTGCAGTCTCGCGGATGGGCTTGAGCCACTCCACCGCCAGGGAAAGTGCTTCCTCCCAGCTGATCTCCTTGAATTCCCCAGAACCGCGCGGCCCGGTGCGCAACAACGGGGCGCGCAGCCGGGCGGGCGAATAATGTTGCATGATTCCCGCCGAACCCTTGGCGCACAGGACCCCCTTGTTGATGGGATGATCGCGATTGCCTTCGATGTAGCGGACCTTGCCGTCCTTCAGATGCACATCGATACCGCAGCGGCAGGCGCACATGTAGCAGGTGGTCTTGCGCACTTCATCACCAACCGGCTCCGACAAAGCTAGGATTGGTTCTGAATTCATACCCGGCGCGCCCCGCTGTTCAGTGTCGTCAGCGGCAGTCTTGCAAGAAATATGCTGGCTTTGCAAAGGACATGCGCGTTCGACTCGGCAGCATCTTACCGCGTTTGCAACTTCGCGTTGTCAGGAAAACGGCATAAGGCCTTATTTGCGCAGCCAGATTTATCGCTGAATGTTAATAGGCGTTTGAGAAGTCAGACTTGCTTGCGTCGCTTGAACGCCGTAAAGGCATCGCGAATTTCGCGCAACGGCATCTGCGGGTCGACGATCTTGGCAAGCGGCACAATGTCGGCGATAGAACCTGCTTTTGGCCGTTCGGTGATGATGAGATCGACGAGACGCTCGCGGCGATCAAACAATGGCGTCATTCCCAAAGGCCCGCGGAATCGGCGGTCCAGGCACCCTGCCTGATCAAGCGGCGGCGCGTTTTAAGGACAAGCACTGCGACCAACGCGGACACGAGCAATCCTGCGCCAAGGTTCCAGATCATGCCGATGGCAATGGCGATGATCGTGATGAGAACTGGCACCAGGCGGCGAAACCATTTTTCAAGGCGCGCATCACGCTCGACCTTGAGGCGGCGTTCGCGCATCAGTTCGGCCTTCTCATGCTTGGTCATCACAACGCCTTCAAACATGACGGCACAGGGGTCATAACCTTCCGCAACGGGGTCAAACGCCTCGTCGATACGACGCTGCTGGCGATATTGATTCAAAGTCCAGTTGGTCACGGGACGAGTTCCACTTGCGTCTGTGCTACCGGTTCGGCGGCGCGCGCCGGCGCCAGGAGCGCAATCGCGACAATCACACCGATCACACAGAGGACGCCAAGGATACACGACTTTCCGCGCTTAACGGCGTGTCCGTGGTTATCCTGGTCCATGCGTGCGAACTCTTTCTCTGCTACTTCATTTTCGCGGAGCATCTTGCTTTGTCCTGTCGAAGATTTGGGGCCGCTTTACTACGGCGACGAGCAAATGGCCCTTGCAGAACTCAAGTTCAACCGGGTGCGACAAAGCTATACAGATGCGCAATTTACTTGCGAGAATGGCCTCTTTGCAGCGCTATAGTTGCGTCTGCCGACGTGCGACTGTGGAAACCGAAAAGTCGCGATTCGTGCATAAATCGCTGAAGCGAGATCGCGGTGACGATCGCTGCACCATTGCGCGTGCGCAGGAACGCGATGAGCAAGCAGTTGCCTCTTGCCAAATCACGATATCCCCTGATTTGATGAGCGAATGGACGAGAAACTCGCAAACGCCATCGAGAAGCGACGCGGCGATCTGATTGCCTTGACGCAGGACCTCATCCGCTTCCCGACGATCAATCCCCCGGGTGAAGCCTACATGCCATGCGCCGAATACCTCGCGCAGCGTCTGCAGAAATCCGGTTTTGAAACGCAGTTGATTCGCGCGATCGGCGCGCCTGGCGATACGGATCGCTATCCCCGAACCAATGTCGTTGCCCGCTTCGATGGCCGCACGCATGGCCAGACCGTGCATTTCAATTCGCACATCGATGTTGTCGACACAGGCGCAGGCTGGACGGTCGATCCCTTCGAGGGCGTGATCAAGGATGGCAGGATCTACGGACGCGGCGCCTGCGACATGAAGGGCGGACTTGCCGCGTCGATCATCGCCGCCGAAGCGTTCCTCGAAATCTATCCCGATTTTGCCGGCGCCATTGAAATTTCCGGGACGGTCGATGAGGAATCTGGTGGGTTCGGCGGCGTCGCCTATCTCGCCAGCAAGGGTTTCTTTTCGAAGCCGCGGGTCGATCACGTCATCATCCCGGAGCCGCTCAACAAGGATCGCATCTGCCTTGGACATCGCGGCGTGTGGTGGGCGGAAATCGAGACCAAGGGCGAGGTCGCCCACGGCTCCATGCCATTCCTTGGAGATTGCGCGGTCCGGCACATGGGCGCAGTGCTTGACGCTTTCGAGAAGGAGCTTTTTCCAGCCCTCGAGAAAAAGCAGACCCGCATGCCGGTGGTGCCCGAGGGTGCGCGGCGGTCGACAATGAACATCAATTCTGTCCATGGCGGCCAGACCGATGATTATTCCGGATTGCCCTCGCCCAATGTGCCGGATTCGTGCAAGCTGACCATCGATCGCCGCTTCCTCCTGGAGGAAGACATTGCCGAGGTGAAGCGCGAGGTCACGTCCATTCTCGACCGCCTGCAGTGGGAGCGTCCAAAATTCCATTACAATATTCGCGATATCATGGAAGTGCAGCCGCTGATGACCGAGCGCGATGCCCCCGTCGTCACAGCAGTCGCCGCCGGTATCCGCGCCGTTTTTGGACGGGAGCCGGATTATGTCATCTCGCCCGGCAGCTACGACCAGAAGCACATCGCCCGCATCGGGCTGCTGCATGATTGCATCGCCTATGGTCCCGGCATCCTCGACCTCGCGCACCGGCCCGACGAATATGTCGGTATCGAAGATATGATCGAATCTGCCAAGGTCATGGCGCTTGGATTGAAAGTTCTGTTGTCGGGATCGGTTTGAATCAGGGTATCGGGAGACGTTGAATGATGAAATTCTTGAAGTCGGCCCTGGCGGGTGCCGCAATTGCGCTTGTCGCGTCAACCACCTCCTTTGCCGCCAAGACCGACCTTGTGCTCGGCGTCGTGCTCGAACCCCCGCATCTTGACCCTACGGCAGGCGCGGCCGCGGCCATTGATGAGATCGTCTACGCCAATATCTTCGAAGGCCTGACGCGGATAGGACCGAAAGGTGAAGTGCTTCCCGACCTCGCCGAAAGCTGGACACTCTCCGACGATGGCAAGGTCTACACGTTCCAACTGCACAAGAATGTCAAATTCCACGACGGCACCGCATTTGATGCCGAGGACGTGAAATTTTCACTCGATCGTGCGCGCGGCGATAAATCCACCAACGCCCAGAAGGGGCTGTTTGCGGATATCGATACGGTCGACGTCGTCGAACCCCTGACAGTCAGGATAGCGCTCAAGCAGCCCAGCGGCGATTTCCTTTACAATATGGGCTGGGGAGATGCCGTGATCGTGGCGCCCGAAAGCGCCGATACCAACAAGGAAAAGCCGATTGGCACAGGTCCCTTCAAATTCGACTCCTGGGCCAAAGGCTCGCAGATCGTCATTTCGAAGAACCCCGATTATTGGGGCACGCCGGCCCTGCTCGAAAAGGCCACGTTTCGGATCATTCCCGATCCGGCCGCAGCGACCGCGGCGCTGCTGGCAGGCGATATTCAGGCCTTTCCAGTGTTCCCGAGCTATGAAACCATCGCCCAGTTTCAGGCCGATCCGCGCTTCAAGGTGGTGATTGGCACGACCGAAGGTGAGACGGTTCTCGGCATGAACAACAGGAAGCCGCCTTTCGACAATGTGAAGGTCCGGCAGGCGATTGCCCATGCCATCGACCGCAAGGCCCTGATCGATGGCGCCATGTTCGGGCTCGGTACGCCAATCGGATCGTTTTTCCCGCCGCACCATCCAGCCTATATCGATCTCACCTCTGAAACCGCCTTCGATCCTGCGCTTTCAAAAAAACTGCTTGCCGAGGCCGGCCATGCCGGTGGATTCAAGACCACGCTGAAACTCCCGCCGCCCACCTACGCACGCCGCGGCGGCGAGATCATCGCGGCTGAACTGCGCGAGATCGGCATCGAAGCCGAGATCATTCCACTGGAATGGGCGCAGTGGCTCGAGCAGGTGTTCAAGGGCAAGGATTACGACATGACGATCGTCTCGCATACGGAGCCGAACGATCTCAACATTTTCGCGCGCGACGACTACTACTTCAACTATGACAACCCGGCATTCAAGGATCTGATCAAAGCGATCGAGGCGACATCCGACCCCGAAAAGCGGACGGATCTCTATCAGCAGGCTCAAAAGATGTTGGCTACTGACGTTCCCGCCGCTTTCCTGTTCCAGTTGCCGAAGACCGGCGTCTGGGACGCGAAGATTGAAGGGCTCTGGGAGAATGGTCCGATCCAGGCCAATGATCTGACGGCGGTGAAATGGGTGGATTGATGCTGAAACGCCTTGCGCTTTTTGCACCTTCCTCTGGGCCGGCATTGGCGCAGGTAAGCACGGCGGCCTTCGCTCAAACATTTGTGCGTTCCAAGGCCGTTGTCATTTCATGCTGAGCTACGCCTCAAAACGCGTCCTGATCGGCATCGCCACGATGCTGGCCGCATCCATCGTTGTTTTCGCCGTGCTCGAAGTCGTGCCAGGCGATCCCGCCCGCCTTATGCTGGGGATGAATGCCACAGAAGATGCGGTGCGGGCCTTGCAAGAGCAGATGGGCCTCAACCAGCCGCTGCTCGTCCGCTATTTCCACTGGCTTGGCGGCCTCCTGACCGGGAACCTTGGCAGGTCCTATACCTATGCGGTACCGGTCATCGATCTGATAACCGAGCGGATCGCGGTGTCCCTGCCGCTTGCATTGATCTCACTGGCGCTTTCGACAACCATTGCCCTTCCCGTCGGCCTGTTCTCCGCCTCGCGGCGCGGCACGATTTCAGATACCGCGACCATGGGCGCCGCCCAAATCGGCGTTGCCATCCCGAACTTCTGGTTCGCCCTGCTGCTCGTCTACATCTTCGCCGTGACGCTCCGGCTCGTCCCTGCCGGCGGCTTCCCTGGGTGGAGTGCTGGCATGTGGCCCGCGCTCAAATCGCTGATCCTGCCATCGATCGCTCTTGCGCTACCGCAAGCCGCCATACTGGCGCGCGTCACGCGGTCCGCGCTCCTTGATGTGCTCGGCGAAGATTATATTCGTACGGCGCGCGCCAAGGGGCTGACACGGCGCAGCGTCCTCTACCGCCATGCCTTACGCAACGCGCTTATTCCGATCCTGACCATTCTTGGCCTGCAGTTCGCATTCCTGCTCGCCGGCACGATCATCATCGAGAATGTCTTCTACCTGCCGGGCCTAGGCCGGCTCGTATTCCAGGCGATCACCCAGCGTGATCTGATCGTCGTGGAGGGTGTCGTCATGCTGCTTGTCGCGACGGTGATACTCATCAATCTGCTGGTCGATCTATCCTACGCCGTCGTGGACCCACGCCTGCGGGGCCGCACATGAGCGTGCCCGCTGAATGGCAACAGAATTTGGCCAAGGCATTCTCCAACAGATCGTTTCTGATTGGCCTCATCATCACGGGCCTGATTGCATTGACTGCTGTGCTGTCCTTCGTCTGGACGCCCTACGCGGTCGGAACGCTCGATATCGCCGGAAAGCTGAAGCCGCCATCGGAGGCACATTGGCTCGGCACCGACCACTACGGCCGCGACATTCTTTCGATGATCATGGTCGGCAGTCGCAATTCGATCGCTGTTGCGCTGGTTTCCGTCGTCATCGGCATCGCAGTTGGCGTGCCGCTCGGTCTTTGGGCTGCCGCACGCGGAGGACTTATCGACGAAATCCTGATGCGATTCAACGATCTTGTCTTCGCCTTTCCGGCGCTGTTGTCGGCCGTCATGATCACCGCCGTTTTCGGCCCTGGCGCCGTCAACGCCATCATTGCCATCGGCATCTTCAACATTCCGGTTTTCGCCCGCGTCGCGCGCGGTGCCGCGCTCGTCCTGTGGCCACGCGAATATATTCTGGCGGCGCGCGCCTCCGGCAAGGGCGCGCTGCGCATCACGGTCGAGCACATCCTGCCCAATATGGCGAACCTGCTCATCGTACAGGCAACAATCCAGTTCTCGCTCGGTATCCTTGCCGAAGCCGGACTTTCCTATGTCGGGCTCGGCTCGCAGCCGCCAATGCCGAGTTGGGGCCGCATGCTGTTCGAAGCGCAGACCATGATCAGCCTGGCACCGCACATGGCGCTCTTTCCCGGCCTCGCCATCGTCGTGACCGTGCTCGGCCTCAACCTCCTTGGTGACGGCCTGCGCGACGTCCTTGATCCCCGATTGCGACGGGACCGCTGATGGCTTTGCTGGATATCAAGGGCTTGTCCCTCAAGATCGGCGCTTTCTCCGTGCTGGAACGTGTCAATCTGGCCATTGAACCCGGAGAGATTCATGCGCTGGTCGGTGAGTCCGGTTCCGGCAAATCCATGACCGCTCTCAGCGTCATGAAGCTGCTGCCAGGAAATGCGCGCGCGGAGGGCCAGATACATTTCAACGGCACAGATATTCTGGGCGCCAGCGAAGCGGACATGTGCAAGCTGCGCGGCGACGATATCGGCATGGTGTTCCAGGAGCCGATGACCGCGCTCAACCCCGTGAAGACGATTGGCGAACAGGTCGCGGAAGGCATCAGGCTGCACACAGGCGCAAGCCGCGCGGTCACTGAGGAGCGCACACGCGCCATTCTCGACCGTGTCGGCCTGCCTTCCGCAAAATTTCCGCTCGGCCGCTATCCGCACGAATTGTCCGGCGGACAACGCCAGCGCGTCGTCATTGCCATCGCTTGCGCATTAAAGCCGAAGCTGCTCATCGCCGATGAGCCGACGACTGCGCTCGATGTCGTGCTGCAGGCGCAAATCCTCGACCTTTTGCAGAGCTTGGTCTACGAAGAAAAGATGGGGCTTCTCCTGATCAGCCATGATCTCGCGGTCGTCGCCGATATTGCCGACTCGATCACCGTTCTGCGGCACGGCGAGGTCATGGATCACGGCGAGACCACGCAAATCCTTACTGAACAGGCTCATCCCTATACACGGAAGCTGGCGCAAGCCTCGATGCATGTTCCCGAGCGATCAAGTTCACACCGCTGGGACGGGGATGGGACACTCCTTTCCGTCCGCAACGTGGAGCGGATCTATCGTGGCCATCGCACCGGTCTGTTTTCGCGCCGCGAAACCAACAAGGCCGTCGACAATGTCAGTTTCGACCTTCAGTCCGGCCAATCCATGGCGCTCGTCGGCCGTTCTGGCTGCGGCAAGTCCACCCTTGCACGCATGATCATTGCCCTCGACAGGCCGACCGGCGGTGAGATCGCTCTTTGGAGCCAACGCATCGACGATCTGAGCGAGGATGCGCTTCGGCCGGTGCGCCGTAACATGCAGGTGGTGTTTCAGGATCCTTATGGCTCGTTCAATCCGCGCCACAAGGCGGAGCGGCTTGTGGCCGAGCCCCTCTATCTGCTGGATACGCCTCTTTCAGTGGCTGAAAAGCGCAGTCGTGTCGATACGGCGCTCGAGCGGGTCGGCATCTCACCCAGGGATCGCGACAAATATCCACACGAATTCTCCGGCGGGCAACGCCAACGCCTTGCCATTGCCCGTGCCATCATCACCGAACCAAAGCTCATCGTCGCCGACGAACCGGTATCGGCACTGGACGTCTCGATCCGCGCGCAAATTCTCGATCTTTTCGCCGACCTCAACGGCCGTCTCGGCATCGCCTATCTGTTCATCACGCACGACCTCGCGGTCGCCCGCGCCATCACGGATACGGTGATGGTGATGTCGGACGGAAAGATCGTCGAGCGCGGCCCGACCGGTGAAGTCCTGCGCAATCCGCGATCGGACGCCGGACGCGCGCTCGTTGAAGCCTCGCCGGACCTGCACAAGGCGCTGGCCCGGCGGATTGGCGAGCAGGGTTAGAACAAAAGACCGAGAAGAAAAAGGACGAAGACAACGCCGGTGAACGTGGCCGTCGTCACCCCAAAAATATCGAGTGCATCTTCGATGTTTTCGGCGCCGGCATCGCGACGCCCTGCGCCGTTGAGCATCGGTTCATTGGCAATCTCCCCGCCATAGACGCGCGGACCCGCCAGCGCGACTTCGATGGCACCGGCCATCGCTGCTTCCGGCCAGCCGGCATTGGGTGAACGATGCAGGCGCGCGTCGCGCATCATGACATTGAACGACCGCAGCGCCGCGTCATAGCCATGGACGATCCATGCGGCCACGGAGATCAGAAGGCCAGTCAGTCGTGCCGGTATCCAGTTCGCCACATCATCGAGCTTGGCGGCAAACCGGCCGAAATCGCGATGGCGATCATTCATATGGCCGATCATCGAATCGGCCGTATTGAGCATCTTGTAGGCAAGCAGCCCGGGCAGCCCCAGCAGCGCGTACCAGAACGCGGGCGCTATGATCCCGTCGGAGGTATTTTCTGCAAGACTTTCGATGGCCGCACGGCTGACCGCTGCATCGTCAAGGACTTCCGGATCGCGGCCGACGATCATCGATACCGCACGCCTGGCCCCGACGATCCCTTCCTCGCGCAGCGCTACTGCAACGCGGCTCACATGATCTGAAAGGCTCTTCTGTGCCAGGAAGACAGCGACGATCAGGGCTTCGATCAACTCGCCGAACGGTGAGATTGTTTTGAGCGCGAGGTGGATGAGCAAGCCGGCAACGGCTGCCAGCGCCAGCAGACCCAACATGACAAGACAGCCGTCGCGCCGCCGCTGCTCATCCGGGTTGGAAAGGTTATTGAACCGATTGTCGGCGAAACCAATCGCATTTCCGAAAAGCACGATCGGATGCGGGACCCTTTCCCACAACCAATCCGGATCGCCGAAATACCGATCGGCGAGCAATGCAAGAAACAAGATCAAAAGATTGATTTCCATAAATGATTCGATCCTGCCCAATCAGAATGTCAGCTGCCGGTCGCGCCAAGAGCCGCAATCAGGCGTTCCCGCAGCTTGTAGGCCGCATTGTCATCCAATGGCAGACCAAAACGCAACCATTGTGGCGCGTAGGCGAATTTTCTTGTGAGGACGTGGTGTTTGCACAGTGCCTCGTGCAGGCGGTGGGCCTGCCGGAACTCCACCAGTGAAAACAGCATCGTTCCGCCAAATTCGACAAGACCGGTGTCACCGAGGACTTCGGCAAGCAATTTACGGCGCCTTCTTAGCCGTTCGTTGTAGCCGGCAAGCTCTTGTCCATCCACAAACGCATGGCATGCAATGGCGAGCGCCGGCCCTGATACGGCCCAGGGGCCGAGGCGCCGCCTCATGACCTGCGCAAGGTCGGAATTTGTCAAGGCGAAGCCGAGCCGCAAGCCGCCAAGACCAAAGAACTTGCCGAAGGACTTGAGCACAATCAAACCGCCCGTTCCTGCGTGCCCGGCAATGCTGGTCTCGGGATGCGGATCCGCAAAGGCTTCATCGACAATCAGAAATCCGCCTCTGCGCGCCATCCGTTTCGCCAAATCCAGCAGAACGTCGGCGGCGATGACGCGCCCATCCGGATTATTCGGATTGACGATGACCGCAACTTTTGCCGATTGCGGGATGTCCTCGACGTTCCGGCAATCGGAAACCATCCAGCCGGCGTCAAGGAATGACAATTGATGCTCCTGGTAAGTCGGGCCGAGGATCGCGACCTCTCCTTTGGTTGCAAGTTCGGGCAAGAGCTGGATAAGGGCCTGCGTGCCCGGCGCGGCAACGAGCTGTGCCTCGCTCGCAGCCCTGTAATAACGCCGCGCCGCCCTGATAGTCGATGCCAGCAGCCTCTCGTCGGGCAACCGATTCCAGGTTTCTGGCGCAATCACTGGCAGCGGAAACACTTCCGGATTGATGCCGGTGGAAAGATCGATCCAGTCTTCACGCGTTCCGCCGAAACGCTCCATGGCACGGTCAAGCGCGCCTCCATGTTCAATCTGCATCATCCCGCCAAATCAATTATGTGCATGTAGGAACCGCTCACCGAGCCGACCCTCAAGCCCGCTTCGCCAAGATCTTGGCCCAGCGCGTCGCTGACGCGGAAGAGACGCGCCGCATCCCCTTCCCGTACGATGCTGGCGTAGTGGAATTCGTGTGCCGTCAACGACGCCTGGAACGGCGATGCTGCAAGCGGTTCGATCCGGCGATAGCCGAGATGCATCTTGCGTCTGGCGAAACTCGTTTCAACCGGCAGTAGCCCAAGCATGCC
Source organism: Hyphomicrobiales bacterium (assembly GCA_900473175.1). Taxonomy (GTDB): domain Bacteria; phylum Pseudomonadota; class Alphaproteobacteria; order Rhizobiales; family Rhizobiaceae; genus Phyllobacterium. Next base: position 22,300 of record UCKM01000020.1, on the reverse strand, counting down.
GTGCTTTTCGCCCGCCGCATCTTCGATGCTTTCCCCCAACACCATGTAGCCGCCGCACTCGCCGTAAATTGTGGTCCCCCTTGCCGCGGCCCGCCTCATGGCCGCGGCAAAATTCGAGGCCGCGGCAAGCCGTCCCGCGTGAAGTTCAGGGTAACCGCCCGGAAGATCGATGGCATCGCTATCATCGCCGGGCGCTTCATCGGCAAGCGGGGAGAAAAAGCGGATTTCAGCTCCCCGGCGCTGCCAACCATCCAGCAGATGCGCATATGAAAAGGCAAAGGCGTTGTCGCGGGCAACCGCTATTCTCTGTCCGAGCGGCGGAATGCGCGCGACATTGGCCATCGATTCAGTCGAGCCGTATCGGCTGGCAATCTGCTGGATATGTTGGAGATCAAAACGTTCGTTGATGACCGAAGCTGCATAGGCAATAAAAGCGTCGAGATCGGCATGCTCGCCAGCCTGCACCAGGCCAAGATGGCGCTCGGGCAGATGCAAGCGTTGATCGCGCGGCAGAGAACCGAGGATCGGTATGCCGACCGGCCCCAATGCCGAACGCAACATGGCTTCGTGACGTGGGCTGCCGACCCGGTTGAGGATGAGGCCCGCAATCATCACATTGCGCCGAAAATCCCTGAAGCCGCTGACCAGCGCGGCGATGGAATGCGACTGCCGGCCGCAGTCGAGGACGAGAACAACCGGCAGCGATAAGTGTGTGGCAAGGTCAGCCGCCGAACCGCGTCCGTCCATTGCCCCGTCGAAGAGGCCCATCATGCCCTCGACGACAAGCAATTTGCCGCCTTCCGTATGGCGAGCGGCGAGCGCACTGATCAGGTCCGGCCGCATGGCCCACGGATCGAGGTTGACGCAGGGGCTGCCGCTCGCCACTGCATGATAGGCCGGATCGATATAGTCGGGTCCGGCCTTGGCAGGGGCAATCGCGACGCCGAGGTCGCGCAATGCGCGCAGAAGTCCGAGCGTCACCGTGGTTTTACCGCTGCCAGAGGCTGGCGCGGCGATAAGCAAGCCTTTCATCCCGCGTCCTTTTCCCGGCGGGTGCCGAGCGGATCCTGGGTGAGCACACGGCCCTTGCTCGCGCCGAGCCAATCGAGCGCCGCACGAAGGCGCACCACCTCGCCGACAACCACGATGGCGGGAGGGCGAAGACCCGATCGCTCGACGTCGGCCTCGGCATCCTTGAGCGTCGTCTCCAACACCCGCTGTTCGCCGGTGGTCGCGTTGCAGACGAAGGCGATGGGTTCATCCTTCGAGCGTCCCGCTGCCATGAGGCGCGAGGCAATCAGTCCTATATGCTTCATGGCCATATACATGACGATGACCGACGAGCCCTTGGAGATGCTGGTCCAGTCCATCGAATCGGGCACGAGCCCCGTTGCGTCATGCCCGGTCAGAAATGTGACACTCTGATTGGTCTCGCGGTGCGTAACCGGAATACCCGCATAGGCCAGACCGCCAATGCCGGCGGTTATGCCGGGCACGATGCGGAAGGGCACGCCATGTTCGACGAGGGTCAGCGCTTCCTCACCACCACGACCAAAGACGAAGGGATCGCCGCCTTTCAGGCGGAGCACGCGCCTGCCCGCATGCGCGAGTTCAACCAGCCGCAGCGAAATATCCCGCTGCTGCGGTGACGGCTTGCCGCCGCGCTTGCCCGCATATTCAAGCGTCGCCGCCGGCTGCGCATATGACAGGCAATCCTCATTGACCAAGGCGTCATAGACGATCACGTCCGCCTGCTCGAGCGCATTGACCGCATGCAGCGTCAGCAGGCCGGGATCGCCCGGTCCCGCACCGACCAGCCAGACATGCCCGGCTTCGAATTTCGGCAGCCTAGATTTCATTGCGCCCATCGCCCACTCCGATCTTTTGCGCATAGCACAATTTTTCCTGGCGCAAGCATGAACTTATCGGAAAAATCATGCAACCAACGCCAAAGCTGGTCTATAAGACGCCCATGAGTGACGAACCCGATGCAGGACTGCGCAAACCGGACGAGACGAGTGAACGACCTTTGCGCCGGGGCTGGACGACGGGCGCCTGCGCCACGGCGGCCACCAAGGCGGCGCTTATCGGCCTTATCACCGGCGAATTTCCCGATCCGGTGGCGATCATTCTGCCCAAGGGTGAAGTCCCGCATTTTCAACTCGCGATCGAATCGATCGGCGAAGGCTATGCCATGGCCGGCATTGTCAAAGATGCCGGAGACGATCCCGATGTGACGCATGGAGCCACTATAATCTCCACCGTGTTTCCCGCTCCGCCCGGGAGCGGCATCCAGTTTGTCGCTGGCGAAGGCGTGGGCACCGTCACCCTTCCGGGCCTTCCCATCGCCCCGGGCGAAGCGGCGATCAATCCTGTTCCGCGCCAGATGATGACCGAGATTTGCGAGGAGATTTGCGCACAATATGATCTGCCCCCGGACGTGGTGATTACGATCTCCGTGCCGGAGGGCGAGGAACTCGCCAAAAAGACCTGGAATCCCCGCCTCGGTATCGTCGGCGGTATCTCGATCCTTGGCACCACCGGTATCGTTCATCCGTTTTCCTGCGCAGCCTGGATCCACTCGATTCATCGCGGTATCGACGTGTCGCGCGCGGCCGGCCTCACCCATGTTCTCGCTGCCACCGGCTCGACATCGGAAGACGCAGCGCAGGCGATCTATAATCTCCCGGAAATTGCGCTCCTCGACATGGGCGATTTTGCCGGCGGCCTTTTGAAATATCTGCGCGTTCACCCAATCGACCGCCTCACCATCGCCGGTGGCTTCGCCAAGCTGACGAAACTGGCGCAGGGCGCGCTCGACCTTCATTCGGCCCGCAGCCAGGTCAGCATGGCCTTCCTCGCCGATGAAGCCGGGAAACTCGGGTTGAACCCCGACATGAGGGACCGGATTCTGAATGCCAATACCGCACAGGAAGTTCTTGAATTAACTCAAGGTCTGGGCATGGACCTCGCGCGACCCATTGCCATGAAGGCGAAGGAAACCGCGCTCGCCACCCTTAAGGGCGCGCCGGTCGAGGTGGATGTGATTGTAACCGATCGCAAGGGAACCATCCTTGCCCGCGTCTGATCGGCCGATACTCGTCCTCGGCGGCACCGCAGAGGCTTCCAGGCTGGCGGCCCGTCTCGTGGCCGAAGGTCGCCGGGTCATTTCCTCGCTCGCCGGGCGGACGAAAGATCCGGCCAAAGTCGAGGGGGAGGTTCGTATCGGCGGCTTCGGCGGTGCACAGGGCCTTGCCGATTACATCGCCCGCGAGGGCATAGCATTGCTTATCGATGCCACCCACCCTTTCGCGACAACGATCTCGGATAACGCCTTCGCCGCAGCCACCTCAACCCGGATTTCTTTCGTCCGCCTGGAACGCCCGCCATGGGTAGCTAAACCCGGCGATAAATGGACGACCGTCGCCTCGCTCGATGCGGCAGTATCAGCGATTCCGGCAAAAGCACGCGTGCTGCTCGCGCTCGGCCGCCAGCACATCGCACCGTTCTCGCGCCGGGGCGACGTGCATTTTGTGGTGAGAATGATCGATGCGCCGGAAACGCCGCTTTCCCTGACCGACTACGAACTGGAGCTATCGAAACCGGGCAGCATGGAGGAAGAAGCAGCCTTTCTCACCAAGAGGCGCCTCACGCATATCGTCTGCCGCAACTCAGGCGGCACCGCTTCCTATGCGAAGGTCAGGGCCGCACGCGATCTCGGCCTTCCCGTCATCATGATAGAGCGGCCACACCGGCCCGGCACGGACACCGTGCCGGATATCGACAGCGTCGTTCAATTCGTGGATGAGACTCTTCGCTCACTCTGAACGCGAGCGAAGACTGTGGCTGTGGTCCTTGTGATAGAGCGCCGAATCGCGGAATGCATCGGCCGACAGGCCGCGCCCGACGAAGATCATTGCCGATCGGCTGAGGCTAGAAGCCTTCACCTTGGCGCCAATATCGGCCAGCGTGCCGTGAATGAACTGTTCGTCCGGCCAACCGACCCGGTAGGCAACGATCACCGGACAATCGCTGCCGTAGAGCGGGGTGAGTTCATCCTCAATGCGCGCAAGATTGCGGATCGACAGATGAATGACGAGCGTGGCTCCGGATTTTCCAAGCGTCGCCAAATCCTCGCCTTCAGGCATGGCCGAGGATTTCATCGAGGTGCGCGTCAGGATTATCGTCTGGCAGACTTCGGGAACGGTCAGTTCTTTCTTCAGTGCCGCCGCAGCCGCCGCAAATGCCGGAACACCCGGCGTTACATCATAGTCTATGCCGAGGGCATCAAGGCGGCGCATCTGTTCCGCCACTGCGCCATAGATCGACGGGTCGCCCGAATGAACACGGGCAACGTCCTTGCCTTCAGCGTGCGCTCGTTCCAGCTCGCTCATGATCTCGTCGAGGGTCAGCGACGACGTGTCGATTACGCGCGCGCCTTCCGGAGCCTCCGCAACCATTTCCGGCGGCACGAGCGAACCTGCATAGAGGCAGACCGGACAAGATTGGATCAATTTCAATCCGCGCACCGTGATAAGGTCGGGCGCGCCTGGACCTGCGCCGATAAAATGAACTGTCATTGATGAACTCGCTATGCTTGTCGTTTCACGGCGAGCGCTGCGGTCGCGTGCGCCGATTTGGTCTTGCCGATCACCAATATGCCATCTGGCCCTACCGCCACAAGCGCCGCCGCCTCCGCAACACCGTGACAACCGGTCAGCGCGAAGACGCGTTCGGACGGATTGAGGAGGCGCGGTGTCTGCTGCTCAAGCACATCGGCACTGAAACACCGCACCGGTAACCCCAGGCGCTCGGCCGTTTGGACAAGGGCCGGTTCGGATTTGCGTTGATCAATCGAGCAGACACAGCTGACGTCGGCCGCGGTGATCCCTACCGCGTGCAATACACCATCCGCGAGGTCCAACACTTCGTGCCAATCACATCCGCGCTCACAGCCGATGCCAAGCGCGTAGATGGGGCCTGTCATCCGCGCTTCTTGTGCAATTCTTCCGGCGTCACGCCGAGAAGCTGAGCCGTCGTGCGGATCAGGTTCGCTTCCTTCGGATCAAGGTCGTTATCGGCATTGGCGATTACCAGAAGATGGCGCAGCAACTGGACCTTGCGCTCAAAAGGAACGTCGGCAAATGCAAGCGCGGCCTGTTTGCTTGTCGTCTCGTAGCCAAAATCCTTGAGATATTCGGCAACTTCGGCGAACTCATCGCGCGGGATGCCAAAATCGCTCTCGGCAATCCCGAGTATCGCGGCATATTCCGTCTTGTCGGTCTTTCCGTCGGCGAGGGCAACGTGCAGCAAAAGCAACAGCTCAGCCGTCAGCACCGGGTCATCCGCGACCTTTTGCACGGCGCTCTTGGTCCCGAGATATGCGCTGATCCGATCAAAAATGCTTTCGCTCATTGTACCCCCGATGCTCATGGGAAAACGATTGCAGCGCCTGCCATCGAATTCAAGTGCCGAAACAACACACCATGAAGTGATTCGCACGCCGCGGTTGCTTCACCGGAAAAAATTGCTCGCCACGGGGAGATTTCCTTCTATGGTCCGCCGCGTCGCACCGAGAATCCCCATGGCTTCCTTTTTCGAAAATCTCCCGCTGCTTCTGATCCTCGCGGCCTTTGCCGCCGGCTTCATCGATTCTATTGCCGGTGGCGGCGGCCTGATCACGGTTCCGGCCCTGCTCCTCGCCGGCTTTTCGCCGGTCGAATCGCTTGGCACGAACAAGCTGCAATCGCTCTTCGGCTCGGCCTCTGCCACCATCGCCTATGCTCAAAAGGGCTTCGTGCATCCGAGCAAACAGTTGCCGTCAGCGCTGATGTCAGGGCTGGGGGGTGTTGCTGGCGCGCTATTGGCTGGATATTTGCCGGGAGACGTACTGCGCGCATTCCTCCCGATCCTTTTGATTGCGATTGCTGTCTACTTCGCTTTGAAACCCAACATGGGCGATGTCGATCGCGCGCGGCGCATCACACCATTCCTGTTCGGCGTATCAATCGTTCCGCTCATCGGCTTTTACGATGGACTGTTTGGCCCCGGCACGGGCTCATTCTTCATGCTGAGCTTTGTGTCACTCGCCGGCTACGGCGTGTTGAAGGCAACAGCCAACACCAAACTCCTCAACTTCGCGTCCAATCTCGGCGGCTTCATCACCTTCGCCTTTCTCGGCGTCGTCAACTGGAAGATCGGCCTGTTGATGGGCGTGGCGCAGTTCGCCGGAGCCCGCGTCGGTGCCGGACTGGCAATGAACATCGGCGCGAGGATCATCAAACCGTTGTTGATCATCGTCTGCCTGTCACTCGCAGCCAAGCTCCTTCTCGATGCAGGCAATCCGTTGCACATCTGGCTGGCGACGCTGGTAGAACGCTAGATCTCAGAATTCGATACCCTTCTGGGCTTTGATGCCTGACCGGAACGGATGCTTGATCATCTCCATCTCGGTGACGAGATCCGCGAACTCGATGAGTTCATCCTTGGCGTTCCGGCCGGTAATGATCACGTGCTTCATATGCGGCTTCTGCTTGAGCACGTCGATGATTTCCTCGACCGGCAAATAATCGTAGCGCAGGGCTATGTTCAGTTCGTCGCAAAGCACAAGTTCGGTCTCATCGTCGAGGATCATCGCCTTCGCCTGCTCCCAGGCCCCGCGCGCCATGGCGATATCCCGCGCCCGGTCCTGCGTCTCCCAGGTGAAGCCCTCGCCCATGGCCGAGATCGTCACCTGCCCAGGGAATTTCTCCAGCACCGAGCGCTCGCCCGTATCCCATGATCCCTTGACGAACTGAACGACGCCGATCTTCATGCCATGGCCGAGCGCCCGGAACACGACGCCAAATCCGGCGGTGGATTTGCCCTTGCCCTTGCCGGTGTTGACGATCACAAGACCCTTTTCATCGGTCTTGGTCGCGAGAATCTTGTCACGCACCGCCTTCTTCTTGCGCATTTTGTCGGCGTGACGTTCGTTGATTTCCTCTTCGGTCAGGTTCTGCAATTTTTGTGATTTTTCAGCCATTTGGCGTTTCCTTCAGATTCGATTTGTCAGGCAGCGAGCCGGCTCAGCTCATAGCGTGCCGAATTGGAACGCGGCGTCCAGAAGCCGCGCGACACCGCTTCCTCCAGCTTTTCCGCCATTTCGCGCAAGGCATGCGGGTTTTTCTCGGCCAGGAATCGCCGCACGTCCTCGTCCACCAGGAATGCCTGGTATACGGCCTCGAAATGGTGATTGCCGACGGCGCCCGTTGTGGCGGCAAAGGCGAAGAGATAGTCGACCGTCGCCGCCATCTCGAAGGCGCCTTTGTAACCGTGGCGCATGACGCCAGCGATCCACTTCGGATTGGTCACGCGCCCACGCACCGTTCGCGCGATTTCTTCCTCGAGCGTGCGGATGATCGGCTTTTCCGGCCGTGAATGGTCGTTGTGGTAGATGGTCGGGCGGTCACCGGACACGAGTTCCACCGCCGCCGACATGCCCCCCTCGAACTGGTAGTAATCGTCGGAGTCAAGAAGGTCGTGCTCGCGATTGTCCTGGTTCTGTACGACCGCGTTCACGGAGCGCAGGCGCTCTTCCAGAAGCCCGCGTTCTGGCCTGCCCTCTTCGCCGGCGCCATAGGCATAGCCGCCCCAAACGAGCCACGCTTCCGCAAGTTCGTCACGCTTGCTCCAGTCCTTTCCGTCAATAAGCGCCTGCAATCCGGCGCCATAAGCGCCAGGCTTGGAACCGAAAACGCGGAAGCCGGCGCGCTGCCTGGCCACCTTCTCGTCGGTTCCCTCGGCGACAAGCCGCTCGCGCTCGCTGCGCATACGCGCCGCGATGGGATTGTCTCCCGCATCCTCGTCGAGCCCGCCGACTGCGCGCACCGCCGTATCGAACAAGGCAATCTGGTCCGGAAACGCATCGCGGAAGAAGCCGGAAATGCGCAAGGTCACATCAACGCGCGGGCGGCCGAGCAGTGCGGTCGGCTGGATCTCGTAGCCGGTGACGCGGCGCGACGCCATGTCCCACACCGGCTTCACCCCGATCAGGGCCAATGCCTGCGCGATATCATCACCGCCCGTGCGCATGTTCGACGTGCCCCAGGCGGTCAGGCCAAAGGAGGTCGGCCATTCGCCGTGATCCTGGATATAGCGGCGGATCAGCAGCTCGGCGGATTTTTGGCCAAGTTCCCATGCGGCCGGTGTCGGCACCGCACGGCTATCGACCGAGAAGAAATTGCGTCCCGTCGGAAGCACATCCGGTCGCCCGCGTGTCGGGGCACCCGAGGGTCCGGGCGCGATGAAGCGCCCGCCCAGTGCCGTCAGCAATGCCTTCATCTCGGCATCGCCGCATTCCGTCACGGCGGGCAGCAGATTGGTGCGGATACCTTGGAGAACGGTAGTGGTAGCCTGCCAATCGGCCGGACAATTGACCTCAGCGGCGACAAACTTCGCTGCCAGAAGCTCGACCCGCTCAACAGTATCCCCCGTGATGCGCCAGGGATCATCGGAAACCGCCTGCAAGATGCCGGGCCGCGGACCCTTCCATGGGGCGGCCATATCGCAGTCGAGCGGATCGAAGCCGGCGATACCAAGATCAGCCACGATTGCCCGTTGCAGGCTTTGGTCGGCCCCGTGGCCTGAGCCGCGCGGCACGCGCGCCAATGCGACAACGAGATCGGTCAGCAGGCGCCCCTGCGGCGATTGTCCGAAAATGTGCAGGCCGTCGCGGATCTGCATTTCCTTTAGATCGCAAAGATAGGCGTCGAGTTTCTGGAGCGCGAGATCATCGGCATCGTGGTCGTGAATGCCGGCATCGTGGTCAAGCCCGATGTCGCGCACCAGATCGAGGATTTGCACCTTCAGGCGAACAAGCCGGCGCGGATCGACGCCGGACGCCTCGTAATATTCGTCAACCAGCGCTTCGAGGTCCTTCAGGGGACCATAGCTTTCTGCACGGGTGAGCGGCGGCGTCAGATGATCGATGATGACGGCAGCCGATCTGCGCTTGGCTTGCGTGCCCTCGCCCGGATCGTTGACGATGAACGGATAGATGTGCGGGATGGGCCCAAGCACAGCTTCCGGATAACAGCTTTCCGAGAGAGCCAGCGATTTGCCCGGCAGCCATTCAAGATTGCCGTGCTTGCCGACGTGGACGATGGCATGCGCCCCGTACACCTCGCGCAGATAGGCGTAAAACGCAAAATAGCCATGCGGCGGCACCAGATCCGGTGAGTGGTATGTTTCCTTAGGATCGATATTGTAGCCGCGCGCAGGTTGAATCCCGACGAGCGTTTCACCGAAGCGGGCAAGCGGCAACGCGAAGAATTGCCCATTCTCGTTGAAGAATGGATCAGCGCCTGGCTCGCCCCAGCGTGCGGCCACGGCGGCTTGAATCGCTTGCGGAAGCGACCGGAAGAAGCTGTTGTATTGATTCAAGGAAATGGTTTCGCGAATTTCTCGTCCATCGCTCGCGGCGTTGGTCGGCCCCGCCATCAGATGATTGATCAGCGCGCCGCCATCAGTCGGAAGATCGCCAACCGGATAGCCATCCATGCGCATCGCGTCGAGCACGCGCCATGTCCCGGCAGGCGTATCGAGGCCGACGCCGTTGCCAAGCCGCCCGTCGCGGTTCGGATAGTTGGCCATGATTAGGGCAACGCGCCGGTCCGCCGCTTTCGTCTGCCGAAGCTTTGCCCAGTTCGCCGCCAGCGATGCCGCGAACGCCACGCGGTCCGCCAACGGTTCGTGCGTGACGATGTTTGCCTCTACGGATTCGTCATAGTTCCGCGCCGATTTGAACGAGACGGCACGTGCCAGCACCCGGCCATCGACCTCGGGCAAAGCCACGTTCATCGCAAGGTCGCGGGCTGAAAGCCCTTGGCCGGAGCTTCGCCACTGTTCGGCGCTTGAACCGGAAAAGATCACCTGCAACACCACTGCGCCGTCATGCTCGAGCACAGTCGGCTTGCGCGCGGAACCCGGCGCCGACACGGCAAAGCCCGTCGCGTTCAACACGACCGCCGAGGGCGCCTCGCCAAAGATGCTCTCCAGCGTCGCTACGGAAACCGGATCTTTGAGGCTTGAAACAAACACCGGCAAGGGATTGATGCCATTGGCTTTCAGTGCGTCGATCAAGGCTTCCACCGGTTGCGTCTGGCCGCTCTGAACCAGCGCGCGATAGAAACAGATCGCGACAGTGGAGGCGTCGGCCCGCCAATGCGTCCGCAGCAGTTCGAGTGACGGCGCCGCAATGCCCGGCCACCACAGTCCTGCTTTCAGCAACGGCGCCGCTTCCTGAGGCTTTTCCGTGCCGTCCACCAGCGCTGCACAATAGTCGAGGAAGCGCTGGGCGTTCTGCCCGCCTCCCTCAAGCAGGTAGTGCCAAAGCGCGTCCCGATCCTGCCGTGAGACCGTGGAAAAGCGGTCGAGACCGGGATCGGGCTTGTCATCGCCCGGAAGCACAGCAAGCTGAACCTTGTGGTTTATGGCGCAGGCGTGCAGTGCCTCCAGCCCATAGGGCCAATAGCTCTCACCGCCGATGATCCGCACAACAATCAGCTTGGCATGTCGCGCGGTGCGCTCGACATAGGCGTCGACGGACATCGGATGCGACAGCGTCATCATGTTGGCAAGCCGCAGCGTAAGGTCCGGTTTGCCCTGTCGCCGCGCCGATGCAAGGCTTGCGAGTTCCGTGTCAGCCGCAGAAAGAAACAGCACATCGCCCGGCGTCTGGCCGAGGTCGATGGCCTCGGTGCCTTCAGCTATCGTGCCTTTCTGGGCAAGCAGGAGATGCATTCTTTTTCCTTGTCAGGCGGCTGCGGCGTTCATCGCCGCTTCAATCGAAACCGTATCGATATCGTGCAAACCAATGACAACCAGCCTGGTCTGGCGTTCTTCACCAGGATTCCAGCTGCGATCGAAATAATGCTCGATCCGCGAACCGACAGCCTGCACGACCAGGCGCATCGGTTTGCCGGGCACATCGACAAAGCCTTTGAGACGCAGGACGTCATGATCGGCGATCACGCTTTTCAGCTTCTCGACGAAAGATTTCGGCTCGGTGACGGGGCCAAGGCCGACGACGAAACTCTCGAACTCATCGTGATCATGCGGCTCGCCCGCCTCGTGTTCCATCTCGTGATGCGATTTACGATTGGCGATATCCTCTTCCGTACCGACGCCGAGCCCCAGCAACAGCTGGTTGCTGATCTTGCCAAAACTCGCGGGAACCATGTTCAGTGCCCGTACCGAACGTCTCTGTACGTCGCCCTTGACCCCATCGAGCGCGTCGCCGCTGATCAGATCCGTCTTGTTGAGCACGATAAGGTCAGCGGCACGGATCTGGTCCTCAAAGAGTTCCTCGAGCGGGCTGTCGTGATCAAGCGAATCATCGTTGGCCCGCTGCGCGTCGACCTTGGCGTGATCGTCGGCAAATCGGCCTTCCGAAACTGCCGCGGCGTCGATAACGGTCACGACACCATCGACCGTCACCTGCGTCTTGATTTCGGGCCAGTTGAAGGCGGCGACCAGCGGCTGCGGCAAGGCAAGCCCGGATGTCTCGATGACGATATGGTCGGGCCGATCCGGACGATCGAGCAGTTTGGTCATGGTCGGGATGAAGTCATCGGCAACGGTGCAGCAGATGCAGCCATTGTTCAGCTCGATCACATCCTCGTCGCGGCAGGCTTCGATGCCGCAACCCTTGAGCAGCCCACCGTCAACGCCGAGATCGCCGAACTCATTGATGATCAGCGCGATGCGCTTGCCATTGGCGTTCTCGAGCAGATTGCGGATCATCGTCGTCTTGCCCGAACCGAGGAAGCCGGTGATGACCGTTGCCGGAATCTTCTGACCCTGCATGGTGTTATCCCTTCATTTTGAGCGGCAGCCCTGCTGCCACGAAATAAACTGTTGCCGCGGCGTTTGCCACGGCCTGATGGAGGCGGCCCGCATGATCGCGAAAGTCGCGTGCCATGCGGTTTTCCGGGACGATTCCCAGACCAACCTCATTCGATACGAACATGATGGCGCCCTTGAGGAGCGGCAGCGTCGCCACGAGCTTCGCTGTCTCTGCAGCCAAATCCCGCTCGGCCATCATCAGATTGGTGACCCACAGCGTAAGGCAATCGACGAGCACCGCCCTGTTGGCTGCGCAGGTCCTTTGCAATGCCTCGACAAGGTCAAGCGGCTCTTCCACTGTCGACCATGATGAACCTCGCCTTGCCCTGTGCAGGGCGATCCGTTCCGACATTTCGTCATCCAAGGCCCTGCCGGTGGCAAGATAGGTGGCATCCATGCCGGAAGCTTCGATCAACCCTTCGGCAAAGGCCGACTTGCCGGAACGCGCACCGCCCAGAACAAAGGTGACACCGCGTTCCAGCACTTGTGTCAAGCGTCGAGCTCCGATTCCGCATAGGTTTGCAGAAACCAGCCGAGTGCCAGGCCAAGCACAACCCAGAAGAACAGGTTGGTCGCCAGCGTCGAGACGGCAAATTCCGATGCCAACGTGGGCGGCACCGAGGACGTAAGGTTTTCCGCTTCCGGTGCGCCGTAAACGTGCGGCGCAACGATCAGCACGGCACCGAGAACCTTTGCCCAGATCTGTTCGCGCAGCACGATGAAATAGACCCCGCCAGCGGTAAGGGCGACGGTGATGACCCACCAGGCCTGCCTCGTCGCAAGGTCAGCGGTCGGCATTGCCGGCAGTTCAGGCGCAAGGCTGAACGCGGGTGCGAAATTGAAGATGAAGAACCCGGCGAGTCCCCAATAGATGCCATTCTGCAGTGTGATCTTGCGGCCGATGAACAGCGCCGCTGCGCCCGTGACCAGCGCGAAGCCGGCTCCAGCAACAAGATTGATCAGCAGCGTATTGCCCAGCCGGCCGAATGGAAGTTCAGGGCCTGCCGCTTCCTCGTGAACCTGCGGCGCGGCAACAGCGGCACTTTCGCCAGCCGGGGCTGCCGCCTCGTGGCTGTGCTCAGCGCCGCCAGCTTGCTCGTACTCTTCCGCATGCAAGATGAGCGGAACAGTCCGCATGTACATCGCCGGCGTCAAAATGATGCCAGCGAACAGACCAGCCACGATCGTAGCCAGAAGATATTTCACCATCATGGATATCTCTCCCCATATCAAAGTACCGGGTTGTCGATGCGACACCCGGACCAAATAAACCCTCAATTTTCAATGCGTAAGCAGCGGAGGCTGGATCAATCCATCCAGCCGGTCCACGCCTTAATGGCAGGGGAATCCATATGAATGGCGGGTATCATGGGCGGTGTCGTGCAGCGTTTCGGAATGCGAAAGGCCGACGCCGTAGATGATGAATACACCGAGCATCATGGAAAACACCGCCGTCGTCAGACGCGATGCGAGGGGGAGAGAAATCGTAGTCGAAGTACGAGCAGCAGCCATAACAACCTCCGTGCAGGGCCAGAAGGGACAATCCCCTTCGGTTTTGGGCACCATTGCCCTATGACTGGCAGGTCTCCTGGCTCGCGGGTCGTAAGTTCCATGCCGCCTTCCCGGTTTCCCAGTGGCTGCCATCTGCTTTCGCATCCGGCAATGGCATCGATCCTCACCGCTCTACAGTCGCGGGGTCGGCTGCGGTTGGGCCGCCCTGATGGGTACGGTCCGTCGCATTCCCTTTTGATCCCATGGCCTTTGGCCAAAACGGGAACCAATCATGGGTTGAACGTTATTCATCAAGCGCACGGAATGTCAAACGAAACTGTGGCGTTCATTCACCCTCCCACCTGTGGGGGCAAGCGGAGCCCGCACATTTGCCGTCGTCATAACCTATGATCGATGGCGCAACTGTGATTCTGGCGAGAGCAGCGCGTCAACATCCAGCACTTCAGCAAGTTGTTCGGCTATCGAATCGAGTGCCGACTCCACCCCCGCCTTGTAGTCTGAGGTGTTGGCCGCAATCCCCATCGACCCAAGCAGGGCGGCTCTGAACGCGTCGGCGCCGAAGAGGCCATGCATATAGGTGCCGAACACCTTGCCGTCCTCCGACATCGCGCCGTCCTCAATGCCATTGATGCGCGCTGTCGGGCGCGCGCAATCCGGGCCGGTCGTCCTGCCGAGATGAATCTCGTAGCCCGTCAGCGGCAGATCGAACTGCAAGGAATGGGCGACGACGTTGCGAACGGTCTTTTCCGCCTCCATCACGGTTTCGATATCGAGATGGCCGAGGCCCGGAACCTCGGTGGCAGCGCCTTCAATGCCCTGGGGATCGTGCACGGAGCGGCCCAACATCTGATACCCGCCGCAAATTCCCATGATATGGCCACCACGCTGGCGATGCAGGTCGAGGTCCTTGTCCCAACCATTCTCGCGAAAGCGCAGCAGATCACCGATTGTCGATTTCGAACCCGGGATGATCACCAGCCCGGCATCCGCGGGCAACCTCTCGCCGCTGCGCACCATGACGACATCGACCTCCGCCTCGGCGATCAACGGATCGAGATCGTCAAAATTGGCGATGCGGTCCAGCACCGGCACGGCGATCTTCAGCGCTCTGCCATGGCCCTTTGCCAGGCGTTCCAGCACGACCGAATCCTCTGCCGGCAAGCGCGATGCATCCTTTAGCCACGGCACCACGCCGAAGGACCGCCAGCCGGTGAACTCGGTTATGGATTTCAGACCAAGGTCAAACAGGGAAACATCGCCACGGAACTTGTTGATGATATAGCCGACGATCATGTCGCGATCTTGCGGGGCAAGGATAGCGTGGGTGCCGACGATCGAAGCGATGACGCCGCCGCGATCAATGTCGCCGACAAGCACCACCGGCACATTGGCCCGCGTCGCAAAGCCCATATTGGCGATGTCCCCGGCCCGCAGGTTGATTTCGGCCGGCGAACCTGCACCTTCCACAATCACAAGGTCAGCGCTCTCCCGGACGATGTCCCACGATGCCATGACCGCATCGAGCAATTGCGCCTTGAATTTCTGGTAGTCCCGGCCCTTGGCCTGTCCCCAAACCTTGCCCTGGACGATGATCTGGCTGCCGGTCTCCGACTGCGGTTTCAGGAGTACAGGGTTCATGTGCACGGAGGAAGGCACGCCGCAAGCGAGTGCCTGCAGCCACTGGGCCCTGCCGATCTCGCCGCCGTCATCGCTGACCGCAGCATTGTTGGACATGTTCTGCGGTTTGAACGGGCGTACGGTCAATCCGCGATTGCGCGCCAGCCGGCACAGTCCGGCCACGAGGACGGATTTGCCAACATCAGAGCCAGTTCCCTGCAACATGATTGCGTGCGCCATGGGCTTTGAGTAGCGGATATGTCTTTCTCTTCCTAGTCCCCCGGATATGTTGCGCCACATGGCGCATGGGATAGAGTGACGATCAACGAGAATATATGGGAGGTTGTCATGGATTCCGCGTCGGGCCAGTTTGAACTCAATGAGGATCAACTGGCGATTCAGGACATGGCGCGTGCCTTTGCCGCCGATCGTGTTGCGCCGAACGCGCTCGGCTGGGACCGCGACAAGCATTTTCCGGCCGATGTGATTCGGGAGACAGGTCCGCTCGGCATGGGCGGCATCTATGTGCGCGAAGACGTTGGCGGCTCGGGGCTCAAGCGGCTCGATGCTGTGCTGATCTTCGAGGCACTGTCTGCCGCCTGCCCGGCATTCTCGGCCTTCATATCGATACACAATATGGGCGCCTGGATGATCGACTCATTCGGCAACGAAGAACAGCGCCAACGCTTTCTGCCAAGGCTGACATCCATGGAATGGCTGGCAAGCTATTGCCTGACCGAACCCAATTCCGGATCGGACGCAGCCGCGCTGAAGACCCGCGCAGCGCGCGATGGCGATCATTACGTCTTGAACGGCGCCAAGCAGTTCATCTCCGGTGCGGGCGATTCAGACATCTACGTCACGATGGTGCGGACCGGCGAAGACGGACCGAAAGGCATTACCGCACTGGTTGTTCCGAAGGACGCGCCCGGACTTTCGTTTGGCGCCAATGAATACAAGATGGGCTGGAACGCCCAATCGACGCGCCAGGTCATTTTCGAGAACTGCCGCGTCCCGGTGGACAACCGGCTCGGTGAGGAAGGCGACGGCTTCCGCATCGCCATGGGCGGTCTCGACGGCGGGCGCCTCAATATCGCTGCTTGCTCACTTGGCGGCGCGCAATCGGCCCTCGACAAGGCGGTGGCCTATGCCAGCGAGCGCAAGGCATTCGGCAAGGCAATCAACCAGTTCCAGGCGCTGCAGTTCAAACTCGCCGATATGGAAACGGACCTTTCCGCGGCACGCATGCTGCTCTATACCGCCGCATCGAAGCTCGACGGCAAAGCCCACGATGCCTCCAAATGGTCGGCCATGGCCAAGCGCTTTGTCACTGACAAGGGCTTCGACGTCGCCAATGATGCCCTGCAAATCCACGGCGGCTATGGCTATCTGCACGATTACGGTGTCGAGAAGATCGTGCGGGATCTTCGGGTTCACCAGATTCTCGAGGGCACCAACGAGATCATGCGGGTTATCATCGCGCGGCACATGACAGGCCGCTGAACAAGAATTCTATCAGGGAGAGAAACTGCGATGACAAGAGTCGCTTTTATCGGTCTTGGACACATGGGCAATCCGATGGCCGCCAACCTCGTGAAGGCAGGATTTGCGGTTCGCGGTTTCGACCTGCTGCCGGACAACCTGTCGACCGCGCAAGGCAACGGCGTGTCGATCGCCACCAGCGCCGAGGCCGCGGTCACTGACGCCGATGTCGTCATTACAATGCTGCCGGCCGGGAAGCATGTGCTTTCCGTCTATGAATCCGTCGCAAAGCTTGCGGCAAAGGGCACGCTTTTTATCGATTCATCAACGATCGATGTCGACTCGGCCCGCAAAGCCCACGAAATCGCCAAGGCAAATGGCCTATTGTCCGTCGATGCACCGGTTTCCGGAGGAATAGGTGGCGCGGCCGCCGGCACCCTGACCTTCATGGTCGGCGGCGATGCCGGCGCTTTTGCCAAGGCTGAACCGATCCTGAAACCGATGGCCGGACGAATTGTCCATTGCGGCGAGGCTGGCAACGGCCAGGCGGCCAAGATCTGCAACAACATGATTCTCGGCATTTCCATGATCGGCGTCAGCGAGGCATTTACGCTGGCCGAAAAACTTGGCCTGTCGCACAAGGCGCTGTTCGACGTCGCCTCGACGTCTTCCGGGCAATGCTGGTCGCTCACGACCTACTGCCCCGTTCCGGGACCCGTGCCGACATCACCCGCCAACAATGGCTATAAGCCAGGCTTTGCCGCTGCGCTCATGTTGAAGGATCTGAGGCTATCACAGGAGGCGGCCAAAAGCGTCGGCGCCGCGACCCCGCTCGGCGCCCATGCCGAGGAAATTTATGCGCAGTTCGGCGCAGCAGGCAATGAAGGTGCGGATTTCTCGGGCATTATCAATTACTTGCGCGATGCAAAGCGGGATAGTTGAGTGACCTGGACAATGTTCAGAAAAGCAGCAAATTTAGATTTGCTTAAGGTCTCGATAACCTCACGGTAACGATGTCCGGTTAAAACTTTACGGGTGAGCAGATCAAGACCCTGCTCCCCGCTCCGGATCAGGTACTGCGTACCGGGGCTCTCATTTCTGCCTTGTATTGTTCGGCAGGAAGCCATGCGTAATTGGCAAAAGACCGCGCTGCTCCATCACGGACAGGGCGGTTTTTTGATATTCCGGCCACCCAGCACCCGGCAAAGAAAAACCGCCGCCTGAATGAGGCAGCGGCTTGTAAGGCATTGGCGCGTGGCGCTGTTTAGCCGGCCGAACGCGTCCAGATGAACGAAAGAGCCGAAGCGATGCCGCCCTTGGCATTGCTGGATGGCGCATTGCGCTTCTCGGTGGCATTCCACGAAATGTGCACGCGGTTGTTACGGTTGAAAATGTAGAGCATTTCTGCACCTCGAAACGGAAACTGTTGTTGCCGCTCAAATGCGCTTTCTGCTTAAAGTTTGATCACGAAAATTCGCCATGGCATGTCGCATTTGCAGTAACAACCCCTGCATATTTGCATGGCTGGTCTGTCAAAACAGATGGCCTATGCCTTTTGGGCTGGGCATTCATCCAAAAACTGGTTGGGAAATCTGGTTGGCGCTAATGGGAAAGCCCCTCAGGCGCCCGGCATCAATCGCTTGTAGTTGGCTCGCAACGTGGCTCGCCCCGGCCGGATCGCGGCTTCCGTCGCTTTATTGACAGCTTCGACAACCAGCCCCGCCGGCGACTTGCCACGCATGATATTGAGCCAGAACATCGCGCCCGAATTCATGAGAGACAGCTGCGCGGATACCGCACCGTCCGCCGTCGCTGCAATCTTTTCCGATACCGCGCGGTTGGTCTCCGATCGGCCGAGCTTGTCGGTTATGTTTTCCATCATCATCACCGGAACCCGCATCGCAATGACCATGGAGGCCAATTGGAGATCGACGACATGACGCTGCTTGTTTCTGGCGGTTCTCATGAGGTGTCCCTTCGGTTTTCTTGACAGGCTGACCTATCACCCGAACCACCGGATCGCAATTTGGTTTCATGCGCGGTAAAGAATATGACATGGTGCAGATCGAACGGTTTGATTACGCACAATTCCCTAAGGCATTGATCTTCCGTTGATACCCTTGTTACGATGTCCGCCATGGGCCATGGATCGTATGAGGTCGCAAACATTATCCCGGCGTCGCTATATCGATAGGCCTTGTCGCGATATACCGCATTAATTCAATGAAACCATTGCATTCTGACGGGATAAAGATGCCAAATGGCACATAAGCGAACAACTGGGTAAGGCAGTACCAAGTTAGAATTCGTTTTCGGGTGAACTGTCAAAAGAGTGGGAGATAAAGAACATGAAGAAGCTGCTCGCTTCAACTTTTCTAATTGCCGCTGGGTTTTTCGGCTATGCAGGATCGGCCTCGGCCGCTGAATGCGGCACCGTAACCATTGCCAACATGAACTGGCAATCGGCGGAAGCACTGGCCAATCTCGACAAGATTATCCTGAGTGAAGGTTACGGCTGCGATGCCGAGCTTGTCGCGGGCGATACCGTTCCGACGTTCACATCCATGATCGAAAAAGGTGAGCCGGACATCGCGCCGGAAGGCTGGCTCAATTCCGTTCGCGAACCGCTTGAAAAGGCGATGAAGGAAGGAAAACTGGTCTTCGCCGCGCCGGCCATCACGGAAGGCGGCACGGAGAGCTGGTGGGTCCCCAAATATTTCGCCGAAGCGCATCCGGATATCAAGACGATCGCCGATGCCATGAAGCATCCGGAGCTGTTCCCTGCACCGGAAGATCCGAAGAAGGGTGCGGTTTTCAACTGCCCGTCGGGTTGGGCGTGCCAGATTACTACTGCCAACTTCTTCAAGGCCTATGGCGGCGAACAGCACGGTTTCACTCTCGTTGACACAGGATCCGCTGCCGGTCTCGACGGCTCGATCTCCAAGGCATACGAGCGCAAGGAACCCTGGCTCGGCTACTATTGGGGCCCGACGGCGATGCTCGGCAAATACCCCATGGTCAAGCTCGACAATGGCGTGCCCTATGACGAGAAGGAATGGAACCGGTGCACTGCGATCGCCGATTGCCCGGATCCCAAGCCCAATGGCTGGGCGAAATCCGATATCTATACGGTCGTCACCAAGAAATTCGCCGACAGTTCAGGTCCGGCGTTCGACTATCTGAAGAAGCGCCAGATTGCGACCGAAGACTTCAACAAGCTTCTCGCCTGGATGGTCGATAACCAGGCTACCGGCGAAGATGGCGCAAAGTACTATCTGAAAAACAACGAGGCGACCTGGACCAAGTGGGTATCGCCGGAAGCTGCCGAGAAGGTCAAGGCAGCAGTAAAATAGTTATTGTCTGATGCGGCGAAGCCTGGCTTTGCCGCATCCCGGTCTGGAACAGGCTGAGCGCCACGGCGTTCAGCCGCTTCGGTCATTTTCAAACGCCTTGCGTTGCCGATGGCCCAAAGAAGGGGGTACCAACAATGGATTGGTTCTACTCATTCCCAAACATGAATGACGACACGCTGCGTAATCTGAAGAAGGCCATGGATGAGGGCTTCAAGGGTTTCACGCGCGAATATGGCGATGTGATCGAGTCCTTCTTTCAGCCGCTGCAGTATTTTCTGATCCAGGCCGAACGATTCATGACCGCCACGCCATGGCCGATCATGATCCTGCTTATTGGCGGCATCGCCTGGATCGCCAGCCGCAACTGGAAGATCGTCGCCGGCACCGTCATCACCCTCCTTCTCATCGGGTACTTCGACATGTGGAGCGACGCGATGAAGACGATCGCCATGATCTTCGTCGGAACAGTCGTGTCGATCTTCGTCGGCATCCCCATCGGTATCGTCATGGCGCGCTCCGACAGTTTCCAGCGTATCGTCAATCCCATTCTCGACGTGATGCAGACGATGCCAAGCTTCGTCTATCTGATCCCGGTTGTGATGCTCCTTGGTATCGGCAAGGTGCCTGGGCTTATCGCGGTCGTGATCTACGCCATTCCACCGATGATCCGCCTTACCAATCTCGGCATCCGGCTCGTCGACAAGGATGTTCTGGAAGCCGCCGATGCCTTCGGCTCGTCAAGTTGGCAACGCTTGAAGAATGTGCAGATACCCCTCGCCCTGCCGACAATCATGGCCGGCATCAATCAGACCATCATGATGGCTCTCGCCATGGTGGTTATCGCCTCAATGATCGGCGTTCAGGGCCTCGGCCAGCCGGTGCTGCGTTCCGTCAACGGCCAGTTCTTCTCACTGGGGCTTTTCAACGGCCTTGCCATTGTCGGCATCGCCATCATTTTCGATCGCGTTAGTCAGGCCTATGGCAAGCGTCTTCAGAAGCATCAGGAGGTGGTCCATGGCTGATCGTTCGGTTCAAGGTGCAGGCATCAAGATCAAGAATCTCTACAAGATCTTTGGTCAACGACCCTCGGCCTATGTCGAGGCCGTAAAGAAGGGCATGTCGAAGACGGAGCTTAACGAAGAGCACGGTCATGTCCTCGGATTGCGCGATATCAATATTGACATGCCTGCCGGCTGTATCCAGGTGGTCATGGGGCTTTCGGGTTCGGGCAAATCCACGCTGATCCGCCATATCAACCGGCTTATCGATCCGACTTCGGGTGAGGTCATCATCGACGGCGCGGACGTCTGCAAGATGAACCAGAACGACCTGCGCGAATTCCGCCGCCACAAGACCGCGATGGTCTTCCAGAAGTTTGCACTGCTACCACATCGTACCGTGCTCGATAATACCGTCTACGGGCTGGAAATTCAGGGCCTTCCGCGCGCCAAGCAGGAGGAACAGGCCCGTCGCTGGATTCAGCGCGTCGGGCTGAAAGGCTTTGAGGACAACTACCCCAACCAGTTGTCCGGCGGCATGCAGCAACGCGTCGGCCTCGCACGTGCCCTGACCAATGACGCGCCAATCCTTCTCATGGACGAAGCATTCTCCGCCCTCGATCCGCTTATCCGCATGGACATGCAGACGGTGCTTCTCGACCTTCAGAAAGAGATCAAGAAGACGGTCGTCTTCATTACGCACGATCTCGATGAGGCGCTGCGTCTTGGAGATCGCATTGCCATCCTGCGCGATGGCGAAGTGGTCCAGCAGGGAAGCGGTCAGGATATCGTGCTGCAGCCGGCGGATGAATACATTTCCAACTTCGTCAAGGAAGTGAACCGCGGGCGCGTCATCATGGTCGATACGATAGCCACCACCTCGGGCGTTCCGGCAGCTGCAGGCGGCGTGACGGTTCGAAGCGGCACGATCCTCGAGGACGCCGCCAAGACGATGACGGATGCGAATCAGCAGTATGCGACGGTTGTCGACGACAACGGTCGGCCCACCGGCGTGATCAGCATGAACAGTCTGATCCAGGCCATGGTAACGCCGATCAGCCACCTCACCTCGCGTGCTGCCGCGGAGTAGTAGCGTCGACGCAAATGCGGCAACACTCCCTCTCTCTTTCGGTCGTCCTCGGGCTTGACCCGAGGATCCACGGCTGGGAAGCGCATCTTTTTCGGCCGAACTCGGCGCGTTCCATCGAAGTGCGGACTGTCGCGATGTCGTTTCGATTCACTGGAAACTGTCGCACCTGCTTGCACCGTCGGCGCTGCTTTGCCATGGGTCCTCGGGTCAAGCCCGAGGATGACGGTGGGGTGGCGCTTCGCGCACACTGCGCCCCCTCTGAGCTGCGGGAGTAGAGCGTCGACGCAGATGCGGCAACGCGGCCTCTCTCTTTCCATCCTCCTCGGGTTTGACCCGAGGATGACGGCGGGTTGGTGCTTCGC
>UCKM01000009.1 GCA_900473175.1 Hyphomicrobiales bacterium | reverse complement strand
CCGACCCTCCCCACGTTGGAGGAGGGTAAGGTGCTAATGGTCGGCCGCTGGCAGCAGCATGCCGGATCCCGCCACCCGCCTGATGCTGCGGTTGTCGGTGGAGTTATAGCCTTGGATTGTCAGTTCGGCGACGCGCGGCCATGTATAATTCTCACGCACGAGGCGCTTGCCATTCTGACCCATCGAAGATGCCGATGCGGGATTATCCAGAATGCCGGCCAGAGCCGAAGCGACTTCGGTTGGATCGAGCGAAACCACCGTTCCCGCTTGCGCTGTCCCGACTTCAGGGAAGTGACAGCCGGAGCTGATGACCACGGGCAAGCCACAGGCAAGCGCTTCGGTAATGGCGACGCTGAAACCTTCCTGGCGGCTCGGAAGGCAAAAGCAGTTGGCATCCACCAATGCCCGCAATTTGTCGGTGGCATAAAGCGGCCCGGTCAAGTGAACCCGCTCGCTGATCCCCAATCGGTGGACAAGTGACACAAAGCTGTCCCTGGCGCCGCCGTCGGGACCTGCGACCGCGAGATCGACGTCCGGGTGCGATTTTGCGATTATGGCGAAAGCCTGCGCCAGAATATCGAGGCCCTTCTTGGGATGGAGGCGTGACAGGAAGAGAACGACGCGCTTGTCCGCGAGTTGCGGGATGCGCTCGGCGAAAAAGCCCTTGGCCGGCAACGCGGTAAACTCTTCGACGAAGACGCCATTCGGGATGATGAGCCTTGGCGCCGTAAGGCGAAGCGGTTCGAGCAATTCGGCTTCGTCGGTGTTGAGCGCCTGGATAAACTCTGCCCGATTCAGCATCTTGCGGTAGCCGAGAAATAGAGCGGCACGCTTTTTCATGGGTTTCTGCTGCATGCTCCAGACATCGAGCATTCCATGCGGCGTGACGCAATAGGAAACATCATTCCGCCGGGCGATGCCGGCCGCGTTCTTGAGAATCGGCTCCCATACGCCGTGGATGTGAACGAATGACGCATCGCTCAGCAGGGCGCGCATCATCTTGGAAGCTTTGAGGCCAAGCAGCCGTTCGATCCGGTCAGGGTCGGCAAGGAGATGCCAGTGTACTTTCGCGATGTGCGGGACGTCCCGTGCCGAACGGCAGGCGCGTTCCCGGATATCGCTGCCGCCATAGCTGATGATATGGACGTCGTGGCCCAACGCCGACTGAGCTGCCGCGAGCCGCACGCAGCCGGCCTGTGGCCCCCCTTGAGCGGGATCGACCGAGGATATGACGTGGACGATTTTCATGAATGCACCGCCTGGTTCATGGGGAGTCGTTCCGAAGGAAGGACCGATAATGCATCGAGCAGCCGCTCGCCATAGCGCCGGACCGTGAATTCCGCAGCGCGTGCTACGGCGCTCTCGGACATGGCAGCTCTTATTCCCGGATGGTCATTGAGTTCGGTGACTGCCCTGGCGATTGCCTCGCTATCGCGAGCGGGCACGATGAAGCCCTCGATCCCGTCGCGCACAACGCTGCCGGCATTGTCCGTGCAGATGACAGGAAGACCGGCGGCGAGTGCCTCATAGGTCGCAGTTGCCGATCCCTCGCAAATGGAAGGAAGGAGGAACACATCCGCCCATTCATATTCCTTTGCCATTTCGGCGCGCGGTACGATCCCGCGCAGTTCGACGGACTGGGAAAGGCGGGCCTGGACCTCGGCCGAAAGTCTGCTCGGTCCTGCCATACGGAAGCTTGCGGATTTTCCGAGCAGGCGCGCCGCTTCCGCGACATAGGGCGAGCCCTTGCGCAGGCCGACTTCACCGACGGTTAATACGCGCAGAGGTTCGCCAATGCGGATGATATCCTGCGGCGGAGAGTGCGGATCGATTCCATAGGGGACGACCACGCACTGCTCCGCCCTTCCGCCGCGTTTGATGACATGGCTGCGCACAAACTCCGACGGACATACGATGATGTCGGCAAGCGCCCATTCGGCCTTTTCGCGTTCTGCGAAGGCCAGGGCATTGGGGTTTTCCGTATAGGCGCCGGCCCAGTCCGGAAAACTCTCGTGCTCGCCCCTGACCAGGTCTTCGACGTCCCCGCGTGGTGCAATCATCTGTTCGACGGCCGTCCACATGCCTTGCCGCTTGGCGGCCTGTATTTGTTCCAGCGCCTCGCCGGCGAACGCATAGAGCCCGGCGGCGTTGTGAAAGCCGCTCGAGGCAACAAGACGCGAGAATTCCGAGCCGGCCCACACGGCATTGGCCATATGCTCGACAACATTTTGCTCCCGCAGTCTGTAGATTGCCGAGCGGATACCGAAATTCGGGAATGTGGACGTCAATTCCGCCGGTACGCCCTTCGGAACGCGGCCTGTCAGGCGCCTGACCGAGGAGGGTAGCAGGCGGCGCGGCAGCCTGTTCACAAGCCGCGGCCAACCATCCGTCGCACATATGTCTGTGTAGAAATGAGCAAGCCGCCCTTCGGAAGCGAAGATGCGCGGCACGGCATAGTGCATGCGTGCACCGAGCTGACTGACAACGACATTACCGTTCATTCTGCTGGTCCGTAAACTGAGGATTGCGATGATAGTGCAGATTGCTGCTTGAATTTGTGCATGACGTCCGACCAGGCCCCCACGGCATTCTCGCGTGAGAACACGGTGTCGAGGACGCGCCGTGCGTTCAGTCCCATCTGGGCGCGGCGATCGGGAGAGTCCCTCATCTCGACGATGATATCCGCAAGCCGCTCGCCTTCGCCGATCTTTACCGCGGCACCGCAATCGGCCGAAGCGACGACGCGTGCGACTTCGCCATTGCCGTCGCCAATGAAGAGGGTTGGACGTCCGGCAGCCAGGACGCCGTAGAACTTGCTCGGAACGATGCAATGTTCCAGCCGAGGTATGAGCGAGACGATGTGCGCGTCGGCGGTGCTCAGACTTTCGGCGATGTTTTCTGCAGGCTGGAGCGGTTTGAAGATGACATTCTTCAGTTCGCGATTGCGCACGACTTCTTCGACATGGGGCCGCTGCTGTCCGCCGCCTATCAGCAGGAACTGAATGTCGTCATGATCGCTGAGCAGGACTGCAGCTTCGATCAGCGTCGAGAAATCATGGGCTCGGCCGAAATTGCCGGAATAGCCGACAACAAATTTGTCCTGTAGTCCCCAACTGGTTCGCAGCCTGTTATCGACAGGTGATACCGGGTAGATTTCTTCACCGTCAGACCAGTGGTGCATGACGGTAACGCGATCTCGCTCCATCCCATGTTCGATCAGATATGACGCCATGGTTGCGGTGGGGCAGACGACCAACACCGATTTGCGCATCGACCAGTTCCGCGCAACCCGGCTTAACGTGCCACCCAGGCTCTTGTTCGAGAGCATGCCGAGTTCCATCGCCACTTCCGGAAACAGGTCCATCACCCAGTTGACCATCCTGGCCCGGCGCAGGCGTATCGGCAGTGCGGTGGTCACGGACAACAGGGGTGGGTCGGTGCAGACGACGCAGATATCGTCCTCTCGCAGGTTCCACAGACACCAGAAGAAAGCGGAGACGTGGAAGGTCAGATAATCGATCGCACGCCCGAGAATGTTGCTGCGGCCAAAACGCGTCGCCCAGAGACGTTGGACGCTTAGCCCCTCCACCATCTCTTCGGCGGTGAGTTCGACGTCGGATTGATCGTGAAAGGTGCGGCTGGCGATAGCGGTGACCTCGAAGCCGCGTCGCCTGAGCGCAAATGCCAGTCCAGAGACCATACGGCTGGTTGCCGACTGGTCTGGATAAAAGTAGCGGTTTGCGAAGACGATTTTCATTGTGCTTGCTCCCAAGCCATGGCTGTACCCACCAGCCCGATACAAATACTGGATGGCGATTGTCGCAGTTCGCATCTGGCAAGGACAGTTCAACAAAGGCACTACAATCGTTGGTGCCGCGTCGCCTGGGCCTACCACTTCCGGAGAAGCGTTCACCCATATTCACCCCTTTTAGCGGCGTGAACCTGCCCGATTTGTCTTAAGTTCCATCGGGTTAGATATCGTGCCTATCCCTATTGCCGAAGTGCTTCCCGGTCCCCGCCATCTATAGTGAGTTGGATATTGTTCATTGTTTTCGGCAGCCGTTTCCAAGGGTGAAACCGGTCCGGAGGCCAAGATGACAACACGCTCTCAAGAGCACGACCGGGGAACGACGAATGACCGCGAAAACCGCTTTGATCATTGGTGTTACAGGACAGGACGGCGCCTATTTGAGCGAGTTCCTGCTCAACAAGGGATATATCGTCCACGGCCTGAAAAGGCGTTCGTCATCTTTCAACACGGCGCGTATCGACCATCTCTACCAGGACCCGCATGAGGAAAACATCCGCTTTCGCCTGCATTTCGGCGATCTGACCGACGCGACCAACCTTTGCCGTGTGGTCCAGGAGATCCAGCCGGACGAGATCTACAATCTCGGTGCGCAAAGCCATGTGCAGGTCAGCTTCGAAACCCCCGAATACACCGCCAACTCGGATGCGCTGGGCACCCTGCGCCTGCTCGAAGCCATGCGCATCATGAAAATTGAAAAGACCTGCCGCTTTTATCAGGCCTCCACATCCGAGCTTTTCGGCAAGAGCAAGGAGGCGCCGCAGAGCGAGACGACCCCGTTCTACCCGCGCAGTCCCTATGCGGCGGCCAAGCTCTACGCCTACTGGATGACCGTCAACTATCGTGAGGCCTATGGCTTCCATGCATCGAACGGTATTCTTTTCAACCACGAAAGCCCGCTGCGCGGCGAAACGTTCGTAACGCGCAAGATCACCCGAGCTGTTGCCGCCATTGAACGGGGTCTGCAGGACAAGCTGCGCCTCGGCAATCTTGAAGCCAAGCGTGACTGGGGCCATGCCCGCGACTATGTCGATGGAATGTGGCGGATCCTCCAGCAGGACCAACCGGATGACTATGTGTTGGCGACGGGCGAGACACATACGGTACGCGAATTTGTCGAGAAGGCGTTTGGCGCCGTCGGCAAGGAGATCGAGTGGACCGGCAAAGGCGCTGACGAGATCGGCTTCGACCGGAAATCCGGCAAGGAACTGATCGAGATCGACCCGCGCTATTTCAGACCCACCGAGGTCGAACTTTTGCTCGGCAATCCGGCTAAGGCGCGGGAAAGGCTCGGTTGGCAGCACACTGTATCCTTCGATGCGCTGGTTTCCGAAATGGTTGAATCCGACATGAGAACAATCATGCGCGAGGAAGGGCGGAACGATTTCTATGGTTAAGATAGACAGTCATCATTTCGATCTGACCGGAAAGCGCATCTGGGTCGCAGGTCACTCGGGCATGGTGGGTTCAGCATTGACGCGGCGCTTGCAGCTGGAAGGCTGCGAACTCGTAGAAGTCTCGCACGACGACCTTGATCTCACGCGCCAGGCCGAAACGGAAGAGTGGATGGCGAAGGCCCGGCCGGACGCCATCTTCATCGCTGCGGCGAAGGTGGGCGGCATCATCGCCAACTCGACCTATCCCGCCGACTTTCTCTACGACAATGCCATGATCGCCATGAACATCATGCACACCGCTCACAAGCTCGGTGTGCAGAAATTGCTGTGGCTGGGTTCGAGCTGCGTCTATCCGAAGTTTGCGGAACAGCCGATCCGGGAAGACTCACTGTTGACCGGAGCGCTTGAACCGACCAACGAAGCCTATGCGGTCGCCAAGATCGCTGGGCTCAAGCTCGCGGAAGCCTATGCACGCCAGTATGGTCGCCGCTTCATCACGGCCATGCCGACCAATCTGTATGGTCCGAACGACAATTTCGACCTGCAGAATGCGCATGTGCTCCCGGCACTGATCCGGAAAATGCACGAGGCGAAGATCGCTGGCAGTCCGACTGCCGTTATCTGGGGTACCGGAACGCCGAAGCGTGAGTTTCTGCATGTCGACGATCTTGCCGACGCCTGTGTGTTCGTCATGAAGAAACATTCGGGGCCCGAGATCATCAATATCGGCTCGGGCAATGAAATCTCGATCCATGATGCGGCCGTGCTCATCGCCAGGATCGTCGGCTATCAGGGGTCGATCATATGCGACACGTCGAAGCCCGATGGAACGCCGCGCAAGCTCGTCGATCCCTCACGCCTTCAGGCAATGGGCTGGCGTCCGACCAT
Source organism: Hyphomicrobiales bacterium (assembly GCA_900473175.1). Taxonomy (GTDB): domain Bacteria; phylum Pseudomonadota; class Alphaproteobacteria; order Rhizobiales; family Rhizobiaceae; genus Phyllobacterium. The sequence goes on along the minus strand of UCKM01000009.1, from coordinate 98,081 downwards.
CGCGCTCGAAGCCGGCATAACCGATCTCTATATGCGCTGGCAGCAATCCACCCTTGTCGCGGGTAGTGATGCCCTGGCGGCTACCGCCGCCAGCTGATCTTCAGACCGAAAAAAACCCGCCGTCACATAGTGCCGGCGGGTTTTCTTTGTCATTTCTCCTTTTGATACGATCTTTGATACAGAAATGGCCACTGGCTAAGGTTGCCCGGTGGCCATCTTGTTCGTTCGATCAGTTGATGCCCTTTGCCATTTCCTTCGGCAGGGTCAACTGGGCACGGAGGATATCGCCGGCCTTGATCTGGTCGTGTTCGGAAAGCTCAGTCTCCCGGTATTCGCCATTGACGTCACGCACCACCGAGAAGGTCAGCTTCACCGCTTCTTCCCGCGTGTTCGCGCGCTGCGCCGTTGCGCCGATCTCCGCCATGGTCTGGACGATGAAGGACAGTTTCTTGCGCAGACGTATGATATCGAGGTCGATGTCCCGCAGTTCCTTGGCTGCATCGTTCGATCGCTGATCGTGCAGGGCAAGGAGGTTCTGTTCAACCGCATTCTCGTTCTGTTTCGCCCGTGCCAGGAATGACCCGAATTCGAGCGAATCGCGGCGCATGGCCGAGAGTTGGCGCTGCGTATCGCGCAAGGTCGACTGAGCCGTGAGGCCCTTGTCGACCAGCTGTTGCGATGCATTCACATTCTGTTCGAGAAGCGAGATTTCGTCGTTGCGGAGTTTAGTGCTTTCCTCAAGCGTGCGGATCTCCTCGCTATAGTTCTCTTTCTGCGCCTTGAGCGCTTTTTCCTGACTGTCGAGTGCCGAAAGGCGCAATTCGAACAGCTTGCGTTCCGAATCGATGACGCCCTGGCGGGCTGGCTGGTCTTCCGTCGACACGTCCGAGCTGAGGACATATTCGAACGGCTTGTTGTTCAGTTCGGCCTCGAGACGTGTACGCTTCACGTCCTGCGCGAACAGTTGCAACGATGTATCCGAATAATCCTGACGTGCAGAAACGAGTTGGACGCCAGCCGTGTTGAGCTGGTTGACGTCCTGTTTCAAACCGCCACTCAACGCAAACAGTTCGAGCGCGATCATGCCCGGACGGTATTCATATTTGCCCGGCTTCTGGACGTCGCCGATGACGAAGACAGGCGCGTATTCTTTCACTGCAACCGAGACCGAGAGGCCCGGTATGTGTTGAAGGAGGGCCGTGCTGATCGAGTTGGTCACTTCCGATATGCTGTGGTCGACCACCGGGATGTTACCGAGAATCGGATATCCGATTGTTCCATCGACGCTGACCGGAAATGTTCCAGACAGGCCGGCATCGCCGTAGACTGTGATTTGGAGGACGTCGCCGGACGCAATCTTGTAGGGTTCTTCTGCCCATGCCGGCGACGCGGTGGATGACAGCAGCAGCAGTGACGAGAAAGTCCAGGCAGCCACCATTCTGTTGATTCGATAGCCCATTCCGGGGCGCTTGTTTTTCTGTTTGATCAACATTGTCGACCTCATGCCTTTGCTATGGAGCCGGATTTTACGTGGCCGGCAATTTTCTTAGCGGCCCTCCGCGCGACGAGTGGGATTGGAGGCGGCGGCATGTCGGCGTAAGCCGAAATGCCGGCCTTTTTGTCGCTGTTGAGGACGATGCCGCTGACCTTGCGTCCGTCGGCGCGCAATCTTGCAACTGCGGCGGTGACGTCGTCTGTATTGGCCGTATCGCGACGCACAACCACAACGGTGGTATCGGCCAGCGACGCCACGCGGATCGCATCGGCACTGTTGTTGACCGCAGGCGTATCGATCAGAACGATATCGTATTGGCGTTTGAGTTCGGCAATCATCTTCGAGAATTGTTCGTGGCCCAGCAGGAATTCCGCCGGAACCTGGCAGGTTTGCGTTGCCACGAAATCGATGGACGATGCGACATCATGCTGGATGGCAGATTCGAGTGACTGGCGGCCGCGAATGACTTCCTCAAGGTACGGCCCGAACTGATCGCCGAATTCCTGGGCCACCATAGGGCTGCGGAAGTTGGCATCAACAACCACGGTACGAATTCCGGTGGCAGACAGTGACCGCGCAAGGGCGGCGACGACCAAAGTCTTGCCTTCCTGATCGCCCGCCGATGTGATGGCGATAGCCCGTGATAGTTTCGGCGTTGCCGTCAGCAAGAGGTGTGCCTGGAGATCGGCGATCGAGCGGCCAAAGCTGGACTGGCCGTCACTCACCATGCGGGCGGCTTCCTTGCGTTCGCGGACCGACAAACGGGGTATCCTGCCGATGATCGGCAATCTGGTTATCGATTCAAGAGCTTCGGCGGAGCGGATGGACCTGTCACGCATTTCGAGCAGGAATGCTCCAAAGAAACCAAACGCAACTCCGCCAATCGTGCCCATGGCAAGCCACGTCGACAGGCGAGGACTTGCCTTGGACATTGCCGGGACAGCGCGAGAGATCATGCGCGCTTCGGCCGAGGCAATGCCGTCTTGCTCGATGGTCTGCTTGTACCGTGTCAGGTAGCTTTCATAGATCGCGCGGTTGGCAGCCGCTTCCCGATCGAGCTGGTCAGCGTGAACGAGCGCCTGGTTGGCCGTCGACATGCTGTCCTGGATCTGCCTGAGGTTTGCCTCGACCGCCGTTTGCTGGCGACGGGTAACGCTGATCTCGTTTCTCAGGCTGTCGATAATCTGTTGAACTTCTTGAGAGATCTGGCCCTTCAACGACTCAAGCTGCGAGTTCAACTGTGGCAACTGTGCGCTTTGCGTCGCACCGCTCTGATTGATCTCCAGAATGGCCCGCTCGATACGGGATTGTTCCGTTCGCAATTGCTGGATGGCCGGGGAACTGAGAATTTCCGACAGGGCTACGCCTGATTTGTTCTGCGAGGCCTCGATCGCGGTCGATAGCCGCGCTTCGGTGCCAGCGAGCTTGGCCCTGAGATTGGCAAGCTCTGCGTTGAGTGCGGCAATCTGCTGGGACTGCAGCGTCATGCCATTTGCCTTGACCAGGCCGGACTGTTCGCGGAAGTCCGCGGCAGCACGTTCAGACTGTTCCAGTGTTGTGCGCAGGCTGACCAGTTTGCCGCCGAGCCAGTCGCTCACGCGCCGGGTTGCCGACGTTTGCAGGTCGATCTGGTAGTCGAGGTAGGCTTCGCCAAAGGCATTGGCGGCAGCTGCCGAGTATTCGGGATTGTCCGCCCTGTAGCTGATATAGATCGTGTAGGAGCGGCCATCGTTCATAACGCTGACATTCGACAGAAGCTTGTCAATCCGCCCGCGGTTGTAGTCCTCTTCGGCAGCATCCTTGTCAGGATCAGAGGAGACGACGGCGGTTTGATCCGTCGCCGGCCCCAATTTCTGCACCGGAGGCACCAATCTGCCTTCGGCATTGAAGCCCTCCCGATCAAGGCGCGCGAGCACCTTCTCGGCCATTGACCTTGAACTGATGATGTCGAGCTCCGTTCGTAGCACAGGACTTTCCTGCGGCAGCGGCGACACGACGGACTCAGTCGGCAGAGCCTGTAGCCTGCGCACGTCCAGCGCAAGGATTGCTTCGGATCTGTATTGCGCTGGCGATGACATATAGCCGAGGACGGACAGGCCCATGCACAACGCAGTTCCTGACAGGACGATAAGCTTTCTTCGCCAAAGTAGCGACACCAGTCGCGGTAGTACCATTCCACCCTGTGCGGGCAAGACGTCAGAAACGATCATGATTGACCCCCCGGCATGTTCAGATTTCGGTTAGCTGGCCTCGGTGAGGTCAGAATCTGGATTCATGCGGGATCATGTCGCTGATCTTGTACGCAACCTCGGTCCTGTTCGTGGCACCCAGCTTCTTCATGATGTTGCGAATGTGAACCTTCACCGTGCTTTCGCAGAGGTTCAGTTCGTAGGCGATGATCTTGTTCGCCTTGCCGCGGCGCAAACCTTCGGCGACTGCCGACTGGCGAGCCGTGAACGAGGTGGCAATGTGGCGATACTCATCGCTGCGGCCGCCACCGAGGATCTTGCGCAGGGCAAGAACGCTGCTGGCTGGAACGAACTTTCCGCCGGCGATTGCAAGTTCGATCGCCTGCATGCAGATCTCGATACCCACGGTTGTCGGGATATATCCGCGAACGCCGAGCTCCAGAGCCTTGAGCACGTAGTTGAGATCATCATTCTCGGCCACCACGACTACAGCCGCGTTCTCGAACGTCGTAACGAACTCGCTGATTTCTGCAGTCAGGTCGGCGTCGTCGAGGTTGCGGTTGCCGGTATTGATCAGAACAGCACGCAGATTCGAAATTTCCTTCTTGGATGCCTGCCATTCTTCCAAGCTTCCAAAAGTAAATACCTTAAGGCCAATGTGATGATTAAGTAAAGCTTGGGCCAGACATTCGCGTTCCAGAGCGCGCTTGTCTACAATTGCCAGATAATCATCAGGGCGGTATTTTTGGAAATGGCGATCGTTGCTGTATTTATCATTTAGCTGGTGGCTATTGTTTACAACGATGTCGCGGTTGTACGATTCGAATTCACTCTTTCCCGTAAGGGACGTATGCGTATTCTCCATTTTACTTCCCCAATTTTTATATTTGTTGCGAGTTGATATATTGAACGCATTCAGTTGCGCCCAGCCGCACTTCTTTTCACAGTTTTCAATTTACGCGTTTTGTTTGTTAGTGTCTTTAATCCTTGGGTAATTCCTTCGATTGGGGAAAACGCGCCGGCGTAGTCGGCAATAAGTCTATGACCTAAGCGGGATTAATTCGTCGATGCCGATGTTTAGTTATAACTAAGAGAATTCGCCTCGGAGCTAAGCATATAAGGACAGCTTTATACTTGATTCTAGACTGAATCGGCAGCAACCGGCCGCATTCGCGGGTCGATTCTGCAATTTGATGCTTTGAACCGGCAAATGAAGGGTGAAATCAGCGTTTCTGTATCACGCGATAGTGATAGCGAGCTTCCGGCTGGTGAACGCCTCAGCAAAACGTTCCTCGGCCCGGCACTCCATGCCGCGCAGGCGGGCGAGGCCTTTGAAGGTCAATTCGTCGAACCAGTCCTTCGACCGCTGCGTGCCGAAGTGCTTCATCAGTAATTCAATCTTGCGATCCATGACGGCCGCGGTCAGCGGCACATAGGTATTGTGCTGTCCAAGGTCACCGTCCCATTTGGGGATCTCATATTCGAGGACGAGGTGGTCGCGGAAAATGTTCGTGGTAAGGCGGTTGACTTCCCGATGATCCTGGTGGGCGTCGTCGCGTGAGTGGGTGAAGATCACATCGGGTGAGACCCTGTCGCGCAAGGCTGTCAGCCATTGCTTGATCTCGCGGCTCTGATTGGGAAAGTAACTGTCTTCGAACTGACCGAGGTCGATCATGTAGGACGCGGCGCCCTGCAGAAATGACACCGCCGAGTCGTTGGCCTCGCGTGCGCGGATGCCTGGCGCGCTCAGCACGCACCAGTGGACGTCGACGAGGACGCCTTCCGAAATCAGACTGAGGATCGTACCGCCTGCGCCGATCTCTATATCATCCGAATGGGCGCCAAGGCATAGGATCGACAGACGCTCGCCGCGTCTCGCCAGGGGCAGATGCTTCATAGTGCCTTTACCATGCGGATATTGGTATTATCCTTTGCGGTGCCATGGACTGTCCAAGGCATCTCGCCGCGCTCGACCATTTCCTGGAGCGCCTGCCAGTCGCGGAGCGTATCCATGGAGCGCCAGAAGCCTTCATGCTTGTAGGCCATCAGCATGTCATCGGCGATCAGCCGGCCGAAAGGTTCAAGCACGAGTTCCTCGGATTCGCGCATGTAATCGAAGATCTCGCGGCGGAAGAGGAAGTAGCCGCCATTGATCCAGATGTCCGAACGGTCCGATGACCGGAACTCGCGGACGCGGCCGTCGTCCGCGATATCCGCCAGGTGGTAGGTGAGTGGCGGGCGTACGGCCAGGAAGCAGGCGATCTTGCCGCTCGCTTCGAATTTTTCGATCATATCGTCCAGATCGACATTGGTCAGGCCATCGCTGTAATTTGCCAGGAACATGCGCTCGTTGCGTACCTGATCGCGAACCGCCCACAGGCGTTCGCCGATGTTGCGCCATATGCCGGTATCGATCAGTGAGATCCGCCAGTCCTTCTGGGACTCGCCAAGCAGTTCCACATTGCCATTGCCGCTGACGACGCAGTCGGAAAATGTCTGCGGGCGAACATTCAGGAAGAAGTCCTTGACGACATTGGCCTTGTAGCCGAGGCAAAGGACGAAATCGTCATGGCCGTAATCTGCGTAATATTGCATTACGTGCCGCAGGATTGGCTGGGACCCGAGCGGGATCATCGGCTTTGGCACGTTCTCCGAATATTCGCGGATGCGGGTGCCCATTCCGCCGCAGAACAGAACGACTTTCATGGCTTCAGCTCCTTCGGGTCGATGACGCTTACGCCTGGGATCGGGACGACGAATTTGGCCCCCCATTCCTGGACATGGCGCATCTGTGCAACGATCTCGTCCTTGAGGTTCCAGGGCAAGATCAGGATATAGTCGGGTTTCATCAGGTCGATTGCTTCGACGGGCTCGATAGGAATGTGCATGCCGGGCGTATATCGACCATGCTTGTACGGGTTCCTGTCGACCGTGAAGTCGAGGAAATCCGGACCTATGCCGCAATAGTTGAGCAGCGTGTTGCCCTTGCCGGGCGCGCCGTAGCCGCAGATAGACTTGCCGGATTCCTTTGCCTCGATCAGGAAGGACAGGAGCTCGCGCTTGACCTTGCGGGCCTGCTCCACGAACGAGGTGTAGACGCCGATCGTGTCGAGGCCAGCCTTGATTTCATTGTTGAGCACCCGGGCGACGCTCGGCCCGGTTGCACGGGCGCTTGTCTGGTGAGCAAGATGCACGCGCAGCGAGCCGCCATGGGTGACGAGTTCTTCGACATCGATAACCTTCAGCCCGTGCTTCTTGGCCATGTGCTCGATCGTGAGCAATGAGAAGTACGAGAAGTGCTCGTGATAGATCGTATCGAACTGGTTCTCGGCGATCAGCTTCTCAATGTGCGGAAATTCCAGTGTGATAACGCCCTCGGGCTTCAGGAGCAGCTTCATGCCGGCAACGAAATCATTAAGGTCGGGAACCTGCGCAAGCACGTTGTTGCCAACGATAAGGTCGGCGCGCAGACCCTCATCGACAAGCTCCTGCGCATATTTCTCGCCGAAGAATTCGACGCGGGTCGGAACGCCCTTTTCGATGGCCACCTTGGCGACGTTCGCAGCAGGCTCGACGCCAAGCACGGGCACATTCAGCGGAATGAAGTGTTGCAGCAGGTATCCGTCATTACTGGCGAGCTCGACGACAAGACTGTTCCGGTTGAGTTCCAGCTGGCGCGCCATCTGATGGCAATATTTCTTGGCGTGCGCGACCCAGCTGGTCGAATAGGAGGAGAAATATGCATATTCTTCGAAGATCGCTTGAGGGCTGACATATTCCTTCAGCTGCACGAGCAGGCATTCTTCGCAAACGAAGACGTGGAGCGGGTAATAGGCTTCCATCGAATCGATCTGTTCACGCGGAACGAAACTCTCACAGGGCGGCGACATACCAAGGTCGATGAACGTGTGCTTCAAACCGGTGCCGCACAGGCGGCAGAAGTGAACCTTCTCGCTCGGGCGGTTGGCCAATAGGAGAGTTCTGGTCTGGATATTCATGCCTTCGCTCCTGTTTCGCTGAACGGGATCACTGCGCCCGGAACAAGATTCTCCAACGCCTGATCATCATGTGTGACCCTGAAGGTACGGCCTCTGCTCTTTATGGGCGATATGACAATGCGATCAGTAGGGTCATCCGAACGGTGGAACGTGCATGGCAACCGTCCCTCAAACGGAGTGCGACTCGGGCCTCCGGCTGACATTTCGAGAGGCGGGGAAGGACCGCACCAGCGACGCTATCGCGCGCAAGCTACCTCTAATTGGGAGTTTCGCTGTCGCCGAGAGTTTGACAAGATCGAGCCTCACATCGCGGCCATGGACGGCCGCAACCAGGACGAAGCATAATGCGATTTACCGAAACGGAATTGAATGGTGCGTGGTTGATCGAGGCATTGCCGATCTCCGACGAACGGGGATCGTTTGCCCGCACATTCTGCGTAAATGAATTCAAGGAACACGGGCTCGAAACCACGTTCGTGCAACACAGCGTTTCCCATTCGGTAACGAAGCACACGTTGCGGGGAATGCACTTCCAGAAGGCGCCGCACACCGAGGTCAAGGTGGTTTCGTGTATCCGCGGCGCGATCATGGATACGATCATCGACCTTCGGCCGGATTCACCGGACTACCGGCGCTGGACGGCGTATGAACTCTCCGAGGCCAACAACCGGCGGCTCTATATCCCCAAGGGATTCGCCCACGGATTTCAGACACTGAGCGAAGACGCTGTCGTTTCCTATCTCATTTCAGAATTCTACAATCCCGAGGCTTCGACGGGCGTCAGATGGGACGATCCGGCCTTTGGCATCGACTGGCCGGCGACGCCAACAGTTTTGTCGGTGAAAGACCAGGCGTGGCCGCTACTTGGCTAGGCTGCCGGCTGATTTCTCCGCTGGCGCTTCGGCGAGAAGACCATTTGCCAGAAGTAGCTGCGCGGCACGGACAATGTCGCGGAACGACATGCCCGAACGCTCGGCAATATCGAGGAGCGAGTGGTTGCCGTCAGCCAGGTTGAGTACCCAGAGATAGGCCATGGCGGTCTCGCCGGCTGCCTTGTCGCCGCCGAGCGCGGAATAGAGACCGCGCCGCCCGAGCTGCGGTTCGCCCTTGGGGAAAAGATTGATCGGAGTCCAGTTCAGCTCGAGAATATCGATCGCCTCCATGATCATTCGATAGGATGAGGCGAGATGTTCGGGCGCGATGAAATCCAGGTTGTCGGCGGATGTGTGGTATTCCGGGAAGGTGCCGAAGGCATTGCGCTGGAAAAGGCCGACCGGCAGGTTGAAGCCGGGTGAACAATATTGCCTCTCGTCATAGCCATAGGGGCTGAAATCCTGGATCGTGCCCTTCCGGCCCCCAGCGTTCAGCACATAGTGCATCGCCTGATCGATAGCAGCATTGCCGCGGCGGCTGCGTTTATAGTTCGGACCGCCGCCGTCCCCCACGCAGGAGACGATCAACCCGTGTTCGATGCGCGCTACCGCGTCCTCGTTGCGGGCAAGCCAGGTGAGTGCACCGATCGTGCCGGGCGCGAACAGGAACCGGTAATTGTAACGAGTCTGCCGCGAACGCAGGGCCCTGGCGAGGCAGGCAAGCAGGGCAAGGCCGGAGCAATTGTCATTGGCAAGCGAAGGGTGGCAGATATGTGCTGAGAGGAGTACATCCCGATCAGACGATCCCTTGTGGAAATACTCGCCATAGGTCAAATGGCCGTCGGATTTCTCCGCATCGATCATGACCTCGTACTCGCCGTCCTCGAGTTCGAGAAACCTGTTGTGGGCCATGCAGAAGCCCCACTGGTCACTATAGTAGGACGTTCTGTACGGAATGAGATCCGGCTGGGCCGGCAGGGTATGAATATGGGATCTAAGCTCGCTGAGCGGCATCTTTCGATGCACGGCCTGGCTGTAGCCGAGGACATGCAGATTGTGGTCCCTGAAATCCACCACCTTCCGGCCAGACGGATCCTTGATGTATGCGTCGCGGATATTCCATTCCTGCGGCACCGTCCAATCCAGCACCTGCGTTCCGGTGGGAACTTCATGCTGGGTAAGGTCGATCTGCTGGCCAAGAATATGCAACGTCTTGCGCACGCCATCCCCGGTAATGCTGCGGCAGATAGGGTAGAGACGGGCAGCTAACGCGTAGATGCGGATACCCACATCCACTTCTGCGTCGGCCGACGATCTGATGTTATCGAACGAGACCATAAAGCTGTTCATGGCATGTGCTTTGCTGTCATACAACTGCGTCCGCCAACGCTGGATACCTGCTCGAAGACGGGACACGGCGCAAGCTCTGGTTGAGCGTGCCCTCATCGAGCGACTTGCGGATGTTGGCGATGCGCTGGTATCGCGGCCCTTCAAATTCCTGCAATGTCAGTCCGGCGCTGGTATAGGCCGCGTGGAGCTGCTCAGCACCTGCCCGTGCATCCCAGGCCGGTTTGAACGCCGGCAGCACCCGCGCGATCTTTTCGAAACTGACGCGGTAGGACCTAGTATCGGGACCCGCACCTTCGGCAAATTCAAGTTTGCAACCCGGAACGACTTGCGCGACGATTTCGGCGATTTCCCGGATGCGGTAGTTATGCGCGGACTGACCGACGTTGAACGCCTCGTTGTGTACCTTGTCCTTCGGTGCCTCCATGGCGGCCAGGAAGGCGCGCGAAATATCTTCGATATGGACGATCGGGCGCCACGGCGAACCATCGGATTTGAGCAGGATAACACCCTCGGTAACCGCCCAGGCGACCAGATTGTTGAGGACGATATCGAAGCGAAGCATCGGTGACAGACCATAGGCTGTGGCAGGCCGCAGATAGGTCGGCGTGAAGTTACCGTCCGCAAGTTTGGCGATGTCTTTCTCGGCAAGAACCTTCGAAGACCCATAGGCGGTGACCGGATTGAGTTCGCCGGTCTCGTCGATCATGCCTTCGCCGGATTTGCCGTAATTGCTGCAGGACGAAGCGAAGAGGAAACGCGGCACACCGGCCTTCTTCGCCGTTTCGGCGAATTTGACGCTGCCGCGGTGATTGATCTCATAGGTGATATCGGGGTTGAGGTTGCTCAGAGGATCGTTCGAGAGGGCGGCAAGGTGGATGACCGCGTCGAAACCCTTGAGGTCGCCGACTTCAACGTCGCGCACATCCTTGCAAATGCCTGGTACGTCCTTGATCGAGCCTCCGGGCGCATAGGTGCAACTGCGGTAGAGCTCGGCGTCGTAACCATGGACTTCATGTCCCGCTTTCATCAGGAAGGGCACCATGACCGATCCAATGTAACCACGATGTCCTGTTACGAGTACTTTCATTGTTTCCGATCCTTTTGCGATATGGATTTTGCTGGTGAAACGGTACTTCCGGGCGGTTTTTACAGCGAGAGAGGAGTTCGGAGGATTGGGGCTAAACTTTCGGCAGGTGCACTACGCCTTTTGCCCGATCTGACGTAACCGTGACACCTTGGCATTACCCATCGGCCGTTACGACAAGCAGCCAATCGCTGAAATTCGCGGCGTTTCGCTTTCGCGGAGTCTCGAAAATCAAGGTATTCGCTTCGCCGGTCGGTTTACCGGCCGCCTTGGCATATTTCCCCGACGAGGGATCGAACCAACGCGCATGCATCGCTTCTGGCAGGACATCTCTCTTCAATGCTACGCCCGTCCTGCCGGACAGGTAGATGACAGAAAGCATTCCATCGGCCGACCGACCGCCAATGGCGGAACCCGGAAGGAGCGGGTCCTGCGCTGCGAGCAGTTTTCCCTGTTCGGGCGCAAGCGTCCACCAATCGATCGTGTCGAAGAAGGCTCTGAGGTGTGTCATGCTCTGCGCACCGCGGCTATGCAAGGCTTCGGGCCAGTCCATGGATTGTTCGCGCACGCCCGGTCCGTAGAAATGCCAGATGGGATTGTTGCCGAAGATCTGGCCGCACGCGCCAGAAAGGATGGCGCTGTAAGCGATGTTCCGTACGGTTTCCTCGCTCGCCCCCTGTTCTCCCTCGTAGATGCCTTCAATTAGAAAAAAGGGACTGACTGGACCTGTCAGGTAGCGGTTGAGCGCCTTGGCGGCAACATCGCCATAGGTGTAGATCGTGTCGAGGCTGAGCCACGGAGCGCCCTTCCAGTTCATCGCGACGTCCGTTTCGCGGCTGGCATGAAATGTCTGAAGCACGCCGGGGGCCGCCTCGGCAATCCCTTCCGCAACCGCGTTCGCCAGAACCTTGTCCGGCGGATCGAAATCGCCGCCCTGGACCCAGATTATGTTGTCGAATTTGCCGAAGCGCCGGCCGAGATACCGTCCGTAGGATTTGAGCACGTCCGGCCCGGCGGCCTGCATTTCCTGAAACCAGCCTTCACCGGCATTCACGCCCATATAGGCGGGGGTCAGCAGGACGAGGAAGCCGCGCTGCCGGGCGCGATCCAGAATCCACTCGGCATCATCGAAATAAGCATCATTCGGTTTGGCGAACGCGGCATTCGCTTCAAAGGGCGCACGCCTGTAGAAGTTGCGGGGCGCATTGCGGCTGAACCGGTGCTCGATCAGGGAAACGAGGATGGTATTGAAACCGCGGCGCTGACGGTCAGTGAGATACTTTTCCGCGTCCTCGCGCGAAAGATCACCGATCAGCGACCACGCGGTGTCGCCCGTAATAAGAAACTGCCGGCCGGCCGCATCTTCCAGATAGCGGTGATTTTCTGCGACCCGCAGCGGAAAGGCTGGCTGCTGCGCCGCAGCGGCAAAGGAATAGACAAACAGCAGCACCACAAACAGACGATGAAAACATCGCTGGACGAGGTCAGCCATGCGCTGCCAGTTCCATTTCGCGCATGGGTGCCGGTTTTGCATTGAAACGGCGGAAGACCACGGCGGACGGACGTCCAACAAGATAATTCTCAACGCCGTTTTCGAGGGCCTGCTTGTAGACGCCCAGCGCTCCATCAATAGCGTCGATTGTCTTGGCAACATCCTCATCGCTGTGGGTATAGCTGACGACGAGCGATGGCATCAAAACGCCACGCTTGATCGTCTCCTGCAGGAACAGAGTGCGGAAGGCCTGCGATGGGGCGCGGTTCTGATCCAGCGTCGCATAGGCAAGGCAGCAAGCGCGCCCCGTGGGCCTGACAAAGGCGCCCAGCCCGTGCCGGGTCGTGGCCTGGGCCATGCCTACCCTTAAAGCCTGGCCTTGAGCGTAGAGGTGCTCGATGACCGGCTCGTTCTGGTAAATGCGCATCGTTGCTATCCCGGCGGCCAGGGCGTGCGTTTCCGCTCCATGCGTCGTCGACAGGAGGAAGACACGCGGACGTTCCGTTTGTTCCAGACCGCCCAGCTCCATGAATTCGCGTTTGCCGGCTAATGCCGAGATCGAGAAACCGTTGCCGAGCGCCTTGCCGAAACAGCTCAGATCCGGCTCGATACGATAGAATTGCTGGGCCCCGCCACGATGCCAGCGAAAACCGGTGATCATTTCGTCCAGGATGAAGAGGGCGCCGTTACGATGGCAAAGATTGCGGGTCTCGTGGAGGAAATTGTTCTCAGGATCGTCGCCGCGCGATGATTCAAGGATCAGGCAGGCGACTTTGCCCGGATACCGCTCGAACAGGCTGCGCACGCTTTCGATATTATTGTACTGAAAGCCAAGCGTCAGTTCCCGCACGGCGTCAGGAATGCCGGCATTCATTTCCGTCGTGCCGATGAACCAGTCATCGACGGAGAAGAACGGGTGATCGCTGCAGCGGGCGACGTAGTCGCGGCCCGTTGCGGCGCGTGCAAGGCGAACCGCGCCAGAAGTTGCGTCAGATCCGTCCTTGCAGAACTTGACCATGTCTGCGCGGGTTACGGTTTCAAGAAAGGTCCTTGCGCATTCCACCTCGATGTCGGCGGGCCGCGTAAAGTTGCAGCCGAGCTGCAGCTGCCGCATGGCCGCCTCAAGCACGGGCGCATAGGCATGACCGAGACCAACGGCGCGGTTACCCATTCCGTATTCAATGTATTCATTGCCGTCGACGTCCCAGACATGGCTGCCCAGACCCCGCGCAATGAAGCCGGGCGACAGGACGGGATACTGGTCGTCGCCCTTGGCATAGGTATGGGAACCACCCGGGATAAGATCATGCGCCAGAGCGCGCAGCTGGTTCGACTTCTCAAAATTGCTGATCGATGCGCACATGTGCCAAACCTCAAGTCTCGAACTCCGACCGCAGCGCTCACGGGGCACCTTGGATCTCATGATAAAATATGCAGGTCCGCGCGCGGAATTTCACTTCGGCAATTCAGTCATCCGCACGCGCCAAAAGAGGTAGTACCGCGTCAGATTCTTTCCCGCATCACGCGGAGCCAATTCTTGATGGGCTTGGGAATGAATGTCCGCAAACCCGAGCGCAGTCCCTTCGGGAAAGACCACTCCTCGATATTGAGGGGGCCAGCGATGTCCGGTCGTCGTTCATCGATCAGCCTGATCACCTCGAAATAGCGGCGGGCCATGGCATCGATGGTGAAGACATGCTCGGCCTTGTCGCGGGCGGCAGCGGAAAGCGCCTTTGAACCCTCAGGATTAGCTGCGATCTCCGAGATGATCCGTGCTGCTTCGGCGCTATTGCCGATCGAGAACAGATAGCCGTTGATGCCGTCGTCAACGATCGTGTCCGTCACGCCGCGAATCCGCGATACGACGGGGACGCATCCGACCGCCATCGCCTCGGTCAGCGTCAGGCCGAAACCCTCGAAGCGCGAGGGCATGATCATGACATCCTGCTTGACGAGAAGGTTGTGCACCTCTTTCGGATGCACGGCGCCCAATATGGTTACGCGACGGGAGTGACGCGCGAGTTTCAACCGCAACGCTGGCAGGTCAGGACCGTCGCCGGCGACGGTCAGGTGAATGGATGGGTCGAGCTTGTCGAGGATGTCGGCCAGCCAGAAAACGCCCTTGGAGGCATCCTCGATACGTCCGAGAAAGACAACGCGCATCGGTTCCCTGGTGCGAGGGGTCCGCTTGAGCGCCCGTGAGGAACGAGTGTCGGCCGCGTGGGGGATGGCGAAGGTTCGATCCGCCGGAAAACCCATCGTCTGGATCAGGTCACTGCGAATTCGCTCCGACACACCGACCGCCGCATGCACATGATCGCGAACGGAGGACGCCGCAGCATAGGTGCCTGCGGTAATATTGTGAACGATCATGATGCGCGTGATCGTCTCGGGCAAATAGCGCGCTATGTTGGTTTGTATCCGGTCGCTCAGGACGTTGATGAACACGCCGTCGAATCCGCCCGCCGCGATAGCTTTTGCGAGCGCTTTCGCCTGATCGCGTTCCGTTGCCAGGCCGTTGATGTTTACGGTGTTACCAAGCGCGAATTCCGGAAACCATTCCGGTTGCTTCAGTGTCTCGCTTTCACCCATCGCGAGCCAGCAGACCTCGATACCGAAGGCAGCCAAACCTTCACGCAATTGCTTGAACACCGTGTAGGTGCCGCCAATATGGGGACGCACAAAATAAGCGAACTTCATTCGTCTCGATCCTGGTCGTTTCCGGAGCACATCGCCCGGATTTCACGGCACAATCATAATGCGAGATGCCGGCGGAACTGTATCTGTCGCGATGGGCAAAGGGTGCAGCCTTTTGGTGGAACACCCTCGTCAATCGGTTGCGGTCGATGTCCCAATGGCCATGTGTCGTTTCCCGGCGCGGTGCAGCAAAGTCAAATCCAGTGTCCAGGCCGTCGCGCTTGTGGAAATCACAGGCGCGAGTCAGACTGGGTGAAGTGTTCAGGTAATTTGTCCTTCGGCGGTCCGAATAGAGTACGATTGAAGGGACCTTGAATGAAGATCGGCTTATTGGGCCAATTTGGCAGCGGAAATACCGGCAATGACGGCTCTCTTGAAGCCATGCTGGATTTTCTGCGCGCGACCAATAGGGATGCAGAGCTTGTATGCGTCTGTTCCAACCCGGCGGCCGTCCAGGAAAAATACAAGATCAATGCGATCAGCATTGGCGGTGTTTCCCTCGAAGGCGATTGGGCCAACCGCATCAACCGTCTTCTCGCTGACTTTCCCCGCCGGCTCAACAGCCTCTATTCCGTCCTCAGCGGTATGCGCGGCGTCAACTTGCTGATCATTCCAGGCACCGGCATCCTCGATGACTTTCAGGAGAACGCCTTCGGCTGGCCGTTTGTGGTCTTCCGATGGTGCCTCGCGGCGCGACTGCGCAATGCTCGTATTGCCTTTGTAAGTATCGGCGCCGGTCCGATCGAGAATTCCTTGAGCAGGTGGTTTTTGAAATCGGCCGCGCAAATGGCGCAGTACCGGTCCTATCGCGATGATTTCTCGCTGCAATACATGAAGGGCATCGGGCTCAATGTCACGCCGGACCTGCGCTACCCCGATATCGCTTTCAGGCTTCCGGTGCCCTCGGCGGTTCCGGGCAGGGATACGACGCGCACGACCGTCGGTGTCGGCATCATGGACTACCACGGCTGGAAAAAGGCGAATGCCGAAAATGCCGAGGGTCAGACGATCTACCGGAATTACATTGCCAAGCTGAGCTCCTACATTTGCTGGCTTATCGGCGAAGGCTACAATGCGCGTTTGCTTACCGGCGATCTTCGTGACGAAAGAGCCGTCAAGGACGTGCTTGCAAACGTTTCGGCCTCCCATCCCGATATTCCTTCGGATCGCATCGCGGTAGGCCATGGCGCCTCGCTGCACGAGTTGATGGATGAGATCGTGCAGACAGATATGGTCGTCGTCTCGCGCTACCATAATGTGGTCTGTGCGCTGAAACTCGGCCGCCCGACCATTTCCCTCAGCTACAATCAGAAGAACGATTATCTCCTCGCACAGTTCGAGCAGGCGCATTACTGCCAGCACATCGAGACCTTCGATATCGAGAAATTGAAATTGCAGACAAAAGAGATGCTCGAAAACGTTGACGCGGTCCGGATGCAGATTGCGGCATCCAATCGGTCGCTTCAGGACAAGCTTTCAGAACAGGAGCAGGTCCTGCTCAATCGCGTCATCGGAACGCAGGAAAACACCCGCTGACCCATCTTCAATCGGTGACCGCGGTCCTCGCCACACGCCGTGTCAACGCCGCAAGACTGGCTTTTACCAGTGAAGACGCGTCAGCGCGTTGCCACAGGTAGCCGAACGGCGGCACCAGCGCTGCGGCCGGATGCAATCGCACGGCCCGGACGAGCAGATCGCGCCAGCCACGCTCGCCGCGGCACAGTTGCGCTATGGCCGACCAGTAGGCCCTGTCACTGAGTGCACGCCGGGCAATGCGCAGCAATTCTTCGGAATTGTCGAGGTGCGCGCCGGCTCCATGGAAAAAGGAACTGAAGGCTGCCTCGAACTCGATGCTCCACCGGCGAAGATTGCCAACGGTTGCTGACTGGTTGTTGGGATGGACGCGAGCGACCGCCTGAACAGCGTCGGTCGCGGCAATCGATCCGCGCAGCGCAAAGCGCATCCACATTTCCATATCGTCCGTGTGGGTCAGTTCCGGGTTGTAGTAGCCGACCCGTTTCTGGACGGCCGTCCGGACAATGACAGTCGGCCCGCTGACGTAATTTCGGCCTGCACGGCAGATATCCTTGAGGAATGCCGGACCATCCTGAATCGTCCAGCCAGCCCGCTCGTCCGTTCGCAGGTTCAGAGCATCGTCATCCGATGCCGAGAAATGCGTAACGCCATGCGTCAGCGCGACTTCCGGGTGCTGCTCCATGAGGTCCACCGCATTTTCCAGCGCGCCAGGTGCCAGGAAGTCGTCGGAGCAGAGAATGAGGAAATAGTCCGATTGGGCCCAGTCGATGCCATCGTTGAACGAGGCGTGCGGACCACGATTTTTTTCACGCAGGAGCAGCTCCACACGCGGGTCGGACGCCGCCAGATCGCGCGCCACCTCTTGGCTGTTGTCGCTCGAGGCGTTGTCGATGATAAGGACACGTATGTTGTCGACGTTCTGGCTCAGCACGCTATCGACGCAGCTGCGCAGATAGCCTGCGTAATTGTAGTTCGGAATGACCACGTCGACTGATCTCATGCCATCCACCTTGAAATATTTGACCAACCGCTGTGGATCATTCGGCCGGCACCCCATGTTTGCTGGCGAGAAGCCTTGGCATCAGCAGTTCGGCAATCTTGACGATCTCGTCAAAGAAGGGATGCTTGGTCAGGATCAGGGCTGCCAGCCAGCCGATGGCGGATAGAAGGCTCGCCAACAGCGCCAGGCCGATCGACATGTCAAACCGGAAGCCGTGGGCGGCAAGCACCGCCAGCGGCCCCACGACGGCGCCAAGGGTAACCTGGGCGCTGTTGTACAATATGGCGAAGAGTTCGGACCACGCGAACGGCACGTGCCGCCGAACATAGATCAGTGAGATAACCATCTGGAAGGGGAGGACGATGAACTGGCTGAGGACCAGCGCATAGACGCCAAAGAAGCTTGCGACGCAGATGACGATGACCGAGAGCCCACGCCCGATGAAATTTGCCTCAAACGCTTGCTGATTGGCACCCATGGCGACGAGCACCGGAAATGTCAGGATGTTTGAGAACCAGAATACGGCCGCGATGGACAGGATCTGGACGAGAGGAACTGCCTCGTCCCAGGCCTGTCCAAGTGCGATATGGACAATCGGGTAAGCAAGGATTGCCAGAACAATAAGCGCTGGCCAATACAGAGCCGTGATATAGCCGATGATCTTGAGATAGGCCTCCTTGACGCTGCGCTGCGCGCGGACTTCGGCGGCAAAGGCGGGAAATGCCACGGAGAACAGCGCCGAGAGCAGGAACTTGTCGGGAAGGCCACAAACGAGATTTGCCCGGTTGAACAGGCCGACGGCCGTCAACGGCATGAAGCGGCCAAGAATGAGCTGCGGAAGCGCCTCATAGGTGCGATCGAGCACCGTCGATGCGCCCTTATAGCCGCCAAAGACAATGAACAGGCGCCAGCCCGTCAGGCTCGGACGATACATCCACAGGACCGGCCGTGCGTGAAAGCCCAGCATCATCCGGACCGATGCGGCGGCGAGTGCGCCCCATGCGTAGCTCATGTAGCCGAAATCGAACCAGGCGAGGAGCACGGTTACCACCGCATTGGCAATGCTGCCGAGGGCATTGATGCGCGTCAGCGTGCCGAATTCCATGTCGCGTCGCAAGAGTGCCGCAATCGTGCTGACCGACGCATCTATGACCCCGGAGATTGCCAGAACAAAGATGAACATCTTCAGGCCCGGCTGCGCGTAAAAATCGGCGAGCCAGGGAGCAAGCACCGACAGGCAACAGCAGATGAGGAGTGATGAGCCGAACATCAGCGTAAAAGCGGTGCGGACATCATCCCGCGAGACGCTGGTACGCTGGATGAGATATTCGGAGGTTACGAACTCACGTATGTTGAAGGCGATCGTACCGATGCCAAGACCGATCACCGCTATGCCGATTGCCGTGCTGTCGAGGAGGCGGGACAGAACGGCGATCATCGCCAGACTGACGACGACCTGCGAATATTGTTCCAAGGCCGCCATGAAAAAAGCCCGGCGTACTGTGCCCACGTTATTACCTCTTATATGTCATTGAGACGCTTGGCCGTTCGGCGCCAGTTGGTGCGATAGAACTGTTGTTGTTGGTTATCGTTCGATCGCACGGCATGTGAATATGAGGCCCCACTTCACACCGAGGGTAACCGCTGCGCGCATTGCGTTTAAGATGACTATTGAGATGACCGGCGGCTAAGCCGTTTGAGGTAGAGGTGTGAGAGATCCGGACTATTTCCAGGATCAATGTGATGTGGAGATACCCATCTTGACATCGGTCAAACGTGCATCGCGCCAATATTGCCGTCATGATACCGTCATACATGACCCGCTTTTGGATGTGTCGCGTATCCGTCAAGCCGAATTATCAAGGAATAGCAAAAAGGTCTTTAGTTAGGCGGCTTTAACCCTCGTGGCTGGATCCGAAATTCCATGATTGAAGACGAACAGATACGCATTGAACTTATGGCCACACAATTCTGGCTCCGCGCCCTTTTCATGCATGTAGCAACGGGTACGCCGCCCAGCTCCTTTTCGGTTCAGGAATATCTGACCGAACTCAAAAATTCCGCACCGCAGGATTGCAGCGGTAGCCTTTCGCCGGCAGATTGGGACACGGAGCACCTGTTGCATTATCCATGCTATGAACGGGTAGGCCTCCAGATCATGGAAACGCTGCAAAGCCTGGAGCGAAAACTCGCGCCGCTTGCTGCTCACGGGAGGCACTGAACGATTGGAGCGGGTGGAATGCCTCATCGCGGGCGCCGGCGTCATCGGCCTGGCGATCGCGCGCGCATTGGCAAAGCGCGGCATCGAGACCCTGATCGTCGAGGAAGCCGAAACGATCGGTACCGGGACGAGTTCACGCAACTCCGAGGTCATCCACGCTGGCATATACTACCCAAAGGACAGTCTGAAGGGTCGTTTCTGCGTTGAAGGCAGGGACGCCCTCTATGCCTTCGCCACAAGCCATGGCGTTGCCCATTCGCGATGCGGCAAGCTAATCGTTGCAACCAATGAAGCACAGAAGGCGACATTGAGCGCCATCGCCATGCGGGCCGCGGCCTGCGGCGTCGGCGATCTCCGGCATCTGTCGGAATTGGAGGCGCGGCGGCGGGAACCTGACCTTGCCTGCACCGCGGCGCTCTTGTCGCCCTCGACGGGTATCATTGACAGCCATGGCCTGATGCTGGCGCTGCTTGGCGATGCGGAGGAAAATGGCGCGGCGATCTCGTTCAACACGAAGGTGATGGCCGGCGCGGTCACCAATGAGGGCTTGCGTATCGAAACAATCGAAACGGGTTCCGGACGCCCATACGACCTCCAGGCCACGGTCTTCATCAATGCGTGCGGCCTTGAGGCGCCCGCACTGGCGTCTTCCATTCTTGGATTGCCGGAGGGTTCTGTGCCGGGCACGCGGCTGGCCAAGGGCAATTACTTCTCGGCAACCGGCAAAACGCCATTCAGGCATCTTATCTATCCGGTCCCGGAAGAGGGCGGGCTCGGCGTTCATCTCACCCTCGACCTTGATGGGCGGATGCGCTTTGGACCCGATGTCGAATGGGTCGATGCCATCGACTATTCGGTCGACCCGAAACGGGCGGATCGATTCTATGACGAGATTCGCAAATACTGGCCGAAGCTGCCCGACAATGCCTTGCAGCCCGCCTATTGCGGCATACGGCCGAAGCTTGTCATCGGGGGCGCCATCGCTACGGATTTTGTCATCGAGGGCCCCGCGGCACACGGCGTGAGGGGACTTGTCAATCTGTTTGGAATTGAGAGCCCCGGCATGACATCATGCCTGTCAATTGCGAACTACGTGTCGGACCTGATCGAGGGGAATTGAGAAAAGCTTGGCTGGGGAACCTGGACCCTCCGATGGACCATTGTAAGCCTCTGATAACATTGATATAGCGTGTTAAATCAATGCGCTAGTGTGGGAGATCAGGTGTGGTTAGAGGTATGGTTGAACGATGAATGCATTTAGTTCAGTGGGGAAGGGGGATCGTCAATACCTCCTCCAGAAGCAAGCGCATGGCACTTGGTACGCGGTGGTCGAGGTCCCGGTAAAACTCCGACCTATACTAGGCAAGCCGCGCCTTATCCGCTCTCTTCAAACATCTGACCTAAGGGCCGCTCAGAGCAAGCGCTGGCCTGTTGTCGCCGCCTTCAAAGCTGAAATTAGCGCCGCTCTTGACCAAGCGTCAAACATTAGCGTGATTCCTGACTTGAAGCATGAAGCCCAAGAGGTCCGAGCAGAGTTACTTAAGGCCAGACACACAGCCAACTATGGGATGGTTAAGGAAGCCATCAATGCACGCATCGAAGCCATTTACGCTCAGTACGCTAGGCCACACTATGATCCCGATACAGGAGAGGAACTGGAGCCTGTAGCACCGGAAGCGCTGACCTACTCAGCTGTGGTATGGGGTGAGGCAGAAGAACTCGATATGTATATGGAGCGGTGGTTGTCTGGCACCACGTACTCCGAGAGGACAAAAGCAGATGCGAGGACAGCCGTAAGAGACCTCCAACGATGGCTCAAGGAGGACAACCGACCTGCGTATCTTCACAAGCTAGATGACCGCGTGGCCTCTGATTACCGTGATCTGGGTCTCAAAGGTAAGGGTGTCCATCCCAAGACCGCGAACAAGAAGCTGTCCGCCCTGCGACAGTACTGGTCATGGATGACCAGCAGTGGGTTCATATCGCCGCTACGAAACCCATGGGATGGGAAGTCACTACCGAAGCCCAAGGCATTCCGCTCAGACCCCGATAGCGCTGCTGGACAGGAGCGCCCCTTCACGGACAATGAGATCGTAACGCTTCTCAATGGGCCAGCTGACCGCGATCTATCGGACATCATGAGAATCGCTGCACTGTCAGGCATGAGACTGGAAGAAATAGGCCAGCTGCGGGTAAAGGATTGCGTGGGTGGTTTGCTCAAGATTACCAAGTCGAAGACGGACGCAGGGGTGAGAGCGGTCCCGATACACTCCGCCCTGATTGACCTCATTGCAAGTAGGATCGGCAAAGCAGAAGGGACAGACTTCCTCTTTCCCGACCTCGAAGACAGTGGCTGGGATGGTACGCGGACTATGGCGCTATCCAAGCGTTTCGCTACCTATAGGAGGAGCGTTGGGGTTGATGATAAACGGGAGGGAGCGCGGAGGTCTAAAGTGAACTTCCACTCCTTCAGACGCTGGTTTGCTCGCAAGTGTGAGGAAGATGGGCAACCTGAGAGCGTAGTGGCGCGAGTGATGGGCCATAGGAAGGGCGTCTCGATTACCTTCGCACTGTATTCTCAGGCCCAGCCTTTGGAACAAATGCGCAAGTGCGTTGAGGCGGTGCAGCTACCCAGCGGTCCACCCACAATTGAATAGGCATTTCCCGCGCACCCGTTCGACCGTAGAGCGCGTTTTGTGCGGTGACCGGTAGGCCAGAAAGGCCAAGCGACAACGACGCTCCTAGGGAAGCTATGTCATGGCCACTACAAGGCGGAACTTTAGCTGGTGTTTTAATTACTCAGACCATCAAAAGGTCGTGTGGTCTTCACCTTTATGCGAACGACCGATTAACCCTGCAAAAGGTGGTCGCCTTGACTTGATGCGCGACCTCGCAGAATCTGCTTGCAGGATCAAAGGGGGACGTCCTGCAAGGCTTTTGCTTATCTTACTTGGAGTCGTAATCATCGCCTGGAATGTCTGGCTGGCTATGTTCGGGTTCTCCGTTTTCCATTCCCGCTTTCAAACGGTACATCAAGATTCCCGGTGGCAATTGCTCAAGCTGGTAACGCTGTTTCTCTACTTCCCATGATTCGAAGCGAGTGACTTCCCTTTCAAGTTCGCCGACGCGGGTGGTCAGCGTTGCATACGCAGCCTGAGCAGCAAGGATTTTCTCTTGGAGATCGATAACAGCCCCATTTCTGGAGCTAGCCGTATCCATATCCTTCAAAGCCTTAGCCATATCAAACATGGTTTTAAAGGCACTGATTCCCGCATAAATCTCGGCAGCCATTGATTCTCCCTCCTGTTGAGTAAACAAATCTATCCCTTCTGAGCATTCTGCACCTCACTATTCGTTTGACTTCTGGAAGGGATGCTAGATTGGCTCAGAGTATGGCAAACTGAGCACGCTATGCCACGGTGACGCGACAACGTATTAGATAGCTAAAAGTCCTGACGCTATAAGCTGCCAGAGCCAAAGCTTTTACGTACCTCCAAGTGTGGGTGCAGAGGTGTGGTTCGAGATGTGGGTGATAGTTACCCATCCGCGTGAGAGGCAAAGCGTCGATGATACCTAACATATTGATTTACAATAATATTAGTGGTGAAAATCAACGCCGTGCAAACGACCGATAAGAGTTTGGCTGGGGAACCTGGATTCGAACCAGGACTAACGGAGTCAGAGTCCGTGGGTCTACCGTTAACCTATTCCCCAACAGCCGCCCTTGGCGGGCGGCGGCGATTGGTCAGTGCGGGTCGTCATATAGTTGAATTCTTTCCCGATGCAAACCCCCGTTCGCATGTTTTTGCCGTTTGTTGTGGATTTTGACCGCTGACCGGCAATCCGGCCCCGGATTTGCTCCATCCCTGCGCTTTTTGCCTGCAAACGGCTAAAAAAGCTGTATTCCCCTATGATAGAGCGCATTGCCATGATTCTTTGTCCAGGACTTCGATAGTTTGCCCCAGCACCCATCAAAAGGCGTGGTTTCGGTTCTCCTTGCTACCTATAACGGCGCGCCGTTCTTGAGCGAGCAATTGGCATCGATCGAGAGCCAGACCTACCCGGCGATCGATATTTGGGTGTCGGACGACGGCTCGACCGACGCAACGCGGGATCTCTTGGAGACCTGGCGGCGCAAATGGTCGAAGGGCACGTTCACCGTGCTTTCAGGGCCGTGCAAAGGCTATGCGGAAAACTTCCGCTCGCTGATCGTCAATCCGGATATCGTTTCAGATTATTATGCTTTCTCGGACCAGGACGACCACTGGGAGCCTGCGAAGCTCGCGGCCTCCGTTGATTGGATCGAAAACAATTCTCCAGCAAAGCCGTCATTGTTCTGTTCGCGCACGCTTGCCGTGACCGATGAAGGCAGTGTCATCGGGCCGTCGCCCTTGTTTTCCCGTCCGCCCGGTTTCAGGAATGCCCTGACCCAGAGCCTCGCCGGCGGCAACACGATGCTCTACAACCGCGCGGCGCACCTTGTTCTGGCTGAAGCGTCACGCCGCTCGGATTTCGTCAGTCATGACTGGTGGATCTATCTGATCATTTCCGGAACAGGCGGAGCCGTTCACTATTCACCCGAGATGCTTGTGCGTTACCGGCAGCACGTGAACAATCAGTTCGGTTCCAATGTGGGGATCATGGCGCGCGTGCGCAGGCTTCGGCTGCTCCTCAAGGGTCAGCTCGGCGAATGGACCGAGCTCAACATGAAAGGTCTTGCCCGCAACCGCGACCTTCTGACGAAGGAGGCGGTCAGGGCATATGAGCTGTTCGACCGGACCCGCCGCGCCGGGCCATTCGGGCGCCTCTATTATCTGGTGCGCTCGGGGGCCTACAGGCAAACGTTCCTGGATCAGCTAGGGCTTTACGTGGCGGCGTTCCTGGGAAAAATCTGAACGTGCGGATGACTGAAATTGCTATTGGTGGCCGAAATAGGCGTTGGCAACCGTTTCGGCATCCCCGTCCATCCGCACCTTGCCATGTTCAAGCCAGACAATGCGGGTGCAGTTCTTCAGCAGCAGATCCTTCGAGTGACTGGCGATGATGAGGATCTTGGTCTTGTTGACGAGATCGTGCAGACGCTCGTTGGCTTTCGTCTGGAACCCTTCGTCGCCGGTCGCCAGCCATTCGTCCATTATGAGGATTTCCGGCTGAATCACTGTCGATATCGAGAATGCGAGACGCAATTGCATGCCGGTCGAATAGGTGCGCACCGGCATGTCGAGGAAGTTGCCGAGCTCGGAGAATTCCTCGATCTCGACCTGGCGCGCCGCGAGTTCCCGCTTGCTGAAACCGAGCAATGCGCCGCGAATGCCGATGTTCTCGCGCCCCGTGGCCTCGGCATCGATACCGAGCGAGATGTTGATCAGCGATGTGCATTTCCCGTTGATCGCTATGCTGCCGCCGGAAGGGTAGTAGACGCCGCTCATGACGCGCAGCAGCGTTGTCTTGCCTGAGCCGTTATGCCCGATGAGACCGAGCCGCTCGCCTTCCTTGAGGCTGAGACTGACATTTTCCAGGCCGCGAATGACGACATGGCCCTCGGGATTGGAGCCGATCGTGCCGCCCGTCGCCAAGCTCATGACCTGGTTCTTCAGCGATCTGCTTTTCGTATTGTAGATCGGAAAATCCACAGTGACGTTTTCGAGATGCATGGAGGTCATGTCTACCTGCGCGAAATTTTGTGGGGAAGCGATGTTCATAGCCAGTAGGTGATCCGGGCACGGAAGCGATTGAGGAAGAGCAGTGCGACAGTCCATCCGACGATCGCCATTGCGATGCTGACCAGCCAGTTCAACGGCGTTCCGGTACTGCCAAGCAACGGGTCCCTCACCACGCTGAGCAGGTGGTAAAGCGGATTGAGCTTGAGCATCAACTCGGATCGTGCGCCGCCGGGCAAGTTGGCGGGCATCCACATGATCGGCGTGACGTACATGCCGACCTGCATGATGTTCTGGACAATCTGTGTCAGATCCCGGTAGCGCGTGCACAGGACCGCCAAAACGATCATGATCCAAAGGAAGTTGAGCGATACAAGGGCAAAGCCCGGGATAACCAGCAGCGCATTGATGTTGACGAACTTGCCGAATATCAGAAGGACGATGGGAAAGATCACCATATTGTGGGCGAGGATGATGGTGTTGCGCCACCAGGTTCGCAAAATATAGGTGAAAAACGGTATGGGGAGCTGCAACATCGTATCCGAGTTGGAAATGAAACTGCCGCAACCCTCGCTGACAAGGCTTGAAAAGTAGCCCCACATGATCAGGCCGATACAGATGAACGGCAGGAATTCCGACATCGGCGTGTTGAATATCGTTCCGAACACCAGGCCGAGCGCTCCGATGAGCACGCCCATGTTGATGGTCAGCCAGAACGCGCCGACGCTCGAGCGTCTGTAGCGCTGGGCAACATCCTGCCATCCTAGCAGCGCGGCCAGCCGGAAATTGGCGACCGAGGCGGAAATATCCTCCCATGCAGTCGTCTTCTGCGTGATCGCCTTTGCCATTTATCTGCAGTCTCTCCGTTTTGCTTTTGTGCAGGCCACGCGGTTAGCACATTAGAATTGGACTTAATAGTGACTGGCTGTCGCAATTCAGGATTGAAGCGGGCAGGGAGCCGGGCCAAGATCATGCCGCTTTTGGGGTTTAGGCGGCGCAGGGCGCCTGGCCGAAGCATTCACAGACAAAGGTTGTCCAATGGTTGCGGATAGGCTAACGGTTCCCCGGCATTCCATGATGTAGGATTTTCGTTGATATGAAGGGTATTATTCTAGCGGGCGGGAGCGGAACGCGGCTCTATCCACTGACGATCGCGGTATCGAAACAGATATTGCCGATCTATGACAAGCCGATGATCTTCTACCCGCTGAGCGTTCTGATGCTCGCGGGGATCAAGGACATTCTGATCATATCGACGCCGCGCGACCTGCCGGTATTCCGCGACTTGTTCGGGGATGGCAGCGATTTTGGTCTCAACCTCTCCTTCGCCGAACAGCCGCAGCCCAACGGACTGGCGGAAGCCTTCATCATTGGTCGCGAGTTCATCGGCAACGACCCCGTCGCCATGGTGCTGGGCGACAATATCTATTACGGCGACGGCCTGTCGCGGCTGTGCAAGGAGGCGGCTGAGCGCAAGAAGGGCGCGTCTGTCTTCGCCTATCACGTCGAGGATCCCGAACGCTATGGCGTCGTCGAGTTCGATCGGGCAACAAAACGCGCGATTTCTATCGAGGAAAAGCCGCAAAAGCCGAAATCGAATTGGGCGGTCACCGGCCTCTATTTCTACGACAATGATGTGGTCGATATCGCGGCGAATATTGAGCCATCGGCGCGGGGCGAACTCGAAATCACGGCGGTCAACAATATCTACCTCGAGCGGGGCGATCTGCATGTCCAGAGGCTCGGCCGGGGCTATGCCTGGCTCGACACCGGAACGCACGACAGCCTGCATGAAGCCTCTTCGTTCGTGCGCACCATCGAGCACCGGCAAGGCGTCATGATCGCCTGTCCCGAGGAAATCGCTTACCAGAACCATTGGATTACCGACGAGCAGGTGCTTGACCGCGCCTCGAAACTCGGGAAGACCGCCTATGCCGCCTATTTGCGGCGCCGTATCGTGGAGTTGGCGACAGATGCTTGAGATACGCAATCTTGGTCTTGATGGGGTACTTGAAATCGTGCCCAAGCGGTTCGGCGACGACCGCGGGTTCTTTTCCGAAACCTATAATGCGGCCCGGTTTTCAGAGGCCGGCATCGACCTCGTCTTTGTACAGGACAATCATTCGCTGTCAGCGGCGAAGGGCGTCGTGCGTGGCCTCCATTACCAGCTGTCGCCAAGAGCGCAGGACAAGCTCGTGCGTGTCATTCGCGGCTCCATCATCGATGTGGCTGTCGACATCCGCAAGGGCTCGCCGACATTCGGCAAATGGGTCGCGCTCGAACTCTCGGCGCAGAAATGGAACCAGATTCTGGTGCCCAAGGGTTTCGCGCACGGCTTCATGACCCTCGAAGAAAATACCGAGGTGATTTACAAGGTTACGGATTACTATTCGCCCGAACATGATCGTTCGATCCGTTTCGACGATCCGCAGATCGGCATCGAATGGCCGATCCCGTCCGATCAAATTCAACTGTCGGACAAGGATCGGTCAGCACCAAGCCTTGCCGATGCGGAAACGTTCATTTTCTAATTACGGAGCTTATGGATGCGGATTCTCGTCACCGGCGGTGCCGGATTTATCGGTTCGGCCGTGTGTCGCCAGCTTGCGGCCAACCCGAACAATCACGTCATCAACGTCGACAAGCTGACCTATGCCGGCAACCTGACCTCGCTGCGTCAGATTGAAAACTACCCGAATTATCGCTTTGTCCAGGCCGATATCTGCGATGACGCCTCAATCCTGGAATTGCTGCGCAGCGAGAATATCGATGCGATCATGCATCTCGCCGCGGAAAGCCATGTCGACAGATCGATTGACGGTCCCGCAGCTTTCATCGAGACGAATATCGTGGGGACGTTCCGCTTGCTCAATGCTGCGCTTGCCTATTGGCGAGAGCTGCCCGCAGAGGCGAAAAGCGCTTTCCGCTTCCATCATATTTCGACCGACGAGGTATTCGGTGACCTGCCCTTCGACAGCGGCATCTTCACCGAGGAAACGCCCTATGCCCCGTCGTCACCCTATTCGGCCTCGAAGGCCGCATCGGATCACCTCGTCCGTGCCTGGCATGAAACCTACGGCCTGCCAGTGGTCCTTTCCAATTGCTCCAACAATTACGGGCCGTTCCACTTCCCGGAAAAGCTCATCCCGCTGGTCATTCTGAACGCGCTCGACGGCAAGCAATTGCCCGTCTACGGCGCCGGCGCCAATGTGCGCGACTGGCTTTACGTGGAAGACCATGCGCGGGCGCTCGAGACGGTGGTAAGCAAGGGCAAGGTTGGCGAGAGTTATAATATCGGCGGCCACAATGAGAAAACCAATCTCAATGTGGTGGAAACGATCTGCGATATCCTCGACCAGAAGCGCCCGCGCAAGGGCGGCGGCCGCTATCGCGATCTCATCACCTTTGTGTCAGACCGGCCCGGCCATGACCGCCGCTACGCGATCGACGCGTCGAAGATCGAGAAGGACCTCGGCTGGACTCCGGTCGAATCCTTTGAGACAGGCCTTGCCAAGACCATCGATTGGTATCTTGCCAATGAATGGTGGTGGGAGCCAATCCGCAGCGGCCGCTATGCCGGTGAACGACTTGGCGTCGACGCCAAGGCAAGTGCATGAGGATTGTCGTTACAGGCAAGGACGGCCAGGTCGTTCGCAGCCTTGTCGAACGCGGCGCCTTGCACACGGACATCGAGATTGTGGCACTCGGGCGGCCGGAACTCGATTTGTCGGATCCATTTACCGTCACGTCGGCCATCGCGCGGGCAGCGCCGGACCTTGTCGTTTCCGCTGCCGCCTATACGGCGGTCGACCAGGCCGAGGACGAGCCGGAGTTGGCGCGGGCGATCAATGTTGCCGGGGCAAAGGCCGTCGCCCGGATGGCCTCGGACCTCGGCGTTCCAGTCGTTCATCTTTCGACCGACTACGTCTTTTCCGGTGATGGCACCGAGCCTTATCGTGAGACGGACAAGACGGGCCCGCACGGCGTCTACGCCCAAAGCAAGCTCGACGGCGAAATTGCCGTCGCAAATGCCAATCCACGACACATCATCCTCAGAACGGCGTGGGTCTACAGCCCGTTCGGCAAGAATTTCCTCAAGACGATGCTGCAGCTGGCGGGAAGTCGCGATTCCGTGTCAGTGGTCAGCGATCAATGGGGAAACCCGACCTCCGCGCTGGACATCGCCGATGCCATCATCACGGTCGCGAAACAACTCCGTGCCGATCCCGCCATTGCTCCCTACGGCATTTACCACCTCGCCGGAACGGGCAGCATCAACTGGAGCGGTTTTGCGCGCGCGATCTTTGCAGCGAGCCGCGAGAATGGCGGACCATTCGCTGACGTGGTCGACATCTCCAGTGCCGATTACCCCACCAAAGCCAGACGGCCTTTGAATTCACGCCTTTCTACGGACAAATTCTTCAACGTTTTTGGATGGCGCGCTCCCGATTGGCAGGATTCAATGCGCAAGACCGTCGCCCGACTGCTGGCCGACACCGAGGCATAAAGGCAACTGCCTTATCCGTTTGACGAAGGCCGTAGCCTTTTGTTTCGATAGGAAAATCGGCAAATGCTGCCTATAGTTGCTCGCGACTGATGATCGTGGCCGTCGCCACGCTTCGCCAACGATGATGATGCCATGAACAGTCTGAAATTTGGAACAAGCGGCCTTCGCGGGCTGGTGACCGAACTGACCGACCCGGTCTGCGCGGCCTATACGACCGCCTTCTTGCGACACATGCAGCAACAGCATGGCACGAAACAGGGCGGAAAAATCCTCGTCGGCTATGACCTTCGGTCCAGCAGCCCGCGTATCGCCGCAGCCTGCATCGGGGCGGCGGAGGCCTTCGGCATTAAGGTGGAAATTTGCGGTCCGCTGCCAACGCCGGCACTCGCATTTCGAGCGCTGAGCCAGAACGTCCCCGCTATAATGGTCACCGGGAGTCATATTCCCGACGATCGCAATGGCCTCAAATTCTATCGGCCCGATGGCGAGATCGACAAGGCCGACGAGGCCGGCATTCTTGCGGTGCTCGATCTTGATGCCCCAAATCCGGCGCCCGGCAATCCGGCAGTATCGATTCTGACGAATGCGCTCAAGGACTATGCGGCCCGCAGCGGCTCTATCCTCCGACCTGAGGCGCTTTCGGGGAAACGTATCGGCGTCTACCAGCACAGTTCCGTCGCCCGCGATCTGCTCGTTGACCTGTTGCAGGGTGCCGGCGCCGAGACGATTGCCCTCGGGCGCTCAGATGTCTTCGTGCCGGTCGATACCGAGGCGCTGCGGCCGGAAGACATCGCTTTTGCTGAGGCTGCGACGCGTGAGCACAAGCTTGATGCGCTTGTTTCCACCGACGGCGATGCGGACCGTCCGCTTGTCGCCGATGAACGCGGCGTTTTCCTGCGCGGCGACAGCGTCGGGCTGTTGACCGCACATTTCCTCGGTGCCGACGCGGTGGTCACGCCGGTGACATCCAACACGGCAATCGAGCTCAGTGGTCTGTTTAAAAGGGTGTACCGCACCCGGGTTGGCTCGCCCTATGTCATCGAGGCGATGCAACAGGCCATCAGGGATGGCTACGAGCGCGTTGTCGGCTTTGAAGCCAATGGCGGCGTGCTGCTTGGCTCGGCCGTGACCATAGACGGGCGACGGCTCGATGCGCTTCCCACCCGTGATGCGATGCTGCCGATCCTCAGTATTCTTGGCATGGCGGCGGAGCATGGATCGAAGGTCTCCGCGCTGCTCGGCGCATTGCCGGCCCGGTTCACACGCAGCGGGCGTATCGAACATGTACCTGCATCGTCGAGCGGCCCGTTTCTGCAAGGCCTGCTCGACGCGGGGCAAAGAGAGCGCTTCTTTGCCGAAATTGGCCCGATCCGGGAGAGCGACGCCATCGACGGGGTCAGGGTCGTTCTGGAGGGCGGCGACGTGGTCCACTACCGCGCCTCCGGCAATGCGCCGGAACTGCGCTGCTATGCCGAGGCATCGACAGATGCGCGGGCCGCTGAGCTGCTTCACTGGGGATTGGAGCACGCGCAAGCGGCGTTGGGCTGAGCGGGGGCGTTGTTCAATGCGCTTGCCTGCGGCCGGTAACCGCCGCCACGTTGCAGATGCTTATAGCATTTCCACCAGGGTGAACCGGTGGAAACGCGCCTCACAGACTACTACTATTTCACGCAGCTTGACGCCGTCAACTGTCCCTTGTGAACCGGCACGCACCGGCCCGTCAACGCCACCCTCGGTGCGCCATAGATCGACGACTGCGGCGTAATATATGGCGGCTCGATTTTGTTCCCCGTGCAGCCGGCGAGTGCGATTGCTGCAAGCGTCAAGGCAAGGTCTCTCATTTTGTGCGTTTCCCTGATCAAAAACTCTGATCGCGCTAAAAATACCATGTCGGCATGGTTCCGTCAGGGCATCCCTTTGGGCGAAGGCGGCGGGGAAGGGTCGCTTCCGAAGTGGGACAAGGTGCGCTTCGTGAAACTTGAGCGACAGACCATTGGCCATTATGGTGGATATCAATCTCGCCAATCGCACTTATCGCGTCCCTCCGGATAGAGCATGATTGTCAGATTCATACTCATTGTGGTTTCAACCGCCGCCTATCTCGGACTGGCTGTCCTTGGCTGGGGCGGGTTTGCTGCCTTCTTCTCACACCCGCCGCTCGTCGCTCTCACGCTGGTGCTTTTCGCGCTCGCGGGCGTGTCGGTGTTCGCTGGCGGAAATTTGAGCCCAGGTCAGCGCGAAGATCGCAGCAATCGGTGGGTACTCGTGCCGCTTGGACTGATCGGGCTGTTGAACGGTTATCTTCCGGCCTATGCCGACCGGATGGAGTTCTGGGTCATCGACGGCGATACTATTCGCTGGCTCGGCGTCCTTCTCTTCGCCGTTGGCGGCGCGCTTCGTCTCTGGCCGGTCTTTGTGCTCGGCGATCGGTTCAGCGGCTTGGTCGCCATCCAGCCCGCGCACACACTGGTGACCGGCGGCATTTATAGCGTCATCCGCCATCCGAGCTATCTTGGATTACTGGTCAACTCGTTCGGGTGGGCCCTGGCCTTTCGCTCTGGGGTCGGTGTGCTGCTTACTGCGCTCCTCATACCGCCGATCGTGGCTCGCATTCGCTCGGAAGAGGCGCTGCTGCGATCGCAGTTTGGCGACGCGTACGACGCCTACCGTGCCCGCACGTCGCGGCTGATTCCCGGGCTCTGGTAGACGTGGCGACTGGCGTCACATAACTGCAATGTTTCTGTGACAATCAGGAGCATTATCGATAGAAGGCAGGTCCCGGTCCATCACCACATTGCGCCGCGAACGGGGCGCTCCTTGCAGACACCGGACTGGCGACACGGTTTTGATCGCCACGAGACTTTAAATTAGCTTCACGCAACTATGCGATAAGCGGATGCAACGGGCGCAATAATTGGCCAAATTCGGAGTCGTGCGATGAATTATTCGAAGGACAAGGTCGAAAATACGGATTGGCTGGAAGCAGAATTGGCCGATACGCTCGACGAGGACTATGAGCTCGAGCTTTCTGAGCCCGCTTTGTCGGAGGAAATCCGCAAGATTTATCGCAAGTCGCATCCACCCACGATTCCGCGTATCGACTATTTTCGCGCTCTGCTCTCCCTCCAGGCCGAACTGATCAAGCTGCAGGACTGGGTAGCCTACCACAAGGAGAAGGTCGTCGTGATCTTCGAAGGCCGCGATTCGGCCGGCAAGGGCGGCGTCATCAAGCGCATTACCCAGCGGCTGAACCCACGCATCGTGCGGGTCGTCGCGCTGCCGGCTCCATCGGACCGCGAGAAGACGCAGTGGTATTTCCAGCGCTATGTGCCGCATCTGCCCGCTGGCGGCGAGATCGTGCTCTTCGACCGCTCCTGGTACAACCGCTCGGGTGTCGAGCGGGTCATGGGATTTGCCACCGAAGACCAGGTTGCGGAGTTTTTCCACGATGTGCCCGAGTTCGAGCGCATGCTGGTGCGCTCGGGCGTCCGTTTGGTGAAGTACTGGTTTTCCATCACCGATGAAGAGCAGCAGATGCGATTTCTCGTGCGCATCCACGATCCATTGAAGCAGTGGAAACTGTCGCCCATGGATCTGCAATCGCGCGTGCGCTGGGAAGCCTATACGAAAGCCAAGGAGGAAACCTTCGCCCGCACCAATATTCCCGAAGCGCCCTGGTATATTGTCGAGGGCAATGACAAGAAGCGGGCCCGCCTGAATTGCATGGATCATCTGCTGCAACAGATTCCCTATGAAGAGGTTCCGCACGAGGATATCACCCTGCCGCAGCGCGTGTTCAATCCTGATTATGAGCGCAAGGTGCTGCCGCCGGAACTGTACGTCCCTTCAAAATATTGAAGGCGCCGAGCGCCCGACTTCGACTGGCCGGTTGTGATTGCTCAAAGCCGAGTGAGCTCAGAGGTCGATCACCACGTCATCCTGTGGCCGCGAGCAGCAGATCAGGACATTTCCCTCGGCGGGTTGATCAAGCGGATCAGGCTGGTAGGTGACGGCGCCGGAGATCAGCCCGCCCTCGCAGTTGTGGCAGACCCCGGCGCGGCACGACCATCGCACCGGCACGTCACAGGCTTCGGCAAGCTCAAGAATGCTCTGGTAGGCCGAGGCCTTCCAGTGCGCCGCTATACCACTTCGCGCGAACGAAATTAGCGGACCAGAGTTGGTATCGTCTTTCGGCAGATGCGGAGCCCGCGCCGGTGCGCTCACGACACCGGGGGTCATCGACTCGCTGCCGTTGAAGATTTCAAGGTGAATCCGTTCCGGCTTCATGCCCAGGTCTCCCAGCGCCGCTCTCATATCTGTCATGAACCGGGCAGGTCCACAGAGGTAGACATCAGCCTCTCGTGGTACGCCGACCTCGTTAAGGATTGAACGGGAGAGGTGCCCCTTCACATCGAAATCCTCACCCGCGCTGTCACGTGCGCCGGGGCTGCTGTAGCAAACGACGCTGCGGCCGCGTGGGAGCGCGAGCATAAGCCGGCGGACTTCGCCGGCAAAAGCATGATGCCGCCGATTGCGAGCCCCGTGGAGCCACAAGACCTGGCGTGCAGATCCCGGAACCGTCAGGGCGTGCAGCATGGCCAAGACGGGGGTCGCCCCGATTCCCGCGCTGAGCAATACGACCGGCCGCTCTGCGGACTGGAGAACAAAGCTTCCGCGCGGCGAGCTGACGTCGAGAATGTCGCCTACCCGGACATGCTCGTGCAGGTAGGTTCCAGCCGCTCCATCAGGCTCGATTTTGACGCTGATGCGATAGTGTTCCGTCGAGGGCGGGCCAGAGAGCGAATAGCTGCGAAAGAGCGGGGGGGAGCCACCGGTTCGTTGAAGCCGCAACACCACGTATTGTCCGGGCAGAGCCTCTGCCAGCGGTTGACTGTCCTGGCTTTTCATCGTCACCGAGACGATGTCGGCGGCCTCCTGATCCATCGCCGTCACAACGAGCGACCGAAACCCCGGCGCAACCGGATGCGCAGCTGCCGCCGGCATCAGCCCGGCGTTACCCCCCGCCGAGGCAGTGGCGTTTCCCTGCATCAACGCCTCGAACGACGCGTGCCATCCGGGCGAAAGCGCCTCGATTTCCAATGCGCGCTCCAGCCGGGCGCGCGGATGATCGGGCGAATAGAGCAGGGCGTTGATCTCCGCGACGGTCATTTGCTGCTTCGCTTCGCCTACCTTGACGATTTCGTCGCCGGCTCCCACCTCGCCTTCCTCAAGGACGCGGAAATAAAAACCAGGCCGTCCGCTGGATGTCAGCAATGCCGGCATGCGGGGCTCGTTCATGCGTATGCCGACGCGATAGCAAGTAACGCGCGGTTGCGTGACCTCGAACAGCGCCGTGCCGATCTGATAGCGGTCGCCGATGCACACAGCGTCGTCGGGCAATCCTTCGATCGTGAAGTTCTCGCCGAATTGACCGTAGACGAAATCCGTCCTTTTCAGCTGATCCTGCCAATGCCGATAGGATTCGATCTGGTAGACGAAGACGGCGCGCTGCTCGCCGCCATGGCCGGCCAAGTCGCCTTGTCCGTCCCCTTCGAGATTCAAGCGGCCGACCTGACACCGGCCAAGCACCGGATCCTTGAAGATCCCGGTATGCACTGTGCGCCCCTTCCACTCGATATCGCGCGGAAGGCCGACATTCACCGACAGTAATCGAGCCATTGCGGTTTGAACCCAAATGTTGATTTCACATTTTCAGGCTGGATCAAATGCGATCGCCCTTCGTATTCGGACGGACGCATGGCGATCGGCCGCCTACAATGGCAGTTCCTTTCCCCCCTGCTCCCGCACGATATACTCGGCGTACCAGTCGGGCCAATTCTCATCGTGCTGACCGCCAGTCCGTTTCTCGTGCTCGCCATGCGCGGCCGCTGCACGGCGAAGTGCGGCGGCAAGCTCGGTTGACGAGTTGAATGTCGTATTGTCCGTGTCTACTCGTCCCGGCAATCGCGCGGTAACTTCTTGCAACAGCCACTCATTGCCGTCCGGATCGCTGAATGAGGCGAAAGAGGCGTAACTGCGCCGTTGCGGATCCGGGCCGCTCAGTCGGCCCGGACCGTCGCCGCGATGGAACACGTCGCTGACGTCGACACCGCGCCCGGCGAGTTCCGCGTGCGCGGTGTCAACGTTGGAGACAACGAGAAAGAGCCCTGACGCGACGCCCAGGTGGATCGAGCACGGCGAGCCCGGAGGCGTAAACTGAACGGCGCGCGATCCGTCACTTCTGACAAAGTCGGCGTCAAGCCTCCAACCGAGATTGCCGTAGAACTGCTTGGAACGATCGACATCCGAAACAGGGATGACGACGACTTCAAGCTTCATGTCGGCGGAGCGCCCCCCCGGAGTGGCATTTGCATTTGTCATCTTATTCTCCTTGTCTCTGCGAAGGACGCAGGCAAGCCGCTTACGTGGGTTGCTTCAAAATGTTGGGATCGGCAGGCATCTTGTGCAGGCGCTTGCCCGTGGCGGCGAATATTGCATTGGCAATGGCCGGAACGATTGCCGATGTCCCCGTTTCGCCCATTCCGCCCGGCGGTTCCGAACTCTTGACGATATGAACTTCGATGGCCGGCGCCTCGTTGATGCGGAGCATCTGGTAGGTGTCGAAATTGGTCTGTTCGACGCGGCCGTTCTTGAGCGTAATTTCGCCGTGGAGCGCGGCCGTCGCGCCAAATATGATGCCGCTCTGGATTTGCGCCTGCACCGTGTCGGGATTGATAGCGGTACCGCAGTCCATCGCGCAGACTACGCGCCGAAGGCGCACACTGCCGTCTTTCGCCACTTCGACCTCGGCGACCTGTGCCATGTAACTGCCGAATACGAATTGCAGCGAGACGCCGCGGCCGCTCCCCGCGGGCAAGGGCTGTCCCCAGCCGGCTTTTTCCGCCGCAAGATCGAGTACGGCCCTGGCGCGCGGCGACTTGTCGAGGAGTGCGCGCCGATAGGCTACCGCATCCTGCTTCGCCGCCGCGGCCAATTCGTCGATGAAACTCTCGGTCACGAAAACATTGTGCGAAGGGCCGACGCTGCGCCAGAATGCTGTCGGAATTCCCGGAGGTTCGACACGCACATATTCGACGTGGAAATTCGGCAGGTCGTAGACCAGCTTGATCGCGCCTTCGGTCGAGTCGGAATCAAGCCCATCCTTGAAGACCGGCGGCGCCCATCTGGCGACGATAGAAGAGCCGGCGAACCGGTTTTTCCAGGCAACCGGCTTGCCCGTCTCGTCAAGTCCGGCCGAAAGGCGGTCAAACCAATAGGGCCGGTACATGTCATGCTGGATGTCTTCCTCGCGGGTCCAAACGACCTTCACGGGCCCCTCGACTTGCTTGGCGATCTCGACGGCGCGGACCGCACCGTCAGCCTCGAGTCGCCTGCCAAAGCCGCCGCCGATCAGATGATTGTGAACGATGACCTTTTCCACCGGCAGGCCGGCGGCCTCCGCGGCCATGGCCTGGACACGGGCTATGGCCTGATTGCCAATCCAGATTTCGCATTCATCCTTGCGGAAATCCACGGTGCAATTCATCGGCTCCATGGTGGCATGGGCCAGGAACGGCAGCTGATACGTCGCCTCGACCTTCGTGGCGGCCCCCGCTATGGCCTTGTCTGCATCACCGATGTTCTGTGCCACGGCACCTGGGCCCAGTGTCGCCTTTTCGAGCTCGCCCGCAATGTCTTCGGTCGAAAGCGAAGCATGCGGACCGTCATCCCATTCGATCTGGAGCGCTTCCATGCCTTTCTTGGCGGCGCCCATGTGATCAGCCACAACCGCAACGGCGTCATTGAGCCGAACGACCTGGCGCACACCCTTGACGGCCATGGCAGCTGTATCATCAACGCTCTTCAGACGCCCGCCGAACACGGGCGACTGCGCGACGGTTGCGAACTTTACGCCGGGCGGCCTGGCGTCGATGCCATAGACCGCGGTTCCGTTGACCTTTGCCGGCGTATCGAGACGCTTGACCGGCGTGCCGATCAGCGTGAAATCAGCAGGGGATTTCAGCGTAATATCTTGCGGAACAGGCATGTTTGCGGCGGAGGCCGCCAGCGCGCCATATTTTAGCCGCCGTCCGGAGTCCGTGTGGATCACCTCGCCGTCCTGTGCCCGACACGCATTCGGATCGACACCCCACTCCTTGGCCGCAGCGGCAACCAGCATCATGCGTGCCGTGGCACCTGCCTCGCGCATCTGCTTCCATGCGCCGCGCATCGCGTTCGAATTGCCGGTCGCCTGCACCCCAAGCAGCGGATTGGCGTAGAGCTTTTCGTTCGGGGGAGCGTGCTCGAGGCGAACCTGGTCCAAGCTCACCTCCAGTTCTTCGGCAATCAGCATGGGGACTGCGGTATATGTGCCTTGGCCCATCTCGACATAGGGCATGGTCAGGAAAATCTGTCCGTTTGCATCGATACGGACAAAGGCGTTTGGGGCAAAGCCCTGGGGCTCGGTTGCCCCGGCTTCGCCGTTGGCGAATGGCAGGCTCAGGCTCAACATAAAGCCACCACCGATGGCTGCCCCAGCCTGTAAAAAGCTGCGGCGAGAAAGAGACTTCTCTGATACGTATGAGCCAGTGCCGCGGTAAGCGATGCGATCGTTACGCATGGTCGTCAGCCTCCCTTTTTGTCATTGCGCGGCGAGTTTGATCGCTTCGCGAATGCGGACGTAGGTCCCACACCGGCAGATGTTGCCACTCATGGCATCGTCGATATCGGCGTCGGTGGGATGCGGATTGCTCGCGAGCAGCGCCGAGGCCGACATGATCTGGCCGGATTGGCAATAGCCGCATTGAACGACCTCGTGGTCGAGCCAGGCCTTCTGAATCGCCGCGCCGGCGGCTGTCGTGCCGATTGCCTCGATCGTTGTGACCTTGGATTCGCCAAGGCTGTCGACAGTCGTGATACACGAACGGGTGGCGATTCCGTCGATATGCACGGTGCAGGCGCCACACAAGGCCATGCCGCAACCGAACTTCGTGCCGGTCATGCCCAGCACATCACGAAGCACCCAAAGCAGCGGCGTATCGGCGTCGACATCGACACTATGTGGGTTTCCATTGACGTTGATATTGAAGGCCATGACGCATTCTCCTTTCTGCCGCTATGTGACAGCGGGCAATGGCGAGCGGTATCGTGCCAGTGACGTATTTAAACGCGGAGTGCCCCTTGCAAGGTTGGGAGCCAATATAGCAGAAATCGCGACAAAACCCACAGCTGGCAGGTGTTGACGTCGGGCGTGGCAAGGAATTTTGGTAACGGAGTTTCGGCATCGCGCCTCAGGTCCCGTGCGGTGCCTTATTATCGTCGAAGGCCTCCAGACGAGACAAATAGAACGGCGGTTGAGGGATTCGCAGGAGAAACGCGTAGGCGTTTGAGATTTGATCTGGTTTGGCGTGCAAGCTGCTGCACGTCATCTTAAGTAAACCGAATGATTTGAAGGGATTTATGGCGCGCCATGTCAGGTGAAGATGAGAACTACGTTAACGCTATAGCCCTCTAAATCCCTCCTAAATGCCTCCTTGTTTAGCAAGTAAGGGCGCAGGCAGGTTCTCGGCACGCATCCTGTTGCCTGCGTGCCGACGTGCTGCCCAATGGTTCATTGACCCCCCCAATCGTTCAACCGGCGCAACAGGAGAGCTTGGCAACATCTTTGGCAAACGCCAGCGCCGCGAGCTTCAAACCTTCGACGGTGGTAAGATACGGAAAGATCGTGTCGGCGAGATCGCCGATAGTAAGCCCCTGTCGAATGGCGAGCGCTGCGGTCTGGATACTGTCGGCCCCTTCCGGCGCGAGGATATGCGCACCGAGCAGCCGACCGTCGTCCGCATCTGCTACGAGCTTGATGAACCCGCGGGTGTCGCGGGCGGCAAGCGCGCGAGGCACCTGGTCGAGGCCGATCGTCGAGACACGGACGGCCCGTCCGGCGGCGCGTGCGGCAGCCTCTGTCAGCCCAACGCTCGCCACCTGCGGATCGGTGAAGACGATGGCCGGCATCGCGCCGTTGTCGTAGCGCAGGCTGTCGCCGTTGAGCGCGTTCTTCGCGGCGAGCTTGGCGCCATAGGCGGCCATGTAGACGAACTGGTCGCGGCCGGTAACATCGCCGGCGGCATAGATGCCAGTGCGCGTCGTGCGCATGCGGTCGTCGACGACGATGCCCTTCGGCGAGATGGCAATCCCGTGCTCGGCAAGCCCGAGGCCTTCGATGTTGGGCGTGCGGCCGGAGGAAATCAGCACCTGATCGGCGTCGATTGCAACATCCTGGCCGTCGCGCGTGACGGTCAGCAAGACACCGCCCTCGGTCTTGCGGATTACGCGATAGGCAATGCCGGAGACTACGGTGATCCCTTCCTCCTCGAAATACCCCGTCAGCGCCGCGCTGATCTCGGGCTCGGCTTCGGGAAGCAGGCGCGACCGGCAGACGAGCGTCACCTTGACACCGGCGCGGCTGAACATCTGGGCGAGCTCCGCGCCGATATAGCCGCCGCCGATGACCAGCAGCGAGCGCGGCAACTCCTTGAGGTCGAGCGCGGTCGTGCTGGTCAGATACGGCACGCTCTCTATGCCGGGGATGGTGGGCACTGCCGGCCGCGTGCCGGTGGCGATGATGATCCTGCCGGCGGGAATACGCGTGCCGTTCACCTCGACACCGCCGTCGACGAGGTGCGCCGGCCCGTCGCGATAGGCGATGCCATTGTAGGCGGGGAGCAGGTCGACATACTTGGCCCGGCGCAGCTCGGAAACCAGCGCGTCCTTCTGTCGAACGGTTCGGCGCCAGTCGGTCAGTTCGGCCTCGGCCGTGATACCGGCAAAACGCGCCGCCATGCGGGCGTTGTGCAGAGTCTCGGCGGCACGGATCAGGGTCTTGGACGGCACGCAGCCGACATTGACGCAGGTGCCGCCGATGGTGCCGCTGCCAATCAGCGCCACCTGCGCGCCCTGATCGGCGGCCGTGATCGCGGCTGAGAAGCCGGCCGAGCCAGCGCCGATCACGACAAGGTCATAGGCGCCTCCGTCACGGCCGTTGGCACGGAAGGGCCGGTCCGTCGCGCTGTGTGAAGCCAAATCAACGGACGATTGCGACGTCGTTCCGAGGCCAGCGAGACTCGGCCCGAACAGAGCGCGGCCGGCCTGCAACCCTTCTTCGATCGACAAGCGAAAGCCGGGCTCGTCAGCGGAGCGTTCGCGGAGCCAGGCGGTGAGATCGTCATCGGAACAGAAGAAAGCAGTCGTCGCGCACAGAGAGTTGGCGGCGCACGCACCGTCATAGCGGACGCTCTGCCACATAACGGCCATCCGTGGCTCGACATCAGCCAGAGCCCGTCCTCGCTCCCGCGTCGTAATCCGAATCGGCGCTGCGCAATGACGGCAGGACGAGGCGCTCGCGATGTCACCATCCATCATCACGCCGATACCGAGCGCGTCGACCGCGCACATGGCGTTGAGGACGTGTCGGTCCAGAGTGACCCGATGGCCCCTGTCCCGGTCGGTGAATGGATAGGCGCCGACGATCCGTTCGTCATCAAGGACGACCAAGTCGCGCTGGCGGAGGTCTTCCAACAGAGGTGGGATGGCTGTCTCGCTGAGCCCCACGCGCTCCGCAAGCGCGCTCCTGCTCGGGGCTCGTCCGTCTTCGGCATAAAGCTGGAGCAGTGCGACGCGAATGCGGTCCGTGGCCGGATCGTAGCCGTTCCAGCGATTAAGCACGTGGTCCGACCCGACCATGGCCTGCAGAGCGTGGCGGACGGCGCGCGATGTGACGACCGACCAGTCGGGAAACGTCACGCCCGGCCGCACAGCGAAGCTTTGCAACGTCGCGGAGTCAGAAGTTGTTTTGTCCCGAGAGGATGCGCAGCAGTCGTTCATGGCTTCACACTTTTTCTTTGAGAGTCTTCATCTCGCAGCTCACCGTTCCTGCCCGGCGATGATGGACTGCCCATGCGATGAGGCCGACGCCTATGGCTGTCAGGGCAAGAGCGAATGGGCCTGCACCTGTCAGCCAAGTGGCAAGACCCGTCAGGGAGAGGCTCGCAATAAGGAGCGGCGTTGCGCAGCAGATCGCAGCGAGGATGGTGCCGGCTATGCTTGCCCAGATCGCCGCCCGGTCTGTCATCTCAGCTACCCTGCGGTCTTGGATGTGCGGGGTAGCCGGCATTCGCGCTGGCGGCCGCAATGGCGCCTGGGTTTGTCTTTGCGTCATCGAAGGTCACGGTCGCCGTCTGGGCTTGGAATGACACAGCGACCTTCGCGACGCCTGGGACCGCGGCCATAGAGTTCTTCACGATGTAGGGGCAGGAAGCACAGGTCATGTTGTCGACTGCGAAGGTGACAGTGCGCTCGCCGGCCCAGGCAGTGGGGGCCACCATCATCGAGCCGATCAGGGCAAAAGCGCTCAGGCTTTTCTTCATGGCAAATCTCCTCTTGGTCTCAGGCGCGAAGCAGCAGCGGAGCGACGGAGTCGAAGGCGAAGGCAGCGATGACGAGCAGTGTCGCGATCCAGAGCACGATCTGAATGAGGCGGCTCGGAATTGGGCGCGCGCAAGCGGCGTTACCGCTGCAGGCCCGCTTGGGCTTCCAATAGACGAGATAGTAGCCGTACCCGAGAACCGCTGCCGTTCCGGTGACAAAGAGCGGCTTGTAAGGCGCCAGAGCCGTCAGATTGCCGATCCACGCGCCGCCGATGCCGAGGCTGAACAGAATCAGCGGAATGATGCAGCAGGACGAAGCCGCGAGCGCGCCGAGAATGCCGCCAACGGCGAGCATACGCTGTCGTCCCGCCTCGCTCCGCTCGGACGAGGAGAGGTCCGACGCAACAGGTGTCGAGCCCGCAATTCCTGATCGCGATGCACCCATGTCCGACCTCGCTTCCCTTGCCGAAACTCCTACCGAAGCGTAGGATGCAGTCTGTAGTCACTACAGGGTCAAGAGGATTTTTGCGATGCGCGATCACGCGGGGGTGAAGGGCCTGCAACGAGCGGAGCTCGCCCGGCGGACGGGCAGCAACCTGGCGACGGTTCGCTACTATGAGAAGGTCGGCCTTCTCCCCGAACCACCGCGCACGGCAGCCGGCTATCGCAGCTATGACACTACACACGAGCGGCGCCTTCGCTTCATCTTGCGGGCACGCGAGCTTGGTTTCTCACTGGATGAAGTCCGCGAGTTACTGCGGCTGGTCGACGAGCGCGATCAGCCTTGCGCCGAGGCGCGCGCCGTTGCCGCCACCCATCTCGACGACATCCAGGCGAAGATCGCCGATCTCAGACGCATGGAACGCGTGCTCAAAGACATGGTAGCCCAATGCGCCGACGGCACGCTACCGGAATGCCCGCTGATCGAGACGCTGTTTCGGGAGAATATGGTCAACTGATCGTAGCTGCTGCGTCGTGCTGTTGAGCACCGTTTGAACCTCACGACGGTGTGTTGGCTACGTCAAGCCTCCAAAGACACCTCGTGCGACAACTCGTGGGCCGTGCGAAACGGCGGAGCATACGTGAGCAACATCCTTAACCGTGCCGCAGATCGTTATCTTCTTGATAATAAAAGAGAAAATATATCAATTTGTGGGGCAATCGGCGGTATTTGGCGCACCCGACAGGATTCGAACCTGTGACCTCTGCCTTCGGAGGGCAGCACTCTATCCAGCTGAGCTACGGGTGCTGACACAAGGCGTTGGCCTTACATGCGCGAAGCGTTTCTAGCCGATGCGGGCCAAGGCTTCAATGGCGAATTTTGGAGATGGTGCGATATCCAGAAGGCAGAGGTCACAGGTTCGAATCCTGTCAGGTGTGCCGGGTGCGTGCCGGGGCTAAGTGACGAGCAGCTGCCCATCGATAGGAACTCCCCTCTCGCGCGCTTTCGCCAGAATCCGGGCGTGAATGCCATCGATGGACGGGGCAATCATATAGCCGTTCTGCAGGTCTCCAATCATCATCGACTGCTTGCGCGGCGCAGTGAGCCAATGCAGGCCGATCAAGGCGCAGATCATCGCGTCAAGCTTGTCCTGGTCCGCTTTCCTAGGTGTGTGAACAGACCGGGTCGTGTCACACCAATCGTCAATAAGCTCGATTGCGGCGAGTGTGCCGAACCGCTGTATTGTATCGATTACATCATGCCAGTGAGCGAGGTTGAATGTTTTCCGCCGTTCTGGGTTGTAGCGCGGGCCCTTGAGGCGATCGCAAAACGCACTGTTCAAGC
This sequence comes from Hyphomicrobiales bacterium, assembly GCA_900473175.1. Lineage (GTDB taxonomy): Bacteria > Pseudomonadota > Alphaproteobacteria > Rhizobiales > Rhizobiaceae > Phyllobacterium. Next base: position 53,775 of record UCKM01000009.1, on the reverse strand, counting down.
CGGCAAGGGCAAGCGCCGGGAACACCTCCATGATGAAAAGCCCATCCGCTGCAGTGCGAGCAGCTTCGGGATCCTCGATGGCACCGAGAGCTTCTTTGAATTTCCAGATGGGCGCTGCGTCATCGAACATGCCGATCTTTGAGCGATTTGCTGGCTGAACACCGCCGCCGAGCCACGAGATAAGCGCACCGGCAATACGATCGACCGGACGTAAGCTCGTGAGATTTGGAACGATCGTCGGCTGGTCAATGGCAACCAGGCATAAGCGACTGCGGTCGCGCTCATCACGGATGATGTCGAGCGCCTGCGCAAACGACGCCAGTTGCGGCTCTCTGTAGGTCAGTTTCCCATCGGAATTGGATCGTATGACACAGACTGCGCCCGGAGCTTTGGGCTTGTCGGTCCAGGCAGAATCGAAGCCAACGATCGTAAATGCTTTTGGTGACATCTGATTTCATGACTCTTCGTAGGCGCGCCGAAATAGAGGTTGTGCTCGTTCGAAATCGCTCATCGACTTCAACGACAGCTCCAAATCGCCCGTGCCATGATGCCCGATGCTCGTGACGTCGCGCGAAAAACCAGGTTCCACATCGACAGTTGTAGGGTTTAGCCGGACATAAGCGGTCAATGTCTTGGCCTGAGGATAGATTTGCAAGCAGGTGAAGTTCTTGATGCGCTTGAAGGCGGTGTATTGCTTCAGTTCTCTCACTTGAACGTCATCGCCGAGACTAACCAGAAACTGATGGGTAGCATCGTAGAGGTCGCGAAGCTCTGGTGAAGACTGAGAGAGCTTATGTCCCATCCGGTTAGCCCAATAGGGATCGGGCGAATTGTTAGAATCGTCGTTTGTTACCTCTGCGCTCATTGACTGGTGAGGTGCTGGTTGCGTGATGCGAGCCACCTTGGGTGTATGAACCAGCTCCATCATAAGCAGGTCTTCGCCAAAACGGCGATAGCGGATCAATTCGATGTTGCGGGCAATCTGCTTGACCGCGTGTGCGTCATATTTGGTAAAATCTCCGGCAATGCAAAGTAGACGAGGCGCGGACCAGTCTACACTGTTTGCAGCCTCAGGCCCGAGCTTTTCAAGCACCAGCCACTGAAACTCTTTCCGATGGTCCAACAGCCAATCAAGGTAGAAAAGCCCTTGATTGATGACGTTTTCGTTCACCGCACGTTTGTATTCGATGATGACGGGACAGTTGTCCTCATCAAGGCCGAGGGTATCGATTCGGCCGCCATGCACGGACCCGGTTGCATGTTCGGAAGCGAGGAAGCGAATTCCGAGGAGGGATTCGAGATTGCGTTCAAACAGAACCTGCAACGATTTCTCTATCTGAACGGCTGTTCCAATGAGCTCCTGCACTTGTCCGGCATTGAAATGAAAGAGCTTGATATCGCTCACATTGATCCCCCCCGATTCCCGTTTTTTAGTGGACTATTTCTGCTTTTCTCTTTGCTGTCCAGAGATCGCGCTGCGGGCCACTTGCCGTTCAAGATAGCGCTGCTAAGGTCCGCAAAAACTGAGTTGTAAGGGACTGGCATGCTCACAGGTGAAATTCGCTCGAAGGTTGATCAGGTTTGGAACGCCTTCTGGGCGGGCGGCATAGCCAACCCGCTCGAGGTGATCGAGCAGATCACCTACCTCCTCTTTATGCGCGGGCTGGATGACATCCAAACGCGGGAGGAGAACAAAGCCAATCTGCTCGGGAAGCCAATGGAGCGAGTGATCTTTCCAGAAGGCGTCTATCGGCAGGACCGGGATGGCAATGATGTCACTTATGACGAGATGCGCTGGTCGAAGCTGAAGAATGCCGATCCGGGCCGCATGTTCTTGCTTGTGTCTGAGTTTGTTTTCCCCTTCCTGCGCGACATGGCTAAGGACGGCACGGCCCACTCCGAACATATGCGAGACGCGCGCTTCACCATCCCAACGCCTGGTCTCCTTGCCAAGGTGGTTGACATGCTCGCGGACATTCCGATGGAGGACCGCGATACTAAGGGAGATTTGTATGAGTATATGCTCTCCAAGATCGCCAGCGCCGGGCAGAACGGCCAGTTTCGCACGCCCCGTCACATCATCAGATTGATGGTGGAACTAACCAAGCCAACACCGAACGATGTGATCTGCGACCCGGCGAGCGGCACCTGCGGCTTTCTCGTCGCGGCTGGCGAGCATCTGCGCGAGCATCACAGCAAGCTGTTCATGGATACGTCGCTCAACAAGCACTTTCACAACACGATGTTCCACGGCTACGATTTTGACCAGACCATGCTGCGAATTGGCTCAATGAACATGCAGCTGCATGGCGTGGAAGGCGCAGACATTCGCTATAGGGACTCGCTCTCTTCCAGCCATAGTGATGATGCCGACAAATATTCGCTGATTCTTGCCAATCCGCCCTTTGCCGGCTCGCTCGACTACGAGACGACGGCCAATGACCTGCTTGCCATCGTCAAGACGAAGAAAACCGAGCTTCTGTTCATGGCGCTTTTCCTGAGGCTCTTGAAGCCTGGTGGGCGCGCAGCCGTGATTGTTCCGGATGGCGTTTTGTTCGGCTCATCGACGGCGCACAAGGCGATCCGCAAGATGCTGGTGGACGACCACAAGCTGGACGCGATCGTGAAGCTGCCGTCCGGCGTATTCAAGCCTTACGCTGGCGTCTCAACGGCGATCGTCTTCTTCACCAAGACCAGTTCCGGCGGCACCGATCATGTCTGGTTCTACGACGTTCAGGCCGATGGCATGAGTCTGGACGACAAGCGCCAGATGCTGGTGGCCGAGGAAAAATTGGGACCAGTGCCGACAAAGGAGCTAAGTGAAGACGAGCATGCAAAGAACAACCTACCGGATGTTGTCGCCCGTTGGGGAGAACGCAACGGCAGCGAGCGCGAGAACCCGCGCACTGGCCAGAGCTTTACGGTGAAGCGTGAGGACATCGCCGCTGCCGACTACGACCTCTCACTCAATCGCTACAAGGAGGTGGTGCACGAGGCCGACGACCACCGCCCGCCCAAGGAAATCATCGCAGAACTGCTTGAGCTGGAAGATGAGATTGCGGCGGGCTTGAAAGAGCTGGAGGCGATGCTTTGAACCTCTCAGAGTTTGAAGAAGTAGTTCGAGATGCCTCGGGTGGTAATGCCAAGATCCAAAAAGGCGACTACTTACCGTTTGGTCACTATCCAATCATCGACCAAGGTCAGGGCTTTATTGGAGGGTATTCTAATGAAGCATCCAACTTAGTTAACGGCCAAGGTCCATGGATCGTTTTCGGCGATCACACGCGGGCATTAAAGTTTGTAGATTTTCCATTCTGCATGGGGGCAGACGGTGTGAAGGTCCTCCAGCTGCGACATCCCACCAAGGCAGACTTGAAGTATGTTTGCCATTTCCTCCAATTCGCAAATATTCCGAGTGCTGGCTACAGTCGTCATTATAAATTCTTAAAGCGTCTCGAAATCCCCCTCCCCCCTCTACACGAGCAGAAGCGGATTGCCGCGATCCTGGACAAGGTCCATCAGCTTCGCCAGAAGCGCCACCAGGCGATCGCGCAACTCGACAGCCTCACTCAATCGATCTTTGTGGAGATGTTCGGGGATCTTCGAAAGAATGACATGAACTGGCCAACTCAAAGCCTAGACGACCTTTCCAAACGAATAACGGTTGGCATAGTGGTGAAGCCGGCTTCCTATTACACCGATCAGGGCGTGATCGCTATCAGGTCGCAAAACATTAAAGTTGAAGGCTTTGATTTGACGGATGTTGTTTATTTTTCTGGTTCCGATAATGAAGGGCCCCTTGCCAAAACCCGCATCTTCGAAGGAGACGTTGTGGTCGTAAGGACAGGCCAGCCAGGTAAGGCGGCCGTCGTTGGCGCCGACTTGCACGGATCGAATGCAATTGACGTCCTAATTGTTTCACCCGATCCGGAAAAATTAGATTCTCAATTTTTGAGCACTTTTATCAATTCCCCTATTGGCAAGCAGATTGTCCTTTCAGAACAAAGAGGACAGATTCAGCAGCACTTGAATGTCGGCGCTTTGAAAAAGGCATTCGTCCCCTTGCCTACGCTGACGGAACAACAACGATTTGCCTCCTTGTGGAAAAAGTTAAGAGCTAGCCTGATAACATCCGAGCTACATCTGAGAAACCTGGAGTCGCTTTTCACCTCCCTTCAACACCGCGCTTTCACTGGTCAACTCTGAGGCTCCATGTCCAACTTCGCCTTTCTCGCTGCCGAATTCCCAGAAATCTTCGACAGCGCGAAACGGGCGGAGGCGAACGCTGCCGGCGATCCGCGCGCCGCAGCGTTCTATGCCCGGCGCACTGTGGAGCTCGCCGTGCAGTGGGCCTACAAGCACGATTCCGGTCTGCACTTTCCCTATGACGACAGGATTTCGGCACTAATCCATGAGCCGAGCTTCCAGAAGCGCGCCGGTCAGGCCGTCTTCACCAAGGCCAAGCTCATCGTTCAGATTGGCAACCGCGCCGTGCATGAGGCCAAGGACACATCGGCGAAGGAAGCCGCCGATGCCGTGCGCGAACTGTTCCATCTAACCTTCTGGCTGGCCCGCACCTATGGCAAGACGCCGCCGCCCGATGGTCTGGCTTTCGATCCGGCGCAACTCTCCCGCAAGGACGATCTGGTCAAGAAGGCTTTTGCCGAATTAACACGCCTCAAGTCGGAAATGGAGGCGCGCGACAAGGCTTTCGCTGACCTGTTGCGCGACAAGGGCGAACTCGATGCCGAGCTTGAGCAAGCACGCGCCGAGCGCGACCGTATCCGCCGCGAGAATGAAAAACGGCCGGACCATCATGACTATTCCGAGGCCGAAACCCGCGATCTCTATATCGACCTGCTCTTGAAAGAAGCGGGCTGGAAGCTCGACCAGCCGCGTGACCGCGAATTTCCAGTCGAGGGAATGGCCAACAATGAGGGCCGGGGCTTCGTCGACTATGTGCTCTGGGGAGATGACGGCAAGCCGCTGGCTCTAGTCGAGGCCAAGCGCACCAAACGCGATCCCCGTGCGGGTCAGCAGCAAGCAAAGCTCTATGCCGATTGCCTCGACCGGAAATTCGGCCAGCGGCCGGTAATCTTCTATACTAATGGTTATGACCACTGGATTTGGGACGATACGGCTTACCCGCCGCGTGAGGTGTCCGGCTTCTACAAGAAAGACGAGCTTCAGCTTCTGATCCAGCGACGAACGACGAGGAGGCCAATGGCCTCTGTTCCCGTCAATCGGAAAGTCGCCGACCGCTACTATCAGGAGCGGGCGATTGCCCGTGTCAAGGAGAGTTTCGAAACGCACAAACAGCGCAAGGCGCTGCTTGTCATGGCCACGGGCGCGGGCAAGACGCGCACCGTGATTGCTCTCGTCGATACGCTGATGCGAGCCGGCTGGGTGAAGCGTGTGCTGTTTCTGGCCGACCGCGTCGCGCTTGTGAATCAGGCCGCGAGGGCGTTCAAGACGTTTCTTCCCGAGACATCGCCGGTTAACCTCGTGACGGAGAAGTCCGCAGACGGCCGTGTTTTCCTCTCTACCTATCCGACGATGATGAACCTAATCGACGAGCGGGCGAAGGGAGCGGCGCGCTTTGGACCGGGGCATTTCGACCTCGTCATCATCGACGAGGCGCATCGTTCGGTATACCAGCGCTATGGCGCTATTTTCGACTATTTCGACAGCTTGCTGGTGGGTTTGACCGCGACGCCGCGCGGGGAAATTGATCGCAACACCTATGGTCTTTTCGATCTTGAGGAAGGCGTTCCCACGGATGCCTATTCGCTCGACCAGGCCATTGCCGATGAATGGCTGGTGCCACCTGTGCCCATTTCAGTGCCGCTCCGATTCGTGCGTGAAGGCATCCACTACGACGACCTCTCCGAGGAAGAGCAAGAGCAATGGGACATGCTCGAATGGGACGAAGAAGGTGGGGAGCCGCCTGATAGTGTAAGTGCCGAGGCAATCAACAAATGGCTGTTCAACGCCGATACGGTCGACAAGGTGCTTGCCCACGTCATGACCCAGGGGGTGAAGGTGGCGGCTGGCGACCGGATGGGCAAGACAATCATCTTCGCCAAGAACCAGGCCCACGCTGATTTCATTGAGAAGCGCTTCAATCTGGCCTATCCGCACCTTGCCGGTCATTTCGCCCGCGTCATCACGTTCAAGACAGAATATGCGCAGACGCTCATCGACGACTTCTCAAAGAAGGAAAGCGCTCCTCATATCGCCATCTCTGTTGATATGCTGGACACCGGCATCGATGTGCCCGAAGTCGTAAATCTCGTTCTCTTTAAGCTCATTCGTTCGAGAACCAAATTCTGGCAGATCATGGGTCGCGGCACGCGTCTCTGCCCTGACCTTTTCGGACCGGACGAAGACAAGGAGTTTTTCCGCGTCTTTGACTTTTGTCAGAACCTCGAGTTTTTCAGGCAGAATCCGAAATTCGTAGAGGGGCGGAATGCGCGATCCCTAAACGAGCACCTGTTTGCCGCCCGCTTCGATCTCATTCGGGCGCTGGATGAGAAGAATGGACAACACACCGGCTATGGGTTTGCCGAGGAAGGTGACGAATACGACGCCGGCGACGATGTCGCTCCAAGTGAAGGGAAAATCAGGACGCAATCGTTGGAATTTCTCAAGACCTATGTGGGTTCGATGAGCTTGGACAATTTCATCGTTCGAGGTAAGCGGCGGCTGGTCGAAAAATATCAAACCGAGAAGGCATGGAGCACGCTGACCGATAAGACGCGCGATGAACTCGTCAACGAAGTCGCACCGCTGCCGTCTTCCGTAAGGTCGGAACTGGAAGAGGCAAAGCGCTTCGATCTGCTCCTGATCAATCTTGAACTTGCTTTGCTCAAAGGCTCCAAACGTTTTGACCGACTGAAGAAGCAGCTCATCGAGATTGCTTCTGCACTCGATGAACAGACTGCGATACCCGCAATTGCGGCGCAGCACGAATTGATCCTGGACATCCTTTCGGATCACTGGTGGAAGGGCGTAACCGTGCCGTTGCTCGAGCTTGTGCGACTGCGGCTCCGCAACTTCGTGCATCATATAGAGCCGGGCAAGAAGGCAATTATCTATACCGACTTCAAGGATCAGCTTGGCGAGGGGACCGAGCTTGAACTCCCGCAGGTTGGCGAAGTTGAGTTCGCTCGTTTCAAGAAGAAGGCGAGGCACTTCCTGCGTCAGCATGAGGATCACATTGCGCTTGCAAAGCTGCGTCACGGAAAGCCGCTGACCCCCACAGATATAGAGCAATTGCAGCAGATGCTTCTCAGCGCCGGGATCGGCCAGCCTGTGCATATCGAAAAGGCGACGGAAATCGCCCATGGTTTTGGTGCGTTCGTTCGCTCGTTGGTGGGACTTGATCGCCATGCGGTGGCAGAGGCCTTCAGCGAGTTCCTTGGCGACACTGGGGCGACTGCTCAGCAAATCGAATTCATCGATATGGTGATTGAGCATCTGACCGAGAAAGGCGTGATGGACCCCGGGTTGCTCTATGAGAGCCCGTTTGTCGACGTAGCGCCGGAAGGACCGCAGCAGGTGTTCGATCTTGAGAAGACCAGGCGCTTGGTAGCGGTCATCAAAGAGCTCAACGAAAGCGCGGCCGGATAGTGCGCCATTGACTCGAGGATCGTCGTTGGCGCGTTCCTTTGGGTTGTCTGCAGTCTTATGACTCATTATGGCGTTATGCGCTGCTCGTCGAGATGGTTTTGACCGTTGTGTTTGCGCCGATGGTCAGATCGCCGTTTTCCATCGCTCTCTGCGCTCACGCTCATCTTTGATGGCGCGTCACTTCGTCTCTTCTTCTGATCAAACTGCGGATATGGGTCTTATCCCCCCCTGAATAAACAACACAGAAACAGGGGCATCATAGCTCGCGCCCTGCCAGTGGCTATTTACCCAAGGGGGGATTTCTGCGTTATACAGTTGGTGAAGAGCTTTGGTTTATCAGACCAGCTAGGCGGTTTCCCTTTACCTGAGCTATCGGCTCCGTAATCCTGATCTTGCGATCAAAACGGTTATGAACCCCGCGGGGTTCACGCATCACATGCGACTTGCCTTCAATCGACATATGACCGGCGTTGTGGTTGCTCATCTTGTGAGCGTTTCACATTGCGCCGTCTTTCTTGGCATCCTTACACCGTTCAACGGGTGCTCACTGATCGATGCCAGTGCAGCGACAACTGATCAAAGTATCTCGGCGGCTCGCCAGTGATCAATCTTCTGTTTGCTTCTGGCTAGCAGGTGCCGGTCTACGTCCCGGTGCTTCCTTCAAACTCAAGGCCAGATATGGGAGCCAATTCCCTGATGGAGGAATCGACGACGCTTCGTGCTTTGGGTGCTTTTTAAGGTGGGGGCGCTTTGACACTGCCTAGCGAAACTCGGTCGGCCTCGCCATATTGGCACACGCGCATCTCAGCGCGCAAGGAATATTTTCAGCATAATGAGAGACCGCGGGGGTGAAGCCGCCCGCGCGTGATCGAAGTGAATAATATGCACAGTTTTTCTCTACGCATCCAATATCAGTGCCCACTGACCTTCTTCGAGATCGCAGCAACTCAGGAATTTCACCAAACGTCAGGTATCCCGGAGCATTCTCGTAAAAAAGTCAGTCAGCGCTGACTGTAACATATTGTTTTTGTTACATACTACTTCAAATTCTCGTTGCAACATCACCAATTCTGACTCATGATTCCGTGCGCAACCACCAATCGCACGGAGATTTCATGACTATTTACAGACCAGTTGACGATTATCACGCAGCAATCGACCAGATTATTGCCGCGCCTTCCACTAGCTCTTTTCTCGATTTGCGCTCCCGGATCGCCCTCATTCTGGGCGAGGTCTTGGACGTTTGGCCGGATACCATCCGCGACGGTGATACTTCGGTGCTTCCTCCCGAAGAAACCCCTTGATTTTCTCGATCGTTTCGTTACATGTAACAGTAACGAAGGAGAGCGCGATGGCATTGTCAAATAGCGAGAGGATAAAGGCATACCGCGAACGTCAAAAGGCGAAACGCAAAGCTGCCACTGATGCCGGAAGCGATGACTTGCGCCGGCCATTTAGTGAATGGCTTTCGTTGAACGATGAGAACTGGTCTGAGTTCGAAATACCACTAGACGTTGCCGGCATTGAGCCGCCGGACTTTTCTGACGATCGTGATCCGGCATCAGCTGCCGACGCCATCGACCCCGAAACATATGATCAAGTTCGAAAGGCATCGATCGGTCGCGCCGAGGTAATGATCAATAGCTTGCTGGAAGCAGCACGCGCTCTTGCTGAGCACGTCAATGCATATAAACGCGATGAGCTTTCAGCACGCATCGAGGAACTCGATCGCGCCGATTTGTCCAATCCAGCGACTAAGAAAACTGCGTTGGCGGATATGGTGAGGCTGACCAAGGCACGCGATCGGCTTGATAAGCAAGTCCGTTATACCCTTCCGGAATGGAAGGTAAGCGGCGAGTAATCGCCAAAAGGCGACGACGCGACCAAGGTCGCGTCGTTACGGAACGCCAGTGTTACCAGCACCGGATTCCTATTGTCATCGGTTCATCGAAAGGAACAATTAATGACGAAATATCATAACACGCCGAGAGTAGCGACAGCAACATACATGCATGAGGCCATGACAAGGGCCGCGTTCGAAGCTTACCTTGCGTCCGTCTACGGTGACCGAGAATTACGTGGCGTCGCATACACCGGCGACTTCTACGATCTTGAGTATTTCAATTCACCGCTTGGTCTTATTGTGAATGCCTATCATGGTATGAACGGCTGCGATGCATTCTATCCGGTGTCGGTTGATTTTAAGAACGAGACGCAAATTGAACCGTTCCCTGGTGCGATAACGCCGGTAGAAAATATTCCGGAACCAAATTTCCTTCACCATCGGATGGGACGCAAAACTACCGGCTTTCTCATCTATGCCGCATATGGCGGGACGATTAACTGCGGCGATCCAGAAGCGACATCAATAAGTTTGGATTTTCGAAAGCTTGAGGTTTTCGATTCGTGCATTGGCCTCATTGTGGCAGCGCTAAAGGGGAATAGGGCATATGTAATACGGCCTGTTGAGATGGCTAAAGCGCAAGAGGCGGCATAAAATGTCGAAGGCGGGATTATTAGAACGCGAGATGCTCATCGCGTGGGATAGCTGGTTAAATTTCTTGATATACCGGACGCCCGAGGCATGGCGGGAATACGCCGCAAGCTATCGCCGTGCTCGTATGGTCGCTAACAACCTTGAACCGGGGTTTAATCTTCCTAAGCCGCTTATTCGTGTAAGGGCGAACAAGCATCCCCCTTTCTTTTAGAGGCGATCGCGCCGCGCCATCCTCCCGCATTATCGTGACGCCCGCTCCGGCCTCAAGAATTGGAACTTTGGTTTGCCCGGGATGGCCGGAGTGGAACGAATTGAACCGAGACTAAACGGAAGCGAGGCGCTGAATATTCTTCTTAGGGATCACGCCTGTTTTCGCGCGGGGGTTCACAGGCAACTCATTCGATCAAGCTAGAAGGTCGAATCCACGCTATGTTTCGAATAGACAATTTCGCCCACCATAGTGGCACCCTTTAACTCCCATGTCGGCCGTTCTGCCCTTAGAACGCTTCGAGAAACATATATTCTTCCTTGTTCACCTTGGCGTTTAGCGTATTGGTAGCTGTCTGGTCTGTTCATTGCGAAGTTCGCTCAGGAATCGTTCCGTCATGTATTTCGCAGCGTGAGAGCGTAGAAAGTGACGGTTCGAGCCTTGAACTTCTAGAGCGGTGTTAAGGATTGCAGTTTTGCCTCGGAGGCAGGTTTACATTAGGTCTTGTTTTCGCAATGTGATTGCTTGCGCCAACTTAATGTAAACTTCATGTTAAGAAAGTGTCTATCGGGCTACGACACTGAACAGGATTTGGTTTACATGACCTCCGCCGATGTAAACCTGGAACCTATTGCCCGATCAGATTTGGACGGATTTGGTTCACGTTTGGGGCTGATGTAAACATGGATGTAAATCAACGGAAGTGTCCATGCATGGCTGACGGACTTCATGGGTCGCGATATTGTTCTGTGTTTGCCCGCTTTGGCGGTAATTTCCCGAACTGAGTCAGTATGGCCAAGAACTTTGACGACCTGTTCGAAAACGCGAATTCGCGCATTAAGGAAAAGCTGGATTCGATCCAGTCCAACACCATCCCAAGGTCAAAGAGGAGGTCGACGGCATCATTGCGCTGATTCTCGAATAGGCCGAGACTAGGCGCCGGCTCGAGGAGCTTAGGCACCGTTTCGACCGTATGCGCTTCGAATATGAGTTCGAGGACGACGGACCGCTCGATCCTGAAGGTCAAAGCGATCTATTAGAGCGATATAGCGAAAAGGTGAATTCGATAAAGGGCCATATGTAGCTGGACCGAGCGAACGATCCTCATGTATCTTTAAGCCCTAGGGGGCGCTCGCATGAACGACTATAAAGCAGCTCACAGCCACCGATCGACCTGCGGAGGTTGCTTCCGCCGATCGTCGAGAGATTAGAGGCATGGGATACAGCTCGCATTCACCCGAACCGGAGCCTGGCTTCTACGGCCGGCTCGCAGCGCGGATGCATAATCGTCACATTAAGCGTGGTCTGACGAGAATTGACGATCATTACGCTCCGCAACGCAGACCCGACTGATGGAGCTCAACGCCGGAATCCGAGCACGGCGAGACAACACGCCGTTTATGTCCGCTTAGCAAACCGGCGCCGCCGTTGCGGTCCTCCTGGCGTCGGCGCTTCCGATAGGCGAACTTTTCGATCGGCTCTTCAGCGCCTTGATCCCCCATGGCCGTTCTCGCGATTGCCGTCCGGCTTGGCAGACGGGGGCGGGCTCAGATGGGATCAGGCTTATGGTGCGTTCTTTATCGGCCTTATCATCTACGTGGTTTCGAACGAAATGCGATCGTGGCATTGATCGAGAAGGGATACTAATCGGGCTTCAACGTTTTCAGCCAATCCTCTACCGACTGCTTTTGATATCCAGGAACAGGGAGAAACGGGGCGCGCGTCTGATTTGGATTTGATGCTGCCTTTGCCGCTGCTCTTGCCGCTACTTCCCTTTCCGCTTTTGCTTTTGCCGCCTCTTTCCCGCGCCACGCTGCCTCTGCTTTGATTTTCTCTTCTTTTTGTCTGTCGCTCGCGGTGACGATGATCTGGCAGAGCTCCACCTCTTTTGCGTTTGGCAAGCTTCCGCACGCTTGGTTTTCAGACGCCTGGTCAATCCTCTCGTTGCGGGCGCGCTGCTCGGCGAGGATCCTGGCGGTGCGTGCGTCCTCATAGAAGATATATCCGATCACGCCAGCGACGCCGATTAGAGCGAGAATCAACAGGGCGAGGGTGACACGCCAGAACCGAAAGACGAGAAATCCCACGAAGAGCGCTGCGATAACGCCTATTGTGGCACTGAATGCTGCAAGCATGGTAGGCGCGTCTCCCCATTTCCCCGTTTGGCACTATAGCAGATCAACCCGGGCTCCTTGCAACACGGGTATGGGTGGATTGGATTAACGGCACGGTTCTGGGATTTCCCCGTTTCAACTTTTCCGTGCTCGCGCTACGCATAGGGTGAGCGACAGGGGAGGGGTGAATGGCATACGTTCTCATACTGATACTGCTGAACCAAGATGTTCCGGTTGAAATGTTCAAACAGGAATTCAGCACGAAGGGCAATTGCATCGAGGCCGGCACCGAAATGGATAATCTAATGACGCAGAAAAAGAACAGGGCTCCTGGCACCATAAGCGCGAAGACGATCTGGATCTGCACCCCGCTATAAAATCGGGTATGGGTGGACTGGTGAGCCGGGGTGCTCAGGCAGCAGAAGGCATCCCCATCGCACTTGACAATATTTTCTAGGACTTCGATCCGATATTGACGTGACGATCCAGGTGAGCTGTCACTTATTCAAGCAACAGCTCACACCCGGCAACGGTCAAATTGGGACGAGATCGCATGCGCGACGGTGCGTTCGAGCAGTTATTGGCACATCTTGTCTTCCAGAAGCTCCTCAAGCGGCTTGAAGAACGCAGTGACTGGTCCGGCTGATAACCCACCATCTCTGAGAAACAACAGCGCTTGATAGGAATTCATTGTGTCGCCGAAGCGTGGGCTACCAATTGGGACAATGCGACCGCAGACAAAGCCGACCTGGCGTTCGTGGCGCGGCATGTTGATGCGCTCGACGGTAAAGCGCATATTCTCAGCATCAAGCACCGTCAGGGGTGCTTTGGCATTGACCGCCATCTCGACGTCGACGCGATCAAACGCTTGGGTTTGTGCTGTTGCATGGACGAGTTGGCTGGCGAGCGCGAGTGCGATAATAGTAAGTCTTGCTAACGTGCGACAGCGGGACAATTTCTTATGGGTCATTCGCAGGCTCCGGGTAAGGGTCGATGCGTGATGAATAGGACGGGGCAGGCGCGGAGCCAAGGATGCTAGGAATAAATTCCAAGGCCGTTCATCCCAGTCGCTCGACGAGATCGACGGCGCGCAGATGTGAGTAACGTTGCAACATACGCAGCTCTTTGTGTCCGGAAATCGTTGCTGTCTCAATGACGTTGAAACCGCGCTCGAGCAGACGTGTCACAGCTTCGTGGCGCAGATCATGAAAGCGCAAATCTTGGGACCCAGCGCGTGTTCTCAGATGCTCCCAGGCTTGGCATACCGCGCCCTTGGAAAGTGGAAACACGCGATCGTGCGAAGTCGTGTCGCGAAGATGCTTCAACGTTTCAACTGCACGTTTGGATAGGGGAACGTCCCGGCTCTCACCGTTTTTGGTCATCTCCAAGTGCACGAGGCGGCGCTCGAGATCGACACTGCTCCACGACAGCGACAATAGCTCGCCCTGGCGCATCGCAGTTTCGAGCGCTGTGATAATCAATGAACGCATATAGGGATTGCGACCGGCATCTGCGGCGTCCAAGAGTTTCCGCTCTTCGCCTTCTTGCAGGCGACGATCGCGCGCTCGCGCTGGCGCAGGGCGGCGGATCATGCGACACGGATTCTGTGGCAAGTGCACACCCCATTCCTTGCGGGCGATGTCGATCGCATGCCCAAGAATGTTGAGCTCTTTTAGGACTGTGGATCCTGATACCACCTTCAAACGCTCGTCGCGATATAGGGCAATATCTGATGGGCTGAGTATCGCGAGCGTGCGGTAGCAGATCTCGCGTTTAAGCATGCCGCCAATTCGTGTTGCTTCTGTTATGGCACTGCGCTTTACAGATGTAATTTCGCGGCGGTAACGGGTTAGCAGTTCATGAACGGTCATCTGCTCAGCCAGGCGTGCATCCGGCATCGACCCGCAACGATCAAGCTCCGCCTCGAGATTGCGCGCCCACTTTTCAGCCTCGCTCTTGCTGTCAAAGCTTTTGGCGCGGGGCTTCATACCTTTGCGTCTGACCTGTCCTTGCCAGCGGCCACGAAGCTTGCGAATTGTTGCCATAGAGGAACCCCTGAAATCGTGCCTCTATCGCGTAGGATGCCCCCGTTACCCCGCCAAGGGAGGTTACGAAACTATTCAGGATGTTCGAAACTAGAGGCCGCATTCAATCAGGGCGCCCGGATAGACGCCGTTATGTTTTTATGTCGTGATTATGCATGCTCAGCGCGGCGAGGTGCGGCTCTCAGGTCAAGTGTGACGAATTTGTGCCGCAGCGCACGGGAAGTGCCTTGCCGTGCATCAGAGCCGGTTCAGCTCGCAACAAAATCAACGACTTCCGTATCGGGCTTCGGCGAGAGAGTGCTGGCTTGCTAAGGCAGCATTCTTGCTGATGTGTTTTCGAGCGCTTCCATGCACCTGATAGATAACCGACAGCGGGAGCTCGGTGAGCGTGTCGAAGTCAAGCGCCCACATAGCCTTCTTTTTCGCGAAAAGCAGCCGACTCCGTCAGCTAGCCATCGCGAAAGAGCCCGCTTGACCGGCGCCACGCGAGATAGAATTGCGAACCGTCGGAACGCGTATAGATTGCGCCATAGGCGTCCTGACCTTTGATTTCACCGAACTGCTTTCTCAGTTTCCGACGGATTGCATATGTCATGATTTAAACTGGATCGAATTGATAGCGTTGAGGATCGCCCCGGTTGAGAATTCCGGGCCGTCAAGGAATATGGTGCGCCTCTCTTTGTTCTCGACGACCGAAATGAACGCGCTGCCAACGGTTCGGTCTGAATTCAAAAGAATTGCGGCCGAGTTGATCTTGCGGTCGTTCAGAAGATTGACGCGTTCCAAGGCATCATAGGGCCCGCTGAAATTGGATTCGTGCGGCGGGAGCAAGAGATTACCGACGTGACCGCGCATCTGCTCATCGCGTGAATCAACCGCATAATGAGGTCCGAAACAAGCCGCGAAGAATTCGCCGGCACTTTTGCTGTCCTGCGCGTAAACGCAGAACCGCTGGCCTTGTTTGATCAATCGCTTGTGGAGTTTGTGACCGAAGAACGTGTCGGTGGACAGAGTATAGACTTTCGTGAACATCAGAACTTGGCTTCAGCGAATGTGACCAGATCGCCAACGTCGAACTGCTTCTCGCGAAGGATGACATTGCGCACCTTTTCACCCTCGACCACGCGAAGGTAACCGAGACCATGTTCGCTCGTATCGAACACCGCAGCCGTTATTTCGACGCCGTCGAGAATCTGGTTCGCCTCGTTGATACAGTCGAACAATTCTGAGGCCGCATTCGATGAACTCAGATAATCACTCAACTTGTCTATGTCCCTGGTGACATTCTGGACATGCTTGCCGACGACTTTTGAAAGGTAGGCTCTGGCCTCATCTCCCGTCTTACCAAAGACGCGATAGGTCATTTTTTCTGGATAGACGCGAAAAGAGACATTCGCGTCCCCAACCTTCATGCCTTTCAGAATTTCAAGAATGCCCCAGTATGTCATTCAACTCTCCTGTTTTAGCGCTGGTCGACCGGACTATCCGGAACAGGCTGCATCAGATCGAAGCCTTTCCACTCATAGATATCTGGCATAGCTCCGCATCGATCAAGCTGTGCCTTGAGATTGCGCGCCACTTTTCCGCCTCGCCTTTGCTATCAAAGCTTTTGGCCCGGGGTTACATGCCTTAACGTCTGACCTGTCCCTTGCCAGCGGCCTCGAAGCTTGCGAATTTTTGCCAGTGAGTGCTGCCTTAATTAGGCAGCGATTTTTACGTGCTCCACAAGGCTTCTGGGTGAGCCATCCGCTCGTCTATTTCCTTTAATGGGGATAAGACGCAATACCTATACCTAATAAAACCGCGGTCACTTGAATTAAATAGGCCTATTAGCAATTATGCCAACGAAAAACTGGCGGCTTTAACAAATACGGAGCAGGCAGAGGTGCGAGCTAAAATAGATATTGCCTATCTGAGGCCAACAATATGATACAAATATTTCATAGTTCTAGGGATGACGTAATTAGGAGTTCGTTCTCATCAGGTATTACGACATATAGCTATAGTATTGATAGTCTTTATCCGTTGTTGGACAGGTTTGGCGAGCAGCGAAAAGCGCAGTCCAAGAAATTTTACGAGAGACTTAGGGCTGATATTGTTACCGGTTGTGTCATGCCGCCGATCACCCTCGCATTCATAGACACTGCGCTTTCCAATAGCATGGACCGCGCCCTAATCGAACCATACGTAAATGCAAACATAGAGGCCGGCTACATCTTAGATGGCATGCAACGTCTGATTTCGCTCAAGGACTGTAGTGATAACCCGGACTTTAACGCGGCGAGACCACTATATGTTAATGTTATAATCGCCGAGAGATACGATCTTCTACTTTATAGAATGATAACGCTTAATAACGGGCAGAAGCCAATGACTGCTCGGCATCAAATTGAAATGCTTACTAAGGGCGCACTCGATCTCTCGGGAATCAACCTCCCGATTTCCAGCGAAAAACAAACGGAAGGCACCAAAATCTCAGGTGCCTTCAGAATGTCAGATGTCTCGGAAGCCTATACGGCTTACCTATCAAATAGTCCCCATAATCAAAACTCGAAAATTATCGAAAGTAAGCTCGACGAGATACTCGTTGGGAAAGTAATGGACTCCAGAGTTTCCGAAGAAACGTTTACGTTTTCGGATATTCTTGCCGAGATTGGTCGATTGCAGGAACTAAACGAAAATAAAGAATGGCTGCGTCAGCTTAATAATCTTATTGGATTTACGTTGGGCGCCAAGAAATCTCTATTGTTTATAAGGGAAATGAACTTAGAAGAATTCAGGTTAAGTATACTTCTTTTCGAAAAGGCATTTGAGGCGATAAATCCATCGAAAGTAAACGTCGGAAAATACAGACGTGAGCTAAGTGCGCTGTTCATATCGGAATTGGAGGAATACCGGAACTTCGAAACCGAGCAGTTAGAGAACGTCTTCTTCCAGCAGACATTGTCAGAATAGCATGCCAAAAAGCTACAAGTTGAAAGACGCGTTGGCAAATTTGGGCTCTCAAAAGCCGTTCAGTGTAAACGTAGATGGAATACCTGTGTTTGAGTGCCTCCGCTTGCTGTGCGGAACAATAGACTTAGAAAACAAGACTACGAAGGTTGTAATAAAGCCAAGATATTGCCATTTGACCGAGGCGAAACGCCGACTCAAAAAAAACAGCATTAGCGAGATAATACTCTCAGCCTTTGATGGGGATTTGACTAAAGAAGATACAGAGGTTTATTTAAACAAAGCAAAAAACTATAATAAAGGTTTTTGGGATAACTTAAAAGGCGAATTGACGCTGGCGATAGCGGCATTGCACAATAATGAATACCTGATTTGTTTTTTACATATCTACCGTTTAATCGAGATGGTGTCTGTGGCCCTACCCCTATTTTATGCGGGAAGCGAGCATGACTATCTCAAGGCTCTCCAGTTTTTAAAGGAGCTTCCTCAAAATCCAAGAGACGGGGATTTGGCTATATTTAAAAAATTCATAGAGGTGGTAGCTAAATCGGGAGGATATGGCGGGCACGTTATTAAAGTATTCTATTCTACAGGGGATTTACAATGGGACAACGAATACACGAAGCAGATTGAATGTTGCATAATTACAGAGGAGAAATTGAAGGCGACGATCGATAAGGCGGGGAGTTACATCGCAATCCCGTTCAGCGAATTTGTTTCGTTCTTCGCATCGTTCCGGAACCGGTTGTTTCACAATACGCTTTCAAAACAAAATTTCGATATAGATGCTCTTAAGGGTGCCGATCTGGTATGCCGGCCAATAGTAAAGCCTGCACTAAACTGGTTTACATTGGTAGTATGTGTGATTATCGAGCAAAATGCATCGCGATATATTTAGCGGTTGTAATACGGTAGCTTGTTCCAGCTTGCTACAATCACCCAAAAGAAAGAACTAGAGAATAACATCATGACTTCAAAACGTGCGGCAATTGTATACGACTTCGACGGAACACTTTCGCCAGGAGCGATGCAAGAACATTCCTATTTAGCGGAACTTGGGTATGAGAGTTCTGCTGAGTTTTGGGCCGAAGTAAAAGCTCTGACCAAAACGCAAGATGCCGATGAAATCCTCGTTTACATGCAAATGATGATCCGCAAGGCAAAAAAGCCCGTTACTCGAGATGCGCTGAAGCGACATGGGGCGAAGCTACCGCTGTTCGAAGGCGTAAAAGAATGGTTTGATCGAATCAACCAGTATGCGTCGGAGCGAGAACTCGTATTGGAACACTATGTCGTCTCGTCTGGTATTCGCGAGATGATCGAGGGCTGTTCTATACGGGCGTGCTTCAAAGGCGTATTCGCCTCTGGGTTTGCATACGACGAGAGTGGAGCGGCGGAATGGCCCGCTTTGGCTGTTAACTATACGAATAAGACTCAGTTTTTGTTCCGGATCAATAAAGGCATTAACAACAGTTGGGACAATGCTGCAATTAACCAATGGATACCCCTGGAAGAGCGAACTGTGCCCTTTGAACGAATGATCTTCATCGGCGATGGCGACACAGACATCCCATCGATGAAGATGGTTCGGTATCAAGGCGGGTGGGCAATTGCAGTTTTCGACCCGAAAAAGTGGGTTGAAGTCGCTACTCAAGACAAGATCGGCCGCCTTATCGCCGAAGATCGAGCGAACTATGTGACGCCCGCCGACTATTCCGCCGGAGGGCAACTCGATGTGACGGTTAAGGGCATCCTTGGACGTATTGCGCGTGAAGCCGGCTATCGTCCTGGGGACAAGGCTGAGCAATAAAGATATCTGTCAGACTTTTTTGCGGTGGCAGAACAGCCGCGAGCCCACGACTGATTGGCTTACGCATCAGCATCCTCCAAACGTGTGAGGGTCACCGAACTTGAAAAACTCCCGCAATTGATGCTCTAATAAGAAAAAAATGGCGCCGGGGGGCGTGAGTGATGCGTGTGTGCGTAGGAGTCCGCCGACTGTTGTCGGTTCTTTTGTTTTTGATGTCCTTCACTGCCGCTGGTTTCGCAGCGGAGCGATCCTTTGGGCCTTTCTCAGTTAATGACGGCCATCCAGATGTCATCGCATTGAACGGCGAGATCGGCGTTGGAGCAGCGCTTGATTTTCGCCGCGTGCTACAGGCCGCACCGAATGCGAAGCTCTTCGTTCTGAATAGTCCAGGCGGAACGGTAGAGATGGCACTACTCATCGCCGATGACGTGCATCAGCGCAATCTTGCGACGTTCATTCCGAAAGGCTCCGGGTGCTATTCCGCCTGTGCTTACATCTTCCTCGCCGGCAATGAGCGCCAGGTTGATGGAGAACTTGGCGTGCACCAAATCTCAAATGACAGTGGCAATCTTGTTAGTGCACAATACTCGATTTCCGACATTCTTGACGTCCTAAACCGCTTCAACACGCCAACTGAAGTGCTTACCGTGATGTTTCGAACTCCGCCGAAGGACATGCACGTCTTCTCGCAAGAGGAGGTTGCGCGTTTTAACATCAATCGCAAGCCGGGAACGCCGGCACCAGCTGACGCAGTTAAAACCGCCGAACACGAATTCGAACCCGATGGGGCTGCATCGAGCCCGCCCACGCCGGTGGTTGTGGCGCCATCTGGTGTTCCGGCGCAAACCGCACCGGAAGCGTTGAGCGGTCCAGCCCAGGCGAAACTGTCGGCGATCGAAGAGTATGCCAAACGGCCAACGCGTATGGCGGTCTATACCGGTCTCGATCTATTCGGTGACGATATCTCTTCGCTGCGCACCAGCGACGCGGCGCAGTGCGCCAAGAGCTGTCTTTCGATGAACGGTCAGTGCAAGGCATTCACTTTCAACGCCAATCCGCGTGGCGCGCGGGGTCCGAATTGTTTCCTCAAATCGAGTGAAGGAACCGCTGACGGCAATGCGGTCGCGGTCTCTGGTAAATTTCTCAGCAGCGCCGATCCGGATCCACAACAGTTCTCGATGGGCACGATCGACCCTAAATTGGCGCTGTTCAAAGACGTGGATTTGCCCGGCGGTGATCTCTCGTCGCGGCCATCGCAAAAGGGCGGCACGGCGCAACAGTGTCGTTTGGCCTGTATTGCCGACAACCGCTGCATCGCCTTCACCTTCATCCAGCGCAAGAGCGAGTGTTGGCTGAAGGGCGCGGTCGGGAAACCGATCTTCGGCCAGGGCATGGTGACGGGGGTCAAAAAGATGCAAACATTTGCACCGGCCTCGATCATCAGCCTAGAATAAATAGCGCGTCATTGCGTGACGTCATCGAACCCAGGGTCGATGGTCTTTGCGGCTGCGCGCACGCCGGTCTGCGCTGACAGTTCAGCGTCGGGAAATATCAGTTCCATAATGGGACGTTATGCAAATTTTGGGGCTGCCGCGCGCCACTCTTCGTTATACTATCCGACGTGATCCAAGCACCCCATGCGATGGAGGCCGTTATGCACTATCCCATTTCGCTGGAAAAGGCCGAACCAGACTTGTGGGGCTTCGTCGCCGTCAGTGGAGACGTTCAGATCGGTTGGTGCAGACAAGCGTCTGATGGATGGTATGTCGAAGGCATGGATAGCAAACGCCTCGGTGGCCCGTTCAAGACGCGAAAGTTGGCTGAGCAGGCCGGCGCTGCCTTGCTTGCACATCTTGCGGGATCGTCAAATCCCGGATGGTAAGGTAGGCAATAGTCGAGCGAAACATTGCCTTAACCGTTGCCAATAATCTTATTGGCGAGCTGGATGATGGCGTCCGCAGGTTCCTTCATATCCGCACATTTGAAGTCCTTCGGCAGCCGGGAATCGGCGAAAGGGCTTTCACTACGCAACACGCTTGCTTGGCAGATAATATTACCGGCATGCTCGCGATTGGGATCGGTAGCCTTCGGCTCAGTTTTGGGATCGATCGTGCTTACAGCAGCAGCTAGCATCCCAACATTCTTGTTGGTAGGCGCCACAGCGGGCGAGCCATTGCCGATGATTTTATTGGCAAGCTGGATGATGGCGCCGGCACTGGTTTTCGTCTTATCCGTGGATTGTTTGTCGAGACCTTTGGTCAGGCATTTTATCGCCTTTGCTAGCTCAACGTTGTTGACGCCGGACTTATTAATGAGCTCGGCCGCGTTCGGACAATTGCTGGTGTCTTCGGCACTTGCACTGCCGATCGCGAAAGCCAGGAGCGGGGATGCCAAAGTCAGGATGCGAAACATAGTCACCTCCCATGGAAAAACCATTTGAGTATCGCACCATGGCGCGCTCATGTCGATGATCGGCAGAGCGTGGCGCTAACGCTTTGCTATGTTGTTATCTACGGCAAGTTCTGTAAGGCGCGAAGTTCAGTCAACATTGGGTATCCGGGACCCCAACGGCTTGGCTTCAACTCTCGGATAGCTTTGCCGGCAGTTGGGGCAGTGGTTATCGCACTGGCATGTCCCATCCGTCACATCTCCAGCGGGGCGCTCCGGCACTGGCTGTGGCTCGAGATACCAGCCATTTACTCTTAGGATGTCCGCTCTCAACCGTCAGCTGTCACACACGACAGCCACGATTTCCTAAGGAATGAGGCCAGTCAACACCATGGCATCCGGCGTCCAACCCAAGGTCGCGCATGGCGCTGCTGGATGAGAATCGTTCCGACGTCACGACCGCGTATCGATACAAGCGCCAAGGTTCGACCATACTTATCGATGGTCCGACCTGTTGTTGGGTCGCCGCGCCGAACTTCCAGGCGCTCGCCTTCTAGAAGATGTTTGAGGGCGGCCTTGGCATCCAGGCCACGCTTCAACTCCGTATCGCACTTCGCACCGCTGATTTCTGGCGTATCGATATTAGCTATTCGAATCTTTTCGCCATTGTAGTGAATGGTATCGCCGTCGACGACATAGAGCGCCGTCTTAGCAACGAACGGATTAACAAGGGAGAGGGGTCGCTCACCACCGGAACCCATATCAAAACGCAAAGCAAAGACACCGGCGAGCACGGTTGCGCCCATGACAAGGGAAGCGAACGTAAATTTGACACGCTGTCCCCATCTTGGGCGGGGCCGCTCGCGTTGCAATTCGTCTATCCACGGCGATGCATTACTTTGCCACGGCGACGGCCGTTTCTTTTTGACCTGGTTGTCTACGACCAATCTCGGGCGATCACTCATGCGTTCCCTCCTTTGCAACCAAGGATAGAACGCGAGCCATAAAGGACAGCTTGAGAAATCAGTTAAAGTTTGGGGGACTGAGCCAAAGCCCGCAGTGCGCAACTTGTCTCTTAAAGGCTTGGCCCTAATAGCGAATTGCGTTGATTCCCAGATCGCATAGCGCGATGATAATGTCGTGGGTGCTTGGCTTGCGGAGATTGGCCTTATTAAGAGAAAAGGGAGATTTGCCATGGCGACCAAGACAGATTTTACCACAGAGGAATGGAGCGAGGTGCTTGGCAGCGTCATGCTGGCGGGGATGGCGGTCACGCTAGCCGACCCAAGTGGTCTGATTGGCATGGCCAAAGAGGGGCTGGCGAGCGGCAGCGCTCTGGTCGCGGCCAAGACCGATCCCAATTCGAATGCCTTGATCAAGTCGGTGGTATCCGATTTCGAGACCTCTGAGGGGCGCGGAGCGGCGCGCGACATAATTAAGGGCAAGCTCGCGGGGAAGCAGGCGGCCGAGATGAAGAGCACTATTCTGGAGACACTCAGCCAAACCGTTGCGCTGGTTGACACAAAAGCTCCAGATGATGCAGCGGGTTTCAAGGCGTGGCTTCGAAGCATAAGCGAGCGGGTAGCGAATGCTGCCACCGAGGGTGGTTTCCTGGGCTTTGGCGGCGTGCCGGTGAGTGATGCCGAACGATCAACGCTTGACGAGATATCTAAGGCACTGAAGCTTACAGTTTAGTGATGAGGTCCAAAGCATTGGCGAAGATGCGCCACCACTGACCCTCATTCGCCCTTGAATAAACGAAACTGGTTGTCTCTCAGAAGTGTGCACTGGCTTTGTGCGTTTGGATCACTGCGAAGCCCATGGGTTTTCGGGTCGAGCGCACGCCGGTCTGCGCGGACCGTAAGCGAGGTGAAATATCAGTCCCAAAGCGACGTTGCGAGCTGAAATGATGCCTTGATCCGAGCGTGTGAATTTGGAGTGGAAGCGCGGCGTTGCGCTGCGGTCGCTTAGATGTCGGTTGAAGAGGAGGTCATATCGACCACGCTTTGCAGCTCAGGCACATATTCCGGCCGCGTTGCCAAAAGATAGCTAACGACGCGCGCGTTGCCTAATAGTCGTTTGATATAGCCTTTGATGACGGTCAGCTCCAAGTGATCCTTGCCGTAAGATTCTTGTATCGAGCTCATCCCCTGTTGAAGCCGGGCAAGTTCTTTTTCCATTCGCGCGATCGCCTCGACCGTCATTCCCCGTAGCTGTTTTGGTTTAGTGGGGTCCGCTAACTGAGCCTGTGGCGTTCCGGCCAAGATTGCGCCGATATAAGCGGTCGAGTAATTGTTGGCGTTTATCATAAGCTCGGCGGCTTCTATTTGCCGAACAGCCTGCATCTTTCGCAGCACCTCGAAAACGGCCATTGGACAGTTCTTGTCCTTCAAAAGCTCACTGGCTTCGATACAAACGCCATTCAGCATGCGCTTGCGCCGGCGGATGGTCTCGATGTTTACAGCGAATATACTGGCAAGCCGTTCTTCTGGGACGCCCTGTTCTAACGCCTTGACAATCATGGCGTGCTCTTGAACAGCGGCCAGACGACTGACTTGTTTGTTGTAAGTGAAGGCTTCGTCGTCTGTAGAAATGAGGCATTCAACCTCCGTCTGATTTAAGTCGCGCAGAACTTCGATCCGCAGATGCCCATCAAGGATAAAAAACAGTGAGGAGTTGCCGGGGTCGCGCGCAATCACAGGTGGTTCTACCAGACCAATTTCGACAATTGACGTGGCAATCTGGCGGTATTTCTTGCTATGCTTCACACCCTTGGGAAGACTTTTGCGGGGAAGCAGTTGATCAAGGCGGACGAGTAAGCACCGCTTCTCAAAACCTTGGCTAACGGCTGGCAAGGCGATCTCGGTTTCTTCGATAGTCATGACCATTTAGCCTTCGAGCAACCGATGTTTCAATTGTGAAGGCACCGCATCAAGTCCTTCCGATTTTAGCAGTTCTAAGAAGCGGTTGTCTGCTAGTAATGTCCGCAGGGCCTCTACGACGAACAGCAGCTTGCCTTGCGTCACTTCAGCCTTCTTGACGAGCACCTTTTGCCTGGAGGCTTCCAGTTGGTAGGCGCGCACGATTGCCTCGCTGGTGATGGGGCGTTGTCGCTCATGGCGGCCAAAAGCATGACCGCGTAATTGTCCGCCCCGCCGATTCCGTGTTTGCAGCAGCCGCCGCAGAGCAACTAACTTTTTGCCTCTGATCTTGTTCTTGGTGTAGGCTTCAATAAGGGCCGTTTGCGCGCCGTCCTCGTCAACGCGTGCGATTTCAACTGCAAGACTGAGCGGTAAAACGCCGACTTCGACGGCGGTTAATAACCGATCCTCGCCCTTTTCCAGAAGGCCGACAATCATACCAATATATTCAGGCGTGACTCCAATCTTGTCGGCAATTTCACGGTCACTATAGCCAATTTCACGAAGCTTAAGCACATCCTGCAACAGATCGATTGTCCGATGCTGACGCCGGGCGCAGTTTTCGACCAGGCTCATGATCAAACGCTCATGGAGGCTCGCTTCAACGATGATTGCAGGAATATGCGTCTCGCCGAGTTCTTTATATGCTTCTATACGTCCCTGCCCACAGACGAGGTCATATTCGCTGGATTCGTCAGCTAGTCCACGTGCCACTGTTATCGGACGCTTTAAGCCAACCTTGCTTATGCTGTCGACGATTTGCTGAAATTTCCGCTTGTCTCTGAAACGGGGATTTAGAATGCGAATTTGAGCAATGGGTATGACCTCAATATCCTTCCAGGAGGCAATGAGTGCGTCTTCGATCATGCGACGTTCTCCAACTTTGCCGGCATCGCGAGTTGATAAAAGAAGTCGAGTGAATCGAACCGGTAGGCGTCCAGAGAAAATGGATTTCGTTCGGCCAAGCGGAGCTTCAGTAGGGTCATGTCGATGGAGGGGAGCAGATAGTAGTCAAGGGTGAATTGATTTGTCCCATCCATCCGCACCACCAAGGTTATGTCGGGCGCGAGGCCTGTATCTAGTCGAACTTTCCAACGAAGGGCACCGCTGGGAAGTGCAAATGAACGCGAAAGAACGATAGAAACCGAATACTGACCGTTGATTTCTATCAATTCAGTCGCTGGATCGTAAGCGACCGATGCACCGACAGTCTTGAGGTCATTAATGAGACTGGAAATGATCTCGGGATGGCGGCGGCGTAGCTCTTGATTGATTTCGATGTAACGATGGTCACGACCCGGATCGTATTCGATCAATGCATAGGCTCGGTAGAGGCTACCGAAACGACGTCTGTAGATTGAACTCGATGGCATCGAATCCATCTCATCAATTATTATACCGGAGAGGCGACCTTCGCTAGTTAGTAAAGCACGTAGTCTCTCCAAGAGTTCAGTATCGGTTATGTGTTTATGTCGAGCTTCTATAATCGATATCGCGCGCAAGAACGTGCCGGAATCGACTAGCGGGGTAAAGGCACCTTCGGCGCGCACCCAAGCCTCAGGCTTATTCCTGACCCGTTGTTTCTTAAGCTTGTATGAAATGCGGTTGTAGACGTTATTACCTACGTATTTTTCATTGGTCAGAATTTGATGAATCGAGCTCCTTCGCCAAGCGCGGCCCAAATCGGATAGGATGCCTTCGGAATTTAAAAGATCGGCTATGTAGTGTTCGGTCTTTTGATCGTTAACAAATAGGCTGAAAATTCTTCGGACGGTTTCGACTTCTTTAGGCGGTCCAGGCACGAGAATGACACGGTCCGTTTGAAGGCTCTTTCGCTGTCCCGCTTGAAGTTCGCCCTTTGGATTGCCATGCTCATCGACGAGCTGGCGTCTGAGGCCAAAGCCAGGTGCGCCGCCCTGGCGGTAACCAAGTTCGATTAATCGGCATTGGCCAGCGAATACCTTGACTGAGAGCTCTCGGCTGTATTCACCGGCCATTACCCTTTTGACCGTTTTTAGCAGATTTGAACCGATACTCCCGTCATTCTCAAATTGTTCCGCGCAATAGTGAACCCTAATACCGGCGCGAGAGCACAGGTATTCATAATAAGCGCTTTCGTCCGCGTCTTGGAAACGCCCCCATCTGCTGACGTCATAGGCGAGAATAGCGGTAAAATTGGCTTGACCGGATCGAACATCGTTCATCAAGCTTTTTAGTGCTTCTCGACCATCAAGACGAAGGCCACTTCGACCTGAATCTTCGTATGTCCGCACAATTTCGAAGCTGCGATCGTTGGCGTATTTGCGGATCGCCTGGAGCTGGTTCTCTGTTGAATATTTCTGATGGTCCGTCGACATCCGCACATAGGCTGCGGCGGGTTCCGGAACGCTTTCGTCATCCCCTGACACGACCATTGGCTAAATCCGTTTAATGGTGTCCACGTCGGATTGTGTTAAAAGCGACATCACTCCGCTCGTATGATTTTAAGTGCACCAACTCTACGAAGCGGAGAAAGAAATGTCGTTTCCTAAGAAGGGTAAGTTCTTTCCATTCAGTGATGAAAATGTTGGACCGGTCATCGACGAATTGAGCTATCCAATGGTGATCTCGCTCGCCTTAAAGCGCTCAATTGGAGAATCACACAGTGCGATAAAAACGGCGGCAAAGTGGACTGGGGCCAACGAACGCACAGTGAAAAACTGGTTCAGAGGGAAGTATGGCCCCAGTGGTGAACATTTGATGTCTTTGGCTAATCACTGCGATGAAGTCATGGAGGCAATGATGTTGCTAGCCGGTAGGAAAACCCTGTTGTTGGGCATGAATCTGCAAGACTTGGAAACGCGACTGGAACTGGCCTTAAAGATCGTCCGCAGCTTTGCTGATGACGAAGCCAGTGGTGAAAAATCGAACACAAAAAGCACATAACTAGGGCGATATAGCTATCGATAGCGCCTGGACCTGAACCTTGAACTCTGTTCACTTGGAAGTGGCGTAAGTGTGCCGTCAGGTCAGCGCAATCGCGGGCCCGTCATCACAATCGCATGAAAATAAGGGGAAAAAGCCAGGCTATTTCAATCGCTTACGTGGATTCGGAGGGCAGCACTCTATCCAGCTGAGCTACGGGTGCTGATACAAGGCTTTGGCCTTACATGCGCGAAGCGTTTCTAGCCGATGCGGCCGTTGGCTTCAATGGCGAATTTTGCTTTACGGTAAGGAAGCTGTGCGTCGAGTGCCACTGCTCGAAATTAACACAACCGGTAAGACGCATAACGATGGTGATGCCCCGCTGGCGATACCCTTGTTCTAATGAGCGGTCAACGCACATTCCGTATCAGCGCGAGGCTTGGCGAGTATTATTCCGGTTTCTTGAACTGGACTAGCTCAAGCCAGCGCGCGCGCCTCTCGAAACGAAATGAGTTTCCGGCGATTTTCGTCCCATAGCACGAGCTTCACGCAACGCAGACTTTCCATAATCGTAATGCGGCCGATATCGCTCAATTCAGGATAGTCTCGGAGCACTTGGGGCAACCGGTAGCACGGAACCTTGCTGGACAGATGGTGCACATGGTGGATGCCGATATTGCCGGTGATCCACCTAAGGAAGCCCGGAAGAATATAGTGGGACGATCCATGCAATGCAGCCTCGTGAAATTGCCACTCCGGCGCCGATGACCAATGCGTTTCCTCGAACTGGTGCTGAACGTAGAAAAGCCAGATGCCAGCAGCGCCCGCAAGGGTAACGATGGGCAGGTGTATGAGCAGGAACGGGCCGACACCGATCAACCACATCAAGGATATTGTGAGAATGGCGATACCCAGATTTGTGACCATGGTCGAAATCCAGGGCTCGGCGCCAGATTTCATCATCCCGAAGGGCAATCTTTGCTTGAAGAAGAACACCCAGACGGGACCGACGCCGAACATTATCGCCGGATGGCGATAGAGGCGATAACCAAGCTTGCGCCAGCGAGACAGCGCGCGATACTCGGCGACGGTCAGGGTTGTAATATCGCCAATTCCGCGTTCATCCAGATTGCCAGCCGAAGCGTGGTGAATGGCATGGCTGCGCCGCCAATAATCATAGGGTGTCAGCGTCAACACACCAATCACGCGACCCGTCCAGTCATCCGTGTGCCGATGCGCAAAGAATGACCCGTGCCCGCAATCGTGCTGGATCATGAACAGTCTCAGCAAAAAGCCGGCAGCGGGTAAGATGAGAATGAGACCCCACCAGAACCCATAGTGGACCGCCATCCACGACAGCGTCCAAAATGCCACAAACGGGATCACGGTGACGGCAAGTTCGAAGGCACTGCGTCCCCGATGCGGCCTGCGATACTGGCTGAGAATCTTGAGCCATGGACGTGCGTCAGGGCTTGTTGCGGAGCTATTATTCATGGGAGCGGTTTTCATCGGCTGTTATAGGCTCGGCGCAGAAGCCCGCGCAAGATCCCGAAAACGATAAACCCTTGGTGAAGGCCAGGATGTTCAACGCTTTACAATATGCCTAGGACGGCCCTCGTTGTGGCGATGAACTGTCGACGGCCCCCAGACCGCGTATTGAAATGAGCGCAAGCGTTCGACCACGAACTTTGCGCAAGAAACCGCCGGAGGCCCTTCAGTGTTAGATCGCTGATCTGCAACCCATCGAAAGAGTAGTCGATGGGATAGCTTCTTCGTTACTGATGCCCCCCTAACTGATTAATTGTGGAACCCCCTGGTCAGAGTTAAAATGGGCAAAAGAAAAAGAATGCGGGTGGGGTCATGAAAAGAACTCAGGACTATTACGACGACGACAACAGGGACGCACGGTCCTTCCTTGTAAAAGTTTGCGACTACGGGGTCGCCGTGCTGCTTCTTGCAGGTGTACTTTATTCGACATATCTTGACGTCCAGGGACGTTTCAAGCCGACCGACGAGGAAATACTGGCGGCGCGACATGCCAAGGTTGCGGCCGAGCACGCAAAGGTCGCAACGGCCGAATCCATTATCGAATAGACTTGGCGAAGCGGTTGATCCAGCTGGCGATGCTAGCCTTCAAGTTAAAAGGCCGCGTCAAATTCAAAGTTTGTGGAGAAGAACGACGGCGATGAAGTGCTCGTGCCGCTGCGGATTGGCGGCGATCCGCTCCGCGAGCCTGTCGTAAAGCTCACCGACCAGCGCCGCACGATCGCGCTTCGGGTCGAGGCAATTCGTTATTGTTGGCGCGGAGAACGCCCGCATCATGCCAGTCCAGGAGCGCGCAAGCCCGGCTGCGTCGCCGGTCCGTTCGAAGTCTTTCCAATGAACGTCAGGTCCCGGCAGAATTTCGGCATGCTCGATCGCGAGCCCGGCAAACAGTCCCCCATCTTCCTGGAAAGGTGCGTGGATATCGGCCAGCGAGCGTGGTGCGGTCGGGACGGTGATCCGCAGAATTTCATCGTCGGAAAACGGGCCGTCGCGCCGCATATCGTTTAACGCTTCCCACAATTCTCCGGTCAGCCACTCCCAGCCGGTTCGGTCGGGCAGCTTGCCGGGAAATAAACTTAGCAACCGCCCATCCGGGCGCAGTTCCCCAGCGCGAAGCGTCAGAAAGAGCCGCCAATCCAAGGCTTGCTGTTTCGAAACTGCGTCACGGATATCGGATGATGCGCTGCGATTGAGAAAGATGTGGTCAGGCGCATGAACAGGTACGCGGCTCAGCCATTGTATCGTCCAGGAGTTCCACCCGAGATGAATCGTTTCGGGCGGCATAAGCGGCTCGAAATATGTGCGCCCTATGGCGGAGGGGAATATTCCTGACGCTCTAGCCATATAGCTGGCCGGGTCCTCCTCAAGGGCCTTGAACAGCGAGGCAAAGTCGTTGGAGGGCAGGTCGGTATGGATGACTTGTACGGCACGATCGCTGCCAGCTCGCTCCCGCAGGATCCGGATGGCGGTCGCAATGGGCTGCATCGAATTGTGCCCCTGTGACGAGCCATAATCGGCAATTGCGAGCGGCTCGTCACCGAACTTGACGGATCGTGCGGCTTTTTCCCAGATGTCGAGGGCAACGGCGTTCCCCGCCGCCTGCATGGAGGAATGGCGATTGTAGAAGCCTTGCCCCTCCATCGCCCCGATAGCAGAGCCGCCAGTGTTCGCCATGACTCCGCACCCGGATTAGCCTCACTTGATAGGCAAATGTACGCTGGCTTGTACAGGTCGGCAATTCGGCCATGGGAATTAGACGCAATATGCGCGCAAACTCATGGCCCGTTGCCGTTCCCGGCAGGTCTTACCGGGAACGGGTTAGCGGGTATCAGAGCGTTATTCGATATCGAACGACACGCCCTGTGCCAGTGGCAGCGCCTTCGAATAGTTCACGGTATTGGTGGCCCGGCGCATATAAGCCTTCCAGGCATCCGAGCCGGACTCGCGACCGCCGCCTGTCTCTTTCTCGCCGCCAAATGCACCGCCGATTTCGGCGCCGGAGGTGCCGATATTGACATTGGCGATACCGCAATCCGATCCGTCGGCGCTCAGGAAACGTTCGGCCTCCTGCAGATTAAGCGTGAAGATGGAGGACGAGAGCCCGGCACCGACGGCATTGTGATCGGCGATCGCCTTGTCGAAATCGCTGTACTTCATCACGTAGAGGATGGGCGCGAAGGTCTCTTCCAGAACCGGACCATCCTGCTTGGGCATTTCGACAAGTGCCGGGCGGACATAGTATGCCTTGTCGTGGCTGGTATCGACGCGAGCGCCGCCGGTCACTTTGCCACCGTGGTCGCGGGCTGCGGCCAAAGCGTTCTGCATGTTGTCGAAGGCGGCCTTGTCTATGAGCGGACCGACCAGCGCCGATGTCTCCAGCGGGCTGCCGACAGTGACGCTCTCATAGGCCTTCTTCAGGCGCGGAACCAGCGTGTCATAGACGCTCTCGTGCACGAAGAGCCGGCGCAGCGTGGTGCAGCGCTGGCCTGCCGTTCCCATGGCTCCAAAAGCGATGGCGCGCAGCGCCATGTCGAGGTCGGCCGAGGGGCAGACGATACCGGCATTGTTGCCGCCAAGTTCCAGGATCGAACGGGCGAAGCGCTTGGCAAGCCGCGGGCCGACCTCGCGGCCCATGCGGGTGGAGCCGGTCGCGGAGACCAGTGCAACCTTCTTGTGGTCGACAAGGGCTTCACCGATGGTGCGGTCGCCCATCAGGGTTTGGGCAAGACCGGCTGGAACATCGCCGAAACGCGCCACGGCGCGATCGAAGATCGCCTGGCAGGCAAGTGCGGTGAGCGGGGTCTTTTCGGACGGCTTCCACACGACCGCATTGCCGCAGACGAGCGCCAGGGCCGTGTTCCACGACCAGACGGCGACAGGGAAGTTGAAGGCGGAGATGACGCCAACGACGCCAAGCGGGTGCCAGGTCTCCATCATGCGATGGCCGGGGCGCTCCGTTGCGATCGTCAGGCCATAAAGCTGGCGCGACAGGCCGACGGCAAAATCGCAGATATCGATCATCTCCTGCACTTCGCCGAGCCCTTCGGAAGGAATCTTGCCGGCTTCGATCGAAACGAGGCGGCCGAGTTCATTCTTCAGCGCACGCAGTTCCTCACCGAAAAGCCGCACGAGTTCGCCGCGCTTGGGCGCGGGAACGAGGCGCCACTCACGAAATGCCGCATCGGCCTTTTCGATGGCCTTTGCGGTGTCGTCGGCGGAATGAACGGCGATGTCGGCGATCTTCTCACCTGTTACTGGGCTGAACGATGGCATGGCGCCGCCGGTATAGGCCGACTCACTGACGCCGAGCTTGGAAAGGAGGGTCTTTACGTCTTGAGCAATGGTCATCTTGCTTGCCTTTGTTCTGGTTGGCCACTTGGGGCCGGGGGGATGGCTATTTTTATCAGCCAGTGCGGGTTTTTGATACAGTTGACGGCCTAGTTCGCGAGGGCCGTGGGTTGCAATTGCCGGCGGCAGTTTTCAATGGAAGCCTTTTCAAGGCCCTCATAATGGGCGAACTCATCGAGTACCGGCGTGCCGAGATGCATTTCGAACTCCCGCTGGCTCGGGCTGGCGGAAAATTTCTGGCTGTCATCGTCGCCGAGATTGGACTGGAAAATACCAGCAGCGCTGACGGGGAGAAAGTCCTCATAAACGATGGGATCGAACACGACGGCACCGAGCGCCACCAGCATGTCGATGTTGCAAGCCTCGCGGGTGGAAAGGGCGCTGCGCGGAAAATTCTTGACCGGCGTGTAGCGGAAATAGCCGAGGCCAAGCCGGCGAATGCTGTCCCAATCATCGGGGAAGGCTTTGAACGCATCGTGAAGCGCCGTGATATAGGCATCCGCGTTCGAGCCGTCGGGCGCCGGGCGTACGACTTTGCGCGATTGCGCGAGCAGCCGGTCATAGAGCGCGCGACCCTTGGGCGTCAGCGCAATGCCGCGCTGCTCGATCTCGCCGAAACGGGCCGTGTGCGACCCGGCTTGCCATTCGCCATCAGCGTTGCGGAACGAGACGTTTTCTTCCAGCGCCTTGAACGATGTCTGGCGCAGAAGGATCGGGCAGGCGCGTGTCGGCGGCCCCTCGATCACAGCCTTTTGCGAAATGCCGTGCTTCGGCATCCGGTTCTGAACGGCATCGATATCGAGGGTACGCGGTGTCAGGTGGTTGATATGCGGGCCCTTGAACGAAACGACATCGGCGATCAGTCGATGGGCGTCATGCAGACGGCGGTAAAGATCGGCGCTGACGCTGGCGTGATCGTGCCAGCGGAATGTCTCGATGATTTCCTTGACGAACAGCATTGCATCGTCGGCGCCAAGACCGCCATCGGCTTCGGCCTTCTCGACGAGTGATATCGCCCCGGCGGTGAAAATCTGCCGCGTTTCGAGGGTCGTACGCGCTTCCTCGCGCAATTCGGCATCCTCGATCAGATCGAGACGCAGCAGCGAGGTGAAGACCCGGAACGGATTGATCTTCAGTGCGGCATCACCCACCGGACGAAATGCGGTCGAGTGCACCGGCACACCGGCTTCGCTGAGGTCGTAGTAGCCGACGGGATACATACCCATGACCGCAAAGACACGGCGCAGCATGGAGAGCTCGGCTGGCGTTCCGACCCGGATTGCTCCGTGGCGTTCCTCGGAGATGCGATCGAGTGTATCGGTCTGTTCCAGCCGGTGCCGCAGCTCCGGTGCGGCGGCAAGTGTTTCGGCGTTGACCTTCGCGACCAGCGACAGAAGTGTGCCATAGGCCGGAACTTCGGTCCGGTACATGGCCGACATGGCTGCTGAAAAAGAGGCCCGGATCACGTCTTTTGAGATAAACGTGGCTGAATTCATGGTAGTGCTTCCAATTGTTGTTACGACGGCAATTTCTTTCCGTTCATGCTTGATATGGATTATAGAGAAGGCATAGGCCCAAGGATTGCGATGATTCAAACTGGGTTGATGCGAGACGAGAATGAAGTTAAGCCGCCGATTAATCCCCGATATCGACATTCTGCAAACGTTCGAATGCGCGGCGCGCCATGGCAGCTTCACCCAGGCGGCCAAGGAGCTCAGTCTCACCCAGAGCGCTGTCAGCCGGCAGATGAGCGAGCTTGAAAGCCAGATCGGCGTGCTGTTGTTCGAACGCATCCGTCAGCGCGTGGTGCTCTCCGATGCCGGCCAGAAGTTCCTTCCGGAAGTGCGGCACCTGCTCGGCCTGACGGAAGAAACGATGCTGCGCGCTATGGCGGCCTCGCAGTCCGCGTCATCCTTGAGCATTGCAACGCTCCCGACATTCGGCAGCCGCTGGCTTATGCCGAGGCTGCCGGATTTCGTACGTCTTCATCCGGAAATGGCCTTGAGCGTGGCATCGCGCTCCCGTCCATTCGATTTCGAGGAAGAGCCGTTCGATCTGGCGATACACTACGGTCAGCCAGTATGGGCGCATGCGACGTGCACCTATCTTTGCAGTGAGTTGATCGTGCCAGTCGGCGGTCCCGAACTTTGCGCCACCAACCCTGTCAGGACTCCGGCGGATCTTGCTGCGTCGGCGCCGCTGCTCCACATCTCGACACGGCCAAAGGCTTGGGCTTCCTGGTTCGAGGCGGTCGGAGCCAATGTCGTCAGTCCTTACAAGGGGCATCGCTTCGAACATTTTTCCATGGTTATCGAGGCCGCACTCGCGGGCCTCGGCTTTGCCCTGTTGCCGCGTTATCTGATCGAACAGGAGCTGGCTTCGGGCCGCTTGATCGTGCTGTTCGATCAACCGCTCCAGACCGAGAACAGCTATTATCTGGTCGTGCCCGATCACAAGAAGGAAAACCCGCTGGCCCAAAGCTTCTTCAGCTGGATTGCCGATCAGGTCACGGTTCGCCAGCCGGAAGTCATTCGCTAGCCGCATCATGTCTTGAAGGAATTGCACTTCTCCTGGCAGAACCGGCCTCTTATAACGACAATAGATACATGTGCCGGTTGTGTGCCGGCCGGCCCCTCACGGTGATCCCATGCTGAATGACGAACGCTCCCATGGCTTATGGGAAAAGACCGCGCCGCCTGCTCCCAAGACGGTGCGATTGCAGGGGGACATATCGGTTGACGTTGCGATAATCGGCGCTGGATATACAGGGCTGTCAGCGGCCCTGCATCTGGCGGGCGTCGGGACGAAGGTTGCTGTCGTTGATGCGGTGGAAATCGGCTTCGGCGGTTCAGGCCGCAATGTCGGACTGGTCAATGCCGGCATGTGGATGATGCCGAATGATCTGCCTGGTGTCCTGGGCAAGCTGCATGGTGAGCGCCTCCTTGAAGTGCTGGGCAATGCGCCGCAGTCGGTATTCAACCTTGTCGACAGGTACAAGATCGATTGCGAACTGGAGCGCAAGGGGACGTTGCATTGCGCCGTCGGCGCGGACGGCGTGAAGCAACTCGAACAGCGGGCAGAACAATGGCTGGCGCGCGGCGCCGCCGTGCGGCTGCTCGACGCGAGGGAAACTGCGGCCAAAGTCGGCTCCACGGCCTATGCGGCGTCCTTGCTCGACAACCGGGCCGGGACGATCCAGCCGCTTGGCTATGTCCGCGGGCTGGCACGAGCCGCACTCGAAAACGGCGCGGCAATCCATACCGGAACGCCGGTCACCGCGACCGAGCGCAGCGGTGACCGCTGGGTCCTGCGTACGCCATCGGGCACGGTTTCGGCGGAATGGGTGATTGTTGCCACTAATGCCTATACAACCTCGCCGTGGCCGCAACTGAGAGCAGAACTCCTGCATTTGCCCTATTTCAATTTTGCCACGACGCCCTTGCCTGAAGAAATCAGGGAGACTGTGCTTCCCGAGCGCCAGGGCGGTTGGGACACAAAGGAAATCCTGACCTCGTTCCGCATGGACAAGGCCGGCCGTCTGGTGTTCGGCAGCGTCGGCGCTTTGCGTGGGACCGGCATGGCGGTTCACAAGGCCTGGGCCGCCCGTTCTATCCGCAAGATTTTCCCGCAGATCAAGCGCGTAACCTTCGAAGCCGGCTGGTATGGCCAGATCGGCATGACCAGCGATAGCCTGCCACGGTTTCACACGCTCGCCCCCAAGGTCATCAGCTTCAGCGGCTATAACGGCCGCGGCATCGCACCCGGAACCGTCTTTGGGCGTATCCTGGCGGAGCACATTGCCGGCACCGTCACCGATGCGGATCTGCCCTTGCCGGTGACAAAGCCGCACGAACAGGGAATGCGCATGGTGCGTGAGGGCTATTACGAGGTAGGCGCACAACTGGCGCATCTGGTTGGGAACAGATTTTAGGCGTCGGCCCTGGTTTGCCGCTCGTTAAAGGGGACCATCGCCTAGCCACCGGCTGCTAGCGAGGGCGGTAGAGCGGCAAGACGAAAAGTCGAATCCTGTTCATCAGCCGGAGTGGCTTTCGTACCAGAGCACCGCAATATACCCCAATCCTATGGCGATAGCCGGGGTGATCACAAATGCGAGTACCCAAGTGTTGTCCATTATGAAGCCTCTTCAGGATTCGTCTTGCTAAGGAATGTAACGCAACGGCAGCCACAAGCAAACCGACCAAGCTTGCCCCAAGCCGAGCCGGCTGAGTGCCGATCCAAAATTGCTGACATTATAGAGAGACCCAGCCGCAGGTGTTGCAATACCCACAGTAAAACACGCGGTTGAAGCACGATCGAGTGCGTTGGCAATCAATTTGATTTGCTCGTTATGAATGACCGTCATGTTGTTCTCGACTTGGAGCCGGGGACATTGATATCGGATGCGTGGCATCTGAGCATAGCTAGACATTAGTCTTGATTGCGCGCTCTCCCTGTTGGCCTACTCTGCATTCGCTTGCCATTCGTCGCGTACCGACATATTCCTAGCGGATGGACAGCAAGAAGCCGACGCGGCCAGTCAGACCAAGCGTCTCCGCCAGCATTCTCGCCGCGGTCAGGAACCGCAAGAAGCGCCAAACCGGCGCCATGAGCGTATTGCGTAGCGACTTGCTGATTGCTTCCTACAATGTCCACAAGTGCGTTGGCATCGACAAGAAATTTGATCCGGACCGCATTGCCCATGTCATCGGCGAAATCGGAGCCGATGTCGTCGCCATTCAGGAGGCGGACAAACGCTTCGGTGAAAGAACGGGGCTCCTTGATCTGGCCCGCCTTGAACGGGAGAACAAACTCGTCCCGGTTCCGGTGGCGTCGCTCTATCCGAAGGGCCATGGCTGGCATGGCAATCTCTTGCTGTTCCGCGCCGGCGTTGTTCGCCGCGTCCAGCAGCTTGTGCTGCCAGGCCTCGAGCCACGGGGCGCGCTCGTGGCTGATATCGATCTTGAGGCCGGCCCATTGCGGATTATCGCGGCCCATCTCGGTTTGCTCAAACATTCGCGGCAGCAGCAGACGGAAGCCATTCTCAATGCAGTTCATGCCGATCCGTCGCGTCCGACCCTTTTGCTTGGCGATCTCAACGAATGGCGCGTCGGCAAGGGATCGTCACTGCATTTTCTCAGGCCGATTTTCGATCCGGCAAAGAATGCTGTGCCAAGTTTCCCCTCGCGCTTTCCCGTGCTCGCGCTCGATCGTGTCCTCGGTCATCCCCACAGCCTTGTGACAGCCATTGAAGTGCATGACACGCCTCTGGCTCGCGTGGCGTCCGATCATCTGCCGATCAAGGCCCATATCGATCTGAAGGCGGCTCTGGCCGAGACCGTTGCGATCAAAGATAGGGCGAGCCTAGCCAGATAATCCGGTCAAGCAGACGGACCCAGAATGAGCGGGCACGCAGGCTCTGCAACAAGACCGGCTTTGCCGATGCCATCGCCGCTTCAACAAGGGCCTCCACCTTCGTTGCGAACTCAGCATCCATGACCTCAAGATCCACCTCGAAATTCAAGCGAAGCGATCGCGGATCGAGATTGGAAGATCCGACATAGGCCCACTCGCCATCGATGGACAGCAATTTCGAATGGTTGAAGTTGCCGCTGGCGCGCCAGATCCGGCAATGACTCTTGAGTAACTGGTCGAACTGCGCGGTCATGGCGCGGTCGACCAGCTTAAGGTTGTTCACGGAGGGGACGACGATATCGACTTCGACGCCGCGTCGCGCTGCGGTGACGAGCGCACTGATCAACTCCCGGTCCGGCAGGAAATAGGGCGACATGATGCGTATGCGGCTGTGTGCCACCGAAAACGCGCCCATCAGCATGCGGTGATTTGCTTCGACGCTGCGATCCGGGCCTGAGGGAACCGCGCGGATGAAGATAGGATCGCCGGCGCTCTTCTCCGGCGTCGCGATCAACCACGGGTCACCAATGAGCAATTCCTTGGTCGTAAATCGCCAATCTTCGGAGGCGATGT
This sequence comes from Hyphomicrobiales bacterium, assembly GCA_900473175.1. Classification (GTDB taxonomy): domain Bacteria; phylum Pseudomonadota; class Alphaproteobacteria; order Rhizobiales; family Rhizobiaceae; genus Phyllobacterium. The sequence goes on along the minus strand of UCKM01000009.1, from coordinate 15,426 downwards.
GAAAAAGGTCGGTCACGATCGGGCCGGTCACCCGAAAATGCGTATCGCGCGCATGGTCCTTGCCTGAGATTTCCTCAGAAAATCCGGCGCGAATATTCATGCCGCCAGTGAAGGCGACCTTTCCATCTACAACCAGAATCTTTCTATGCGTTCGAAGATTTGCGTATGGCAGGCGCAACCCCACGATGATGTTGCCATTGAACACGTCGACATCGACGCCGCCCTTGGCAAGATGGCCGACAATGCTCGGGATGGAGTAGCGGGCGCCTACCGCATCGATCAGCACTCTGACCTCGACGCCGCGCTTTGCCGCTGCGATGAGCGCGTCGGCGAAACGATAGCCGATCTTGTCGCGGTCGAAGATATAGGTTTCAAGAAGGATGCTGCGTTGTGCGGCGTCAATTTCCGTGAGCATGGCGTGGTAGGCGCTGTCGCCACCCTGCAGCATCGCGATGCTGTTGCCGGTCGTAAGCCGGCATCGGCTCACCCGGTCGCCAAGGGTCTTCATCGCGGCAAAGCGCTTGTCGAAATATGCGAGTACATTTCCCTCACGCGCGTGGAAGCGCATGAAATGGTCCTGGCCTATCTCATGCAGGAATTCGCGTTGCGATGAGATTGACGAGCGCCTGATGCGATTGATCCCGGCGACGGCATAGATGACGGCGCCGATTACCGGCGAAAGGATGATCACGCCGACCCACCCAATGGCCGCCCGCACCTCTTCCTTGGACATTGTTGCATGAATGGCTGCCGGAACGCCGAGGACGATCGACAGTACGAAGAGGATTTGCGGCCAGTAAGTGGGAAGGTACTCAGCCATTGCGGCGATTCATGTCAGGGCATTGAATCCCGGCGCGAGCGCCATTCGGCGAGAGAAATCGGCTGGTCTGGAATGCGGATCTCGAAGCTCGCCCCCGCTCCTTCACTGTCGCGTAATTCAATCGTTCCCCCATGCGCCCTTACCAACTCGTGCACTATCGCAAGGCCGAGCCCCGTGCCGCCGGAGCGGGCCGCGCCCTTGAATGCGGTGAACAGATTCTCCCGGGCCTTTGGCGGCAATCCCGGTCCTGTATCCTCGACGCCGATGATTGACGTCGTGCCGATCTGCCCGGCCGTGATGGTCAATCGCTTGATGACAGACGCATCGCCCCGCGTATCGCCTGTCATTGCCTGAACCGAATTGCGGCACAGGTTGAGGATGATCCGGAAGAACTGATCGGGATCGGCGTCGATCTCAAAGGACTCCGGCACATGATTGTTGAATTCGATGCCGGATTTTGCGTCGAGATTGAGCATCTCCTCGACATCGCTGACCAGTGTGCGCAGCTTTACCCGCCGCCGCTGCGGCGGTGCTTCCTGCGTACCCCCATAGGCGAGTACGGTCTGCGAATAATTGATCGCACGGTCGATGGTGCGCACCAGCTTCGGCACGAAGCGCTGAATCGCCGGGTCGCTGGTATTGGCGAGATGATCCGACATGAGTTGGGCCGAGGCCAGAATATTGCGCATGTCGTGATTGATCTTGGATACCGCCAGTCCGAGATCGGCGAGGTGTTTCTGCTCCGACAACGTCCGCTGTAATTGGCGCTGCATGTCGGCCAGCTCACGCTGGGCTATGCCAAGCTCATCTTCGCGCTCCTCGGGCGTGATGATCCGCAGCGGATCATCGGGCGACTGGGCAAACGCCAGCATGTTCGCGCTCATGCGCTGGATCGGCCGGATGAGCAGCCGGCTGATGGCAAGGAAAACGAGGCCGGCGGTAATGGTAGAGATGAACAGGGAAATGAGCGCCACATTGCGCGCATAGCGCAGCATCGCGTTGCGCAACGGCTTATCCGATGTCAGCAATTCGATGACCTTGCCAGTGTCGCCGATTGGGCCATAGACCCGGATTACCCGATTGCCGCCATTGATCAGCGTATCGAAAGCGTCGCGGATCACGGTGATCGGGTCGGTTACGGTGATATCGACGTGGCGATCGACCTTCGAGGGCATCTCCGACACGGCAAGGAGGCGCGATGCACCCTTTTCGCGCAACGCAATTGCCTTCGTGCCCGTCGCGAGGAGCACGTCGTCCTGCACCGATTGGGGAACGTCCTTGGCATCGCTTGCCGCAAGCACGACGCTGGCAGCGGCGACGGTGTTCAGCCGATCGGAGAGCCAGCGCATGCGCATGTCGGCCATCGTCGGCACGAAGATCATGACTTCGGCGAGGAGCCCGAACAGCAGCGTCAGGCGCAACAGCTTGCCAGACAGGCGTTTCAGCACCGGCAAACGCCGTCCGGCATGCGGAAGCATGCGGGATTGGTCTGGCTTTTGCTGCGTGGCCGTCATACAAGCTCCATCGACACCCGATGTAGGTCAGTTACGCCGTCGGCACAATAAATCAGTTGCCTGATTTTGCCTATTTTTGAATCGCGTCAATCAATTGACTTATCGGCATCATGCCTCTATAAGCCGCGCACGTCCGGGTTGACCGCCCCGGCGGCGTGTTTCTATGCGCCATTGGCGGTCCTGATATGCTCCTGTCAAGAACAGACCACAAGAAGGGCCGCACACCGCGGTATTTAACAAATGAAGCGTACTTATCAGCCATCCAAACTTGTCCGCGCACGACGTCACGGGTTTCGCGCCCGCATGGCAACGGCAGGCGGCCGCAAGGTAATTGCAGCGCGTCGCGCTCGCGGTCGCAAGCGGCTGTCGGCATAAGGCGGGCCGCGCGGGTTCGTGCGGTTGGCCAAAGTTGGCACTACAGAATGAATGAGCAAAAACCACTCCGCCTTCGCAAGAGAGCGGAGTTTTTGACTGTTCGGAACGGGGAAAAGCGCCGCGGCGCGTATTTCCTGATCGAGGTCAAGGAGCGGGAGGACCAGGATGGTCCGCCCCGCGTTGGTTTCACGGTCACAAAGAAGAACGGCAATGCCGTTATCCGCAACCGCATCAAGCGCCGGCTCAAAGAGGCCGTGCGCGTCAATGTTGCAGATGACATGGCTACGGGAACCGACTATGTGATCGTGGCTCGCCGTGACGCGCTCAACGCGCCGTTTGCGGACCTGACCCGGGAACTCTCGAAACGGGTTTCCAAGAAAACACAGACACGGCGTTCGACGAAGCCTTGACGGCGCAGCAGGACCCGACCCCAAGGACTGACAATGGAAACGAATCGTAATTTCCTTATAACCATTGCCTTGTCCATTGTGATCCTGACGCTTTGGCAGGTGTTCTACATGAACCCCAAGATCGAAGCGCAGCGCGAACAGGCCCAGATCGAGGCCACGCGGCAAGGACAGACGCGCGTTGACGGACAGGCGAGCACGCCAGCCGGAACTCCAGCCGACGCCACGGCAGCGCAGAACCTTCCATCGTCGACTCCGGCAACGCCGGGAGCCAATATTCCAGGGCAGTCGCAGGATGGCGCCCAGGCAGGCAGCCTCACCCGCGCCGCCGCGCTCGGCCAGACCAGCCGCATTAAGATCGATACCCCAAGTCTCGGTGGCTCGATCAGCCTTACCGGCGCCCGCCTCGATGATCTGCAGCTGAAGAAGTACCACGAAACGGTCGATGACAATTCGCCAAGCATCCAGCTTCTGAGCCCGGCGCAGATGGCCGACGGCCAGTTCGCCGAGTTCGGCTTTACCGGCAATGAACTGACGGGGTCGGTTCCCAACGACAAGACGGTCTGGACCGTCGAGGGCAACAGTGTCCTGACACCATCGACGCCGGTGACACTTACCTATACCAACGACAAGGGTTTGACGTTCAAGCGCACGTTCAGCGTCGATGACAGATATATGTTCACGGTCAAGGATGCTGTGACCAACAGCACCGCCGCGCCGGTATCACTTGCGTCCTACGGCCGTGTCACCCGCTTCTCGAAGCCGCTCCATCCGAGCACCTACGTCCTGCACGAGGGTCCGATCGGCGTCATCGGCGACGAAGGACTCGTCGAATACAAGTTTGCGGCGATTGAAAAGGCCAAGGAAGTCTCGCCGCCGAAAGCAACGACCGGTGGCTGGATCGGCATCACCGACAAATATTGGGCGGCGACCCTTGTTCCTTCTTCCGCCAAGCCGTTCCAGGCGCGCATGTCCTATTTCTCTGATGGACGTCCGCGTTATCAGAGCGACTACCTGTCGGACCCGACCACGATCGAACCCGGCCAATCGGCAACCATCGAAAACCTGCTCTTTGCCGGAGCCAAGGAAGTTGCCACGATCAACGCCTATGAAAAGGAACGCGGCATCCGCCAGTTCGATCTTTTGATCGATTGGGGCTGGTTCTATTTCATCACCAAACCGATGTTCTATCTCATCGACACGCTCTACAAGGCCATCGGCAATTTCGGCGTGGCGATCCTGCTCGTCACGGTTCTGCTGAAGGCACTGTTCTTCCCGCTGGCCAACAAGTCCTACGCTTCGATGGCGCGCATGAAGCTTGTGCAGCCGAAGATGGCCGAAATCCGCGAGAAATATGCGGATGACAAGGTCAAGCAGCAACAGGCGATGATGGAGCTCTACAAGACCGAGAAGATCAATCCGATCGCAGGGTGCTGGCCGATCGTCATCCAGATCCCGGTGTTCTTCGCGCTCTACAAGGTGCTTTACGTCACCATCGAGATGCGCCATGCCCCGTTCTTCGGCTGGATCCAGGATCTGGCGGCGCCGGATCCGACGTCGGTGTTCAACCTCTTCGGTCTCATCCCCTGGACTGTTCCGGCATTCCTGATGATCGGCGTCTGGCCATTGATCATGGGCGTAACCATGTTCCTGCAGATGCGGATGAATCCGACGCCCCCAGATCCGACGCAGCAGATGATCTTCAACTGGATGCCGCTGATCTTCACGTTCATGCTTTCCAGCTTCCCGGCGGGTCTGGTCATCTACTGGGCGTGGAACAATACGCTGTCGATCATTCAGCAGGGCATCATCATGAAACGCCAAGGCGTGAAGGTCGAGTTGTGGGACAATCTGGCCGGCATGTTCAAGAAAAAGCCCAAGCCGGCCGAGTAGCGGTCCACACCCGAAGCCATAGAGCCCCCGGCCACGTCCGGGGGCTTTGTTTTGGGCTGGTTGACAAGGCGCCGATAAACATTGATTGCAGTCGCGCAGTATAAGCAAGAAAAGAGACGGAAGAGAACGTGACCGAAGCCGAGGACAGGACAAACAAGCTGATCGAGAAGGGCAGGATGCTCTTCGCGCAGGCGTGGGTTTTCATTCGCGGCGTCCCTTCGATGAAGTTCCTGCCGCCCGAAGGGCCGCTTGAAATTGCCTTTGCCGGGCGCTCCAACGTCGGCAAGTCGTCGCTGATCAATGCAATTCTCGGCCAGAAGCTGGCTCGCACGTCGAACACGCCGGGCCGCACGCAGGAACTCAACTATTTCATTCCTGATGGCCATTCGGGCGAAGGAGGCGATCTTCCGCCGATCGCCGTCGTCGATATGCCAGGCTATGGATTTGCCGAGGCGCCGAAGGAGCAGGTCGATGCCTGGACACGGCTAGTCTTTGATTATCTGCGAGGACGCTCCACGCTCAAACGCGTCTACGTGCTCATCGATGCACGCCACGGCGTGAAGAAGAACGATGCCGAGGTGCTGGATCTGCTCGATCGTGCGGCGGTGTCATACCAGATCGTGATCACCAAGATCGACAAGATCAAGGCTGCGGGTGTGCCGCGTCTGATGGAAGAAACGGCGCAGGCTATCAAGAAGCGTGCTGCCGCCTATCCGGAGATCCTTGCGACCTCGTCCGAGAAGAACGCGGGACTTGACGAATTGCGCGCCGCCATCGCTCTTCTTCTCGAAGAATAACATCGTTCACAAAAGGCCCCGTATGACCCAGGGACTGGGGATCACACGGGGCAAGAATGCGCAGATGCCGTCTGCGCATCGGTTGGTTGCCGGTTACATCTTCGGCAACAGAACCTTGTCGATCACGTGAATGACACCGTTCGACTGTTTGACATTCGCGATGGTCACATGGGCCACCGTGCCGTTCTCGTCGGTCAGCGTCAGGTTTTTGCCCTTGTACTTGGCGGTCCAGACGCAACCGCCAACCGTCTTGACCGGGTGCGCGCCCTTGTCGTCATCGATCATCTTCATGATGGTCTTGGACGATGCGTCGGCGGCAACCACGTGGCAGGTCAGGATCTTGGCGAGCTTGTCCTTGTTTTCGGGCTTCAGCAGCGTCTCGACCGTACCCTTGGGCAATTCGGCGAATGCCTCGTTTGTCGGAGCGAATACGGTGAAGGGGCCCTTGCTTTCGAGTGTGCCCACCAGGCCAGCGGCCTTGACCGCTGCGACCAGCGTCGTGTGATCCTTCGAGTTGACCGCGTTCTCGATGATATTCTTGTTGGGATACATGGGCGCACCGCCCACAGTCGGATTCTTGGCGAGCGCAGTTCCGGCAATCAGGACCGTCGAAAGTGCGAACAGACTAAGTGACTTGCGTAGCATATCTCATCTCCACTGTTGTGTTCCCTCAATTGAGGTCAGTGGGAGATACGGGGGGCAGCAGCCTCAAGTTTCAGCTGAATGCATTTTTTCTTGCATCGCTCAGATTCCGCGCACCGTGCCGGCGGCAACGATGGCACCCGTCGGGGCGCCGCTTGGCGAACCACCGACAGGTTCAACCGTCAGAGCGAGCGTCGTACCGTTTTGCAACTTGGCGGCGACAGGTTGCGGCAGCGTGAACTCCGTCACCTGCGGCGATTTCATGATCCCCAGCGACAGTGGCGATTCATTGCCCGCGATCAACCACAGCTCCAGCGAATGATCCTGCGGCATGTCGCCGGCAACCACCGTCACCTTCAATTTTCGCGTCTGATTGTCGAAAATCGCCATGGTGCGGACTGGACTGCCGTCGGCTGCCATGGATGCGACGAACTGGATTGGAGGTGTGGGACGCTGAATTATGTCACGGCCAAAGCCAATGAGGGCAAGCGCCAAGGCGGCAAAAGCGAGACCTCGCCAGAAGATGACGCTATTCCACAAGGGCATTTGCAACGGAGGTGCTTCCGTTCCAAAGAGCCGGTGATCGACCTGATCCTTGATGTGGTACGGCGCCGATACAGGTTCGAACTGATCATTCAAAGGATCGAAATGGTCTTGCCAGCGGGCAACAAGCCGCGCGAAATCCTTATCCGTTTCAATCCGGCGCGCCACGTCGCGGCGCTCGTCGATCGGGAGCACGCCCAGCACGTATTCAGCGGCAACGAGATCGTCGCCGTCCGGAACAGTGTCATCGGGTGGTGTCGTGCTCATCCTTCCAGGCATTCCTTCAATTTCATCAGACTGCGCCGCAACCAGGTCCTCATCGTATTCAACGGCACCCTATGGCGGCTTGCCAGTGCCTCATAACTGTCTCCATTCAGATAGGCGCCGCGAACGGCATCAGCCCGTGCCGGCTCCAACTGGCCGAGGCAATCGTTGATACGTCGCGCCTCGCCCATTGCAACTGCGGACTGCTCTGGATCTGGTGATGGTTCGATCACATCGACGGCCTCGTCCAGATTGGCTGGCCCAGGTTTGCGCGCCCGCAACACATCGATGCAGTGATTGCGGGCAATCGCGACCAACCACGAAATGGGGCTGGTATCAGCCACGGCAAATCGGTCGGCCTTGTTCCATATCTTGACGTAGATGTCCTGCAGCGCGTCTTCAGCCTCCGTGCGGTTACCCAAGATACGCCAACAGACGCCAAAGAGTTTCGCGCTGGTGGAGGCATAAAGAGCATCGAAAGCCGTCCGGTCTCGCAAGGAGACGCGTGAGATCAGCTCCGATATGCCTTCAGGCGTCATGCGACGGGCGTTCCCAGCTTATGGTTGTGTAATTTAAATCCAACTGCTGGTTGTGCTGTCAATGGCCGGGACCAAAAACGTTGGCCGAAGCCTAAATCATGTTTGCCCGTCGGCGTCTTTAGCGTTAAGAACCCACGTCCTTCCAAAGCCGGAGCTTGCGCATTGATGTCCTCCACATTCGACGCCGACCAAACCGCCGAAATCCAGGCGAGCCTGCTCTCTGCGGCTCTGCCCTATATGCAGCGTTATGAAAACAAGACGGTTGTCGTGAAATACGGCGGTCATGCCATGGGCGATGCAGCCTTGGGCAAGGCATTTGCACGCGATGTCGCGCTGTTGAAACAGTCCGGCATCAATCCGATCGTGGTCCATGGCGGCGGTCCGCAGATCGCTTCGATGCTTTCGCGCATGGGCATTGAATCAAAGTTCGAAGGCGGCCTTCGCGTAACCGACGCGAAGACACTGGAAATCGTCGAAATGGTGCTTGCCGGGTCCATCAACAAGGAGATCGTCGCCCTCATTAACGCCGAAGGCGAATGGGCGATCGGCCTCTGCGGCAAGGATGGCAATATGGTCTTTGCCGAGAAGGCGAAGAAGACGGTCATCGATCCGGACTCCAATATCGAGAAGATCGTCGATCTGGGTTTCGTCGGTGAACCAGTGGAGATCGACCGAACTTTGCTCGATCTTCTTGCGCGTTCCGAGATGATCCCGGTGATCGCGCCCGTGGCCCCCGGTCGCGACGGCCACACCTACAATATCAATGCGGATACGTTTGCCGGTGCGATCGCTGGCGCTCTCGCAGCCTCGCGTCTGCTGTTCCTGACCGATGTGCCAGGTGTTCTCGACAAGAACAAGGAGCTGATCAAGGAGCTTTCCGTCGGTCAGGCTCTTGCATTGATCAAGGACGGCACGATCTCCGGCGGCATGATCCCGAAGGTCGAAACCTGCATCGACGCAATCAATCGCGGCGTCGAGGGTGTCGTTATCCTCAATGGCAAGACGCCGCATTCGGTTTTGCTCGAACTCTTCACCGAGCGCGGTGCCGGAACGTTGATCGTTCCCTGATCACCGCTTCAGATGATCGAGCGGGATTTTCCCAGGTCCCTTGATATTCTGCAGGACAAGCTGGGTGTGCACGTCGCGCACGCCCTTGAGCCGCATCAGCCTGTGCATGACAAAATCGTTGAGGTCGTCCACAGTTGGCACCATGACATGCAGCAGGAAGTCGTGCTCACCTGTCATTGTCCAGCACGATGAAACCTCGTCCATCCGTTGGATCTCGGCAATGAAACGCTCCGGCGAGTCGTCGCTGTGGGTATTGAGCCGAACCTGGATAAAAACCTCAACCATAAGCCCAATCGACCGCCGGTCGATCGTAGCGCCAAAACCCTTGATCACGCCGCTTTCCTGCAGCTGGTCGAACCGGCGGGCGCAGGGCGTGGCAGAGAGGCCGATCATCTGGGCGAGGTCGGTTATCGCAATACGCCCGTTATTTTGGAGAATCTGCAGCATCTTGATCTCGAACTCATTCAGTTGAGGTAAAGTCACTCAAAATCCCTCCATAATCGATGAAAATTCACTAGCTATTCTGCTTGATTGAGCTGTTTAGGTCAAATCCCCTCATTTCCCCGGCGTATCCTCTCATTAAGCGATCCGAAAATGGAGGAGATGTCATGACGATCAGTGTTGAGGCCTATGCGCGCGAATGCGCCGAACAAGGGCTGCGCGGCGATTACACGGTTTGCAACGAAGACTTCACCGTCGAGCAGCAATATGATTATTCCAATGAAGACCAGGAAGTGTGGCGCACGCTTTGCGACCGTCAGACAAAGCTCACGTCGAAGCTCGCCCATCACAGCTATCTCGATGGCGTTGAAGCGCTGGGATTGCTTGATCGAATTCCCGATTTCCATGACGTCAGCGAGCGGTTGCGGAAAATGACCGGTTGGGAGATCGTCGCTGTGCCGGGTCTGATCCCGAACGAGCCATTCTTCGACCATCTCGCGAATAAACGCTTCCCGGTAACCAATTGGCTGCGGAGCAAGAAGGAACTGGACTATATTGTCGAGCCCGACATGTTCCACGATTTCTTTGGACACGTGCCCATTCTCAGCCAGCCGGTGTTTGCCGATTTCATGCAGCTCTACGGCGTAAAGGGCGGCGCGGCCTCGCGCATGGGCGGCGAACAGCTCGCCGCCCGGCTCTACTGGTACACGGCCGAGTTCGGACTGATGCAGGAGGAAGGGGCGCCTCTCAAGGCGTTTGGGGCAGGGCTCATGTCATCGTTCAGCGAGTTGCAGTTTGCTGTGACGAGCCCGGACGCCCACCATGTTCCGTTCGATCTGAAGACGGTTATGCGCACGGGTTACGAGATCGACAAGTTCCAGCGAGCCTATTTCGTGCTGCCATCGTTTGCGGCGCTGCGTGATGCATTTGAGAAGGCCGACATGCCGGCATTGATCGGGCGCTGGAAGGACGCGGAGCCCCTCGATCCGGTCACCATATGATGTTGGTAGGCAGCCGGATGGGTCAGCCGGCTGCCGCCATTCGAAGAAGCCGAAAATTTAAAACGGTCGTAGTTCGGACTTTTTTCGTCTATTGATTCGGGGAAGGGCAGGGTGCAACGCATCTGCTCTTGCTTTCTTGAGAAACGGCGGAACCTTAAGCGCATATGACAAACCAACCTGATCCCCTGAATTTCGCCCACGTGACCGACTGGGTCTTCGACCTCGACAACACGCTCTATCCGCATCATTCCAATCTGTTTTCCCAGATCGATGTGAAGATGACGGGCTATGTTGCGGATCTTCTGAAGCTGTCGCACACGGATGCGCGCGAGCTGCAAAAGCGATTTTACAAGGATTATGGCACGACCCTCAAAGGCTTGATGGACCGCTACGACATCGATCCGGATGATTTTCTCCAGAAGGTGCATGACATCGACTATTCCTGGCTGGTGCCCGACCCGTCATTGGCCACGGCCATCAAGCAGCTTGCCGGCCGTAAGTTCATCTTCACCAATGGCGATCGCGGCCATGCCGAGCGGGCCGCCCGCCAGCTCGGCGTCCTGGAGCAGTTTGACGACATTTTTGACATCAGGGCGGCAGAGTTGACGCCGAAGCCCGCGCGCGAGACCTATGACCGTTTTCTCGGAATGCACAAGATCGATGCGGCAAGCAGTGTGATGTTCGAGGATCTGGCGCGCAATCTCGTGGTGCCCAAGGCCCTGGGGATGACGACGGTTCTGATCGTTCCGCACAATTTCGAACCGACATATTCGGAGATTTGGGAACGCGATCCCGGCAATACGGACCATGTGGACTATGTCACGGACAACCTTGCCTCGTTCCTCAATTCGATCCTGCCAAGGCCGGTCAATGTGAGCGAAACCGCCTGACCGGCTTACTCCAGCTCGTAGAAGGTCTTGATGACGTCCCAGGCTTCGTCGGCCGTTTCGACAAAGGTGATGAGTTTGCGGTCTGACGGCGAGATCACGCCTTGTTCGGCGAGGAAATCGAAGTCGATGGCCTTTTCCCAGAAGGACTTGCCAAACAGCAGAAACGGGATGCGCTCCATCCGCCCGGTCTGAATGAGCGTAAGTGTCTCGAAGGTCTCATCCATCGTGCCGAAGCCGCCAGGGAAGATCGCCATGGCCTTGGCGCGCATCAGGAAGTGCATCTTGCGGATGGCAAAATAGTGGAAATTGAAGCACAGGTCCGGCGTCACATAGGGGTTGGGCGTCTGCTCGTGCGGCAGAACGATATTAAGGCCGATCGTCGGTGCGCCGACATCTGCCGCGCCGCGATTGCCGGCTTCCATTACGCCGGGTCCGCCACCGGTAACGACGACGAACTCGCGATAATAGGTCGTCGACGAGTAGGTGGCGCAAAGTTGCGCGAATTTGCGCGCCTCGGCGTAGTAATGTGAATTGGCCTCCAGATTTTTCTTCTGCGTCGCATTCTTGGCGGCCCAGGCAGCACCACCCGGCTCTGGTATACGCGCGCCGCCGAACAGCACAACCGTGGAGCGGATACCGCGCTCGGCGAGGGCCATCTCCGGCTTCAGCAGTTCCAGTTGCAGGCGCACCGCGCGCAATTCCCGGCGGGTCATGAAATCCGGGTCGGCAAAGGCCAGCCGATAGGTGTCCGACAGGGTCTGCGGCGTCTCTGGCGCTGATTCGACGCGGCGAACCGCTTCGGAAGAATGCGAAAACGGCGTCCAGCTGTCTTTTTCATCAATATTCAATTTGACTTCTCCTCCTGCGGACGCTTGTGACGCTTTGAGACATTCATTCGGCATCCAACATGGTAACGCTGCGATTGACCCTCTCACAGACTTAACTTAGTAGGCCTTAACCGCCCGTGTAATGGAGTGACCTTAAAATGTCCAAGCCCGATCTCAGCAGCCTCGAAAAGACGATCGACAAGGCCTTTGATGAGCGCGATTCAATCAGCACCGAGACACGCGGCGAAATCCGCGAGGCCGTTGAGGAAGCCCTGTTGCTTCTGGACAGCGGTAAGGTTCGGGTCGCCCAGAAGCAGGCAGATGGCAACTGGCAGGTCAATCAATGGCTGAAGAGGGCTGTCCTCCTGTCTTTCCGTCTCAACCCAATGGGGATCATCGAGGGCGCCCCGGGGGGCGCGGCCTGGTGGGACAAGGTGCCTTCCAAGTTCGATGGCTGGGGCGCGACCGAGTTTGCCAAGGCTGGTATCCGCACCGTTCCGAACGCGATCGTCCGCCGCTCGGCCTATATCGCGCCGGGCGTCATTCTGATGCCGTCCTTCGTCAATCTCGGCGCCTATGTCGATGAAGGCACAATGGTCGATACCTGGGCGGGCGTCGGATCGTGCGCTCAGATCGGCAAGCACGTGCATCTTTCCGGAGGCGTCGGCATCGGCGGCGTTCTGGAACCGATGCAAGCCGGTCCCACCATCATCGAGGACAATTGCTTCATCGGCGCACGGTCGGAAGTGGTCGAGGGTTGCATTGTCCGCGAAGGCTCGGTGCTTGGCATGGGCGTGTTCATCGGCAAGTCGACAAAGATCGTCGACCGGGCCACTGGCGAGATTTTCTACGGCGAAGTGCCGCCCTATTCCGTGGTGGTGGCCGGCTCTCTGCCCGGCAAGCCCCTGCCGAATGGCGAGCCTGGCCCAGGCCTCTACTGCGCAGTGATCGTCAAGCGCGTCGACGAGAAGACCCGGTCGAAGACCTCGATCAACGAACTGCTGCGCGATTAGTCAGGCAAGAAGGCTCAAAGGCGGGTACTGCGGATTTCCTCGACTGTATGTGAGCGGAGCGGCTTTCCTTCCGCCTGCTTGATGCTGGCGACGATACGCCGGGTGAAAGGAGCGTCGATGTTCTTTTTACCCGCCAGTTCGAGGATGACGCCTTGGAGATAGTCGATTTCCGTCGGGCGCCCGCGTGATAAATCCTCCCACATGGACGATCGTGCGCGCGGATCGATATTGAGCATCTTCCTGGCAAGGATACGGAAGAGAAAGTTCGGCAGGCGCAGGATCCACGGCAATAGCGCAGGCGATATCCCCTGGATCTTTCCTGGCGTGATTCCATTCGCCTTCAGGACATTGATCCCCTCGCTCATTTGATCGGCGAGGAGCAGCCGCCATTTGCGATCGGAAAGCTGCGTCGCAAGTGGAAGATCGGACAAGGCATTGGGCGCGTTGTTGAGATTCATCAACAGCTTGCCCCACAACACGCCCTGCATGTCCTGATCGTGACGAACATTGAAGCCAGATACTGAAAGGTCATCAGCGAGGTCTCCCGACTTGTCGTCGATAAGAACCGTACCTTCAGTCGTGCGCCGTACTGTCAGCGGTATAATATCCGGTTCGGACTGAACGACGTTGAACGGCACCATGCCGGAAACAACGGTGAAGCCGGCCGGCAGATTCCGGTGCAGAACCTGGACGTTATTGACGCCGTTCTGCAGGCTCACCACATTTGCCGTCGTTGGTGCGTGGTGTGCGATGAGTTTTGCCATCTCCTCGGTCGCGCCGCTCTTCACGGCAACGAGGATGATGTCTGCCCGGTCGAACGCGACGGCGGGGTCGACCGCCAAGGTCAACCGTTCGGGCGGGACCAGTTTTTCCGTTCCATCCAGATCAACGATTTTCAGGCCGTGTTCGCGAAGCACTGCTTCGACACGTGGCCTGACCAGAAAGATAACGTCCTTGCCGGCCGCCGCGAGGCAGCCGCCTGCGTAGCAACCGATCGATCCGGCACCAGCGATGACAATACGGATATCGTTTGCGACCATGGCGCTGTCCCCGGTTGATCTGCCAACCGCATTTAATCAGATGCCGGTGCTGCGATCCAGTGCGTGACAGACTCATGCTTTTCCATTATCGCTTTTTGCATGAAATCCTCGATCGATCCTGTACAAAACCTTGCCCAACTCATTGCATGCCCGTCGGTAACGCCGGCGGAAGCTGGTGCGCTGACCGCTGTTCAATCGATGCTGACGCCGCTTGGCTTTGCCGTCGAACGACCGATCTTCAGCGAGGACGGCACGCCCGATGTGGAGAACCTTTATGCAAGACGTTCCGGCAATGGTCCGCATTTGATGTTTGCCGGCCATACCGATGTCGTGCCGGTTGGCGACGAAGCCGCCTGGAGCTTTCCTCCCTTTTCCGCGGCGATCCACAATGGCGCGATGTATGGGCGCGGCGCGGTTGACATGAAGGGCGGGATCGCCTGTTTCATTGCCGCCGTGGCGCGCCATATCGAGAAGAATGGTGGCCTCAATGGTTCCGTTTCCTTCGTCATCACCGGTGACGAGGAGGGGCCGTCGGTCAATGGAACCTCAAAGCTCCTGGAGTGGGCAAAGGCGAAGGGCGAGAGCTGGGACGCCGCCATCGTTGGTGAACCGACCAATCCGGACAAGCTCGGTGACATGATCAAGGTCGGACGGCGCGGTTCCCTGTCGGGAACCATTACCGTCAACGGCATCCAGGGCCACGTCGCCTATCCGCATCATGCGGATAACCCCGTGCGCGGACTGGTGACGCTTATGGAAAGCCTGCTCTATCCGGCCTTCGATGAAGGCACGAAGAATTTCCAGGCCACTAATCTCGAAATCACCACGGTGGATGTCGGCAATCCGTCGTTCAACGTTATTCCGGCCAAGGCCACGGCGACGTTCAATGTCCGCTACAACGACGCTTGGAACGACGAGACGCTCATGGCGGAAATCCACAATCGGCTCGACAAGGCGTCGGGACGCAGCAAGCTGCGCCCCGACAAGAAATCGCCAGTGAACTATGACCTTCTTTGGCGCAACCGGCCAAGCCACGTTTTCCTGACCCATGACGAGAAACTGATCGGCACTTTGACGTCGTCCGTTGAACATGTGACTGGAACCCGCCCGCAGCTTTCGACCTCGGGCGGCACGTCCGATGCGCGCTATATCAAGGATTATTGCCCCGTGGTCGAGTTTGGCCTTGTCGGCAAGACGATGCATATGGTTGATGAACGGGTGGAAATTGCCGATCTTGAAACGCTGACCCACATCTATGAACGCTTTATCGCGGACTTCTTTGCCTAGGCCGCAAATTCACAAATGGGGTCGAAATGGCGCATGAAACGGCAAAAAGATGCGAGGAGAAGCGC
>UCKM01000015.1 GCA_900473175.1 Hyphomicrobiales bacterium | reverse complement strand
CTGTCCCCGCAACCAAACCCTTTCTTCGCATAAGCAACACATCCTATCGCTGGCGCGAAGACTTCGTCTTCGCTGGCGATGGTAGCTCGTCGTTCGCAAGCTCACCATAACCTGAAGGTCACAGGTTCAAATCCTGTCCCCGCAACCAGATACGAAAAGCCCGGTTCGCCGGGCTTGTTCGTATCTGCCGCAGGGCCGGTCAGTTGAGGCTGCAGCAGGGGCCCGCAAGGCGGCACAGCCGACGCAGCGGGACATAAAGCCAAATCCTGTCCCCGCAACCAAACAATTCCTTCCAAAGCCGAACATGCATATCGCTGGCGCGAAGACTTCAACTTCCCTGGCGATCGGTCGCTCCTCGTCCTCCAGATCGATGGGGCTCGCAAGCGTCGTATCCGAAACCGTCTTGGTCGTGCTAAGCATCAAACATTGGTGGCGGAGCAGGAAAGGGCGAAAAGGGAGTCTTGCTCGTCGACGGCAAATCGGTTGCCGATGGCCGTGTCGATAAGGCGGTGCCGAATCGCTACTAGCCCGACGAGACACTCGACGTCGGTGAAGACACAGGTGCGCCAGTGACGCAAGACTACCAGGTACCGAACCGCTTCACTGGTAAGCTTGAGAAGCTGGTCGTTGAATGCAGTAACTTCGGTCCGACTGAATACAGGGCAAGCACATTTGTCAGGCGGGCCTGCCTTCCGCTTGTGGCCCGCGGACTCAGAACGGGATGGTCAAGGCGACCTGTCCACCATAGGCGTCCAGGTCGTCCTCCCCGATCTTGGTGTAGCCAATCCGCCCCTCCAGCCGGGTGCCGTTCGAGAACATCACATCCATGCCAGCGGCGATATTGCCGGTGACCGAGGCGGTTGAGACAAACCGGAGATCGCCACTCACAATGTCGCCGTTGTTCGGACGGTCGAGCATGATGTCCATGCCGATGCGGGCATAGGGCGCGACCCGAACCCCTGAGGACAGCTGGTACTCCCGCCGCACCTCGGTGGATAGGGTGGAGATGAACAGGTTGTCGTGCGACGCAGGCACCTCAAGCCTCAGGTTGTCAGGAAGGCCCGTCCCGGCTGTCGGACTGTAGCTGTGGGATGACGTATCGTCGTACGAGTAGAAGAGTTCGAGCTTGGGACGAATCTCGGTCTCGCCGACAAACCACCGCCCGGTGGCGTTGGCCGAAACGAAGAATCGATCAACGTTATAACTGCTCTGTAGTCCGGCGATGTCGCTGTCGGCGTCGTCCTGTGCGTAGCCGGCCCAAAGGTCGAGCACGACGTGGGGGTCGGGCTTCCACGCCAGGAAGGGGCCGACGAAGTAGCCATCGAAATCTGTGTTGACCTGGCCATCGAAGGCGTCGGAACTGCCATGTTCATAGCCACCGGCAATACCGAGAATCAGGTCGGGTCGCTGCACCATGTCAAATCCGAAAATTCCCCGTTCGAGGTGACCGTCACCGTCCCTTAGGGAATCGCTGAACCCGAGTGCTGTGCCCTGGAACCATCCACGATAGGGGTTCTGATCCGGCCCACTGGGCGGATGGGTGCCATCGAATCCCCAGTCGACGAGGCGCTCCGTGATGGTATAGGGCTCCACGAATATCGGTAGCGTGCTGGTTCCAAGGAGAGCCTGCTCGGTGCCAGGGTCGACAGGGATCGTCATGTCGGTACCGCCGCCGCCTCCATTTCCACCACCTCCACCGTCGGGTATCGGAGGTGAGGGCGGTGATGGCGGCGATGGCGGCGATGGCGGTGATGGCGGTGATGGCGGTGATGGCGGCGATGGCGGTGAGGGCGGCGATGGCGGTGAGGGCGGCGTTGGACCGACATCCGACCTGTTATAGTTAAAGAGGCTATGCGGTTCTTGGCCCGACGCGTCGGAGACGAAGGGCCGAATCTGGCCGTCAGGGAGTAGGAATTTGCCGGTGTCAAACTGGCCGTTCTGGGATTGCAGTGAAAACGTGCCGATGCGCGGCCGGGTGCTGCGAACCAGGAAGAACTGCAGGTCCTTGTTGCCGCCGAGACGGAAGAGATCGCCCTCCTGAGGACAATCCGGATTGCCGATCGGTTGGCCGTTCTGGTTTACCTTTTCCACCAGACAGGCGCCTGCCGGGGTCTGCTGTGCATACACAACCATTGGTTGCGAGTGCGAACGGCGTTATGAATGCAAGGAGTTGAGTTCCACGAAGGGTAGTATCGCCGAATGTGAGCGTATTCCCGGTAAGACTTGAGCGGCTAGCGAACTCGCGCATGGGTTCCCCCTCCAATGCATCCCCTCGCAAACAAGCGTGCAATCAAATCCTGAAAGCGTCAATCCAATTCCTTATAGACCCCGCAGCGCCTTCTCGTTGGATCGCATAGAAATATTAATATCTAATCCAAATTTGCTATCCATATGATGGATTATTTCGTTAATCTTCTTTGCGATGTCATCTATTCTCTGGTGATATCGCACGTAGATAGCTTCATAAGCCGAGTACATATCTCTTCATCGGCCAATTTTTATCAAAAATATTAAATAGCAATAACAACTTATAGTTATGTCGTTGAAAGATTGTTGCCACCTAGTTGCAATGGGGTTGCCTATGGATGATGTTTATCTGGTTTATCTGCAGAGTAGCGGAAATATCACTCGAGAGCGAAAAGTTGAGATGTCGCAAGTAGTAGACGACTGCCAACATTATCTCACTGGTCGAGCGAGGCGCAGCATTGTGTATACGAATCATCTCAACTAGGCGCGGAGAGTGAAATGTTGGTACAGATGGCGTCGTGAGAGCAGCGCGTGCATGCCTACACCTAATTTCCAACGGCGCCGCCTAGATTGCACACTAATATCGTCCACTCATAGTCGAAAAATGGTGGCAGTTCACATCGTGATCGAGCAGCTTTGGCACTGGCCGCAACGAGATTCATGTCATCCAATCCCACCTAAATGATGCACGTCAGGGGCTTTCGATATCGGTGATTGCCTGTCCCCGCAACCAAACTCCAACCATCGCAACCAGCACAAAACCCCGCGCAAGCGGGGTTTTGTGCGTTTGGGGGAACCAATCAACCGGTAATATCGATCACGCCGCAGTCTCCAGTCTCGGAGCCGAATACCAGGCGATGTCCGGTGCTATCCCAATTCATCGAGGATACCGCACCCTTGCCGGGGCGGCGGAGCAATACCTCTTTCTGGTCAGTGAAGCGACCAACGAGGATCATGCCGTCCGAGTAACCAATCGCGACGATGTCCTCGACCGGATGGCAGGCGACGGCAGTGACAAGGCTGTCGCCGCGCGTTCCAAGTTCGAGCGGCGCTTTGCCCATCGGGCCGTCCTTGCCGGAAAAGGGCCAGACAATGGCGGCCGGTGCGCCGGATGTGGCCAGCCATTTCCCTTTTGCACTCCAGGACCAGCTTTTTACCTTGTTCGGATAGCCGGTCATGCGCATGTGGCGGTTGTCTTCGAGGCGCCAGCCATGCAGGGCATTTTCCTGCATGGAGGTGACAAGGAAGCGACTGTCGGGCGAAAAAATCACCGAAACATGCGCGCCCTTCCACTCGAGTTCAGTCGGCGCGCTATTGGTTGCTGGCCAATGCAACGTCACGCCATTATAGCGGGCCACGCCCAGGCGCAGACCTTTGGGTGCAAAAGCGACGCCCTCGACGCTCCGTTCATGCGGAAATTCGCGAACAGATCCATCGGGGGAGCGAACCCAGGCGGAGCGGCCTGACGCAAAGGCGATCGCGCCATTGGGCGCGGCAGCAAGGGATGTCATCCACTTGCGAGGGATGAGGTTCAGTTCCTGCGCGACGCCGTCCAGACCGGTTGAGCAGACGCGGCCATCTTCGCCGCCTGTAAGCAGTGACTTACCGTCTATGGTTGGTGCGGTGCACAGGAGGCCGTCATGGGCCTCTGTAACTTTGTGGCCATTGTCGAGGCGATGGATCGTCCCGTCCGCCAACGCGAAGAAGGGAACATCCCGGATAAAACGCGCGTCGACGCAATGGCCGGCAAGATCAAGCGGTGCAACTGTCGGCATCAGGCAAGGCAGCTTTCAAGTCCCGCCTTGAGGGCGGCATGGTCGAGTTCACGGCCGATGAAAACAAGCCGGCTTTCATGCTTCTCGCCATCTTTCCAGGCGCGCTGATGATCGCCCTCGATGATCATGTGAACGCCTTGAATGACGTAGCGTTCATGATCGTCCTTGAAAGCCAGAATGCCTTTGAGGCGAAGGATATTCGGTCCCTGTTCCTGCGTGATCTTCTGGATCCACGGAAAGAACTTGTCGGCGCTGAGCTCACCTGTCCGGAGCGAAACGGATTGTACGGTTACATCATGGATGGGTGAGGCATGATGGTGGTGATGCTCGTGGCCATGGTCGTGATCGTGGTGATCATGGTGATCATGGTCGTGCTCACAATCGGGTCCGCAGGCATGATCAGGATGATCGTGATCGAGGAAATGCGGATCGCTCTCCAGCGCCCGCTTCAGATCGAACGCGCCGCGATCGAGAACGCGCGACAGGTCAATGCCGGCGCGTTCAGTGCGATGGATAACCGCATGCGGATTGATGGCGCGCACCGTTGCCTCGACAGCCGCCAATTCCTCTGGCGAGACGAGATCTGTCTTGTTTAAAAGCACGACATCGGCAAAGGCGATCTGGTCTTCCGCTTCGCGGCTGTCCTTCAAACGCAGCGGCAGATGCTTGGCATCGACAAGCGCGACGACGGCATCAAGCGCAGTCTTGCTGCGAACGTCGTCATCCATGAAGAAGGTTTGAGCTACCGGCACAGGATCGGCAAGGCCGGTCGTCTCGACGATGATGGCGTCGAAACGCCCGGGGCGGCGCATCAGGCCTTCAACGACGCGAATGAGGTCGCCGCGGACCGTGCAGCAGATGCAGCCATTGTTCATCTCGTAGATTTCTTCATCGGACTCGACGATCAGGTCGTTGTCGATGCCAATCTCGCCGAATTCGTTAACGATGACGGCGTACCGCTTGCCATGGTCTTCACTCAGGATGCGGTTCAGCAGTGTGGTCTTTCCCGAGCCGAGATAGCCGGTCAATACGGTTACAGGAATCTGGGCTGCGGGCCCGGTTGCTGCCACGGCAGCGGATGTCGTTTGAGCTTCACTCATCGTGTGCCTCTTGGGATGGATTGAACCACGATATAGGTGATAAGATTACATATTGCCACACCCATCCGGTTCAAATGCATGAATGAGTGCTTCAATCCGGTTGAGCATAAACGCTAGGTCAGAACAGAACAATCAAACCGGTCGACGTCCTCAAGCAGCTCGATAATGCCCTTCACGCTATGGCTGATGATCGCTTCGCCGGCTTCCGCAGTGGCGCGCGTCGCGTCGCCTGCGACACCTTCGCGGTTGAGATCTGTCATTTTCCAGCCGAAGGCGTGCGGACCGTAGGCACGCAAATGCTTGAATATCTCAATAAAATGCCGCTGATTGGAATCGAAGTTACCGGCGTTTTCCATATCGACGCGTTCCGGGTATAGCGCCAGCATCACGGACGTTTCAATGAAGCCGCCGTGGATATCGAGCGCCTTCTCATCAGGCGAAATCAGGCCTTCCGGCAGCCCAAATCGTGTCCAACTCGTAGCCACGGCAAGCATGTTGAAACGAATACGCAGCTCGGTGGCAACAATCGTCATCAGCGGTGCATTACCGCCGTGGGCGTTCAGGATGACAAGCTTGCTCAGGCCCTGGTGAGCAAGACCCTCGCCAAGCCGGATCCAGCGGTGCACCGCCTCGTCGAAGGCGAGCGTTTTCGTGCCGGCAATATCCATGTGCTCGATGGAATAGCCCACTGGCTCAACAGGCAGGAATTTGATGGAGAGGGCGCCTGGAAGCGCGTCCTTGAGCCGCGCGACAAGTCCATCGGCAATCAGCGTATCGGTCTCAAAAGGTAAATGCGGGCCATGCTGCTCGTATGCACCAAGGGGCAGGAGGGCGATGGTTCTGGTTGATATTGCTGGCATGTCCTGCTCATCGGATGGGTTGACGCCGCAATCATATCCATAGGAACGCATAGTGGGAATGCACCATGAATAGCAATTCGTCGCCCATACCGGAGGCATATTTCTGGTCGAGCACCAATTCGTCGGCAAATTTCATCAGAATGTCATATAACCATTGTAACGCGGATTTGCCGGACCGAAAGTGCGCCAAGGATCAACCCTGACGAGCCTTCTTGGTCTTTCGGGTTTGTGGCCGGACGCGGACCATTCTGCGTAAATAAGGTTTGTCTGTTAATTGCTATCCACCAAACAGAGCTAGCCGTCTTATTATCAACGGGACAACGCCTCAAAAGCGAGCAGGAGTTTGAATGGTCAAGGATCGTAAGCCCCTCATTCTTCACCGTCTACAGTCGACCGCCCGCCTGACCCGGACGGCGCTGGCGATGCGACTTCTCGGGCATGGATTTTACGCCGGGCAGGATGCTGTAATGCTGCAGTTGGCACATGAGGACGGTCTTTCGCCGAGTATTCTTGCCAAACGGCTTGGCGTTCGGCCGCCAACGATCACCAAGACGATCTCGCGCCTGCAAACGCAAGGGTTCGTCAAGAAGCAAGGGTCTGTTACGGACCAGCGCCAGGCGCATATTTTCCTGACGGATACCGGCAACGAAGCGATCAAGGCGATCGAAAAGTCGATCCGGAAAACCGAGAAGGATGCGATGAAGGGGTTTGACAAGAAGGAACGCAAGGCATTCGTAAAAATGCTGTCGCGCCTTGAAGTCAATCTTTCAGCGGCGGAACAATTGCGCCAGACCGCTCCGGATGACGATCATGATGACGACGACGCCGATGACGAGTAATCGGTCCGTGAAAGTTTTCCGCGGTGAGCGGTTACAAAGCATCTGATTTTGTTATCATGCGGATCATTCCCGCCCGCCTGATTGGTTCATCCACTTGCCTTCAAGTCCCTCCACGTCTCAGGACTCTGCGCCGCTATCCGCGGTTCTTTGCATTTTTGCGACCGGCTTTCTCTTTTCCTGTCTCGACTCAAGCGCCAAATATCTTGTCCTTTCCGGCGTTCCTACTGCATTCGTCTCCTGGATGCGGTTTCTTGAACATACGCTTCTGGTGTTGATCTTCTTCCGGCCCTGGTCGGACCCCCGCATTTTCAGAACCCGCAGCCTGCCGATGCAGATCATTCGCGGGATATGTCTGTTCGGTTCGACCTACTTCAATTTCTACGCCTTGCAGACCATGCAACTCGCCGAGACGATGACCATCACATTCGCGGCACCGATGGTGATTACCGCACTTGCTGGGCCGATCCTGGGGGAATGGGCCGGCTGGCGACGCTGGCTTGCCATCATCGTGGCATTCATCGGCGTTTTAATTATTGCGCGCCCCGGATTCGGCACCGTCAACCCTGGATTGCCCTATTCGATCACCGCCATGCTCAGCTATTCCTTCTATGTGCTTTTGACGCGCAAAATGGCGGCGACTGAATCGCCGGAGAGCCTGATCTTCTTTTCCGCCCTTGCCCCGGCGATCCTGATGGCCCCGGCAATCACCCAGGCGGTCCTTCCACAAACGCCGTTTCAAATCCTGCTCTTGCTGATGCTTGGATTCTTTGGCGGGCTTGGACATTATCTGATCATTCTCGCCTACAGGAGAGCGACGACAGCGGCACTCGCACCTTATCCATTCCTGCAGATCATATGGATGCTGGCCTTCGGTTATTTTGTGTTTGGCCAGTTTCCCGACGTCTATACACTTTGCGGGGCGGTGATCATTATCGGCAGCGGACTTTACATCGTGCATCGCGAACGCCAGTTGCGCTTACGCCGTTGATATTTCAATCTTGCCGATCTTCAGCAGATAGATTGCTGGACGGATTCAATAACGAAAGAACTTTGATTTATGCGGCGGCAATGGCATAACGCCGGATAACAATCATATGGTTTGTTCGACGATACGGCGGGAGGCGGTTTTTTGGCGCAGAAGATCAAACTATCGACGATTGCCGACGCGCTGAAGGTGTCCACTGCAACGGTATCCCTGGCGCTCAGGGACAGTCCCCTGGTGGCGGACCAGACGCGTGAGAAGATCAAGGAACACGCTCGAGCCATTGGCTATATCTACAACCGGCGCGCGGCGAGCCTGCGCACCTCGCGCTCGGGCATTGTCGGCGTCGTCGTCCACGACATTATGAACCCGTTCTTCGCCGAAATCTTGCGCGCCATTGAAGGTGAGCTTGATCGTTCCGGCCAGACCTTCATCCTTTCCAACCATTATGACCAGCTCGACAAGCAGCGGACATTCATCGACACCGTGCTGCAACTGGGTGGCGATGGTGTGATCATGTCGCCCGCCATCGGAACGCCCGCCGAAGACATCCGCATGGCTGAAGACAATGGTTTGCCAGTCGTCCTGATCGCCCGCAGCGTCAAGGATGCCAATGTTCCGGTTTTCCGCGGCGATGATTCGTACGGCATCGGGCTTGCCACAAACCATCTGATTTCATTGGGCCATACCCGCATCGCGATGGTCGGGGGGACGGATCAGACCTCGACGGGCCGCGATCGCTACGAGGGCTATCTTCAGGCGATGCAGAAGGCGGGACTTGAGGTGAAGCCGGAGTGGCGCATTCCCGGTCCACGCACCAAGCAAGCCGGATTTGACGCCGCGCCACAGTTTCTCGCCTTGAAGGACCATCCAACGGCCGCCGTCTGCTGGAATGATCTCGCGGCAATTGGCATGATGAACGGCATTGCTCGTGCCGGACTGGTTGCCGGGGTCGATATTTCTGTGACCGGCTATGACGATCTTGAGGAAGCGGCGATAGCAACGCCAGCCCTGACCACGGTTTGGAATGGCCAACGCGAAGTCGGCCAGCGCGCCGCCCGCGCGCTGCTCGATCAGCTCAATGGTGC
Organism: Hyphomicrobiales bacterium; assembly: GCA_900473175.1. Classification (GTDB taxonomy): domain Bacteria; phylum Pseudomonadota; class Alphaproteobacteria; order Rhizobiales; family Rhizobiaceae; genus Phyllobacterium. The sequence continues at coordinate 330,068 of UCKM01000015.1, read as the reverse complement.
AGACACGCATGCGCGTCAGGAACTGATCAAGCCGGAATTGCGTATCCGGCAATCCACTTCAAGGCCAAAGGAACGCTGAGCCATCGACGTGTGGCAAGCACATTTCACGGTTCGTTAACGCTACGCGACTAGGCTCCACTGAAGAGCAACCTGTGGAGCACGCCATGAAACCGGCCAACACGGCCTGGCTCGGCCTTGTGAGCGCTGTGGCAATCATTGCCATGTTTCTGGATTTCGCGACATATACGTCGGGTGGCGAACCCGAAATCGATGCCAGCACGACCGCATCGATCACCCCAGAAGATGCCAGTTTCGATGTCCCGACATTCGTCATTGGCGGTCCGGGCGGTGGCGCCAAATGCAAGGCTTATCCCGCAGAAAACGGCACGCCTGGCCATAACGCCCTTGGTATCGACCAAAGCTGTGCCGGGCTCTACCCGCCACTGGCGAACGCCAGGACTTGGCACAATAACGAGGACGGAACGATCGATCTTGCCGACGATCTCGGCCGCACGATCGTGGAGTTCAGCCCCGGCGACGGGCTCGACTATATCAGCGTCGAACCGCGCTCGGTAATCCTGTCCATGTCAGCCGAAGGTGTGGAATCGCTCTAGTTTCGAGTTACTCTGCCGCATGCAGCCGCTCACGGCTGGCCTTGTGGGCGCGTGCCGCGTCACCGAAAGCGGCAAATATCTTGCGCGAAGCGCTATCGCTCTTCACCCAGTACTCAGGGTGCCACTGAACGCCGACAGCGAAACTGCGCGCGTTCTTGACCGAGACAGCTTCAATGGTTCCGTCATTCGCCACCGCCTCGATATCGAGCTGCGGCGACGGCATGTCGATTGCCTGCCGATGAACCGAGTTGACCTCTATGGTATCGCTCTGCATGACGTCGGCCAGGCAAGAGCCGGGCTTGATGCGCACGGGGTGACGAATGGCGAATCGCTCCGTCTGTTGGTCCGACTGCGGTGCACGATGATCCATACGCCCATCGAGTTGCTGTATCTCGGTTGCCAGCGTCCCGCCCAGCGCAACGTTGAGTTCCTGAATGCCACGGCAAATGGCCAGAAGCGGAATACCTCGCTCGATGGCCCGCCGAATCAGCGGCAGGGACGTCGCGTCCCGCGCCGGATCGTAGGGTTCGTGGGCTTCACTCGGTTCAACGCCATAGAGCGAGGGGTGCACATTGGACTTTGAGCCGGTAATCAGAACGCCGTCGACGCCGTCGAGAATGGCGTCGATATCCAGACCCGCGCCAAATGAAGGAACGATGAGGGGAATGACGCCGGCCGCATCGTAGGCAGCTGCCAGATACTGGTCAGGCGCGGCGTGCCACGTATAGTTTTCAAATGTGCGCACGTCGGATGTGATGGCGACGAGAGGTTGCCGCATTGTATTGCTCCATGAGGATATCGCCCCATATGTAGTGCAAATGAGCAGCTTTTCCAATGGCTGGCGGGATATTGCGACATTTGATGTGTTGGCGCTTATCGCAATGAATCTGCGAGTGATTCAGCCCACTTCCATGCCCTGCACGGTTTGTATTCCGGTCCGCTAGACTTGAATAGACGAGTGTGTATGTTGGTCGCCGGGATCGGGAAGCAGGACGGTAATGTCCGGTGATCGAGACCGTGTTCAGCGTCAATATTCTTGGAGGAGAATTAATGGATCGTCGTTCGTTCATTACAAAGGCGGGTTTTGCAGGTGTGGGAGCTGCCGCAGCAACCACGCTCGCCGCACCGGCCATCGCCCAGTCATTACCGAAAGTTACCTGGCGCTGTGCGTCATCATTCCCGAAATCGCTCGATACGATTTACGGTGGCGCTGAAGTCCTGTCGAAATATCTGAGGGAGGCGACCGACGGTAACTTCACCATTCAACCGTTTGCTGCCGGTGAGATCGTCCCGGGCCTGCAGGCGGCCGATGCTGCAGCTGCCGGGACTGTCGAGCTTTGCCACACCGTCACATATTATTACTGGGGCAAGGACCCCACCTGGGCCTTGGGCGCAGCTGTTCCTTTTGCATTGAACGCGCGCGGCATGAATGCCTGGCAATATCACCAGGGTGGTATCGACCTCCTCAATGAGTTCTTCAACAAGCAGGGCCTCCAAGCCTATCCCGGCGGCAACACCGGTGTGCAGATGGGTGGCTGGTTCCGCAAGGAAATCAAGACCGTCGATGATCTCAAGGGCGTAAAGATGCGTGTGGGCGGATTTGCCGGCAAGGTCCTCGAGAAGCTCGGTGTGGTACCGCAGCAGATCGCCGGCGGCGATATCTATCCGTCACTCGAAAAAGGCACGATCGACGCTGCTGAATGGGTCGGACCCTATGACGACGAAAAGCTCGGCTTCCAGAAGGTGGCACCGTTCTACTACTATCCCGGTTGGTGGGAAGGTGGCCCGACGGTCAGCTTCATGGTCAACAAGGAGAAGTGGGATTCGCTGCCGCCTGCCTATCAGTCGCTGTTCCGCACCGCTGCGCAGGCAACAGATGCCGACATGCTGCAGAAATACGACTCGGTTAATCCTGCCGCGATCAAGCGCCTTGTCGCCGGCGGTGCGCAATTGCGGCCGTTCAGCCCCGAAATCATGAGTGCCTGCTTCGAGGCCGCCAATCAGGTCTATGCGGAAATGGAAGCCACCAATCCGGCGTTCAAGAAAATCTGGGATTCGATCAAGGCATTCCGTAATGAGCATTTCCTCTACGCTCAGGTGGCCGAATACTCGTTCGATACGTTCATGATGATCCAGCAGCGCGGCGGCAAGCTCTAAGCACTTGGCTTCAGGCTCACCAAACAAAACCCCGGTATCGCAAGGCGCCGGGGTTTTTTGTTGAAGATAGGGCTACATCTTCGGCGGTTGGCTGAGATCGGGCGCCGCCGGCTGTGCCGGTGTTGCAGGGTTGGGGGCAGGACCGCCCAGGGGCGGCGAACCGAGATCATTGGCTGGTCCGCCAAGCCCCCCGCCCAATCCGCCGCCAAGCCCGTTATCCTGGCCGAAGCCGGGAATCTCGATCTTGATCTGCGATGGATCGACGACCGGCCAGCTTCCCTTATAATGCATCACCATTTGCGGGAACATGATCGTCAGCGCTACCATCACGACCTGGATGCCGACAAAGGGCACCGCGCCCCAATAGATCTGGCCGGTGGTGATCGGCTGGATTTTCTTGCCGGTGACCTTGTCCAGATACGGCACCTTGGCTGCGACCGAACGCAGATAGAACAAGGCGAAGCCGAATGGCGGGTGCATGAAGCTTGTCTGCATGTTGATCCCGAGAAGGACCCCGAACCAGATCAGATCGATGCCAAGCTTGTCCGCGGCCGGGGCCAGCAACGGCACGATGATGAAGGCAAGTTCAAAGAAGTCCAGGAAGAACGCCAGCACGAAAACGAGAAGATTGACAGCGATCAGGAATCCGACCTCGCCGCCCGGCAATGAGACAAGAAGATGCTCGACCCATACATGGCCGTTGACGCCGTAGAAGGTCAGCGAGAAAACGCGCGCTCCGAGCAGGATGAACATCACGAAGGATGACAGCCGCGTCGTCGAGGCGAGCGCCTGACTGACAACGCTCATGCTGAGACGGCCCTTCGAGGCGGCCATTATAAGCGCGCCGACCGCGCCCATCGCCCCACCTTCCGTCGGCGTCGCTATGCCGAGAAAGATCGTACCGAGCACGAGGAAAATCAGGGCAAGCGGCGGGATCAGCACGATGATCACCTGCTGGGCGAGGCGGGACATCATGTTGAGGCCGAATTTCCTGTCAGCAAGTGCAAATGCATAGATGAGAACTATGCCGATGCTGGCGCCCCAGATATCGGAATTCACTCCTCCAAGCAGGATATGTCCGCCGTAGGCCACCGCGCCGGCAATTACCAGTGCGACCATGAGGGACGCAACGCCGGAGCCCAAAGTGCGGGCCTCGATGGGAAGGGCGGGCATCGAGTCGCGCTTCCAGAACGTCATGATTAAAACGTAGAGCATGTAAAGGCCGGTCAGCACCAAACCGGGAATGAGGGCGCCATGGTACATGTCGCCGACCGAACGACCGAGCTGGTCGGCGAGGACGATGAGAACCAGCGACGGAGGGATGATCTGCGCAAGGGTCCCGGACGCTGCGATGACGCCAGAGGCAACGCGGCGGTCATAACCGTAGCGCATCATGATGGGCAGCGAGATCAGCCCCATGGCGATCACTGAGGCCGCAACCACACCGGTCGTGGCTGCGAGCAGGGCGCCAACAAAAATCACGGCATAGGCGAGGCCGCCTCGGATGGGCCCGAAAAGCTGGCCAATCGTATCGAGCAAATCCTCGGCCATGCCGGATCGTTCGAGGATGATACCCATGAAGGTAAAGAAGGGAATGGCGAGCAGGGTCTCATTGGCCATCGTGCCCCAGAACCGTTCCGGCAGTGCATAGAGGAGCGGCCAGGAAAGGGTGATGCTGCCGTTCGAGTACGGCGCCAATTCAACCCCGACAAAGAAGAACAACAGGCCATTGGCGGCAAGCGCGAAGGCGACGGGATAGCCGATCAGCAGGAAGATTATCAGCGAAGCGAACATGATCGGCGCCATATTTTGCGCGATAAACTCAATCATTGCGCGTCTCCGCGATGGCTGCCACTTCCTGATCCGCCAATTCCTCAAGAGACATCGGCGGATTGGGATCCGGCATGTCGCCGCGGATCACCGCGATCTTTTTGACAATCTCAGAAATGCCCTGGATGCCGAGAAGCAGAAAGCCCACGAGGAGAATCAACTTGGCTGGCCAGAGAATGAGGCCACCGGCGCTCGACGACACTTCTCCGCTATTGTAGGAAAGCCTGACATAGGGAATGAAATAGAAGATCATCAGGATCACAAACGGCATGAGAAAGAACACATGTCCGAGTAGATCAATCCAGTGTTGCACGCGCCTTGAGAATGCCCCGTAAACAATGTCGATACGGATATGCTCGTTCTGTTGCAGCGTATAGGCGGCTGCCAGCATGAAAGCGCCGCCGAAAAGATACCATTGCAGTTCAAGCCAGGAATTGGACGATATATTGAACGCCTTGCGAATGACGGCGTTGCCTGCACTGACCACGACCGCCAGGAAGATGAGCCAGGCGACATAACGGCCGATGAACTCGTTGATGCGATCAATCGTCCTCGACAGAGCGAGCAAAGCCGACATTTATTCCCTCCCCATAGATTCTGACAGCCTGAGTCGCACCGGCCGCCCGCAGTTGGTTTTGCGGTGTCAGCCTTGATTCAGCTTGCCCTTACGAGACCATGTCCAAGCACTGGTACCAGCCCCACCCGAAACCATCAACAGAATTGATTAGTACCTTGCTTTGCCCATTCTTGTCTTGGCAACCCATGGCCTTGATCATTGCACTGCCTGTTGTCATGGCTCAGCGGGCAGTCTAACAGTGGAAGATACAATCAGGTGCGAAGCTTATCGGCGGCTCAATGACAGGTGATTCTTCTATTTCCGTTGCCGGAAAAACCATTGCGGTAACCGGTGGAGCGTCGGGGCTGGGTCTGCGGATGGTGCAGGTGTTGAGTACCCACGGGGCGAATGTGGTTTCGATTTCGCGCGTGCCTGGCCCCAAGAATGACCTTTGCCCCAACGTCATGAACATCATCGCCGATGTGACCGTGCCTGCGGACGTCGAGCGCGCCTTCGATGAAGCGGAGAGCCGTTTCGGTACAGTGACCGTCTTGTTCAACAATGCGGGTGTGGCGGGGATCGAACGCGCGCTCGACATGAGCCGGGAGCAACTGCGACACATCTTCGAAGTCAATGTCGAGGGCGCATTCTTTGTTGCACAAGAAGCCGCCAAGCGCATGATCGCCAAGGGGATCGGCGGCTCTATCATCAATCTCTCGAGCATTCTCGCCGACGCGCCGGTGAAGGGATCGTCAGCCTATGCGATGTCGAGGGCCGCCATATCGCAGATGACGCGTTCGCTGGCCCTCGAATGGGCTTCTCATGGCATCCGGGTCAATGCCATTGCACCGGGTTGGTTTCCCACAGGCCCTAATGCGACGATCATGTATGGGCCGGCCAAAGGGCTTCCAAAGGGTAAGAACCCGATGCGGCGCCTGGGCGAGCCGGAGGATGTGGACGGCGCTGTGCTGATGCTGGCGTCGGATGCCAGCAGTTACATCACCGGGACGGTCATCACTATCGACGGTGGGCACAGCTTGCAGGGTTGAGTTCCGGCGTTAGATCCGCTCCAGGTCCTGTGGATTCATCCGTGTCGCCAGAACAAAGACTAGCAATGAAAACACCGCCACGTCGCGCCATAGGACTGAAAAATAGCCGCCCCAAAGCGATTCGACCATGCCGACGATGGCAGCGCCGCATGCCGCATAAAGCGGGCGGGAGAACCCGCCCGCTGCGGTGATGAAAAGGATCTTTAGACCGAAGATCATGCCGGTGTTGAAACTGACATTGCCATAATAGAGTGCCGCGAGGAATCCGGCCAGGGCGCAGACACCATAAGCGGTGAGGATAGCCTGTGTCCTGACCCGATTCGGATCGATGCCACACATAGCCGTCGCTGAAGGTTCGTCGCTCACAGCGCGCCAGATCCGGCCGGCCGGTGTTCGTAGCATGATTGTTTCTCCAGCTGCGATCACCGCAAACGCGATGAATATGTTGAGCAGCTGCATTTGCGTCAGGCTGATACCAACGTCTCCTCCCAGCAGTCGCACTGGTGTCGCCAACATCGGCGGCAGCCAATAATCGCGTGTATTGGCGGCGATGCGCGATAGTTCCATCAGGAAGATGCTGAGCCCAAGCGTTGCAACGAGGATCGTATTGCGCGTTCCCTTGTCAAGTGGCGCATAGATGAGTTTGGCTATGGCATAGCCGCCAGCACCAATATAGGCGATGGCAACCAGAGCCCCGAAGGAAAGTGCGGCAGGCAGGGTCATCCATAGAACCGACCATCCGAACGCAGCCACAAGAATGAATGTCTGTCCGGAGAAGGCAAAGATGGCCCCGAGGGAAAGGTCGGTCCGGTGCGTCAGGCCGTGAATCAGCACATAGCCATAGGCAAGCAGCGCATAAAGCGCAGCATTATGAATGCCATTGAGCAGAAGCTGCAGAAAATACGCCATTTGCCACTTTCGAACCCAGGGTCCAGACCCTAGCTCACTCTAACTTGCAAAACGGAATTTACCAGTTAGAATTTGCCCTATGACTTTTGATTGGAATGCTCATAGGTTCAGTGGTGGCGTCCTGGCGCTTGATCTCGCCAATACGGTGGTATTTCGCGAGGCGCCGGAACGTTCACAGGATCGTTTTTCCAATCGGGCAGAAGTGCCGCGCTTTGCCGCTGCAGCAGCGGATTTCCGGAAAGGAGAGTGGGGCAATGTGGAGTTCCATTCCCCGATGTCGCAAAGCGAGGTCACAAAGCTCATTAATATCAGGGAGGCGATAAACCGGCTTTTCCGGGCGGCAGTCCATGAGGGCGGTCTCAAGTCCGAGCCATTGTCGACGTTCTTGCGCCTCGGTTCTGATCTTGTCTGCGACGGGAAGGGTGAACAGATGCTCACGCTTCCGCACGCCTCGAATGTGGGGCGGCAACTGTCATTGGCTGCTGCCGCGTTTCTTTCGGGCGTGCGCCTCTTCGAGCCGTCCCGGCTGGAGCGGATCAAGATTTGCCCGAATTGTCACTGGCTTTACTATGATGAAAGCCGCAATCGCAGCCGGCGCTGGTGCGATATGAGTGTCTGCGGAAATCGCGCCAAGGCCAGGCGTTACTATGACCGCAACGGAAAGCAGGCGGGAAGCAATCATGTGTGAACGTGTGCTGCCATTTCGGTTGATTGTCCTGTTTCCGGTGCTCCTCGCGGCGCTTGGAATGAGCGCCTGTCGCGATGCCGGCAAGGGCGATTATGTGAATGTTTCCGGGAAGATATTCGTTTTCAACTACCGCATCGCCCAGGCGACCTATCTTCTTACGCTTGCAAAACTCAGGCCCCTGCCAGACGGCTCGATGCTTGAGACCACGTTTGAGAACCCCGCAGGGGGAGACCCATTCGTCGTCAAACAGAAAATATGGCCGATGATGGACAAGATCACCGTCGAGAGTCCTCCGATCAAATGTGTGAAAGCGAACCGGGAATACCAGGTCACAATGCGTCTTGAGGACCCGAGCGGGGCGATCCTGCAGACGTTGGAGCGGAAAATGATCTCGGATGTCGACCAATCGGTCATGCCGGACAAACCGCTTGTCGTCGGTCCGTTCTACGATCCCAATCCAGACAAGAGTCCTGATTCAACTGCCGTTTGCCCAGCGTAAACTGGTGCTGGTTTTCCGGTAAAGGTTTGAGTGTCCGGTCTTTAGGAATTGGTAATTCTGTTTTCTAATTCTTTTGATTTAGGCTGAGTAGCGTAAGATTTAAACGGTTTGGTTGGATGTCCGATCTATAACCGCCCCATCGTTAGCGTTCCCACCACTGATCGTTGACATATCCCACTACGGGTTGAGTTTTTTGCGGGCGTATTGATGAAGACTGGACGCAACGAGAGCACGTCGCTGGAGCTTATTTCCATTCGCACACTCTATGCGAACAAGAACGCGATCTGGTGGACCTCCGTCGTTCAGATCATCGCGACCCTGATGATCTATCTGAAGACCCAGCATGCGGTCTATCTCGGCTTCGCGGTTGCTTTCCTTGTTGTTGCTCTTGCCAGGGTGGCGAACGCCGATGCTTTCGAGCGCGCCAATCTGTTGAAAGCGACGGCGGCGACGCTGAAGAAATGGGAATGGCGCTATCTTGCCGGTGGTTTGGCCACCTGCATCATGCTCGGAATGCTGTGCTTTGTCAGTATTTACGCAATGTCGGACCCTTCGGCGGCGATCACAAGTGTCGTTATCGTCGTTGCCTCGATGGTTGCACTCGTTACGCGAAACTACGTCTCGCCTACAGTCGTGATGGGCATGTCGGCCGGCATCCTGGCGCCTTTGTTCGTGACCTTCGTTCTGTTGGGCGGGTTCTATAACTGGATGCTGGCGCTGCTGATACTACCGTACTTCTGGAGCAATGTGGATATCGCCGCGAGCCTTCGCCGCTCGCTCTTTGATGCGCTTCTGGGGAAGCGGCAGTTGGGTCTCGTTGCCGACAATTTCGACGCAGCGCTCAATGGCATGCCGCAAGGATTGCTGATGTTCGACAGCAATCAGATCATCACCGTCGCCAATATGAAGGCGGCGAAAATGATCGGATTCGATCGGCCCGAGCAGCTGCAGGGCCGATCGCTCGAAACGCTGCTGCGCCTCGCGCAAATCAGGGCCTACTTTCCCGTTGCCACCTTGAAATTGCTCCGGATCAAGATCCACGACCTTCTCGCGGGTTCCAAACAACGCGACACATTTGAATCGCCCGCCAAGCGGCACTACGAGTTCACCGCAACGCCAAATCCGCAACATGGCACGGTCCTCGTCATCCAGGACGTCACGCGCCGTGCGGATGCGGAGGCGCAAATCAACAGGATGGCGCGGTATGACAGCCTGACCGGCCTGCCCAACCGCAGCCAGTTCGCCGAGATTGCCAGCTCCTACACCGCCAACGTCCAGCCTGGTGCCCAAATCATCCTGATGGTTATCGACATTGATGGCTTGAAGCGCACCAACGATACGTTCGGACATCGCATCGGTGATGAACTGCTGCGGGCCTTCGCCGATCGCCTCTCTTCCGTGGATGCAAGTCAGCCGGTGGTTTCGCGCTTTGGCAGCGACGAATTCGTACTGCTGTTTTGCGCGCCGTCGCGCGATGACGCGACGCGATGTGTCGAGCGCATAATGAACGCCATTACCGGGCAATATCTGATAGCCGGTCACGATATCGAGACTGGTGCACATTCTGGAATTGCGATTGTGGAGGCGAAGGAATTTGATCTCGCGGTGATGCACATGAACGCCGATCTCGCGCTCGATGTCGCCAAGAAGACCAGCCAGAAGAATTGGGCGGTCTTCGTTCAGACAATGGACCATTCGTTCCGAAGCAAACAGCGGCTCAAAGCCGATCTGCGCAAGGCCATCGCCGAAGGCACGCTATCGGTTGCCTATCAGCCGATCATCAATATCCGTACGCTGCGCATGACTGCATGCGAGGCGCTCTCCCGCTGGAATCATCCGGAGTTCGGGCCGATTTCTCCGGCTGAGTTCATTCCGATGGCCGAGGAAATGGGATTGATCTCTGATCTGACGAGAAGTGTCCTCGACCGGGCCGTCAAGGATTGCAGAGGTTGGGAGTCCCGTATTGGCGTTTCGGTCAATCTCTCGTCCCATGACCTGCGCAACATGGACATGGTTGAAATTATTCATTCAACACTGAGGCGCCATGACATTGCGCCGCATTTGTTGGAGGTGGAAGTCACCGAAGGCGCATTCATCACGGATCGCGAGACCACCGGCAGCGTTCTTGCTGAACTCAAGGGCTTTGGCGTCCAGGTTGCGATCGATGATTTCGGAACCGGCTATTCCAGTTTGAGCTATCTGAAGGACCTTCCGGTTACAAAGGTGAAGATCGATCGATCCTTCATAACGGACATTGCCGCAGAAGGACGCTCCTTGAAACTCCTGCGTGGCATTGTGCAGATGTCCCACGAACTGGGATTGTCTGTCACAATTGAAGGACTGGAAACGAACGCGCAATCGGAATTGATCAATCAACTGGTCGGCGCGGAACATGTGCAGGGCTTTCTTTATGGCGGCGCCATGCCAGCGGACGACATCGTGAAGCTTCTCGATATCCCGATGAAGCAACGATTGCTGGCATTGCCAAGCAGCCCGGCACCGTCACTGCACTGATCGGGCCTGTATCTTGGTTACCACCGCCACAATGCAACGAGTAGCCTATCGTACTGAAATATCGCCGCTTCGGCGGATGAATCACTAAGAGGATATCATAAGATGATTGCTCAAATTGCCATTGCACCGCTCGTTGCGCTTATTGCAGGTATCATAATCCTGATCGCTCCGCGGCTACTGAATTACGTCGTTGCGCTTTATCTGATCATCATCGGCGTCGTCGGATCGTTTCCGCACCTTCTCAGCTAGTCCAATATGGATATTCAGGTTTTTGGAGAAGAATCTGTATATCTGATTTTTATCAATTGATGGCTGGCAGAGCGACTATCTGCGCATTGCACTGATGCGGCCTTTTCGCTATTGCCTTTACGACGTCGATTACAAGAGGTTTGAAGATGGCTGAACATCACGACACCACCCCGGCTGAACTGGGCGCCCCCATGGATTATGCGGAGCACGAGAAAACCTACAATCTGTTTCTCACGCTTTCGAAATGGGGCTTTGTTTCCTGCCTGGCGCTGGTCGTTGCCATGGCATTCGGCTTTTTCGCCGGCGGTTTCTTCTCTGCGCTGGTTCTATTCTTCGTTATCTGCGGGGCTGCCTGGTTTCTCCTTTAGAACGCCAGCCGGCTCGATCCATAGACCGGGTGGATAGTTTCAACAAAGCCGTTCGTTAGAACCGGGCGTGTCAGGGCTGCCAATCGTCGTAAGCGGAGAGGCGAACTGGTCCACGACCACTGTCTTTATTGTGATAATTTGCTTGGGGGGTGACGAGCTTGGCTCAGACACTATTCATACCGAAAGAGACTGATGCTAACGAGCCGCGCGTTGGCGGCTCGGTGGAGACAGTCAAGAAACTGGTGGGTCTCGGCTTCAATGTCGTTGTTGAACAAGGCGCAGGCAACGCGTCGCGCATTCCGGATCGCGAATTCGAGGCCGCGGGTGCAAAGATCGGCAACGCTGCCGACGTCAAGAGCGCTGATGTAATCCTGAAGGTGCGCCGTCCCGCATCGTCCGAACTCAAATCCTACAAGCAAGGCGCTGTTCTCATCGCCATGCTCGATCCATACGGGAATGATGCTGCCGTCAAGGAGCTGGCGGATGCGGGGGTTACTGCCTTCACGATGGAATTCATGCCGCGTATCACCCGGGCGCAGGTCATGGACGTCCTTTCCAGCCAGGCAAACCTTGCAGGCTATCAGGCGATCGTGGATGCCGCCGAGGAATATGACCGCGCCCTTCCCATGATGATGACGGCTGCAGGCACCGTGCCTGCAGCCAAGGTGTTCGTGATGGGCGTGGGTGTTGCCGGCCTCCAGGCCATCGCCACGGCCCGCCGCCTTGGTGCGGTGGTCACCGCGACGGACGTGCGCCCGGCCGTCAAGGAGCAGGTCGCTTCCCTTGGCGCCAAGTTCCTTGCCGTTGAGGACGAGGAATTCAAGGCGGCAGAAACCGCTGGCGGCTACGCCAAGGAAATGTCGAAGGAATATCAGGCGAAGCAGGCAGCGCTGGTCAACGACCATATCGCCAAGCAGGACATCGTCATTACGACGGCGCTCATTCCGGGCCGTCCGGCACCGAGACTAGTGACGCGGGAAATGTATTCCCGCATGCGACCGGGTTCAGTGATCATCGACCTTGCGGTCGAGCGCGGCGGAAATGTCGAAGGCGCTGTCGCTGGGCAGATCGTTGAGGTCGATGGCGTCAAGATCGTCGGCCATCTCAATGTCGCTGGCCGCATTGCAGCCACTGCATCGCAGCTCTACGCCAAGAACCTCGTCGCGTTCTTCGAAACGATGGTCGACAAGGACAGCAGTACGGTCAAGATCAATCTCGATGATGAACTGGTCAAGGCAACCATGTTGACGCGTGGCGGCACCGTGGTTCATCCCAATTTCGCCAAAGTCGCAAGTGCTGCGACGGAAGCTCCGGCTGCCAAGCCTGCCGCCAGGAAGGTCGCGCCGGCAAAAGCGCCCGCCGCAAAGGACGCTTCGGCAAAGCCCGCAGCCAAGAAGGCAGCTCCAAAAAGGGCTGCGGCTCCGAAAGCTGCACCCAAGAAGACTGAAGGAGAGGCGTGATGGCCGATGCTACACTTGAAAAGGCCCTAGAGACTCTGAACCAAGCCACCGAGATGGTTCGGCAGGCTGCTGAGACCATGCCGGAGGCGGCTGGGGCTGCTGCCCACGCAGTTACAGGCGGCGCGGTCGATCCCTTTGTCTTCCGCCTTGCCATCTTCGTTCTGTCGATTTTCGTCGGCTACTATGTCGTCTGGTCGGTAACGCCAGCACTGCACACGCCGCTCATGGCTGTCACGAACGCGATTTCTTCGGTGATCGTCGTCGGTGCGCTGCTGGCGGTCGGCTTATCGGCAAGCGGCGCGGCCACTGGTTTTGGCTTCATCGCGCTCGTCCTCGTCAGCGTCAATATCTTCGGCGGCTTCCTCGTTACCCACCGCATGCTCGCCATGTACAAGAAGAAAGAAAAGTGAGGCCATGAGCATGAGCGTGAATTTCGCAACTTTTCTCTACCTTGTCTCGGGCGTCCTGTTCATCCTGGCGCTGCGCGGCCTCTCCCATCCGACAACCAGCCGTCAGGGCAACTATTACGGCATGATCGGTATGGGCATCTCGATCCTGACCACGCTTGCTTTGGCTGAGCCTAGCTTCAAGGGCCTGGGACTGATCGTGATCGGCCTCGCCATCGGTGGCACGGCTGGCGCCTTTATCGCCAAGCGCATTGCAATGACCGCGATGCCGCAGCTCGTGGCGGCCTTCCATTCGCTCGTCGGTCTTGCCGCGGTCATGGTTGCTGCGGGCGCGATCTACTCGCCCGACTCCTTCGGCATCGGTGAAGTCGGCACCATCCACGGGCAGGCGCTGGTTGAAATGTCGCTGGGTGTCGCCATCGGCGCCATTACCTTCACCGGCTCGATCATCGCCTTTCTGAAACTCGACGGACGCATGTCCGGCAAACCGATCATGCTGCCCGGCCGCCACTTCCTTAATGGCGCGCTGCTGGTCGCTATCGTGCTCCTGGTCATTGCACTGGTCATGACCGAGAGCCATGCCGTGTTCTGGCTGATCGTCATCCTGTCACTGGTCCTCGGTGGACTGATCATCGTTCCGATCGGCGGCGCGGATATGCCGGTGGTCGTGTCGATGCTGAACTCCTATTCGGGCTGGGCGGCGGCAGGCATCGGCTTCACCCTCGGCAACCTTGCCCTGATCATCACCGGGGCGCTGGTTGGATCCTCGGGTGCGATCCTGTCCTATATCATGTGCAAGGGCATGAACCGGTCATTCATCTCGGTCATTCTGGGCGGCTTCGGCGGCGAGACGGCGGCAGCTGGTGGCGGCGAAGTCGAACAGCGGCCCGTCAAGCAGGGCTCGGCGGACGATGCGGCCTTCATCATGAAGAACGCCTCCAAGGTCATCATCGTGCCGGGCTACGGCATGGCCGTCGCGCAGGCGCAGCATGCCTTGCGTGAAATGGCAGACAAGCTGAAGGCGGAAGGCGTTGAGATCAAATATGCAATCCATCCCGTGGCTGGCCGCATGCCCGGTCATATGAACGTGCTTCTGGCCGAAGCCAACGTGCCTTATGATGAAGTATTCGAGCTCGAGGATATCAACTCGGAATTTGCTCAGGCTGACGTTGCCTTCGTTATCGGCGCCAATGACGTGACCAATCCGGCGGCCAAGACCGATCCCAAATCACCGATCTTCGGCATGCCGATCCTTGATGTCGACAAGGCGGGAACGGTGCTCTTCATCAAGCGCGGTATGGGTTCCGGCTATGCCGGCGTCGAGAACGAGCTGTTCTTCCGCGACAATACGATGATGCTCTTTGCCGACGCCAAGAAGATGGTGGAGAACATCGTCAAGGCGCTCGACCACTAAGGCGCATTTGACGTGAATAAGAAGAGCCCGCCGAAATGGCGGGCTTTTGGCTTTAAAAGTGCACTAGCCTAGAGGTGTAGATCTTGCGCTGGGGAGCATTCAACGTTGCTCACCGTGAGGGTGCGGCAACACGCTTCCCCATTGCGCATCAGGACTTGCGGGTACGCGCAAGTCCATCGACGGCGGGCTTGTAGTTCGGATCAAGCTGGACCGCGTGAGAATAGGATTTCGCCGCGCGCGCCTTGTCGCCCCGATGCTCGTAGATCAGTGCCTGATTGGCCCAGCCTTCGGCAATGTCGCCGTCAAGCTTGATTGCCGTGTTGAAATCGTCGAAGGCGTTGTCGTCGTCGCCGAGAGCGACATAGGAAATGCCGCGGCCATTATAGGGCTCCGCCGCATCGGGCTGCAGCGAAATCGCTGTCGAGAAGTCTTCGATGGCCTGCTTGTGCTGGTTGCGGGCCTGATAGATCAAGCCGCGATTGTGATAGGCGCGCGGATCAGTGGTGTTGAGCTGAATGGCCTGGTTGAAATCGTTCATGGCCTGGTCGAGCTGGCCGCCCTGGCGATAAAGGTTGCCGCGACCGATATAGGCAGCGTCATATTGCGAATTGATCTGAATCGCCTTGCTGTAATCAGCCACCGCTTGTGCGGTGTTGCCCATGTTGCGATAGACGAGGGCCCGGTTGGCATAGGCCTGGTAGAAATTTGGATTGAGTTGCAACGCCGTGTTGAAATCCTTGATCGCATCGCTGTTCTTGCCGGCACGCCCATAGGCGGAGCCACGAACGTTGTATGCTTCAGGATCCTTCGGATTGTTGCGAATGACATCATTCAGTGAACTGATGTTCTCGGTGGAACCCTGCGCCTTGTCGATGCCGGTCATATCCTTGGTCGACGTGCTCTGGCACCCGGCGACAGCCAATGTGAGAACCGATGCGATCAGAAGTCCACCGAAGCGTAGCGATTTGGATGCGGCTCGCGTTCCGCGATAGAAGGCCGTCTGAGCTGAATCTGTCATGTTCCATGTGTCCCGTACAAAATAGAGCTTTGCAAGCTCTATTGCTCCGATGGCACCAAACGAAAAAGGGGTGGCGTGACGCAAGCCACTCCACCCCGATATCGGGTCAAGGCGTCGATAGAATGCAGATCAACGAGCCGCTGAAGCGCGGACCGGTGCCTTGCGTGCTGGCATTGGCAGAAGGCCTTCACGCTGTGCCTGCTTGCGGGCAAGCTTGCGAGCGCGGCTGATTGCTTCCGCCTTTTGGCGAGCGCGCTTGATCGAGGGCTTCTCGTAATGATCATGCATCTTCATTTCGCGGAACATGCCTTCGCGCTGCATCTTCTTCTTCAGAACGCGGAGAGCCTGATCAACATTGTTTTCGCGTACGAGTACCTGCACGTTTTATCCTGTATCTCTTAGAATTTCGTTGAGCCTGACTGCTGCGCCCAATCCTTGTGGTCGGGACAACAAACCTGACTTCGCGACGGTCATCCATCGCAAACTGCCGTGGCCATTATCAGAAAGTTGAATCGTTGTCCATGGTGCTGTTGTGCAGAATGGCCGATAATCTTGCCATCGCTTGGTCTTTGATCGGCTTTTTTGGATCAACGCGGCATCGAGCGCCAATCTCCGTCGCAAAATGGCAAAAGACCTTTGGACGTTTGCGATACTGATGCATAAACACAGGCGTCCGGTTCGTAAAATCGATGTCGATTTCTGAACAGGAAAGCGGTGAAAGATCTTTAAACAATCGGTCTGCGAATGCCAACTGGTCCAAGGAATAGGTAATGCGGAAATATTCAGTGTTTGCTCTGGCCCGCGAAGCCCTGCGTGCGCACAAGGGCTGGGAACAGCAATGGACGTCGCCTGAACCGAAGTCGGAATATGATGTCATCATTGTCGGCGCGGGCGGTCACGGTTTGGCGACGGCTTATTATCTTGCCAAGGAGCATGGCATCACCAATGTGGCCGTGCTTGAGAAGGGTTGGCTCGGCGGCGGCAATACCGGCCGCAACACCACCATCATCCGTTCCAATTATCTCTATGACGAATCGGCCGGGATTTACGAGCATGCGGTGAAGCTTTGGGAAGGGCTGAGCCAGGACCTCAACTACAATGTGATGTATTCGGCGCGCGGAGTGATGATGCTTGCGCACAATATCCACGACGTTCAGGTATTCAAGCGCCATATCCATGCGAACCGCCTGAATGGCATCGACAATGAATGGCTGACGCCCGAACAGGTCAAGGAATTCTGCCCGCCGATCAATCTCTCTGCCGATGCACGCTATCCGATCATCGGTGCAGCGCTGCAGCGGCGCGGCGGCACTGCCCGACATGACGCGGTGGCCTGGGGCTATGCCCGCGCCGCGGCCGACCGGGGCGTGCACATCATCCAGAACTGCGAAGTCACGGGCATTCGCCGGGCTCCGAACGGCGCGGTGGTCGGTGTCGACACCAACCGCGGTCCGATCAATGCTAAAAAGGTTGGGGTGGTGGCTGCCGGCCATACATCAGTCATCATGAACATGGCCGGCGTGCGCATGCCGCTCGAAAGCTATCCTCTGCAGGCACTCGTGTCTGAGCCCGTCAAGCCGCTGATCCCTTGCGTGATCATGTCGAACACGGTTCATGCCTATATTTCCCAGTCCGACAAGGGCGAAATGGTCATTGGCGCGGGAACCGACCAATATACGTCCTATTCGCAGACCGGCGGGCTGCACATTATCAACCACACGCTCGACGCGATCTGCGAGATGTTCCCGGTGCTGACCCGCTTGAAGATGTTGCGCTCCTGGGGCGGTATCGTCGACGTGACGCCGGATCGCTCGCCTATCCTCGCCAAGACCCCTGTGCCGGGCCTCTTCGTCAATTGTGGCTGGGGAACAGGCGGGTTCAAGGCGACCCCGGGCTCCGGAAATGTGTTTGCCCACACCATCGCCCGTGACGAACCGCACCGTATCAATGCGCCGTTCACGATCGAGCGGTTCACCAGCGGCCGCCTGATCGACGAGGCCGCAGCGGCCGCTGTCGCGCACTGATTATCTGGAAACGAGACGAATACAATGCTTCTCATCAAATGCCCTTACTGTGAAGAAGAGCGCCCGGAACTGGAATTCCGCAATGCGGGTGAAGCGCACCTGGTTCGCGCGGCCCCCATCGTCGATCAGTCGGACGACGATTTTGCTGCTTTCCTCTATTTCCGGCAGAACCCGAAGGGGCTGCAATTCGAACGCTGGCGGCATATCCATGGCTGCGGACGCTTCTTCAATGCAGTGCGCGATTCCGTTTCGGACAAGTTCCTGACGGTCTACAAGGCGGGCGAGCCGAAGCCAAACATCGAGCAGCTGGTTGCTAAAGCGCCAACTCCGGCGGAAACCGCAGCCGAGCCCGAACAGAAACGCGCGCCTCGCGCCAAGAAAGCGGAGGTGTAGGCCGATGAGCACTGCCAATCATTCCGGAAGCAACCGCATCGCAGGGGCGGGCCGCCTGACACCGGCGAAAACTGTTCGGTTCACTTTCGACGGCCAGAACCTGACGGGTCTCGAGGGCGATACACTGGCGTCCGCCCTGCTCGCCAACGGTATTCATCTCGTGGGCCGCTCGTTCAAATACCATCGACCGCGCGGGATTCTTTCCGCAGGCAGCGAAGAACCGAATGCGCTGGTTGACGTTGAACGTGACAAATCGCGCAAGCAGCCGAACGTTCGGGCGACGGTTCAGGAGATTTACGATGGTCTCAAGGTCAAGTCGCAGAACCGCTGGCCATCGCTGACCTTCGACGTCGGCGCCATCAATGATGTCTTTTCGCCGATGCTTCCGGCCGGCTTCTACTACAAGACCTTCATGTGGCCGAAATTCGCCTGGAAAACCATCTACGAGCCAAAAATCCGCGCCGCGGCCGGTCTTGGCGTGGTTCCTGGCGAGCCGGATACGGACCGCTACACGAACCGCTTTGCTCATTGCGATGTCCTGGTTGTCGGTGCCGGCGCCGCTGGTCTTGCCGCAGCACTCAGCGCCGCAAATTGCGGCGCCAAGGTAATCCTTTGCGATGAGCAGACAGAGGCTGGTGGTGCCCTTCGATATGAAAGCGACGTGACGATCGATGGCGTTCCCGGCTATGAATGGGCGTCAGCGACCGTTGCCAGACTGCGGTCTATGGACAATGTCACCGTGCTGACCCGCACCACGGCATTCGGCTACTATGCGCAAAACTTCGTCGGACTTGCCGAGCGGATCAGCGATCATTTGAGCACGCCGGGCGCGGACATGCCGCGCGAACGCCTGTGGCAGGTCCGGGCAAGAAAGGTCGTGCTCGCCACCGGCGCGATCGAGCGGCACATGGTCTTTGCCAACAACGACCGTCCGGGCATCATGCTCGCGTCGGCCGCACGGATGTTCCTCAATCATTACGGTGTCGCGATCGGCCGCAAGGTCGGCGTCTACACCGCCAATGATTCCGCCTATGCAGCCGCGATCGATTTGAAGCGGGCGGGTGTGGATGTGCCGGTTATCGTCGATACGCGTGACAATCCGACTTCGCCAATCGTAGAAGAAGCCCGATCGCTTGGCATCGACGTGCTAACGGGACATGCGGTTTATAGCGCTGGCGGCAAGCGGCGCGTTTCGTCGATGCTGATCAAGCCGAACAGGGGTGGAAACGAACGCAAGGTTTCCGTCGATGCGCTCATCGTTTCCGCCGGCTGGACGCCTTCCGTCCATCTCTTCTCACAGTCGCGCGGCAAGGTAGCCTGGGATGCGGCAAACGAACGCTTCCTGCCCGGTAC
The DNA here is from genome assembly GCA_900473175.1 of Hyphomicrobiales bacterium. GTDB lineage: Bacteria > Pseudomonadota > Alphaproteobacteria > Rhizobiales > Rhizobiaceae > Phyllobacterium. The sequence goes on along the minus strand of UCKM01000015.1, from coordinate 310,566 downwards.
CTATGCTCAGGATTGTGTTTCCGTGGGTGCGTGCAATGGCACGGACAGACTGCAGGACGTGTTGGACGAAGCGGTTTCATCTGGCAGTGCCTCAGCGGGCGAGGCGGGTTTTGCCAAGGGCAACGCCGGATCGCTCACCGCAACAGGTGGCACCAGTTGGATTGCCGGCATGATCGGTTCGGCTCCCGGGGCCGGCGCCGACACGACAGTCAAGGCGTTCGTCGATTTTCAGAATGACGTGACGGCCAAGGATGTGCGTCTCGCTGTGCATGAGGGCATGCACTCGATCGAGCATGTGAAGCGCTTTACCACGACTGGCATGGCGACCGACCAGGGCAAGACGTCCAATCTCCATGGTCTTGCCATCGCCGCGGAAGCTCTGAACCGGCCGATCCCAGCGGTGGGCCTGACAACGTTCCGTGCGCCTTTTACGCCGGTAACGTTTGGCACGATCGTCAACCATGCTCGCCATGATCTCTTCGATCCGACGCGGCGCACGCCGATGCACGCCTGGCATGCGGCACAAGGGGCCGCCTTCGAGGATGTGGGGCAATGGAAACGCGCCTGGTATTACCCGCAGGCCGGCGAAGACATGCATGCGGCGGTTAACCGCGAGTGCGTAGCCGTGCGCAATCAGGCGGGCATCTTCGATGCTTCGACGCTTGGCAAGATCGAGGTCGTTGGTCCGGATGCCGCCAGGTTCCTCGAACTTCTCTACACCAATCCGTGGGAGAAGCTTGGTATCGGGCGCTTGCGCTATGGCATCATGTTGCGCGAGGACGGGTTCATCTACGACGACGGCGTCGTCGGCAGACTTGCCGAAGATCGTTTCCATGTGACGACGACGACGGGCGGTGCGCCGCGTGTCATGAACCACATGGAGGACTATCTTCAGACGGAATTCCCGCACTTGAATGTCTGGCTGACCTCGACGACCGAGCAATGGGCAGTGATTGCCGTGCAGGGTCCAAAGGCACGCGAAATCATTGCACCGCTGGTCGAGGGCATCGACATGTCCAACGAGGCGATGCGGCATATGAGTGTACGGGAAGGCAAGATCTGCGGCGTCCCGACACGTCTGTTCCGCATGTCGTTTACCGGCGAGACCGGCTACGAAATCAACGTTCCGGCGGACTACGGTCAGGCGGTCTGGGAAGCGATCCATGAACGCGGCAAGCCGCTCGGTCTGACGCCTTACGGCACCGAGGCCATGCACATACTGCGCGCCGAGAAGGGTTACATCATTGTCGGGCAGGACACGGACGGCACTGTGACGCCACAGGATGCGGGGCTGACCTGGGCCATCGGCAAGAACAAGGCGGACTATGTCGGCATTCGCGGTCTTCTGCGCCGTGACCTGGTGGCGGATGGGCGCAAGCAGCTTGTGGGGCTGAAGACCGTCGATCCAAAAGTCGTGCTGGAAGAGGGCGCGCAGATCGTTGCCAATCCGAACCAGCCGGTCCCGATGACGATGATCGGTCATGTGACGTCTTCTTACTGGTCGGAAAACTGCGGCCGTTCCATCGCTCTGGCACTGGTTGTCGATGGAACAAGGCGTCTTGGCGAGACGCTCCATGTGCCGATGCCAAATGGAGTCATTGAAGTGGAAGTTACCGGGACAGTGTTCTTCGACGAAAAGGGAGAGCGTTTAAATGGTTGAGATGATCCAGGCAAAACGATTGCATCCCCTGGAGACTGGCCGTTCCGGTCCGGCGTCCGTATCGGTGACACTCGCCGACAACGCAACGCGCGTTTCCCTTCGCGCCAAAGCGGACGCGCTCCCTGCGCTTTCCAAGGCGCTGGGATTGACCCTGCCGACCAAGCCTAAGACGACTGCCTCGATTGGCGGCCGANNTCGGCCCCGACGAATGGCTGCTTATCGACGATGCGGAAAGCGCGCTGATCGCCGATCTTGACAAGGTGAAGGTACTTCACTCGGCAGTCGATGTTTCGCATCGCAATGTCGGTATCATCGTTTCGGGCAAAGGCGCCGAGGGCGTTATCAATGGCGGCTGCCCGCAGGATGTCTCGCCGCGTGCCTTTCCTGTCGGTGCGGCTTCGCGAACTGTACTCGGCAAGATCGAAATCGTCCTTTGGCGTACCGCCGAGAACGCCTTCAGGGTCGAATGCTGGCGGTCGTTTTCGACTTACGCTTTCTCATTCCTTCAGGAAACGGCGCGGGATGTTGGGGTGTAGCCAGAGCGTTGCGGCCTGCGGTAAGAACTTCCAGTTGTGCGGGCCGCACAATTTCATGTAAACGGTGCTCCGATATGGAACGGCTGACCACGAATGCGGCGCCGTTTGTTCTCCAGAGATGCCGGTGACTGCCAATTCGCGTCGTCTCGTCGCATAGAGATTTGTGATGGCTGTCAAAAAGCGCCTCGTTATCAACTTTACAGGTTATGAAGGGTTGCATCCCGTCGCGGTGCGTGGCCGCTATCTCAATAGCGCTGCCGATTTCAGCAGTCTCTGGCATGCCAAGACCCATGCCGGGCCGATGGTCCCGGAAGGGCAGAACGTCGCTTCCATGCGGATCGAAACCAAGGGCACCGACTGGCAAACCGAAACTGAATTCTGCCAGTTCGGAACCGCCGACATTTTCGATGCTTACGCATCGCGTAACGTCGCAACGCGTTTTGCGACAGGGCTGATGGCCTTCCTCGATATCCTGCTGACCGGAACCTTCTGGCGCTATCTGCGCACCAGCTGGCGCTTCTGCATCTTTTTCATGTGGCCGTTCGCCTTTGCCTGTTTCATCACCCTGGTCACAATCGGCATTGGCCTTTTTCCGCTGTTTTCCGGCAACGACAATCTTCATCTGGTCTGGACGATGCCGTTTGCGCTTTTGATTGGACGCCTGCTTGTGCGCTGGCCGGGTGAAAAAGTGTTCTTCTCCTACCTGCTTGACGACTGGGCCGCGGCTTCCGATCGGATCCATCGGCGCAATCCCGCCCTGTTGCAACGCCGTCAGGCATTTGCAGACCATTTGGCGGCGAAACTCAAGGCGAGTGATGCGGACGAAGTCGTGATTATCGGGCACAGCCTTGGCACCGTTCCGGCGGTGGAGGCTATCGCCGATGTGTGGCGTGGTAATCCCGAACTCTTCAAGCGCAAGCCAGTGTCACTGCTTGCTGCCGGCTCCTGCCTCCTTATGATCGCCTTTCATCCACGCGCGACCGGATTACGTGAGGACGTGCGGACCGTCATGCAGGAGACCCCGGTTCTCTGGGCGGAGTTCCAGACAATTACCGATATCGTTCATTTCTACAAATCCAACCCGGCGGCGGCGCTTGGCATCAAACCACGTACCGAGCCGATTATCCGGCGCCTTCGCTTCAAGCATATTCACAGCGCCAGGCGCTACGCGCGCGCCAGGAAGAACTTCTTCAAGATGCACCTCTTGTTCCTGAAAGGCGCGCAAATCCGCAATCCGTATGACATTGGCATGTATGTGCAAGGACCCTTTGCGTTCAGGGATCTGGTCACGACCTACAAGGATAGCGCGGCGCCGCTCGATGAGGCCGGAAGGCTCAATCCATTTCCGGTGGGCTCTCAAGCACTGCAATGGTAAGCCAGTTCGCCACGAGCGCAGGTTTCAGCGAATTCTCGATCTCGAGTGTCACTTCGTAATTGTTGAGGACCCGGCCGGAGGGGCGGATATCGGCGTCGACCAGTTTGAAATGGGCGCGAACCCGCTTGCCCGATTTGACTGGCGCCATAAAGCGAACCTTGTCGAAGCCGTAATTGATGCCCATGGTCGCGCCTTCGATCATTGGTAGCGCTTCATAGGCCAGGGTGGACAGCAGCGAGATCGTCAGGAAGCCGTGGGCGATCGTGCCGCCAAATGGGGTTTCGGCTGCGGCCACCGGATCTGTGTGGATGAACTGGTGGTCATCGGTGGCATCGGCGAACTTGTTGATCATCTCCTGGCTGACTACCCGCCATTCGGAGCAGCCGATCTCCGTGCCAACCGCTGCCTTCAATTGCTTGAGCGTAATCGCTTCTTTCATGATCTTTCAGCTTTCCGAACTGTCTTCGAACTGTTCGATAGCTGGTTACGCCGCAATTGTCATCACGCAGGGAGCAAGTACCGTTCCGTCAGCCAGCCAGTAGTTAGTCTGCACCAGTCCGGGTTTGCCTCGACAACGAAGTGCCAGGCGAGAACAGGAGCTTGATGAAGCTGCGGAAAGCCAGAACCTGTCTCGTAAGCTTTCCGCAACCTGACGCGCTCGTTTCCTGGCGTGCATGTTCTAGGCGGGTGCTGCGGTACGGATCATCGCCATGTCGCGGCAATCTGCGAGGCGTGCGTCGCTTGGGTGGTGCAAATCCCCGAATCTTTCAGTTCCAACGAGAAAGGCTCCACGCAATGCGATTAATCGATCTTGTGCGGGGTCGTGTCTTTCGTACTTCGCTTCTTGCCTGCGGGAGCCTCGGTCGTCTTGACACTTCCAGTGGGACTTTCGTCGATCTTGACTGGCGGCTTTTTCTTGGCCGCTGGCTTTCGTCTCACCGCCGGCATCTCGGTCGAAGTACCCTGTGGGTCGGCGTGATCAGGCATATGCGAATGATCTCTTGCCATGCCCGGATCGTCGAACGGGATCGTCTCCAGGCCTTCGACCGTTTCAGGCCCCTCCGTACCCTCGAGCATAAGGAAATCGACCTCGGGTTTGGTATAGGCCGGATCCCAGTGCGTGTTCTCGGGAACATTGCTGTGGCCGTAGTGGCCACCTTTCGTGTCCCAATTGGTGGCATTGCGATTGTGCCCGCCGGGGTCCTGACCGTTGACTGCAGGCTTGGGTAGCCCGTTGGGCCAGACCTTGGGGACGGAATGAGTGGCTTCAATCCAGCGGCAAAGTCTGCGCACGTTTTCAAGCGTTGCCCGGGTCTTGGGCCGGTGCGCAAATCCTACCACCTCGATCTGTACGGCAGAGTCGCGGTTAGTCTGCACGCCATTGGGCAGGTTTTTCAGCGCACGCGAGGCGCTGCCGGTATCAATATGCTGATAAATGGTCGTTGCATCGACGGTAAAGTGGGGGTCCGAGCGGTGCTTCTTGAAGGCATCGAACGCACCTTGAGCGGTGCTGCCCTCGGTGGTGTGGTGAACGATCTTGAACGGGCCGCCGGTATAGGTTCCGGATGAACCGCTGATAGGCTTCCAGGTCGCAAATGGACAACGTGGCATCGATTCCCTCCTACTGCTGTTTCGGCTGCTGAGGCTTCGAAGGCAAGGTTGCGGGCTCTGCCGGCGCCTTGCGCCGCGTGCCAGTGCGCAAGCCAAGTTCGGTACCACGGACCGTTTCATACTGATCGGCTGCTTTGACCGCGCCTGCAAACACAACACCTGAAATCCGTTCGATACCGTCAATCGGATACATTGTCGGAACGAACTCAGCCGGCACGGCGAATTCAAAATCCACGTCCGCCAGATCCTGCTCCAGCATGAAGCCATAGGCCGCGATTCCGTCGTCAACCCGGCTGACAATGACCTTCCAGTATCGCGACGGTATTCGGGCGCGCAAGACGGCCCCCCCGTCACCAACGCCCGTGAACACCGCATCGGATAGCGCGAGAACCGGTCCCGCAAAGACGCAAAGCCGTTCGTTCGCCGCTTCCGAAAGGACCAGGTTTTCGAGATCGCCCCAATTATCCTTGCCGCTTGCGGACCTGTTGAAACCGGCAACCTGGGGAGAACAGTTCGTCACGTGATAGGTATCGCCGTTGGCCCGCCGGAGCTGATCGTAGGTCTTGCCCCACGAAACGTCGTCGCGCCGGACGATATGACCCTTGTCGAAGGCCTTGCGATCCTTGGTGAAAAAGACGTCGGGAATTTGAAACGCGCCATCGAGACGCGGATCAAGGAACCATTGTTCCTGGTCGCTCTCTCCAAGTCCCGACAGACCACGGCGGGTATAATCCCGATTGGGTTCCGGCCGCTTCAGCTCGGGCGCCTTCGTCACGTTGGATGCCGTGATCAAAGCTATCCGCCGCTGTGCATGCATTCGGATCGAAAAGTTTTCATAGTCGAGAATGTCTTCGCCGGATCGCGCCTTGGCGAGGACAGAGGGGTCCGCGGGCAGGGGCATGGGAACGTCCACGTGTGCAAGCAGATTCTCCTGCTTCGGATCGTTCAGGAATCCGGGGTCATAGCCCTTGCGTGTACTAAAATCGGTGTCGCGGAAAGGTTCGCGCGCCGCCTCGATTTCTTCCCCCTCAGGCATTTCGGTTGCAGTGACCGACCTTGCGATCGGACTGTCGATGTCGACGGAAATGGTGATGCGCAAGGGCACCTCGATGCGCGCCACCCCCTGATCTGCCTCGATCTTGACGGCCCCCATCCGGGCGCCCGTTTTTGATGCCGGAGATTTGGCGACGCCAGCTATCGGAGCGGAACCCGTTCCGACAGCCTCCATACCATCAGCTCGCGACCACCAGCCCGGCCAATCATTGGTTCCTCCCGGCGGATTGCCTGCAAAGCGCACCCCGGTCGCAATCACGCGGCTGTCGCGCCCAAGCTCGAAAGCCGGCACGGCGTAGTTTTGTTTCTGGTAGGCCCCGCCAAAATGGAGAGCAAGCACCTCTCCATTGTCGAGGTCGAGAACGGCCGAGCCGGAATTGCCGCCAAGCGTGGAGCAGTCGTGCGTTGCGGCCGGAACCATCTTACCGAAGCTGGCGGTGTTCATGCCGCCCTGGAGCTCGCCCGGTTGCAGCCGCTTCACGCCGTATCTTCCGGCCATGACGTCCGCTTGTACATCTGACGGATTGCGTGGGTCGAACGTCGGATAGCCAATGACGAATATATCGTGCCCGACAAGATCGCGCGCGTCGCTCAATGACAGCCTGAGGGATTTCGCCGAATCCGGAATTCCATCGACAGCGAGAATTGCCATATCCCAAAAAGGATGGATCATGACGACGCGCACGACATCCAGCATTGGGCCAGGAGGCCGTCCTTGCTCATGCTTGAAGTCGATCGCAGCCTTCGCCCCATCGAGAAACGCCAGTTTCCTGTCGCCCAGTCCTTGCGCAAAAATTTCGGCGACATGCCTGTTAGTCATGAGCAGACCGTCGCCGACGACGAAACCGGTGCCACCGTACGGATACTTGTTGTTGCCAGGCAATTCTATTCTTCCGATTGAAGGAATGACGGACTCGATGCGGGTGCGAATCGAGGCATCTTCAGACAATCGTCGCCACAGTGGATGCGTGACCGAGAATGTGTCGTCGACGATATCGATGGCGGGACGCAAATCCGGAAGGATGATCGCCTCCAAGCCATAGATTTCACCCTCCGAGGGCGCGCGGCCAAGCTCTACGGCTTCGAGCCCGGACACCGCCAGCTTCAGATCGTCATTTGTGTCGGATATGCTTTCAAGGCCCGACCCCGCGCCGGCCCTGGCGCGCTCGTCCAGCATGTTTTTGATTGGCTCGATCCCACCATGTTTCCTGGTGATGAGTGCGAGATAATCTTTTAGTCGGTCGGCGTCCGCATTTGCCATTTTCCCCACCCGCTCGCAGATCCTGCGTGCAATGTTTTTGGACAGCGCGTCTCGTTTAGAACCATGAACGCAGGAACTGCCTGTCAGGAGGCTCGTCATCCATGCCAGGCAATTCTCGTCCCTCGTTTGCAGGGGCCTGTCCTTGATCCCCCTGAATGGCCGCCCCGGCGCCGCTGGTGCCGGCTGCAGCGAGGTAGACGACGAAGGCATTCAGAACGGCGAGGAAGATGCTGACCGGCGCAACATTTCCTGCGAAGAAGGCTGTCGCCACGCAGATCACCAATGACACGACCAGCCCAAGCCATCGCGGCTGCCATCCGAACGAGCGCCACAGGCCGTTTGTCACCGCAGTCGTGGCCAGGGTGAGGCCGCCGATTGTTCCGAGAGCCGTGAGATCGAGCAGCTGAAGATTGGCGGCCATGTAATCCTCCAGAGTAATCATGCGTCGCTATCGAAAATCGGGCGAACCCTTGTGACTGTCGAAGGGCTTCGATGATTCCCGATCCTTGGTTCCGGTGGCCGATTTCCGCTATACTGATCAGCTACCGCCATGCATGCTTGTCACCACTCCAAGCAATTGTGATAAGAAGCTATCTAAAGTATTTCTTTGGTTACTTTGGAAAATATTATAAATAATCTAAATTCTATTTGATCATGTCGTCGTCACGCGACGAATATTAAATGATATTGCCACAAAATTGCCCCCGATCAAGCGAAATTTCTTTGTTTCAAGGCATCCGCTCCAAAGGAATTAGTCTATCTATGGTGGTGCCGTCACCGCCACCCTTTGATATTCAGTCCACCGTGATAAATGTACCAAGCCATGCTGTGCATAGCTCCAAGACGGCTCCCAGAGGATGCATGGCGGGTCGCAACACCACCACATACCCTGTACTGTATCGAGGTAAGTTCCCGCGATGCGGCAGCTCTTGAGGCCGGGCGACAGCCAGATCACCCGCGATAAAACAATTTTGCTTAATAATATCGTGTACTTAGGATCGGTAAGTCAGATGCAATCAACAGTTGCTGCAGGTATGTTAATTCCAAGTAATTAAGCTCTACGCGGTGTATTCCTGTGAACTTTAAACAATTTATGCTATCTTGATCGCTTGGAGGTCTTCATATCCGAGGGGCATTCGCGTGAGTGACTTGAGTGGTAGTGAGAAGAAATTGCTCAGATCTGCGATTGGTCAGGCCTTTCCCAACCTGAGCCTTTTATCAATGTTCCTTTCCGATCAGGACTTTGCGCCGCTGCCCACTGTCGTGGTGAACACAGAACAACCCTACGACGAGGCATTGCAGGACTACATCGTCAACACAGTTATTCCTCAGGACCTTTTGGGAAAACTGCTTAAGCTTCTGGCTACGCGCCGAAGAATTTGCACGCAAATCCAGTCGCTGATGGATCCTGTCGACGTTGATGAACCTCAATGGTTCAGAATATACAAGCAAGGCGAAGTTGCCTTCAAGTATTGCGATGATGAACATGTGTTTGATTATTTCGCAAAGTATCATCCGTTTACGGCGGACCTGTGGTCCAAGGTCTCCGAACTCAAGATGGAGCAGATCAGCCAGTCCAAATGTTTCCTGGCGGTGGTAACGCCGTTTGATCTGGACGACACCGACGCGGCGGAGGGCACCACGTTCGCGTATGCTTTCGAGGATTGGCTCAAATCGCGTGAGGGTCCTGCCGAGACACGAAAAAAGTTCATGCTTCTCTACGAAAAGGAGGAAGTTCTCAATTGGTGGAACAAATGGAAAGAACGCTATCGCGCTAAAAATCCGGCTTTCAATGACAGGCCAACTTTTGTTCGTGAACTCAGGAATGATCAGGCTGATCGCGCAAATGCCAAAGTCGAACTGGAACGGTTTCTCAGCTTGGGCGAAGCAGACGATCAGGTCGTGGAGTCGAGTGTCCTGGTGCTCGGAAGCCCTACGCCGAATGCCAACGGCGCAGGCTCCCAGTCGGGTGATGTCGAGTTGTTCAATTATCTGCGCAGGTACAACCCAGAACGGGTACAGCATTGGGAAGATGGCTGGAGCGTGACCAGGAAACTGACCGAACCGCAGCGCACGGAATTGTTCAAATATCCGCCGATCTTCGTTCGCTCCGCCTCCGACAAGAACACGACCGTGGCCGGACTCAAGGACGGATTGATCTTCCCGCTCATGAATGCACTGGGCTATGGCGATGAGGACCTCGTAAGCATATGGCGCGATATCGTCGGAAAATTCCAGCGCGTATACTGGCGGCCTGAAGGTGAGTGGTGGGACGGCAGTGAGATCAACCAGAAAGTCGAATGCGCCTGGACAGGTCCGCCCGAGGATATAGGCGCTAAGCTGGCGAAACTAGCCGGCTTCGACGAACTGTTTGAAAGCAAGTTGCGGACGCGGTTCGAGAACCTTCCGGACAGCGATCCCAACCGCCAACTGCTTTCGACCAACTTGCAGGAACTGGGCAAGACGGTTGTCAAGCAGGGTGAATACGAGACCGTCGCCGTGTCGCTCGACAGCCTCGATGAAAGCGTCAAGCGGTTCAATCGCGCGCAGCTGAACATTGTGGCCGCCCATGACCAGAGGACGCGCCCGGGCGACCGGCAGCATACGATCAATCATTTCGAGGATTGGGATACCAGGATCGACACGCTGGTCGGCGAGTACTTCCCGGAGCGCGAACCCAAGATCTTTCGTATCGCAGTGCTGTTCCAGAACTTCGACAAGTTCGATGGCCTGAAATTCGATGAGGGCCTGTCGGTCAGGCGCTGGAACCTCCTCAAGATAAAGCGCGAAGACAACAAACTCGTATTCAACCCCAATGACCTCAATCATTTGAAAGATGCTGCCAAAGACCTGATGAGCCATTAGAATGCGGGCGGGGAGCGGCTCATGAACATCATTCCTCCAGGTCAGGCAGAAACGGAAATGCCAGCGACACACGCTGAAATTTTCATCCGGCGCTGGCAGGCGGGGGACAGATCGTGCTTTGCCAAGGCCGCAGGCATCCTCATAACGACGCCATATCCCGGCCTGCGCAGTTTTCGAAGGGAACTTGCGCGGTATTTCTGCGGCCGCGAAACACAAAAGCAGGATTTGAAGAAGTTCTTCGCCAATCGCGAGGGCCCGGGCTCCACAAGCTCAGGCCGCATGACGTTCGTCGTCGGTGGTTCCGGAAGCGGCAAGTCATCGCTGACCCGCGCCGGCCTTATCGCCGAACTCGACAGCATTCCGCTCAAGGATCAATGGGGTGCCTGGTATGTCGCCGAGATGCGGCCGCAAAAAGACCCTATCGGCCAATTGCAGGTCGCCCTCTGGAATGTGCTACGGACAATCATCAACCTCGCTTATATCGATCCCGACGTCGATCCCGAACCAAAGGGGGATTTCCCAGAGCGTGCGGCCGCTGAAAAGGCGGCCTCGATACGCGTGGCCAGTGCTAAAATCAGGGACGCGGCGCTTGAACTCGGCATGGAGTGGCCGGAAAATGCGAGCCGGGATGTGGTCGAGCAGGCGGCCAAGCATTGGCTCGACCGGGAGATATCGCCAAGCGACGGCACCATATCGAACCGGGCATTGTTCGATTTTGTCAGCGATGTGCTTGCTGAATTCGACGCGGCTGCCAGTTATGGTTCGCGTGGCGGCAAGCCGCTTCTTCTCCTTCACATCGATCAGTTCGAAGAAATATTCAGAAATGAATGCAAGGCCGATGGCCGCAAGGCATTGATCGGCCTGCTACGCGACATCCACGAATACAAGCCGGAATGCCTTTTTGCCGTTGCCACCATGCGCAGCGAGGAATTGCATCGCTTTTCCGAATATGCCGGCATGTCGGAGGTGATCAACTCGTCGATGTACCTGGTCGACCTGGTGGCGGGCGACGACATCGAGTCGGCAATTGTCGAGCCTGCCCGCCGCCTCGCCAAGCTTTGGGAACTGCCGCTCGACACGTCAACCGAAGCCCGCCTTGCGCCGTATACCACTGAGGCAGTCAAGGAGTTGAAGGATGCCTACCGCGAAGCTGGAGAGGCCCTTCAGCACAAGGCCGACAAGCTCCCCTTGCTGCAGCATTTTCTGCCGCTTGCCTGGGAACGCGCGGCCGATGACTGGATTGCTCGGCGCGAGCGTGACAAGGCTGCGCGTTTCGAGATCGGCACCCAACATCTTGCTATGGTTCCCGGCTGGACATCGGGGAATTCCAACGAACAGATATGCCGGCTCGGCCGCTGCCTCAACGCCGCCGCGGATGGCGTCTTTGCCAAGGCTGAGGAAGTCATGGCTGCAATGGCCGAAGAGCAGGGCTTCAAAGGCAGCCAGGCGCAACTGCGATCCGAAGCCGAGGGTATATTGTCCGTGGCGTTGTGTTGTCTCGCACAACTGGACGATGGCGGCCAGGCTGTCCGAAAGTTCGTTTCCGTCGACAAAATGATGAAGACAAGTGCTGGTGCAGTTCGGCTAGGTACCACGCCGGCCGCCGAAGGCCATCTGCGCACCTATCTCAACAACGCGTTGCAGAAATTCGACGAGGCCGGGTTGGTCGAACTCCTGCCCTCCCTAGATGATGGCAAGCAGACCGTCGATTACAATGTGACGCATGAGTCCCTGATCCGCAACTGGGCAGCGTACAAGCAGCATCTCGAACTGCAGAAACGCCTGGAGCAACGGCTCGCCCAACTCGCCGTCCAGGACCTTCCCTTAGCTGATACCGAGAACAGGAGCTGGCTCGACAAGAAACTGCACAGGGATTGGGAGGCGGCCAATACGCTCATCCCGTCGGAAAGTCAGGAAACGTTGCGTCTCTTGTTCGGGGATGACTCGCGCTACAGCTACGAGTGGGCAAGGGATGTCCTGGTTGAGAAGAAGCGGCAACTGGTAGCAATTGGGGACAGCAGCCAAGCGCTGGCAGAGCCTGAGAAACGCATCGCGTGGATCGGCAACCTTTGGCGCGACGCAGTCAAGTGGCGGGAATGGGGCAGCAAGTGGTCGAGCAAGATCCAGACATATGCCATGCGTGGTGCCGTCGTGGGCCTCTTCCTTCTTGCCTTTGCCCTTACTGCTTCAGGGGTTGCGATCATGTTTTGGCGGGCCGCCAGCAGCGAGGCGGACAAAGCCACAGGTCTGGCGAAACAGCTCAATCTGGCCTTGGCCGTCAACGATATCGCCAATTCCACCGCACCCCGAAGCGCTGTCGATGATCGTGCGCTGAGCTGGCTGATCGACAAGGTAAAACGGGATTACGACCCTGACAATCTCGATGCGAAACAGATGTCAATTCTGCGCCGGACGATCGGCAATATCGACAAGGGAGCTCGCGCCATCTACGGCGCTGATCTCACGGTTTCTTTCGAGACTCAGCAGCCGGAAGGACTAGCGGAAAATGCAGTTTGCAAACTGGTGAAGGACAGCCAGAACGCGCGCGGGGTAAACTTCAAGGTAGCGTCACGATTTGACGAAAGACAACTGGGAGACGCTCGCGCCATCGTGAATACACTGGAATGCGGATCCCAAGATGAAAGCTGGTTCTTCCGGCTGGACATAAAGTATCCCGAGGGCGCGGAATTCGACCCCAAACAGCGGGACGCATTTCTTGGCTTGCAGCGGTTGAAAGCGCCAACGCCGCTCGGAATTCGCGGCCCCCGCTCGTCCGAGAGCGGCGAGCGAATGAATCTGATGATCCAGAATTTCAATTTCACGAGAAATCTCGAAGCTGTAAATCCCAATAGCGTGAAATTCATTCATTCGGGCGCCGTCATAGGATTCCTGATTCCAAGAATCGGGCCAGACCGCGATGGTCAGCCGACCGACGTCTATTTGTGGTCGACAACGGGCCTGGCGGATCCGATTCCCTTCGAACCAGGTACTGGCCAAGGTCAGGTGGTAAGGGGCTCCAAGGTCTGCACGGCTTACAAGGTTAACCATTACAAGAGCAACATGGCGGACAAGGATCCTTCAGGTGGGGTGAACGGAAAAGGGCTGGACACGCGACCGACCTACCGCGTTTGCAACACGGGTCCCGTCAATCTCGATACAAATGACAAGCAACTTGTGGTATATAGATCCGGATATGACAGCAGGAAATGCCTGGACGATCTGCGGCCATGCCAGAACACGATAGAGATACAATATCGCGATAATGGCGACCCGGAACCGGGCGACGGCCCCGCTGTCCGGACGCGGATCGTGCATACCGGTCCTAAAATTATCGATGCCGGCATCCAGGGCGGCTGGCTGTGGATCGAGGATATCGATCAAAGAAAGTGGCAATATCTCGTCGGCACCGAGCCGCTGACGAAAGTTCTTGCCATGCGATGGCGGAATTCCGACGAGGCGTTGCTGCAAAAAGCCTCAGGTCTCAGATATCGAATACCAGAGACGTGCAAGGAAATTCCGGAGTGCAAGGAGTTCGTAAAGAAACCTGATAATGGGTGGCCTGGAGTTGCAGAATGAAAAACAAGAATAAGCTCCGTACATTGGGAATGACCGCATTGGCAGCCGTCAGCCTCTCCCAGACGGGCACCGCATCGCCGGCGACGGAAGAAAACCTTCGGGCAATCGACAGACTGCACCAGATACGCTCCGATTATCTTAAAGCGATCGGGAAACCGGAACTCGCCAAGCCGGACAGCGTCCAAATCGCGCAGTGGCAGAACTTTCCCAACTTCGGGAATTTCCCGAACTGGTTGAACGGATGGCGGAACTATTAAACACGCTGTCTTTGCGTGGCTCGACACGGCTGCTCGTGATGCAACCGACGGCGTTCTGCAACATCAATTGCGATTATTGTTACCTGCCGCACCGCAATGACCGCGAGGTGATGTCAATCGAAACAGTGCGCCGCGCCGCCGAATTCGTTTTTGGCGCGGGGCTTAACGCCCCCGACTTCACCATTGTCTGGCACGCCGGCGAACCGCTGGTTGTCTCGCCCAGCTGGTACAGGCGGGCCATCACTGCCTTTCAGCAGGCTGCGCCTGCGGACGTGTCGATCCCCCACGCGATCCAGACGAACGGCATGCTGATTGACGACGAATGGTGTGATCTTTTCGTTGAAACCGGCATGCGTGTCGGCGTCAGTCTTGACGGGACCGCGCGGCTGCACGATGCACGGCGCAAGACCAGATCCGGAAAGGGAACGCACGCCAGCGTCATGCGCGGCATCGACTTCCTTCGCCGTCGTGGCGTGCCGTTTCACATCATCTGCGTTGTCGGCCGGGCGACGCTTGATGCGGCGGACGAACTGATGGATTTCTTCGAGGCGGAAGACATCCGCAACGTCGGGTTTAATATCGAGGAAATAGAAGGCTCGGTGCAGACGTCGACGCTTGAAGAAGAAGGTTCAGCGGGCGCCTTCAAGCGCTTTTTCGCGCGCACCCTCGATCGGGCGCGTGCCGCGAATCCGCCCGTTCTGATCCGCGAGCGCGAGGATCTGCTTGCCTGTCTGCAGAGCCCGGCGTTCGGATATTTTCGTTACAACTCGCAGAATGCGCCCTTCGGGATAGTCACAGTATCCACCAAAGGAGAACTATTTACGTTTTCGCCGGAACTTGCGGGACTTGTCGATGACACGTTCGGGGACTTCTCAATAGGGAACCTTGCCGACGCCACACTCGACAGCATGCTTGTTTCGCCGACGTTCCGCGCCATGTGGCGGCGTATCGATGCCGGCGTGAGCAAGTGCAAGGAAAGCTGCGCCTATTTCAACCTGTGCATGGGTGGGGCGCCGGTCAACAAACTCTTCGAGAACAAAACTTTCGAGAGCACCGAAACCATGTTCTGCAAGCTCGCCCACCAGGCCGTTGCGGATGTCGTTCTTGCCGAGATCGAGCGTGATATCGCAAGCGTGCCGTATTCGTCGGGATCCCGCGTCCCTGAGGCGATGGGATAGCCAACCTGTTGATTCTATTGCCAGAACTGCGGGACTTGCTTGGATTGCAGTGAGCCGACGATCATGCTGATCGGGATACCCTGATTGTAGGCGGCCCGGATCTCCGAACGAGGATCGCCGGCATGGTGGAGCGCAACCAGTTCCAGCCTCTGATTGAACACCGGGGACCCGGAGGAACCCCCGAGCGTATCGGCGTCATAGCGGAAGCGGGAACCGTTTTCATTGACCCCGAGCGACTTGCCGATTGCAAGCGCCTGCGGTGTTCCGGCCGGATGCTGCACGATAAGCACGGGCAATTCGGCATTCGGCAAAGCTGTGTTTTGAGCAACCTTGATCGGCTTTGCATCCGCAACAGGGGCGCTCAGGCGCAGCAAGGCGTAGTCGAGCGATGTTGGGTTTGCAACGCCGACCCCGCGCGTGTCGGCGTCGTCATACGGACTGTTCGCAATCGTCCAGGCTTCGCCGCTTGCAAGTGTGTAGGCGGTTCCTTCGTCTAGTCCATTGGCGTCGCGTGCATAGCCGAAGCGGCAAACGATGTCCGCGGAACTTGTCAGGTGATTGAGCTGGCCTTTGACGACGTGGTAGTTGGTAAGGACCAGATCCGGCGCAACCAGTATCCCGGTGCCTTGGGGCTGCCCGGCCGGGAACTCGATCCTGCAGGTGGCTGCGCTGACGAGGGCGAGCGATTGAGCCCAAATTCTGAGATCAGCGAAGCCGCCGCCTTGCACGATCTTCTCCAGTTGCATGGAGGGCGAAGCCAGTCGTTCGGGGGCCGAGGTCCCGGCGGCGCGGATCGCATCGGGCAGGCGCTGCACCCAGGGATTTCTGCCCCGGAGCCTTTGCAGGGCATCGACGAGATTATCTGTCCACCCTTCAGCTTGAATGTTGATCAGATAGGCCTGGATCTGCTGCTCGTAGCTGCCTGGTCCAACTTCCGTGGAAGCCGAACGCTTGTCCAGTTCGTCCGAAAGAAACATGTCAAAGCGCGCGACGGTTGGGAATGAGCGAAGTATGGCTTCGCGCAGGATTTTCAACTGCGGTCCCGAAAGCTCGTTCCAATCCATGATGCGTCCCCCACCATTTCCTGAGCCATATCGCCGGGCTATCAGCGCTTAAGGAAATCCCATCATATAGACGGATGTGGATTTGCGCCACGGGCTGGGATCAGTAGGCGGTTCTCGAGTAGATTCTTTTCGCCATGCGGTGCAGCCAGGGCCATCTGGCCAGCATCCCTGATAGTCTGCGAGCGGCCTGACTCGGCGGCCTATATTCCATCAAGGCTTTCTTGAGTTCTTCGGCACTCTGCTTGGGGCTGGTCTCCAGATACAGTTGGGTCAGGTTTTCAAGCAATGATTGGCGTGCCGCGTCTATCGATGCGCCGCTGCGAAATGAAGACCTTAGCGTCTCTTCAAGGTAGGAGAGGCCCCACTTTTGATCGGGTTCGAGATGACAGCCTTCGCCCCACTCGTTCCACGCGTTAATGAAAAGGAAGTTATCCTCTTCGCTACCAAACTGGTTACGAGTGTATGTTCGCAAATAGCGCAGCCATTCGCCATAAAGAGCCGGGCTTGAGCCCACGATGGTGGTCGACGTGTTTTGCCGTCGCGCCGTATTGTCCCAACTGGGGATGATCCCCCGATAAAGCGTGAATGACGGCACCGGCCTGTTTGCGCTTTGGGCGATCATCTTTCTGTAGTCGATAATACGACCGGCAAAATCGG
This sequence comes from Hyphomicrobiales bacterium, assembly GCA_900473175.1. Classification (GTDB taxonomy): domain Bacteria; phylum Pseudomonadota; class Alphaproteobacteria; order Rhizobiales; family Rhizobiaceae; genus Phyllobacterium. Next base: position 293,473 of record UCKM01000015.1, on the reverse strand, counting down.
AATTCGTGATCGTCGGCGGATTGTCCGGCCGGCTTCGGGGGCCGATGAACTTGTGCGGGGGAAACTCGACCATCGCGTCGGCCGCGCATTCGCCGGGCGTTGAGATATCGTAATAGTCCACAACGGCGATGTGCAGATCCGGAAAACCATGCCGCCTCGCATGATCACGCCATACGCCAAATGTCTTCTTTGGATTTGGTATCTCCTTGGCGTGGTACACCACGAGCAGAGGTTTCCCGGCAACCTTGATGTACCTGTCGTCTTTGAAATAATCGATCAGACTTTCGATAAAGATTTCATCATCCGCATCGGTATATTTTTGCTCGAGGAGAATGCTCCTGTTGTCGCCATCCCAAGTGCGGGTCCAGTTCTCATTCGCCCAACAGAGGCAGAAGTTGATATCTATGTCCGACTTCAGGAAATTCTCCGCGGGCCGTTCCAGGATTCGTCGTCCGCTGAACCAATAATGGTAGAAGCAAAATCCGTGGATGCCATATTGCCGCGCCAGCTCCGCCTGCTCGGCCAGTGTTTCGGTATGGGATAGGTCGTAGAAGCCGAGTTCGCGTGGAATGTGCGGCTGATAGTGCCCGTCGAAATTCGGGCGGCCACGCGCAACATTTGTCCATTCGGTAAAGCCGGGTCCCCACCATTCAGAATTCTCCGGCACTCTATGAAACTGCGGAAGGTAGAACGCTATCAGCTTCGAAGCATCCACGACCGCACTTTCATCCCGCGCGCTTGCGGGAAGGGCTGACGATGCGGCAGGCAACGAATCAGTCTTGAAACCAATCAACGCAAAATGGTCCTCTTCGGCACTCCAAACATTGCCTTGAACGGCCTATAACGAATAAACGTTAATGACGTTCGGCCTCGTGTTGGAGTGGATTTTTCCCGTGGCAAACTGGTAGCAAACGATCAGCAAGCCATTGCCTCTCATAAATGAGAACAATCTGGAAAGCCAGCACTGGACCGGGCGGGCTGTCATACAGCGTGGAATATCGCAATTGTCATTGAAGTTCAGATGGTGGGCGTGACAGGGATTGAACCTGTGACCCCTACGATGTCAACGTAGTGCTCTCCCGCTGAGCTACACGCCCATCTGACGGGGCGCATACACCATATTGAATTGGCCCCGTCAATAGCTGTGAGGAGAACTTATCAGGCTTTCTTTGTTGGAACGAACGAATGTGGTGGCCCGTCAGGCCGCAACCAGCATTTTTTCGATTTCGTTGACGAGATCGCGCAGATGGAATGGCTTGGAAAGCACTTTGGCGTCTTTCGGCGCCTTCGAATCGGAATTGAGCGCCACGGCGGCAAAGCCGGTGATGAACATGATCTTGAGGTCCGGGTCGATTTCCGATGCCCGCCGCGCCAGTTCGATGCCGTCCATTTCAGGCATGACGATGTCGGTCAGAAGCAGCGAGAACGGCTCTTCGCGCAGGCGGTCATAGGCGCTCGCACCATTGTCGAAATGCGTGACGTGATAGCCCGCCTTCTCCAAAGCTTTCACCAGAAAGCGCCGCATATCATTATCATCTTCTGCAAGAAGGATTCTCTTCATCAGTCCGTCCGAATTCCCTAGCGCCGGATCATCCCTAAACCCGCGTCCTGTTGCTTTTTACAAAACGCTTTTTTGGTAAAGATCGCGTGAATGATTTGCTAGAAATAAGGGCGAACGGGCCAAAAGTCGAGGCGGTCTGCGCGCGATATGACACCTGCTGCAGGCGTGGATCATATTAGCCACAAAGTTGGCTGCGTATTGCTGTTGATCATTTCCATCTGAAGATAACTTGCACTAGAGTGTCACCATACACTGTCCGTCTGCCCTTGCAGCGAAACCTTGAAGTGAACGATGACCGTCGAGCGTGACTTCCCCGATAATCGGCCGTTTGAATTGCGACAGCCCTCGGATCAGCGCATTCCGTTCGTTTTCAATTCGCCACACAGTGGACGATCCTATCCGCCGGCTTTCCTTCAGCAGTCCCAACTCGATCCTCAAACGATCCGCCGCTCGGAAGACTGTTTCGTAGACCAGTTGTTTTCCTCAGCCGTCATGCTGGGTGCGCCTTTTTTGGTGGCGCACTTTCCGCGGGCCTATCTCGACGTGAACCGCGAGCCCTACGAGCTCGACGCCAAGATGTTCGTCGACCCCCTGCCTTCGTTTGCCAACAGCAGTTCCGCGCGTGTTGCGGGCGGCCTTGGCACGGTTCCGCGCCTCGTCGGCGAGGGGCAGGAAATCTATGCGCAAAAACTGCCGCTTGCCGAAGCGCTCGATCGCATAGACACGATCTACAAGCCTTACCACGCAATGCTCGGCGGCGTGCTGGCCGCGACGCGGGCGCGTTTTGGTTATGGCGTCCTCGTGGATTGCCATTCGATGCCGACGGGTATCCGCTTTCCCGAAAGTGGCATGCGTCCGGATTTCATCATCGGCGATCGCTTTGGCACGAGCTGTGCGCCGGAGCTGGCGAATTCGGCGATCCACCTTTTGCGGGAGATGGGCTACCTGGTGGCGCATAACAAACCCTATGCCGGCGGCTATATCACAGAACACTACGGCAGCCCGCTCAAGCGATGTCATGCCCTGCAGATCGAGGTCAATCGCGGCCTTTACCTCAACGAACAGAGTTACGAAAGGAAGGCAGGTTTCGAGCAGCTGCAGCGCGATATCGGCTTGTTCCTGGCCGACCTCGTTTCATTGCCCGATTTCTACTTCATCGATACGCCGTTGGCGGCGGAATAGGCAGCACGAGACGGTATCCGACGGGTAACAAAAAAAGACCGCGCATGAAGCGCGGCCCAAGTCTAGGGAGGAAACGCCCAAGGAGGGCATGAACAGGTCGCCCCGTTCATACACCACTCTATGCTGCGTCGCACAAATGTCAAGGAAATTGTGTGTTTTTTTGTGCATGATTGCTAGTTGCCTAAAAAGAATGCAAATAATTTGCCGAAGAGGCAACATATGAGAATGTTTTAATCGCAAGGAGCCATTTTGGTCGTAGAACTTTCCTTTTTGAAGCGGATTGCCCGTGTGGCCGCCGAGCAAACCCTGCCGCGTTTTCGCACGACTTCCCTCATCGACAACAAATACAAGACGGGATTCGATCCGGTAACGGAAGCGGACCGCGAGGCTGAAAAGGCGATTCGCACCCTTATCAATGCGGCCTATCCGCAGCACGGCATTCTTGGCGAAGAGTTTGGCGGCGAAAATCTCGATCATTCGCATGTGTGGGTGATCGACCCAATCGATGGCACCAGGGCTTTCATCTCCGGTATTCCGGTTTGGGGCACGCTGGCCGGTCTCACGATCGATGGTGACGCGGTCGCCGGGCTCATGGCGCAGCCTTTCACCAATGAGCTGTTCATGTGCGATGGGGATGCGTCCTGGTATGAGGGACCGGGCGGGACACGGCGTCTCCAAACCCGCAAGACGGTTGACCTTGCGGAGGCCACGCTCTTCACGACCACGCCGGCGTTGTTCAAGGAGAGAAAGCGTGCGGCCTATGATCGCGTGGAAAAGAGCGTTCGGCTCGCGCGCTACGGCACAGATTGCTACGCTTATGTGATGGTGGCAGCTGGATTTGTCGATCTGGTAATCGAGACCGGGCTGCACCCCTACGATATCGTCGCGCTCATCCCCATCATTGAAAAGGCCGGCGGTGTCATAACGACCTGGGACGGTGGTCCGGCGGAAAAGGCCGGAGATATCATTGCCGCGGCAACGCCTGAACTGCACGCCAAGGCGCTGGCACTGCTCAACCAGAGCTAAAGCGATTCGCCGCCGGTTCCAGGAATGAAGGCATCAAAAGCGGCGAAAAACTGCTCCCGGTAGAAATCCTTCTCCTGAAGGATTTCGTGCCGGGCGCCATCGATGGTGAGCAGCGTGGTGTTTCGCACCTGTAATGCCAAGCGCTCGATCGCCGGCGTGGAAACGACGCTGTCGGCACCAGCAGCGACCATCAGGATAGGTATCCGTATCTTCTCGATGAATTCGGGTGACGTGACCTTCGTTATCGCCTTTGCCGCTGCAACGATCCAACTTGCAGTCGGCCCGCCGATGGCAAGTTCGGGCGCTTGCTCCAGCACATCACAGTTGCGTCGATAGCGGTGGGCGTCCGACGTCACCTCGTTGTGCTCGAAAGGTCTGATCGCGTGCGGTCCGCCGAGCATGTACGTTGCGCCGAGCCCGATAGAGCGCAACGTGTTCGCGACGACGCGGGCCGTCATTTTTCTGGCACGACTGCCGGTGATGTCGAGCAAGGGCGCAAGCAAAACCATGCGCCGGATGCGGTTGGACAGGCCGGGCGCGGCAAGAAGTGCGGCCAGCGCACCGGCCGAATGGGCGAGGATATAGTAGGGACCGCGGCAATCGGGCAAAAGCACGGTTTCAAAAAGCTGTTCGAGGTCCCGGGTATAGTGGTCAAAGCTTTTCACAAAGCCCTTGGCGGGATTGCGCAAGAGGCGGCTCGATGCGCCCTGACCGCGCCAGTCGAACGTTGCTACGGTAAAGCCACGGGCGGCGACGTCGCGGACTGTCTCGAAATATTTCTCGATACACTCATTGCGGCCATGAAGGATGATGACGGTGCCTTGGACAGGATGGGAGCTGGCAGGGGTGATCGCATAGCGCAGTACCTTGCCACCCTCTATGCTGAGCGCATTGATCCGAGTGCCGAGCGGGATCGGATTGGAAGCGGTCTCGACCAGCGGCCGGATCATTTGAGTTGGTTGGTCCACGTCCCGTGCCCGCTGGTCAGTGCGATGGTTGGTACCACCGTGATAAAATGCGCTGACACAAACGTCAAATGAGATCGGAGCACGAAACGCTCCCAGAAAAAGAGGATGACCGGAAACTCTGTCGGGAGTTTCCGGTCAATACGCTGCGGGTGGAAGGGACGTTACACCCGCAACGATCTCGAACTCCAGCTCAGTAGGCCGGGTTTATCTCGATGCTGAAGCCGTTCTGGCGGCGGTCGCGATAACGATCACCTCCCATGCGGCGCGTCTCGAGAATGTCGCCATCACGCGAGACCACGACCAGTACCGGTTCACCACGGCGCAACGTGCGGGCAAAGTAACGGCCCCGGTCAAAACTGACATCACGGACGCGGAAGCCGCGGCGTTCAAGCATGCGGGCTACATCGCGCGAACCGAAGCGATAGCGGCGGTCATCCCGGTAACCATCGTAGTAGCGGCGATCCTGGACCTGATAGGCATCATCATCATCACGATTGTCGAAATAGACCGGAGAATCATCGCGGTAGTAGTAGCGGCTGTCAGCCATGGCCGAAGCCGAAAAGCCGGTGACCAGAAGCGCTGTGGCGGTGAGCGCAAGGAAAGTCTTCTTCATATGAATGTCCTCTGTGACGTCGGATCGAATGCAACTTTGAGTGTAGTTATAGGTGCATCGAGGTGAACGTATTCCGAAGAAGATGTTCATTTTGCGTTCATCCACAGGGGGCTGATCAAACGTTTTTTCTGGCTGTTCGGCCATGACAGGGCCCTTGAAATCGGCCAGGGACCTAACCAAATAGTTTTTTGTGACCGCCATAACGGGGTCACTGGTTCAACGGGACTTGCCAATTTCGGGAGTCTTTCATCGAGCCAACACACGCAAACATTGTCGCTCTAAAGGAGGGCTGATCCATGCGTCACGTTGATTTTTCCCCACTCTACCGTTCAACCGTCGGCTTTGACCGGCTGTTCACGATTCTCGATTCTCTGGCCCAGCCAGAAGGTGCTCAGACCTATCCGCCCTATAATATCGAACGGACTGGCGAGAACGCCTATCGCATCACCATGGCTGTCGCCGGGTTCTCGGAGGATGAAATCCAGATCGAGGCTCATCGCAATCAGCTCAAGGTGACTGGCGAAAAGAGCGCCGAGAAATCCGATGAAAATGCCGAGACGCTTTATCGCGGTATCGCATCGCGTGCATTCGAACGCCGTTTCCATCTTGCCGATTTCGTCGAGGTCAGTGGTGCCAGCCTGAAGAACGGGTTGCTGCATATTGATCTGAAGCGTGAAATTCCGGAAGAAATGAAGCCGCGCAAGATCGCTGTGACTGCTCTGTCCGAGAAAGAAGCAAAGACGATCGAAGCGAAAGCTACCAACTAAGCGATCGGTATGTCAGTCTTGAAGAAGCGGCGCGCGAGCGCCGCTTTTTTCATGCGATGAGGTCGCCGAAGCGGTCCGTCTCCTCTGGCGAGGTCGCAAAACTGGTGACAAGCCGCACGAGCGTCTCACCTTCGCCGACGAGGTGCCTTTCAGCCAGCGGCGGCCGCCAATCGTGGAAGATGGCGCCGCTCTCGTGCAGTCGTTGAGCCTTTTCCTTGGCCATGATGGCAAAGACTTCGTTGGCACGCGGCTTCCACGCCAATCGGGCGTCATTTGCTGCCGTGATACGCTCAGCAAGCCGTGCGGCCATGGCGTTGGCGTGAGCTGCCAGCTCCAGCCACAAACTGCCAGCAAAATAGGCTTCGAACTGCGCAGCAATGAACCGGGATTTAGAGAAAAGCTGTGCGGCGCGCTTGCGGATGAACGGAAGGTCTGCGGCCCGTGCGGGATCCATGAAAACCAGTGCCTCCGCGCACCAGCATCCATTCTTGGTCCCGCCAAACGAGACAATGTCAACACCCTGCCGCCAGGTCATATCCGCAGGCGAGCATCCAAGCGACACGAGGGCATTGGCAAAGCGTGCGCCGTCCATGTGCAGCGGCAAATCGTGCTCGCGGCACAGAGCCGAAATAGCTGCGATTTCATCAAGTTCATAGATGGTCCCGATTTCGGACGCTTGGGTAAGCGACACACCCATTGCCTGCCCGGCGAAAACGTTGCCGGGAGTCGCACTCTCGATCGCTGCTTTCAAGTTTGCCGGTTGCATGCGGCCGATGGGCCCTTCGACGGGGCGAAGCCGCCCGCCGCCACTGAGGAATTCGGGTGCACCGCCTTCGTCCGCAATAAGGTGGGCTTCGCAATGGGCAAATGTGATGCCGCCAGGCCTGGCGATGCTGGCGAGTGCGAGGGAATTGGCGGCGGTGCCTGTCGCGACGAAGAAGACCGCAACGTCGCGCTCGAAAATCTCGTTGAAAGTCTTTTCAACGGCCTTGTCCAAGGCGCTCGTGCCATAGGCCGAGGCAAATCCACCCGCATGTTTGCTCAGGGCTTCGGCAATTTTTGGATGGACGCCGGCCCAATTATCGGATGCAAAATGCATGGAATGTCCTCGGATTTTTCAACTGACGAGGACACGAATACGCAATTCGCCAGGCCATGAAAAGTCGCGCCCCGGTCAGCCTCATGCGAAACTGGCTGTTTTTCTTTGCATTTTTAGAGGAAAACACCTGTCTTGAAACTAACACGATACTTGCGGTCTATTTTGCGCAATGATGTTTCGCCAAAACCTGATATTTTTTGCTTTTCCATCTTGTTTGTTTGGAATTATTCTGGCATACGATAATAAGACAGCATTGCTGTCCTAATTTGCGCAAGCCGAAACAAGGATGGTGAGCACGCTGCTTCCGTCCTCACAATGGTGACCGCAGCCTGCAACCGGAAGATATGCCGCACCGAAGCGGGACTGGAATTATGCTATTCCGTCCCATGAAAGAATGACCGCCCGCGATGGGCTCGAATGGAGGAATTGACGATGTCGGATTTGACGCCATCTGTAACGACTGAATTTACTCAGGCCGTACAGAACCGTGCGGTCAAAACCAATAAACCGTCGGCTATTCCGGCCCGTCAAGGTCTCTATGATCCGCGCAATGAACATGATGCCTGCGGCGTCGGTTTTGTCGCGCACATGAAGGGCGTCAAGTCCCACAAGATCATCGAAGATGGCCTCTTCATGCTCCAAAACCTCACCCATCGCGGCGCGGTTGGCGCCGATCCGCTCATGGGCGATGGCGCTGGCATGCTGGTGCAGATTCCAGATGCATTTTTCCGGGCCGAATGGGCTGAAAAGGGCGTCGAACTGCCCCCAGTGAGCCATTACGCCGTTGGCTATCTGTTCATGCCGCAGGATGCGGAAGAACGGGCGCACATCGAAACCGTGATCTCGGAAGTGATTGCCTCTGAAGGCCAGTCGCTGATCGGATTCCGCGATGTCCCGGTCGACAACTCCTCGCTGTCGAAGGCGCCGCACATTGCGGCCACCGAGCCGTTTCACCGGCAGGTATTTATCGGACGCAACCCCAACATCGAAACCAACGAGGATTTCGAAGGCCGGCTATTTGTCCTGCGCAAGGTAATCTCGAACCGCATCTATCAGGAGAATGGCGGCAAGGAGAGTGATTTCTACGTTGTCTCCATGTCGGCGCGGACGATTGTCTACAAAGGCATGTTCCTCGCCTATCAGGTCGGTGCCTATTATAAGGACCTGAAGGACACTCGCTTCGAAAGCGCGGTTGCGCTGGTGCACCAGCGGTTCTCGACCAACACGTTTCCATCCTGGAAGCTGGCGCATCCCTATCGCATGGTTGCCCATAATGGCGAGATCAACACGCTGCGTGGCAACGTCAACTGGATGGCGGCCCGCCAGGCTTCAGTCGACTCCGAATATTTCGGCAACGACATCTCCAAGCTCTGGCCAATTTCCTATGAGGGCCAGTCGGATACGGCATGTTTTGACAATGCCCTCGAGTTCCTGTTCCAGGGCGGCTATTCGCTTGCCCATGCGATGATGATGCTGATCCCCGAAGCATGGTCCGGCAACAAGCTGATGACCGAGGACCGCAGGGCGTTCTACGAATATCACGCGGCGCTCATGGAGCCCTGGGACGGTCCGGCGGCGGTTGCCTTCACCGATGGTCGCCAGATCGGCGCAACGCTCGATCGCAACGGGCTGCGTCCGGCCCGCTATATCGTGACGGATGATGATTACGTCATCATGGCATCCGAGGCTGGAGTTCTGCCTGTACCGGAAGAGAAGATTGTCAAGAAGTGGCGGCTCCAGCCGGGCCGCATGCTGCTCATCGACATGGAAAAGGGCGAAATCGTCTCTGACGATACAATCAAGTCCGAAATTGCCAACCGCCACCCCTACAAGCAGTGGCTCAAGAACACGCAGCTCATACTGGAAGAATTGAGCCCGGTCGAGCCGCGTGCGCTGCGCAAGGATGTGAGCCTCCTCGATCGTCAACAGGCGTTCGGCTATACTCAGGAAGACACGCGTCTTCTGATGTCGCCGATGGCAACGACCGGTCAGGAAGCGATCGGCTCGATGGGCACCGATACGCCGATTTCGGCCATGTCCGACAAGTCGAAGCTGCTCTACACCTATTTCAAGCAGAACTTTGCACAAGTCACCAACCCGCCGATCGATCCGATCCGTGAAGAGCTGGTGATGAGTCTCGTATCGTTCATCGGCCCGCGCCCGAACATCTTCGATCTGGTCGGCTCATCGCGCCGCAAGCGGCTTGAAGTGCGCCAGCCTATCCTGACCAACGGCGATCTGGAGAAGATCCGCTCCATCGGCCATACCGAAGACCGGTTCGATACCAAGACACTGGATACGGCCTACAACGTCGATGAGGGCGCAGCCGGCCTTGCGGGTGCGGTCGAGCGCCTCTGTGACCGCGCCGAAGCGGCGGTTCACGGCGGCTATAACATCATCATCCTTTCCGACCGCCAGGTCGGTCCGGACCGCATCCCGATCCCGGCGCTGCTGGCTGTTGCAGCGGTTCACCATCACCTTATCCGCAAGGGTCTGCGCACATCGGTCGGCCTCGTCGTCGAGTCGGGCGAACCACGTGAGGTGCATCATTTCTGCTGTCTCGCCGGATATGGTGCGGAAGCGATCAACCCCTATCTCGCCTTCGACACGCTGCTTGACATGCACAAGCGTGGCGAGTTCCCGCCGGAAGTCGACGCCAAGGAAGTCGTTTCGCGCTACATCAAGTCGATCGGCAAGGGGATTCTCAAGGTCATGTCCAAGATGGGCATCTCGACCTACCAGTCCTATTGTGGTGCGCAAATCTTCGACGCAGTGGGCCTGAAGTCGGACTTTGTTGACCGTTTCTTCTTCGGTACAGCAACGACCATCGAAGGCGTCGGTCTTGACGAAGTTGCGGAAGAGACGGTTCGCCGGCACCGCGATGCTTTCGGCAATGATCCGGTTCTCTTGAGCACGCTCGAAGTCGGTGGTGAATATGCCTACCGCATGCGCGGCGAAGCGCATCTGTGGTCGCCCGATGCCGTTGCGAAGCTGCAGCACGCGGTACGGACTGACTCGCCGAGCACGTTCAGGGAATATTCCGACATGGTGAACAGCCAGTCGGCGCGGGCGCAGACCATACGTGGTTTGTTCAAGATCAAGATGGCGTCAGGTACCGGCCGCAAGCCGGTTTCGATCGAGGACGTCGAACCTGCCAAGGAAATCGTCAAGCGGTTTTCAACCGGCGCCATGTCCTTCGGCTCGATCAGCCGTGAAGCGCATACGACGCTTGCTGTCGCCATGAACCGGATCGGCGGCAAGTCGAACACCGGCGAAGGCGGCGAGGAGCCCGATCGGTTTTATCCGCTGCCCGATGGCAAGCCCAATCCGGAACGCTCGGCGATCAAGCAGGTAGCGTCTGGCCGGTTCGGTGTCACGACGGAATATCTCGTCAACTCCGACATGATGCAGATCAAGGTCGCGCAGGGTGCCAAGCCCGGCGAAGGCGGCCAGTTGCCTGGGCACAAGGTCGATGCGACGGTCGCCAAGACCCGCCACTCGACGCCGGGTGTCGGCCTCATTTCGCCGCCGCCGCACCACGACATCTATTCTATCGAAGATTTGGCGCAGCTCATCTACGACCTGAAGAACGTCAACCCTGAGGCTGACGTTTCCGTCAAGCTCGTATCCGAGGTCGGTGTTGGCACGGTCGCTGCGGGCGTCGCCAAGGCACGCGCCGACCACATCACCATCTCCGGCTATGATGGCGGAACGGGTGCATCGCCGCTGACCTCGCTCAAGCATGCGGGCAGTCCGTGGGAAATGGGTCTGGCGGAAACGCAGCAGACGCTGGTCCTCAATGGCCTGCGTTCACGCGTTGCCCTGCAGGTCGATGGCGGTCTGCGCACGGGCCGAGACGTTATCATCGGCGCTCTGTTGGGGGCGGACGAGTTCGGCTTCTCCACGGCACCGCTGATCGCGGCGGGCTGCATCATGATGCGCAAGTGCCATCTCAACACATGCCCCGTCGGCGTCGCGACACAGGACCCTGTCCTGCGCAAGCGCTTCAAGGGCACGCCCGAGCACGTCATCAACTTCTTCTTCTACGTGGCAGAAGAAGTGCGGCACTTCCTCGCGGAGATGGGATACACGAAAGTCGAAGAGATCGTTGGCAAGGCGGAGCTTCTCGAAAAGCGCGAGATGATCGAGCATTGGAAGGCCAAGGGGCTCGATTTCACCCGCATCTTTTACAAGCCGGAAGCGCCGGAGGAAAAGACCCGCTGGACCGAGCGGCAGAACCATCCGATCGTCGACATTCTTGACCGCAAGCTGATCGAGCAGGCGAAAGCAGCGCTCGAGAGCAAGATTCCGGTCAAGATCGAGATGAACATCAAGAACGTCGACCGCTCGGCCGGTGCGATGCTCTCGGGTGAAATTGCCAAGCGCTACAGGCACAAGGGCCTCAAGGAGGATACGATCTCGGTCAAGTTCCATGGAACCGCCGGACAGTCCTTCGGCGCGTTCCTGGCGCGGGGCGTCTCTTTCGATCTCATCGGTGACGGCAACGACTATGTCGGCAAGGGCCTTTGTGGTGGCCGCATCGTTATCCGCCCGCCGGAAAACACGAAGATCGTACCGGAAAACTCGATCATCGTCGGTAACACTGTCCTTTACGGTGCAATCGAGGGCGAGGCCTATTTCCGTGGTGTAGCCGGCGAGCGTTTCGCCGTCCGCAACTCGGGTGCCATCGCTGTCGTCGAGGGCACCGGCGATCACGGCTGCGAATATATGACCGGCGGCGTTGTCGTCGTCATTGGACAGACTGGGCGCAACTTTGCCGCCGGCATGTCGGGGGGCGTAGCCTATGTCCTTGATGAGGCCGGGGATTTTGCCCAGCGCTGCAACATGGCAATGGTCGAGCTCGAACCGGTTCCCGAAGAGGACGATATACTCGAGAAGTTGCACCATCATGGCGGCGACCTCATGCACAAGGGGCGCGTCGATGTCTCGGCCAACATGACCCGGCACGACGAAGAACGGCTTGTGCAACTGATTTCGAACCACATGCATTACACGGGTTCGGCGCGGGCGAAGGAAATTCTCGACAATTGGGAAACTTTCCGGCCGAAATTCGTGAAAGTCATGCCGGTCGAATACCGCCGCGCGCTCGAAGACATGGAGCGCATGCGGATGGGTGTCGCAGCCGAATAAGGTCAACGTACCCCATGCTTCGAGCGTCGTTGCGATGTTCGGCATGGGGCCAATGCTGCCCGGAACCCTGAGGGGAAGGGGCGGTCCTCCGAGAGGCGAGGGAGAGAAGTTTTATGGGTAAGGTTACAGGTTTTCTGGAAATCGACCGGCAGGTCGGCAAGTATCAGCCGGCGTCGGACCGCATTCGGCATTTTCGGGAATTTACCATTCCCATGTCGGACAGCGAAGTAAAGAAGCAGGCAGCGCGCTGCATGGATTGCGGCATCCCCTTCTGCCATGGTCCAACCGGCTGTCCGATCCACAATCAGATCCCGGACTGGAACGACCTCGTCTACAACGACAATTGGGACGAGGCGATCCGCAACCTGCATTCCACCAACAATTTTCCCGAGTTTACCGGGCGCATTTGCCCGGCGCCTTGCGAGGAGGCCTGCACGCTGAACCTTGAAGACGTGCCGGTGTCGATCAAGACCGTCGAGCAAGCGATCGCCGACAAGGCCTATGAGAAGGGCTTCATCATTCCGCAGCCTGCCGTCGCCAAGACCGGCAAAAACGTTGCCATCATCGGCTCCGGTCCAGCCGGGCTTGCCGCGGCCCAACAGCTCGGGCGCGCGGGGCACGAGGTCCATGTCTACGAGCGTGAGAGCCGACCGGGTGGACTGCTGCGCTACGGCATTCCGGATTTCAAGATGGAGAAGCACTTCATCGACCGGCGCGTCACGCAGATGGAAGGCGAAGGCGTCACGTTCTTCTGCGGGGTCAACGTCGGAATTGACAAGCCGGTTCAAGAGCTTATCGACACCTATGATGCCGTGCTCTATTGCGGCGGCGCCGAAACACCGCGCCCGGCCGGCATTCCGGGTTCCGAGTTTGACGGCGTACACGACGCAATGCACTACCTCGTCCAGCAGAATCGCCGCATCGGCCGCGAGAACATCGACTCGGTCGCCTGGCAGAGCGACCCGATCATTGCCTCGGGCAAGCACGTTGTTGTTGTCGGTGGCGGTGATACGGCATCCGACTGCGTCGGCACCGCATTCCGTCAGGGCGCGGTGAAGGTCACGCAGCTCGACATTCGCCCGCAGCCGCCGGAAAAGGAAGACAAGCTCAGCGTCTGGCCCTACTGGGCGACCAAGATGCGGACGTCATCCTCCCAGGCCGAAGGTGCAGATCGCGAATTCCAGGTGGCGACGCTCGAATTCATCGGCGAGAACGGCACGCTGACACATGTCAAGTGCTGCGAGGTTGATGAGGCGCGCAAGCCAATAGCCGGCACGGAATTCTTCATCAAGGCCGACCTCGCCTTCATCGCGATTGGCTTTTCGGGACCCTTCGAGAACAACATCGTCAGGGAACTTGCTGGTTCTCTGGATATGCGCGCTGATCGCCGCGGTAACCGCTCGGTTGCAGCGGATGACAGGAATTACCGCACGACCGTAGACAAACTTTACGTCGCCGGCGACGTGCGCCGTGGCCAATCGCTGGTGGTCTGGGCGATCCGCGAGGGCCGCCAAGCGGCCCAGGCTATCGATGCGGCTCTCATGGGAGCTTCAGTCCTTCCGCGATAATCCGGGAAGGTCTATTGAGCACCGGCGCCGGTCACCGGCGCTGGTTCTGGCTTCTTGGGCCAGGAGAAATCGTTGACCCGTCCGGGCTGTCCCTCGGGCGCAACACCATCGATGACCAGCCGGTCGCGCACGGATTTATCGACGCTCGGCGCTGCATGCGGACCAGCGCCGAGAAGGTCGGTGCCGCCGTCCAGCTCCGGATCATTGAGGCTGATCGGCGCGAGCCGGTCGACCTTCAAAGGCACCTGCGACGCTCCGGGAAGCGCCTGCACCGGTGCACCCGGTTTGATCGCGGCAATATCCGGTGAAATGGCGTTGCCGAGCATCTGTCGCAGCGGCTTTTCAACGTAAAAGGCGAGCTTGCGTTTGCCGGCAGCGGTCATCCCGATGCCGTCATTGTTGCGCAGGCGCGCGGTCTGACCGGAAATATCGAAACCGGACAGGGTGAAATTGCCGCTCTGGTCGACAAATCCGTCCCAGACATCGACAAATTTGCCCTCCGCTTTCTCAGCCGCATTGCGGTAAAATTCATTGAAAGCGAGTACGTCGTTCGTGATGCTCTTGGACTTGAAGGCGGGCTGCCCGACCCAAACAACGGGTTGACCGGTTTTCTTGACCGCCTCCAGAAATGCGTTCATCCGGGCGAGGTATTCCTTGGTCCACTCATCGGTCAGGAGCGCTCTGCCGTCAGAGAACTGCTGGCGGTCGTTGGCGCCGATCATGATGACGACGACAGCCGGCTTCTCCGCTTCGATCATTGCCCCGATCGTTCCAGGCCAATCACGATGATCGCTGCGCACGAAGCCGGAAGAACCGTCGGCCTTGTCGACGATGCGGACACCCGGCGAATCGACAAATGCGGCCTCGAGGCCTTCCGCCAGACTGCCGGCCATGAAATCGCCAACGATGAGAATAGGCTTGGCATCCTGCAGTTTCGCCTGAATGTCCGGCTGTAGACTGTTTTCAGGGCCAGGCATTGGCGACGTCCTGATAGGGGCTGGCCGTGGCCGCGCCCGCTTTATTGGACGGTTCTTGGACTGTGGACGTGATCGCCTGCCATCATCGATGAGCTTGTCGGTATTTTCCCGATAGACCTGGCGTGTCCCGAACAGCCAGTCCAGAATCGTCCGCGCCGAGGCGGCGTCGACAAAGACGATGCTGCCCGCCGCAGCAAGACCTACGGACGCGAAAAGACAACGGATGAAGGTTGCCGGTGTCCGTGCTGCACCCATCGCATTTCCAATTCTATTTCTTCCTGATGACGGTCAGCACTTCTTTGCTCGGATGGCCGTCCGGATCAAGTCCCATCTGCTTCTGGAATGCCTGGATGGCGTCCCTCGAGCCAGTGCCGATCTTGCCATCAACCTTCCCGTCGTAATAGCCGAGTTCGCGCAAATGGTCCTGCAATTCCTGGCGCTCCTTCATTGTAATCGGGGTGAAAGGGCGGTTCCAGTCCTTGCGCAGACCGGCTGATCCGCCAATCTGGTCGGCAAGCAAGCCCACGCCGAGCGCATACTTATCAGCATTGTTGTAGTTTTTGAGGACGTAGAAGTTTTTCGTCATGAGAAAAGCCGGCCCCTCACGGCCATCCGGCACTTTCAGTGTTGCCTTCTCGCTGCCACGCGGAAACGCCTTGCCATTGGCGCGGACAACGCCAAGGGTTTGCCACTCCGCAGTCGTGTGCGAACCCGCAGGGAGTTTGCGTCCGGCGGGGAGCACAACCTCGTAACCCCAACTGCGGCCGCTCTCCCAGCCATTCTTGCGCAAAAGGTTGGCCGCAGTCGCCAGGGCGTCGGGCACCGAATTCCAGATATCGCGCTTGCCATTGCCGTCCATGTCGACCGCGTATGCCAGATAGCTGGTCGGAATGAACTGGGTATGGCCGAGCGCCCCGGCCCACGAACCCGTCAGATGGCTGCGATCGATGTCTCCGGTCTGGAGGATCTTCATGGCGGCAATGAGCTGCGTGCGGGCATATTTCGCCCGGCTTGGATCGGCATAAGCGAGGGTGGCGAGCGAACGCACGGCATCACGCATCACATCGTCCCGCTTCAGGATCTCGCCGTAATTGGTTTCCATCGACCAGATGGCAAGGAGGATGTTGCGGTCAACGCCGAACGATTTCTCGATGGCGCCGAGCCAGCGGCTATATTTGCGAGACATCTCGCGGCCAGTGGCGATCGACTGCTCGTTGACGCGGTTGTCAAGGTAACCCCAGACCGGCTCGGTGAATTCAGGCTGAAACTGCGCCTTCTGCAACACTTCTGGATCGATTTCCGTCACGCCGGCAAAAGCGCGCTGGTAGGTGGCGGCCGAAATACCGCTGTTCAGCGCGGTGGCGCGGAAGTCCTGAATCCAGTTTTGGAACTTTGCATCGGCAACCGCGCTGTCGATCGTCGCTACAAATCCAAGACCTGCAATAGCTGCAGCGAACAAGACGCGTCTGGCGAAACCGGTTGAACTCACCATTATGTTTTCTCCTCGAACTGTGTTTCCACATTGTTGGGTCAAACGATAAAATAGGCATGTCAAAGTTAGGAATTGGTTTACCATGCATTAGCAAACGCACATCACTGCGGCCACATTAACACCGGCAACGAATATTTATTTTACACCGCTATGTATTTTGGGTCTTTGAAACATAATTGTCTAGCGCATGAACCCAAGGCCAGAACGGGTTTTGTACAAGTTTATGCGCAAATTTGAAATGTTGCTGTGACCTTGTGACTTCAGTAGAGCACATAGTCAGTAATGAAGAAATTGCATGCAACGCTGACGAGGTAATGATGAGTGCGAGAAAGAAAATCCGTAAGGCCGTCTTTCCAGTTGCGGGTTTTGGCACCCGCGTTCTTCCCGCCACGAAATCCATTCCAAAGGAAATGCTGACGGTCGTCGACAAGCCGGTCATCCAGTATGTGGTGGACGAGGCGCGCGAGGCTGGCATCGAACACTTTATTTTCGTAACGGGACGCAACAAGGCGGTGATCGAGGACTATTTCGACGCCCAGTACGAACTCTATGCGACCCTGGCCGAACGCGGCAAGACCGCATTGCTCGAAGAACTGCAGGGCATCCAGCCGGGTCCCGGAACGACCAGTTTCACGCGTCAGCAGGTGCCGATGGGGCTTGGCCATGCGGTCTGGTGTGCCCGCGATATCGTTGGCGACGAGCCGTTCGCGCTGCTCTTGCCTGACATGATCATGCAGCCGGAAAAGAGTGGCTGCATGGCGGACATGGTCGAGCTCTACAACCAGTCCGGTGGCAATGTGATCGCCGTTCAGGAGTGCGACCCCGCCGAGACGCATAAATATGGCATCGTCGGCAAGGGCAAAGCAGTCGGCAATGGTTTCGAGCTGACAGAAATGGTCGAAAAGCCCGCCAAGGGAACTGCACCATCCAACCTCTATATCAACGGCCGCTATATCCTGCAGCCGGAGATATTCGATATTCTGGAGCATCAGGAGCGCGGCGCCGGCAATGAGATACAGCTCACCGACGCCATGCTGAAACTGACCCGGCAACAGGACTTCTTCGGCTACCATTTCAAGGGCAGGACCTACGATACAGGCTCCAAGGAAGGCTTCGTCGAAGCCAATGTGGCCTTTGCGCTGTGGCGGGACGACATCCGCAAGGGTGTCATCGACAATATTGGCAACATGTTGAAGACGATCCAGCCCAAGGGGTAAGCGCTGGTTTATCTCCCCCTTGTGAGAGGGCAGCAAATGCTGGATTGGCAGACGGTGCCGCACATTGCCTTCCCCCCAACGTGGGGAAGGTCGGGCCGCAGGTCCGGGGTGGGGCATAGACCACCATGATATTTCCCCCCGCCCCGTCGCTTCGCGTCGACCCTCCTCACGTTGGGGGAGGGTAATGGCAGTGCCTCCTGGACCGACTTTTACCAATGCGATTGCCCTGCCCTTAAGGGGAGGTAATCGAAGGTGCTACCGCTGCAGCGTCAGTCCCATGAAAATGCTGGTCTCTTGGGTCCGGCGCGTGTCGACTTCGCTGCGCGTGAACTCATGGCGGGCGCTAATATCAAGGCCGAAGAAGCGGTTGAACCAATAGGTCGCTCCGATTTCAGCGCCGAAACCCTTGTCCCAGCCGGTGCCGTCCTTGTTATCCCGCAGCGACGCGATAAGCGTGGCGTTGAAATCCAGGTTGGACCGGACCTGCCGTGTTACGCCGACGGTGCCCTCATAGAAAATGGAACCGCTGTCGCCGGGGGCGGTCGCGCCATCGATCCGCGTAAGCAAGCCAATGTTGACGTCGGTACCACGCTGGGGCGACCACTTGATCGCGCCGTCGACACTGAGGCCATCGACGGCATTAAGGCGGTCATCCTCGATGTCCTGACGCAGATAGCCGAGGGCGAGTTCGCCGGCAATTTTCTCGGTGATGTCGAGCTCAACGCCGCTGCGCAGACCGGTACGCATGCCCGAGCGCCGAAAGCCATTATCGTCCACCGCTTCG
This sequence comes from Hyphomicrobiales bacterium, assembly GCA_900473175.1. Lineage (GTDB taxonomy): Bacteria > Pseudomonadota > Alphaproteobacteria > Rhizobiales > Rhizobiaceae > Phyllobacterium. The sequence goes on along the minus strand of UCKM01000015.1, from coordinate 275,068 downwards.
TCATACATCAGCTTGCCGATCTCCACTTCGGCAAAGGGCTTGATGGCCGGAGACATCTCAAAGCCGCCGCGCAGCGCAATGCTGGCGAACGTATTGTTACGGTCCTTCTGGCTGATGACAGTTCCATCCGAAAACTCGGCATTTCCGTAGGTCGTATGTATGACGGATCCCCTCAAAGCGGCAAAGAACCTGCCGAACTCGTGACGCAGAGCGAGGTTGGCGTCGAGATCCTGAACAGCCGGACGGTTTGAGGTGCCCACAATTGTGGTTGGGGCGCTGGGATCCTCCTGCCGGTATCGGTAGCCCGCTTCACCTTTCAGAGTGGTGCGCTCCCCAAGATCGAGTTGGAAACCGCTGCGCAACGCGACGTTCGGTGCGGAATATTCTTCGCCCGAAATGGATTTGTCATAGAGGCCGTCAAAATCGAGCCAGGCGGAATGGCGCGACCAGTCCGTCGTGGCCCTGGCGCGCAGGCGGGTTTCGGATAAAAGCGCGCCGCTGCCATCCGAAGTGCCGTCGGCATTGGTCGTGGCGCGTAGGCCCGTGCTGATCGATGGCCGTAGTGTCACCGTGCCGGCCCTGATGCCGAGCGGGGCAAAGGGTTCAGGATCGGGGCGCAAGACACGCCTCTCGATCGCCGATTCCGGCAGATTATCGCGTTCCGCACGGGCAGCCGGCGGATTGGCCTCTCTGTTCTGTTCGATAGGAGGATTGGGGATCGAGCCGGTCGATTGTTCGTCAAGGGTAACCTGATTGCGGTTTGCGCGCATGGGCGCGTCGCGCGCTGGCCGCTCTGCGGGCAGGGGCAACGCCTCCTCCGCCTTAGGCGGAACGGTGATCGTGTCGCTCCCGTCCCCGGAATCTGATGGCAATGAGCCGCTATCCAATGGCAGGCCGCGCAATTCCAAGTCGCCGCTGTCGTTGCCGGGAGGCAGAGCGCCTGGACTGACGGGCTCGTAAGGGTTGGAGGGGATGCCGCTGTCCGGCGGTAAACCGGCAGGAGGACTCGTATTCTGGTTGAGAAGGGGCCTGCTATTGTCGCTTTGTGCCTGAAGCACGTTTTCCTGTACTGCGCCACGCAAAGGCGTGGTTTGTTGAGCCAACGCCTGCGCGCCAAGCAAACACCCGCTTAGCAACACTGCCACCAGACAGATGTTGATCGCAGGTCTGAAGCTACCGCCGGGCGGTGCTTCCGAACATGAGTGCCGAGGATGCATATGCAGGTTTGCCAACGAGTTCGAACGTTGAGAGATGGTAAAGAGCCATGGTTAATGACTGGCTAATTGCCGGGGGCTGCGACGCCTTTGCCCGATAATGCAACCAACAAAAAATGGACAGCGTTGATGCAAAGCGTTAACGGTGCTCGCCATGCAGGCGATAAACGACTCAGAACTCGACAAATCCGCAGCGGTTGAATCCGCCAAGCGGACCATTTCAACGGAGACGGACGGGCTTGCCGCGCTAAGCAGCGCGCTTGAAGGCCCCTTGGCCGAGCCTTTTTGCAGGGCCATCGAAAAGATCGCTTCGATCCGCGGCCGAATCATCGTGACCGGTGTCGGCAAGAGCGGTCATATCGGCTCAAAGATTGCCGCGACCTTCGCTTCGACCGGAACGCCGGCATTCTTCGTGCACCCTTCCGAAGCCAATCACGGCGATCTCGGCATGATCGCCATAGATGACGCAATCCTTGCCATTTCGTGGTCAGGCGAGACGGCGGAATTGAAAGGCATCGTCAGCTATGCAACGCGCTTTCGCATACCGCTGATTGCACTGACTGCCGGCGAGGCTTCGGCGCTGGCAAATGCCGCCGACGTCGTGCTGTTGTTGCCGCGCGTGACCGAAGCCTGCCCGCACGGGTTGGCACCGACCACTTCAACACTGATGCAACTTGCGATGGGCGATGCGATTGCGATCGCGCTGCTCGAGGCCCGGGGCTTCACCGCCGGTGATTTCAAGACATTTCATCCGGGCGGGTCTCTGGGCGCCAGCCTTACCCATGTGCGCGAGATCATGCATAGTGGCGACCAGATCCCGCTCGTTCCGCTCGGAACCCCAATACCCGATGCCATGAAGGTCTTTTCGGCCAAGCGTTTTGGCTGCATCGCCGTGCAAAACGAGGAGGGAAAGCTGGCGGGAATCATCACCGACGGCGACCTGTCGCGCAATTTGCACCGGAACCTGATCGCGATGAATGTCGAGGACATCATGACGCGCAATCCAAAGACCGTAGCGCCGACGATGCTCGCCAGTGCTGCACTTGCCCTCCTCAACCAGCACAATATTGGCGCATTGATTGTGACCGAGAACAATTTCCCGGTCGGGATCGTGCATTTCCATGATTTGCTGCGGATCGGCGCAGCTTAGTTTGCCCGACTGCAATATTCCCGTGCGTGGTTCGACAAGCTCACCATGAGGGCGGTGGCCTGTTTGCAGGGAGCCAAGAACGGCAATGTTGGCGATTATCTTGCCAGCGCTCACCTACCTCATGGTGAGCTTGTCGAACCACGCACAAATCTGATGCGCCATCTGAAAATCAGGCGGCTTCGATAATCAACACACCATGGTCGATGCCGGTGATGCGCACGCGGGTACCAGCTGCAAGATCCGGGCCGGTGACGCGCCACAGGCTATCGCCGACACGGGCACGACCGCGACCGTTGACCGTTGCCTCCTCCAACGTCACCACATGGCCAATGAGTTGCTCGGCCCGGCGGTTGAGCAGCGGCTCGTCCGATACGACGTCGGTCGCGCCGATAAGCCTCCGGCCGATGAAGACGGCAATGATCGAAAGCACCAGAAACAGGATGACCTGGACCTGCCAGTGAAGGCCAAGCGCTTCCCCGAAGAGGAGCGCCAGTGCCCCGACGATGAGCGCGGCGATGCCGAACCAGAGAAAGAATATGCCGGGGGCGGCGACCTCAAAAATCATGAGGACGAGACCGAGGACAACCCAGTTCCAGGGACCGAGTTCGGCGAAGAGACGTTCCAGCATGGGCGGGGCTCCTTTGCCGGTCCTTACGTATTCGAACCGCCGGTGCCGGGAACGGTCCGTCCGCGTGCCGGCGGCGTTGTCGGGCCGGGTGTGCCCGACTGGACAGCTTCGCCGAAGACTTCACGGGCAATGGAGCCGATACCGCCGAGCGTGCCGATAAGCGAGGAAGCTTCCATCGGCATCAGAATGATTTTCTGGTTGGGGCTGGCAGCGAACTTGCCAAAGGCTTCGGTGTATTTCTGCGCGACGAAATAGTTGATCGCCTGCACATTGCCGCCGCTTATCGCAGCGGAAACAAGTTCGGTTGCCGTCGCTTCGGCCTGGGCCAGACGTTCGCGCCCTTCGGCCTCACGGAAGGCCGCTTCGCGCCGGCCCTCGGCCTCGAGGATCTGCGACTGCTTCAGGCCTTCGGCGCGTAAGATCTGCGCCGCCCGTGTACCTTCTGCTTCAAGCACCACGGCACGCTTGTCGCGTTCGGCTTTCATCTGCCGGGCCATGGAATCGAGCAAGTCCTTGGGTGGGTTTATGTCCTTGATTTCGACACGGGTCATCTTGATGCCCCAGGAGTGCGCAGCTTCGTCGACCACGCGCAGCAGACGATCGTTGATGGCATCGCGGTTCGACAGGAGTTCGTCGAGGACCATGGAGCCCATGACTGTACGGATATTGGTCATCGTCAGGTTGAGAATGGCATTCTTCAGGCCGCTCACCTGATAGGCAGCCTGTGGCGCATTAAGGATCTGGTAAAAAGCAATGCCGTCGACGGCAATGTTGGCATTGTCCTTGGTGATGACTTCCTGCGTTGGAACGTCCAGCACCTGTTCCATCATGTTGAGCTTGGCGCCAATGCGGTCGAAGAACGGCACGATGAGGCTTAATCCCGGTGCGAGGGTGCGCGTATATTTGCCGAAGCGTTCGATGGTGTAGTTGTAGCCTTGGGGCACGGTCTTGACGCCCGCAAACAGAACCACCAGCACCAGAAGCACAAGGACCGGAATGGTAAAGTCGAAACCGCTGAACGGCATTATGGTCTCCCTGGCGACGACCGCTTGAGCGGTGTCAATGATCACCCTGAGGGCGGGCGAAGCCAAGATAGACGATCGTTCTGATTCTAGCGAGCCCGAGAGCTTCTAAATCCAGCCCTGCAATTCGCGGCGCACAAGGGTCTCTATCACCTTCATCCCCTCATCGGAATCATTGAGGCAGGGGATGTGGGTGAAGTTGACGCCGCCATTGTGGTGGAAGATTTCAGAGCCCTCGCCAGCGATTTCCTCCAACGTTTCAAGGCAGTCGGCGACAAAACCGGGGTTAAAGACCGCAACCGATTTCACCCCCTCCTTCGCAAGTTTTTCGAGCGTTTTATCCGTATAGGGCTGCATCCATTCTTCAGGCCCAAAGCGCGACTGAAAGCAGGTGATCAGCTTGCCCTCATTCCAGCCGAGCCTTTCGAGCAGGAGCCGTGTCGTCTTCCAGCAATGGCATGGATAGGGATCGCCGCGCTTGAAATAGCTCTGCGGTATGCCGTGATAGGAGGCGATCAGGACCTCAGGCTCGAAGTCGAGCGTTGCGTAGTGCTTCTCGATCGAGGTGGCCAGTGCATCGATATAGACGGCCTCGTCCTGGTAGGAGGGCACTGTACGCGTTGCCGGCATGAAGCGCATCTTGATCAACGCCTCGAAGAACTTGTCGTTTACAGTCGCCGTCGTCGTTGCGGAATATTGCGGGTAGAGCGGGAACATGACGATCCGCTTGCAGCCCTGCTGGTCAAGACGCTGCAACGCTGCTTCGATCGATGGTTGGCCATAACGCATGCCCCAGTCGACAATCACGCCGGCGTTTGAGGCGAGGGCGGCGGCGAGCTTCTCGCTTTGCGAGCGGGTATAGGTGCGCAGCGGGGACTCGTTGCGCTCGCGATTCCATATCTTGTCGTAGAGCGCGCCGGATTTTTTCGGACGTGTGTTGAGCACGATGCCATGGAGCACCGGCAGCCAGATGGCGCGCGGCCATTCGATCACGCGTTTGTCAGACAGGAATTCGGCAAGGTAGCGTCGCATTGACGTCTTGTCGGTGCCGTCGGGCGTGCCGAGATTGACGAGAAGAACGCCGATCTTCGACGTTTCGCTATCCGGATGGTTTTCCGGCTTCCTTAACACCACCCGGACCTCATCAGAAATTGCCATGTCCATAACTCCACTCTGCGGGGTGGAACCTAGGCGCGACAGGCTTTATTGCAAGAGTGCGAAAGGCCGCATGTTGGGCACGCTGGTCAACATATCGTTGCAGCGACAATGTGCGTGGTTCGACAAGCTCACCATGGGGGAGGTAGGCGAGCTGCAGCGAAGAATCCTCGCCCTGCTGAACACATTGGCGCGATGCGACCAAGCCACCTCCCTCATGGTGAGCTTGTCGAACCACGCACCACGCAGTTGCCACAGAATGGGTCCTATAGCGCTGGAACCTTCATCTCCGCGCCGATCGGCAGCTTCATCACCTTCATTTGCGGATTGGCCTCGGCGAGTTTCTTCCAATCAATTCCTTTGCCATAAACCTCTTCTGCAATATCCCAGAAATTGTCGCCGCGCTTGATCGTATAGGTGTCGGGATGATGATTGGCAGCCGTCACCGGTTCTGCCGCAGGTTTCGTTGTCACAATGGCGGTCGTGGCAGTCGTCGTTGACGTGGTGGCCGCTGCTTTGGGTTGTTCGGGAGAGGTTGCGACCACGGCTGAAATGCGTCCATCCGTATAGGGCTTATAGGGGGTGTGCTTGCCCAAATAATCGGCGAGCACCAATTCGAGGCCCGGGCCGTAATCATAGGCGTTGACCGCATTGGTGGAGAAAACCTTGTAGCCATCCCCACCTGCCCGCATGTAGTTGTTCGAGACGACGCCATAAGTTGCGCCGGTGTCGATCGGCCGCCAGCTGTCGCCCTGCATCACCTGAACATCCGAGATACGGCTGCCGACGGGTTTGGACACATCGAATGTGTATTTGAGGCCGGCGACCTGCGGGAAGCGACCGGCGCCCTGGTCGATCTGGCTGACGCCGTTTTCCAGCGCTGCCACAACATCCGATCCCCGCAGCTGGAATGTCGCCAGAGTATTCTGGAAGGGCAGGACCGTGAGGACTTCGCCCATGGTGACGTCGCCCGCATCGATCGATGCGCGCAGACCGCCGCCATTTATGATGGCAATCGTCACCCCCTGACCCTTGACGCGCTCGAGCATGGCGTCGGCGGCGAGGTCGCCCATGCTGCATTCCTTGACCCGGCAGACCTCGCGCGCCGCCTCGATCACGCCGCTCGATTCACCGACTTTGCGTGCCTTCAGCTCTTCTATCGGCTTGGCAAGCTCCTTGATCCGGGCGGCAAAGGCGGGGTCAGGCGTGACGGACGAATCGAGCAGGATTGGCGCGCCTTCGCTCCTGGTAACATTCCCCTCGTCGTCGAAGGTGACCTTGAGCTCGCCGAGGTATTTGGAATAGGACTTTGCCTGCACGATCGGCACATCCCTGCCGGAGGGGCTCTTCACCAGCGTCGGATAGGGGCCGATGGCTTCCGGATCGGTATTCGACAGCAGCGTGTGGCTGTGGCCGCCAACGATGACATCGATGCCGTCAACTTTTGCGGCGAGTTCCTTGTCCCTGAGATAGCCATAGTGATTGAGCGCGATGATCTTGTTGACGCCTTCACCCTTCAGCGTATCGACGAGCTTTTTCAATGTCTCGACTTCATCAGCAAATTTCACGGTCGGTCCGGGGCTGGAGATCTCCGCTGTGTCAGCGGTCAAGGCCGAGATGATGCCGATCTTCTGCCCGCCGATCTCCTTGATGAGATAGGGCTTGAACTTGCCGGCAATGGGTGAATCCGGTGCTGCTTCGACGTTGCTCGAGATGACCGGAAACTTCACCTTGTCGAGAAACTTGGCTAGCGTGACCGGCGTGTCATCGAATTCGTGATTGCCGAGGGCCATGGCATCAAAGCCCATCTGGTTCATGAACTCGGCCGTGTCGTCGCCCTTATAGGTCGTGTAGAACAGCGATCCCTGGAATTCATCGCCCGCATCAAGGACGATCACATTGCCGCTATCCTTGGAGAGGGCCGCCCGGCGCTCATCGATCTTCGCCTTGACGCGGGCGATCCCGCCGAAACATTCGTTCTTGCTCTCCTCTTCGGTAGAGCAAGTGGAATCATATTTGTTGATCGCCTCGATGCGCGAATGCTGGTCGTTGATATGGAGAATGTTGAGTGTGTAGTCGGCCAATGCCGCACTAGCCGATAAGCCAAGGGCCGAGGTTGCCAACAGGACTCTGGCGAGAATTCCGGACATGATCTGCTCCTCGTTCAATGACCCGATGCTGGCATCACTCATTGGCACCTGTATGACAAAGCCACTGCAATGGTTTCATCACTTGAGGAGCCGCGCAACCGGGCAATTGGTTGAATGTTTTCAGCCCACTTGCGGTGAGCGCCGCGTCAGGGTGAATTGCTGGCCGCTGGAGGAGGTGCAATTCAGCTGACCGGCGCTGACCAGGGCGCAATTGACCTTCGATTGTGTGCCGCGGGCAAGTGAACGCAGGTTGATTTCGATCAGATTGGCCGACGCGAACCGGTAATTGCCTTCCGCCAGCTTCTCCTTGGTGTCATTGGCGCGGGTTTCGAACACACCGCCATTGAAATTGGAGAAGGCGACGCCGGACGTGTCGAACCATTGCCCCTGGACCGCATCTGTCGGGCGCGTGACCTGAGTTGGGCCACCCTCCTGCACACCCCCGCTCATGCAGCCGGCAAGGGAAAGGGCAAGCGTCGCTGCGGTGGCGGCCAACGAAAAGCGTTTCATGCAACAGTCTCCCAATGGATATGGATTGTCTAAATGCCGTGAAAATCAAGCAGAAACAAGACCTAAGTTTAGTTGAAGATTTGAATTGGTTGCTATTGACCACGCTGCTTACGCGCGGCGGTCCCTACCGAGAGCGTGCGGTATTCGCGTCTCCACTGATCGCCGCGGCGGCGTGAGCGAGGGTTGGCGGCAGCCCGGAGGCTGCCGCTTCTCGATCAGCGGACGAGGATATTGCGGAACTGCCACGGATCGCCCAAATCGAGGTTCTCCTTGAACAGTCCCGGCCGGTTTTCCAGCGGCGTCCAATCGGTGTAGTGCGCCCTGAGCGGGCCGAGATAGGGCTTTTGCACTTCAAGGCAGCGGCGGAAGTCCATCTCGTCGGCCTCGACGATACCAGCGTCAGGGTTCTCCAGCGCCCAGACCATACCGGCCATGACGGCGGACGTGACCTGCAGGCCAGTGGCGTTCTGATAGGGCGCGAGCCTGCGTGCTTCCTCGATCGTCAGCTGCGATCCGTACCAATAAGCATTCTTTTCGTGACCGTAGATGAGGACGCCAAGTTCATCGGCACCATCGACGATTTCCGACTCGTCGAGCACATGCTGGATCGCCTGCGGCTGGCCGGCTGCACCGAACATTTCATCGAGAGACAGGGTTGCAACATTGGATGGGTGATAGGCGTAGTGGCAGGTCGGCCGATAATTCGCCTTTCCCTTCTTGTCGTGCACGGTGAAAAAATCGGCGATCGAGATCGACTCATTGTGCGTGACGAGCAAACCAAACTGAGCACCCTCGGTCGGACACCAGGTCCGGATGCGCGTGTCGGCGCCGGGCTGTTCGAGAAAGATTGCGGACTTGCTGCCCTTCTTCTGCTTGCGGGCGTTCTTCGGCATCCACTTCTCGTGCGTGCCCCAGCCCAGTTCTGCCGGTTGCAAGCCTTCCGATATGAAGCCATCGACTGACCACGTGTTCCAGAAAGCGCCAAAGGGCTTTGGTTCATTCGCCCGTTGCGTGTCGCGTTCGGCAATATGGATGCCCTTGACGCCGACCTTCTTCATCAGTCGCGCCCAGCCCTCGCGGTCGGTGCGTGCGGGCTCCGCGTGCTCAAGGCCAAGGTCTCTGGCAAGCTCGAGCAGGCCCTGCTTGACGAACCATGAGACCATGCCGGGATTGGCGCCGCAGCAGGAAACTGCAGTCGGGCCGCCAGGATGTTTCTTCCTCTCGGCGAGCAGGGTCTGGCGCAGGGCGTAATTGGTGCGGTCGGCATTATCGAGGTCGTTGGCGTAGTAAAAGCCCGTCCAGGGCTCGATCACCGTGTCGATATAGAGCGCACCATGTTTGCGGCACAGGCGCATGATGTCGACGGACGAGGTGTCGACGGAAAGATTGACGCAGAATCCCTGGCCTCCACCTTCTGTCAAAAGCGGCTTAAGCAGCGCCTTGTAATTGTCTTTGGTAACTGCCTGCTGGATGAACCGGATGCCGCGCTCGTCGAGCAGCTTCTTGTTGGCATCGCTCGGATCGATGACGACCAGGCGGGATTTGTCATATTTGAAGTGGCGTTCGATGAGGGGCAGGGTACCCCGACCGATGGACCCAAAACCAATCATCACGATCGGACCGGTAATTTCTCCATGTATAGGCCATTCAGCCTTCGCCATTTTTTTGTTGCTCCTAATTTTGATCTCCATCATTGAGGACAGCCGCTATAGGTCGGCATCAAAGCAACCATAGAGCATAGACATGACAAAGAGCAAACAACCCTTTGCGCCTTTAGGTGAAAATTGAATCTACTGTTAATTGAACGGCGACTATAGGGTTTTCAGGGCGCCGATAAGCCGCTCGCGAATTGTCATAATACCTTTGTAGTGCAACTGCGCCGGGTTCAATGCCTCCAGCTGGTGGCAAAAAGCTTCGGCGATGGCACGGCACTCGGGATGTTTCTTCAACGCCCTTATAGGATCGAGATGAATGCGGATGGTGAAGAGTATGTCGCCTGACGCAGGCAATTTGCGCAGTGTTTGCCGCTCGACGCGGACAAAACTCTGGGCGGCGATGTCATCGTCGGTATAGAGCGCGCCCTTCTCGTGGCTTGCGAGTGGATGATAGAGATTGCCGTCCGGCTGAAGCGACCAGTTCATGCGCCATACGGGCCGGTCCGGACGCAGATTGTCGAACATGCGGGTGATCAAGCCCGCGTTGCGGGTGCCAGCGCCGAAGTCCGGGACGGGCGCATGGATATCGTCCATCGAGCGACCGAACTTTTCCAGCAACGTCCAGGATGAGGGAAACGACAGCGAAGCCGCGCCAAGGTGCCAGCCGCGCTGTTCGTCCTTACGCATCAGCACGAGATCTTCCTGGACCAGACGCGCGGCGCGATCCAGGAAAGGTGTCTCGCACTCGCCCAGGATGACAGGCTCATCGCGGCCGGCAACGGCAATCGTGTCGCCCTTGCGCCGGTAGATCGAGGGATAGTGCTCGACAAGGTGGGCGCTCAAAAGACCCAGAACTTCCTTCTGTCCCCGGCTCGTGCCTGGCTCCTCGACGAAAATCCTTTCGCCATGCAGCGCGAAGAGGCGCTGCTTCTCGGCAAGATAGACGAGCAGGTTTTCGTCGATCTCGATCCAGTCCCTCAGGTCGAGCTGTTGCAGCCCAATGGTGAAAGGTTGCGCCGAACCGTCATAGGGCGTGTGCGCCGGACGCCGCAGCGCGTGGTCCACATCGTCAGCCATCATGCAGCGTCCATCGCCTCCAGCTCGTCAATGATACCCTCGATCACGGACAGGCCCTTTTGCCAAAAGCCGGGATCGGTTGCATCGAGGCCGAAGGGAGCAAGCAGCTCCGAATGGTGCTTGGTGCCTCCCGCTTTCAGCATGTCGAAGTATTTTTGCTGAAAGCCCGCATCGGCGTTCTGGTAGACCGCATAAAGCGAGTTCACGAGGCAATCACCGAAGGCGTACGCATAAACGTAGAATGGCGAGTGAATGAAGTGCGGAATGTAAGTCCAGAAGGTTTCATAACCTGAGCCGAAGTGCACAGCCGGTCCGAGGCTCTCCTTCTGCACATCGAGCCAGATTTCACCGATGCGGTCGGAAGTCAATTCACCGTTCATGCGCTCGGTATGGACGCGGCGTTCGAACTGGTAGAAGGCGATCTGGCGCACGACCGTATTGATCATGTCTTCCGCCTTCTGCGCCAGCATGGCCTTGCGCTCGCGCTTGTGGCGGGTTTTCTCGAGCAGCGAGCGGAAGGTAAGCATCTCCCCGAAAACTGAAGCCGTCTCGGCGAGGGTCAGCGGTGTCGAGGCCATGAGCGCGCCCTGTTCGCCGGCCAAAACCTGATGCACGCCGTGGCCGAGCTCGTGCGCAAGGGTCATGACATCGCGCGGCTTACCCATGTAGTTGAGGAGGACGTAGGGGTGTGCCGAAGGAACGGTAGGGTGGGCGAAAGCACCCGGCGACTTGCCGGGACGCGTCGGTGCATCGATCCAGCTCCTGTCGAAAAATTGCCGCGCTATGTCGGCCATTTCCGGCGCAAAGCCGCTATAGGCCGACAGGACGGTTTCGCGCGCATCGCTCCAGGAAATGATTGCTTGCGGCGTTTCGGGCAGCGGCGCATTGCGGTCCCAGTTGTTGAGATAGTCGAGGCCGAGCCATTTGGCCTTCAGCGCATAGTAGCGATGCGACAGGGTGGGGTAAGCGGCCTGAACCGCCGCGGCCAGCGCATCCACCACCTCGCGTTCGACGCGGTTGGCAAGATGGCGGCTATCGGCGATATCCTGGAACCCGCGCCAGCGGTCGGAGATTTCCTTGTCCTTGGCCAGCGTGTTGGTGATGAGGGTGAAGGTGCGCAGGTTTTCCTTGAAGGTCTTGGCGAGTGCATCAGAGGCGGCCTTGCGCAGATCGCCATCCGCATCCTGCAGCAGATTGAGGGTTGGTTCGAGAGCCAGCTCCTCGCCGTTCACCTCAAAGCGCAGGGCTGTCATCGTCTCGTCGAAGAGCCGGTTCCAGGCGCCGCGTCCGGTGACGGATTTCTCGTGAAAAAGCTGCTCCAGCTTGTCATCGAGTTGATAAGGCTTGTCCTTGCGCAGATCGACCAGCCAAGGGCGGTAGTGGCCGATGGCAGGATTGTCGTTCATCGCCTTCTCTATCACCGCATCATCGATGCGGTTGAGTTCCAGGCTGTAGAAAATCAGGTGGGTGCTGGCATCGGTCATCTTCTGCTGGATGTCGCCATAGAGCTTGGCGTATTTCGGATTGGACGTGTCGCCCGCATAAACGAGCCCGGCGAAAGAGACGATCCGGCCGATCAGGTCTTCCAACGCCTCGAATTCCTTGATCGAGATCGCGAAATCGCCGCCATTGGGCTTGCTCGCTTCGGCGGCGAGATTTCCCTTCCAGCGCTGCTCGAATTGGGCGGCAAGTTCATTGGCCAGTTCAAGATCCGCCTTGAGTTCGCTGCTTTCGGTCGATGGATAAAGATCAGCAAGATTCCACTCCGGAAGCACCCCAAGCGCCATCTGATCGGCTTTCGCGGCTGTTGCGGTGCTCTTTTTTGACGCGGCCTTTGCAACGTGGTTCAGTGTGTATCTATTTGTTTCAGAAGTCATTTCGGCACCATGTCATTGGGGCAAATACAATCCGCAAGGATCGAATCGCGAGAATTAGTTCGAAAGTGCTAAACCTTAAAAATCGGTTTGCAACCGGATAGGTTCCGTCTTGCTTAATTCAGATTCAAGCATTTTTTAGACTTTCGGAGAATGGATTCCTTCGTTAAAAGGCCTTAATTGTGCTGTTAACAACCCGTTGACCATGTCACAAAACGATGGATTTTGCGTAAGTTTTTGCCATGCTCTCAACGTATTTGTTCTTCAATAAAGCGACCATTAACCATTAAATCGGACAATTCAGCCGTTCGGGGGTTGAAATAACGGTCAAGGTTGGGACGAAATTGTCAGATATGAATCTCGTAAAGAACGGCAAAATGGCGGTGGGTTCGTTTGCGCGTGCTGGCTGTTTTGCGTTCATCATGGCCCTTGCGTCGATGCTGTTTGCGTCCGCACAGGCCAATGCCGAAACACGTACGTTGAGGCTGTACGCCGTTCATACGAACGAACGCATCGAAGTCACTTTCAAGAAAGACGGCCGCTTCCAGCAGGACGGCTTGAACAAGCTCAACCAGTTTCTGCGCGACTGGCGCCGCAACGAACCGACCAAGATGGACCCACGCCTGTTCGACCTCGTGTGGCAAATATACCAGACCGTGGGCGGGCGCGACTATATTTATGTCATCTGCGGCTATCGTTCTCCGTCGACGAATTCCATGCTGCGTTCGCGTTCGCGCGGTGTCGCCGAAAAGAGCCAGCACATGCTCGGCAAGGCGATGGACTGGTACCTGCCGGGCGTGAAGCTGCAAACGCTGCGCTATACCGCGCTGAAGTTCCAGGCCGGCGGCGTCGGTTACTACCCCACCTCCGGCTCGCCTTTCGTCCACACGGACGTTGGCAATGTGCGCCATTGGCCGCGCATGAGCCGCAAGGAACTCCTGACGGTATTCCCCGACGGCAAGACCCTGCATATTCCATCCGATGGCAAGCCATTGCCCGGTTACGAGCAGGCAGTTGCCGCCTATGAATCACGCAGGCGCAATGGTAGTTCGATCCAGATCGCCAGCGCCTCGCGCTCAAGCAGCCGTGGCAAGAGCCTGTTCGGCATGCTCTTTGGCGGTGGTGCCGATGAAGAGGAAGATACCGGGGAAGGCTCAGTGGCTGTAGCATCGGCCGCGAAACCTTCGAGGACGGTCGCGTCCAAGCCTGCTTCCATAGCGGAGGAAGCCGACGGAACAGCACCGGTCGCGACAGCGGCGAAGGCGCCTCAGCCGACCGAGCCTGCTCTGCCGACAGGTGATGTACCTACGCCCGTGGCTGCTCCGCACCCGGACGCCGGACTCGCGGGAACCCCGGACGACAATCAGACGCTTGCTTTCAATGTTCCGGTTCCATTGCGCCGTCCTGACTATTCGCCGACGCCGGCACCGGAAGAACCATCGACTTTGAACGCGTTGGCATCCGATAAATCGACGGCCATCGCGGCGCTGCCCGAACCGCGCCCGCAGGATGGAGCCAGCGCGATCCGCGACCTGATTGCTGCCAATAGCGACGACAATACCAACAGCGACGCCGGCAAGGCGCAGGCTGAAATGGTCAACGCGCTTGTTCCAGTTCCCTTTGAGAAGCCAAAGCACAATGACATGATGCTTGCATCGATCGTACCCGAGCAGCGAGCGGCTCCAGCACCCGTTGCACAGGACACGGCTTCCCTTGGTCAGGATGTCATTCAGGTTCCCGACGTGGATCCGACACCGGAAGCACTCCTCAAACAGGCGACTGCAGTCAAGCCGGCCAGCCAGCTACAGACCGTGCCAGGCACCACCGGGGGACGGGTTGCGCACCCGCAGCCGGCCGCGCAGCAGAATATGCAGCTCGCATCTGCGACATCGCAGGCGTCGCTGCGCCAGACGATGCTGCATGCCAAGGGTGACCCGGTCGCCATGCTCGACAGCGGCGTGATCACCACGGCCAAGGGAGCCAAGCCCCGCCGCCAGACAGTCCAGGAGCAGGCTCCGAAGGCCATCCAGGTCGCATCGGATTTGCCGGACCGCGCGCTCTCGAACCAGCAGGTCGCCGACGTGGCGCCGCATGTTGAGCCGGCGGTGATCCGCAATGCGTTGATGCGTACGGCGCCGACGACCGTCTATGTCGGTGGCTTCCAGCACGATGCGCCGGTCACCGCCAACAAGTTTACCGGCAAGGCCGTAACGTTCCTGCAGATCGCCAAGTTCAATCCAACCAGCGGGACGTAAGTCAAATCCCTCCCCACTGGGAGGGTATCTTGGCTAAATTACAAACGAATCCGGCTTGAATGCCAATTGCGGGCGGAATGGCTACCCAGCCAGCTTTACGGCATCGGCGGCCAGCTTGGTGATCTCGTCCCATTTGCCGGCTTTGACCAACTCCTCCGGAGCAACCCAGGAACCGCCAACGCACACAACGTTGGGAAGGCTCAGATAGGTCTTGGCATTGGCGACACTGACGCCGCCTGTCGGGCAGAACATCGTGCCTGCGAGCGGCGAGGCCAGCGACTTGAGGAAGGTTGCGCCACCGGCCTGTTCGGCGGGGAAGAACTTCAGCATGGTATAGCCTTCCTCGCGCAGGGACATGATTTCGCCGGGCGTGATTGCGCCGGGCAGGAGCGGTACCTTGCTGTGGCGGGCGGCCTCGATGAGCTGCGGCGTCGCGCCGGGGCTGACGATAAAGCGCGAACCGGCTTTGCTCGCTTCTTCGTATTGCCGGGCATTGAGAATGGTACCCGCACCAACGATGGCTTCAGGCACTTCATTGGCGACGGCGCGAATGGCGTCGAGTGCCGCGGCTGTACGCAAGGTGATCTCGATTGCTGGAAGACCGCCTTTGGCAAGCGCGCGGGCTAGCGGCACCGCATCGGCAACATTCTGAATGAGAATGACCGGAATGACGGGCTGCCCTTTGAGGACAGGAAGTAACAAATCGGTCTTCTGGGTCATCGCGCTTCTCCGCTATCTAGGGGTTCAATCGATTTAGTAGGGCTGGGCCGGTTTGTCCACCAAATCCGGAAATACTGATCTAGAAGGTGGGCGAGAGTAGGGGACTTCGCTCCCGATTCTTCAAAACTCTTGAAATTGCGGTCCGAGCACAGTAGTTGGATGCGATCATGACAGATCATTCCTCAAATCTGCCCTTCAAGGTGGCTGCGCTCTACCGTTTTGCGCCTCTGGAGCATTACCACGCGCTGCAAGAGCCGCTGGCGAAGCTGTGCTGCGGCGAGGGCATCAAGGGCACGCTTCTCTTGGCCGCCGAAGGCATTAATGGAACGGTTGCGGGGACAGCGGTGGCGATCGAAAAGCTCGTCGATTTTTTGAATGCTGAACCGGCCATTGCTGGCATGGAACTCAAATATTCCTATGCCAGCGAGATGCCGTTCAAGCGCATGAAGGTGCGTTTGAAGAAGGAAATCGTCACCATGGGGGTGGCGGAGATTGATCCGTTGCGAAGCGTCGGTACCTATGTGCAGCCCAATGACTGGAACGCACTGATCTCCGATCCCGACACCATCCTCATCGACACGCGCAACGACTATGAGACGGCAATCGGTAGCTTCGCCGGCGCTGTCGATCCCAAGACGAAGACTTTCCGCGAATTTCCGCAATGGGTGGAAGATCACCGTGCGGACCTCGAGGGCAAAAAGATCGCCATGTTCTGTACTGGCGGCATTCGCTGCGAAAAGGCGACCGCCTTTGTCAAAGGCCTCGGCTTCGACGATGTGTTTCACCTGAAGGGCGGTATCCTGAAGTACCTTGAGGATGTACCGGTTGAAAGCAGCCGCTGGGAAGGCGAGTGCTTCGTGTTCGACGAACGGGTGTCGGTAGGGCACGGCCTCATCGAGGGCGAGGCCGAGCTTTGCCATGCTTGCCGCAATCCCATCGCGCCGGAAGACAAGCTCTCCCCCCTGTTCGAGGAGGGCGTCTCTTGCCCGAACTGCTATCATGAGCGGACCGACGAGGACCGCGCCCGCTTTGCCGAGCGGCAAAGACAGGTGCGGCTCGCCAGGGAACGCGGCGTCAAACAGCACATTGGCTCCTAGGCCTCAGGCACGGACCTGATTGGCGGCTGGCAATGATAATCGAAGGCAGTGCGACGTCAGCAGCCTCGCCCACGGTAAGCCGCGTCGAGCCATGTAGGGCGCTCTAAAAACTCCTCGCCTGTCATTGCAATGCCATGAACCGGGTCCTAACTAAGCGGGGCCAATTCATGCAGCCAAGAGGAGATTTGCATGCTCGATCCGAAGAAGATTCTCGATGATTTCCTTGGAAGCAACATTCCCGGCACCGGTGCTTCGGTTCGCGATACTGCGGGCAAGGCGACGCAAATGGCCAAGGACAATCCGCTCGCTGCAGGCGCCCTTGCTGCAATCCTGCTCGGTACCGGCACGGGCCGTGAAGTCGCCGGTAGCGCACTGAAATTGGGCGGTCTCGCCGCTGTGGCCGGCCTCGCCTACAAGGCCTATCAGAATTATCAATCCGGAAAGGCCCCGGCGGAGACGACGCCTACGGCCTTGGATGGCGAGTTGCTGCCCCCGCCGGACGATTCAAGCTTCCACCCCGAAACCGCACCACAGGGCGAGCACGAGTTCGCGCTTGTCCTGGTGCGTGCCATGATCGCGGCCGCGCGCGCGGATGGACATGTGGACGAGACCGAGCGCCAGCGCATCACCGAGAAGCTAGCGCTTTCCGGCATCAACAGCGATACGCAGGATTTCCTCACGGGCGAGCTGAGCGCGCCAGTCGATATCGATGCCCTGGTTGCGGCTGCGGTTACCGACGCACAAAAGGTGGAACTCTACACCGCCTCGCGTCTCGCGATCGATCCGAAGACGCGCGCTGAACGCGGTTATCTCGATCTGCTTGCCGGCCGTCTCAAACTGCCGGACAGCCTGATCGACCATATCGAAGCAACGGTTGCCAACGCCAAGGCGAATTCGCCCGCGTAACGATCATTGCCGATCCGTAGTGCGTGGTTCGACAGGGCTCACCATGGGGGAGTTTGCGCTTAGCACAGGCGGTTCAACGCCCGAGCGTTTGCGATCTTCCGTGCGATCAACAGGTCACCTCATGGTGAGCTTGTCGAACCACGCACCATCACTTTGCCATCCTCGATTTCACTTCGCCAGAAACTTCTCGATCCGCTCGATGGCACGCAGGATGTTCTCCTCTGAATTGGCGTAGGAGAGGCGAACATAGCCTTCGCCGAGAATGCCAAAATCCGGTCCGCCGATCAGCGCCACGCCGGCCTCGTCGAGCAGGGCCGCCGCCAGCTGCTTGGCGGGCCAGCCCGTCTCCTTGACATTGGGGAAGGCGTAGAACGCGCCCTTGGGCGTTGCGCAACTGATGCCAGGCAGGCTGTTCAAGCCATCGACGACGATCTTGCGGCGGTTGTCGAATGCGCGGCACATCTTCTCGACCTCGTCCTGCGGGCCATCGATGGCGGCGATCCCGGCAAACTGGCTCGGCGCGTTGACGCAGGACCAGCAGTTGACCGCCAGCTTGCGCACCTTGTCGTAGAGCTGGTCCGGCCAGATCGACCAGCCCATGCGCCAGCCGGTCATTGCCCAGGTCTTCGACCAGCCATTGAGCACGATCAACCGGTCACGAATTTCCGGAAAGGTCAGCAGCGAACAATGTTCCTCGCCGTCATAGGTCATGACGTCATAGATCTCATCGGACATGATGGCGACATGCGGATGTGCTTCGAGGCCTTTGACAAGGTTCTCGATCTCGGCCTTGGGGGTCACGCCGCCGGTGGGATTGGCGGGTGAGTTCAAGATCAGCAGCCGGGTCTTCGGCGTAATAAGCGAAAGCGTCTCTTCCGCAGAAAATGCGAAGCCGTTTTCCTCGCGGATCGGCACGGGAATGGGTTTGGCTCCGGTAAATTCGATCATGGAGCGATAGATTGGGAAACCAGGGTCCGGGTAGAGTATTTCCGCGCCTGGCTCGCCAAAGATCAGGATCGCTGCGAACATCGTCACTTTGCCACCCGGAACGATGATGATGTTTTCCGGCGAGACCTCGACGCCAGTCGTCGTCAGCGTGCGCCGTGCCACTGCTTCACGCGCGGCAAGGAGGCCTGTCGCCGGCGTATAGCCGTGGTGGCCATCCTTGAGTGCCTTGATGGCCGCCTCGACTATGTGGCCGGGCGTTTTGAAGTCCGGCTGGCCGATGCCGAGATTGATGATGTCCTTGCCGTGGGCGCTGAGGGCAGTCGCGCGGGCGAGCACTGCAAAGGCATTCTCTTCACCGATACGGTCGAACCCCGAAATAGTACGCAGCATTTTCTTGTCTCACATACAATTTTCAACTTCTGCTTTGTGCGTGGAGTGCAGTAACAAGTCAAATATTCTGACGCTGAGCCCGAGCGAATTGCATCATGACCGATCTGACCAACTGGACACCGCGCCCTCTACCCGCCCGCGAACCTTTGGAGGGCCGCTATGTGCGCCTCGAGCCATTGGACCCGGCAAAGCACGGCGATGGGCTCTTCGAAGCATCGAGCGTGGCGGATGCCGGCGACCGTTTCCGCTTTCTCTTCGAGTCCCCAGCTGAGAACCGCGAGGCCTTCGACGCCTGGTTGGAAAAAGTGGCGGCGAGCAAGGATCCGCTGTTCTTTGCGGTCATCGACAAGGCCAGCGGCAAGGTTGCCGGCCGCCAGACGCTGATGCGCATCGATCCAACATTCGGCGTGATCGAGATCGGCAATATCTATTGGGGTCCGCTGATTTCGCGCAAGCCGGCGGCGACGGAAGCACAATATCTGTTCATGGCCTATATTTTCGATGAGCTCGGCTACCGGCGCTATGAATGGAAGTGCAACAACGGCAACGAACCTTCAAAGCGTGCGGCCGAGCGTTTTGGCTTCAAGTTCGAAGGTGTGTTCCGCCAGCACATGGTGCAAAAGGGCAAGAACAGGGACACGGCCTGGTATTCGATCATCGATAGCGAATGGCCGGCGCTCAAAGCCGCCTATCAGGCATGGCTGTCGCCGGACAATTTCGACGGCGAGGGCAAGCAGATCAAGCGGCTCGAGGACTTTCGGACGGCCTAGGTTGCTTCCTGGATGTTGGGCACGGCCGATGGGCGTGGTTCGACAGGGTCACCATGAGGGAGGTTTTTGCCTTGCAGAGCGATCAGAGCACAGAGTTTGGCGATTGCCATGCAGCATATTGACTTCCGTCATGGTGAGCTCTGTCGAACCACGCACCAGTGTTTTGCAAAGCTTATGGGTCGCACATGGCGCCCCCTTGCATTACCCAGCGCCGCCGCTACAACGCCCTGACAACCAGATGAGATAGGGAGCGTGATGGATCCGAAAACCCGTAGTGCGGCCATAGCCGCCGCCTGCATCATGCTGGGCTTTGGCCTCGTCGCCTACTGGATGCCGACCTTGATGCTGGCTCTGGGCGAGCGCTCGACACTGGCGGCCGGTATTTTCGCAGTGGTTTTCGTTGCGGGTTTTTTTCTCGTCTTCTGGCTGCGTGCCAGACGACAGCACGAGGATGAGTGAATTAAACGCGCAACGAGGCCGTCAGCAGCAGCACACCGAACAGGACGATGAACAGAGCGCCGCCGATCTCGATGATGTTCTGAACCCGGCCCGAAAGCGCCGAACCGCCGGAAATCTTCAGTGCGACGTTCTTGGCGGTGACAGCCAGCGTTGCCAATGTGGCGACGGTGATAAACGTCCCGAATGCCATGGCGAAGACTGAAAGCACGCCACCGAGCACGAGGCCGTTCAGCAGCGAGAAAGTCAGGACGATCAGCGCTCCCGAACACGGGCGCAAGCCGACCGCGACGATCGCTGCCCATGCCGTCTTCCAGTTGAATTCGCCTGCCAGCATTGCCGGGTCCGGCGCGTGCGAATGACCGCAGGTCTCGCACACTTCACCCGCGGCGTGATGGTGGTGATCATGATGATGATCATGGGCTGCATGTGGGTGGTCGTGATGATCATGATAGCTATGGTCATGGTGATGGCCGTGATCGTGCGCGGCCAGGGCCATACCATGCCTTTCGGGCACGAGACGGGCGATGCCAGGACGGAAAAGCTGAGGCAGCTTGCGCCACAGCAATGACAGGCCAAAGGCGATGATCAGGACAAAACTCGCCATCTCCATGTAACGTGCGGCATCGTTCATTGAAACCGTGGTCCCGCGCAGCACAAGGAATGTGAGGCCGATGACGAACAGGGCAGTAAGTGCCTGCAGCATCGATGATGCGAAAGACAGAAGAACGCCGCGCCGCAGCGTGGTCTCGTTGGCCAGCATGTAGGACGAAATGACCGCCTTGCCGTGGCCGGGACCCACCGCATGCAGGATGCCATAAAGGAACGAGAGCCCCACCAGGATCGACGCCTGCCACGGATCTTCACGCATGCCTTTGAGTGCATGTGTCATGGCGAGGTAGAAATTGCGCTGCTGAACGTTGATCCAGAGGATGAGTTCAGCGAATGGCCCTGTTGGTTGCATGGCGACCTCGTTCGAGCCGATCCCGAGCGAAGAGGTCTGTGCCAGTGCGTGGCCGCCGAGAACAGCTGCGAGCGCCAGAGCGCCGAACAAGGTCCGTTTCCGCATTGATCTATCCTTCCATCAGCCCTTCTTGAGGCATTCGATTTCCAGCCGCGTCGCGAATATCTTCGACATGTTGGTGCCGGTCGGATCATTGAAAAAAGCGTCGGTCAATGTCGCCTTATTGGCTGCAATGGCCTGGTCAGGGTCAGGGCGCACCACTTGTTGGGTGCAGCCCGCGGGCAGGCCGTTGACGTGAATGTCGGTGTCGTTGACGTAGTCGATCGCCGTATAGAAAGTCGGGTCATAGACGCCGAAACTGGTCTTCTTGCCGAGCTTCAACGGTTGCTTCGGCGTGCTTTCGAAGATGATCAGCAATTGATTGTTCTGAAAATCGGCCAGCAGATGCTGCGGCGCGGCCATGGCGATATTCTTGCCGTCGAGGGTTACGGTCTGAAAGTAGTCGTACTCGGAAATCGATTCGTTGATGGTGCTTGCAAGGTCCGCCAGTTCCTTCTCATCAAGCTTCATGTCGGCGTTCTTGTCGAACTCGACGAGCACTGTGCTTGAGAACAGGTCATCGAAGCGCCAGACATGACCGAGCTTCTCGACGGTACCATCCGGCTTGATCGTGATGTCGAGGCGCGCTTCGGCAAAGACATGCGGGTGCACATAGGCAGGCGTGGCGAAGGTCAATCCCGCCGCGAGTGCGCCGATGAAAACCGCGAATCTTTGATGCATGAACGACCCTTTGTGTGTTGACGTAAAGGATAGCCTGAACTTGGCGAAATTGGGACGGCATAACATTATACGATGCCGGATCCCTCGCGGCGATTGTCCTTGAACCATTTGGCGAGATAGTCCACCAGCACGCGGACTTTTGCCGGCAGGTAGCGGCGATGCGGATAGACCGCATAGATGCCGGCATCGCGCGGGGTGAACGCCTCGAGTACTGCGACAAGCTTGCCGTTGTCAATGTCAGCTTGCGCGATGAAATCCGGCAGAAGCGCGAAGCCCAGCCCCGCAATTGCGGCCCGGCGCGTCGAAAGCGGACTGTTGATCTCGATCGGTCCCGAGACCTGCACGGACAATGGCGCTCCCTCATCATTGTGAAACTGCCAGGTATTGCGTGAGCGATTATTGGTGTCGACGATACAGGGCAACGACGCGAGGAGTTCCGGGCGTTCCGGCTTGCCCACGCGTTCGATCAGCTCTGGCGAACCGCAAGCGACCACGCGAAACGGTCCAAGCCGCTTGGCGATGAGCGAGGAATCCTGCATGCGGGTGATCCGGATCGCGAGGTCGAAGCCCTCTTCGACGAGGTCGACAAAGCGGTCGTCCAGGCGTACGTCGAGGATGATGTCGGGTTGCTCCGCGCAAAAGTCGATGAGGCTCCGGCCGACATTCGCGTCGGCAAACGTGCGGGGCGCGGAAATCTTGATACGTCCCTTGATATCGCTGCTTGATTCGCGCACCGCCTCCTGCAGGCTCTCGACCTCGCGGAGGATCTCGCTGGCACGCTGGTAGTAGGTGTGACCGGCTTCGGTCAGGGAAAATTGCCGTGTCGTACGGTTGAGGAGCAGGGCGCCAAGTTCGTCTTCCAGCTCGCGCACATATTTGGAAAGCAGAGCCTTGGACCGCCCGATCTTGCGCGCCGCCGCCGAGAACCCTTCGGCCTCGACCACGTCGATGAAGGCGCGCATGCGGGTGAGCGTGTCCATGTCAGCTTGCCTTGTTCGACGCGTCGAGAATGGTGCGGCCGAGCCGGATCAGCGCGCGGTCGCTTCCCTTCGGTCCAAGCAGCGATATGCCGAACGGCGCTCCATGGACCTCGCCAAGCGGAATGGTGATTTGCGGAAAGCCGGAGAGGGGGGAAAGGCAAAGCAAATGCAGCATCCGTTCGCGGTAAGCCTGCAGATCCTCGAATGGAGTGTTGGCGAGCGGCGCTGCGCCGGGCACCGTTGGCAGGATCATTACGCCATCATCGCGCAGCAGGTCGCTGAGTTCCGACCTGAAGAGCTCGCGCCGGCGCATTTGGGCCTGGTAGGTTTCACGATTGATCCTGGAGCTATATTCGAACCGTTCCTTGACGCCGGGTCCGAGATCCCGATCCTTTT
Organism: Hyphomicrobiales bacterium; assembly: GCA_900473175.1. GTDB lineage: Bacteria > Pseudomonadota > Alphaproteobacteria > Rhizobiales > Rhizobiaceae > Phyllobacterium. The sequence goes on along the minus strand of UCKM01000015.1, from coordinate 251,971 downwards.
TTGAAATCCATGGTCCATACGCCGACCACACCTCGAAGCCTTGAACCTCGCGAAAGCACAGGTAGAGATCATCCATCGAGGCGGTGGGCTGGCGGGCGGACCGGGCCTGGCCAAGATGGGCGCAGACGCTTGCATACATTTTTCTGTAGGCCGCATCTTCGGCTTCGCCCATGAGCAGATGTTCCAGGAGCGGAATGAACAGCGGCCGGGTCAGGTTGAAATCATGGCTGTCGGGCCCGAGGACGACCTCGCCAATCGTTTCGTAAAGCGCAATATCACGGGCGAACCAGCCAAATGTATCCAGCGAATGCGCCAGCGGTGCCGCGCCCTCGAGCGAAATGCGGCCATGGCTTGTCCGCAGTCCGGTAAGCCCGCAGAAGCTCGCGGGGGCACGGATAGACCCTCCCGTGTCGGAGCCAACCGCAATCGTGGCAAGTCCGCCGGCAACTGCGGAAACTGATCCGGATGAGGAGCCGCCCGTAACCCGGTCTGGCGCTGCTGGATTAACGGGGTGGGCAAAATGCGCATTCTGTCCCATGAGCGAAAAGGCAAACTCGTCGGTCTGGGTCTTGCCGATGAAATGGGCGCCGGCATCGAGCAGGCTTTGCACCGCCGGCGCGGTCGTCGTTGCTGCGGGTGATTCGCTCGCTTTTTGCGGATTGCCGCAACCGGTTACCATTCCGGCGACGTCAAATATGTCCTTGACCGCCAGAGTCTTGCCGCTCAGCGGCCCCTTGCCCGAAGGAAGGTTAACCAACGGTAAATCCAGAAGGGCATTCAGGGGCGGAATTGTGCTCATCGTTCAATGATTCTAGGTCATTTCCCCTTGGTTGTTCAATGAATAAATTATTTTCCAACGGGCCACTATTTTCATTGATTGGACACATCTTTCCACTTATATGGCCCTTGCCCAAAGTCGCACGTGCCCATGGGTGTCCGCCGATCTTCATTATGGTGAGGAAACGGTATGGTACCTGGAACTAACCCCTCCAGTCAGTTTGTCGGCCTACTGCCAAGCTGAGGACATCTAAGCAACGACGGTGCGGGCCTTTCTGGTGTCTTCCGGCTGTCCATAAGCCGGGATTACTGAAGAGGCACACCTTCATTGCCGGTAGTGCGGATGGGTTCATCCAAACCAAGGCAGACAAAGCGGATTTACGCTGACTTTAGCGTCGATCCATCGCCGCATGAATCTTCCCGTGGTTTCAGCATCTCCAAAGGCTGGCCTCACGCTGGACCGACTCATGCACTTTGTCCTTGCGGTACATAGGGTGCGTCCCGTGTATCCGCTGCTTGCACAAGGCGGCCGGAAGTGCCGCTACGGATTGGAGACCCAAGATGGCTACCCAGCGCATCCTCGACTTCATCAATACCCGACGCCCGAACGGCCCCTGCATGGTGCTCGATCTCGAGGTGGTTCGGGAGAATTTTCATAATTTCGAGATGGCTCTGCCGGAATCGAAGATCTTCTATGCGGTAAAGGCCAATCCCGCACCGGAGATCCTGCGTCTGCTTGCCTCGCTTGGCTCGAGCTTCGATACGGCATCCGTTGCCGAAGTCGAGATGGCTCTCGACGCCGGCGCAACCGCAGACCGTATTTCTTTCGGCAACACGATCAAGAAAGAGCGCGACATTGCCCGCGCCTTCGAACTCGGGATTCGGCTTTTTGCCGTGGATTGCGTCGAGGAAGTCGAGAAGGTAGCTCGTGCGGCTCCCGGCTCGCGCGTGTTCTGCCGCGTCCTGACCGACGGTGCCGGCGCCGAATGGCCGCTGTCACGCAAGTTCGGCTGCGTGCCGGCAATGGCCGTTGACGTGCTTCGCGTTGCGCAGCAACTGGGCCTCGACGCCTATGGTGTCTCGTTCCATGTCGGCTCGCAGCAGACCGATCTTTCCGCCTGGGACCGTGCACTCGGCGACGCCAAGCACGTCTTCGATACGCTTGCGAAGGAAGGCATCACGCTGAAGATGGTCAATATGGGCGGCGGTTTCCCGACGCGTTACCTCAAGGACGTGCCGACTGCGCAGGCTTACGGCCAGGCGATCTTCCAGGCACTGAGCAAGCATTTCGGCAACCGTTTGCCCGAAACCATCATCGAGCCGGGCCGCGGCATGGTCGGCAATGCCGGCGTGATCAAGGCGGAAGTCGTTCTCGTGTCGAAAAAGGCCGACAATGACAATGTTCGCTGGGTTTATCTCGACATCGGCAAATTCGGTGGACTTGCCGAAACGATGGATGAGGCAATCCGCTACCAGATCACCACACCGCGTGACGGCGATCACAGTGCGCCCTGCGTTCTTGCCGGCCCGACCTGCGATTCGGCCGATGTGATGTATGAGAAGAACCCCTATCCGCTTCCGATTTCGCTGACCATTGGCGATGAGGTGCTGATCGAGGGAACCGGTGCTTACACCACAACCTACTCGGCAGTTGCTTTCAACGGCTTCGAACCACTCCGATCATACGTCATCTGATCGGGCATCGCCCGATCATGGAACTCTGGCCGGCAGTCTCGCCGGCCGTGATGGCGCACCCATGATTGAAGATTGGTCCAGACAATGAACGCAAGAGATTTTACGCAAGACAACCCGCATCCGGAAGGCGGCCGGGGTTTCACGATTCGCAACGAGACCGCGCAGGACGAAGCAGCGCGCGAGGCTCTGCTCGACCGCGCCATGGGCGAGGGCCGTCGCCGCAAATCGTCAGAAAAGCTGCGGCGCGGTCGGCTTCCATCCGAAGGCCTGGCCTTTGTCGCTCGCGGCGAGGACGGCACGCTTTTGGGAACTGTTCGGCTGTGGGACATCCAGACCGGTCACGATGCGGCGGGCAAACCCGTTCGTGCGTTGTTGCTTGGACCTTTGGCGGTCGAGCCCTCGCTGAAAGGCCAGGGCATTGGCGTCGCGCTGATGCGCCACGGGGTCAGCGAGGCAACGCGCCTTGGCCACGGGGCGATCATTCTCGTCGGTGATCCGGAATATTACGAACGCTTCGGCTTCACCAGCGCGCACATGGCGAAACTCGCCATGCCGGGTCCGGTCGAGCGCAGGCGGTTCCTCTCGCTCGAACTGAAGCAGGGTCATCTTGCCGGTGCGCATGGCGTCCTGTCGCCGCGTGGCCGCCGTAGCGCGCGAGCCATGAAAGTCGTTCCGGTGTCGCTGCGGTTCTACGCTTAGGTTCCATACCGGCCCTTTTGGGGCCGGTATGCCGCTATGCGCTTTCGCGTACCAACTGCTCGATCGCCGTCACTTCGCCCTGCTGGATTTCGTGGCCACCCGGATGCCACACGAGATTGGTTTCGACCCCTTGCGCGACAAGATAGTCGGCAAGCGCCTGTGTCATGGCTGGCGGACAAATCGGATCGCGTTGGCCTGCGGTAATGAGCACGCGCTTGCCGGCGAGGCCCGGTTGCGGGGCCGGCGTCCACGGAATAAGCGGATGCATGAGTATGGCATCATCGAACAGATCTGGCTGCGCGAGAAGCACCGAGGCGAGGATATTGGCGCCATTGGAATAGCCGAGGCCGAGCACGCGCGAAGGTTTCGCGTCAGCCTTATGCGACCTGATGAACGCCGCCATCGTGTCGGTCCTTCGAGCAAGATCATCCATGTCATAGACCCCTTCGCCGGTGCGGCGAAAGAACCGTGCTGCACCGTGCTCGGAGACATCGCCGCGGGGCGATGTAATGGTGGCGTCCGGGATTAATCTGCGGCCAAAATCGAAGAACTGGTTCTCGTCGCCGCCGGTGCCGTGGAAAACGAAGAACAACGGATGGCCTGGCTCGGCGGCCTTGTGAATGCGATGGTGATAGTTGTTGACCGACATATCAAATCTCTCCGTCACGGTGCGGTACGCGCACTCTCAAGGGTTAATTGCATGCCGGCTATATGTCGCGGAAGCCGGGTCCGTTAAACCCGGCCTGCGCTTGATGCATTGTCGCCGCTGCGTAGACAGTGGCAAACTAACGTATCGATTGCTCAGCCCATATCCGACCAGGGACCATGGAAATCGCCCTCGGCATCGAGGCGCTTGAAGCCATGCGCGCCGAAGAAATCGCGCTGCGCCTGGATGAGATTGGCGGTGCCGCGTGCCTGACGATAGCCATCGAAATAGTTGAGTGCTGCCGATAGTGCCGGCGTCGGCAAGCCGGCGAGTGCCGCTTCGGCGACGACTTTGCGCAACGACTTCGATCCGGACTTCATGCGTTCGACGAATGCCGGCGCCAGTAGCAGGTTCTTGCCTTCGCTGCTCTCGAAGGCGGCGGCGATCTGGTCGAGGAACTGCGAACGGATGATGCAGCCGGCGCGCCAGATACGGGCGGTCGTTGCCAGAGGAATGTTCCAGCCATGCTCCTTAGATGCGCCCGCCATGACGTCAAAGCCCTGCGCATAGGCGGCGATCTTTCCCGCGAGCAGGCCTTCTTCCAAGGCGTCGATAAAGGCAGCGCCGCCGTCCGAAATCTTTCCGGCATTCAGATCGGCATAGGCCTTCGAAGCTTGGCCGCGCTCTTTCACGAGCGATGAGATCGAGCGGGCGGCGACAGCTGCTTCGATGGCTGTCGCCGGAATCCCGAGCATTTGCGCCTCGATCGCAGCCCAGCGCCCGGTTCCCTTTTGCCCGGCACTGTCGAGAATGACGTCGACGGCAGGCTTGCCGGTCATCTGGTCGGTGGCGAGCAGGACCTTGGCAGTGATTTCGATAAGATAGGAATTGAGTGGGCCCTCGTTCCATTTTTCGAAAATCTTGCCGATTGCCTCCGGTGCGAGGCCGAGGCCATCGCGCAACAAGCCGTAAACCTCGGCGATCATCTGCATGTCGGCATATTCGATGCCGTTATGGATTGTCTTGACGAAATGACCGGCGCCGTCCGGCCCGAGCAGTGCCGAACAGGATTCGCCTTCATATTTCGCCGAGATGGCGGTCAGGACCGGCTCGATCCGCGCATAGGATTCGGGCGTGCCGCCGACCATGATGGAAGGACCATGCCGCGCGCCCTCTTCGCCGCCGGAAACCCCCATGCCGACGAAAGTCGGATCATCAGGACCGAGTTCGGCAAGGCGGCGAACCGTATCGTGGAAATTGGCATTGCCAGCGTCGATGATGATGTCATCCTTGGCAAGGAACGGCTTCAAGGCAGCGATCTGCTCGTCCACCGCTTCACCAGCCTTGACCAACAGAATGATCGGCCGCGGCGCGCGGATATTCTTCGCCAGTTCCTCCAATGTCTCACAAGGAATGATCTTGTCTTTCAGGCTGCCGGCTTCCTGATAGAACTCGTGCGTCTTTGCGACCGTTCGGTTGAAGACTGCGACGCGATAACCGTTCTCGGCGATATTGAGCGCCAGATTGGCACCCATGACGCCGAGGCCGATCAATCCGATGTCAGCTTGCTGCATGATTTTGGTCCTTGATAATTTCTATGTTCAGTTCGATGCAGGGCTTGCCCTGACGGGCCTCCAGGGTCGGGAACAGCATTTGTATAGCAATGCGCACCGGCGGCAATGGATACAACCTAATTATCACGCAACTGTTCCATATCGCGGATACGGTCAGCGCTGCTTTTTTCCAGCTTGCGGGTGACTTCCGCGATCAGTGTTTCAGCGACGAGAAAGAGCGTTGCGGACGAATCCCAGGGCGAGGGGACAGCCGTGCGTCCGGCGATCACGTGGCGGGCAAAGCGGGCGATGGGTGAAAGCCATTGATCGGTGATCAGAACGATCTCGACCCCGCGCATTTGCGCCTTTTCTGCGAAACGGATCAGGCTGTCCTGGTAGCGGCGGATATCGAAGATAACAAGGACGTCCTTCTTGCCCATGTCGATCAACTGGTCTCGCCAATGGCTTTCCTGTCCGGTGAGGTGGGTGACGCCCGGGCGGGTGATCTTCAAGTGCGCCGCCATGTAACGGGCGATCGGGTCAGTAAAGCGCCCGCCCAAAAGATAGATTCGCGCCCGCGTCCGGCTGATCGCGTCCGTTACATCGTCCAGTTGCTGCGCCGACAGATGCTGGAAGGTTTCGCGAATATTCTCGATTGCGGCTTCCATCAGGGGAAACACAGGTCCGTCGTTCGTCGTCTGGATTGCCGCCGCGCGGTTCCATGGCGATTGCAGTTGGGCTGCAAGCTCCTCTTGCAACGCACCCTGGAACTCGGGGTAACTTTGAAAGCCGAGCCTTGAAACAAAGCGTAGAATCGTTGGCGAACTGACACCTGCCTGAGTCGAAAATTCGGCGACGGTGCGCAAGCCGATCAAAGGGTAGTTGGCAACCAATGTTTGTGCAGCCTTGCGTTCCGACGCGGACATGGCATCGATTTTCTCGGCGATCAGCTCGGAAATGCTGGTGCTCATCGATCTTTCCCCATCTCTGTCCTTGACGAAGGCAGTTAGTGCAATTTCGCATTTGACAATTTTAACTGTTGTGTATCAAATCATACGAGAGCGGAAATAAAAATACAAAATGTAACGTAAAGTACAGCTTGCCAAAGAGAGCGAAATGGGATTGTCGCAGGCAGTGGTGCAAGGCTTTAATCCGGTCCGGGTATCGAATCCGGATGGGTGCGGGCCGTTTGTCATCCTCTGCGATCACGCTTCCAATCACGTTCCAGAAACCCATGGTACGCTGGGACTCGAGCGGGCTGATCTTAACAGGCACATCGCCTGGGATCCGGGCGCACTCGGCGTCAGTCAGGGAATGTCCGAGCTGCTCGACGCCCCCCTCGTCGAATCCCGCGTCTCACGCCTTGTTATCGATTGCAATCGCCCGCTGGATGCGCCCGATCTTGTTCCGTCCTTGAGCGAGGCGACAACGATTCCAGCGAACGTCAATCTCAGCGATGCCGAGAAAGCGCGACGCATCGCGCTGTCGCATACTCCTTATCACGCGGCCATCGAAGAACTTGCGCACGAACGGGCAAGCAAAGGTCTGCCGGACCCGATCTATGTCGCGGTGCATTCCTATACGCCCGTTTATCGCGGTGTGGCGCGTCCTTGGCACATTGGCATCATCCATGACGCCGACGATAGGGTCGCCGCGCCGTTGATCGCTGGCCTTAAGGCGCTGAAGCAGTTCAATGTGGGGATCAACCAACCTTATTCGCCGGCGGACCGCGTCTACTATACGCTTGAACGCCATGCATCCGCGTTCGGATTACCGGCCGTGATGATCGAGATCCGCAATGATCTCATCGCCGCGCCGCAACAAGAAAGGGTATGGGGCGAGACGCTATCCAGCCTGCTCAGGGAGATTGTGGAACAGCCGCTTTCCAAAAAGGCGGGCGCACCAAAGAGGGGGACGGCATAGGAAAATTTACGGAGTAGCGCTCACGCGGGGTATCTGACGTTGCAACTTATCAAGAATAATAGGGGAACGTGATGACACAGCAAGACTATACTGAGATCGACAAATCAGAGGACATAAAGGTCCTCCACAGCATGGGCTACGCCCAGGAACTGGAGCGGCGACTGAGCCGCTTTTCGAATTTCGCCGTCTCCTTCTCGATCATCTGCATCCTTTCCGGCGGCATCAATTCGCTGGCGCAGGCGACCTCGGGCGCTGGCGGCATCGGCATCGGCATTGGCTGGCTGGTCGGCTGCTTCGTATCGCTGACATTCGCTGTCGCCATGTCGCAGATCAGTTCCGCTTATCCGACGGCTGGCGGGCTCTATCACTGGGGTTCGATTCTCGGCAATCGCGGCACCGGCTGGGTGACAGCCTGGCTCAACCTGCTCGGCCTTATCACTGTGCTTGGCGCCATCAATGTCGGCACCTGGACGTTCTTCGTCGGCGCCTTCGGCGCATCGCTCGGCATCGAGAACAATATTACGACGCAGACCATCTTCCTGATCTTCATCACCGGTGCCCAAGCTTTGATCAACCATCTCGGCATCAAGTTGACGGCGAAACTGACCGACTTCTCCGGCTACCTGATCTTCTTCGGCTCGATTCTCATCGCAATCGTCTGTTTGTTTGCAGCCGAAACCTGGGATTTCAGCCGTCTCTTCACCTTCCACAACTATTCGGGTGAAGCAGGTGGCAATGTCTGGCCGGCTGTATCGAACTGGTGGGTAGTCGCCCTGGGCCTCTTGCTGCCGATCTATACGATCACAGGGTATGACGCCTCGGCCCATACGTCCGAAGAAACGCTGAAAGCGGCGAGTTCCGTGCCGCGCGCCATGGTGATGTCTGTCATCTGGTCGACCGTCTTCGGCTACCTGTTCCTCGCCGCATTCGTCCTCATGATTCCGAACATGGACGAAGCCGCGGCGCAAGGCTGGAACGTGTTCTTCTGGGCCTTCGACCAGCGTGTCGGCACCGGCCTCAAGGAATTCGTCTATCTCGTCGTGTTCGTGGCCCAGCTGCTGTGCGGACTAGCAACGGTCACCTCGGCATCGCGCATGATCTTTGCCTTCTCGCGTGACGGCGGATTGCCCGGGTCGGCGGCTTTGGCCAAGGTCAGCCCGACCTACCGCACGCCGGTCGCCGCCATCTGGACATCAGCGGTTCTGTCGGTCCTGTTCGTCTGGGGTTCATCCCTGGTATCGGTTGCCGGTACCTCGGCCTATACGATCGTCGTATCCTGCACAGTCATCTTCCTTTTTCTCTCGTTCACGGTGCCGATCGTGCTCGGCCTCCTCGCCTGGGGCACGCCGAAATGGGACAAGATGGGCCCGTGGAATTTGGGACGCGGCGTATTCACGCTGTTTGCGATCCTGTCGATCCTGTCGATGATCCTGATCTTCGTCATCGGCATCCAGCCGCCTAATGATTGGGCGCTGTATATCACCGTCGGCTTCTTCATCCTCACGGCGGTCGTATGGTTCGGCTTCGAGAAGCGCCGGTTCCAGGGACCACCGCTCGGCGACATCATCGCTGCGCGCCAGGCGGCCATCAAGGCAGCGGAAAAGGCGGTCGGCGAAACAGGCTGATATTTTAGCAAAGGGGGCGACCGGCTCGGCCTGGTCGCCCCCCTTTATTTTGGCTGATTGAACATTCTTCTTGAGGAAAGACTATGCCCGGACATTGGAACTTCGACGAACTAAAGCGCCATGTGACCAATGGCGAGATTGATACGGTTCTGGCCTGTTTCGTCGACATGCAGGGCCGGTTGATCGGCAAAAGGTTCCACGCTTCCTATTTCGTCGATTCAGCTCATGACGAAACCCATGGCTGCAACTATCTGCTGGCCAACGACATCGATATGGAGCCGGTGCCCGGCTACAAGGCCGCCAGCTGGAAACAGGGCTATGGCGATTTCATTATCAAGCCAGACCTTTCGACCATCCGCCACATTCCATGGCTGGAGAAATGTGCGCTGGTTCTGTGCGACATTCTCGATCACCATCATCACGAGGACCTGGCGCACTCGCCGCGCAGCATCCTCAAGCGCCAGCTCACCCGGCTGAAGGAGCGCGGCTATCTCGCCTATTTCGCATCGGAACTCGAGTTCTATCTCTTTGACGAAACCTACGAAACAGCGCGGGCAAAGAACTGGAAAGGAATGGCAACAGCCTCGCCCTATATCCAGGACTATGTGATTCAGATGACCACAAAGGAAGACGCGGTGATGCGCGCCATTCGCAACGGGCTGTTCGATGCGGGTATTCCGGTTGAGAACTCCAAGGGCGAGTGGGGGCCGGGGCAGGAAGAGATCAATGTGCGCTATGCCGAAGCGCTGGAAATGGCCGACCGGCATGTGATCATGAAGAACGGTTGCAAGGAAATTGCCACCCAGATGGGCAAGGCGATCACCTTCATGGCGAAATACGATTATTCCCTCGCCGGCAGTTCCAGCCACGTGCACAATTCGCTGTGGAGCGCCGATGGAAAGACACCGCTGTTCTATGACAAGAACGCCGAGTACACCATGTCACCGCTGATGCGGCAGTGGGTGGCCGGACAGCTGAAATATGCCGACGACTTCACCTATTTCCTTGCGCCCTACATCAACTCTTACAAGCGTTTCCAGGCTGGCACGTTCGCGCCGACGAAGAATGTGTGGAGCCTCGACAACCGCACGGCGGGATTCCGCCTCTGCGGCGAAGGAACGAAGGGCATCCGTATCGAATGCCGTATCGGAGGCGCCGACCTCAATCCCTATCTCGCATTCGCAGGGCTTATCGCTTCCGGCCTCGCCGGCATAGATGAGAAGCTTGAACTCGGCGCACCTTTCAAGGGCGATGCCTATGGCGGTGCGGGTCTGAGGGAAATTCCAAAGACCTTGCGCGAGGCGACAGATACGCTCGCTCGCTCGAAGATGCTGAGGGAGGCATTGGGCGAAGATGTGATCGACCACTATGTGCATACCGCCAAATGGGAACAGTTCGAATATGATCGCCGGGTGACCGACTGGGAGTTGCATCGCGGCTTCGAACGGTATTGAAGAACTGGATATCAAGAACAAAGACTAGAGGTTGAGCTCATGGCCGAGACGGTCAAATTGATTACCCCGATAGACGGCTCCATCTACGCGGAACGTCCTACTGCAACCGACAAGGCGGTAGACGCCGCGGTGGAATCGGCAAAGCAGGCGCAGTTGGACTGGGCGCAGACGAGTATTGCCGAACGCGGCAGGCTGTGCCTTGCGGCGCTCGATGCGCTGCTCGCGATGAATGACGAGATCGTGCCCGAGATCGCCTGGCAGATGGGCCGCCCGGTGCGCTACGGCGGCGAAAAGGGCGGCGTTGAAGAGCGAACGCGCTATATGGTCCGCATTGCCGAGCAGGCGCTTGCACCTGTCGTCGAACACGACAAGCCGGGTTTTCGTCGCTATATAAGGCACGTTCCGCTCGGCGTCGTCATGGTCATTGCGCCGTGGAACTATCCATATCTGACAGCCGTCAATACAATCATTCCCGCGTTGATGGCGGGCAACAGCGTGATCCTAAAGCATGCCGCTCAGACGCTGCTTGTCGGCGAACGCTTTGCCCAGGCCTTCGAGAAGGTTGGACTGCCGAAGGGCGTGTTTCAAAACATCGTGCTCAGCCATGCGCAGACGGAAAAACTGCTGGGTTCCGGCCGGATCGATCATGTGAATTTTACCGGCTCAGTTGGTGGCGGCCGTGCCATCGAGAAGGCCGCAGCGGGCACGTTCATGACGCTTGGCCTCGAGCTTGGGGGCAAGGATCCGGCTTACGTGCTGCCCGATGTCAATCTCGATCATGCCGTCGCCAATCTCGTCGACGGTGCCTTCTTCAATTCTGGCCAATGCTGCTGCGGCATCGAGCGCATCTACGTGCACGAAAATATTTATGACCGCTTTGTCGATGGCTTCATCGATCTCACCAAGCAATATGTCGTCGGCAATCCGCTGGATGCCGCAACGACCATGGGGCCGATGGCGCAGACGCGTTTTGCCGATTTGGTACGCGAGCAGAAAGCCGAAGCACTACGCAAGGGTGCAAAGGCCCATGTCAATATGAGCATTGCCAATGATAAGGCGGGGTCGCCCTACCTTGCGCCGGAGGTGTTGACTGGCGTCGATCACCAGATGAGCGTGATGCGGGAAGAAAGTTTTGGACCCATCGTCGGCATCATGAAGGTGCGCAATGACGAAGAGGCCGTGGCCTTGATGAACGACAGCCAGTACGGTTTGACTGCTTCACTGTGGACGGCCGATACGGATCGCGCCACCACCATCGGTGATCGGATCGAAACCGGCACTGTGTTCATGAACCGTTGCGACTACATCGACCCTGCGCTGGTCTGGACCGGCGTCAAGGAAACGGGCAAAGGCGCTGCCATGTCAGCCATCGGCTACGGCAATCTGACCCGACCGAAATCCTACCACCTGCGCGAAGCGATCTGACATTTCCGAAAGAGACACACATGAGCAAACTCATTTCCAAGTGGAACTATCCAACGACGGTCCGCTTCGGCGCAGGACGCATCAAGGAATTGCCGGAGGTTCTGGAGGCGACGGGTATCAGGAAGCCTTTGTTCGTCACCGATCCAGGTCTTGCCAAATTGCCGGTCGTGGCAAGCACGCTGAAAATCCTCGACGATGCCAAGGTGCCGTATGGCGTATTTTCGGATGTGAAGCCCAATCCCATCGAATCCAACCTGACGGCCGGCATCGCCGCATACAAAAAAGGCAAGCATGACGGAGTTATCGCTTTCGGCGGCGGCTCGGCCCTTGATCTTGGAAAGCTGATTGCCTTTCAGGCAGGACAGACGAAGCCCGTCTGGGATTTCGAGGACATCGGCGACTGGTGGACGCGTGCCAACAGCGATGCGATTGCGCCGATCATTGCGGTGCCGACGACGGCCGGAACGGGTTCGGAAGTGGGACGCGCCGGGGTCATCACCCATGAGGAGAGCCATACGAAGAAGGTGATCTTCCATCCGAAAATGCTGCCGGCAATCGTGATTGCCGATCCCGAGCTGTCAGTTGGCATGCCGGCTTTCATTACCGCCGGTACCGGCATGGACGCGTTGGCGCATTGCCTCGAGGCCTATTGTGCTCCGGGTTACCACCCGATGGCGGACGGCATCGCTGTCGAGGGCATCCGGCTGGTCTTCGAGAACCTGCCGAAGGCCTTTGCCAACGGCAAGGATCTGACAGCGCGCGCCCATATGATGAGTGCGGCGGCCATGGGAGCAACGGCCTTCCAGAAGGGGCTCGGTGCAATCCATTCGCTCTCGCATCCGATCGGCGCGCTTTATGACACGCATCATGGCATGACCAACGCCGTCTTCATGCCCTATGTGCTGGGTTTTAATCGCGACGCGGTCGAAGAGCGCATTGCGCGGCTTGCAAACTACGTCGGCATCAAGGGCGGGTTCGACGGGTTTGCCAAGGCGGTGCTGAAGCTTCGCAAGGAACTGAAAGTGCCTCACACGCTGCCCGGCCTGATCAAAGGGCTCGATATGACGAAGAAGCAGAAGGAACTCATTGCCGATATGGCGATCGTCGACCCGACAGCAGGCGGCAATCCGGTGAAACTGACGAAGAAGGCAGCGCTCAAGCTTCTCGATGAGGCAATAGCGGGTTAGGGGGCATCACTTCCTCTGAGTCGAGTTTCGTGATATTTTCTTACCAATTCGTTGTCGATACGTAAAGGGTAAGAAAATGTCGGACACAACAACGCTTTCGGCCAAGTTCCAGATATCAATTCCCAAAGCTGTGCGCGTAGCACATCAGTGGAAGGCAGGTCAGGAGTTCGCCTTCATACCCAAGGGAACGGGCGTCTTGCTCGTTCCTGTTCCCAGTGCCGCAAAGCTCGCGGGTATCGCGAAAGGTGCCAAAATCCAGGATTATCGCGATCGCAAAGACCGCTTCTAATGATCGTCATCGACACGTCCGCCTGGATTGAGTGGCTGATCGCATCGCCGACCGGAACAGTTCTTGGCGGGATACTGCCAGACCGGGACGATTGGTTGGTGCCCACAATCGTCCAACTGGAATTGGCAAAATGGCTTACCCGCGAAGTTGGAAGCGACAAGGCCGACGAGGTCGTGGCGTTTATCCAGACATGCATCGTTGCGCCATTGGACACTTCTATTGCCCTCCTAGGCGCGGAGCTTTGCGCAAAGCATACGCTCGCAGCAGCCGATGCCATCGTCTATGCGACGGCAACGGAATATCGGGCTGAATTACTTACCTGCGACGCCCATTTCCATGGTCTGCCGGGCGTCACGTTCATTGCGAAAGGCAAGAGTTGAGAAATCAACCGGGACGTGACCCTCTAATGCCCGAGCACCAGCAAATCCTTTGCAGCAAGGCTGACCTTGACGTTTTCGCCGGGCTCCGGCGGCGGGGCGCTCGGATTGTTGAATGTATCGAAGGACACGATGTTTTCGCCGAGCGAGGCGCGGATGCGGATCACGGAGCCGAGAAAGTGCACGCTGTTGATCTTGCCGTCGAGTGTCGTCTCGCGCTTCTCAGTGGCGTCGCCGAGGCTCACCGCCTCCGGCCGTACCGCAAGCGAAATCCTGTCACCAGATTTGTGGCCGTTTAAGCGCGGGCCAATCTGGACGTCCTTGCCATCGACGGTGATGATACCCGTTGCCGCGTCGCGGACCACGGCGTCAAGCGTATTGAGGGTCCCGACAAAGGACGCCACGAACCGCGATGCCGGCTGATTGTAAATCTCGAAAGGCGCGCCGACCTGTTCGGCTTTGCCTTCATACATGACGACGATGCGATCGGAGATCGACAGCGCCTCTTCCTGATCGTGCGTGACAAAGATGGTGGTGATGCCAAGCTTGCGTTGGATCGCCCGGATTTCCTCGCGCAGCGACACGCGGATCTTGGCGTCGAGCGCCGAGAGCGGCTCGTCGAGCAGTAGAACCTGCGGCTTGGTGGCAAGCGCGCGGGCGAGAGCGACGCGCTGCTGCTGGCCGCCGGAAAGCTGATAGGGGAAGCGCTCGGCGAGATGATCCAGTTTGATCAGAGACAGCATCTCTTGCACCGTCGCATTGATTTCCGCCTGCGGCTTCTTCGCAACCTTCAGACCGAAGGCAACGTTCTGGGCGACCGTCATGTTGGGAAACAAAGCGTAGGCCTGGAACACCATGCCGATGTTGCGCTGGTTTGGCTTGAGATTGACCACATCCTTGCCGCCGATGATGATGTTGCCTGACGTCGGCGTTTCGAAGCCGGCCACCATCCGAAGCACCGTCGTCTTGCCACAGCCGCTTGGTCCAAGGAAAGAGACGAATTCGCCTTTCTCAATCTCCAGATTGAAGTCGTGGACGACGGTGGTGGGGCCGAAGCTCTTTTTCAAATGGTTGATGGCAAGGAACGACATGGCATTGTTTCCGGGTTATCGCCTGGTGGCAGCGAGGGACTTGTTGAGGCGGGTGACGATCTGGATCAGGCCCATGCATATCCAGGTTATGGCAAATGATATGACAGCGAGCGCCGCAGGTTCGTAGGCCCGGTTCGCGCCGATGAGCTGCAGGAACGGACCGAATGCGGGCCTGTTGAGCAGTGCTGCCATGGTGAATTCGCCGATGACGATGGCAAATGTCAGGAAAGCCCCGGATAGCACCGCAACAAGCACATTGGGAAGAATGATGCGCGCCATGATGGTGATGCGGCTGGCGCCAAGGCTCTCGGCCGCTTCCGTCATCGTACGGATATCGATGGCGCCAAGGCCGGTATCGACCGCCCTATACATGTAGGGCATGGCCAGCATTGTATAGCCAAAGGCGAGCAGGATGTTCGTGCCCATGGCCGAACCCGTCAGCGGCAAGAACGACGAGGTGTTGTAAAGGCGGATATAGCCGAACACGACGACGATTGCCGGAATGACGAGTGGCAGCAGCGTAATGAATTCAATGATCGGCCGCCATGTCGGGAGACGAAGGCGCACCCAGTAGGCGGTTGGCACAACTAGCACCACGCCGATGATGATCGTGACTACCGCCATGATGACGGAATAGCCGAATGTCTGCTGGAAGCGCGGATCGCTCAAGATCACCCAATAGGCATCGAGCGAATAGGTGCCGCGGCGCATGCGCAAGGAAAACTCCAAGGTGCCGATGAGCGGCACGATGAAGTAGAGGATGCCGAATGCCAGCGCGAGCCATGACCAGAAGCGATTGGTTTTCATTTGAGCCACTTCTCGCTGCGAGCACGCATCCAGATATAGACTGCGTTGGAGACACCGGTAATGACGATCATGCCGAAGGCGAGCGCATAGCCGAGATGAGGATCCTGAAGGACGTCACCGCGGATCTGCGCAAACAGCACGATTGGCACGATGCTAAGCGAAGAGCCTGTCAGCGCGTAGGCCGTCGCGATGGCGCCGAAGGAATTGGCGAAGAGCAACAGGATCGTGCCAAGCAGCGCCGGCCACAGAATGGGAAAGGCAACCATGCGCCAATATTGCTGTCCGGTGGCGCCAAGGCTCAAGGCAGCTTCCCGCCACTCACGCTTTAATCCATCGAGCGCCGGCGTGATGATCAGGATCATCAAGGGAATCTGGAAATAGAGATAGGTGATGGTCAATCCCCAAAAGCTCAGGAGGTTGAAGCCGTGGGCATAGAGATTGAAGCCGAAGATATTGAACAGAAGGCCCGTCACCAAACCGGTGCGGCCGAGTGTGGCCAGAAATGCGAAGGCAAGTGGTACGCCGGCGAAGTTTGAAGCGACACCGGAGAACGTCATGAGTGGCGAACGGAGCCAGCCCGGCAATCCGCCGATGGTAATCGCTGCCGCGACGCAGAAGCCGATAAAGGCGCCGAGGAGGGCGGAGGCAAGGGAAATCTTGATCGATATCCAATAGGCGTCGAGGATCGACGGCTGGAACAGATTGATAATATTCGTCAAGGTGAGATTGCCGGCATCGTCCTGAAATGCGCCAGCGACGAGGCCGATCGTCGGCCAGATCAGGAACAGCACGGCGAAGATGATGAAGGGCATGACGCCGAGCCAGTCCAACGACAGGCGTTTGCGTTCAGTTGCCGGTATGGGTACCGGAGGCGCGTTGCCAGGCTCAGAAATCACACTCATGGGTGTCAAGACCGCTTTGGTAAATGCAGTATAGCCTTTGCCCCGGGTTTTGCGAAGCAAGCAAGACCAACCGTCAATTTGTTCATTTGCGCCATGTCATCCGGTGGCGCCATGGCCCTCGGACAAAATCCCCGCGGAAAGGTCCGCGGGGATAAGAGGGGTCAGAGCCTTACTTGACGTTGGCGCCAACGACCTTGTCCCAGCCCTTGGTGATGACTTCCTTGGCAGCAGCCTGTTCATCAAGCGTCGGGAAGAAAGCCTTTTCGTAAGCTGCCGCAGGCGGAAGCTTGTCGAGAACCTCTTTCGGCACCTTGTTGTTCTTCACCAAATCCTGGAAGCGGGCCGGATGGCAATAGCCTTTCAGATAGGCAATCTGGCCTTCGTCAGAATAGAGATATTCCATCCAGAGCTTGGCTGCATTGGGATGCGGCGCATAGGCGCTGATAGCCTGCACATAGACGCCGGCGAGAACGCTGGAGGCAGGGACGACGACCTCAACCGGCGGATTGCCCTTAAGCGTATCGCGACCGGACAGGGCATTGTAATCCCAGGTAATGATAATTGGCGTTGCACCCTGTGCGAGCGTGCCGGACTTGCCGATAACCGGAACGAAATTGCCAGCTTTGTTGAGTTCGGCAAAATACTTCAGGCCGGCTTCGGCAGCTGCGGCGCCAGGCTTGGCACCGGTCGAGGCGCCGGCAGCCTGCACTGCAAGGATCGCCTGGTTCGAAGCGCGCGGATCACCGGCAAGCGCAACTGTATTGGAATATTCCGGCTTGAGCAGGTCAGACCAGTCCTTTGGGACGTTCTTGACGATATCGGTGTTCACCTCAAGCGCCATTACGCCGTAATAGTCACCGTACCAATGGCCGTCTGCGTCCTTGACATTATCCGGAATTGAAGCCCAGGTGGATACCTTGTAAGGCAGCGTCAGACCGTCTTTCTTGGCGTCAGGGCCGAAAGAAAGGCCGACATCGATGACATCCGGAGCCTGCGGGCCCTTATTGTCCTTGTTGGCCTTGATGGCTTCAACTTCATCCTTCGAACCCGCATCGGGGTTCAGCTCATTGACCTCGAGGCCATACTTGGCCTTGAAACCTGCGATGACATCGCCATATCCGCACCAATCGTGCGGCAGGGCGATCGTCGTCAGCGTGCCTTCCTTCTTTGCCGCAGCAACGAGTTCGGCCGGCGCTTCGGCAAATGAAACTGTTGTGCCCGCGAACAGCACAGCTGTCGACAATGCGAGCAATCGTTTAGAGTAACCAACCATCTTAACACCCCTTTAAAGCGACACGTCATTGGCTCTTGTTGACGTTCAGCCACCCGATATAGGTCTGTCGTGTCAGTCAGATGACAGGCCGATGACAAGCAGGTGAACGCGTACTCCCTGAGCAGTGCACGGGAGTGAACCACTTTTTTCGCGGCTTAGCAATTAAGCCAAAGGTTAAATCGGCGGGGAGATGAATAGGTGTGCAAATTGCTAGGAATACAACGCAAAAAAGCACGCGGTTGAGTTAGCCAGATAAGAAATACGGACTTGCCACGACCGCCGTGCAGGCGGCGCCGAGCCTAAGTTAGGGGGCTAAGAGTGTGGCCTACTCCGGGATCGATCCCGGGGACAGGGCTTCAATCGATCAATGGCCGCCACCACCGCCGGGCGCGGGCGCACCTGGCTTGCGCATCAGGATGGCAAAGACCGCCAGCGAAGCGAAAAGCACGGTCAGGATGTAGAACACATCCATGAACGACAGGAGCGACGCCTGCTGGTGAACCATGCCGGAAACTTTGCTTAGCGCAGTCGTTGGACCATCGAGACCCTTGGATGCGAACTTCTTCGTCATCGTCGATATCATGTCTTCGGCTTCCGGATTGCCCCAACGCACGTTTTCGGAAAGCTGTGCATAATGAAGTGCGCCGCGATCGGTGAGGATCGTGTTGATGACAGCAAGACCCACTGCGCCACCAAGATTACGCGTCAGGTTGAAGAGGCCCGACGCGTTCTTCAGCCGCGACGGCGGCAATGTTCCGAGCGCCAGATTGTTGATCGGCACCATGCACAGCATCAAGGAGCAGCCGCGCAGGATTTGCGGGATCAGCAATTCATAGAAATCCCAATCGGCCGTCAGGTGCGTCATCGTCCAGGTGCCTGCTGCAAAACCGAGGAAGCCGATCATGATCATGATGCGGGGGTCCATGCGGTTGGAGAGGAAGCCGGCGATGGGGGCGGTCAGGAACATCGACAGACCGCTGACGAACAACGCCTCGCCGATCATCAGGGCGTCATAGCCGCGGATACGGCCGAGATAGACCGGATAGATATAGGTCAGGCCATAGAGCCCAATGCCGAGCACGAAGGAAAAGGCCGAGCCGAAGGCAAAGTTCAGGTTCTTGAACGCATAGAGATCGACGATGGGCTGTTCCGCCGTGAAAGCACGGTAGAAGAAGGTGACGGCGCCAATAACGAGCACAATGCTGCAATAGAAGATTGTCGTGTCCTGCAGCCAGTCATTGCGCGGACCTTCCTCCAGCACATATTCGAGCGAGCCGAGAACCGCCGCCATGGCCGCAAGGCCCCACCAGTCGAACTTGTTGAGAAGCGAACGGTCGCCCTTGTCGAAGTCGATGAGGTTGTAGGTGGCAACAGCGACCATGATGCCCGGAATGACATTGACGAGGAACAGCCAGTGCCAGGAGAAGGCATTGCTGAGGTAGCCACCGACAGTTGGTCCGATGGTCGGCGCGAGCGTCGCGACGAGACCGATCATCGGCGAAACGATGGACCGTTTGGACGGCGGAAAAATCGTGAAGGCGGCTGCAAACACACTCGGGATCATGCCACCGCCGATAAAGCCCTGGATCGCGCGGTAGACGATCATCTGGTCGATGTTCGTTGCCGTGGCGCAGAGGATACTTGCGAGGGTAAAGCCCGCGGCTGAGACGGAAAAGAGGATACGGGTTGAAACCAGCCGTCCAAGGAAGCCGGACAGCGGGATCATGATGACCTCGGCGATCAGATAAGACGTCTGAACCCAGGAGATTTCGTCCGAACTTGCGCTCAATCCAGCCTGAATTTCGGCCAGTGATGCCGAGACGATCTGGATGTCGAGAATAGCCATGAACATGCCGAACACCATCGCCAGGAAGGCGATGGCCTTTTTCGGATCAATGTGCTCGTCCGGGACCGCAGGTGCTGCGGGACCCCCGATTGTAGCAGCTTTCGACATGATCTTGGACCTGTCCCGAGTTTACTTGGTCGGTGAAGTGCGGGTATCGACGTCAACAACCACGCTCAGGCCGGCCTGGAGCTTGCCGCTTGCCAGCACGTCAGCTGGCAGAGCTATGCGGACCGGCACGCGCTGGACAACCTTGGTGAAGTTGCCCGTCGCATTTTCCGGCGGCAGCAGCGAGAAGACGGCGCCGGATGCCGGAGCGACCGAAGCAACGGTGCCTTCGAACGTATCGCCGGACAGGGCGTCGACCTTGACCTTGACTTTCTGGCCGACGACGATTTCGCGCAGCTGCGTTTCCTTGTAGTTTGCGTCGATATAAAGCGCATTTACCGGAACGAGCGCTGCAAGGCGCTGGCCAGAACTGACGAGATCGCCCTTCTTGGCCGAGAGATTGCCGACAACACCATCAACCGGGGCGCGGATGACGGTAAACCCGAGATCGCGGGCCGCTTTGTCCTTGGCAAGCTGCAGCGAGGCGATCGCGCTTTCAGCTTCCTTGTACTGGGCTTCCAGCACGCCGACATTGGCGACAGCGGTTGCGATCTGGGCGTCTGATGACGCAATATTGGCCTTGGCCTGATCAAGTGTGGCCGTTGCGTCGTCAACCTGCGACTGCGAGGCGAAACTCGTTGCATGCAATTGCTTGGCGCGGACGGACGAGGCCTGCGCATTGGTGAGGATCGCTTCAGCGGCCAACTTGCCGGCCTGCGCCTGTTGCAGCGAAGCCTTGGCCGCTTCCGTCTGCGCCAGGATGCGGTCGAGCGAAAGCTTTTGCGTCGCGATCTGCGCTTCGGCCTGCCTCTCGGCAATCGTGTAGTCACCATCGTCAAGCGTGATCAATGGATCGCCGGCTTTTACGCGCTGGTTGGCAACCACGTTTATTGTATCGATATAGCCGGTAACCTTGGGAGCAATTGCGGTGATATCACCCTGGATATAGGCATCGTCGGTCGAGACCATGAAGCGTCCCGTCGTCCACCATTCGTGTCCATACCATGCACCGGCGCTCACTGCTGCGATGGTGACGACAGGCAGGATGAAGCGCTTGATCGAGCGCTTGGGCGGCGCAGGCGTCTTGACCGCAACATCGGGTTGCGGTGCTTCTATTTTTGCCGGTGCTTCAGCTTTTGAAGCAGGAGCCTGTGCTGGAAACTGACGAATTTCAGCTTCATTCGTTGCTTTCGACGCGGGCATGGGATGGCTCTTTCTAAAGGCAGTCGTTCAGAAAAGTGATTAAACCAATCGGTTCGATGATTGACATAGCGCAAATGAGAGCGCATATCAAGTGGATCGAACCGATTGGTTCGAAAAAGAATCGAAATGAGGAAGCTAGGGTATAATGTCATCCACGAAGGCGTCCCATATGTCGGCACGCGATGTATCGGATGGAGATTTCATGGTCGAGGGCGAGCGCCCAAGCCGTTTGGCGGCGGGTCAGGATCCCGTTAAGCGCCAGCAAATCCTCGAAGGGGCGAACCGCGTTTTTTCGCAGATGGGCTTTGACGCAGCCAGCATGAATGACATCACGCGTGAAGCGGGCGTATCAAAGGGTACGATCTACGTCTATTTCGATAGCAAGGAAGAGCTCTTCATGGAGCTTTGCAACCACTATCGCGAAGTCCTGTTCGCCGACATCTACCATGCGTTGGAAAGCGATGGAGATTTGCGCGACGCGTTGATCGAATTCGGCACCGCCCTGGCGACTGTGGTCACCTCCGACGTCGTCATTCGCGCTCAGCGTGTTGTAATTGGTGTCGCCGAGCGCATGCCATCGATGAGCCGCGAATTCTACGAACGGGGTCCGCGGCGCGGTCAGGCGCTGATGCGAGCGCTCATTGACAAACATGTGGCTGCGGGCACGCTCGACATTGAAGACACAGAGCTTGCGACCTACCAGCTGGCGGACCTGTTCATGTCGGGGATGTTCAAGAAGCGTCTGTTCGGCTGCATGGCGACGCAGCCATCGCAAGAGCTGATCCGCAAGACCGTCACGTCCGGAGTTGACGTATTCCTCAAAGCATACAAGCGCTAAAACGCTGGTTTCAGGCGGCGCCGCAATTGGCGCAAACGCCACGAATCTCGATCGTGGTTTTTGACTGTTTGAAGCCGTTGCTGGTGGTCCACTCGCGGACTCGACCCGTAATCACATCATCCGAGAATTCCGAGACCTGACCGCATTTTTCACAAATGGCAAAGGCAATCATGCCATGGCTGTGGCTATGGCTGTGCGGATGCGCGCAGGCAACGAAGGCGTTGATGCTTTCGAGTCGGTGAATCATGCCGTAGTCGAGCAGTTTGTCGAGCGCACGGTAGACTTGCAGCGGAGCGCGGAATCCTTCGTCCCGCAACTGGTCGAGGATCGTATAGGCGCTAAGCGGACCATCGGCACGCGACAATGCATTGAAAACCAGCGATTGGTTTTTGGTCAGCTCCTGCGTCGGTGTCATTGCCTTGTAAGCTCCTTGGTCAGGATTAGAGATAGGGAATATTTGGCTTTTTCGCCAGTGGGTACATCAATTTCGCCCATTCTCAAATTCGCCATTATTGACTAATGTAATAATATCACATAACGAAATTGCAAGTACGCTTGTGTGCGACAGAGGCAACGGGGTTCAGGCCCTGTCATTGCGAATCGCGAAACGCGGATAGTTGAAAATGACCGAACCCTGCCTGACCTTTCGTGATTTGACCCTGGGCTATCACCGCCACCCCGCTGTTCACCACCTGAGCGGCAGTGTCCGGCGTGGATCGCTGACAGCAGTCGTCGGTCTGAACGGATCGGGTAAGTCGACGCTCATGAAGGGCATTGTCGGTGTGCTGAAGCCGATGTCCGGCTCCTATGTGGTCGAAAAGGGCATCCGTATCGCATATCTGCCGCAACAATCCGAGCTTGACCGGTCGTTTCCGGCGCGGGTTGTCGATCTCGTCTCGCTTGGCCTGTGGCCGAAGCATGGACTGTTGGGGCGCTTCACCACCGATGATCGCGCTGTTGTTTCGAAGGCGCTGATGAGCGTCGGTCTTGCTGGCTTTGAAAACCGCCCGATCGATACACTTTCCGGTGGGCAGTTGCAGCGGGCGCTGTTCGCAAGGGTCCTGTTGCAGGATGCCGATCTGATCCTTCTCGATGAGCCGTTCAACGCCATCGATACCAAGACGGTCAGCGACCTGATCGCGCTGATCAAGCGCTGGCACGGCGAAAGGCGCACGATCATGGTTGTCGTCCACGACCTCGACCTGGTGCGTGAGCATTTCCCGGAAACGCTGCTTCTGGCGCGCAAGCCGATTGCCTGGGGCGCCTCGCGTGAGACGTTGCGTCCGGAAAATCTCCTGCATGCAAGGCAATTTCATGAGGCATGGGAGGAGGGGGCACCCTGGTGCGAGGACGATCCGGCGCATGCTGCCATGCACGATCACAGCCATCACCACGGGCATTCGCATGGTCACGATCATGGCGATCATGACCATGACGGGCCGAGGGCGGCGTAACGGATGTACGATTTCCTGATTGCGCCATTCGTCGACTACAGCTTCATGCAGCGTGCCTTGATAGGGTCGCTGGCGCTGGCTCTCGGCTCCTGCCCTGTTGGCGTGTTCCTGATGCTGCGGCGCATGAGCCTGACCGGCGACGCCATGGCGCACGCGATCTTGCCGGGCGCGGCGGTCGGATTTCTCCTTTATGGACTGCAGATTGTGCCGATGACGGTCGGAGGGCTGATTGCCGGCGTCATCGTGGCGCTGGGCGCCGGCGCGGTGTCGCGCTTCACCATCCAGAAGGAAGATGCCTCGATGGCAGCCTTCTACCTTATTTCCCTTGCGCTTGGGGTTCTCATTGTGTCGTTGCGCGGCTCGAATGTCGATCTGATGCACGTGCTTTTCGGAACCGTTCTCGCGCTCAACAACGACGCCTTGAGCCTGATCGGCATGATTTCGGCGATCAGCGTCGTTACCCTTGCAGTCTTCTGGCGCGGTCTGGTAGCGGAATGCCTTGACCCGTTGTTCCTGCGCTCGGTCAGCCGGATCGGAACGCCGGTGCACTTTATTTTTCTCGCGCTGGTCGTAATCAATCTCGTAGGCGGATTTCAGGCGCTGGGCACCCTGCTTGCGGTCGGGCTGATGATGCTGCCGGCTGCCGCCGCGAGATTCTGGACGTCGCGGGTCGGGCCGATGTGCCTGGTTGCCATCCTGATCGGCTGCGCCGCATGCATTGGCGGATTGCTGATCTCATATCACTTCGCCGCGCCTTCGGGTCCGGCCATCATCCTGTCCGCCGGGGCAATCTATCTCTGCTCAATCTTCATTGGCTCACGCGGCGTTCTCCATAGCCGCCTGCGCCCACACCGTCACAGAACAGCCTAGCAACAAAAAGGAAATCGCCATGAAAAAGGTCCTTACATTCGCCGCGACATTGAATGTTATACTATTACTAGGTGCGGGATTTTCAGCGGCGTCGGCTGATAAACTCAAGGTTGTATCGAGCTTCACGGTCATTTCCGATTTCGCCATGAATGTCGGCGGCGACAAAATATCGCTGACGACGCTGGTTGGTCCCGATGGCGATGCACACGTGTACGAGCCCAAGCCAGCTGATGCAGCGGCAGTGGCGGGGGCGGATGTGGTCCTGGTCAACGGACTGCATTTCGAGGGATTTCTGCCGCGCCTTGTCGAGGCAAGCGCCACCAAAGCGCCAATCGTCGAACTGACCAAAGGCGTCGAACCGATCAAGAGCGCCGAAGAGGACCACGGCCATGATGCCGCTGGCGGTGTCCGGCACGAGGAACATGGCGCCTATGATCCGCATGCCTTTCAATCGATCAGCAATGCAAAGATCTATGTGCGCAATATTGTCGATGCATTCTGCAGGGCCGACGCGGCGAATTGCGATGCCTATAAGTCCAATGCCGACGCCTACACCAAGAAGCTTGACGCCACGGAGGCAGAGGTAAAGGCGGCAATCGCCTCAATCCCCGAAGCGAAGCGCCTCATCATTACGTCACATGACGCGTTCGGTTACTTTCAGCACGAATATGGCCTGAAATTCCTTGCTCCCGAAGGCATCTCGACGGATTCCGAGGCCTCTGCGGCGGATATTGTCGCCCTGATCAAGCAGGTCAAGGAAGACAAGGCCTCGGCGATCTTTGTCGAGAACATTACCAACCCCCGCCTGATCGAACAGATCGCAGCCGAAACCGGCCTTCGAGTCGGCGGGACGCTCTACTCCGATGCGCTCTCAAAACCGGACGAAGGTGCAAGCACATATATCGACATGATGCACCACAATATCGAGACGTTCAAAAACGCGATCCTCGGCAGCTAATCGGGAGAGGCGGGGCGAGTCTCCGCCTTCGTTCCGGTTCTTAAATGAACGCGGCGGGCTGCGTCGGCGAGATTCGAACCTTGCCGATATTGCGGCCGTCCATCTCCACGATTTCATATTCGAGATCATCGACAGTCAACTTCTCGCCCCCGGCCGGGATGTGGCCGAGGTTCCACAATATGTAGCCGGCAAGTGTGGTGTAGCGGTCACCTTCATCCACCAGATCGCGATCGATCAATCCGCCGAGGCGGCGAATGTCGATATAGGCGTCCACCACCATGCTGCCGTCTTCCGCGCGCTCCAGGATCGGGCTCTCTTCGCCTTCCTCGGGAAAGTCGCCGGCGATGGCTTCGAGAACGTCGGTCGGCGTGACGATACCCTCGAACGAACCGTGTTCATCGAGCACGACACCCATCTGCACGGAGGTACCGCGCAGCTGCTCCATGACGCGGAGTACATTGGCATTCTCATGCAGGATCAATGGCTGACGCGTGACCTTGTCCCAGTCGATCTTGCCGCCATCAAGAATGGCGAAGAGCAGGTCCTTGGTGAGGGCGACACCGACGAACTCGTCGACGCGTCCTCGGGCGAGCACGACGCGGCTGTGATTCAGCGTGCGAATCTCGGCGAGCAATTCCTCATTGGTTTCATCGAGATCCAGCCACTCCACCTCATTGCGCGGTGACATGATCGAACGGACCGGACGCTCCACGAGATCGAGAACACCCCGAATCATTTCCTTCTCTTCCGGATGGAACACGTCGCCAGCAGCGCTCTGTTCGGCAATAACATCGAGCGTGTCGGAGTGCGGGGCGTCGCCACCGCGTCCGCCACCTAGCAGCCGCAGAACGGCACCGGCCGTACGGTCGCGCAGGTCCATCGTGGTGACGTGTTTCTCGCGATTGTGGCGTCCAACCTGATTGGCGGCTTCGACAAGTACCGAGAAGCCGATCGCCGCATAGAGATAGCCCTTTGGAATATGGAAGCCGAAACCTTCGACGATCAGGCTGAAACCGATCATCATCAGGAAGCCCAGACAGAGGATGACGACGGTCGGATGGCGGTTGACGAAGACCATCAGGGGCTTGGCCGCCAACATCATGACGCCGACGGCGATAATCACCGCGATCATCATCACCTCAAGATATTTCACCATGCCGACCGCGGTGATGACGCTGTCGAGTGAAAAAACCGCATCGAGAACGACGATCTGCGCGATGACCTGCCAGAAAACGGCATGAGCTGCATTGGATTCCCTCGCGGAGAGATGTCCTTCGAGCCGCTCGTGCAATTCCATAGTGCCTTTGAACAGGAGGAACACACCGCCGAGAATGAGGATGATGTCGCGTCCGGCAAAATCGAACCCCGCCACGCTGAAGAGCGGTGTTGTCAGCTTCACCACCCAGGAAATGGACGCAAGGAGGAGAAGGCGCATGATCAGCGCCAGTGACAGGCCGAGAATACGGGCGCGGTTACGCTGATGCGGCGGCAGTTTATCGGCGAGGATTGCGATGAAAACAAGATTGTCGATGCCGAGAACGATCTCCAGCACGATAAGGGTCAGCAGACCTATCCAGGCGTTGGGGTCGGCGATCCAGTCCAGGGTCCATTCCATTGGAACGTCGGGTCCTTTCGAAAAAATTGGATTAGCGTGCGACAGCGCAGGCGGATGCGCGTGCAAAAGTCAGCGCAATTCCGCCCGCGGCGCGAGCAAATGGGGAAAACGGGAAAATAACGGGACTTGATTGCTGACGCTGCACGCGCAGAGTCAGCATGCTTCGCAAGTCCGGACTTGGAGGCTCTTCCGATTGTTCGTCCGGCATCGATGCGCGGTCAGTCCCTGTTTGACTGGCTGTCATTGTGAAATTTCGTGGTGCCAGATGCCGCTTATAATGGCAGCCGCAAGGCGCGAGTTCAAGTGGCCGCCCGCTAATTGGCCTATCCGGCAAATCCGCCCGCGTCCAGATAGGCCTGTTCTTCCTCGGTGGATCTGCGCCCAAGAATGGCATTGCGATGCGGGAACCGGCCGAAGTGCTGGACGATGTCGAAATGATCGTGGGCATATTCGAGATTGGACGGCGAGCCCTCGCTGCACAGCTCGACGCAGCGGCGCTGGTCGTCAAGATCTTCGGAGTGCATGAATGGCATGTAGAAAAAGGCCCGCAGCCGCGCATCGGTGGATATGTCGTGCCCCTGCTCGAGCGCGCGGTGCGCATACATCCGGGCCAACGAGTCCGTCGCATACATGTGGCCGGTCTTGCGAAAAAAATTGCGCGGAAACTGGTCAAGCAGGATCATCAGCGCCAGGGCGCCGTCAGGCGTATCAACCCAGTGCTCGAAGTCGCGGCGTGCGGCGGCAAAATGATCTTCAAGGAAGCGCTGGCGGCAGATTTCGTCAAAGGCTTCATCCTTCACGAACCATTTGTCCTCGCCGGCCTCTCTCCAGAATTCAACGATTGAAGCGATCTTGGAACTGTCTGCGTCCGGCATGGGCGCTTCTTCCTTTTTAGCTGGCGTCGGCGTTTTCTTGAGGCGGTGTCACGCCCGCGACTTCGGGTGTCATGACCTGTCCGGCGCGGCGCGGCTTGATCAGCGGTCCAGGCACCGGTGCATTGCCACGCATCAGGTCAATGCCGGCACGAATGCCGCCAGCGACCTGCAGATCGAGCCGCTCGGCATCGCGCTTTCGCACGTCTTCAATGATATCGGCGGCGTCGGCCCTATCGACGCCGAGACCGATCAGGGTGTTCTCGCCGAAGATGAGGGCCGACTCGAACGTCTCGCGCATCTGATAATCGACGCCGATCTTGATAAGTTCAATCGTATTGCCGCGGTCGAAAGACCGGGCGAAAATCTGCACCAGTGGAAACTCCGACTTGAGCAGATTGGCGATCGTCAGGATCGTCTCTGCCTTGTCGACACAGACGAGAACAGCCTGGGCGCGCCCCGCACCGGCCGCATGCAGAATATCGAGCCGTGTTCCATCGCCGTAATAAACCTTGAAGCCGAACTGCGCTGCGGCCTGGATCATCTCGACATCATTGTCGATGATCGAAATATCGACGCCGCGCAACAATAGAGGCTGGCAGGAAATCTGGCCGAACCGGCCAAACCCGATGATGAGGACATTTCCCGACAGTCCCTCGGCAACATCAACATCGTCCAGCGCCTGCTTTTCTTCCGGCAGGAGAAAGCGCAGCCCAACGATGAACAAGGGCGTCAATACCATCGAGAAAATGATGACGGCGGTCAGGATCGCATTGGCCTGTCCGTCAAGTATGCCGACCGCCGTTGCCGTTGCATAAAGCACGAAGGCGAATTCGCCGCCC
Source organism: Hyphomicrobiales bacterium (assembly GCA_900473175.1). Taxonomy (GTDB): domain Bacteria; phylum Pseudomonadota; class Alphaproteobacteria; order Rhizobiales; family Rhizobiaceae; genus Phyllobacterium. Next base: position 223,645 of record UCKM01000015.1, on the reverse strand, counting down.
TGTGCCATGATCACAGCGCGTTCTATCGCTTCACGATGAGGGGATTTCAGGAAACGCGCAACGAGATAGATGCCGGTCCCTTTGACGATCTTGAAGGCAAGGACATAAAACAGCACGGTCTGCCAGTGTGCGGCGACGACGCTCAGGTCGAGCGACATGCCGACGGCAAGGAAAAACAGCCCAAGCAGGATGCCGCGGAACGGCTCGACATCGGCTTCGAGTTGATGGCGGAAGGTCGATTCGGAAAGGAGCACGCCGGCGAGGAATGCACCCATCGCCATTGAGAGGCCGCTGAGCTGCATGACCAGCGCCGCGCCAAGGACGACCAGAAGAGCGGCCGCTGTCATGACCTCGCGCGCCCGCGATTGGGCGAGAAACCCGAAGAGCGGATTGAGCAGATATTTGCCGGCAACGACGAGCCCCACGATCGCGCCCACGCCGATTCCCATGTCCACCCAATGCAAACCGCCAGACGCTCCGCTCATTGGAGCCAGGAACGCAACAAGTGCCAGAAGCGGGACGATGGCAAGGTCTTCCAAAAGGAGGATCGATACCATGCGCTGGCCTTGCGGGGCTGCAATCTCTCCGCGCTCTTCGAGCAATTGCATGACGATCGCCGTCGATGTCAGGACGAAGCCTGCGCCAGCCACGAAGGAATGGGCCACGGGAAAGCCGGTGGCGAGGCCAACGCCGGTCAGGAGCACCGCGCAGAAGCCGACCTGCAGGGCGCCGAGCCCGAATATGTCCTTGCGCAGGCTCCAAAGCCGCGAGGGCTGCATTTCAAGCCCTATCAGGAAGAGGAACATGACGACGCCAAGTTCCGCGACGTGCAGGATCGTTTCGGGGTCGGAGAAAAACTTCAGTCCGAACGGGCCGATGACGACGCCCGCGGCGAGATAACCCAATATCGAGCCGAGGCCAAGGCGTTTGAACAGAGGTACAGCGACGACACCGGCGCCAAGCAGGACGACAACGCTGAGAAGATCGGGTCCGCTTGTTTCTACCGCCATCGTCGCTCCTGCCGCTATATGCTCGCCTGACTAGGTAAAGCGGTGTGCAGCAGCAGGCAAGCCCATTCGAAGTCGCTCAGACGTTTGGGTAGACTAAATCAATTTCCAGATGCGTTTCGCATTGGCCGAAAACAGCTTGGTCTTTTCCTCAGCGCTACAGCCGGCAACAAGGGCGTGGGTTGCCGCTACCCAGATAGCAAGGCCACCGCCAAGCGTACAGACGGGCCAGTCACTACCCCAGATGAGGCGATCCCAACCAAAACTGCCGATGACATGATGAACGTAAGGCTCCAGCGTCTCTACCCGCCATGTCCGCGCATCGGCATAGGCAACCACACCGGAAATCTTGGCGATGACATTGGGCCGTTTCGCGATCTCCGTGATCTTGCCGCGCCAATCCTTCAATCCGTCGCCCTTGATATCGGGAACCCCGCAATGGTCGAGGATGAACTGAACGCCCGGCGCCAGATCGACGAGGGCGATGGCCTTGTCGATCTGGCGCGGCAGCACGCACAGATCAAAGGTGAGGCCTGTACCCTCCAGCCGTTTGATGTTGTCGCGAAAGAGCGCACCTTCCGAAAGGTCATCCGGCATGACGTGGAGCACGCGGCGAAAGCCCTTGATCAGGGGGGTGGATCGCTGCCGTTCCAGAAAGGCGGCAAATCCATCGTCCTCAGGTCGACAGGAGGAGATGATGCCAGAAATCAGGCCATCCTCGTTTTGTGCGAGGCCAGTGATGTAGGCGGTTTCCTGTTCGATATCGGAAGGCGCGACATCGACCTCCATATGCAGCGCCTGTGTGATGCCGGCGCGATGGGCTTGAAGGGCGTATTCCTCGTAGCGGAAATCGCGATTCAGGGAACCAGCGCCCGCCAGCCATGGATAGGACAGTGCTGACTGGTCGACCAGGTGAAGATGGGTGTCTATCATCGGCATGAATGGCATGTGTCGTCCTCTTTCGCTCAGTCCTGGCGCAGAACACTGGAATGAATGACGTCCGCGCCGGCAAGCTCCGAAAGCTTCTGTGCCGTTGCGACGAGCATTTTGCGGGCGTCGTCGACGGCCGGGGCATTCGGAATATTGAGCAGTTGGATATAGGGGCAGGTGAGCGCCGCGATCGCCCTGCCGTCAGGTCCAAGGACCGGGGCGGAAACGTTGAAGACGCCGGCCGTCTGCGCGCTCGGCATGATCTCGTAGCCGCGCACTCGGATCTGATTGAGGCGCTCGAGGAAATCCGACGGCTGCGCGATGTCGTCAGCATGCTTTTCGTATTCGGCGATCATCAATGCCCGCTCTTCATCGGAACGGAATGCCAGGAGGACATGGCCGGAGCCAGTGTTAAACAGGCTGATGTGCGAACCGACCCTTATCGAAATACCCCAATAGTCCGGGGCTTCCTGCTGGGCGATGACAACCGCGGCACCACGATCGAACACGCTGAGCTGGTTTGCCTGTTTCGTATTCACGGCAAGTTCACGCATTAACGGTGTCGCGTATGAAACGAGGCGCCGGACGGGGGCGTGGAGTTGGGCGAGGCCGAACAGCTTGAGCGTGAGCGAGTAACGGTCGCCTTCCAGACGCGTGACGTAGCCGCGGCGCACAAGCCGATCGAGCATCCGGTAGAACTCATTCGGACTGCGGCCAAGAAACTTGGCAATTTCGGCCTGGGTCAAACCCCCATCGATCCCAGAAAGGAGCTCCAGAATGTCCAGCCCCTTGTCAAGCGCAGGCGCGCGATACCGCTCGCTGTCGTCTTCTTCTGTCATATCGATGTCTCCCCTCATAAGGTAATGCATATACGAAGATTATATTCGTAGGAAAGCACATTCCTTGCTTGACCAGCAAGGATATAAGTGTTTGTATATAAATGAAGCGCCCATATATGGGTATTCAATGGCAGGGAGTCGGGGAGCGGCTTCTCACTACGGGAGGGTTTTTTTATGAAGCGTTTATTGGCCAGTGTTTCCGCTGGTGTGATCGCATTGCTCGGTGCTCAGGCAGCGAATGCGGCCGATCTGCCAGGGAAATTCGTAGGCGTTACCATCGACGCCAAGCTCATCGGTGGCCAGCAGTACGAACCGCTCTATGAGCGCATTGGCGAATGGGAAAAGCTGACCGGCGCGAAGGTCAACATCCTCTCCAAGAAGAATCACTTCGAACTCGACAAGGAGATCAAGTCCGACATCGCTTCAGGTAGCTTGAACTGGTGCGTTGGCTCGAACCATTCGTCGTTCGCTCCGCAATATCCGGGCATCTACACGGACCTGAACAAATTGCTTCCGGCTGAAGAAATCGCCGAGTTCGTTCCGACCAACATCAAATCCTCGACGCTCGATGGCAAGCTCATCATGCTGCCGCGGGCACAGTTCGACGTTTCGGCGCTCTACTACCAGAAGAGCCTTTATGAGAACGACGCCAACAAGAAGGCGTTCAAGGAAAAATATGGCTACGATCTGACGCCGCCGGATACCTGGCAGCAGGTTTCCGACCAGGCGAAGTTCTTCACCAAGGCGCCGGATTTCTACGGAACGCAGTTCGCCGGCAAGGAAGAAGCAATCAATGGCCGTTTCTATGAAATGGTCATCGCTGAAGGTGGCCAGTACATCGACGCCGAGGGCAAGCCTGCGTTCAACTCCGAAGCGGGCATCAAGGCGCTCGACTGGTTCGTCAACCTTTACAAGGCCAAGGCGGTGCCGGCGGGTACGACGAACTACCTCTGGGATGATCTGGGACAGGGCTTCGCGTCGGGTTCTATCGCTCTCAATCTGGACTGGCCGGGCTGGGCAAGCTTCTTCAACGACCCGAAGTCGTCGAAGGTTGCTGGCAATGTCGGCGTCAAGGTTGCCCCGAAGGGATCGTCAGGCAAGCGGACCGGTTGGTCTGGTCATCACGGCTTTTCTGTGACGGAGGCCTGCGCCCACAAGGATGCCGCAGCCTCACTGGTCTGGTGGCTCACCAACGAGGACAGCCAGAAGCTCGAAGCCAAGAACGGACCCTTGCCGACACGCACAAAGGTCTGGGCGTGGGATATCGAGCAGGCCAAGGGCGATCCCTACAAGACCGAGGTTCTGAACGCCTTCCAGGAAGAGGCCAAGAACGCGTTCCCGGTTCCGCCGCTGGCGGAATGGATCGAAATCTCCAACGCGGTCTATCCGGAACTCCAGGCGGCCATTCTCGGCGACAAGACGTCAAAGGAAGCGCTCGACACCGCCGCCCAGAAGGCAACCGATATCCTCAAGGACGCCGGCAAGCTTTGATCCAGCATCCGGGATGCGGTCGCCCTGCGACTGTGTCCCGGACGACCCGTAGGACCGATCTGGCGCAGGTGAAACTGCACTGTGCCGGAGCGGTAATTGTTTGAAGTCAGTGAATATTGCGCTGGCTCGCTCACCAGGTGATGTCAGCAACAAGGCTACAGATGAAATTCTCCAGACTTTCAGCACCAACGCTTCTACTGCTGCCTGCCATCATCGTCCTTGCTGCCGTGATCGTGGTGCCACTGATTTTCTCACTTTATTCAAGCTTCACACCCTTCCGCCTGACCAAGCCGGAGTCGATCTGGATATTCATCGGCTTCCGCAACTATGTCAGCGTGCTGACCAATATCGAATTCTGGGCAGCTTTCGGGCGGACGGTGCTGCTGCTCACCATCGCCCTCAATGCCGAAATGTTCCTCGGGCTGGGGCTTGCCATGCTGGTCAACAAGGCGACACACGGCCAGCGTATCCTGCGCACGCTGATGATGTTTCCGATGATGTTCTCGCCGGTTCTCGTCGGCTTCCAGTTCAAGTTCCTGTTCAACGACAATATCGGCTTCGTCAACAACGCCTTGCAGTCGCTGGGGCTCGCCACCAATGCCATACCCTGGTTGATCGACGGCAATCTTGCGCTGTTCTCGATCATAATTGCCGAGGTTTGGTCGTCCACAGCGGTGTTCGCCATCCTCATCCTTGCGGGCCTGCTTGCCATGCCGCAGGAGCCGGTGGAAGCCGCGCGGGTCGATGGCTGCACGCCGTGGCAAACCTTCCGCTATGTGACATGGCCCTATCTGATGCCGTTCGCCTTTATCGCCATGACAATCCGTTCGCTGGACGTGGCGCGCGCCTATGACATCGTCAAGATCATGACCGATGGCGGGCCTGCCAAGCGTACGGAACTGCTGTGGACCCTTGTCGGGCGCACCGCCTATAGCGACGCGCGCATGGGGCTCGCCAATGCGATGGCCTATATCTCGATCCTGCTGTCGATCGTTTTCACCGTGTATTTCTTCAGAAAACTTGCGGCCGCGCGCCAGCAGATCGGAGCGGAGTGGTAAGATGGACCTGAACACCTCCCACCGCTACAAGCGCCACGGTTTGAAGCTGCTGCACCTCGCCGGCCTCTTCATCGCAATGATGATCATCTGTCTGCCGGGCCTGTGGATTGTCCTGAGCTCACTGCGCCCGACAGTCGAGATCATGGCCAAGCCCCCGGTCTGGATACCACAGGATATCTCGCTCGACGCGTATCGTGCCATGTTTGGCGGCGCCGGGCAGGGTGGTATCCCGGTCTGGGATTATTTCCGCAACTCGCTGATCATCTCGATCACCTCGACCGTGATCGCACTGATCATCGGGACAGCGGGCGGCTATGCCTTTGCGCGATACAGATTCAAGGGCAAGTCGGGCATATTCCTCGGTCTGATGCTGACCCGTGCCGTCCCGGGGATTGCGCTGTCGCTGCCGCTCTTCATGATCTTCGCCCGGGTCGGTATCATCGACACCCACTTTGCGATGATCCTCATCTATGTGGCGCTGAACGTACCCTTCACCATCTGGCTGATTGACGGTTTCTTCCGCCAGGTACCCAAGGATCTCGCGGAAGCCGCGCAGATTGACGGCTGCACGCCGTGGCAGGCGTTCTGGCAGGTGGAGTTTCCGCTCGCTGGTCCCGGCATCGCGTCCGCCGGCATATTCGCCTTCCTCACCTCGTGGAATGAGTACGCGCTGGCGTCGCAGATCACCCGCTCGGTGAATTCGAAGACGCTGCCGGTCGGCCTCCTCGATTATACGTCGGAGTTCACCATCGACTGGCGCGGCATGTGCGCTCTCGCCGTGGTCATGATCATTCCGGCGCTCACCCTTACGTTCATCATTCAGAAGCATCTCGTGTCCGGATTGACCTTCGGCGCGGTGAAAGGTTAGTTCGCGATGGCTCCCGTAACACTGAAAAAGCTGGTCAAGCGCTACGGCAATGTCGATGTGGTGCACGGCATCGATCTTGAGGTAAAGGACCGCGAGTTCATCGCACTGGTCGGCCCATCCGGCTGCGGCAAGTCGACGACTCTGCGCATGATTGCCGGGCTTGAGGACATCAGCGGCGGCGTGATCGAGATCGGCGGCAAGCCGGTCAATGACCTGCCGCCCCGCGCCCGCAATATTTCCATGGTGTTCCAGTCATATGCGCTCTATCCGCATATGACTGTGCGCGAGAACATGGGCTTCTCGCTGAAGATTGGTAAAGTGGCCCAGAGCGAGATCGACACGCGGGTCAATGAAGCGGCTGCGATTCTCGATCTCGACAAACTGATGGACCGCCGTCCGTCACAACTTTCCGGCGGCCAGCGCCAGCGCGTGGCGATGGGCCGTGCGATCGTACGCAAGCCGGAAGTGTTCCTGTTCGACGAACCACTCTCCAACCTTGACGCAAAGCTGCGTACGCAGGTTCGAACCGAGATCAAGCGCCTGCACAACAAGGTGCAGGCGACGATGATCTACGTGACGCACGATCAGGTGGAAGCGATGACGCTTTCGGACCGGATTGTCATCATGCGGGACGGGTACATCGAGCAGGTGGGCACGCCCGAGGAAGTGTTCAAGCGCCCGGCCACACGCTTCGTCGCCGGGTTTATCGGCTCGCCGCCGATGAACCTCAATGAAGCCAGCGTTGCCGATGGCAAGCTGGTCTTCGCCGGCGGCCAAAGCCTGCCGCTGCCTGCCGAGTTCCGCAACAAGGTCGCCGCCGGCGACAAAGTGATTTTCGGCCTGCGCCCCGACGACATCTATCCGACCGGGCATGGGCTGAACTCCGGTGAAGCCACGGACGTGCACGAACTGGAATTGCCGGTGTCGATCACCGAACCGCTCGGCAATGAAACCCTGCTTTTCGTAACCATGGCACAGCGCGAATGGGTTTCGCGCATGCTCAATCCGCGCCCCATGGGCAGCGGCGAAGTGGTAAAGTTCAGTTTCGACCTTTCCCAAGCGCATCTGTTCTCGCCGGAAACCGGCAAAACCCTGCGGAGCTGACACGATGGCAACAATCGAACGAGTCGAATTGCGCATGGTGGACCTTCCTCCGAAGGTACTGCGCACCGATGCCATCCAGAGTTTCGTCAGTCAGGAGACCCCGATCGTCACCATTACCGACAGCGATGGAGCCGTTGGTACGGGCTATAGCTATACAATCGGGACGGGCGGCTCATCGGTGATGCGCCTGCTTTCCGACCATCTGGCCCCCCGGCTGCTCGGCAAGGATGCGGACCAGATCGAAGGCATCTGGCGCGAGCTCGAATTCGCCACGCACGCGACGACGATCGGCGCAATCACGGCCATTGCCCTTGCCGCAATCGATACGGCCCTGTGGGACCTGCGCGCCAAAAAGCAGAACCTGCCGCTGTGGAAACTCGCCGGCGGCGCCAAGGACCGCTGCCCGCTCTATACGACCGAGGGTGGATGGCTGCACATCGAGAAGCAGGCTCTGGTGGATGATGCGCTGCAGGCGCAGGCCAAGGGGTTCAAGGGTGCCAAGGTCAAGATCGGCCGCCCGCACGGATCCGAGGACTTGAGCCGGCTCTCTGCGGTCCGCGATGCAGTTGGCTCAGGCTTTGAGATCATGACCGACGCCAATCAGGGCTTCACGCTGGACGAGGCAATCCGCCGTTCGCAGGTGCTGCGCGATATCGACCTTGCCTGGCTGGAAGAGCCCTTGCCGGCCGATGATATTGACGGCCACGTACGGCTTTCGTCTGCAACGCAGACGCCGGTTGCGGTTGGCGAGTCGCTCTATTCGATCCGTCATTTCCGTGAATACATGCAAAAGCGCGCCTGCTCGATCGTGCAGGTGGATGTGGGGCGGATCGGCGGCATTACGCCTTGGTTGAAAGTCGCGCATACGGCCGAAGCGTTCGACATGCCGGTCTGCCCGCATTTCCTCATGGAACTGCATGTCAGTCTCACCTGCGCGGTGCAGAACGGCAAATATGTTGAGTATATTCCGCAGCTCGATGATTTGACGCACACGCAAATGCGTATCGAAAACGGCTATGCAGTCGCACCATCGGAGCCGGGCATCGGCATTGACTGGGATTGGGACGCGGTCAAGGCGCGTAGCGTCGACGAGTTCACGACCGAGATCAGGTGCTGACACTATGCAACGCATGGGCATGATGATCGGGCTGAATGGCGAGAAGGTGGCGGAATATAAGCGCCTGCATGCTGCCGTCTGGCCGGAAGTCCTTGAGCTCATTTCCAGCTGCAACATCCGCAACTACACGATCTTTCTGCGGGAACCGGAAAACATCCTGTTTGGCACTTGGGAATATCACGGCACCGATTTTGCCGCCGACATGGCGAAGATGGCGGCGAACCCCAAGAACCAGGAATGGTGGGCAGTCTGCATGCCCTGCCAGGTGCCGCTCGAAAGCCGTGGTGACGGCGAATGGTGGGCGATGATGGAAGAAGTCTTCCATCTCGACTGACAAGGAATTTGGAATGAATTTTGACCCCGTAACCCTGCAGCAAAGCTGGCCCTTGCCAGCGAGGCCGAGGCCAATCGTGACCTTCGGCGCCGGCAGCATTGTTGGCGACGCGCACTACCCTGCCTATAGGAAGGGCGGCTTTCCAATTGCCGGACTGTTCGATCCCGACATGGACAAAGCCCGCAGGCTTGCCGATGGGTGGGGCGCTGCCGCCTATGCATCGATCACCGAAGCCGCGGCAGTCGAAGATGCGATCTTCGATCTTGCGACCCCGCCATCGCGGCACGTTGATGTCCTGCGAGCCTTGCCTGAAGGATCGTTCGCCCTGATCCAGAAGCCGATGGGCAGCGATCTTGATGAAGCCAGCGCAATCGTCAGGGTCTGCCGCGAGCGCAATATCACTGCAGCCGTCAATTTTCAGCTGCGCTTTGCGCCGATGATGCTGGCGCTCAAGGATGCGATAGCCAAAGGCTGGCTAGGCGAAGTGATCGACTTCGATGCATGGCTGGCGCTCGATACGCCCTGGTCGCTGTGGCCATTCCTTGCCGGATTGCCGCGCGTCGAGATTGCCATGCACTCAATCCATTATTTGGATCTCATCCGGCAAATCCTCGGCAATCCGCTTGGCGTGTACGCCAAGACGCTGGGCCATCCAGGTCACAGCGTCGCGCAGACGCGGACAAGCGCGATCCTTGATTATGGCGACACCACACGTTGTTCGCTGTCGATCAACCATGATCACAAATATGGGCGCAAGTTTCAGGCCTGCGAATTCAGACTGTGCGGCACCAAGGGTGCTGCCTATGTGAAGCTTGGCGTGAACCTCGACTATCCGCGCGGCGAACCGGACGAATTGATGATCTGTCCGAAGGGCGGTTCGGATTGGGTGAATGTGCCGCTCAAGGGCGGCTGGTTTCCGGACGCATTCATCGGCCGCATGGCCAACCTCCAGCGTTTTGCCAGCGGCGAGGATAAGGAATTGGTGAGTTCCGTCGAAGACGGTTGGCACACGATGGCGCTCGTCGAAGCCGCCTATCAAGCAAGCGCAGCGCCAGCGACGCCGCTTGCCAACATGGCGGAGAATTTGCATGGCTGAGCAGGCAATCTATTTCGAAGACTATGACCTCGGGCACATGCGTGTCACGACGGGGCGCACGATCACGGAAACCGATTTCGTGGTTCACGCCGGCCACACGGGCGATTTCTTTCCGCACCACATGGATGCTGAGTTTGCCAAGACAACGCCATTCGGCCAGCGCGTCGCTCATGGCACAATGGTTTTCTCGATCGGTGTCGGGCTGACCGCTAGCCTGATCAATCCCGTCGCGTTTTCCTATGGTTACGACCGCCTGCGGTTTGTGAGACCCGTCTTCATTGGAGATACCATCCGCACGCGCGTCACCATCAGTGCCAAGGAAGACGATCCGAAACGGCCAGACAGCGGGCGCGTTGTGGAACGGTGCGAAGTCATCAATCAACGCGACGAAGTGGTGCTGGCCGCCGACCATATTTTGTTTGCCGAACGCAAGGTGAAAGGTGCATGACGAAAATCAAGTGCACCAGATGGAGATTTGAACATGACAGGTAAGCTTGAGGGCAAGCGCGTACTCATTACGGCTGCGGGGCAGGGCATTGGCCGCGCCTCCGTGCTGGCTTTCGCCCGCGAAGGTGCGATCGTTCATGCGACGGACATCAATCAGCAACTGCTCGACGCATTGCCCAAGGATGAAGCAATCAAGCCCCGTAAGCTCGACGTGTTGAACGCGGATGAAGTCAACGCGGTGATCGGTGAAATTGGCGCCGTGGATGTACTGTTCAATTGCGCCGGCTTCGTGCACGGCGGCTCCATCCTCGAAATGCCAGACAGCGATCTTGACTTCGCCATCGACCTCAATGTCCGGGCGATGATCCGAACCATCAAGGCGGTCCTGCCGGGAATGATCGAGCGCAAGGATGGCGCGATCGTCAACATGTCTTCGGTTGCCAGCAGCGTGAAGGGTGTGCCGAACCGCTTTGCTTATGGCGTGACAAAGGCGGCAGTCCTCGGTCTCACCAAGGCTGTCGCTGCCGACTACATTACCCAAGGCATTCGCTGCAATGCGATCTGCCCCGGTACCGTCGAGAGCCCGTCACTTGAGCAGCGTATGCGTGCCGGCGGCGACTATGAGGCAGCTCGGGCGGCGTTCATCTCGCGTCAGCCGATGGGCCGCCTCGGACTGCCCGAGGAGATCGCCGATCTCGCCGTCTATCTCGCTGGTGCCACATACACGACGGGCCAGGCCTATAACATCGATGGCGGCTGGACCGTCTAAGGGGCGCACCCCGCAATTTTTGGAAGGATGGAACGATGAAGTTTTTACGTTACGGCGAACCGGGGCAGGAGAAGCCAGGTGTCCTCGATGCGAAGGGTCAGATCCGCGATTTGTCCGCGAAGGTGGGCGACCTTTCGGGCGCGGTCCTTGATCCCGATGCGCTGGCCAAGATCGGCGCGCTTGATATTGAGAGCCTGCCCGTCGTAGCGGGTGATCCGCGCCTAGGCCCCTGTGTCGCGGGGACGGGCAAGTTCATCTGCATTGGCCTCAACTATGCCGATCATGCCGCCGAATCGGGCATGGCGGTTCCGCCTGAACCCGTCATCTTCATGAAGGCAACCTCGGCAATTGTCGGCCCGAATGATGACCTCATCATCCCGCGCGGTTCGGAGAAAACCGACTGGGAAGTCGAACTCGGCGTCGTCATCGGCCGGACCGCCAAATACGTGACCGAAGCCGAGGCGCTGAACTATGTCGCCGGTTATTGCACGGTTCACGATGTGAGCGAGCGTGCGTTCCAGACCGAGCGCGCCGGCCAATGGACCAAGGGCAAAAGCTGCGACACCTTCGGGCCGACCGGTCCCTGGCTGGTGACGAAGGACGAGATTGCCGATCCGCAAAATCTAGGCATGTGGCTGACTGTCAATGGCGAGACCATGCAGAATGGTTCGACCCGCACGATGGTCTACGGCGTCGCCTTCCTCGTTTCGTATCTGAGCCAGTTCATGAGCCTGCACCCCGGCGATATCATCTCGACCGGCACGCCGCCCGGCGTCGGGATGGGCATGAAGCCACCGCGCTATTTGAAGGCGGGGGATGTCGTAGAGCTTGGTATTGAAGGCCTTGGCAACCAGAAGCAGGTAACGCGCGCGGACGCTTGAGCAGCGTTTCGTCGCGCCCAATTATTTTGAGAGGCATATTGTGACCCGTATCACTGATCTTCGCGTTTTCGATATTCGTTTTCCCACGTCGCTAAGCCTGGACGGGTCGGATGCGATGAACCCCGATCCGGACTATTCGGCCGCCTATGTCGTGCTCGACACGAACGTCGATGGGCTGTCGGGTCATGGCCTCACATTCACGATCGGTCGCGGCAACGAGATTTGTTGCCTCGCCATCGAGGCGATGAAACATCTGGTCATCGGGCTCGAACTTGATTGGGTGAAAGAAAATCCGGGCCGGTTCTGGCACTTCATCACCGGCGACAGCCAGCTGCGCTGGATCGGTCCCGACAAGGGCGCGATGCATCTGGCAACGGGCGCGGTCGTCAATGCGGTATGGGATCTCTTGGCCAAGGAAGCGGGCAAACCCGTTTGGCAGCTGGTCGGTGAAATGACGCCGGAGGAGATCGTCAACATAGTCGATTTCCGTTACCTGACAGATGTGTTGACGCGTGACGAAGCGCTGGCAATCCTGCGCAGGGCCGAGACGGGCAAGCAGGAGCGCATCGCCAAGCTGAAGGATGAAGGTTACCCCTGCTATACGACATCGGCCGGCTGGCTCGGTTACTCGGACGAGAAGCTGCGGCGTCTTTGCCAGGAAGCCATCGATGCTGGCTTCAACCACATAAAGATGAAGGTTGGCCGCGACCTTGAGGACGACATCCGCCGGCTGACAATTGCCCGCGACGTCATTGGCCCCGATCGGATCCTGATGATCGACGCCAACCAGGTCTGGGAAGTCAACGAAGCGATCGACTGGGTGAACAAGCTTGCCTTCGTCAAGCCGTTCTTCATCGAGGAGCCGACGAGTCCGGACGATGTGGCCGGCCACCGCAAGATCAGGCAGGCGATCAGCCCCGTGAAAGTGGCGACCGGCGAAATGTGCCAGAACCGCATCATGTTCAAGCAATTCATCGCTGAGGGCGCAATCGACGTCGTGCAGATCGATTCCTGCCGGATGGGCGGGCTCAATGAGGTCCTTGCTGTGCTGCTGATCGCGGCAAAATACGATCTGCCCGTATGGCCGCATGCGGGGGGTGTCGGCCTGTGCGAATATGTGCAGCATCTGTCGATGATCGACTATGTTGCCGTATCAGGTACCAAAGCCGGCAGGGTGATCGAATATGTGGACCACCTGCATGAGCACTTCATCGATCCGTGCAATATTCAGAATGCGGCCTATATGCCCCCGTCCTTGCCCGGCTTTTCGATCGAAATGAAACCGGAATCGATCAAACAATATCTGCACAGACCCATGGCCTGACGTGCTGGCCGCCCCTTTTCCTCCCCTTTTGGGGAGGGACGCACCGCAGGTCCCCGGGGCGGGTTATGTAACGGGTGCCGTTGTGTCGCCTTGCGTAAATGCGATGTCGTTTCCGCGCCTATCCTTTTTTCAAGCCGGATGCTTTTATCGGGACACTTGAGGTGCCGCTTTCTAGGGGAAGCGGAGAATTGGGAAGCCGGTCGAAAAACCCGGCGCTGCCCCCGCAACGGTAGTGGAGTAAAACGCGGCAAAATAGCCACTGGGAGTGCACCCCGGGAAGGCGCCGTGAAGCCCGGCAAGGCAACTCCAGAGCCCGGAAACCAGCCTCCAAGTGACAACACCGACTGATCGCGGTGGGCGATCAAGGAGCATGATTTTGTGCAGGCAACGCAGGTTGACTGTGCGGGCGTTCTTCTCCGTCACCACCAGTCAGTTCTTTGCAGCGTCAAGGGCGAGGACACGACATGGATATTCGCAACGAACTTCTCCGGAACCTCAAAGGCCGGAAACCGGGCTACGGTCTGGAACAGGCCTTCTATTCCGATCCGGACTATTACCGTCTCGAGATGGAGACCATCTATTATCGCGACTGGCTGTTCATCGGTCATGACTGCGAAGTGGCAAAGCCCGGCAATTATTTCACCGTCCAGGTTGGCGACTATCCCGTCGTCATCGTCCGCGACCGTCAGGGCCAGATCCGCGCATTTCATAATTCCTGCCGCCATCGCGGCTCGCGCATCTGTGCGGGCGAAAAGGGTACGTCGGCAAAGCTCGTCTGCCCCTACCATCAATGGACCTATGAACTCGACGGCCGGCTGTTGTTCGCACGCCAGATGGGCGATGATTTCGACCCCGCCCAATTCAGCTTGAAAACGGTGCATTGCGAGAGCGTAGGCGGCTATATTTTCATCTGCCTTGCACAGGTTGCTCCGGATTTCGGCCCGACGCGCGCGCTGCTCGATCCTTACCTTGCGCCGCACCGCCTGACGGAGACGAAGGTCGCGTTCCAGAGCTCCATCGTCGAGAAGGGCAACTGGAAGCTCGTCTGGGAAAACAATCGCGAGTGTTACCACTGCGTCGCCAATCATCCGGAACTCTGCAAGACCTTTCCGGAAGCGCCGAGCGTCACTGGTATCCAGGGATCAAAGGATGATCCGGAAATCGTTGCGCACTGGGACAAATGCGAGGCTGCGGGCCTGCCAAGCGTCTTCCGCATTGCCGAGGACGGTCAGTACCGGGCAACGCGCGTGCCGCTGCTGCGCGATGCGGAAAGCTACACGATGAGCGGCAAGCGCGCCGTCGGCCGGCAACTCAGCGATACGGTGAATGAAAAGCATATCGGCTCGCTGCTGCTCTATCACTATCCGACGACCTGGAACCACATTCTCGGCGATCACGCCATTTCCTTCCGCGTTCTGCCGCTCGGCCCGAACGAGACGCAGGTCACGACCAAATGGCTGGTCCACAAGGATGCGGTTGAAGGGGTCGATTACAATATCGAAGAACTGACCCATGTCTGGCTTGAGACCAATGACCAGGATCGCCGCATTGTCGAGGAAAACGCATTCGGCATCCGCTCGCCCGCCTATGAACCCGGCCCCTATTCGGTCGAACATGAAGGCGGCGTGCTGCAGTTCCTCGAATGGTACAGCAATGCAATGGAGACGCGGCTCTCCGGCGACAAGAAACTCAGCAAGGTAGCTTAACAAGGTAGCTTAAATGAATATGGGCGTTCCTCAGAATTACCCACACCTCGACCAGATGCAGCCGTGGAACGACCGGCTGCATCTGTTGGAGTGCCTCTCGATGGTCGAGGAAGCGCCAGATGTGAAGACCTTCACCTTCCGGTCGGACAATCATAACTGGTTCCGCTACGAGCCGGGCCAGTTCATGACCTTCGAACTGCCGGTTCAGCCGGAAGCGGTCTTGCGCACCTATACGCTTTCGTCCAGCCCATCGCGGCCGTTCACCATCGCCGTGACGGTCAAGGCGCAAAGTGACAGCATCGGTACCCGCTGGATGCTGGATCACCTCACGCCCGGCATGCGGCTCAAGGCTTTCGGCCCGCTCGGCGAATTTTCGATGCGCAAGCATCCTGGCGAAAAATATCTCTTCATTTCCGCCGGGTCCGGCGTCACGCCGATGATGTCGATGACACGGTGGATGCATGATTGCGCGCCGCAGAGCGACATCAATTTCGTCACCTGTGCGCGGCGTCCAAGCGACATCATTTTCCGCAAGGAACTCGAATATCTGACCAGCTGCATGCCGAATCTCAAGCTCGCCTTCCTGATCAAGGAACACGAAATGGGACAGGTCTGGACCGGCATTCGCGGCCGGCTAGAAGCGCCGAAGCTGTCGCTGCTCGCGCCCGACTTCAAGGACAGGACGATTTTCTGTTGTGGCCCGGAAGGTTTCATGGGCGATGTCCGCACCATGCTCGAAGCCTCGGGTTTCGATATGGCGCACTACCATCAGGAAAGCTTCGGTCCCGCCGCAGAGCCGGTCCTGCCGATGATGGATGTCATCTCGGTGGATATCGCTGAAGCGGGTTCGACGGTCATATTTTCGATGTCGGGCAAGGATGTACCTTGCGGCGCGGGCGAAACGATCCTGAAGGCTGCCCGTGGCGCCGGCATCCGCATTGCCGCCGCGTGCGAATCGGGGCTTTGCGGCACCTGCAAGGTCATGAAAATTGCCGGAGAGGTCGACATGAACCACAATGGCGGCATCCTCGACGAAGAGATCGACGAGGGCTATATCCTGGCCTGTTGCTCCAAGCCGCTCGGCAATGTCGAGGTGGAAGCTTAGCTGCTTGCTATGACCGAGGGCGGGCCAACCGGGGGGCGGCCCGCAGTAACACAGTCGCCTCAAACAAATCCTCACCGCACCCCTGCGGCCTCTTGGCGCCACGTATTTCTATTCGTTTACTACAAACAGATCCGAGGGCGTTTTCCAATCGATCCCCGGCGCCCTGAAATATCCGGTGCCAAAGGCGTCCCAACGCGCCCCCTGATAGCCAAGCCGTATCTTGAAATCATCCCAGGAGTGCGACGCATAGGGCGACCAGCCGATCTCGGCCACTGATGCCAGGCGCGGGAATGCCATATAATCGGTGTAAAGCGTTGGTGCTACGAAGCGTGGGTTGGGTCCGCTTGGCAGTGAGGAGCTCAGGCTGTTGGTGAAAGCGCGGTCGGTCCAAAGTGGCGCTTCGACGCCGAGCACGTTGTTGTCCGTCAGCAGTCTTGTGTTGCCATCAACGGACGCGAGTTTCGTCGTCGGATCCCAATCATACGACTTCGCAACGCTCACCGTACCTTCCCACGTCAGGCCGTAGGTAGTTGTCGTGTCGTATTTCATATCGAGATAGGCATGGTCGGCGGGCGACATGACGAACTTCGCTCCCTGTGCCAGACCGCTTCGAACCTCACCAATGTTTTTGTCTTCGGATGTAGTGCCAATGGTTTGGCTATAGCTTTCGTCGCCCCAGTATTGGAGCACGGACCCGGCGGGCAAGGTGCCCTGCGCAATCTGATGCCAGCCCATGAGCAGCTTCTTTGCTTTCGCAGCAGGCGCTGCTGCCGCATCGACGTAGGCCGACATTTTTGCCGGCGTCATCCCCGGCGCTTCATCGCCGCCGATGTGGATGTATGGCCCGGGTGTCAGCGCCGCCAGACTGGTTAGTACGGTGTTAAGGTAGGTTTTCGCGTTGTCTATATGTGCCGGGTCGTCGAGACATATGGTCGGGTTGCCTACATCGAAACCGGAATAGGATGAGTGCTTCGTGTTGTTGCAGTTAAGGTTCGCAATCGACGCTTGCGCCGCGAGGGAATGACCCGGACCGTCGATCTCCGGAACGATGGTAATGAATCGCGATGCGGCATAGGCAACGATGTCGTTGTATTGGGCCCGGCTATAGAACCAAAGGTTCTCTGGCTTTGAAGCGAACCCGCTTTGGGTTGTCCCGCCGATAGTGGTCAATTCCGGCAATTCGTCGATGGCGATGCGCCAGCCCTGATCATCCGTCAGGTGCATATGCAATGTGTTGATCTTGAGCAGGGCGATTTCATCAATGTAACGTTTGACTTCATCGACCGCATAGAAACGCCGGGCCACGTCGAGCATGGAGCCACGATAGGCAAAACGCGGCCAATCGACGATCTTGACTGCGGGAATGGTCCAGGCGGTCGTCTGGATCGTGTTGGAATAGACTGTGGCGGGCATGAGCTGCAGGAGTGTCTGGATGCCGTTGAAAAGTCCGCTCGCAGTTGATGAGCGGATGACGGCTCCGTTCTTCGCGGTAACTAGCGAGTATCCCTCAGGCCCGACCTGCTTTCCATCGGTACTCTTAAGGGGCTTTATTTCGAGTTTTACACAAGGCGTACTGGTCGGGCTGTAGGGGTTAATCGGTAGTTGGAAGCTCGTCGCTGTCTTCAACCGGGTCTGCAAATAATTGGCAGCAACAGGAAGCTTGATGTCGTTGCCCCGGGTCAAGATAATTGCGTCGGGTGTCAGATTGATGGTTTGCCCAGCCGATACCGTTCCATATGTGGGCACCGGCACGAGCGGTGGAAAGCTGGACGGAACCGAGGGAGCGGTCAGCGCCGTATTGATGGCATCGCTGTCATCGAAGGCGGGATCGTCGCATTGGCTGGCCACTGGTTTATCGGCCTTCGCATCGATGAGTTTTTCGAGGATGGTTAGCTGGTCTGAGATACTTTGGATCAGCGCCGGATCGATGGAAGGTTTCGATTGAACTTCCTGGGTCAACGCTGCAAGCTTGGATTTCACGTTTTCGACTTCTGATCCGGTCGCCGACTTATCGGCCTTCGTTTCTAGCGTTTTTTCCAAGGACGCTAGGCGCTCGCTGATGCCCTTGATGCTCTGGGGGTCTACCGAGGGTTTGCTGTCCACGGCTTGTCCGAGTGCAGCTATACTTGCCTGCAGTTCGTTGCGGTCGTTCGTCTGCTTGTACAACTGCCCCTGCAAGCTTTTGATCTGATCTTGCAAATCGGAAAATGTCGAGGTTGCGCCGCCCTTATCAGAATCGTCGCAGCCAGAAAGCATGGAGGTACCCAGCGATAGTGCGAGCGTAGCAAGAAGTATCTTTTTCACACGGAGCTCCATTAAGTAATTGATAATATGAAAAATTATTTGGCCGTCGGGTGCGCCCACCTAGCTTTTGGTCGCGCACTTTCTCACTGCCGGTATTGAAATTAAGCAACATATTTTCAATGCTTATCGCAACGTTTTGTGCGATTGCGAAATTAAGCTACACCATCGAACCAAGTTGGCAATTAGCCATTCGTAGCGGGTTGCAGGTTTTGAAACGCACCGGTGATGGCACGACATCGATCTTGGGGCTTGAACCAAATCTGCCCGTCAGAACAAACTGAGCAACAAAGGCACTAAACTTCAGGAAGCTCTTTCAGGAAACGATCGAGTTCTTCACGCGAGATTCCGACTTTATGTTCGGGTCCCGGATAGTTTTGCGTGTGCACATCTGCGACAAACTCGGCAAAGGCCGCGATCCGTTCCTGATGCAGGCGGTCATATTCGAGGTTGAAGTTGCGATAGACCTTGGCATGGCGCGGATAGTGGCCGCGATTTGCACCAAGAACGTCGGTTGCAAACAGATATTGCGCGTCGCAACCAGCGCCCGCGCCCATGGAAATCATGAACAGGGAGGTGCGTTCACAAATTGCCGAGGCGACGTCGGCGGGAACCACCTCAATCTCCGCGGCAAAGGCTCCTGCCTCTTCCAGCGCCTTGGTCTGGCGCCAGATCTCCAGTGCGCTCTGCGCGGTCTTGCCAACCGCCTTGAAGCCGCCCGTCCAGGTCGCCTTGGACGGTATGAGCCCAACATGGCCGCACACGGGAATGCCCTCGTCGCGCATACGCCGTATGATACCAAGGCTCGCGGCGCAATAGACCGCATCGCCGCCGGCGCGCAGTGCCTTGAATGCTGCCCGCAAATAGTCCTCAGCGGTAATGAAATCACCATATTCGAGGCCCGGCACGGTAAATGCCGTGGGGGCCGCGTCACGGAACTCAGGCGTCAGCAGCCCAGGCGGCACCGAAAGCATATCGACACGGGCCCGTTCCGCCGCTTCGGCTTCGTCCAGCGTTTCGACACGCAGCATCGTCAATTGGCGACGGCCCTTGAGTGCAAGGATATCCGCCACGGTGGGGCGCAGGCCGGGCATGATCTGTCCCTTTCAGGCTGCGAGGAGCGATTTGAGTTTGACGTCGGATGCCGCCAGTTGGATCGGGTCCGGCCTGGCACTACGTGCAATCAGCATCTCCGCAAGCCGAATATCCTTGGCAACAGCGTTGCCCGGGCCGATGCCGCTGGCCGCAACGAGCCTTCCGTCAGCCGCGAGGTGGAAGAGGATGAAGGCTCGGTTCCCAAGATCGCGGCGTATCGTGTGCGCAGCTTCGTCGGCAAGACCTGCCACCTGCAGGCCGAGCTCGTACTGATCCGACCAGAACCATGGGACTGCCTCGTGCGGTTCTTGCGCTCCCAGCATGTTTCGCGCCGCAAGCGCTCCCTGTTCCTGCGCATTGCGCCAGGCTTCGAGCCGCACCCGCCGCCCGCCATAGATGGCCAGCGGAAAGGCGCAACAGTCGCCTGCGGCAAAGATATCGGGATCACTGGTCTGCAACCACGCATTGACGACAATGCCATTGGCGGTGTCGAGACCGGCTGCTTCCGCCAATGCCGTGACGGGTACGGCGCCAATGCCGATGACCGCAAGATCAGCTTCGATGGCTTCGCCGTTTGCCAGCGCGATCGTGACATGGCCAGAAGTGTCTTCGATAGACGAGATTCCAGTGCCGCATTGCAGCACCACGCCCTCTTGCCGGTGTCTCTCCGCGATGACTTCGGCAATTTCCTCCGGGACGCCGCGCATCATGATGCGGGGTTGCGCTTCAATTACAGTTACCGAAGCACCGCGTTTGCGCGCGCTTGCCGCGAGTTCCAAGCCGATGAAGCCGCCGCCGACGATGACAACGCGTGCGCCTGGACGAAAGCGGGCGCGAATGGCCAGCGCATCATCATAACTGCGCAGCGTGACGCAATGCCTGCTGCCGGATGCAAGCGGAAGTGCGCGTGGAAGCGCGCCGGTCGCGATCAGCAGCCGATCGTAGGAGACCCGGCTGCTATCCTCGAGGATCAGGCCTTTCGCAGGCCGATCGATCGCCACAACTGTTGAACTGCCGATGAAATCAATTTGTTTCTCAGTGAACTGCTCGCTGCCCGCGATCGTCCGTGGCAACGGATGTTCGTCCGAAACCATGGCCTCCTTCGACAAGGGTGGGCGTTCATAGGGCAGGTGCTGCTCCGTGCCGATCAGCGTGACCGTTCCCTGATAGCCATTCTCACGCAGGGCAAGGGCCGCGCGTGCCCCGCATTCGCCAGCTCCAATGATGACCATACCGCTCGCCATCGCAGTCAACCGAGCTGGATGAGGACTTTGCCGGCCTCGACCTTGACCGGATAGGTCTTGAGATTGACGCAGACGGGTGCACCCTTGGCCTCACCGGTTCTGTAGTTGAACCGGCCATTATGCTTGGGGCATTCGATAATTTCATCCATGACCAGCCCATCGGCGAGGTGAATATGTTCATGGGTGCAAAGGCCATCCGTAGCGAAGAATTCGTCATCCGGGCTGCGATAGATCGCGAAGGTGCGTCCGGCGTGATCAAAGCGCATGACGTCCTCTTCATCAATGTCATCGGAGGTGCAGGCCTCTATCCAGTTGCTCATGATTCAATCCTCCCGATTGGTTCTTTTGATTTTATTGTGCTGCGGCGGCGAGGCGTTCGCTGTGAAATTCCTCGCGGTAAGGCTTGGCTGTTGGCGGCAATTCGCGCTTGAGGTAATAATCCTCGTTGCGCAACTGGCGAATGAACGCAGGGATCATTTCGCGGTATCCATCCAAAATGGACGGGTTCGCCTGTGGCAGGTCATGCTTGATCATCGCATGTAGCTGCGGCAGCGCGTGATAGGGCACCATCGGGAACATGTGATGCTCCACGTGGTAGTTCATGTTCCAGTAGATAAAGCGACTCACCGGGTTCATATGGACGGTGCGGCTGTTGAGCCGGTGATCGGTTACGTTGTCCGCAAGGCCACCATGCTGCAACAGGCCGGTCATGACGTGGTGCCAGGCGCCATAGAGGCGCGGCAGGCCGACGAGCACGAGCGGCAGGATCGAGCCCATGTAAATCGCAAGGGCGATGGTTGCGAGGTAGATTGCGGCCCAGATGCGGGCAATCAGCACGACCTTCGGCTGTTCCTGTTCGGGAATGAAGGTCTTTTCCTCCGCGCTGACAATACCAAGTGTATTGCGGACAAGATCGTTCATCGCATGCCAGACGTCGAGAATGCCGAAGAAATTCAGCACAAGGCGCACCAGATCCGGTGGGCGCATCACGGTGATTTCGGGGTCACGACCGACGATGACAGTATCTGTGTGATGGCGCGTATGGCTCCAGCGCCAAGTAATGGGATTGCGCATGATCATGAAGCAGGCGATCTCGTAAACCGCATCGTTCATCCAGCGCGTCTTGAACGCGGTGCCATGGCCGCATTCGTGCCAGCGGCTGTCCGATGCCGAGCCATAAAGGACGCCGTAGGCGATGAAGAAGGGTACACACAGCCAGGACCCCCAGAAATAGATGCCGAAACCGGCCAGGATCACCATGCTGCCGAGCCAGATTGCCGTATCGCGAATGGCCGGGCCATCCGAGCGTTTCATCAGCTCTTTCATCTGTTTGCGCGCAATGTCGGTGTGATACCACTCAGCCGCCGACAGGCCGGTCTCGACGGCCAAACGCGAATCCCGGCCAATAAGGCTGTAATCCCTCTTCGTCGGTGCAGCGAGCGACACTATGTTCATTCACGAGACCTCCCTGATCGTGCAACGGCTGGGTAATCCCTTCCGGTGATTGGCCGGATAGTACGCCCCGGCGCAACCAGCCTCAATCAAGGATGACAAAATTCTATCATTTTCCATCAGCAGCTGATATAAAAGAATGATAGATTACATCATGGGATAGATTAGGTGGCAAACAGGCCGACAATCGCCGATCTGGCGCGCGAATCCGGGGTGAGCGTCGCGACAGTCGACCGGGTTTTGAACAACCGGTTGCCAGTGCGCGAGGAGACGGCGCGGCGGGTCTACGAAGCGGCAAACAATATCGGCTATCATGCGGCCGGGCTGATACGCCAGCGCATGCGGCAGGAACTGCCGGAATACAGGCTTGGATTTCTCCTGCAAAAGTCCGGGCATCATTTCTACCAGGAGTTCGCCCGGGAGATCGAAAGCGCGGTCATCCAGGCCACGCATTTCCGCGGCGTTCCGATCGTCGAATTCTGTGCGTCGCAGGCGCCGGACGACATTATCACCAAACTCAAATCGCTGGCTGGCCGCTGCCATTCCATCGGTCTGGTCGCGCCCGACCATCCGGCAATCACGGCGGCCGTGGAAGAGCTCAAGGCGAGGGACATCCCGGTCTTTTCACTGTTGACCGACTTTGCCGCAGGGGTACGCGAAGGCTATGTCGGCGTCAATAATCGCAAGGCCGGGCGCACCGCCGCGTGGATGATCGCGAAAGCTGCTCGAAGGCCCGGAAAAGTCGCGATTTTCGTCGGAAGCCACCGCTTTCACGGACATGAACTGCGCGAAATCGGCTTTCGCGCCTTCTTTCGCGAACAGGCCCCGGAATTCACCGTGCTTGATACGATGGTCAATCTCGAGACGCGGCAGATCACGCAGGAGGCGATGCTCGACCTGATACGCCGCCATCCGGATCTCGCCGGCTGCTATGTTGCGGGCGGCGGCATGGAAGGCGCAATCGCGGCCCTCCGCGAAATCGGCATGGATCCGCCGCCGGTGATGATCGTCAACGAGATCACGCCGGAATCGCGCGCCGCACTCGCCGACAATATCGTCACGATGGTTATCGCGACGCCATTGCCGCGCTTGTGCCGGGAGGTGGTGGAACTGATGGGCCATGCCATCGAGCGCGGCGCGGCCAATGCGCCCGGCCAGACCTTCCTGCCCTTCGACATCTATCTGCCGGAAAACATCTGACGCCGCATTTTACAAGCCACTACAACTGTTTTGCCCGTTTTGATTGAAAATTCCACACCGGAATCGCCAATTCTTGCGCCATTTTTCGAGTTTCCTGAGCCAAATCCATCCGATCTTCGGCAAAACGCATTCACCTTGCGGCATTTCTGGAAGCGTTTGCCGTATGCAGCAGAATCTATCAGAAATGATAGTTTTTCAGTCAGAATGGCGATTGACGGAGTTGCAGCGGCGACAGATGTTTGCGCCAAGATCAGCGGCCCATTTCCCCGAAAAAAGCCGCTGCAAGCACCGCCGGGAGGTATACGGATGACTGATAAAATTTCACACCCAGTTTTTGCGATCAACCACATGGTGGCGCCGAACCATTCACCACGGGAATTCTTCAAGCTGGCAAAGTCGCTGGGCCTCAACGATGTCGAGATACGCAATGACCTTGGCGGCAATGCCATCGTCGACGGGACGGCGGCGGCAGAGGTGAAGGCGCTGGCCGAGGAGGCCGGGGTTCGCATCGCCACGATCAACGCGCTGCAGCGGTTCAATGACTGGACGCCGGAGCGCGAGAAAGAGGCGATCGAGCTTGCCGACTACGCCAGGGATGTCGGCGCGACGGCGCTGGTGCTCGTTCCGGTGAATGACGGTACCGGCCAGCGCGACGGCGAGCGCCAGGCGAACTTGCGAACGGCCCTCAAGGGCCTGAAGCCGATCCTCGAAGCGCGCGGGCTCATCGGCTATGTCGAGCCGCTCGGTTTCGAGATCTGCTCGCTGCGTTCCAAGCGCGAGGCGGTGGAAGCAATTGAGGCGATCGGCGGGCAGGGCCGGTTCAAGCTCGTCCATGACACTTTCCATCACCACCTTGCCGGCGAGCCCGAGCTTTTTCCGGCAATGACCGGGCTCGTGCATATTTCCGGCGTCACCGATCCGGACGTGACAATCAGCGCCATGCGCGATCCGCACCGGGTTCTGGTCGATGCGGACGACCGGCTCGGCAATGTCGAGCAGATGCGCGCGCTGATCGATCAGGGCTATGAGGGCATGTTCTCGTTCGAGCCTTTTGCGGCGGAAGTCCAGCAGCTCGAAGATCCGGGCGCGGCGCTCAAGGACAGTATGGACGGGATAAAGGCGGGATTGGTCTGAGGGAATAGCGAAGCCAAGTGAAGCACGGCCGCGATCAAGGTCGCGACCGTGCCTTTTTTTACAGTTCGAGCTTCATCTGGCGGGATGATGCGCCGACAAGAACTTTGCTGGGCGGAACCAGTTTCCACTTGGAACTTTCAACGTCCCATATGCTCTGTACTTGCGGTGGGATGGTGATGGAGACGCTCTTCTTCTCACCCGGCTGCAATGCAACCTTGTCCCATCCGGCAAGGCGGCGTGGCGGTTCACCGGCGCTGGTCGGAAACTCGATATAGACCTGTGGTATCTCCTTACCCGCAACCTTGCCTGTATTCATCAATGAGAAATTGACCGTTTTCGTGCCGTCGCCCGCTGTATCCACCCTCAGGTCGGAATAGGCGAAGTCAGTATAGGAAAGCCCAAAGCCGAATTCGAACAGAGGCTCGACCTTGTTCGCGTCATACCAACGATATCCGACATTCAGCTTTTCGGAATAGGCCGGATCGGTAGCGAAGGCCTTACCCCCGGTCGGCGTGTCTGCATCGGTGTTTGGAAAAGTTATGGGAAGCTTCGCCGACGGATTGACCTTGCCGAACAATATGTTGGCAAGCGCCGGCCCGGCGCCTTCGCCGGGGTACCAAGCCTCAAGGATTGCCGCCACATTGTCCTTCCAAGGCATCAGCACCGGATTGCCGTTCTCGACGATGACAATCGTATTGCTGTTCGCCGCCGCGACTTGGCTGACGAGTTGATCCTGGTTGTTCGGCACAACCTCTTTCGAAGGCGGATACGTCATTCCAGGATTTGCCAGACTCAGGCTTTTCAAATCCCCGCTTTCCCCTGACATCTGATATACAACGACTATGGCTACGTCGGCAGCCTTCGCCTTGTCGACCGCATCTTTAATCTCGTCCTCCGTGTACGAACGAAACGGGTTGCCTTGATCTTTGTTGCCAACATAGTCGACAATCGCTCCTGGCGCGGCGATCTTTATCGCCTGCAAGATAGGGGTCGGGACATATGTCCATGGGTTGCGCCACCATCCGCATCCTGCCTGCGATGGAGAAGGTGAATATACGGCGACATTCGTTTTCTTGTCACACGCTGGATAATTGCCCCAGGCCGGCATGCGCGTGTTGCCGGAACCGCCGCCGGTCATCACGGCGTCGTCGGCGTGCCCGCCAATGACCGCGATTTTCTTCACCTTGGCGGCATCCAGAGGCAGAAGTTTGGCAGCTGTATCAAGTGGAGATTGAGCCTGACTATTCTTCAGTAGAACGGTGGTTTGTTCAGCCACTTTCTGAGCTGCGGCCGTGGCAGCAGCAAAGTCGGTCGCAGGGGTAAAACCCTCGACGCTGTTGTCTGGAACGGGATGATCCATCAGCCCCACCTTGATCATCGTGCGCAATTTGCGCTGGACCATATCGTCGAGGCGCGCTTCCGATATCTCCCCGCCAATGAGGGGCTTCACCTTGTCTGCCGTGAAGAACGGTACATAAGGCGCGGTGCCTACGTATTCCTCTTCGTCCAAACCGGCATTGATCGCTGGCGCTATCGAATGGGTAGCATCCCAATCGGACTGCACCTGCCCCTTGAAACGCCATTCTCCTTTGAGAATATCGGTTAGAATATGCTTGTTTTCACACGCATAGGTTTTGGGCGGTTGGCCATCGAGCGTGAGCATGTTGTAGCTGCACATCACGCTGCCGGGTTCGCTCTCGCGCACGGCAATCTCGAACGGCAGCATGTAAATTTCCCGCAACGTGCGTTCATCAATGATGCTGCTGCCGCTTTTGCGCGACGATTCCTGCTCGTTGCCGACCATGTGTTTGATGGTCGCAATGACGTTTTGACTCTGCGTGCCCTTGGTGCGCGCCGCCAACATTTTGCCGGCCAGCAAGGGATCCTCGCCCAGATATTCGAACATGCGCCCGCCACGCGGATCGCGGACCATGTTGGCGCCGCCGCCTAGTCCCATATTAAACCCTTGCTCGCGCAGCTGCTTTGCGACCTCCACGCCATAATAATGGGAAAGACTGCCATCCCAGCTGGCGGCCAATGCCAACGTAGCGGGAAAAGAGGTGCTCTTCTGCTTGGAGCCGCCCACGCCCGTCGACGAATCGGACATGTTAATCGCCGGAATGTTTAGTCTCAGCAGAGCCGGAATATATCCGGCGCCACCACCCGGAACGGCGTTCATGGGGCGGTCGGTGCGAATGAACTGCAATTTCTCGTCAGCGGTTAGGTGGGCAACGAGATCCCGAGCCTTGAGATCAGCGAGATCGTCGGTAGAGTTTTGCGGCAGTTCGGTGGGCATGGTGTTGGTCAAAGTCTCCGGCTCTGTCTGCACAGCCGGGTTGGCAGCCGCCGCAACCTCGGGGTTCTGAACCTTAAGTGTGGCTGATGCATCATCCGTGCTGGTGTCGGAGCTATTGCAACCGGACAGCACTGTACAGCCGAGAAGCCCGGCCACAAATAGTCTCTTCAATATCATTGGTTCCTCCAAATTGACGGTTCGTTGCAATATTTGAGTTGAAAATTTGCTTCATCTGATGCGGAAATCGCTCCTCCCAAGGCGATTAAAACGATTGAATAGCCGCGCAAATTCCTTTCAAGGGCGACGGCTGTCAATTAGCCTTTAGGCGAAGAAAAGTTCACCAAAGCTCCGGCGAGCCCGAGCTTTTTCCGGCAATGACCGGGCTCGTGCATATTTCCGGCGTCACCGATCCGGACGTGACAATCAGCGCCATGCGCGATCCGCACCGGGTTCTGGTCGATGCGGACGACCGGCTCGGCAATGTCGAGCAGATGCGCGCGCTGATCGATCAGGGCTATGAGGGCATGTTCTCGTTCGAGCCTTTTGCGGCGGAAGTCCAGCAGCTCGAAGATCCGGGCGCGGCGCTCAAGGACAGTATGGACGGGATAAAGGCGGGATTGGTGTGAAATCAAAGGCTGCAATTTGCTGGCCAAACGTGAGAGGCCGCAGTCAAGTCTGCGGCCTCAGTTAACGCAATATGGGTTTCAATCTTCGGGCTGCAACAGTGGTGTGCCGACGCCGCCAATATTCGGCATTCCGCCGGTGGGGTTGTTAAACTTGATGGTGTTATCACCAGCTTGCAGATTGACGAATACCCCTTGGATCACTTCCTGGTCAATTTCACTGAGCTGGAACGGCTGATTAGCCTTCGGGACGGAGCCCGATGCACCACCACCAGTCGGTAGAAAGCTAATCTTGACCGGGGTTTGCGAACCGTTGATGTTCAATTGGCCCGGCTGTGCCGACGTGCCGCCCATAACGTAATAAATAGGCAAAAGATATTTGCCCGACTTGGTTACTGGAACGGTTAGAGTTACCGCACCGGCCTTGCCTTGGCTGGGATAGGTACCCAAATAGCCGACTTCGCCGCCGCCACAACTCTTGCAGTCATATTTTTCAGCAGAGCCTTCAAGAACGCCGTTTTGAGCCGGGTAGGCGGGCGTTATCTTATACTTGGGTAAGTTGTTGAATGTCGGTATCGTTGCTGAGAGCGGGTATTTGACAAACATCGGGACACTGCTTGTGCCGGGACCATACTGCAGCTTTGCAACGCTTTTGCGCAGTTCGGAATAGGGCACAAGCGTTCCTGATGCATCACGCTTTTGCCCGTTCCACCAAATCTGTCCAGCCGCAGGGAACGCATCGGACATCAAATAGTGTGCAGCATCCTCAAACGTGTAGGGATTGTGGTATAAAAGGTCATTCCACAGCGATAATTGTCCGCCCAGAGGCGGCAAATCCTTGACTGAGCTGGTCAACGCCTTGGTATTGCCGAACCAATCCCAATTTGGGCCACCATAAGCATTCTGGTGGTCGATTCCGAGACCGCTATCATCGGCATAGAAGCTGTCGCCGGCAAAGCCGAGCGATTCGGCATAGGCTCCACCGTTTTGCGGGTTCACGTAGAAAGCTATACTTGAGTTGATCCATTTGTTCTTGTTGGACTGCACTGTGCTGCCCTCAGACCAGTATTGGACGACGACGTCAGGATCAAGGAGGCTCACGCTGGTAACCGCATCATTCCATATCTGGAGAGTCTTGCCCTTGGATTTGAAGAACGTCGCCATATCGTTGATGAATGCTATCTGACTCGACGACGAGGACTCGTCTGCACCAACATGTACCCGTTTCGAACGGAACCAGGGTAGGAACTCGTTCCAAACGTCTTTGATGTAGGCGAGCGTATCGGGATGAGTGACGGCGAGTTCATTGCCGCTCGATGGATTGTTGGGATAGAGCCGTTTCAACGCCTTGACGAGTGCGGTCGCATGTCCGGGAGAGTCGATTTCCGGGACGAGAGCAATTCCATTTTCGGCGGCTGCATCTTCCAGTTCATTCCAGTCGTCTTTCGAGTAGTACAACCCATCAGCAGAAAGGGGCTGCTTGTTTTGGAATGCCGGATTGTTGCTATAGAGACGGAAGCCTTCCTTTGCCAATCCGCTATTGCCTGGCGTCCGATTTAACAAATCGTCAGTGAGATGCAGATGAAGCGTATTGATCTTATACCAGCCAAGAAGCTTCATATAGGCCTTGAGCGATTCCTTGTCGGTAAAGCCTCGGCCGGTGTCCACCATGAACGTCCGTTCTGCGTAGAGTGGATAGTCAATGGCATAGCCTTGCTTCAAAGTATTGTGCTTTCCGGCCCCTTTTCCATCGAGACTGAGCATCTGGAGCAGGGAGCGGGTCGCATAAAAAATGCTGTTCGTATTGTTACCGGCATCCTTTGCAAGATTGCCACGCAGCATTGCCGTCTTGCCGATCGACATGGTGTAGCCCTCGTCACCGATACGGGTTTTCACCGTATCGTTACAGGGTGTCAGGCTCATCCCGATATCGCCATCGTTCAACGTTGCATTGGTAACTACAGGAAGTTGAATTCCGGTGATTTCGGCAAGGTCATTCTGGAGACGCTTGGAAACTGAGGCAAGAGACGCCGCGCTGGCCGGTTCGAGCACGATCCGGCTCTTTGCCGTCAGTACCAGATTGTCGACGCCACCTTGCCACTTTGCCAATCCCGGAACTATTGCAGGCGCAGGATTCCTATCGAGCAAGGTTGTCGGCGTCGCAATAATGTCGCTCAACTCGTCGACGTTACAAGCAATTTTCGTTGACCCGACCGGTAGTTGGATTGAATCTTTGCCGCCAGTGTTGGTGCCATCCGTCTTCGACGTAGAACTATCGGAGCTGTCAGGTTTTGTCGCCGATGCAATGTCTTCTTGTTTAGTGGCTTGAGTGTCGGGCTGGGAGAATGTCGGCGTAGACTGTACGTTTGCATTGTTCTCATGTTTATCGCAGCCAACGATAAGTCCAGAGCCTGCAGTGAGTGCCAATGTCGTAAGTAATATCTTTCTCATATATATTACCCTTAATTATTTTGTTCAGAATTAGTTTTTCAATATTTGGCGACGCCGATTTTGATTGAGCTGATTTCTATTCCACCGGCTAAACCAGCAAGAAAATGGCGCATCAGCGATCATTGAAAGAAAGCAACATTGAGGTAGGTCAATTATGATCGATATGTAAATAAGTTTCATAACTTGGTCGGAAGTGCAATTATCCTTTGGTCGCAGATAATCCGCGCAGCGCACCAGAATTTGTGGAATGAAATCCGTCAGCTTGCGGGATTACAGGGCGGCTGAAGATCGCAATCCTAATTCGGCGAATTGGGTTCTGCCCGTTCAAGAAACCGCACAGCTGTGCAAATACCCGCACGCATAAATTGACCGGCGGTCACTGAATCACGCTTGACGCTGCGAGCAGAAAATGGAATAAATATTTCAGAAACTGAGCGCAACGGTCTGTATATTCCGAAATGGACGTTCAGAATCAAGTTTGCGCGAAACTTCGCGCACTCTTTGTGCCGGCATTTTCGCAACCAGGGGTAGGTTGGTTGCGCAGATGAGGGTGTGAGGGGATTCCGGATTTAAAGCGGTGTGGCCGGGCACCATTTGTGGAGGAGATGAAATGAAAAAGTTACTGATGACTGTGGCTGTATCAGCCCTGATGAGCAGTTCGGCCTTTGCCGCGAATATCGGCGTCTCCATGGCGCTGTTCGATGATAACTTCCTGACTGTACTGCGCAACGGCATGCAGGACTATGCCAAGACGCTCGACGGTGTAACGCTGCAGGTCGAAGACGCACAGAACGACGTCGCCAAGCAGCAAAGCCAGATCCAGAACTTCATTGCTTCCAAGGTGGATGCCATCATCGTCAATCCGGTTGATACGGACGCCACCGCGGCCATGTCGAAGATTGCCGCCGAGGCAGGCATTCCGCTGGTTTACGTCAACCGCGAGCCAGTGAACGTCAACGAACTGCCAGAAAAGCAGGCCTTCGTTGCTTCGAACGAGGTCGAGTCCGGAACGCTGGAGACCAAGGAAGTCTGCCGCCTCCTGAAGGGCAAGGGCGACATCGTTGTCATGATGGGCGAATTGTCCAACCAGGCAGCCCGCCAGCGCACCAAGGATGTCCATGACGTGATCGCCACGGATGAGTGCAAAGGCCTTAAAATCGTTGAGGAACAGACCGCCAACTGGTCCCGCACGCAGGGTGCCGACCTGATGACGAACTGGCTCTCGGCAGGCCTCAAATTCGATGCGGTCGTTTCCAACAATGACGAAATGGCTATCGGCGCGATTCAGGCCCTCAAGGCTGCCGGGCGCTCGATGGACTCGGTCGTCATTGGCGGTGTGGACGCCACGCAGGACGCGCTTGCCGCCATGGCAGCCGGTGACCTCGATGTCACGGTTTTCCAGAATGCAGCGGGCCAGGGCCGTGGTGCCGTCGATACGGCGTTGAAGATCGCCAAAGGCGAAAAGGTCGATACCAAGGTGTATGTGCCGTTCGAACTGGTAACGCCGGAGAATCTGTCGAAGTACCAAAAGGCGAACTAGGCCATATGGCCTAGCGCATTTTGACGACCCGGAACGCATCAATCCGGTGCGTTCCGGTATATAATAGAGCCTCTCTGGGAGGAGATGATCATGGCAGTCAGTCCCTCGACCATGGCCGCGGTGCGCGCCAGTGGCGCCATACCGCAGTCGGAATACCTTCTGAACGCGGAAAACGTCCGCAAGGAGTTTCCCGGCGTGCTTGCACTGGATAATGTGCAGTTCCGGCTGAAGCGCGGCACGGTACACGCGCTGATGGGCGAGAATGGCGCTGGCAAATCCACGCTGATGAAGATTCTCGCTGGAATATATATTCCAGATCAGGGCGAAGTTTATCTTAAAGGCGTTCCCATCCGGCTCAAGTCACCACTCGACGCCCTGGAGAATGGCATCGCCATGATCCATCAGGAGCTCAACCTGATGCCGTTCATGACGGTAGCGGAGAATATCTGGATCCGGCGCGAGCCGAAGAACGGCTTTGGTTTTGTCGATCACGGCAAGATGCATGACATGACTGCCGAACTGTTCAAACGCTTGAACATCGCCCTCGACCCCGAAAGCCAGGTACGCGATCTTAGCGTTGCCAACCGGCAGATGGTGGAGATCGCCAAGGCCGTTTCCTATGAATCCGACGTGCTGATCATGGATGAGCCGACTTCGGCCTTGACCGAGCGCGAAGTCGACCATCTGTTCGAGATCATTCGCGACCTGCGCGCCCAGGGTATCGGCATCGTCTATATCACCCACAAGATGAACGAGCTTTTCGAGATTGCCGACGAGTTCTCGGTGTTCCGCGATGGCCGCTATATCGGCACGCATGCGTCGACAGACGTGACGCGCGACGACATCATCAAGATGATGGTCGGGCGCGAGATCACCCAGATGTTCCCGAAGGAAACCGTGCCGATCGGCGATGTGGTGCTTTCGGTGAAGGATCTGTCGCTGAAGAAAGTCTTCCGCGACGTCACCTTCGATGTCCGTGCCGGCGAAATCCTCGGCATTGCCGGGCTGGTTGGCTCGGGCCGCTCGAACGTGGCGGAGACGATTTTCGGCGTGACGCCGGCAACGACCGGCACAATCACTATCAACGGGAAGCCAGTGAAAATCGATTCTCCCAATCAGGCGATCGGCCACGGCATGGCGTTCATCACTGAGGACCGCAAGGAAACCGGCTGCCTGCTCATCCTTGACGTTCTGGAGAACATGCAGATCGCCGTGCTGCAGGATCGTTTCGTCAAGTACGGTTTTGTCGCGGAGAATCAGGTCACCAAGGCATGCAAGACCATGAGCGACACGCTGCGGGTCAAGACGCCAAACATGCAGGAGAGGGTGGAAAACCTCTCCGGCGGCAACCAGCAAAAGGTGCTGATTGGCCGCTGGCTTTTGACAAATCCAAAGATTCTCATTCTCGACGAGCCAACGCGCGGCATCGATGTCGGCGCCAAGGCGGAAATCCACCGCCTGGTATCGCAACTCGCCAAGCAAGGCGTCGCCGTGATCATGATCTCGTCGGAAATGCCGGAAGTGCTCGGCATGAGTGACCGGATCATGGTGATGCATGAAGGCCGCGTAACCGGATTTCTCGATCGAGCAGAAGCAACCCAGGTAAAAGTAATGGAACTCGCTTCCAAGTGAGCGCCCCGGGGAGGAACGAATAATGACAAGCGAACCCGTAACCGCCAAGGTAACATCACCCGCCCTTACACCGAGGAGTCGCCGCCGGCTGCCGCCGGAGGTCAATATCCTGCTGGTGCTCATCGGCATTGCGCTGATCTTCGAAATTCTGGGCTGGATTTTTGCCGGACAGAGCTTCCTGATGAATGTCCAGCGCCTGCGGATCATCATCCTCCAGGTCTCCGTGATCGGCATCATCGCGGTGGGGGTCACCCAGGTGATCATCACCGGCGGCATCGATCTTTCCTCCGGCTCCGTCGTCGGCATGACGGCGATGATTGCCGCAAGTTTCGCCCAGTCCTCCACCTGGGCCCGGCCGGTCTATCCCGCATTGACGGATCTGCCGTTTTTCATCCCCATCGGCATCGGGCTCGGTATCGGGCTGCTCGCCGGCATCGTCAATGGCTGGCTGATCGCGTTCACCAAGATACCGCCCTTTATCGCGACGCTCGGCATGATGGTTTCGGCGCGCGGCGTGGCAAAGTGGTACACGAAGGGCTCCCCGGTTTCCGGCCTTACCGATCAGTTCAATTTCATCGGTACAAGCATCTGGCCGGTGGTGGTGTTCCTGATCGTCGCCCTGATTTTCCACATTGCACTCCGCTATACGCGTTACGGCAAGTTCACCTACGCGATCGGTGCCAATGTGCAGGCGGCACGGGTGTCCGGCATAAATATCGAGCGGCACCTGATCAAGGTCTATGCGATTGCCGGTCTCCTGGCGGGTCTCGCGGGAATCGTCAGCGCCGCCCGGGCGCAGACCGCACAGGCCGGCATGGGCGTCACCTACGAACTTGATGCCATCGCCGCTGCCGTCATTGGCGGAACCTCGCTGACCGGTGGTATCGGCCGCATCACCGGCACGGTCATCGGCGCCATCATTCTCGGCGTCATGATCTCCGGTTTCACGTTCCTGCGTGTCGATGCCTACTACCAGGAAATCATCAAAGGCATCATCATCGTTGCCGCTGTGGTGGTGGACGTGTATCGCCAGAAAAAGCGCAAGGTTTGAGAGGGAGCAAGAAAATCAGCAAGGTTGAATTTGTTTTGCGACAACTCCTTCAACCTGCAACGCACTACCCTTTCCGTCATCCTCGGGCTTGACCCGAGGACCCACGGCTGAGTAGCGCAACAGTCTCGCAGTCACGACGCATTCCAGTTAGTTTTGTGGGCTGGCAAGCCTGCATTCCCGGACCAGCCTACTCGATCGCGTCGAAACGGGGGACAACGCAATTCCCTCTTTGCCGTGGATCCTCGGGTTAAGCCCGAGGATGACGGGAAGTGGGTCGTCATTAACGCCCGGATCCATTCCGGGCTTCTTTTCAAGAGGTAATGAAATGACTGTACGCTTTGGCCTGCTCGGCGCGGGTCGCATCGGCAAGGTTCACGCGAAAGCTGTGACATCGAACCCGCAGGCGAAACTCGTCGCCGTCGCCGATGCTTTCGAACAGGCCGCAAAGGATCTTTCCGCAGCGCATGGCTGCGAGATCCGCACGATCGATGACATTGAAAAAGCATCGGATATCGACGCCGTCATCATCTGCACGCCGACCGACACCCACGCGGATCTGATCGAGCGCTTTTCTCGCGTCGGCAAGGCGATCTTCTGCGAGAAGCCAATTGATCTCGATGTGGAGCGCGTCAGGCAGTGCCTCGCGGTGGTCAAGGAGACCGGTGCAACGCTGATGGTCGGCTTCAACCGCCGCTTCGATCCGCATTTCGCCGCCGTGCGCAAGGCAATCAACGATGGCGCCATTGGCGATGTTGAAATGGTCACGATCACCTCGCGCGATCCCGGCGCGCCACCGGCCGAATATATCACCCGCTCCGGCGGTATCTTCCGCGACATGACCATCCATGATTTCGACATGGCCCGTTTCCTGCTTGGTGAGGAGCCGGTTGCCGTGACTGCGCATGCCTCGGTCCTCGTCGACAAGAAGATCGGCGAACTTGGCGACTATGACAGTGTCAGCGTTATTCTTTCGACAGAATCGGGCAAGCAGTGCGTCATCTCCAATTCGCGCCGCGCGACCTATGGCTACGACCAGCGCATCGAAGTGCATGGCTCGAAGGGAATGGTTTCGGCTGAGAACCAGCGCCCGGTTTCAATTGAGGTTGCCAGTGCTGCCGGCTATACGCGCCCGCCGCTGCACGACTTCTTCATGACGCGCTACACCGAAGCCTATGCCAACGAGATCGCGGCCTTCATCAACGCGATCGCAATGGGAGCGAAAGCTGCTCCAGGCGGCGAGGACGGGCTGATCGCGCTGGCGCTCGCCGATGCCGCGCTGCGTTCAGTCAAGGAAGGCAAGACGATAAGGGTTTGACCGGAAATGAAAGTCAGTCTGCGGTTCCACTGACACCCACCTCTCCGTTGCCGCAAGACACCCACCTCTCCGTCATCCTCGGGCTTGACCCGAGGACCCATGGCAAAGCAGCGGATACCATCCCGCGAATGCCGCTGAATCCAGTGTATGCCAAGGCATGGTGCCCCTTCGACAGTTGCAGCTACTGGAATTAGCCCACCAAGTTTTGGGACCAACGCTCCCCAGCCGTGGGTCCTCGGGTCAAGCCCGAGGATGACGGAGAGAATTGGCGTTGTTAATCATTTCATGGCAAACGCGTCGAACCACGCACGAAGCTCCTGCAACCCGAACGTAAGGTTGTTTACCGCACATCCACCCAGCGCTGATCCTGGTAAGAACGCGCCATTGCATGCACGGTACGCTCGATTTCGAGGCCGTCGGCGAACTCGATGAGATGGGCGGGCTGACCATGGATGCGTTTGATCAGTTCGTGGCACTCGATGATCTTGAGGTCGTTGAAGCCGAGCCCATGGCCGGGTGCCGGGATGAAGCGGTCATAGGGCTCGTGATGTGGCGCGGTAAGGATCGTGCGGTAACCCTGTTCGGTCGCCCGGTCCGATGTGACGTAGAGTTGGAACTCGTTGGCCCGCTCCTGATCGAACAGGATCGAGCCCTTGGAGCCAAAGATCTGCAAGGCTATCCGGCCCTTGCGGCCCCAGGCTGAGCGATTGACCTGCAGCGTGCCGCCGACGCCGTTCTCCATGTGCATGAGCACGCTGGCGCTGTCATAGGTCTCAACCGTGCGGTCGCTGCCATCCCCGGTCTTGCGCGTCGCATAGGGTTTCGACATGTCGCACATGACGCGTGACACGCGGCCGAACAGCGTGAACAAAAGCGAGAGCGGGTGAACGGCGAAATCATCGAGGGCGCCGTAGCCGGAGGTCGCCGCATGCTTCCAGTTGAACAACGCGTCCGGATCGGCCATGAAGTCCTCGTCCATCTCGATGCGCAGATGGTTGACGTTACCGATGATCCTCTCGGCGAGGAGCCTGCGGATGTGGCGTATGGCAGGACCCTGGATGTAGTTGTAGCCGAGGGCCGCGACCTTGCCGGACGTCTTCGCTGCCGCAAGCATGGCCTCGGCATCGGCGAAGGCGGGGCCCATGGGCTTTTCGCACCAGACATGCTTGCCGGCTTGAAGCGCAGCAACTGCCATTTCCGGATGGAACTGGTTTGGCGTCGTTATCGAAACCACGTCGACTTCGGGGTCTTCGATCACCGCGCGCCAGTCGCCTGAGCCTCTGTGGAAGCCAAACTCACTGGCACGGCGAACGGCCAGTTCAGCATTGGCCTCGCCGAGGTGGATCAGACGCACCGGCGGCACATCGCCGAAGACGGCGCGAACCGAATTCCACGCCAAAGCGTGACACTTGCCCATGAACCCCGTTCCGATCAGTCCGACACCCAGCATTGCTCTCTCCCATTCGCTTGCAGTTCTCGATTGAAATAATCTATAAGAGGAGTAAATGGAATAACTGATCCGCCTTGATATAAATATTTTGTCAGGATGATCGACACACAAGGGGTTTGGGTGGAAAGCATGGACAATGGAGCGTCGCTACCGCGGGATTTTGATGCACTGCGCACAATGATCCTGGATCGCCGCGAGGTGCTCCCGAAGCGTCTGGCGCAGATTGCCGCCTATGCGCTCAGCAATCCTGACGAGATTGCCTTTGGCACGGCAGCAAGCATTGCCCAGACCGCGGGCGTGCAACCCTCGACATTGATCCGTTTTGCCCAGCATCTCGGCTTTGATGGCTTCACCAGCTTGCAATCGGTGTTTCGCGAGCGTCTGCGCGAGCGCCAGGTTTCCTATGAGGAGCGGCTGTCGGCCCTGCGCGGCGACACGCATGGGCTTTCCAAGAATCGCGTCATCCTGAACGGATTTCTGGCTGCGGCCAGCCACTCCATCGAGACGATTTCGCACAATGTCGACGAGGATGTGCTGGAACGAGCGGTCGATATACTGGCAGGCGCCGAGACAATCTACCTCCTGGCACGCCGCCGCTCCTATCCGATCACCGCCTATATGGCCTACGCTTTCGGCAAGCTAAAAATTCGCAATCAGCTGATTGAATCGACGGCTGGGATCGACCCTGAGATCATTTCCTTTGCCGGGTCGCGCGATGCAGCCATCGCCATCAGTTTTTCGCCCTACGCCTCGGCGACGATCGAGCACGCAGCGGCGCTGGCGGCGCGCAACGTGCCGGTGGTGGCCATTACCGACAGTGCTTTTTCACCGCTAGCCCAGTCGGCTACAGTGTGGTTCGAGGCGGCGGAGGGCGATTTTTCCGGCTTTCGCTCGCTGTCGGGAACCATGGCTCTCGCCATGGCGCTGACGGTCAGCGTGGCCGAGAAGCGGCGCAGTCTTTAAGCGCGCAACAAGCGTGAACATCTAGGCCGCATCCCGCACCGAAACCACGATGGTCTTTCCAAGTTCTAAGAGTGCTGCCTGCATAATCCCCAGTTTGCTATGGTGATCCGGATCCAGCAGCCGCCTGGCTTCCGTTTCGTTCTTACCAAGCCTTCGGGCCAGTTCAGACTTGGACAGGCCGGACGCATTGAATGCTTCGATCAGTGCAAGTTTCATCGCATCGTCCGCGGGTACTGCAACGTCCTCCAGTCCTTTTGTCTTTGCGACGGGAAGAGGTAGCCCCTCGGCCAGATAGCCACGAAGGGCAAGGCCAAGCGCTTCTGCTGCGCTGGAGAGCGCTTCCTTGCGATCCTTGCCATGCGTAATCGCTTCGGGCACGTCGGGAAAAGTAACCAAGAAGCCATCATCAGGATCCGGTTGCAGTCTTGCCTTGTAAACAAAGTCCATATGCAACTCCTTGTGCATCACATGCGACGGGTCAGCTAACGCCCAATTGCTTCAAGATCAATTTCACATATCCGGGGTTCATTTCGCCATCCTTGATGGTTGTTTTCTTGTCCCCGAGTTTCACCCGGATATGCGATCCCTTGCCGCTATCCGTAAAAAACTCGAATGTCCTGCCTTGTTCCTTGGCGATTTTCCGAAGTTCCCTAAGCAATTGGTCGCGCTTCATTCACAACCTGCATGTTCACAAGTTTCGCACAGAAATGTACGAGTTGCAAATACAATTCCGTACAAAATTGTGCGAACAACGCTATAGTATGTTCGCGGCCGGGGTAATTGGACTATCGGCTAAGGCAACGACGCTGTTGTGCGTGGAATTGCGGCCCGAACGTCCAGGGTCTACCATTGTTCGCGGCGATTGGAGAAATGACTCTGGCGAGCCGGGTGACCCCAAGGACAGAAATATAAAAAGAACAGACATTCCATATTGACGATTTGATAGAATTATTATTTCATATGGGAAAACCCCGAGCGCGCTTTAGCCGGGTTCACCAGCATATCCGGGAGGACTGACATGGACAGAGCTGATGCAAGCAAACCGCTTGATGTCATTACGATCGGCCGCTCGTCTGTGGACCTTTACGGCCAGCAAATCGGTTCGCGCCTCGAAGACATCACCTCCTTTGCCAAATCGGTGGGTGGATGCCCTGCCAATATTGCGGTCGGAACAGCCCGGCTGGGCTTGCGCTCGGCGCTCCTGTCGCGTGTCGGCGATGAGCAGATGGGCCGTTTCATCCGCGAGCAGATGGCTCGTGAAGGTGTTGCGACGGATGGTGTGATCACCGATCCGGATCGGCTGTCGGCGCTCGTGATCCTCTCGGTCGAAAACGACAAGAGCTTTCCGCTGATTTTCTACCGCGAGAATTGTGCCGATATGGCGCTTGAAGAGGGCGATGTCGATCCTGCATTCATTCGCTCGGCCCGCGCCGTCGTCGTCACCGGCACCCATTTCTCCAAGCCCAACACCGACGCTGCTCAGCACAAGGCCATCCGGCTGATGAAGGAATCTGGCGGCAAGGTCGTTTTTGACATCGACTATCGGCCAAACCTCTGGGGGCTCGCGGGACATGCGGCCGGGGACAGCCGCTATATCGCCTCGGACAAAGTGTCCAATCATCTGAAGACGGTGCTTGCCGATTGCGATCTTATCGTTGGGACGGAGGAGGAGGTGCTTATCGCCTCCGGCGAGGCCGATCTCTTGAGCGCCTTGAAGACGATACGCGCGCTCTCCAGCGGCACGATTGTCCTCAAACGTGGCCCCATGGGCTGCATCGTCTATGAGGGGGAAATTTCCGACAATCTCGAAGATGGTATCGTCGGCAAGGGATTCCCGATTGAAGTGTTCAATGTGCTTGGCGCGGGCGATGCCTTCATGTCCGGCTTCCTGCGCGGCTGGCTGGGCGGAGAGTCGCTGGCAACGGCGGCGACTTGGGCCAATGCCTGCGGCGCCTTCGCCGTGTCGCGCCTGCTCTGCGCGCCGGAAATCCCGACCTTCGAAGAACTGCAATATTTCCTCAAACATGGCAGCCCTTACCACGCGCTGCGCAAGGACGAGGCGATCAACCACGTGCATTGGGCGACGACGCGCCGGCACGAAATCCCCTCGATGATGGCCTTTGCCATCGATCATCGTGTGCAACTGGAAGATCTGGCGAAAAAGCTGAATGCCGACGT
Organism: Hyphomicrobiales bacterium; assembly: GCA_900473175.1. Taxonomy (GTDB): domain Bacteria; phylum Pseudomonadota; class Alphaproteobacteria; order Rhizobiales; family Rhizobiaceae; genus Phyllobacterium. The sequence goes on along the minus strand of UCKM01000015.1, from coordinate 183,644 downwards.
GGAGAAGGTGCACGGCTTCAAGGAACTGGCAGTCAAGGCCGCAGCCAAGGTCGCCGGTGGCCGCAGCGGATATGGAATGCTGCTCGATGAGAAATTCGGTCGGGAGGCGATGTTCGAATTTGCCCGCCACAATTTCGATTGGCTGGGACGCCCGGTGGAATTGCCCGGCTCGCGCCCGCTGCGCTTCGAGTTCTCGCAGGATATCGGCTCGCAACTGGCCGAATGGCCGGTCGATCATTGCATCAAATGCCTGTGTTTCTATCGACCGGACGATCCAGCGGCGCTAAAGGAGGAGCAGCAGGCAAAGCTGCGCACCCTGTTTGAAGCGGCGCGCAAGGTTGGCCGCGAATTGCTGATCGAGATCATCGCCGGCAAGCATGGCAAGCTCGACGACAATACGATTCCGCAGGCGCTTGAAGAACTCTATGCGCTCGGCATCAAGCCGGATTGGTGGAAACTGGAGCCGCAGGCTTCCGCTGCCGCCTGGAAGAAAATCGAGGCCGTAGTCGAAAAGAACGATCCCTGGTGCCGCGGCGTTGTGTTGCTCGGGCTGGAGGCGCCGCATGACGAGCTGGAGGCCGCTTTCGCGGCTACGGCGGGCGCACCGATCGTCAAGGGGTTTGCAGTCGGGCGGACATTGTTCATGGACGCTGCGGAGAGCTGGCTCTCGGGGCGGATATCGGATGAGGCTGCAATTGACGATATGGCCGATCGTTTCGAAAAATTGACCAAGGCCTGGCTTGCCAGCCGCAACAGACAAGCGGCATAGGTTGATAGCTAAGCGGCCGGGAGGAGAATGACATGACCAGGACGATACGCCTCACGATGGCGCAGGCGCTGACGCGCTTCCTCAGCTGCCAGATGACGATGGTGGACGGCAAAAAGGTACCGATCTTTGCCGGCGTCTGGGCCATCTTCGGCCATGGCAATGTCGCTGGCATCGGCGAAGCCTTGTACCAGGTGAGGGAAGAGCTTCCGACTTATCGTGCCCATAACGAGCAAGCCATGGCCCATGCGGCTATCGCCTTTGCCAAGGCAAGTTTCCGCCGCCGCATGATGGCTGTCACAAGCTCGGTCGGTCCCGGCGCAACCAACATGGTCACGGCGGCGGCGCTTGCGCACGTGAACCGTTTGCCGCTTCTGCTTCTGCCCGGCGATGTTTTCGCCAATCGGATCCCCGATCCTGTCCTGCAACAGGTGGAGTCATTCGGCGATGGCACGGCGTCGGCCAATGATTGCTTTCGCCCCGTCTCGCGCTATTTCGATCGCATTACCCGCCCGGAACAGATCATCCCGGCGCTGGCGCGCGCAATGGCCGTATTGACCGATCCCGCCGAATGCGGCCCGGTGACACTGGCGCTCTGCCAGGACGTACAGGCCGAGGCTTATGATTATCCGGAAAGCTTCTTCGATGAGCGCGTCTGGGCGCAGCGCCGGCCAAGGCCGGATCGGGACGAACTCGCCGCGGCAATCGAAGCGCTGAGATCGGCAAAAAAGCCGCTGGTGATCGCCGGCGGTGGCGTCATCTATTCGCAGGCATCACGCGAACTTGCGGCCTTTGTCGAGGCCGCCGGAATTCCGGTGTGCGAGACGCAGGGCGGAAAATCCTCGCTGCCGGACCGGCATCCGCTCAATATGGCCGCAGTCGGCGTTACGGGAACATCCGCCGCCAACCGGCTTGCGCAAGAAGCCGATGTGATCGTCGCAGTCGGAACGCGGCTCCAGGATTTCACCACAGGTTCGTGGGCGCTGTTCCAGAACGCCGGCAAAACCTTCATCGGTCTTAATGTGCAGCCATTCGATGCGACCAAGCATCGTGCGTTGCCGCTGGTCGCCGACGCCAGGGAAGGGCTGACAGAACTTGCGTCTGGACTTGAAGGTTACCACGCGCCCGCCAGCTGGACCGAGAACGCCAGGACGGGCAAGGCCGAATGGCAACGGGCGGTGGCAAAGGTAACGGGACCCACCAATGCGTCGCTGCCTTCCGATGCGCAGGTCATTGGCGGTGTACAACGCGCCATGGGCAGCGAGGCGACTGTGCTGCATGCGGCCGGCGGTTTGCCCGGCGAGATGCACAAGCTCTGGCAGGCAGGCGCGCCTGGCTCCTATCACGCTGAATACGGCTTCTCCTGCATGGGCTATGAGATTGCCGGCGGGCTCGGCGCCAAGATGGCGAAACCGGATGAGGAAGTCGTCGTCATGATTGGCGACGGGTCCTACCTGATGCTGAACTCGGAGATCGCGACTTCGGTCATGCTGGGTCACAGGATCAACATCGTGCTCCTCGACAATCGCGGCTATGGCTGCATCAACCGGCTGCAGATGGGCACCGGCGGCGCCAACTTCAACAACCTGCTGAAGGACACGAAGCACGAGGTATTGCCGGATATCGATTTCGTGGCGCACGCGAGAAGCCTTGGTGCAATTGCCGAGAAAGTTGCGTCCATAGCCGACCTTGAGAGCGCCCTTTCGCGAGCCCGGCAGAACGACCGGACGACGGTGATCGTTATCGACACGGATCCGTTGGTATCGACTGAAGAAGGCGGGTATTGGTGGGATGTGGCCGTTCCGGAGGTAAGCCTGCGCGGCGAGGTGAATGCCAAACGCAAGGCTTATGAGGAAGCGCGCAAGCGACAGACGGTCGGGAACTAGGTTCCGGGGCACCAATCTACAAATGGCTAACGAGCAAATATGGGCTCAATTGGAGTAATGACGTGAAGGCAAAGTTGGGTATGTCCCCTATCGCGTGGTGGAACGACGATCTACCGGAATTGAGCGATGACGTCTCGCTCGAGGAGTGCCTCAGGCAGTCGCGCTCGGCGGGCTTTACCGGAATGGAGATGGGGCGCCGCTTCCCGAATGATCCGGATGTCATGCTGCCAATCCTCAAAGAGGCGGACGTGACGCTGTGCGGGGGATGGTTCTCGGGTACCCTGGTCGATGAGGATTTGGCCAGGAACAAGGACCGTATCCAGCCGATGATCGACCTGTTCAAGGCCGTCAACGCGCCTTGCATCGTCTATGGCGAGGTTGGCCGCTCGATCCAGGGGGATCGTTCAAAGCCGCTTGCCACCAAGCCGAAGCTTGCCGACGATGAGATGAAAGTTTACGCCAGCAGACTCACCGAATTCGGCGAATGGTGCGCGGAGCAGGGCATGCCGCTCTCCTACCATCATCACATGGCGGCCGTCGTTGAAACAGAACCGGAACTCGATGCCTTCATGAAATTTTCAGGCGAAGGTATTCCGCTTCTCCTTGACGCCGGCCACCTGGCGTTCGCTGGAGGCGACGTGCTTCGCGCAATCGACAAGCATCACCGGCGGATCAACCATGTCCATGTCAAGGATGTTCGCATGCCGGTGATCGACGGGTTGGATCGCTCCAGGCAATCGTTCCTTGATGCGGTTGCCCTCGGCGCCTTTACTGTGCCGGGTGACGGCTCGCTCGATTTCGGCGCGATCGTGCAAAGGTTCGCGGATTATGGCTACCAAGGCTGGTTTGTAGTCGAGGCCGAGCAGGACCCCAGGAAGAATCCGCCACTCGAAATGGCGCAGGTCGGTTATGAGGAATTGATGCGAGTGATGACTGCGGCGGGTTATACCGTCGAGACACAGGGATTCCCCAATACTTGAGGGAGCATCAAGGCCAGGATCTGACGAGCAAGGACGAAAAGAAATTATGGGTGTGACATGAACAAAGACAGCAATCACCCATGGTTTCGCCCGCTGTGGCGCCGCATTGCCGTGGTGGCCGTCTGTTTCGCCTGGGCCATCTTCGAGTTCGCCACAGGCACGCCATTCTGGGGCGTGATCGCGCTCGGGTTTGCCGGTTATGGCATCTGGCAGTTCTTCCTCATCTATGATGCGTCGGAAGCGGCGGATACTGAAAACAAGGAGTGAAACAATGTCGAAACTGTTGCTGAAGGCTGCGCGAGGCAAGGGCCGCGTCGCCCATGTAACGCCAGAGAACGCCGGCTGGACCTATGTCGGTTTCGACCTGCACAAGCTTGAAAACGGCCAGTCGGCAAGCGGGAACGCCGGGGACAAGGAAGTCTGCCTCGTCTTCGTGACCGGAAAGGGCCGGGTTACGGCCAATGGCGAGGATCTCGGTCTTTTGGGTCAGCGCATGTCGCCATTCGAGGGCAAGCCCTGGTCCGTCTATCTGCCGCAGGGTTCGCAGTGGGCGGTCACGGCCGAGACGGAGCTTGAACTCGCCGTGTGCTCTGCGCCCGGCCTTGATGGCGGGCTGCCGGTGCGGGTGATTTCACCCGATGATCTCGGCCAGGAAACACGCGGCAAGGGGACGAATACACGTTACGTCACCAATATCCTGCCCGAAAACCAGCCAGCGGATTCACTCCTCGTCGTCGAGGTGATCACCCCCGGCGGCCACACATCGAGCTACCCGCCGCACAAGCACGATCAGGACAACCTGCCGGCCGAATCCTATCTGGAGGAGACCTATTACCATCGCTTCAACCCGCCGCAGGGTTTCGGCTTTCAGCGCGTCTACACCGATGACCGCTCGCTCGACGAGGCAATGGCGATCGAAGACGGCGATGTGGTGATGGTGCCAAAGGGCTACCATCCCTGCGCCGCCTGCCATGGCTACGATCTCTACTATCTCAATGTGATGGCTGGGCCCAAGCGCACCTGGAAATTCCATAATGCTGTCGAGCATGAGTGGCTGATGAAAAGCTGAAGCTGCATTTCTGATTGTGCGTGGTTCGACGTTCGACAAACTATGGGTTCATCGCCATCGGGTTCATCATCATCGTCGAGCATTTCCCTCTCCGTCATCCTCGGGCTTGACCCGAGGACCCAAGGCAACGAGCAGGCCCGAGAATGACGGAAGGGCAGGTACTCCATGGAGCACGAACGGTTGACGAAAGCTGAAGCTGCATTTCTGGTGTGCGTGGTTCGACGGGGCTCACCATGAGGTAAGTAGGAGTTTTGCAGGAATCCTCTGAGGTTGCGGACCTCCCGCAATCAACCAGCTCCCTCATGGTGCGCCCCGTCGAACCACGCACACCTGTTCTGCCAATCCATTCTGCCAACCAGAGATTGATCACCACCTCAAGGCAAACCGCCCGACGATGGCCCCGATGAGGCCGGTGCAGAGCACACCCAGCGTGTACCAGATGGCGATGAAGGGCATGGTGCTTTCGTTGCAGTGGAACGCGTAGACAAACGCGGAAATTGCGCCTGAGGCAAGCCCCGCCGCGGTGCCTGCCACGGTCAGCCGGGTCGGCGCAAGTCCGCGCAGCACCCAGAGCGCACCGATCAGGAGCGGCAGAGACAACATGACGATATTGAAGGCGCAGACCTTGATCGTTTGGCCCCTTATCATGTCCATATATTGGTCGCGTGGGGTCATCGCCAGCTGGGCAAATGCGAGGAAACCGATCACGGCGATCGCCCCAGCCATAAGGGCCAGGTTCACCCGGATACTGCCGAGCGGATGCGCCATGCGCTTGACCGCCCACGCGCCGGCGATGGCGAGGGCCAGTGTATAGGCGAATTTAACCCAGAACGGCATCGTGGTGGCTGCGGTCGAAAGGTCTGGACGCAGGCCCAGCAATGCGAGCATGAGAACAGTCGATCCCGCAAGACCGATCCCGAGGCCGGTTGCCACCCGTTGTATGACCGCTGTGCGGGAAACGGGTTTCAATTCGCCGGTGAGGCGTGCAATCAGGTCATTTGTCGTCATTGGCTGCACTTCCCCTCAACTTCGCGGCAATGGCCTTTATCCCTCTGTGAATGCTCACCTTGACCGATGTTTCGGAGAGGCCAGTACTTTGCGCCACTTCAGCGATGGATTGGCCCTCGATCCTTGTCCGATAGATCAGATCGCGGGTCTTTTCCGGCGCCGATTGGAGCAGCCGCTCTACATCCATGCGATCTGCCATAGTATCGGTTGAATCGGCTGCAAACAGGTCTTCAACCTGGTCGAGCGGCACGGTCGCCCGGATGCGGTTGCGCCGGAAATGGTCGATCAGCTTGTAACGGGCGATCGCATGTAGCCAGGCAGTGAATGGCCTGTCGCTCTCGTAGGTTGCGCGCCGTGTATGCAAGGCCATCAGAGTCTCCTGAACAAGATCGTCCGCATCGCCCTTGTGCGCGTCAGCCAGCCTGCGCAGGAAATAGTGGCGCAGGTGCCGCGCGACATCATTCAGCAGGATGCCATAGCTGCGCGCATCGCCCGCAAGGCTTGCGAGCATCAGCTCCTTCAATCGTGCCTCGACCGAATGCACTTCCGATTCATTCCTTATTCGCAGGATCGGCGGAAAGGTTACAGATGAAAGCCAAGCTGGCGGCGCGTCAATGGCCAGCGTCGAATTCCACCAGGAATCATCACCAATGCGTGATCGTGTAACCAGGTCGGGATGGCTGGCGAATAGCCTGATGTGTGAGGAATAACCTAGCACAGAAATTCCTGGGGCCTCTCAGGATGTGTGGATGTCGGAGGGCATCCGAAACTCGCTGGCACGTTTGATCGTGTCTAATCCAAACAAAGGAGAACACCCATGAATAGTCTCGCACGCCGCATAGCCCTGTCGGCCTTCATCATTACTGGTGGTTTCGCTGGCGCAAATACGGCCTTTGCCATGGAACCGATGAGCAAGGCGGATTGTATCAAGCATGCGGGCATGGAAAAGGACGCCACGAAGAAGGATTCCATGATGAAGGAATGCAACGCAATGGCGATGAAAAAGGATACAATGAAGAAAAGCACGACGATGAAGAGCGGCACATCGGATACCATGGGCACAATGGCGCCGAAGAAGAAGTAATACCGGGTTTTCATTTTGCAGAGATCTTGAACACCCCCCTCTGGCCTGCCGGCCGTCTCCCCCACAAGGGGGGAGATCAGCTTTCGTCAGGCGTTGGCACCAGTTTGCGACGTCGAATATGATCGCTGGAGTGAATGCCAATTCGGTCTCCCCCCTTGTGGGGGAGATGGCCGGCAGGCCTGAGGGGGTGGCATCATTTAATGCGCAGATGGAGGCAATGAATGACAAGCACGATCGAATCTGGAACAGCACAGCCAAAAAAGGTCCTGTTCTACCGGCATTCCGTTCTGGTGCGCATTACCCATTGGCTCAATGTGCTTTGCCTGACCTTCCTTTTGATGAGCGGCTTGCAGATATTCAACGCGCATCCGGAACTTTATTGGGGCCAATATGGTGCCGATGCCCGTCCCGATCCGTCGTTTATCTCGCTTGGCGCCGTTGAGGACGGCGACACGATCAAGGGCGTCACGCGTATCGGGTCACTTTCGCTGAACACCACCGGCGTGCTCGGCGCTTCCAAGGTCGACGGCGAACTTGCGCCACGCGGTTTTCCGGCGTGGATCACCATTCCGAGCTATCAGGATCTTGCCACCGGCCGCCGCTGGCATTTCTTCTTCGCCTGGTTTTTCGTCATCAACGGCCTCGTCTATCTCCTATACGGGCTGATCGCCGGCCATTTCCACCGCGACCTCGTGCCAACCAGGGATCAGCTGACGCCGAAGCATCTGGCCCATGAAGTCGCCGAACACGCGCGGCTGCGCTTTCCCAAAGGCGAGGACGCACGCCACTACAATTCCCTGCAGAAGCTCGCCTATGTCGGCGTCATCTTTATCCTGTTGCCACTGATGGTGCTGACAGGTCTGACCATGTCGCCGGGCTTCAACGCGATCTTCCCGTGGTTGCTCGATCTCTTCGGCGGGCGGCAATCGGCACGCACCATCCATTTCATAACCGCATCGCTGATCGTCGCCTTCGTCGTCGTCCATATCGTCATGGTTCTGCTGTCGGGCGTCTGGACCAATCTGCGCTCGATGATCACCGGTTACTATGCGCTGAAGGTCGGACCGCGAAAGGAAATCTCAAAATGAGTATCGATCTGACCCGTCGCCGTTTTCTGATCGGCTCAAGTGTCGCGGCAACCGGCCTGTTGACCGGGTGCGATGCGCTGGTCGAAAACGCCACCGTCAATGACATCCTGCAGAAAGCCGAATCCCTTACCATGGGGACCCAGCGCCTGCTCATGGCAAATCAGCAATTGGCCCGGGAATTCACTGAGGCGGATCTGTCGCCCGTGTTCAAGGCCAATGGCACGTCGCAGCCGGACAGCGAAGAATACGCCAAGATGATGGAGAACAATTTCGCTGACTGGAAGCTTGTGGTGAACGGCATGGTGCAGCGCCCGCTGGAATTGTCGTTGGCCGATCTGAAGGCAATGCCGTCGCGCACGCAGATCACCCGGCACGACTGCGTCGAAGGCTGGAGCGCCATCGGCAAGTGGACCGGTGTCCCGCTCGGTGTTGTCCTCGAGAAAGCCGGTCTTGCACCCGGCGCGCGCTATGCGGTGTTCTATTGCGCCGATGAACTTGAGCAGACACTCGACGGCAGCGGCAAATATTACGAAAGCATCGATCTCACCGATGCCTGGCATCCGCAGACGATCCTCGCCTACAGCATGAACGGCAAGGATCTCGAAGTCGCTCATGGCGCGCCTTTGCGTCTGCGCGTCGAACGGCAACTCGGTTACAAGCACGCGAAATATGTGATGCGCATCGAGCTGACGGACAGCTTCAAAGGTCTCTGGGGCGGGAAGGGCGGCTTTTGGGAAGATCGCGGCTATGAATGGTATGCCGGGATCTAGAACCTTCGGCGAGAGGAAATGACGTGCGCGCATTATTAGGCATATTGCTCCTGACCGCCACGACAACAAGCGCCATGGCTGACATGAGCATCTCGTTCGATTGGGGCCCGACACAGAAATGTTTCGATCCAAAGTCGCCGCCGATCAAGGTCGCCGGCGCGCCGGCGGGAACGGTGGATCTTGATATCAGGATGGTCGATCTCAATTCCGATTACGTGCATGGCGGCGGAAAGGTGCGCGTCAACGGGCAGGCGTCCTTGCCGTATGGAGCGTTCAAATATCAGGGACCGTGTCCGCCGGACGGGCCTCATACCTACGTCTTCACGGTGAAGGCACTCGATGCGAAGGGAAAAACACTGGCGACCGCAAAAGCATCGCGCAAGTTCCCCGAAAAGTGATGCTTTGGACCGCAAAGGTCAATGCTCGCCTCATTGGCCGGAAGGGTGGGTTTCAACCGCTGGCGGCGAGACCTGCCGAATCGACGGCTGGTCGTTGGAAAACATCGCCAAAGCGCCCAGTAGCGCAAAAAAGATCAAGAGTACGCCGATAACAACGCATTGATGTACCAAATCCCCGGTCCCTCATTTGGAGATTGTGTGTCCGGCCGCGCAGATCGCAGCGCGCTCGATCGCGAAATTCATTCCCCTAGCAAGCCTAAGCAAGGATGTGGCGAGATTGGGACATTGCCAGACTGTCTCCTTGGGCGGAACTGGGAGGGGGTGGACGGCCACAGTTCCAAAATTTGTGTTGCGATCCTTCACATCACCATGACCGTTCCCCATATGCGCGGGAAACATATCACGTGACACGCATTGAGGAGACTGCTGCATGCTGCCCGTTCTTAACCGTTTCAGCCGGATTGCCGCGATATTCGCCCTTGGATTGGCGGTGTCGTTGAGCGTCGTTCACGACGCCGATGCCCGGCGCGGCGGCGGCGGTTTTGGCAGCCGCGGCATGCGAACATTCCAGGCCCCAGCGCCGACAAGGACGGCGCCGGCGCCAGCAGCGCCCATTGAGCGAACGATGAGCCCGCGCCCTGATGCCTCTCAGCCTTCAGCCGCGCAGCCGCAGCAATTCGGTCAGCAGCGTCCGGGTCTTTTCGGAGGCATGGGCCGTTCGCTGATTGGCGGCCTGTTGATCGGCGGCCTCATCGGCACCTTGTTCGGCCATGGCTTTGGTGGCGCGGCCGGTTTCCTGGGCATGCTGCTGCAGATCGGTCTGGTGATCGGTGCCGTCATGCTGGCGATGCGCTTCTTCCGCTCGCGGCAAACGACTATGGCCCCTGCCGGGGCGGCTCCGTCCTTCGGACGCAGTGCGCAGAGCGATCAGCCATCGGCAGCTCCCTCTTTCCGTATTCCGACGATTGGTTCAGGCTCGGGCCAGGGTAGCGCTACAGGTTACGGTCAGCCCGTCGCATCGCAGGGAGGCGACGAAATCGGCCTGAAACAGGATGATCTCGACCGGTTCGAGGAACTTTTGACCGAAGTCCAGACTGCCTATGGCAAGGAAGATTATGCAACGCTGCGCGTTCTGACTACGCCCGAGGCAATGTCCTATCTTGCCGAAGAACTCGGCCAGAATGCCACCGATGGGCTACGCAACAGCGTTTCCAATGTTAAGCTTTTGCAGGCCGATATCGCCGAGGCCTGGGCGGAAGGCGATACGCAATATGCGACGACCGCCATGCGCTATTCGAGCGTCGATGCGATGCTCGATCGCAAGACGGGCCGCGTCGTCAATGGCGACGAAAACGAACCGAGCCAGACGACCGAGGTTTGGACCTTCGCACGCAAAGGCAATTCCGACTGGAAGCTTTCAGCGATCCAGAACGCTGCCTGAAACCGCGTCACGTTCCTTGCGAGAGCGACGGGCGTGACGCGAGGGCACGGCTTGCGACCGCGATCCCAAGTGCAACGACGATCAGAACCGCCGCAACAGTGAACGTGATCCGCATGCCGGTGGCAACGGCCTCGGGGCGCGCCGTACTGATTTCGGTTGCCGTTGATGCGAGGGCGAATACAGCGCCCAGGACCGAAGCGCCGGTGATAAGTCCAAGATTACGTGACAGGCTGAGCATGCCGGAAATGACGCCCCGCTGGTCAGGAGTGACGTCCAGCATGACGACCGTGTTGTTGGCTGCCTGGAATAGCTGATAGGCTGGTGTCAGGATAGCGATGGCAGCAATGTAGCCTGCCACGCCGAACGTCGCCGGAATCACCGATAGAGCAAATGCACCGACGGCCATCTGGATGAGGCCAATGATGATTATGCGTGGTGCGCCCATGTGGTCAACGATCCGTCCGGCCAGGACACCGCTCAGAGCAGAGACAATGGGGCCGATCGACATGACAAGCCCGACAAGAGCCGCATCGAGCCCGAGCGCACGCGAAAGGTAGAACGGCCCGACTACCAGCGTCGCCATCATCACGGTCGAGACGAGCAGGTTCATGGCAAGGCTCGCACTCAATGCCGCATCGCGGAAGACCGCCAACCTTATCAGGGGCGATGCAGATCGGGCCTCAACAAGTAGAAAGAGGCCGCCACTGAGCACAGAGACGAGCAGCAAGGCTGTGTTGAACCGATCGAAATGGCCGCGCCTAACCGTCATGGCGAGCGCATAGGCACCAAGCGTCAGGCCAAGGAAGAGCGTGCCGAGACCGTCAAATCCGTTCCGATCAACCTTCGCCCGCTGTCGTGGAACGGGCAGATAGCGACACGCGAGAAGGAAATTCAGGATACCGAGCGGCACCATGACCAGAAAGATTGCCCGCCAGCCGTACCCGGTGATCAAGACACCGCCGAGCGATGGGCCAAGAGCGGTGCCGATCGCCGACATAGTTCCGAGCAGCCCCATGGCGCTGCCGGTCCTTTCCTTTGCAACGGTCTCGCCGACAAACGCCATGGTGAGCGCCATCAGGATGGCCGCACCCAGCCCTTGCACGGCCCGCGCAACGATGAGCATCCAGAGCGAGGACGCAACACCGCACAGCACCGAGGCCACGGTAAACAGCGCAATGCCGGCCAGGAGCACCCGTCGATGACCCATGATATCGCCAAGCCGGCCAACGCTGACGATCAGTATGGTGATGGCCAGGAGATAGGCGAGGATAATCCACTGGACTTGCTGGAAAGAAGCGTTGAACGCCTGCGCCAACGTCGGCAAGGCCACATTTGCGATGCTGATACCGAGTGAGGACAACAGCATGGATAGCGCAAGACTGGCGAGTGCCCACCGGACGACCGAAGGCGCATGTTGCGCACCTTCGGCGACTGCCTCGTCTCTTCCCACGATGATTGACTTCGACATGATTTTTGCTTTCCGCGGCTCCGGGATGGAACCCGCAGAAACATAGTCTCTTCACGTGGCATACCGAAAGGCTCAGCATTCGCACTTTATTCGTGCGCCTGACGCCACATCACGATTCACCTGTGCTATGTTCGCCGCATGTCGAGACCCGATCTCAATTTGCTGGTTACCCTTGATGTGCTTCTCGCGGAAGGCAGCGTTGCTCGCGCGGCCAGGCGGTTGCGGCTCAGCCCCTCGGCGATGAGCCGGGCGCTAGCGCGGCTGCGCGAGACCACTGGCGATCCGCTGCTGGTCAGGGCCGGACGGGGTCTCGTTCCGACTCCGCGCGCGCTTGAACTGCGCGAGCGGGTCGGTCAGCTCGTCGAGGGAGCTGAGGCGGTTCTACGCCCGGCAGAAAAACCCAACTTCGAACAGCTCGTCCGGACGTTCACTTTGCGGACCCGCGAGGGCTTTGTGGAGAACTTCGGATTGGACCTCATTGCCCGCGTTGCAAAAGAAGCTCCCGGTGTGCGGCTGCGCTTTGTGCAGAAAACTGACAAGGACAGCGCGTCACTGCGCGATGGCAACGTCGATCTGGAAACCGGCGTCATAGGCAATACGACCGGTCCGGAGGTGCGCACCCAAGTATTGTTCCAGGATCGTTTCATTGGCGTCGTGCGAATGGGGCACGCTCTCAGTCATGGTGAGATGACACCCGCCCGTTATGCCGCGGGCAAGCACATCTGCGTCTCGCGGCGCGGCCTCGACAGGGAGCCGATGGATGAAGCGCTAGAAGCGCTCGGACTCAGGCGGGAAATCGTCACGATCGTCGCCAGCTTTTCGACCGCACTCGCCTTGGCCCGCGCCTCTGAGCTGATTGCGGCCGTTCCTGAGCGATATACCGGAAATCTGCGCTCGGAAATGCACAGCTTCACCCTCCCGGTCACAACGCCCGAGATTACGATATCCTTGCTCTGGCATCCGCGAATGGACGCCGATCCCGCCCATCGCTGGCTGCGCGGGATCGTTCGCGACGTATGCGTCAAGCAACGCCCGAAGCCAAGTGACGAGACTTTGCTCTAATCAATGTCCGCGCTCTCGTTAGACGCGCTGTCCCGCCTGCCATGCAGGATCTCGCGCTTGCCGACATGGTTGGCCGCACCGACCAGGCCTTCCTTCTCCATCCGCTCCACGAGCGACGCAGCGCGGTTGTAGCCAATGCCGAGACGGCGCTGGATATAGGAAGTCGAGCACTTCTTGTCGCGCAGGATGACCTTGACCGCCTGGTCGTAAAGCTCGTTGCCGTCCTCAGCTGCCATCGCGCCCTTGTCGAAGACCGCGCTGTCCTCGGCTTCCGCTTCGTCCTCGTCGCTTTCATCGGCGGTAACGGTGTCGAGATAGTCGGGCTGGCCCTGCGCCTTCAGGTGCGCAACGATCTTCTCGACTTCCTCGTCCGATACAAAGGGTCCATGGACACGCGATATGCGCCCGCCGCCGATCATATGCAGCATGTCCCCCTGGCCGAGCAGCTGTTCGGCGCCCTGTTCACCCAGAATGGTGCGGCTGTCGATCTTCGAGGTCACCTGGAACGAGATCCGCGTCGGAAAGTTGGCCTTGATCGTGCCGGTGATCACATCGACAGAAGGCCTCTGCGTCGCCATGATCAGATGGATGCCAGCAGCCCGCGCCATTTGCGCCAGACGCTGGATTGCGCCTTCGATGTCCTTGCCGGCGACCATCATCAGGTCGGCCATCTCGTCGACGATAATGACGATGAACGGCATCGGCTTCAGATCCATCACCTCCTGCTCGTAGATGGGTTCGCCCGTGCCCTTGTCGAAGCCGGTCTGAACCATGCAGGTGACGGTCTCGCCCTTCTCGGCGGCGCTGGTAACGCGTGCATTGAAGCCGTCGATGTTGCGCACACCCAGCTTGGACATTTTCCGGTAGCGGTCTTCCATCTCACGCACCGCCCATTTCAGCGCCATGACGGCCTTCTTCGGATCGGTGACAACGGGCGTGAGCAGATGCGGAATGCCATCATAGATCGACAATTCCAGCATCTTCGGATCGACCATGATCAGACGGCACTCATCCGGGGTGAGCCGGTAGAGCAGCGACAGGATCATCGTGTTGATGGCCACCGATTTGCCCGAACCGGTGGTGCCGGCGACGAGCAGATGCGGCATCTTAGCAAGTTCGGCGATAACCGGCTCGCCGCCGATGGTCTTGCCGAGGCAGAGCGCCAGCTTGAACTTGGTCTTGTCGAAATTGTCGGAGGCGACCATCTCGCGCAGGTATACCGTCTCGCGCGTTGCATTCGGCAGTTCGATGCCGATGACGTTGCGGCCAGGCACCACGGCAACGCGGGCCGACAGCGCTGACATCGAGCGGGCAATATCGTCGGCAAGATTGATGACGCGCGAAGATTTCACGCCCGGCGCCGGTTCGAATTCGTAGAGCGTTACGACGGGACCGGGACGCACGTGGATGATCTCACCGCGCACGCCGAAATCTTCGAGAACGCTTTCGAGGAGCCCGGCATTCTGCTCAAGCGTCTCCTGCGATATCGTCACAGTGTCCCGGGTGACGGCTTCCTGCAAAAGTGTCACGGGCGGTTTTTCGTAGCCGCTATGGAGCGGTGTAATCCGCAGGTCCGGAGCCGGTATTGCGAACTGGCGCGGGGCAATCGGTTGCGGGGCACGCGCAATATCCCGGCGCTTCGGTGCCAGCGTGGGCTCCGCAGGGGCAGGAGCGATTTGAACAGGGGCGATCACAGGCTCGGCCACCAGCTCGATCGTGACGGGCTCTGGCGCGGGCACTTCGGCTTTTGCCTCTTCAACCCGCTCAGGATCGAGCGGCGGCGCTGAGACCTGTGTCTTCAACGCCTGCTCGCCGCCCTGCACCTTCTTCAATTCAATTATGCGGAAGCGCGCGGTGATCTCGTCCGGGCCAAATTGTGGCGCCAGCCGCACCTTTGGCGCAAGTGCTACGGGGGCAACGGACGATGCCGCCTCGACGGCAAGCTCCATCGATTCGAAGAATGCGAAATCCGACACATAGGCGTAAGGCGAATTGTCGGGCCGGGGTCTGCGATGCAAGGCGGGTGAGGCGGTCTCCACCGCGACCGCGGCCTTTGGAGCTACTGCCGGCACCCCCGGTGTCTTGGGCACGGACGCCGGTGCCGTCGGGAGCGGCAGACGCGCTGGCGCGGGCTTTTGCGTTGCAACGGCTGTTTTGACCGGAGCCTTGATCTCCGGCAGGTCCTTGCCCTTAAGAAGTTCGCTGTCGGGCGTGCGCGTGAAACGGACGTTCTCGGAGAGTGAGAACATACGCTTCGAGATCGGCAGCGAGGGATCGTTGGAATTCAGGAGGCTCGCGGGTTTCGGGCGAATCGGCGCCGAAACAGGGTGTGCCTGGGCCGTCGGCGTGATCGCACGCCGGACCATCACAGGCTCATATTGGGACGGCGCACGCTGCGCCAGGGGGGCGGCCGCCAATGGGGCCGCCCCGGGCGCGGGGTCGGCGGGACGCGCCTTCGTTACCGCGGCACGATTCGGCGTTTCCCCAGCTTCGCCCTCAAAGTCGTATTCATCTGATTTAATTGGAAAATTTGTTCTTTGGATACGCATGATGCCTGCAAACGGAATGGTGTGATGTTACCCGATGGGCTCCCTATTTGAATAGAAAACCAAGGTTAACAAGTCGCTACTTTTGCAGGGCTCAGCCGTCTATTTCGACGGGGCGGCAGGTATACCTTGAATGGAGCGCAGGCGTGCGACTTCCGCTTCGAGCGTCTTGATCCGCTCGTCGCGCTCGGCGACGATGGCCTCGACCTCCGCAGCATCGAATCGCAGCGGGATGTGCTGCGGGCAGTTCATGTCCCAGGCCGATAGCTTGAAAATAATCGCCTGCTCGGGCCGCGCCCGATAATTGGCCGGCATCAGCTTCGCCATCAATTCGCTATCGCCCTCCACAACCTGCGCCTCGCCCCAGAGTTTGACGCGCTGGCGGGTGCGGTAATCGATGAGGAACAGATAGGCCTTCGGATTGTCGGAAAGATTGCCTTGTGTGATGTACTGGCGGTTGCCGGCAAAATCGGCAAAGGCGATCGTGCTGTCGTCGACGATGTGAAGGAAACCAGCCGGACCGCCGCGGTGCTGGATATAGGGCTGCCCTTCCGCATTGGCGGTCGCAAGAAAAACGCTGGTCTGGTTGCGAATGAAGGCGGCAAGGTCTGGCGTGATACGCGTGCGCCAGGAGCCGCGCTCCTCCATGCTGGCATAGCCGTCGCGCGATCCCTTGCGGCCCTGGATCGACTTGACCGTCGGCGTGAACGCGACATCGCTGGAATATATGGCTTCGGATGACATGGCCGGTTCCTCGAAAGGGTTTGTAACCCGAAATCAAAATAGCGTCTTTCACATAATTGCTGTAGATGGGTCTATCGGAAGCTATCCTACCGGAAATTGGGAGGATCGATGGATCGCCTCGATGCAATGAATGTGCTGCTTGCTGCCGTCGAAACCGGCAGTCTTTCTGCCGCCTCACGCCATCTGCGTATGCCGCTTGCGACCGTCAGCCGCAAGGTTGCTGACCTTGAAGCCCACCTCAACACGCGGCTGCTGATCCGTTCAAGCCGGCAAATCTCGCTAACCGATGCCGGCCGCGCCTATGTCGAGGCGAGCCGGGCGATCCTGCAGCAGGTCGAGGAAGCCGAGCGCGTGGCGACTGGTGAATATGTGGCGCCGAGGGGCGAGCTCACAGTAACGGCGCCCGTGGTGTTCGGGCGCCTGCACGTGCTGCCGGTGGTCGTGGAATTCCTCAAGGCGTACCCTGAGATCAATCTGAGGTTGAGCCTCAGCGACCGCCAGGTCGATCTTGTCGAAGATCACATCGATGTGGCGATCCGTATCGGCAATCTGCCGGACAGCAACCTTGTCGCGACAACGGTCGGCACGATCCGCCGCGCGACCTATGCGAGCCCCGACTATCTTGCGCGACACGGCACGCCGATGCGGCCAGAGGACTTGGCTGGTCATGACTGCATTACCTTTGAAGGCTTTACGTCGCCGCGCCTGTGGACGTTCATGCGCGGACGCAGGCAAGTGACGGTGCCGGTCCGCTCGCGTCTCAGCGTCACCACGGCCGAAGCGGCAACCGACGCGGCTGTGGCGAGCCTCGGCATAACCCGCCTTCTTTCATATCAGGCGGCCCGCGCAATCGCGGCGCGAGAGTTGCAAATCCTGCTCGAGGCATTCGAACCCGCGCCCTGGCCGGTCAGCGCCATCTATATTGCACAAGGCCCGGTACCGCGGAAACTCAGGGCGTTTCTCGACTTCGCCGTGCCGCGTTTGCGGGCCGGACTATCCCATATGGGTGAATGAAGGGGCGCCGCTTGTTACCCCACAAGGGGAGGGGAAGGCCACCTATCAACTCCTCTGCAGCGCCAGATGGGTCCCGAGGCCGACGAGCACCGCGCCACCCGCGCGCTGCATCAGCCGCTGGGCGCGGCTCGATCGCCGCAACCTTGCGATCAGTGCGCCCGCCGCAAACACACAGGCGATATCCGCGGAGGAAAACATCAGGTTGACGATCGTTCCAAGTAGCATGAACTGGAACCAGACCGGAAATGCGGCGGAGGGTTCGATGAACTGGGGCAGGAACGCCATGAAGAAGATCGCTGTCTTCGGATTGAGAACTTCGACGCTGATGCTTTCGAAAAAGGCGCGCCGGCCGGATTTCGGCTTGGTGCCAGGCATGTCGATGTCGCTATTGGTCTTGGCGCGGAACAGCGAAATGCCGAGCCAGATCAGATAGGCAGCGCCGGCGAACTTGACCGCCATATAGAGCAGTGGAACCGCGTGGAAGAGAACCGAGAGCCCGGCTGCCGCGGCTACCACATGCACATAGCCGCCAAGATGAATGCCGAGCGCCGCCATCAGGCCGGACCAGCGCCCGCGCGCCATGGTCTGGGCGGCTGCATAGAGCATGGCCGGACCGGGGATATACGCAAAGATCGCCGTGGTGGCGAGGAAGGCAAGGAACAACTCGGTTGATGGCATGCTTTTCCTCGCGGCGCAGGGCGATTGATCGTCGCCGGATTATAGACAATGCATTTCCAGCGCATGCAAGGGGAAGAGGGTGATTGCGGTATGGAGAAAATGGTAGCGAAGGTGCGTTTCGAACTATCCCCCCACTGAAAAGAATGCGATCGGTTTTTGGAGGGGATAGTATGAGCACCGGAAAATTCGCTGCCTGGTAAAAGCTGGCATGTTTGCCCGAAGTTTCGTCATGTCGCCTTTTTCACAGGGGGCAGGACCCACGAGCCGTCAAGCAGCGATGGGTTGCTCTCCTTTGGCCAATATAGTCGCATCATCAGCACGAACTTGCCTTTGGGGGCGGGTAGCCAGTTGCCTTCCTTGTCCGCGCCAGGGCTGACGTTCTGAATGAACAGGCTGGTGGAACCATCCGCATTCATTTTTAGATCTTGGCGAGCACTGATCGAGTAGCGATTGATCGGGTTCTCAACGAAGAAGTAGTTCTCATCATACATGGTCAATGACCAAAAGCCGCCCACCGGGGGCATTGCTCCCTTCTTGAATGTCAGCACGTAGTTCTCTGAACCCTCATAGGCTCGTTTGATCATTCCGCCATCATATTTTACAGACACGGGATAAACAGCATCCTGTGGGCGGTTGGCTCCCAAGCCAATTGCGGTAATCAGCGCGCGTTGAATGTAGTTGGTGCCATAGATGCCGGTCTTGGTCGTGAAGCCCCAGCCATTGACGTCTTTCATGTCGCCGTCACTGAACTTGTAGTGCAGCATGATGCGGTCAAAGGCGACCTGCGGAACCCGATTGACCAACGCCGGATTGAACTTGCTCTTGTCGAAATCCTTGCCGGGCACGATGCCGATCCGACCCAACTTCTCGACCATCAGTTCGTCGGCTTCGCTGGGCGGATTGGTTTTGAGAAGTTCGGCAAGCAGGGTGAAATACTCGGCAGCATCCATACGGTTGACCTGATCGCGCACCGCTGTCTTGGTATCGATTGCGGGATCAACCTTGCCTTTCGGGGGTGTCCATTCCTTGCCGTAGGCGCTGAGCGGAACGAGCTCGACGTTATCCTGCAACGCGTGCACGGCTTTATAATCCTCTGGCGTCCCGGTGCAGTAGATACGACCGAGAAGCCAGACCATGCTCGTAGGCGACTTGTATTCCACCACATCCTTGGGAAGCTTGCCTTCCCAACCTGGCCCGGTAATCGCATATTTTTGAGCACCCGTTCCGGTCGTGCGCTTGCCCGGTACCTCGAATACCGTGGTCCAGCCGTCAAGCATCGGGAAAAGTGCGTAGCGGTCATCCAAAGCGGGCAGGCTGAGCACCCAAGGTTCCTTGCCGACGTCGAAGAATGCAGTCGTATATAGCGTATCGGCGTTGGGTGCGGTTACATCGCGGAACTTTGCGTCCGGATATTTGCGGACCTTGATTATCTGCCCCATCGGAGCCTTGGTTCCTTTGGGCTCGGCAACATTGGTAATGACGCGGCGGGTCATCTCCATGGTGACGAGAGGATACCCATAAATATAGGCATCGACGGCCAGCGCGAATTCATCGGTGCCCTCGATCAGATCAGCAGCGAGGCCATCCAAGGCGCTTGCCGTAGGGACAAAGGCGTTCGTGGCAAGAAGGCCCAATCCTCCAAGTGACACAGTGCGACGCGAAACCATAGATATTCCCCCCTTCGTTGTAGTGAGAATAAATTCAAAGCCATTGACTGCACCTGTGTCCCTTTCGACAACATGGGCCGTCAGTTTCATTACCCCGTTCTACAAGGGGGATGCAGATGTGTTCGTTTTGCCAGCGTGAACATCGGACTTGCAAAAGTGCAAGTTACGTAACTGTTACATGAGGCAACTTAGGGTTGAGAACGGTTGAATTCCTCGGCCTGTACGCTTTGTTTGGCAGCGAAGGTGCGTTTCGATCGGTCCCGCCAAGGTGGCAGGTCCGAAATCGAGAAAAAGGGGAATACATTCATATCGGCAAGTTTGGTGCATAAAGTCGAAATTGCCCAAGTTGATGGGCGTCACACTCCACCGTAAATCGCACGTTGCTGGCGTAGAGAACCGCTTGGGATGAATTAGGGCAACCGCATGAGAATTGGGGCTACCCCCGCATCCTGCAAACGTTCGAGCACTTCGAAGAACGGGATCGCAAGCGCAAAAATCAGGGTATCGACGAAAATTCTCATGACAATCTGTGGTGAGACTTTAAGGATCTCAGCGTCCTTCCAAAGCAGGGGATTGGGTAGCCAACGCGGTACCTCCGCCAGATATCGGTGATAGTCCACGCCACGTTTGGACACGAGGAAACGTTCCTCGTGTCCAATCACGACGTGGAAGACCGCGAAAACCATAAAGCCAAGGATGAACCCGAAGGTAATGCTGCCCGACGAGAGACCGATGCCAAATCCGCCGACGACGGAGAAAACGTAGAGCGGGTTCCGGACAATCGAGTACGGTCCTAGTTGGACCACACTTTTATTTTTATGCCCGCCGATATAGAGCGCGCACCATGTCCGGCCAAGAATACAAGCGGCTATGGCGGCCCAACCTGTGCGTTCGATGATGAGGCGCGGCATGTTTTCAGCGACCGAATGCGTAACGAGCATCGTGGCAAATGCGAGCAGCGATGTCGCAACAAGAACGCTTTTCCTAACTAACTGCACACGCGCTAAATTGGGCATTGCCAAGTTCTCCGACTAATCCGACCACAAAAAATACCACATAGTGAGAGCGGCGGCACAAATCCATAAAAAGATGATTGCAATTGCTGCACCCAGACTAGTCGGACGACCATCCATTGCAGCCGCCCTCTGCCGGTGTTCGGCCATAACCTCTGGTGGGATCATCCGGACAACCAAGAGTATTCCGAGAGGCACCAAGACAATGTCGTCCAGATAACCAATGACCGGGATAAAGTCGGGAATTAGATCGATCGGCGACAAAGCGTATGCAGCCACGACGAAGGCAAGCGCCCTGGCATACCAAGGCGTTCGCCTGTCACGAGCAGCGAAATAGACCGCGTAGACATCTCGCTTAACGCTCCTGGCCCAGCCTCGCAGCCGTTCAAACCCTCCTGAAGTCTGTGCCGACATCATTGGATGTTCCCAGGTAGGAACCTTCTCGGTAAGTGGGCAAACGGCGCATCCAGATACTTGCTTTAAAATGTAAGCGTGCACAAGCCCGTTAGGCCTGTGCGCTTTTGTTTGGTAGCGAAGGAGGGATTCGAACGTTCCCCCCCAACAAGTCGCAGACATCGGGAAATCATGAGTATAGGAAAATTTGCTGCTTGAACACATCCCAATTTGGTGCAAGTGCGCGTTGTTCATCCAAATTGCAACGACTAGGATTGTCGCGGATTAACGGAGAGAGTTGGATATGAGATCACCTGTAGGGCTGTCTCACCAAGGTGTGTTAGCAGCCCTTGGCGCTGCGGTCCTATTTGGGGCTGGAACGCCATTGGCCAAGCTACTTCTCCAAACTGTTAGCCCTTGGATGCTAGCCGGGCTGCTATATCTCGGATCGGGGATCGGGTTAACACTGTATCGATGGATCAATCGCTCGCCCGCCGTGGTTCTTGCGGCGGGTGAATTACCTTGGTTCATTGGCGCAATCTTTTCGGGCGGGGTGGTTGGGCCCGTCTTTCTAATGTTCGGATTGACAGCGATGCCCGCATCTGGTGCGTCGTTGCTGTTGAATGCAGAAGGCGTATTCACCGCATTGCTTGCGTGGTTTGCGTTCAAGGAAAACTTTGATCGCCGGATCGCGCTTGGAATGATTGTGATCGTTTTGGGCGCAGTGGTCTTAAGTTGGCCCGGGCAGGCAAATTTTTCGGGAGTATGGCCAGCATTGTCGAGCCTTGGCGCGTGTCTGGCCTGGGGGATTGATAACAATCTAACGCGCAAAGTATCGCTTTCGGATGCGGCATGGATCGCTAGTGTAAAAGGTCTGGTCGCAGGTTCAGTTAATCTGGTGTTGGCAATCATCGTCGGGACGGCTTTACCGCCCCTGCTCAACACTGTCGGCGCATTAGTGGTGGGCTTTTTGGCCTATGGTGTAAGTTTAGCTCTCTTCGTTTTAGGATTGCGGCTTCTTGGGACGGCGCGAACAGGCGCATATTTTTCGATAGCCCCGTTCATAGGTGCGATACTCGCTATTGCCTTGGGCGAACCTTTGACTTGGACTTTGGTTATCGCGGGCGCGCTCATGGCAGTCGGTATATGGCTTCATCTGACTGAACAGCATGACCATTTGCATCATCACGACCAAATTGAACATGATCATGAGCACATCCACGATGAGCATCATTTGCATGATCACGATGTTCCGCTACAGCCAGGTACAAAGCACCGGCACTCACATCGTCACGCCGCGATGGCGCATTCGCATTCACACTATCCTGATGCTCATCATCAGCACAAACATCAATAAAAAGCAGAAGAGTAGCGAAAGTGAGTAGCGCACCGGCCTACTTGGGCGGCCTGTGCGCTTTTGTTTGGTAGCGAAGGCTCGTTTCGAACGCTCCCCCCCCCAATGAAGAGGGTTCGATCCCCAACGCACTCGACTGCTTCAATATTGGGAAAATTCCGGCTTAGCAGTAACCAAATGAGGCGTGAGCCCTCATTATATTCGCTCCGTGCCTGTCTGAGGATTTGCAGGGCAGAAGTTAGGAAAATACCTGCCATTAGAGCCGCCACGGCCAAGTCGGGCCAAGCGGTCGATGTACTCCACACGCCGAAAGCCGCCACCATGACCACAACGTTTCCGATGGCATCATTGCGGGAGCAGAGCCAGACAGACCGGACATTCGCGTCTCCGTCCTTGTAGGGCCTCAACAAGCGACCCTTAGCGACACAGAGTGCGGCGGGCGGATTTAAGCAGCAGTTGCTTGACTTCCTACAGGATGTGCAGGCAGCTGGGTGGACGAGGGAATTGGTCAAAGAGCTCAAAGCAACCAAGCGATTACCTGTCAGAAAACCCACCAGCGATCTGGTGGAAGCCACACGTTAACCCTCTCAAAAATAAGGAAAGAGTGGCAGTTCGTAGAGTAGGTATGGTATTTTAGCTTCGCGAGGGCGGCATGGACTGGAACAATCCAAGCGAAGAGCAGATGCAGTTCCTCATACGGAGGATCCCGATATGTTGGCCTAGCATACAACATCTGATGGGATTTCTTCCTCCTCAAGAATTCATTTCGTTTCCCTTACCGTCCGTGGAACTCCGCTATAAACATCGGTCGTCGTATGCGTATGAGAAGTTCCTACGTGAGTATATCGAATATCTCCAAGAATTGGGATTTGTTGGCGATCTACTCCAAGAACTTAGAAAATGGTCCGGATTTGCAAAGCCGATGAAAGAATGGAGCGAAGCTCACCCAGACAAGGAGAGTTCGCGAGCGGAGGCCGTCTTGGAACCGACAGGCCCGGATGAGAAACAGTTAGAGGTGATGATAAACGACATCATTCAGCGCTTTGATAATCTCCTTCATTTCTGCATGTACCTCATCGACCAAAAAGCCGATTTTCCCCGACCGCCGATGGATTTCGACCCAAAAACCTTTGAGAAGCATCTACGCGCGTATGTCAAAGAAGCCGTACAATGGGGGTGGGCGACGAAACTGTACGAAAAGTGGAAAGAGATGCCCCCATATGTCGATCCTCTGGAAAAGTACCTCTATCCCGAACCTAATTGGGACGACTTGTCCGGGAAGCAGCTCAAAGTTATCAGGGACGCCATTGAGAAAGCGTTTCCCAATCCCAAGGACTTCGACCTGTTCCTGTCCGACACCTTTGACAAGGGACCTCTATCCAACCACAGCGCTGCGGGCGGATTTGCGCAGCAACTGTACGACTTCCTGCGGGACGTGCGGGCAGCTGGTTGGGCGAAAAACTTGGTTATAGCACTTGAGGCAACCAAGCGCTCACCGGTCAGAAAACTCACTAGCGATCTGGTGAAAACCACCAGTTTACCGTCGCAAAAATAATGTTGGGTATGTGCAATTAATTGCATTTTGTGTACAAAGGTGCGTGAAAGCGGCAGTACCTCGATCCCCTATGCACCCCCTCGATGTCCCTAGCCCACCTACGTCAACCGTCCAGCGATCCATAGTGGCAATTTGGTCTCCACCGCTCGAAGTCAGCCGTAACGGCCTTTACCTTCGGGTGACAGCCCTCGGTCGGACCTTTGCGACCTAGGGATTGGAACAGGCCAAGAACTCAGTGCGACGAATTGGACGAAATGATTGGTAGGAATAATTGGTAGGAATGGTAGGAGGATTCCATCTAAGATATTGAAATAACTGCCATTTTGGAGAATGGTAGCGAAGGTACGTTTCGCGCAGTCCCCCCAACGAAGGGGGTTAAATCCCCCGCCGCACTAGACACCTTTAGTATCGGGAAATTTGCAGCATAAACCTCATCCTGCTACATGGGGCCAGATCAACACATACGAGGATGAAATAAGGAGTTTAGTAGTGACGGATCATTCCAAGATCAGCGATTTGTTCGACCGATGGGAAAAAGTCTGGCATGAGGGGCAATACGATCTGGTGCCGAGTTGTGTAGGGGATCATTATGTTCGCCATGACGAGGGGGGCGATCGCACCGTGACGCGAGAAGCCTACGCTGCGGAGATTGCTGCGGTGAAAAAAGAGCGACCGGACATACGCGTTGTGGTGTACGACCATTCTTTCGGCGACGACCGCGCATGGTTTCGATTTGCCTTCAAGTGGACTGATACAGCTACCGGGGAACCTCGCAGCCGGGCAGGAATGCAGTCGTATCGAACGGAGGCGGGGAAGCTTGTGGAAACTTGGTTGTCGATGCAGCCACTCGGCTCATCGTGGGCAGGCAAACCGCAAGAGCGTTGGACTAGCCGCCAGCCGATCGGCTAACTTTAAACTCAATTTTTATGCGTTGCGGAATATTGGTAGCGAAGGTGCGTTTCGATCGGTCCCCCCCATCTAGGGAGATGCGAATTCGCGATGAATGCGGATTAATCAGCATGGGAAAATTCCGGGCCTAATCGATTGCCAGACGGTAGTGGAAAGCAGGAGCACCGGCCCGCTAATGGCCCGTTGCGGTCATTGTTGTCGTCAATCCACCCGGCGCAGACTTTTTGCATAGACACCTAAACTGGTGCCGCGGCCGATGACGACTATGCGCGTCCTGGGTGCGAGGCCTTGCTTGAAGGCGATCGAGACGCCACAAACTCTGTCGAAGAGGAGCGGTAGGCCTTGGAGCTCAACCAGCGAGTGGCAATGTTTGGTACCGTATCCATCGGCCCGCGCGACGGTAAACGGGAGCTCGACCTGATGGCCGACAATCAACGCCAGGATCATTGGAACGGCGATGACGGCGGCGTTCTTTCCCAAAAAATAACCAAAGAAAGCAGTGGCCAATGCGCTAGCTTTCTTCTTCATCTCGCTTGTCGAGACATCGGGTGGTGCCTTCACCATAGCCCAAGTCATGAAGGCGGCAGTGGCCAATCCAGCAGCAAGACCGGGAAGGCTGGTCGTCGAAATCCATTCCGTCGATGGCACGAAGTTATAGAACATCGTTACGAAAATCGGCAGGCATCCGAGCGAAAACCAAACCAAGAGTAGAGCCGCAACTGATTTGGAAAGCAACGGTGCTACCATTTCTTCTTTTGAACCACTCATTAGACAACACCGCACTTTCGATTGCGATCCCCTCAACAGCTCTGTGACACAGCACACGTTGTCGTTTCAAGGGAACAATTAGTGCAGGCGATTTCTTACAGTCTGGTCTTCATGGAATAGAAGCGCACCGGCCCATAAGTGGGCCAGTGCGCTTTGATCGGTAGCGAAGGCCCGTTTCGAACACTCCCCCCCAACAAACCGCGATCGGCACGAAATTATAAGCATTGGAAAATTTGTCGCATAGACCTCAACTCGGTAGTCTGTGGCGTTCCGAATTAGCGCGTGGCGATCAAGCTGTGACCGCCCAGCAGTCGTGACCAGATACGCACTCAGCCAAAACTTGTTGTAATTGAGCGGAGTCCATATACGTCCACAGAAGAATTTTTGTCCCCAATCAAGAACTGCTATTATCGGCATTTTCAAAAGGTACTGCTGTCTGACCACATTGTACAACGCCGATTTGGGAGGCGAAGATCGAGCACAGGCCACATAATTAAAAACGGAATTCCTCGGAAATACTCGTTTTAGCAGTATAAACTCGTTTGTACGGCTATCAGTGAGCGGGCGTAGCATATCTTGATATTGAACCCCATTCTCATTTCCTGGAGGCACGATCATGCGTATTGCGATTCTCGGAGCAGGAGCCGTCGGCGGTTATTTTGGGGCACGACTCGCAGCCGGCGGTACCGATGTGACCTTCGTCGCGCGCGGCGCCCATCTTGCAACCATTCAAAGGGACGGGCTGCGTGTAATCAGCCAACGTGGTGACGTCCATCTGCGGGATGTCAAAGCGGTTGGCGACATCGGCAAAGTCGGTGCGGTCGACCTCGTCATCGTCGGCGTGAAGTTATGGGACATGGAACTGGCCGCCGCCACAATCAAGCCATTGGCCGAACGCGGCGCGGCGGTCCTCTCTTTGCAGAACGGCGTCCATAAGGACGAGGTATTGCGCGAGATCTTGCCTCCTGGGGCCGTCATCGGCGGACTCTGCTATATCGCAGCCGTAATCGCTGAGCCGGGAACCATCCGGCACGACGGAACAATGCAACGCATCATTTTCGGCGAATATGATGGGACCCGCACCGCCCGGATCGAAGCCTTCAATCAAGCGTGCATCGCCGGCGGCATCGACACCGATATCAGCAACGAGATTGAACGGCTGATCTGGGAGAAATATGTCTTTCTCGTCGGACTATCGGCAACGAAGGCGGCTATCCGCCAAACCATTGGACCAATCCGAGAAAATCCTGCTGCCCGCGCCCTCTTGTTCGATATTATGAATGAGACTGTTGCCGTCGGACGGGCAAAAGGCGTGCCCCTCGCTCCGGACTTTGCCGCGGACCGGCTCGCCTTTTGCGATACACTTCCAGCTTCGATGACATCGTCGATGCACCATGATCTTGATCGCGGCAAGCGGATGGAGTTGCCGTGGTTGAGTGGCGGGGTCGCCGCCTTGGGCGAAGAACTAGGCATACCGACACCCATGAACCGCGCGGTCACCAGCATCCTGAGCATGTACGCTTCCGGTCAAGGAACAGGGGCGGCGAGTGCATCGGGTTGTTAGTTCGGACAGACGTGCGATTTCGCCCCGTGTTTTCACGGGGGCTCGCTCTGGAGGTCGCGGTAATACGGGCGGGCCGCTGCGAATGGTCTGGTAGACCACGCGGAAAGTTGGCCTCCTTTTGGTCTATCCCTGTTCTTTTAGGCTATTGACGAAGTCTTATGG
The DNA here is from genome assembly GCA_900473175.1 of Hyphomicrobiales bacterium. GTDB lineage: Bacteria > Pseudomonadota > Alphaproteobacteria > Rhizobiales > Rhizobiaceae > Phyllobacterium. The sequence goes on along the minus strand of UCKM01000015.1, from coordinate 156,257 downwards.
CCTGGATCCACAGCGAGAAAGTATGTTTCTTTCAGAGCTTGCTGCGTGTCAGCAAATCATCAAGTGACAACCTTCCGGGTCCCCAGGCCATAATTCCGAGCGCCATTGCCGTCCATGTCACGTGGATAGGCCAGCCATCGGGGATGGTGAGTTCAACGATTAGCGTCATGAACAACAAACTGAGAGCAGCAAATCGCGTCGCAAGTCCAATGACAAGGAGCAGCGGCAAAACAATCTCTGCCGAAGCAGCCGCAAATGCAAAAATGCCGGGTGCAGGGAATGCATATGGGCCGCCCGGCAAATGCAACTTGAACTCCGAACTGAATAGCAGCACCGCGACATCGTTCAACTGCAGAAAGCCGTCCCACTTGTTGATACCTGATCTCCAGAAGGGCACGGCGAGTCCGATGCGCAATACAAGCTGGGTCAAGGATGGTGGGGCAACCGCGACAATGAGGCGGTTTGCCCGCTCAAACAATCTGCGCAGTCCCCTCGGGGTGTCGCCGATGTCTCCGTGAGCCTCAATCATTCCTCAATCTCCTTAATGGATCGCCGCAAAAACCCCGGCCTGAAGCATCCCAATGATATTGGCGGACAGATCGAATTCCGGAGACGCGGCTATTGCCGCTGCAACGGCCGCGCCAAACGTTTCGCCTTTGGTGAGGTGGTCCAGGAACGTGAAGCCGCCAGGCGGCAGGGTCCGAACCGTGACATCGAGCGCGGGCCGGGTCACCAGGGCGCATTCGGGTCCTGTCGCGTCGATGGGTCCGACTGAATTAGCGCTGCGGTTTGCTGCGAAAATGGTGACCACCGGGTAGGGTGAAAAGACGATGTGCGTTGCCGGATGCGGTACAAGCACGATCGTTCCAAGCTGTTCCGGCAGAACTGAAGCGAAATCCTGCGGTGCCAGGGGCGAAACGTCGGCCGCGTGATAGGCGTCAAGCCAGGCGCGTTCGATACGCGCTACGTCCGCCAGCCAGGGCAATGGCCGTGCATATTCGTAACGTTCGATGAATCCGGGAAAGTCATGGCCGTACTCGAACAGCAACGGTGAGGTCGGCGGCGTCTCCCGCACATGAAACCGTGCCATAGCCCGGAAAAAATCCTCGCCGGTGATTTGCTGCGTCGCCGGAAATGTCGCTGCCAGCGCCTCGATGAGGCTGACAGTAACGTTGTTGCGATAAACATTGTAGCGCTTGTTCGCGACCTTGCCGTTGGGCCCCGAAACCTGGACGGGCGTTGCCTTGTCAGGATCAAGCAAGGCCGACGCAAAAGCCGCCGCATTGGCTGATACACCACTTGGTATTTGAGCTAAAAGATCAAGCGGAGCCATGGACGGTTCCAAGCATGAAACTCTGAGCATGGCGATCAAGAATAGCTTGTGCCGCGAGCGCCTCCGTCTTGAGGATGGGCCACTCGGGAATGGCACTGTCCCATTCGACAAGCGTCGGGATCGGTCCGGTCTGCCGGACGACGGTCTCAAACAGTCTCCAGACAGCGTCGGCAACCGGTCCGTCATGGCTGTCGATAAGAAGTAGGGCACCTTCATCGTCTTGCTGTTCGGCATGTCCTGCCAGATGAATTTCGCCGACATATTCGAGGGGATAGTCAGCCAGATAGTCCAGCGCGGAAAAGCCGAGATTGGCGGCGGAAACAAATACATTGTTGACGTCGAGCAGCAAACCGCAGCCAGTGCGCCTGACAAGAGCCCTGATGAAATCCGTCTCGCTCATGGTGGACTCTTTAAACACCAGATAGGATGACGGGTTTTCCAGCAGGATCGGACGGCCGATGGTCTCCTGAACCTCGTCGAGATGGTTGGCAACGCGGGCGAGGGTGGCTTGCGTATAGGGCAGCGGCAGCAGATCGTTGAAGTAGGTCGTCTCGTGCGTCGACCACGCAAGATGTTCGGATACAAGCGCAGGCTCGTAGCGTTCGATCAACCCCTTGAAGCGTCCGAGATGCGACTTGTCCAGGGGCTGCGGCCCGCCAATCGACATGCACACGCCGTGAAGCGAGACTGGATGATCTTTGCGGATGCGCGTCAGCGCTTCGTGTGGCCACCCGCCTGCACCCATATAGTTCTCGGCGTGAACTTCGAAGAAACCGTCTGTACGGTCATCGGCCAGTATTGTTTGCAAATGCTCGTACTTGAAGCTTGTTCCTGTGAGACCTGCAATTGCATGCGCCGGAAGGCGGAGGCTCGGCACCGCTCCACAATAGTCCGGCTGTGCCACGAATGTGTTCATGGTAACCTCCGCAATCCGGCGTTAGGGCTGGTTAAGCCGGCAGATCGCGCTTCAGCGGTTCTGGTGAACCGTGGCGATCTCCAGGTATTTCGAGTTTGGTGCAGGTGCCGCCTTGTACAAATTTCCAGGAATTTCCCTGGAAATCGACAGTAGAAGTACCCTGGCAGGTTGTGCCGGGGCCGGCAGCGCAGTCATTCTGCCCCTTCAGCGCAACCCCGAAGCATTTTTCCTTGCCTGCAGCCATCGCCGCCTTACCCTCGGCCTCCGTGAGCGGTGCTGCCATCGCAAATGTTGAAAGTGCTGTCGCTACGGCGCCTGCCAGCATCGCGACGCTTACCGTTGATTGTGTGGACATGTTTGCCATCTCCCATTTGAGTTGCACGTGCGCTCTTTCTCACGCACACAGCGGGTATTCGATCCGGGCGACCGACAGGTTACGGTCCGGGTCGACACGTTTTCGTGATCGACATTGGTTGGTTATCGGATGGAGTGCCGGCTCCGCGGCTCGACGCAACAGCAACACTGCGTTGACGTCTCTAACGGACACGCGCTGGCCCGTTAGTCGCGCTACATCATGAATTTCCTCAGAAAAATGTCGACGTACGGTCCCACAAATTTATCTTGTGGCAACTGGGCCTCCTCAGCCACGGCGATGATGGCGGCGATAACTTCCGTCTCGTCAGCCTGCGTCACTCGCAGCGCTCAACAATTCCAGGAGACTGTCCTCTATCGCCCTCCTGTTGGCCCGCAGCGGCCCATCGCAGGTCTGCGGATTCCGGCGGCGAGCCTGACCGATACACCGTCTCAGTGGCGGAAATAGAGCTAGCACAGCTTCCCATAACCACTGATGGGTGCAAAGTTCGGGCGCCAGTCCCACTCACTCAGCCCAGCTGGGGAGGAGTAGCCACGCCAGGCACGGCAAGCTTCAGCGTAGCAGGATTCTGTTTACCGCAGAAGACGCAGCCAGGTCCGGGAGAATGAAACCCGGTTCTACTGATGCAAGATCGAGCGTTCCAACTGCTCTTTCCGTCGCTCCGCCCCTCCCCATGAGGGGGAGGGTAGGATCGGCAAAGCTTCAGCACTACATTTACTTCTTCTTGGGAGCAGCCATTGCATCAGGCGCCATGGCGTCCTTCTTCATAGGCTTCATTGTATCCTTTTTCATCGCCATCGTGTCGCATTCCTTCACCATGGCATTCATCTTGGTCGTGTCTTTTTCCATCTTGGCCTTCTTCATGCAGTCGGCCTTGTTCATCGGCTTCATCGCGTCTTCTGCTTGGGCCAGATTTACGCCAGCAAAGCCGGTTGCGAGAACGAAAGCCGACAGGACGATGCGGCTTGCAAGAATGTTCATGGGTTTTTCTCCTTGGTTAGAATGAGACACGGTCAAACGTGCCAACAAGTTTCGGATGCCTCTGACATCCACGTGATCCTGGACATCGCCAGGAATCTCTTTATTTCGCTATTGTGTTGCAGCTGCGAGGATCGGACCGCCATTCGGCGTCTGCACCAGGATTGCGGTACGCAGGCCCGGCGTTGCCGCGGGCACGTCCACAGTCTCCGCCTTGCCATCCCAGCTGCCGAGCTTCGTGAGACTGTGCACGACATTCTTGTGCGGCAGCGTGCGCCCGGTGTTTTCGCCGCGCTTGACCGACACATTGACTGTCCGCTCGTCATAGGTGACGAACCAGATATCGGCCTTGCCCGCCGGCGCGGTTCCCTCGCCAATCGTCAGCGAACGGCCCTTCAGATCGAGCGACAGCGCATTGACCTTGCCCTGCGTCGCGATCAGCCGATCGACTTCGCCAATCCGGTTGCCGACGACATCGGCGCGGCCGTTGATCACCATCTGCGGGGTGAAGGGCCCGTCTCGGCCAAGCGGCGCCTCATAGGTCTCCTGCCGGTCGGTGTATTCAGGCTTGGCGAAGATATCCTTCCAGCCGAGCCGGTCCCAATAAGTGACGCCAAAGCTCAGGGCGAGGATGCCAGGCCGTTTGCTGAGTTCGATGAGGTTGGCATTTGCTGGCGGACAGGAGGAGCAACCCTGGCTGGTAAAGAGTTCGACAACGGTCAGCGGCTTCATGTCGGCGAAGGCAGCGCCGGCACCAAGGCCGAGCATTGCCGTCGCGGCAAAAATCGCCAGCGCACCGCCGCGGTTTCGTTGAGCACCCATCTTGATCTCCTCGCGTTCCCACTTGGACCGGATCTTCTGCCGGTCACATCAGGCAATTCGCGAGGCAGCGCGCTTTGGTTACAGCGATCACGCATTGGTGATCATTCTTCGGTGGATTCATGCTTGAAGCATTGACCTGCCGCTGGCTTCCATCTCATCTGTAACCTTTATCCCGCTCCGCACGAATAAGGAATGAATCGGAGTGCATTCGGTCGAAGCACGCTTGAAGGAACTGATGCTCGCTAGCCTGGCAGGTGATGCGCGCAGCTATGGCGTTCTCTTGAGCGATGTGGCCAAACACCTGCGCTTTTATTTCCTGCGCCGGCTGGCGGATGCGCACAAGGGCGACGCCGACGACCTCGTGCAGGAGGTGCTGATGGCATTGCATACGCGACGCGCAACCTATGAGGTCGACCGGCCGTTCACCGCCTGGCTGCATACGATTGCACGCTACAAGCTGATCGATCATTTCAGGCGCAACCGCATCCGGGCGACGGTTCCGCTCGACGACGTCGAAGACCTGTTTGCGCATGATCAGTCAGATGCGGCGGCGGATCGCATGGATGTAGAGCGGCTCTTGCAATCGGCGCCGGAAAAATCGCGCGACCTGATCTACCAGACAAAGATCGAGGGCCAGTCCATCGCCGAAATAGCACAAAGCACGGGCCTGTCGGAAACCTCCATCAAGGTCAGCATACACAGAGGAATAAAGGCAATTGCCGCGAGACTGAAGGGAAATGCCGCCAATGACGACAAATGATCTGATTGCGCGTCTCACTGGCGACCTGAAGCCGGTGCCGAAAACCGCAGTTATCCAGCGGGTCGGCACAGGGCTCGGCATCAGTCTTGCCGCGTCCGCCCTTCTCATGTGGTTGTGGCTCGGCTTGCGGCCGGACCTGATGGAGGCAACTGGAACGATGTCGTTCTGGATCAAATTCGCCTATACGCTGATCCTTGCCGCCGCCGGTGCCTGGGCGGTCAAGCGCATCGCCCATCCGCTCGGCAGCATCCGCGTCAACCTCGACCTGATGGTGGCTGCGATCGTCATAATCTGCTTCCTTGCGATCGCACAATTGATGGCCGCCCCGCGCGATACCTATCACATCCTGCTGGCGGGTCATACGGTCACCGTCTGCACGTTCAACATCGTCGTGTTGTCGTTGCCACTGCTTGTCGGTGCCTTTTGGGTGCTGCGCGGGTTGGCCCCGACACGCCTGACGGTTGCAGGCGCGGCAGCTGGCCTTGCCGCGGGCGCGATTGCTTCATTGGTCTATTCGTTCCATTGCGATGAAAGCGCCATGCCCTTCATCGCCATTTGGTACACGCTCGGTGTCCTTGTTTCAGGCTTTATCGGCGCAATCACAGGGCGGTTCTTCCTGCGCTGGTGATTAAGCACAAGGGCCGGGGTCCACGCAGGACCGACACTGAGGGCGTCGGAGAAAACCCGACAGGACGATCATCACATCGGTGTGATCGTGTAACACATTCACGATTTCGGCGAATAGAAATTGATGAGCACACGTTCATGCGCACTGTTGAATGTCAACCCAACTTGAGAGAAGGAACGTGAAATGCCAGATCGCCGTCAGGTGTTGTTCTCGGCCGCGGTAATGGCGCTGGGTATTGTGTTTACGCCAGTATCTTACGCCGCCAGCACGGCCGCATTTGTTCAATCCGATTTCGACGCAGCCAAGACCGCAGGTAAGGCCATCCTGATTGAAGTGACGGCGCCCTGGTGTCCGACCTGCAAGGCGCAAAAGCCGATCCTGTTGGAATTGACATCGGACAAGAAATTCAAGGATCTCGTCATTTACCAGGTGGATTTCGACAGCCAGAAGGACGTGCTACGCCGGCTGAATGTCCAGATGCAGAGCACACTGATCACATTCAAACATGGCAAGGAGACCGGACGTTCCACCGGCGATACCAACAAGGCCTCGATTTCCCGTCTTCTTGACAAGGTAATCTGAGGTCACCATGCTTGGAACAATCGGGTTTGCCGGGCTCGCGGGACTGGCGTCGATCTTCTCGCCATGCGTTCTGCCAATTGTACCGCTCGTTCTCGGTGCAGCGTCCGCAGAGACCAGATGGGCCCCCACGGCACTCGCCGCCGGGCTCGCGATATCATTCACCGCAGTTGGACTTTTTATCGCCACGATCGGCTTTGTGATCGGGCTTGATGCGACCGTCTTTCGAGCGGCAGCAGCCATATTGATGATTGCGCTTGGCGCGATCCTGATGATCACACCGCTTCAAATGAAGTTTGCAGTGGTATCCGGTCCGGTCACCAATCGGATCGGACGCAGCTTTCGCGGCGTTTCAACATCCGGTCTCATTGGACAGTTCGGGGTAGGAGTACTTCTGGGTGTGATCTGGAGCCCGTGTGTCGGCCCGACGCTCGGTGCCGCCTCTGTCCTGGCGTCACGAGGCGAGGACCTTGGCTCGGTGGCGATAACAATGCTTGCCTTCGGCATCGGTGCCTCGTTGCCGTTGTTGCTGCTTGCCATGCTTTCGCGTGAAACGATGATGCGCTGGCGCGGACGAATGGCGTCAACGGGGCATGGGCTCAGAACGGCGATGGGTGCCACATTAACCGCCTTCGGTCTTCTCGTCCTGACAGGGATGGATAAGGTCGCAGAAACCTTGCTCGTTGAGGCATCGCCGGCCTGGCTAACGGATCTGACAACCCGGTTTTGATGGTGCATTCGAGCTTCGTCCCAAAGCTCCCACCATTCGCGTTGACGTTTTTCGCCCGGCCGCTTCGTCGGCCGGAACACGCTTCCATTGTTACTGCCCCGGCACTGACTGTGGAATCAATAAGGGGAAAGGTTTTGCGGGTCTCGCAGCGTTTTCGGCGGGTGACCAAACGCGCGAGAATAGGCTTTGGAAAATGCCGCCGCACTGCCGAAGCCCACTTGCTGGGCGACTGATTTAACCCGCCCGCCACGCGATAGCGCGCGCTGACCAAGTCTAAGGCGCCATGAGGTTAAGTACGCAGCAGGCGTCATACCGACCACCTTTGGAAACAGGGTCATAAACCGGGTTCTGGACATTCCACTAAGCTCGGCAAGGTCCTCAGTGCGCCATGTCCGCGATGGCTGATCATGCATCGCAACGATGGCGCGATGGAGCGATGGGTGGGAAAGCCCGGCCAGCAGCCCCAGCCCGGTAGCCTCAATATCGATCGCTCTTCTCAAAACCAAAAGAACGAGCACCTCACACAGACGGTTAAGTACAACTTGCCTCCCGCATCGAATATCCGATGCCTCGGCAACAAAAGCAGCTGTGACTGCATCCAGAAAGGGAACCTCCTTGGCGATAACGACAAACCGTTCAGGCATTGCGTTCAAGAGCGGATTCGTCACCCCACCAAATTCGACATCTGCGGCAAGCAGGATCGAAGCCGAAGGCGCTGGCATCGCATTGCGAGCAGAAAAAATGACGTGCTCGACATTTCCATTGGATCCACCTGTGACAAACAAGTTTGCTGGGACGTTGCTAACATCAGCTGGCGCTATGGTGACTGTGAGCTCAAATGCTTCGAAAAAAGCCGACAACCGGTCCCGCTTGGGGAATTTGGTACTTTCGATCATGTTTCCTGGACTATTCATCGCCCAAAATGTGGCACAGCTTAAGTCACTGGTCAATCAACAACACCTCTGCCCAACATTGCCGATAAGGACAAGTCATGCTCATGCCCCGCCAGAAAGCTCCCGAACTGATCGTTGCAACGCTTGACCACGGCCGCTTCGACCTCACTTCCGAACGGCCAGCATACATGACGCTTATCTGTTTTTATCGCGGTCTTCACTGTCCGATATGCGCAAACTACCTCAAAGAACTCGAGCGCCAGGCACCGGTTTTTGCCGAGCGCGGCGTCACGACCGTCGCCATCAGTTCGGACGGAGAGGCTCGCGCTCGGCTGATGGCCGAAAAGATTGGCGCTAACAGCTTGCGGATCGGCTATGGCCTGGATTTGAACGATGCCCGCAGATGGGGGCTTTACATCTCGATGTCACGCGGAAAGACTTCGATCGGTATCGAAGAGCCCCCATTGTTCTCCGAACCGGGAGTTTTTTTGCTGAAGCCGGATCAATCGATTTATTATCTATCGGTGCAGTCAATGCCGTTTGTCCGGCCCAATTTTACCGAGATGGTGCAGGCATTGGACTTCACCATCAAGAACAACTATCCGGCGAGAGGCGAATACACTGGCGCCCTTTAGTGCAGCCGAGCTCCATGGCTCGTGTCAGACTCCGATTGGTTATGTCGCCGGCGTATACCAAATAGAGGGATCCCAATGAGCGAAGCGAGATTTGAGAAGTTTGAGGCCTGCGTCTTCGATGCCTATGGAACGTTGCTCGATTTTAATTCTGCTACTAGCCCCGCAAAAGACGCTCTTGGCATGCATGCCGAAGCGCTGTCGAATATCTGGCGTCAAAAGCAGCTTGAGTACACCTGGCTGCGGTCGCTGATGGGGGCCTATGCGCCATTTTGGCAAGTCACCGGTGAAGCGCTGGACTATGCCATGGATGCACTTGGTTTAGCCGACGATGAACTGCGTGAGCGATTGATGCATCTCTACCTCACACTCGACCCATTCCCGGAGGTTCCCACGACATTGAAGGTTCTGAAGCAAGCTGGGATAAAGACAGCGGTACTCACCAATGGCTCGCCTGAAATGATCACCGCCGCCTGCCGTAACGCAGGCATAGACGCCTTCTTAGATGCGATTTTGTCGGTTGATGAAGTCCAAATCTATAAGCCGCACCCGTCCGTCTACCAGCTCGCCGTTGACCGGCTCGGTGTCGCCAAGGAACGTATCTCCTTCCAGTCGTCGAACGCCTGGGACGCCGTTGGTGCTTCGCATTTCGGTTTCCATGTCGTTTGGTGTAATCGCTACGATCAGTGCCGCGATCGGCTGCCAGCAGAACTGAACACTGTGATCAAAAGTTTGGCCGAATTGCCACCCCTTGTTTTGAAATCGGAAGGGTAACGGATGACCGGTTTGCTGCGGGGTTCCTAAGAACTGGGTGTACGGGTGGTGCGGGAATTGCCGTGTTAATTCAGATCAAAGCCAAGTACTCCAGCCGTTAGAGACAGGACCAGCTGTGCGCCTGATTTACCGCAAAAATTCCGTCTTGCGCCGCTCCCGTGCGATGTGGGGCAATACACGCGTTTGGCGTCCAAGGTTGGTTTTCTGGGCAGGTGCGCTCGCCATCGGGGTGATCAGTGTCGCTTTTGCGAAGCTCGCGGATCTGGCACAACATCTCTTTCACGTAGTCACGGGTACGGAGGGTTGGACGACGTACCTGCCGCTGGTCATCGCACCGCTTGGCTTTGTCTTTTGTGCCTACATCGCCACGCGCTTTTTCCCCAATTCCCAAGGCAGCGGTATCCCCCAAGCTATCGCCGCCCGTCATCTCACCGACGAAGATGACCGGTTCCGGCTCCTCTCGCTGAAAATGGTGGTTGGAAAGATCCTGTTGACTGTCATAGGTCTCTTTTCCGGTGCCTCGATTGGACGCGAAGGTCCAACCGTTCAGGTAGGCGCCTCGCTGATGTTGCAAGCGGCGCGCTGGGGCGGCATGGCACATGCCCGCGGTCTCATTCTGGCCGGGTCGGCCGCCGGCATCGCCGCCGCCTTCAACACGCCACTTGCGGGTATTGTCTTTGCCATCGAAGAAATGGGGAAATCATATGAATCGCGTGCCAATGGCCTGGTGTTGACGGCCGTTATCCTGTCGGGCCTTGCCGCGATGGGTCTTGTCGGCAACTACACCTATTTCGGTGAATCGTCAGCCGCCACGACAGGTTTTTCCGACTGGTTGCTGGTGATCCTGTGCGGCATTGGCGGTGGTACATTTGGCGCGTGCTTCAGCGCCGGTGCTCTTACGGCATCGCGCAGGATCAGGCGCTGGGCCGCATCCGCGCCACTTTTGCGCATGTTGCAGCTTGCAGCGATCTGTGGCCTGGCAGTGGCGGTCATAGGCGTCGTTTCAGGCGGCATGACATTCGGAACAGGATATGAGCAAGCCCGCGGAGCGGTCGAAGGCAACGCACTACCTTGGTATTATTTCCTTGAAAAGCTGCTTGCGGGCTTCCTGTCAATGATATCTGGTATCCCCGGTGGCATCTTCGCGCCGTCACTCTCGGTGGGCGCAGGGTTTGGAAGCGCTGTCGGCCAGCTCATCGGCAGCAATATCGGCCTTGCATCGATCCTCGGCATGGCCGGGTATTTCGCGGGTGTGGTGCAGGCGCCGATGACGGCCTTCGTGATCATTCTCGAAATGACCGGCAGTCAGAACAGCGTCATCGCCTTGATGTGCACATCAATGCTGGGTTACGGTACGGCGCGTATCATCTCGCATGAACCACTCTACCACGCACTGTCGCGTGTATTCATCGCCGATGCGATCCGGCGAAAGCGCGCCGAGATCGCATCTACGAGCTGATAGCTGCTGACGTGGATGGTTTCTCAACGTCGAGTTTGAAAGGATAGGGATGAAGGCTCCATTGCAACGAAAGACAGACGATGTAGCTGCACATAATTGTTTGCGTGAACATAGTAAGATAGATGAGGTCAAGAACCTGCGTGATCTTACTTTCGTATTGGCCGTAATCGCAGTCATTTTTCTTGCCTTGGGGGCAACGTCCACCAATCGGGCGCCGGGCTCAAACGCACATTGGATGGGGCAGCTGAGCGATGCCAAGCTAGCGGCGTTTGTCTTTGCTACGGCATCTGTCGGCAGCAATGGCCCTGTCGCTCTGACATTCGCCTGACGACCGCATACCAGTTTTGCGCTCGACGTGTGAACCAGCCGTCAAATATGACATGACGGCAGGCAGCTTTATAGGGCCGCGGTTCGTTCATGATCGAGCCCTCAGACATGGGGTCGGTTCGATCGGCAATCGGTTTTGACATCACTCAACGCGACGGGTCTTCCCCATCTTTGACCACCAACATTGCTTCGACGTCAGCCAATTATCTGCGCTGTCCCACGCGGGCATATTTGACAAACCCTGCCGATAAGTATGAAATCATTCACCGGGGAGTGATGAAACATAAGACACAGCTCCTCGGGGAATGACGTGACAATGGAAGCTGTGCGGCCTGTCGAGCCCGATCAGTGCAACTCCGTCCGGACGTTGAACCATGAAGGTCATAGTCCAAGCGTCTCGCCTGTGACCACGTATCGAATTCCTTGCCAGCCGAATTCGGCGCGCGCAGCTTCACGTACGAGGAACCCGCCCGCCACAGCGCCTGAAACCTTACGTGTCGGTGGTCCACTGCAGCTATTTTACACCGGAACGCCATGCGCGCTCGCGCGGACCTGTCCGCACGACGATCGAAGACCGCAGTGGCGAGATCTCCTGCGACGTCGGGCAGCAGCAAAGGGCAGTTCGGCTTACGGGCTGCTTCACCTTCACCGAGCTTGGGCTGGAAGGGAATGAGAAGGTGCCGACAGGCGGCTACCGACCACTGGAGGAGCCGGCCTTCTGACAGAGAGGGGAAAAACCATGTCGAATGAAGCTAAGAAGCACGAAGGAGGGGTCTCCTATCACATTCCCGGATCGGAATACTTCGAAAAACGTGGGTTGAAGCGCCATGCCGGTGTCTTCTCGCTTTGGGCGCTCGGCGTTGGCGCCGTTATCTCAGGCGATTTTTCCGGCTGGAACCTCGGTTTCGCCGTAGGAGGCTGGGGCGGTTTGTTCGTGGCGACGATCCTGATCACCATCATGTATTTGGGTCTTACTTACTCTATCGCCGAAATGAGTCCCGCTCTGCCGCATACCGGCGGCGCCTATTCCTTCGCGCGCACCGCTTTTGGTCCGTGGGGTGGTTTTGTCACCGGCCTTGCCGAGAATATCGAATATGTTCTGACGCCGGCGGTGGTCGTGTTCTTCATCGGTGCCTATCTGACATCGATATTCGGTACGCCCGATGCCTTTCAACCGGTGTGGTGGATTATCGGCTATCTAATCTTCGTCGGGCTGAATGTCCGAGGTGTTGCGTTGTCGTTCCAAGTTACCGTGTTTGTGACGCTGCTGGCTCTCGCTATCCTTGTCTTGTTCTTCATCAGCGCTCTGCCTTTCATGGAGTTCAACAAATATGCGATGAACATCGGCGTCGGTCCGGATGGCGCCGCTGTCGAACTTCCCAACGGTGGCGGGCCATTCTTACCGTTCGGCGGCTATGGAGTCCTCGCAGCCATGCCGTTTGCCGTTTGGCTGTTCCTGGCGATTGAGCAGCTGCCCCTCGCTGCGGAAGAGTCAGTCGATCCGAAACGCGACATGCCAAAGGGCATCATGCTCGGCATGTTCACATTGATTGCCACCGGCTTCCTGATCCTGATCATCAATCCGGCGATTCCGGACGGTGCGTTCAAGCTCGGATCATCCGGCGAGCCGATCCTAGACGGCTTCCGAGCAATCTATGGATCGGGTGCCGCCAAGCTTCTGGCGCTCGCCGCCGTTGCCGGTCTCGTCGCCAGTTTCCACGCGATCATCTTCGCTTTTGGCCGGCAAATTTACTCGCTGTCGCGCGCCGGATATTTCCCGCACTTTCTGTCGGTTACGCACGGCGATCACAAGACCCCGAACGTCGCGCTGATCGCCGGTTCGTTGCTCGGCCTGGGCGTGATGCTGGTGGTTTGGTACACGCAGGGCGGCGTGAAGGCCGGTTCGTTCATCGGTGGTGTTCTGCTCAATATGGCGGTTTTCGGAGCGATGATCTCGTATCTGCTACAGGCACTTTCCTTTATTCGCCTGCGGCAACGCTTCCCGAACATCGAGCGGCCCTACCGCAGTCCGCTTGGCGTTCCGGGGGCGGCCGCAACCGTCATCATCGCGCTCATCACGATCTACTTCCAGCTCACCGACCCGGTCTACCAGACCGGTGTCATCGGCGTCGCGATCTGGTATGCCCTCGGCATAGTCTATTTCGGCGCTTATGGACGCAAAACGCTTGTTTATTCGCCGGAGGAAGAATTCGCCGTCAAGCAGCGCGAAGGCTCAGGTTCCATCTAAACCTTTCGCTGCAAGTGAAGTTGCTGTCCGGCCGCTTCGGCGGCTGGATAGACTACCGTTCGCTCGCTGGCCGCCATGCGAACAGTGCTTGGTGCTTTGCATTTCGGTTTCCATGTGTGGTGCAGTCGCTGCGATCGGTACCGCATCGATTGTCGGCAGCACTTGCACTATGATCGATTGGCCGTACCGCCACCTCCCATCCGGAGAAGCGAGGTGAATGATCCGAAAAAGTTCAGCAGTGAACGTCATTGTCGCTGCAGCCGTCAGTTTCTCCTGAAAAATACATCGACAAAGGCCCAGGCGAATAGGCATGAAGCGATTATGACAACAGCGTTTTCCCAACTCATGTCAAGGCTCCCGTGCGGGTGCCGCATCCGGCTACAACTTGTCGGCCAGGATAATTCCGATGCTCAGAACAATTGCCATCACCACAACGGCCATTCGAATCCGGAGTGTCTTTGAATCACGCCTCGTCAGCTCTGCTCGTGCGTTGAGAGCATAAGGGCCATCGTCGCGAGTGGCAATTTTTGGAAGCGCGCGTAACGTGGCTTCCATGTCCATTGAGCTACCGTCCATCTTTCCTCCAAAGAGGGGAGGACAAAGGCTTAAGAATGGCTTAGCCGTCCTCGCAATAGGCTGAGGGAAGGAGCACAAGGATGTGGAGAGCCTTCAACTTCAGCCACAGCATTTACGATACACCAAGAAGTGCGGGCTGACCAATACGTCTTTCGATTTGAATGCTGGCGATCATGTTGCCATCGTCTTCTGCCAACGCTCGAGGAGCTGGGCATCGGGTTTGTTCCCTTTAGTCCCCTTCGGCGCAGGTTTTCGCTGACCGGTAAGATCGACAAGATTATCAAATTCGATCCCACGGAGCATTGGTGCGTGGATACTTTGTCAAGGATTCCGGGATGGGCAGTCCGGATGGAAATCAGCTTGATCCGTGCCATTCCCCACAAATGCAATACAGCCCAGCGTCATCATATTGAGAAGATGAAGTTCTAGCTGACGAACTGGGCGGATTATGAGGCAGGTCTGGGCCAGGCGCGGAAGCGGGGAGCATTGCCTATCTACATAAACCGTTTCCAGCAAACTTGTTGATCAACGCTATCAACAACGCATTAGCGGCTTCGCGAACCGATTGAACGGCGAAGGGCGTTCCTGTCAGTTCTCTGGTCCATGGGCATTTGGTGATCCCCGCCAAACTCTGCTATCCTTTCACCATGTGGTGGAACGGCGCGCACATGCATTTTCGCAGCACCTTCAGCGAAGAGTACTAGCGCGCAGTCAAGCTCTTGCTAGAGTCAGACCGGTACCTGCGGCTTAAGCCTTCCGGCGCAGATGCCTGCATCGAGATGGACGACTACGACAGCGCGTTCGCGCGGCTGCCGAGCCTTGCCGGGCGGGATTTTGAGTCTAACCGCGAAGAGATAGAGCGCTTTTTCACCGGCACTGTCACGCCGCGCGAGCGGCACTATTCTGCCAGCTGATCTTTGGGGTGAGGCACTGCCAGCGCCTCACAGACGGGCGAGCGGTATCGTCTCGATATGCTTGTCGATGGCCGCCACGGTTTCCCCTGACAGCGGTAGGTGGGCCTTCTCGGCAGCCCATAGAGAGATGAAGCCGTCGACGGTGGCGGCGGCGGTATCCAGAACGAGTTTTTCGGGGAGGCGCGCCTTCGCGGCGAGATAGGCAAGCTCATCGTAAGTAAGCTCCGCCATCCTGCGCGTCCGGGCGTATTTGAGAGCCGCCTTTTCGTCGGCGATGTAGGGCACCGTCGACACGAAATCATAAGCGGGGGAGAGCCTGGCCGTGCGCCGGTCTGGATAGATAAGCGACCAGTTCTTCAGGTGCATGTCGGCGTTGCCGATCAGCGTGTTGAAGACAAGGCGGCGGATGAATTCCGCTGCGCCTTCATCGCCGGTTTCAATACCCAGAACGCCTGCGATCAGGCGGTAGCTGGCCCTTTCGTACTTGTCGTCGGGGAAAACGCCGAACACCTGCGCGAAGTCCTCGATATGAACGGGGCCTTTTTTCGTGCGGTCGAATCGCTTTACTGCGAGAGCGGGACTGGACAGCTTGCCGATCCCTTCGGGCAGACCTTCAATCGCATCCGTGTTGATGAGCTGCACCTCCGGCACATCCATGCCGAGGCCGGCCGCCAGTGTCATCATCGCGTACTCGTTTTCGGGGACGCGTTCGAAGCGCGCGGAAGGGAGCTTCACAATCCATGAGCCACCCACGCCGGTGGCGGGGATCGTCAGTCCGCCATTCCTGCGGTCATTCTTCACAGCCGAGAACTTGAGCTGCACACCGGCCAGCGAGAACCGCAGCACGTTTGCGCGGCGCTCGCGCTCTTGCCTGTCCGGCTCACCGTCCGGTTCAGGCGGCCACGCTTCATCGTCGGCGGGCCTGATCGTGAGGGCGCCAGGGAGGTCTCGCCCGAGAATCCAGAGCAGAAAGAACTCTCGTTTTTGGTTCACGCCCGCCTGCTTGGCTAGGTACTCGCGCAGCGGCCCTTCAGGCAGCAGATTGGAGAAGAAAGGCGGAACCAAGGTCTGCGTGGGCCGGATATCCGTGATGAGGGCGCCAAAGCTGTCTTTGAAAGACAGGCTGAGAGTAGGGCGGGCGGGGTTGTCGATATAGGACTGGTTGAACGCAAAGATGGTCCGGTCGCCTTGTACCAGAGTCAGCGTTCCTACCGGCTCCCCATAAAGCAGAACGTCGAGGACAGAGACGTCAGGCATCGTCCTCCTCCTCCAGGCTGTAAGCCGGTCTTTGCGGCTCGGTTATGCCGTGAGCGATCCGGTGGCGCAGGTTCTGCAACTCGTTCCCGACCTTGCGCACTACGGCAAGACCTTCGGGTTCATTCTTGGCCGCGATCAATCTTTCCGTGGCGCGGCGGACGGCAACAAGGTCGTTACGGCTAAGGCGCAGGTAGTTCAGTTCGCGTAGCGTCTGCTGGAGCTTTCCGAATTCGGACGCATCTGGAATTGATCGATTCAGGACAGCCAATGCCTGCTCTGCCCGTCTGAGGTCTTGGAATTTGAGACGGGGCTCGTGTTCAACTGCAGTCGCCGTCGTGCGAAGAATACCCTCAACGGCAGGGAGCAGCTTGCGCGGAACAAGGGTCAGTTCCAGATCGAGGGCGCGGGCGAGTTCGATCAGGCTGGACAGGCGGATGTCTGTTCCGCCACTCTCGATCTTCGAGATATGGCTTTGGGGCACGCCTGCCTTGGCGCTGAGATCGCGCTGGCTGATCCCGCTTGCTTCGCGGGCGGCCTTGAGGGTAGCTATGATGGCCTCGTTGGAGTAATGCATGATATGCCTCTACATATCAGAGAGTTTGTCAGATATAGATTAGCATATCGGAATTGAGACCGGACTGCAAGGAGTGATCTACTTTGATAGATATCATTTAAGAAATATATGCTTTAGCATATCATGGCGGCCAGATTCTTGATTTCGGCTGGCAAGCGAAATGGCCGCTTCCGAAATTCAGATAGCAGTTACCATGACATAGGGGTTCCAAGTTTCATCCTCTCGGGCGCGCCAAATTTTCGCTAGATCACGCTACAGACATCCTATGATCGCCCCAAGTGCCCGAAATTACATAAGCGGTGTCCCGGTCGCACCTTGACCAAGATACTTTAGGTAGTTTCGAGGATTGCCGCCATGACGGGAAGGCTGCTTCGCGCCGCCAAAAGCGGTCATTACCATGCGCCAGGGAAGTCAGGATGCCAAAGAAGCCTTGGGGACACTGCCGATGAGCAATGTCCCTCGCTGGAATCTCAGCCGGGCGGCACGATGAAGTCATGCTATTGCAAGTGTACCGATCTCGGCCTGGGCCGCCTTTAGCGATACCTCGCGCTGCTGGGCGCTGATGTTGACGCCGTCGGCAGTGATGACTTCAGGATCAACGATTCCAACGAAGGTGAACACGCTCTTCAAATAACTCAGCGTATGCTCGAAATTCTCGGCGGGGGAGCCCGGTCCGTAAAAGCCGCCGCGCGCAAGCGCTATGATGACGCGTTTGCTGCCAAGCAAACCTTCTGGTCCCTTTTCCGTGTAACGGAAGGTCTTGCCAGGGATCGCGATACGATCGATCCACGCCTTCAGCTGGCTTGGCACGCTGAAATTGTACTGCGCGGCGCCGACAACGACCGTGTCTGCGGCCAAAAACTCCTCTAGAACGTTTGCCCCAAGCGCAAGGTCCGCCTTCAATGCAGCATCCTCGCCGGCTTCCAGACCAGCCCTCACCACGCCCACGTATTTACCTGATAGATGCGGGATCGGTTGAGCCGCAAGGTCGCGATAGACCACTTCGGTCATCGGATCGAGAGACTGCAGCCTTGCGACCACCGCCGCCGAAAGCGATCGGCTCACCGAATTTTCCCCGAGTATGCTGGAATCCAGATGAAGAAGGGATGGCATCAATAACCTCATACGTTTGTAGCAGCAGAATTTCATCACAATTGCTCTTTATCGTCATTTCGACTAAAAAGTCAATATGAAATATCGGAAGAGGATCGCTAATGGCGAAGATCGATCTGGCACTTCGGGCAAAAATCGGACGCGACCGGCGGGACAGGACACGCGCCCAAATCGTCAAGGCGGGAGCGACGCTGCTTGCGGAAGGGGCGGCGCTGACCTTAGATGCCGTGGCAGAGGCGGCGGGTCTCGCTAAAGGCACGTTTTACTATCACTTCGGCAACGTCGAGGAGTTGATTACGGCCGTGAATGTGCAGCTGGAACGGAGCTTTGACGAGGTGCTGACACCTCCTCATGCCGGTTTAAGCAATCCGGTCGCGCGCTTGTCCTTCGCATTTGCGCAATCCCTGGAAAAAGCGGTTTCGGATACTGCCTGGGCGCGGCTGATAGTTCAAACCTCGCAAAAGCCGGACAAGTTCGGCCGCGGCGTTCGCAAAAAGCTTAGAGCTGAGATCGTCGAAGCGATAAGACAAGGACAGATAGCCGTGCTGGACCCGGAACTCGCCACTGACATCTTTGTCGGAATTTGGCTGCAGGTGACACGAGGCACTTTCGAGCGAACCCCAACGCCTGATTTGAATTGCAAAGCCCTCGAGGCGGCGCTTCGAGCACTCGGGAGCTCTCCGCCTGAGGGATTGTCCCTATCAACATGATGGCACTATCCGGCCGGTCTGTTCTCGAGATCCTCGGCATACGGAGTTTGTCCGCGGAGACTTGTCAGCTCGCCGTGGTTTGCAAGGACTTCTCCATACCAGCAGCAGCTAGCAGGTGCTTGAGCACCGATCCGGCCTGCTGCGGACTGAGGCCGATCGCGCGCAAGATAGCGCTGACAACAGCGTCAGGGTCGAACGAGGACAGCCTGCCTTCACCGAGGACGCGCAACATGTGAATCATTATGCCGACGACAATCTCGAGTTTCAGCTCCGCAGACGCCGGTTCCCCCGATAAGTGTTGGAGGTCGTCGAGGAGATGGCGGCGGATGTTCTCGCCGCTTTGCGGATTGGCTGCTGACATTCTTGCGGCGACCGCGGCCCATCGGGCGTCGTTAAACGCCTTGTCAATGAATGCTCGGCAGCCGAAAGCAATGCGAAGGGCAGGCTCGGCGATGGCGGTCCGGCCCGGCTGCAGCAGTTCATCGAACGATTGGACCAATTCCTCCGCGACCGCAGCGGTCAATGCTTCCAGGCTATCAAAATGAGTGTAGAACGTTCCCTTCGCGACGCCTGCCTCCTGAACCACGTCATCCACCGTGACGGATTCCACCGCTCGTCCGGCAAACAGCGCTTTCGCCGCTTCAACAAGCTGCGCACGGGTCCTCACACGCTTTTCGCGTCCAATTTCGGCCCGGCGGATCAGGTTGACGTTTGCCATGCGTGATTCCTCAAATTCTACCTTCAAGTAAGTCATATTGACCTGAAAGTCCAGTCCGAAACCGGAGAGGCTGGCGTATCTATTCCCTTGCATAACACCTATGCGCTTATCTCATATTGACTAGATGTTCGAAATGACTTAATAGTCACCAAATGAGAACCGCCGCCGGCAGGCGCGGATTTTTCACCACCATAAAACTCGAACTCTCTCGGGAGGCTGAGCTGCATCGCTGGCTCATTCCTCTTTGTTTGCAAACCGTAATGGAGCAAAAAATGCGGCCTATACGTCTTATTGGAATCGGTCTTGTTTGCGTCCAACTCGCCGCCTGCGAAGACAAAGCAGAAGTCGCACCGCCACCGCAGTATGTTCGCGCCATTCACGCCTCGCTCGCCGAGTATCAGCCAAGAGCGGAAATCACCGGCGAGGTGAAAGCGCGGATCCAGTCCACCCTATCGTTCCGGGTAAGCGGCAGGGTGATCGAGCGCTTTGTCGACGTTAGTTCGCCCGTGCACGCCGGCGACATTCTCGCCCGCCTCGATGACACCGAACAGCGTGCTGATGTGGAAGTCGCCCAAGCCGGGCTGCAGTCGGCACAGGCGATTGCCACGCAGAAGACGCTGACGTTCGAGCGGTATGAGGCGCTGCTGCGCTCGCGGTCCATCTCGCAGGCGACCTTTGATGAAGCGGATAAGGAACTGCGCACGGCGCAAGCCTCACTGGAGGCCGCCGAGGTGGCGCTGGGGACGGCGGAGGACGCTCTTTCCTACACCAAACTGAGAGCCGACGCCGACGGGATAATAACCGCGCGGGACATCGAGGTCGGAAGGGTGGTGTCGGCGGCGCAGCCCGCCTTCACACTCGCCCATAACGGGCCCCGCGACGCCGTTTTCGATGTCTTCGAGGCCTTTTTCCTCGAGGGTCAACCGTTACCCGGTGTCGATGTTGCGCCGGTGGCGGATCGCTCACCCAAAACGCGGGCGACTGTCAGCGAAGTCTCTCCCTTCATCGACACGAGAACTGGAACCATCCGGATCAAGGTGGCACTCCCCGAAGATGCGCAATGGCCGCTCGGCACGCCTGTGGTCGGTGAATTCCGCTCCCCGCCGCGCCGGGGGATCGTTTTGCCTGCGAGCGCTATCGCCTCCGCCAAAGGCGAGCCCGCCGTGTGGCTTGTCGCGCCGGGCAACAGTTCTGTCTCACTGCGGAAGATCGCCGTCGCAAGGTACCGCGACGGCGACGTGATCGCGTCCGGAGGTATCGCACCGCAGGACCTGATCGTCACCGAGGGCGGAAAGTTTCTCAAAGAAGGTCAAACCGTGGCCCGGGAGGATAAATAAGATGGCCCGTTACCGCTTTCATTACTCGCTTTCAGTCCTTGCGGCACTCGCACTTCTTGCCGGCTGCGGTCAGGACGCCGGCTCTGGCGAGTTGGCCGGGCCGCGCCCCGTCAAGTCCGTAGCCGCCAGTGCCGCGGAGGCGCGGACCGTGCGCTTTCCTGGCGTCGTCCAGGCGGGGGTGCAAACCGATCTTGCATTCCGCACGTTGGGGCGCGTCGTATCGCGTAAAGTGAGTGTGGGCGACCTCGTGCGGGCGGGCGACATCGTGGCCGAGATTGATCCGCTCGCTCTTGAGCTCGCCGTCCGAAGCGCCGAAGCCGATCTGCGCAGCGCTGAAGCGCAGCGTGGTAACGCCCTGTTGACGCAGGAGCGCAAGCAAAGGCTGGCCGCGACGAGCGCCGCGAGCACCGCGGATCTGGATCTTGCCGAGCAGGAGTTGAAATCGGCGCAGGCCAACGTGGCAAAGGCTAATGCCAGCCTCGATAAGGCGCGCGAGCAGCTTGGGTATGCCGAGCTGAAGGCCGAGTTCGATGGTGTTGTCGCAGCCACATCCGTGGAAGTCGGACAGACGGCCACTGCTGGTCAGCCAGTCCTCACACTCGCTCGGCTTGATCAGCGTGACGTGATCGTCGACGTTCCTGAAGAGTACCTCCAATCCGTGCGCGTGGGCGACCGATTCGACATCGCCCTCCAGCTCGATGAAACGCTGCGGACATCAGGCATACTGCGCGAGATAGGCCCGCAGGCTGATGCGGGTACCCGCACGCACAGGCTGAAAATCGCCATCGACAAGGCACCGGAAGTTTTCCGTCTTGGATCGGTGGTCAGCGCGATGCCGCCAAAGATGCAGCAGGGGCTACCTGTTGGGCTGCCTGCAACGGCTGTCGTCAAGAGGGACGGTGCTGATCATGTCTGGGTAGTCGACCCAGCATCCCACACCGTTTCACTCAGACCCGTACGGCTCGACATCTCCCCGACCGACGTCCGCTCCGTCCAGGTTCTTTCCGGTCTCAAGGACGGAGAAGAAGTGGTCGTCGCCGGCGTCGACCAGCTGGCCGATGGACAGGCCGTGAGAACACAACAGGAGCAGCGCCCGTGAACAAATTCAACCTTTCAGATTGGGCACTCGAGCATCGCTCGCTCATCTGGTATTTCATGGTCATCTTCGCAGTGGCCGGCGTGTATGCCTACATGGCCCTCGGCCGCGAGGAAGACCCGTCCTTCACAATTAAAACGATGGTGATCCAGGCTCAGTGGCCCGGGGCGTCTGCTCAGGAAGTGACGCAACAGGTCACTGACCGCATCGAAAAGAAGCTGCAGGAACTCGACAATCTCGAGCATACCCGCAGCATCACAACCGCCGGTCGGACGATTGTCTTCGTCGATCTGCTGCCGAAGACAAACGCGCAGGACGTCAAGCCCACGTGGTCGCGGGTGCGCAACCTGATTGACGACATAAAGCACGAATTCCCCCAAGGGGTGGTCGGTCCGTTCTTCGATGATCAGTTCGGCGACGTCTACGGCAACATCTTTGCCTTTAGTGGCGACGGGCTGAGTCAGCGCGAGTTGCGCGGGCTCGCCGAGAACGCCCGAAGCCAGGTCCTCAAACTGCCGGATGTGGGCAAGGTCGACATCGTCGGAGCGCAGGACGAGGTCATCTATCTCGAGTTCTCGACCCGCAAGATCGCTGCCCTCGGCCTCGACCGCGCCGCAATCATCTCGGCACTGCAGGCGCAAAACGCCGTGACGCAGTCCGGTTTCGTTGAGGCGGGTCCGGAGCGCATTGCCTTGCGCGTCGGCGGCCGCTTTCTTTCCGAAGACACCTTGCGCGGCATTAATCTGAGGGTAAACGACCGGTTCTTTGCGCTGACCGACGTCGCCAGCATCAGTCGCGGCTACGTCGATCCGCCAAGCTCGCTCTTCCGCTTCAACGGGAAGCCTGCAATCGGGCTTGCGATTGGCATGAAGACAGGCGGCAACCTGCTGGCCTTCGGCGAAGCGCTGGAAACGACCATGATCAGGATCGTTCAGGATCTTCCCGTCGGCGTTTCGGTCGAACAGGTCTCCGATCAGCCGGAAGTGGTTCACGAGGCTGTCGGAGGCTTCACAAAAGCCCTGTTCGAGGCGGTCGCCATCGTGCTTGCGATCAGTTTCATCAGTCTCGGGTTCCGTGCCGGGCTTGTCGTGGCGATTGCGATTCCGCTCGTCTTGGCCATCACCTTCATAGTAATGCTCTATTTTGGCATTTCGCTGCAGCGGATCTCGCTTGGAGCGCTCATCATCGCGCTCGGCCTTCTCGTCGACGACGCCATGATTGCGGTCGAGATGATGGTGGCGCGGCTGGAATTGGGTGACAGTCTCACCAAGGCCGCCACTTATGTTTACACGTCTACAGCCTTCCCGATGCTCACCGGCACGCTCGTGACGGTCGCGGGGTTCATCCCGGTCGCGTTCAACAAGAGCAGCGCCGGGGAATTCACCTTCACCCTCTTCGTTGTCATCGCCGTATCACTCGTCGTATCCTGGATCGTTGCCGTGGTGTTCACGCCCCTCATCGGCGTGACCCTGCTGCCCAAGGCGATGAAGAAGCATGCAGAACACAAGGGCTGGTCCGCGAAAGCGTTTTCGCACTTGCTGCAATTCTGCCTGCGCTGGCGCTGGATGACGATCATCGCCACGGTTCTCCTCTTCGCCGGATCAGTCGTCGGCCTATCCATGGTGCAGCAGCAGTTCTTTCCTAGCTCCGACCGTCCGGAACTCATCATTGATTGGAACCTGCCGCAGAACAGTTCGATTGCCGAAACGAGCCGTCAGATGGGTCAATTCGAGCGTGAGGTGCTGGCCGGCAACCCTGCGGTCGAGCATTGGTCGACCTATGTCGGACGGGGCGCGCCCCGCTTCGTTCTTTCCTTCGACGTCCAGCCGGCCGACGTTGCCTTCGGTCAGACCGTCATCGTCACCAAAGGGATCGATGTCCGCGACAAGCTGAAGAAGGATATCGACGCTTACCTTCAGAAGACCTTTCCCGGAACTGACGCCTATGTGAAGCTCCTCGAAATCGGACCCCCGGTCGGCAAGCCGATTCAGTACCGCGTGTCCGGTGAGGATCTTCAGACGGTGCGCGATCTGGCACAAAAACTGGGAACTGTTGTAGGCACCAATCCGTCCCTCAAGAACCTTGCATTTGACTGGAATGAACCGGCGCGCGTTGTGAAGATCGACGTGATGCAGGACAAGGCGCGCCAGCTTGGCGTCTCGTCGCAGGACATCGCCGTGGCGCTCAACACTGTTGTTCAAGGGGACTCGGTCACGCAGGTCCGCGACGACATCTATCTCGTCGATGTCGTCGGTCGTGCCGCGGAAAAAGAGCGCGGCTCGATCGACACGCTGTTCGACCTGCAGCTGCAAGCCAGCAGCGGCCAATCGGTGCCGTTGTCGTCGGTCGCAACGTTCCACTATGAGCTCGAACAGCCGACGGTCTGGCGGCGCGACAGGCTCCCGACGATCACCGTCAAGGCCGGTATCAGCGACACGACGCAGCCGGCGACGATTGTCAAAGCGCTCAGCGACAAGATTGCGGCGTTCGAAAAGACGTTGCCGGCAGGCTATCACGTCGAAGTCGCCGGGGCGGTCGAGGAGAGCGCCAAATCGCAGGGTCCGATCGCGAACGTGATCCCGGCCATGCTCCTCGTCATGGCCACACTGCTGATGGTGCAGCTTCAAAGCTTCCACAGGCTGTTTCTGGTCTTCTCGGTTGCTCCGCTGGCCCTCATTGGCGTCGTCGCGGCCCTGTATCTGAGCCATGCTCCGCTCGGCTTCGTTGCCCTCCTTGGCGTGCTCGCACTCGTCGGCATCCTCATCCGCAATTCGGTGATCCTGATCGTGCAGATCGAGGAATTGCGGGCGGAGGGAATGTCGGCATGGAAGGCGGTCGTCGAGGCGACCGAGCATCGCATGCGGCCGATCATGCTGACCGCCGCTGCGGCCACCCTGGCCCTGATACCGATCTCGCACGAGATCTTCTGGGGACCCATGGCCTACGCAATGATGGGCGGCATCGTCGTAGGAACGGCACTGACGCTTCTCTTCCTGCCGGCGCTATATGTCGCCTGGTTCCGGATACCGCGTGAGATCGGGGAGCACTGAGATGGACGTCGGAATTTTCGCCCTGCAACGGATCGGCCGCTCGCGGCCGGCCCCGGCAACAGACCGAAGAGTCGCTCCTCACCTGCTTTCGGTGGCGGTGCTCATGTCCGTCGCCATGACCGGCTGCGCGACCCGGGTGGAAAACGTGCTGCAGCCTCAGGCGGCCGTGACTGCAAGCGACGCCAGCCGGGTGAACATGCTGGTGGCGACGACGCGCAAATCATCGGACGATCCCGGTCGACTCTATTCGGGCGAGCGCGGAACGGCGATCTCGCTCAACAACGTCTCCGTCTCCATTCCTCCAGATCGAAACCGCAAGATCGGCAAGGTGCAATGGCCCTCACGCTTGCCGCCGAATCCGCAGAAGGAGTTTGCGGTCCTTGAAGCCGGCAAGGTTGCCTCGGAAGGGCAGGCTTTCAAGTGGTTTCGCAAGAATCGCAACGCCAAGCGGCAGGTGCTCATCTTTGTCCATGGCTTTAACAACACCTATGCCGACGCCGTCTTTCGCTTCGCCCAGATCGTTCACGACTCAGGCACCGATGCGGCACCGATCCTTTTCGCCTGGCCGTCGCGGGCGCGGGTTTTCGACTATCTTTATGACAAAGAGAGCGCCAACTACTCGCGGCGAGCCTTGGAGGATTTGATCCTTCAAGCCACTCGCAGCCCCGATGTCGACGACGTGACCATTCTCGCGCATTCGATGGGGACCTGGCTCGCGGCGGAGGCACTGCGCGGTGTTGCGATGCGCGAAAAGTCGATTCCGGCCAAGGTCAAGAATGTCATCCTTGCATCGCCAGACATCGATATCGATGTGTTTCGACGCCAGTTCATTGAAATGGGACCAAAGCGGCCGCATTTTGCGATCCTGACATCGACACACGACAAGGCTCTGGAGGTCTCTGGCTGGCTCTCAGGCGGCGTCGACCGTGTCGGGGGCGCAGATCTCAAACCATATGCCTCTGTGCTTGACCAACTTGGCGTTTCCGTCATCGACACGAGCGCCATCGCCTCGAACGATCCGCTCGGCCACAATGCCTTTGCCGACAGTCCCGAGATCGTACGCCTGCTTGGGAGACGGCTGGCGGGGCAATCGCTATCGGGACGAGACGCATCATTCGCGGATCGCGCGGGAGTGGCGGCCGCCAATTTTGCCGGGTCGGCGGCGCGCGTGGCCGTTGCCGCTCCGGTCTCGGTCATCAGCGGGGAGGCACGTGACGTATTGAAACGTGAGCTTTCGCCTTCGAGCGGGCAGCTCGTCGACGGTCAGATCTCGTATTGAAGTCATGCCCGATAATAAGCAGCAGAACACCCTGGAGGTGATATGAACATTGATCCAGCCTTTCTCAGTCCTGCTTTCGCGCTGCTGGGAGCGCTCCTTGGCGCCGGGGCTTCGCTGATAGCGGCAATTTACACGCATCGAGGTCAATATCGGCTGCAGCGTGTCGCCGAGGAAATCACAAAGCGGGAGAGAGTCTATGTCGATTTCGTGATGTATGCGTCGAATCTGCTTCTGCGCGCCTACACGCGAGACGACATCGAGCTCAGCGGCGATGAACAACACCTGATCGGGCTTATCAACCGAATGCGGTTCTTTGCTTCATCCGATGTCATTGGCGCAGCTGAGGCCGCGCTCAGGGCCATCCTCGAGATTTCCCTGAAGCCGAGAGTGGAGCTTCGGCAACTCGCCACGGAAGCGCTGACCAAAAGTCTGGATCCCGATCCACTCCTGGAATTCAGCCTGGTCTGCGCTGCAGACCTGGCGAGCTTGCAACGATCCATGGTCTGACGCGAGCGCCTTCGGCCGACAAGCAACCAATCAAGAGTCATTAAGCTGCCGTCGCACCATTAGAAGACGGCGAGAGGAATTCATCATGAACGAACATGTTCGCACCGATCGCAATCCAGTATCGAGGCTTCCTCAGCAGAGCGGACGAGCGCCCTTCGAACGCATTGCGCTCTTGCTGCAGGGCGGCGGTGCACTCGGCGCATATCAGGCAGGCGTCTATCAAGGACTGGCGGAGGCTGGTCTTCATCCCGACTGGACCGCCGGGATTTCGATCGGCGCGATCAACGCTGCCCTCATAGCTGGCAATCCACCCGAGGACCGCGTCGCGAGGCTCCGGCAGTTCTGGGAGCTTGTCACTTCAACCGATCCATATTGGCAGTTTCCGCCCAGCTCGACAGCCGAAGGCAACGAGTTAATGGCGCAACTTGACCCGTCAAAGGGCGATGTCGTCCGCGCCTTATCAAATCAATGGAGCGCAGCCCGGGCTTTGTGCCTGGGCGCGCCGGGCTTTTTTATGCCCCGCCTGCTGACACCTTGGCTTTGGCCGCATGGTTCCGCCGAAGCCACCGGTTACTACGACACGCAAGCGCTCAAGTCGACGCTGGAGCGGCTTGTTGACTTCGACCGCATCAATAGCGGGGCCATGCGCTTCAGCGTCGGCGCGGTCAATGTGCGCACCGGCAACTTCGTCTACTTCGATACCGCAACTCACCGGATCGGTCCCGAGCATGTGATGGCGAGCGGAGCTCTGCCGCCCGGTTTTCCCGCGGTCGAAATTGATGGCGAGCATTACTGGGACGGCGGACTGGTCTCCAACACACCGCTCAGCTGGGTGGTTGATAACCTGCCGCACCGTGACACACTCGCGTTCCAGGTCGATCTCTGGTCGGCCCAAGGCGAGCTGCCGCGCAAGATGGCACAAATTCAGGCGCGCCAGAAGGAAATCCAGTATTCGAGCCGCACCCGGGCCGAGTTGAACCGCTTCCGCGAAATACAATCCCTGCGCGGTGCCCTTTCGCGCCTGATCGAGAAACTACCGGCAGAACTGGGAGCAAGCCCTGAAGTTGACATCTTGCGTCCTGCTTCCGAGCCGAAGGTCTGGAATCTTGTGCAGCTCGGGTACCACTCAAAGAAATACGAGGACGACACGAAAGACTACGAGTTTTCGCGCCGGAGCATGGAGGATCACTGGCAGGCGGGGTACCACGACACCATCCGCACGCTACGCCATCCCGAGGTGCTCGAGCGCCCCCGTAGTCCCGACGGTGTCTTCACCTTCGATATCGCCGAGCAAGGGCGCGCATAAATCCATCCACCGTTCACAAGATACATGAAACATGGAGTCTATCATGAAGGAAGGCCACGTGCGTGAGCGCGCGTTCTCAATGCCGCTCACCAGCCCTGCATATCCGACTGGTCCCTATCGGTTCTGTCAGCGCGAATATCTCGTCATCACCTATCGCACTGACCCCGAGAGATTGCGCGAGCTCGTACCAGGACCCCTCGAAGTGATCGAGCCGCTCGTCAAGTATGAATTTATCCGTATGCCGGATTCGAGCGGATTTGGCGACTATAACGAAAGCGGCCAGGTGATCCCCGTCTCATTCCGGGGAAAACAAGGCAGCTACACCCATAGCATGTTCCTCAACGACGAATCGCCGATTGCCGCCGGACGGGAGCTTTGGGGCTTTCCGAAAAAGTTTGCTCAACCAACGCTTCGCGCCGAGACCGACACACTCGTGGGTACCCTCGACTATGGGCCCGTGCGCGTCGCTACCGGCACCATGGGTTACAAGCACAAACCCACTGATGCGGCGGCGGTGCTCGCCTCGCTCGCCGAGCCCAACTTCCTGCTCAAGATCATTCCACATGTCGACGGCAGTCCGCGTATTTGCGAACTGGTTGAATATCATCTCGAGGAAATCGACCTCCGCGGTGCATGGACGGGGCCGGGCGCGCTCGATCTCCACGCACATGCGTTGGCACCCGTCGCCGACCTGCCGGTGCTTGAAGTGGTCTCGACAATGCATTTCATCGCCGACCTGACCCTCGGTCTCGGCAAGGTCATCCACGACTACCTGCGCTAACCCCCCGCAACACAGGAGAATAAATCATGCTTCTTGATAACAAAGTTGCCATTGTCACCGGAGCGGCGAGCGGCATCGGCATGGAAATAGCAGCACTCTTCGTGCGCGAAGGCGCGCGTGTGACAATCGCTGACCAAGACCAGGAGCGCGCGAATGCAGTGGCCCACCAGCTCGGCGGACATGAACACGCGCTTGGGATTGCCGTTGATGTGACCAACGAGGCCGAAGTCGAAGCCTGCGTTGCCAAGACCGTCGCCGCCTTCGGCAAGGTCGACATTCTCGTTTCGAACGCCGGCATCCAGACCGTGGCCCCGCTCCACGAGTTCGAGTTCGATCGATGGAAACAGCTTCTCGCCGTCCACCTGGACGGGGCCTTTCTCACGACGCGCGCCTGTTTGCGTGAGATGTATAAGCAAGGCCGTGGCGGAACCATTATCTATATGGGCTCGGTGCATTCCAAGGAAGCATCAATGTTGAAGGGACCCTATGTCACGGCCAAGCACGGTCTTATGGGACTGGCCAAGGTCGTCGCCAAGGAGGGCGCCGCATACGGTGTCCGCGCCAACGTCATTTGCCCGGGCTTTGTGCGCACGCCGCTCGTCGACAAACAGATCCCAGAGCAGGCGACGGAACTCGGGATCTCCGAGGAGGATGTCATTAGGAACGTCATGCTAAAGGAGACGGTTGACGGCGAGTTCACCACGGTCGAGGATGTGGCACAGACCACCCTTTTCCTGGCAGCATTCCGTTCAAACGCACTAACGGGACAATCAATCGTCGTCAGCCACGGCTGGTACATGCAATAGACGGTGGTGTAGGGCAGAGGTTATTGTTCGGAGAGCGCGGCGAGCCGCGAGTAAAAGGTCCCATAAACAAGCGCCGCACGTCCTTCAGACAGGCAGCTCGCCGGCCCTTTGACGCTTGGTTTGGCGGTGCACAAAGCTTCCACCAGCTCGCGCCAGATTGTCGGTCCTGTTGCTTGAGCGAACGCAATTGCACCAATCGCTGTTCGTGCAGCCTCGCTCCGGCATGATGCGGCAACGCTGGCGCGGCATGGCGTGACGGTCGCGCTTAAGAAGTTCCGTCAGGGGTTTGTGACTTATTCCGCCGCTACGGACGCTTTCGAGGCGGCGGCGCTCGACCGCAACATCCTGCACGGCAACGACCCGGTGTTGAGCATGGCGATCGCGAACACGCGCATCGAGATGGACGCTGCTGAAAACCGCAAACCCACCAAGCTGAAATCGACAGGTCGCATCGACCCGGCTGTGGCGGCCATCATGGCCGTGGCCGGGGCTCGCCTGCGGGAGGCCACTCTGTTCGATGTCGCTGCGATGATAGGATGACTTGGAACCAGAGTGATGCGTCTCCTCTGCCGCGATACATTGGGAAACCTGACACGTATGTCCGCTATTGACCCATTGCGGACATTCGAGAGTCGATGCATTCAACGGCTGTTTTGCGCCCTGATCTCGGTCATCGCGCCGACCACGTCCAGATCCTGCAAGCGGCCATCGTTTATTCCCTCGCTTGAGGCCGCTTTGCGCAAGCGGACTTCCCGATCTGATGCAGATGGGCGGCGGGCACCTCAACGGTGCGAATGCGGAGTGACTTCGGCCAGTAGAGAGGCTAGGCTCGAATACCATTCTGCCAGCACGAAGAGCGCCGCATGCCCCGCTTTCTCGCCGTCTATACCATGAAGCCCGAAGACCTCACCCGCTTTCGCAGCCTGCCCAAACCGGAGCAGGACGCGATCGACACCGTCGGGTTAAAGCAGTGGGCGGACTGGGAGGCGAGGAACGCCGCATCGTTGCCCGATCGTGGCGGCATGGTCGGTAAGACGACGCGCGTGACAAAGGACGGCATCGCCGGCGCCGTGAATCCCTTCTGCGGCTACATCGTCGTTGAGGCCGAGACCATCGAGGCCGCCGCCCGTCTCTTTGAAGACCACCCGCATTTCTCTGTCTTTCCAGGAGACGGCGTGGACATCATGCCCTTCCTCACAGAACCCGCGTCCTAGCCCTTCGCCTGAGTCGCCGACCTCCGCTTCGCGCCGTCATAATGGTCATCGAGCCACCGATCGCTGGTGCTGCAAAAAGCGGACATGACGCAGTACAACGCGGGTCGCAGTTGCGCCGATAACGGTCGTGCGGCCGAGTTTGGGGCGCACCGACGAGCG
Source organism: Hyphomicrobiales bacterium (assembly GCA_900473175.1). Classification (GTDB taxonomy): domain Bacteria; phylum Pseudomonadota; class Alphaproteobacteria; order Rhizobiales; family Rhizobiaceae; genus Phyllobacterium. Next base: position 125,408 of record UCKM01000015.1, on the reverse strand, counting down.
GCATTCGTCGGCAGGCCTACAATCTGGCATTGTCGTTCGAGAGCAATGCGTTGCATTACCACAAAGAAACACTGCTCTTTGAGCCTCTCCAAGGGCGGCGTCGAAGTCGCTGGTGGTGTTTCGCTAGTTGGTGGGCACGGAAACCGTGGCTTCCTCGATTGTCTTGGCCGTGGCGCGATTCGCCACCGCGCCCCTGCTCCGGATTGATTGAGCGCCTGAGGGATGGAGAGTCCCGTAAATCCTTGATCGACTGGGTAATTCATGTCTCTATTCAGCCTTCGATCGGGTGAGCGCATGCCGCGGGGCCTCAAGCATCAGGGCAGCCTGCCACACAGGTGCAGGGCTGGGCGCAACAGCAGAAAGGGGAACGGGCACTGTGCAAAGGAATTTCACTCGGGTCGGACCCGGCTATCCGCAGGTCGTCGTCCTCTTCGGCGCAACGGGCGATCTCTCCCGACGCAAGCTGTTGCCGGGCCTGTTCCATCTCATTAAGGCTGGCTTTATCCCCGGGTGCCGCATCGTCGGTGTCTCGCTTGATGAGATCGATGCCGACGGTTTCCGCGCCATCGCACGCGAGTCGCTCAGCACGTTCCTGACCCGCAAATTCACCGAGACCGAATGGGAAGATTTCTCCTCATCGCTTGACTATGTCTCGCTTTCTGCCGGCGCGGACTTGCTGAAGGAAGCGGTGAACAGGGCAGAGGAGGCGCTTGGGCCAGAAACGCGGCGCGTGCATTATCTCTCCGTGCCGCCGAGGGCGGCGCTTCCGGCCGTGCGACTCCTTGCTGAGGCGAAGCTCGTTGAGGGTTGCCGCATCATTATGGAAAAGCCGTTCGGCACGGACCTTGTCAGTGCGATGGAACTGAACAAGAGACTGCACGAGGTTTTCGACGAAAAGCAGATTTTCCGTATCGACCACTTTCTCGGCAAGGAACCGGCGCAGAACATCCTCGCTTTCCGCTTCGCCAACGGACTTTTCGAGCCAATCTGGAACCGCAACTTCATAGACCATGTGCAGATCGACGTTCCGGAGACGCTGGGGCTATCCACTCGCGCGGCCTTCTACGAGACGACGGGCGCCTATCGCGACATGGTGGTGACCCACCTCTTTCAGATCCTAGCCTTTATGGCGATGGAGCCGCCCACGGCCTTGGAGCCGGCGCCGATCTCGGAGGAAAAGAACAAAGTGTTCCGCTCCATGCTGCCGATTGAGCCACGCAATGTTGTGCGCGGCCAATACATCGGCTACCGCAAGGAGCCGGGGGTTGATCCGGAGAGCGACACCGATACCTTCATCGCCCTCAAATGTGCCATCGACAACTGGCGCTGGGCGGGCGTGCCCTTCTTCCTGCGCACGGGAAAACGTCTTGCGGAGGGCCAGCGCATCATCTCGATCGCCTTCCGAGAGCCACCCAAATCGATGTTCCCGGCCGGCTCGGGCGTTGGGGCGCAAGGGCCGGACCACCTTACGTTCGACCTTGCTGATGCCTCAAAGGTCTCGCTGTCCTTCTATGGCAAGCGACCCGGCCCAGGCTTCAGGCTCGACAAGCTGTCGTTGCAGTTCGCCATGAGCGAAACCGGTCTGATCGGCGAAGTGCTCGAGGCCTACGAGCGCCTGATCCTCGACGCCATGCGTGGCGATCACATGCTGTTTACCACCGCCGAGGGTATAGAGCGGCTTTGGGAACTCTCGCAACCCCTCTTGGAAAACCCGCCGCCGGTGCGCCTCTATGATCAGGGCGGCTGGGGGCCGAAATCGATCCACCAGCTCATCGCGCCTCATGCCTGGCGCCTGCCGTTCGAGCGGGCTTGGCGAGATTCGGCGAAGGAATAGTCGGCGGCCTTGTCAACATTTCCAGGCGACCAGAATGTCATGGAACTATTCATATAGTCTCTTCGCCAAGGCTGCTGGACGTAAAGCTTGATGAGAGGCTTCAATATGATGGCTCTAAAGCAACATAAGATCGATTACGGTTCCCAAGCTCGTGGGAACCGTTTACACAATGTTTTTGATATGTGCGCTTCGGAAATCGCATAATGGGCCAGAGCAGAACTCAACTCTCCGAGAGCGCCGATAGTGCGTCAGCAGTTCGTGTCCTTTCAAGCCCTTTCGTAGCTCGTCCGCTGTCGGGCCCAAAGCAGACCTCACGGCCTGATCTAAAAACAATTGCTTCTCTGAGAGAATCCGAGGAAGCCACCGACGCGGCGTCATCAATAGCAGCCATCGACGTCCAATGGGTTTTGACGCAGGTTAAGTGCCACCTAAGCAAGGCTCTTTCGGGGAGTTCACGCCTTCAGACCGCGAGGGGAAGGGGGGCATTCGGATTGACGAGGCCGGCCTTGCGTATCTCGCGCCAGAAATCCGCCGGGATTGCCTCTTCGAGCCCGGCACGATCCTCCGCGATGCGCTCCGGCTTGCTCGCACCGGGAATGGCGGCTGCGACGGCCGGATTGGCGAGAGAGAATTGCAGTCCTGCCGCCTTCATCGTCACACCATGGCGATCGGCGATCGCCTTGATCCGCGCCACCTTGTCGAGGATTGCAGGCGTTACCGGGGCATACTCGAAGTTCGGGCCGCCCACCAGCGCGCCGGAACTGTAAGGACCGCCTACGACGATACCGAGTCCGCGTTCGGCAACCTCTGGCATGACGCGCTGAAGCGCACGGTCATGGTCGAGCAGCGTGTAGCGACCAGCGAGCAGGAAGCCATCCGGGCGCGGGCACTCCAGCGCGAGCAGCAGTTCGATCGGCTCGACACGATTGACACCGAGGCCCCAGGCCTTGATCACACCTTCATCGCGCAGCCGGTCGAGTGCCCTAAAGGCGCCCTTGCGTGCGCTTTCGAAAACGCTGAGCCACTCGTCACCGTAAAAATCCTGGGCGACGTCATGGACCCAGGCGATCTCGATGTGATCGGTGTTGAGCCGCTTCAGGCTGTCCTCGATCGAGCGTAGGGTGGCATCTTCTGAGTAGTCGTTGACGATCTTGTTCGGACGGCCGTATTAGAAAACATCACCCTTCTCACCGAGGTCGCGGGCGCTGACATCCTCGATCTCGTCGAGGATGACCCGGCCAACCTTGGTGCTGATTACAAATTGGTCGCGCGGCTTATTCGCAAGCGCCACGCCCATGCGGATCTCTGCGAGGCCGGCGCCATAGAACGGCGCATTGTCGTAATAGCGAATGCCATCATGCCAGGCGGCGTCGACGGTTGCCAAAGCCTCTTCCTCCGGAATATCGCGGAACATGTTGCCGAGCGGGGCTGCGCCAAAACCGAGCTTGCTCGGCAGAATATCCTTGAGAGTCATCATCTTATCCTTTCGTTCTCGGTTGCGTGAACCAGGTCAGTTGGTGTTGGATGAAGAGATTGAGGAGGTGGGGCACCACCGATAATTGGTGAAGCTTTCGCAGGATATGCGAAGAGAATTCGTAGATCCGGCGGGAGAATGCAAAATCGTCGTCCTTAAAGTGGGGAATCATTTCCGCATTGGCATGGCTGCAATCATACCGAGAGTCTGGAACATGGGGTCGCTTTGGCGGCCCCATTCTGCTCTCCCTACAGCGACGATGCCGCTTTTATGATAAATTCCGCGACGACATCGGGCTGAGAAAGCATCGGGACGTGCGAGCTTTCCAGTACGATTGTCTCGGCGCCCATCCGATTCGCAGAATCGCGCTCGACAGCCGGAGGAATGGTCTCGTCTTGCGCTGCGACGATGTACCAGTTCGGCTTGGACCGCCATGCTGCCTTGCTAATCTTGTCGCCGAAGCATTTGACTGCCAGCGGGCCTTGGGTCGCATACACGAGATCGGACTCATCCGGCGGGATGTCCTGCACGAAGTGCCGTCGAACCCCTTCGGGCGTCAAGGCAACATAGCCCTCTCCATACGGCTTGATTTCGGCCGCGCCAGGCGCGGGCGTATAGTCCTTCCACCAGTCGGCGAACGACTGCCCGCTGTCCGGTGCGCCTGCCGCGATATAGACGAGGCCCTTCACCTGTGGATGGTTGCGGTGATTACGGCGCCGCCCCAGGAGTGGCCGACCAGGAGAACCGGACCCTTCTGCATCCCGATAACCCGGTGTACAGCTGCAACATCGTCCGCCAGTGAGCTGAGAGGATTTTGAACGGCGATTGCCTTGAATCCACGCTTCGTGAGCAGCGGGATTACCTTTGTCCAGCAAGAGCCGTCGGCGAAAGCGCCATGCACGAGAACGACCGTATTGATTGCCATAACGCTACCCCTTCGTGTTGATCGTTGTTCCAAGATTTGACGACCCGCCGCAATGTAACGGCCGAGTACGCTGACACTATCGAACAGAAAGCATCGCTTGGCTAGTTAAGCTAAGGCTGAAGCTCGGTTCGACCTGCCGCAATGTCTGCGTCGCTCGGGGTTTTTTTCCGGATTTACGCGGACTGCGACGTCATGGCTCGCGGGATGCGGCGGGCGCGCTATTCAGCTCCGCGGCGCAAACCAACACTACCGCTGCACTCTTCAACGCAGTCGGCAGCACGCGCGAAAAATTAAGACTGTAGCCCGTAACGCCAGGTGGTCCGCTTATGGCCCTAAGCGGTCCCCTGCCGTGGTGGTATTCGATGTCGCCTCGCTTGGCGGGAGCGGACTTTCCTAACGGCGCGACCACAGCAGCGTTCATCTGCAGTATCGGCTCGGCTTTCCACAGGACGCTGGGCGTTGACTATAGGGTGGATGCCTCTGTCATTGACGTGGTGCAACAAGGGCATACTGCGGAGTGCCAATACGCCTTGCAGCATATCGGGTCCAGCGCCGGTTCATCGTTCCGGGCCAGGCAGCCCGTCAGAGGCGTGGTGACCCGAGCCTGCTAGAGACTGCCGCCTCGCGAACCGCAGGATCACGCCCAACGATGCCGCGATCGGTATCGCCAACAACAATCCGATGAAGCCGAACAGCCATCCAAAGGCGAACAGCGCAAACATCATCCAGACTGGGTTGAGTTTGACGCGACGACCGATGACGCGCGGCGACAGCACATAATCGGCAAGCATTTCTCCGACGATGAAGATGCCCCCCACAACAGTGACGGGTACCCAATTCGGCCAGAACTGGGCCGTGGCAACGCACACCGACACCAAGATACCGGTGGCGGCCCCGAGGTAGGGTATAAAACTGATGAGGCCTGCCGTAATGCCGATCAAAATGGCATGGTTGAGCCCAGTCACCTTCACGGCCGTCGCATAAAGCACGGCGAGCACGAGACAGATGACGACCTGCCCACGCACAAAGCCAGCGACCGTAACGTGGATCTCGCGCCCAAGCGCCCGAATATCGTCGCGGTGCGCCGGAGGAAGCCAGCCATCAACCGTCGCAATCATTCGTTGCCAGTCAATTGCGAGATAGATGGCGATGATCGGCGTGACGACGAGCAGCGAGAGAAGGGAGAACAAGGCCAGTCCGCCCGACCATAACGAGCGAAGGAAGCCATCAAGCCAGGTGCTGCTCATCGTCCTCGCGACATCGGCGGAGGATTGCTCGATATGAAGCTCGTCGCCCATGACACTGTGCAGCCAAGGGCCGCTTGCATCGGTCATGAGCGACTGGAGTCGCGCGACGTAGCGGGGAAATTCCTCAACAAAAAATCTGAGCTCGCCAATGATGGCCGGGAGCATCACCAGGAGAAAGGCGATAAAACCCGCAACCAGCGGCAGGAAGACGGCCAGAGCTGCAAACGAACGACCAATCCCGAACCGCTCCAACCTGTCGACCGCCGGAACGAGCAGATAGGCGAGCAATGCACCGACGACGAACGGCAGCAGGATTTGGCGCAACAGCACCAGCGTAACCAAAGCGACCACTGAGACCACAATCCAGAACGCGGCTGGTTGCGCAATTCTCATCGAGTTTTCTCCGCTCGTTCGGTTTCGAGCTCAACTGCCGGCTTCGCTGCCCCCCGATCCCAGCGCACTGATTCTCGAACCCAAGGGAGAGCGGCGATGGTGCCAGGATAGAGGTACAGTGCGAGCGGTTCTATTGCAAAACGCTGTTGAGGTGAAGCAGGATGAAATGGCGTACGGTGCTTTTGATCATTTTCCTCGATGCCGGAAAATCACGTCGAGGATTTCGATGACCGGAAGCCCAGCTTCCTGGACCAGAAACCGGGTCAGATCCGGTGACTTCCGATCACGGATCCTTGTTCATTTTTCTATCAAGCTGGCGAACGCGATCTCACCATCGGTAACGTAATGATTGACCTTTCCAGTCTGCAAACGTGAACCACATTGGTGCAACGCGACATCCCCGATCACTCGCTTTGCTCTCAACTCACCGACTATGTGGTCGCGCTCGGCATTCGTATCCGAATCGGTAGCATGTGTAACTTGGAACGTCAGCCAAGTTAGAGAAAATCCAATATCTCTGGTGCCCGCCCCAACCCATAGTACGCGCTGGCCGGCCGACGGTTTGTCCGTATTGAACCAGAAGCTCGCTGCGCCCATATCGTCCTCGGAATGGTCGAGGCTGAGGGCCCAAAAACGGATGTGATGGCGCTTACGCGGGCTGTTATCAATGGGCTCTTGGAAACCTATGTCCTGCCGTCGCCCAAAGAGATAGAGAGTGCTGAAAGGTGCGGTGGGATAGGCGGAGTTCAGCAGAAACGCTCGTATCATTCGCCACGAGCTTGCCATCCCCAAACGGTCGGCCGTGGACCAACCCGCTGTTGCAAAGGCTTCGCAGAGTTGTTGAAGAGTGCCGATGAGGACGAGATTTACAGGATCGCCGGGCAGACCATCTCCGGTGGTCGTGTATCTGGGGATAAGTCTGCGGTGAAGAACCTTCAGGCCCATTCGGACCACGTTTGGCAAAATAACATAGGCAGCCAAGCAATACGTAAGACTCACCGCCAGGACCCATGGAAGTCTGTGGTCGGCAGTATCGAAAACGACGAAGACTATCAGCCAAACGCTAACTACGCCCAGAAAGAAAACCAGAATCCTCTGGCAAAGGCGCGTCAGCAATCTCAAAATACCTTCTCCCGTCTAGCGCCGGATGAGCTCGCCATCGCGGCGCCGTTCCCCGTCGTGGACCAATTTTTTCGTCCGAAAGCTACACCGCGTTGCCTTTCTGAAAAGTCGTCCTTCCTCGCCGTGCTGCTGCCTCGTGCTGCCGCGCTTCGTGAAGGTGGCGGCTTTGGCAGGTTCGACGGAGGCGAACGATCGTTTCGGCAGCGGCGATGCGCGCGTCAGCGACGACCACCCAGTTGTAATCGGTTAGGCGGCAACTGCTAGCATACCCTATCATAGCGGCCGATAAGGCGGCGCGCCAGACGTCGCCCGGGTGTCGCGGTGGGGTTGGCCGCCACGCGTCTGTATGACAACGACTACGGCCCCTCTGACTACAGCCCCAGTCCGGCTACTACCCCTATCCGCCGTGCGCGCAACGCCAGCATCGGCGGACACCTTGCTCAAGTCATGATGAGCGGGGGCGGCATGGCGAGGCGATCCCCGTACTGAAAGACATCGTCGCCGCCAATCCTGCCGATCGAAATGTTGTGAAATCACGCCGCACCCTGCGAAATCCATTCGCGCGCTTCTAGAGCTCGGCGTCAACTGGGCGAAAATGAGCCGCAGGACCGCATCAACCACACAACGTTGATCCTTTATTTGGAAGAAAACCCGGATTGACGATCCGCCTGACATTGTTGGCGAGAAGCTGCACGCGCTCGTCAGCGAACTGACGCGCCAGCCATGGAAACCTGTACTTCTGTGGACAATTAGGCCGATCACAAAAGAACGACAGGGGATAGCGGCGTTAGCGGCTTGTGCAGTGGATGCGAGTCATTGAGAGTAATGCTTACTGAACGAGACCTGCGGCATCTCTTTGCGAAAGACTATTAAAACCGCAGGCCTTCGTTTCAGTTGGCTCCCCCATTCCGGGGACTGGAGGGGCGATCGGCCGCAAATCGATTGCCCCTCTTGCTGTTTTACTCTGTCACTCAAATTGGGGATTCGCAACAGCGACCGGCTGTCGCCATTTTAAATCACAACTTTTATTTGCGTTCGGCCTTTAGCATTTCGATGGCGCGCCACGTTTCCGTCAGTCCCCAGCCGGCGCGATAGGGTTCGAGAACCAACGACTGGAAGTCGGCATTGGCGTCGAGTCCGGTGACTCTCGAACGCAGCGTGTTCATGAGATCGCGCTCGCGCTTGGCGTAGAAGCCTTCCTGCGGTGGCGGCTTGATGGGATGGCTGGTCATGGCCGAATCTTAGCACGGAAAACCGGCGCAGATCTGTGCCGCGTTAGGCTCCCGGCACCCGCCGTAGCAGGCGCTGTAAAAGAGTCATCGCTCATTTGCTGGGGCTGCTTGTATGGAACCGGCACGGCATTCGGTTGCTGTTCCATGGTTCGCGGCCGTTCTGTTGTAAGGAGGCCGCCCCTGGTGAGGCGGCCCCTCGTTAGAAATAGACGACAATCCTCAGCCGCCGCCGGCCTTTGTTTGCGGTGGGTTGTTCGGATCCAGCGCAGGCACGGGGTTTTCCGGGTTCTGCAGGTTCGGCATCAGGTCGTCCGAAGCACCACCCGGGAACCGCTTGATGCTTGGATACTTGATGACCGACTGGTCGAACTCGATGAGTGCGGGATAGACCAGCGACAGGACCCAGCCGTTGTCCTCTCCCGCATACTGACCCGGCGAGCTCTTCGGCAGGCGCGATGACATCGCGCCATTGAAGACCATGTCGTATTTCTCGAATGGGTCCATGGTCAGGTTGTAGAGAGAGCCAATCGACCCCAGGTTCTGTTGCGGGCCGAGCCACGAGTCCTTCGCGGTCCAGGTGTATTTCCAGGCGATATTGACCCAGGGCTCCTTCGGGTCCCCGGCGATGTCCACGCGGATCGCGTTGAAGTTCTCGCCATCGACATAAACCCAGGATCGCCGCGCCGAATGGTCAGCCTTACCCAGGATGTAGGCGCTGTTGTCAATGCTGTCGAAATAAATGGGCTTGCCGTTGTTGTCCTTCCACTCGCCATGAGGCGGCGGAGTGAGGCCGACCATTGTGGCCAGCGTCGCCCAACAGTCGATATGCGTCATCATTTCACCGTACTTCGCGCCGGCGGGGATGTGATCTGGCCACCACATCAAGCCCGGTACCCGCCAACCGGCTTCAAACGAGCTGCCTTTCTCGCCGCGAAACGGATGGGTTCCAGCATCGGGATAGGCATCTTGCCAGGCGCCGTTGTCGGCAGTCACGATGACAATCGTGTTGGGCGCCTCCGCCCGGATGGTATCCACGATTCGGCCAATATTGTCGTCGAGCTCCATGACGGAATCCGAGTAGCGGCCGAGATGCGTTCGGCCCGCGAACTTGGGCGCGGGATTGTTCGGGTTGTGCATCTTCATGAAGTTTACGTCCATGAAGAAGGGCTTGTCTTCTTTTGCGTGCTTTTTGATGTAGTCGATGGCGTAATCTGCCTGCCTGACGTCGAAGGTAGACAGGTAGTCCCAGGAGATCTCGCTCACTTTTTTGGCGGGCTGGCCAGCGACGCCTTCCCACTCGAACATGTTGACGATCTTGAAGTATTCTTCGGAGTATTCCTTATTGAACGAGGGAAACCACGGATGGAACCAGGGGGACGTATCGCTGTAGGTATAGACCCCCGGATAGTACGCGCCGAACGCCTTCATCTCGTCGAAGCCGTGCTCGATCGGATATGCTTCGGGCTTGTCGCCCAGATGCCACTTGCCGGAGAAGTAGGTCGTGTAGCCGTTGTCCCTGAAAAACTCGGCGATTGTCGGTGTTTCCTTGCGAAGGGCGTTTTGGTCACCGGGGGCAACCACGATCGACAGCGCGGAGCGGATCGGAATGCGTCCCGTTATGAACGAGGCACGGCCCGCAGTGCAACTTGCTTGGCCGTACCAGGATGTAAACATGGCACCCTCGCTGGCGAGGCGATCGAGGTTCGGCGTAGGATGGCCGAGGGCCGCACCGCCTCCCGAGTAGGCACCGAGATCATTCCATCCGGTGTCGTCGGTCATGAGCATAACAATGTTCGGTTTCTTGTCTTGAGCTTGCGCCGGAACAGCGAATACGCTGGATGCCAATGCAACGGCTAGCGCGAAGCGTTTCACGCTTCTCATGGTCATGACTGCTATCCTCCTTTGGCTGGCTTGTGCGCCCGCCGTGAACAGGCACGGCACAAGAATGATTGCGATCCTGATGTGGTATTGGACAGATCGGGAAGTGATACAAAACGTGGCTGAACTGTTTCTTAGGGACAACGATGCCGCGCTTGGGCCTCCCTCCCAGCGGGGCAAAGTATCAATCAGTATGCCAACTTAAATATCGCGTCACCAAACTGGTGCCTGCGATCCCCAAAAGTATTTCCAGTTATCGGCCATCGGTGAAGTACGTAACTGTAACATCGGACACCATGGGTGGCCGACACCTTAGGCACTGGATGATTGGAAGCCGGGATTCAGTTAATCTCGCCGAGGGCACTCACATCGGAACGTCAGCTATTGGCGCAAAGCGGACATTCAACCTCAAGTTTGAACCACGCAACCAACTCCTTCCGTTGCCAGCTACATGAAACCGTATATCAATTCGGATGGGTCTGTTCTCATCGCCTTTGAACAGAGCCGGCTTGTGTGGATCGAACTTGTCACGAGGTTAATCCGCGCCTAGTGTTTGCAAAAGAAGCGCACTCGAACACCAAGGGGATGGGGCTTCGGTGACATCATGGATGCGGCACCAAACACAGCACACCGCGTGGTCTACACCATCAACGGCGTCATACGGGTAGCTACTGTCGAGCCGTGGGTGACGCTGCTTGATCTGCTGCGAGAGGAGTTTGATCTTACGGGCACCAAGAAGGGGTGCGATCATGGCCAATGTGGTGCATGTACCGTGCTCATTAACGGTAATCGGATCAACAGTTGCCTGGTACTCGCCGTAAGCCGCAACGGCTCCGTTGTCACAACCATCGAAGGCATTGGAACTCCCGACGGGCTTCATCCCCTGCAGGAGGCGTTCGTGAAACATGACGCTCTCCAATGCGGATACTGTACGCCCGGGCAAATCTGCTCGGCCATCGGGTTGATTTCGGAAGGTACGGCCAAGACGCGGGAGGAGATACGCGAAGGCATGAGCGGCAACCTCTGTCGCTGTGGTGCCTATACCGGATCGTGGATGCGATCGAAGAAGTCATGGCAGCAGCATCCGGCGCGGAGTCTTTGCCGTGAAGCGGTTCACGTATGTCCGAGCCGTGTCGATAGATCAGGCGATCGAAAGTCTCTCCGTCCATCCAGACGCAAAATTGTTGGCCGGAGGCACCAACCTCGTTGATTTAATGAAGTACGACGTTTCGACACCGACAACCATCATCGACATCAACGATTTGCCGCTCCGTGAGATTAGTGAAACCGCCGATGGAGGATTGCGGATCGGCGCGCTCGTGACAAATTCGGAGGTTGCCGTTCACCCCTCTGTCGCGCGACATTATCCTTTGCTGGCCAGCGCCATCTTCGCCGGCGCATCGGCCCAGTTGCGCAACGCGGCCACGGTTGCGGGCAACCTCATGCAGAGAACGCGTTGCTCGTATTTTTATGACGTGCTGACACCTTGCAACAAACGAGCGCCTGGTAGCGGATGTCCGGCTCGGACAGGGCTGAACCGCAACCATGCCATACTTGGCGCAAGTCAACTTTGCGTGGCCACCCACCCGTCCGACATGTGCGTCGCCCTCGCTGCCATCGGAGCGACAATAATAGTTCAAGGCCCAAAAGGAGTGCGCTCAATTCCTTTGGCTGACTTTCACAGACTGCCGGGTGACGCGCCCGAGAAAGATACGACTCTGCTCGTTGACGAAGTCATTCTTGGAATCGTGTTGCCCCCGGTTCTCGAGCATCATCGATACAGCTATTTGAAGATCCGCGATCGCCTGTCTTACGCCTTTGCCATCGTCTCGGCCGCAGTGTTGCTGACGATCAACGACGAAGCAGCGATCTCGACAGCCCAAATTGCCTTGGGCGGCGTTGCGCACAAACCGTGGCGGAACACGGCGGCGGAAGCGCTGTTGATCGGCCGGCCTGCTTCTCGTGTGAACTTCGACCAGTTCGCATCGATGCTGCTGTCAGGCTCCGTTGCATTGTCTGAGAACGACTTCAAGATAGACCTTGCCCATCGGACGGTCGTTCGAGCGCTCGAACAGGCCGCATCACGAACGCCGCAGTCGCAGTCCGACAAGCGTGTCCATTGAGGGATAAGATGGATCAAGAGCAGACGGTCACGGGCAAGAGCATTTTCCGAATTGACGGACCGCCGAAGGTTCGGGGCGAGGCTAAATATGCTGCCGAATACAATATTCCCGATCTCCTGCATGCGTACGTCGTGACGGCGTCGATCGCCAAGGGTCGGATACTGTCGATCGATCTCGCTGCAGCCAGACGTTTTACGGGCGTGGTCGAGATTCTGTGCCACAAAAATCGCCCATGGTTCTGGCCGGTCTCATTTCTTTATAAGGATACAGCGGGTCCGCCGGGAAAACCGTTCATGCCGCTATACGACGACCGTGTGTATTTCAGCGGTCAACCCGTCGCGCTGGTTATCGCCGAAAGTTTGGAAGCTGCGCGTGACGCGGCCGCTTTGGTCGACGTGATGTATGAGACCGAGCAACATACCACCGACCTCGCTGCATCGACGGCGTTCAAACCGCGGAAACACCGGATCGGCGTCGCCCCTGTCCCTCATCCGACAGGAGACGCCGACCGGGCGTTCGCAGTTGCTCCCGTGAAAATAGAATCGACCTACACCACCTCTCCGGAAAACCATCATCCCATGGAACTGTTTGCAACGACGGTGCAGTGGGGCGACAAGGTTGTCACTGTTTACGACAAGACGCAGAGCCCAAAGAGTGTGGAGCTCTTCCTCAAGGTCGCGTTTCGCTTGATCAGACGCAAAGTGCGGGTTGTAAGTAGCTATGTCGGTGGTGCGTTCGGTCTTGGTCTACGACCCCAGCAATCGGTCTTTCTGGCGGTTATGGCGGCGAAGGCGCTCAAACGCTCTGTCCGGCTGGTTCTGCCGCGCGACCACATGTTTGCGCTCGGGTACCGCGCCAACGCCACCCAAACCGTCTCTCTCGCGGCCGACAAGAAAGGCCGGTTGCAGGCGATCAGGCATCGAGCCGTGGCCGCCACCTCGCAATTTGAGGATGCCCAGGATCCGATGCTGCTGTTCTCTGCGAGCATCTACCGCTGCGACAACATCAAGCTCACCTACGAATTGGCGAAACTCGACACCGTTTCGCCATGCGACATGCGCGCTCCGGGTGCGGCGACAGGAATGTTTGCGCTGGAATCCGCAATGGATGAACTGGCTTACGCCCTCGATATAGACCCTCTGGCTCTGCGCCTCGCAAACTACACGGAGCGCGACCAGAGCGAAAACCGACCGTTCAGCAGCAAGGCGCTGCGTGAATGCTATGCTCAGGGAAGCGGGCGTTTTGGCTGGGGCAAGCGCAGTCACGCGCCGCGGTCAATGCGGGAGGACAAAGAACTGATCGGTTGGGGCATGGCTACAGGAGCTTGGGAGGCCGCGATGTCACCCGCGCCCGCGCGGGCAGAAGTAAGGCTCAGGGGCGACGGGAAGTTTGAAGTGACATCTTCTATCACCGACATCGGCACGGGTACCTACACGATCCTCAGTCAAATTGCAGCGGACGCGCTCGAAACGACAATGGACCGCATTGTGGTACGGCTCGGAGATTCCGCCTTGCCCTTCAATCCAATTCAGGGGGGCTCATGGACGGCAGCAACCTCTGGCGCTGCCGTCCAGTCCGCTTGTCGCAAGCTCAAGTCGACGATCAGGTCGCGGGCGAAGCAAGCAGGCGTTCTGGAACGTCGGCAGGGTGCCGAGCTACTTTCTGCATCCGCTCTAGTCGATTTGTTGAAACTCCAACGTGGCGGCAAACTGAGTGCAACCGCCACAAAGTTCAGCCTCCCGTTCGGCAAGAATTTTTCCAGCGCCACCCATGCGGCAGTGTTCGCCGAGGTCCGGGTCGACGAGGAGCTATCCGTGGTTCGTGTCACCCGCATCGTATGTGCCGTAGCCGCGGGACGCATTCTTAATCCTAACACTGCCCGCAGCCAGATCATCGGCGCAACTGTCATGGGGATTGGGAAAGCGTTGCACGAGGACGCCGCCTACGATCACAACCTCGGCCGCTGCATGGCGCACAGTTTCGGTGACTATCACATTCCTTCCAATGCCGACGTGTACGACATAGACGTGGTGTTCGTCGATGAAGCAGATGCCCAAGTCAGCCCGCTTGGCGTGAAGGGCTTGGGTGAAATCGGGGTCGTCGCCGTGGCACCCGCCATCGCAAATGCAATATTCCACGCAACGGGGCAAAGGATGCGAGATCTTCCGATTACTATCGATCGTCTGGCTCGCGCCAGAAGCGGGGCCTCGTAGCAAGCTAGAAGCAAAGATACGCGATGTCTTGGGCGAGGGCTCGCGAGACCAGCGGGCCGATCTACGCGCAAATAGCTTGGCGACCCATCTCGCCGGCACTATCCCGCCGCGCTCGGCGGATCACCCCCATGGCGCGACTCTCTATTGTGTGTCATTTCAACAAAGATCCCGCTGGCATGGGCATCTGGCTGGTTTGCGGAGCGACCTGAACCCCGCACGAATTACCTCCGAATAAAATTTCGGCTGTTCCCAGGCGGCGAAGTGCCCCCCTTCGGAACCCGGTTGTAGTGAATGAGTTTCGGATACGCCTTTTCCGCCCTGCTCTTGGGAGCGGTATAAATTTCATCCGGAAACGCGCTTATGGCTGCCGGGATAGTGACGCCTTGACGTCGAAGAAGCCTTTCTTCGCCGTGCGAGCGCTGTCCCAATAGAGGCGGGCTGAAGAGACGGCGGTATTTGTCAGCCAGTAGAGCGTGACGTTGTCGAGGACGTCGTTAGGAGTAAGCCCTTCCGCCTCTCCGTCAAAAGAGCGGGCAATCATTTCATAGCTGCGGATGTCGTGGTCGATTATCCATGCCGTCAACCCAACCGGCGAATCAACAAGGCCGTACAGCGTCTGCGGGCGACTGTTCATCTCGATCGCATAGCCGAGTCCGTTCTTGTAGAAGGAGTACAACTGGTCCCATGCCTTCTGTTCATCGGCCGAGAGCCCCGCGGGAGCCGCTTCGTGGAAATTGAGCGCCTTGGAAATCTCGGCCGGAAGCGTACCCGTGAATGGCTAACACCTCCGGCGGCGCCTGGACACCCAACTCGTCGACAACCTGTGCACCTACATCGCCGCCTGCCGCCACAAAGCGTGTGTACCCGAGGCGATTCATCAGCGTAACCCATGCGCGCGCGATCCGGGGAACGTCCCACCCGGGCTCGGTTGGCTTGCCCGAAAAACCACAACCCGGCAGTGACGGAATGACGATGTCAAACGCATCGGATGCGTCGGGCCCATGCGCTGTCGGATTGGTAAGGGGATCTATGATCTTGAGCTGCTCGATGATCGAGCCCGGCCGTCCATGCGTGACGATGAGCGGTAGGGAGTTTTTATTTTTCGAGCGCACGTGGATGAAATGAATGTCGAGACCGTCGATCTCTGTAATGAACGGTGGCAGCGCGTTTAGCCGCGCCTCCATCTTGCCCCAGTCATAGTCTGTCGCCCAGTGTTTGGCGAGTTTCCGGATGGTCGCGAGCTGCACGCCCTGCGACGAGTCTCAGACAAGTTCTTTGTTAGGCCACCGGGTGGCGGCTACGCGTCGGCGCAGGTTGGCCAGGTCAGATTTGGGAAATTTTATCGTGAAGGGGCGAATAGCATCGCCGCCCGCTGCAGCGTGCAATTGGCCTGAAGGAGGCCTACAACGCCTCCCGCTACAGCTGCAGCAAGAATTTCTCGACGCGTTGGTGAAAATTCTGACATGGTTTGCTCCGCTTGTTGAAAGTCGCCCTAGATCCTCCCGAGGAGTATCAAAATCAAATATACCAATGTATCGGCATACCTTGGCATAGATGTGCGAAGCCCGGAACAATACCCCTAGTCCACTTGACCATTTCGCCAATGCGGCCGACAAAAAAATCTACCGTGTCGCACGTTCAGGAATCATTGCAGCCATTTTCACGAAAGTCGACACGACGTAGCCGGCCACGCATCAAACAAACTCCTGTTCGAATGGAGGACAGAACTGGCAAAATCAGCACTAAAATGAAGCGGCGGGATTTTTGATACGCCACCCGAGATCGCGTATGCCTCCAGCGCGCAAGTGGCTATCCCGCTATTAGTAGCGGCAGTCACGGAGGCAGTCGTGCGGGGAGCGCTCAGCAAACAGATAGCGTTCGAACTGAATATATCGGAAATCACCGTCAAACTGCATCGAAGCAGCGCGATGCGGAAGATGAAAACACCCTTTGTTCCGCATCTGGTGCGTGCCTGGCAGTCGATACCTGCGGACGTACGCCAGCGGCTACTCGCCTAGAAAGCTGCCGGCTGAGCGAGACTCCGACACACACTCCGATGCAACGCCTATACGCCAGATAGCGCCTGGGGGGATGGGTTTGCTGTGGCAGTTTATTAATCATGCGACAGCTCGCACTACCATAAGTTGCGGGCATGCCGGTGCGAGATTAAAGTGTGGCGCGAGTTCGCCAGCTCGCAATATCAACACAAGCCCAACACGAAAAGCTGACGACCCCAAGGCTTTCTTTGTCCTGCAGGAGCAGCTGATGTTGTCCGTCTGGTCGAACCGCCCCCAATTCCTGCACCTGGGTCTTTTTGTTGTGGCCTACGTCATGGGCTGCGGATTCGCGCAGGTGCTCGCCATCGTCCCCGGGATAACTGTTTCCATCTGGCCTCCGGCCGGGGTTTTCGTCGCAACGCTGATCCTTACTTCAACTAACAGCTGGCCGTGGTGGATTCTGGCATTCGTCTGTGTCGATCAAGGGTTGATCGGCTTCAGCAAAAGTTTCGTGAGCAGATCGGGCCATTGAACGCATGCATTGCTCGTCTCCAACGAGGCCGCGTGGTGTTACGTCCAGACCCAGTAGGAACTGGGAAGGGAACGGCGCGCTGTCGTGGCCGTCCCCTTCAAGGTGCCGTCGGGTCAAAGGGTACAGGGATATCCCATACCATAATATCGATCGCACACATCCTTAGCACGATGGCTCGCACCTTGGGAGTTCCGTAACCTATGAGGAGAAACAGACCCTCGAAGGCTGTCGCAAGTCGAAATAAAGTAAGGAACCACCATGATTATTACGCTCGCATTTCTAATCGGAATTGTCGCTGGTCTACGCGCGATGACGGCACCGGCCGCCGTTGCATGGGCTGCCGCGCTCGGCTGGTTTGATGTATCTCAGACGCCTCTGGCATTCATGGGGTATCGCTGGACGCCATGGATTCTCACAGTGTTTGCCCTCGCCGAATTGGTGTCAGACAAGCTTCCATCCACGCCATCACGCAAAGTGCCGTTGCAGTTCGGCACCCGCATCGTTTCGGGCGCACTTGCCGGCGCAACGCTCGGCGCGGCCGGGGGATCTCTCGTTGCAGGAGTGATTGCGGGGATCATTGGCGCTGTGGCCGGAACGTACGGCGGGGCCACAAGCCGCGGCAGCCTTGCAGCGACGTTCGGCAAGGACTTGCCTGCAGCCCTGACAGAAGATGCAGTAGCTGTGGTGGGCGCGTTAATTATCGTCGTCAGCTGGTCATGAGCCCCGGGAGTACGGTGTATCCGACATCCACCCAAGCGAATTCGTCGGGGGTGGCATAGGTGTCGCCGATGATGTCCCCGCGCCCGAGCGACGGGACCGTGCTGGCGATCGCTTCCGTCAGCGCGGCAAGCAGCATGCCAGTGAGCAGGAGGGCTGCTCCGGCGCTTCGGGAGCCGACAGGCTTGGCTGAAACGGCGACAGTCATGGTTCCCACTCGACTGCGACGCGGGTGGACAGGCCTGGGACCAGACGGTCGGGCGAGGGGCTTTTGGCGAACCGGATTTTCACTGGAATGCGTTGAACGACGCGGACGAAATTCCCTGTTGCATTGTCTGTAGGAAGCACGCTGAATGCGGAGCCACTGCCGGGTGCAAAGCTGTCGACCGTGCCTTCAAAGGTCTCGTCCGGATAGCCGTCGACCCTGATGCGGGCTTTCTGTCCAACGCGGATATGTTCAATCTGGGTTTCTTTGAAGTTCGCTACCACCCACAAAGCGTCGACCGGAACGATGTCGAGCAAGGGAGTTCCCGGCGCGACAAGCCGGCCGATGCGGACCTGGCGGTTGCCGACAACGCCGTTGAGGGGTGCACGTACTAATGTGTGGTCGAGATCAATCTGGGCAAGATCGCGCGCGGCCTGTGCCTGGGCGACGGCGGCAACCGCCGCGTCCCGCTGAGTGGCAAGGACGGCAACGCGCTGCTGCTGGGCCTCCAGCGTTGCCGATGCCGCCGATACATCCGCCTCGGACCTCGCTCGTGCCGTATTGCTTTCATCGACCTGCGCCTGGCTGACCGAGTTGCTGCGAATGAGTTCACGGCGGCGATCGGAGGCCTTGATGGCCAAGTCCAACTCGGTCATGGCCGATTGATGTTGCGCCTCGGCCTGCCGGATCAGCGCGTGCTGGAGTCGGGTTTCTGCGTCGACGTTGGTCAGGCGGGCCTCCGCAGCTTTTACATTGGCCACCGCTTCCGCGAGATGTGCACGATAGTCGCGATCATCGATACGGAATAGGACGTCGCCCGCCTTGACGGTCTGGTTGTCCTCAACCTCAACGGAGGTGATGTAGCCGGTAACCTTCGGGGCGAGCGAGGTCACCTCCCCGCGAACATATGCGTTGTCGGTCGAAATCTCGCCATCCAGGCGAACCCACGTCCATCCGACCGCAACCACCATCACAGCGCCGAGGCACAGCAACACGCCGATCTTTTTCTTGTTGAACTTCGCCACGACGGCCTCGATCCTACGGTCCGGCAAGCGCGACGGACACGGCCCGACGGCCTCGCAAGACTGATACAATGTGATTGCTCTATGGTGCAGGGGCCGATCGAGAGTCTCCATCGTACGACTAGCTAGGCTCCGCTCGTAAATGGATGAGCCAACCTATGCTTTGGTATGGCTACGCGATGCCACCGATGTTCATTAGTTTATCAGGCATGCCTCTAGAGTTAACGAACGGCGCTCTCACAGTCTAACGACAACCGTTCGAGAAACCGTTGCCACGAGCCCCGTTCCGGTTATTCCGTTGCCCATCAGTCTGAATGTCCGACCTATACCACAGTATGGCTCAGCCTGTCCTTGCCCCCAATTGTCCGCAACGACTGCCCCGATGTAGCGTCGCCGAAAACGCCTGAAAAGACGAGACAAACAACAGGAGACCGACATGAACATAAAACAGACCTCACACCCCGTCATCAAACCTGTCGACGAGTTGGTTCCCTCGCGCTACGCGCTGAAGATCGGCGAGATTGACGTCATGGTGGTCAGCGACGGCGTGCTGACGCTGCCCGGCAAGATGCTGGGCCACAACGCCGACCCGGATGTGCGGGCGGCCTGGCTGGACTACAATTTCCTGCCGACGGAGACGCTCGATTGGGGGCTGAACGTGGTCGTGGTGCGAAGCGGCGGCAAGACCATCCTCATCGATGCCGGGCTAGGGGACGACCCTGACTTGAACCTGCCGCGGGCCGGACAGTTGGCCCACCGACTGGAGGCCGCCGGAATCGATCTGGCATCCGTGACCGACGTGGTGCTTACCCACATGCACATGGACCACATTGGCATGCTGCTTGTCGACGGGATAAAGGAGCAGCTGCGCCCGGACCTGCGTATCCATGTGGCGGCCGCCGAGGTCAAGTTCTGGACCCACCCCGATTTCTCCCACGTCTCGATGCCGCAGGGGTTCCCGGACGCGCTTCGGGCGGCCGCCAAGCGGTTTGCGGAAGAGTACAGCAGCAATCTGTGGACGTTCGAGGAGGAGTACGAGGTTGCGCCGGGGGTGGTCGTCACTCGTACCGGCGGCCACACCCCTGGGCACAGCGTGGTGCGCCTTGCCTCCGGCGGCGACCGGCTGATGTTCGCCGGCGATGCCGTGTTCGCGGTCGGGTTCGAGCATCCCGACTGGTTCAACGGGTTCGAACACGACCCTGAAGAGGCGGCCCGCGTTCGCATCCGGCTTTTGCGGGAGCTGGCAGCGAGCGGCGAACTATTGGTGGCCACTCACCTGCCGTTTCCATCCATCGGTCATGTAGCCGTCGAGGGCGACGCCTTTCGTTGGGTGCCGATCTTCTGGGACTACTGACCACTTGTTGGGTCAGGCCGCACTAGACGGCCGGCATCTGAAACCGAGACCGGCAGTAAGGAAGCGATCATTATGGACGTATATGAGGCAGTTACAAGCCGACGGGCGGTGCGCGGATTCAAGGATGAGCCTGTGTCGAGGGAGGTGCTGGAGCGCGTGCTGTCCGCCGCAGCTTGGGCCCCGTCCGGATCGAACATCCAGCCGTGGAACACCTACGTGCTGGCCGGCGCGCCGCTGGCCGAGCTCAAGACGAGCGCTGTCGAGCGCGTGGCCCACGGCGACGCTTGGGACAAGCGGCAGTACGAGATGTATCCACCCGTGCTGAAGTCCCCGTACGGGGAGCGCCGATCCGCCTTCGGCAAGGAACGCTACAGCGCGCTCGGCATTGCGCGCGAGGACTGGGAGGCGCGCCAGCGGGCCGCCATCGCCAACTGGAACTGTTTCGGCGCGCCCGCTGCCCTCTTCTGCTACATCGACCGCGACCTCGGCCGGCCCCAATGGGCCGACGTCGGCATGTATCTGCAGACCGTCATGCTCCTGCTCCGCGCCGAAGGGCTGCACAGTTGCCCGCAGATGGCGTGGTCGCAGGTTCGCGAAACGGTCGCGGAGGTCCTGTCCCCCCCGGACGGGCTCATCCTCTTCTGCGGCATGTCGATCGGGTACGAGGACACCACGGTGAGTTCCACCCGTACGGGCCGCGCGCCGCTCGACGAGACAGTTACGTTCGTCGGCGGTTAGCTAATCGCGCTCAAAGGACAAGAACCCCCTTTTTGTAATTCTTGCGCATGATAGTCTTTTGTCGTGCGTGATATCTGGAGAAATACATGACCACGCATAAAGTAGGCTATTTAATCGGCAGCCTCGCCAAGGACTCGATCAATCGCAGGCTCGCAAAGGCATTAGTGCGGTTCGCCCCGCCGGAACTTGAAATGTCGGAGATATCCTTCAAGGACCTGCCGCTCTATAGCTACGACTATGACGCTGACTACCCTCCGGCCGGCAAGGCATTCAAGGCGGCAATCGCCGCCGTCGACGCCGTGCTGTTCATCACGCCCGAATACAATCGATCCATCCCCGGCGGACTGAAAAACGCAATCGA
The DNA here is from genome assembly GCA_900473175.1 of Hyphomicrobiales bacterium. Taxonomy (GTDB): domain Bacteria; phylum Pseudomonadota; class Alphaproteobacteria; order Rhizobiales; family Rhizobiaceae; genus Phyllobacterium. The sequence goes on along the minus strand of UCKM01000015.1, from coordinate 104,041 downwards.
CTGGGCGAGCCGCCCCTACGGCACCAACTCGTTCACACGCAAGCCGTCAGCGGTGATTGGCACGTCGCCGGGCGCGATTGGCACAGCAGTCGCCCAACAGAATTTGCGCAGCGTGCTCAGTTTCTGCAACTCTCCCCATATGAGTGCACCGGAAGCCTATATTCAGTTCAAACCGGGGCTGATCACCGATGAGGGCGAGGTCACGAACGACACCACCGCCGATTTCCTTAGCAAATTCATGCAGGACTTCCGTGTCTTCATCTCAAGGATTCACTCGGCGCTGCCGAAGGATGCCTAGAGGCATCAAGACAAGAACATCTCGAAACTGTCCGGTACTTTGGACGAACCATGAACCTTCGGCTACGTCATACACGATTTCAGATCTGGTGGTTCTTGCCACCAAATTCCGCAGTTCTGCGTGGAAACCGTTGCCCAACCTTGCCGACGATCACATGTCAGGATCCACAGGCCAAATCTTAAGGAGAAAATCATGAAAAAAACCTTTGCAACGGTGCTGTCCGGAACTCTGTTTGCGGGGATTGGAGGCGGTCCCGTCAATGCCGCTGATGCGGTGCGGTACCAGAGCCCGGATGCGCGCGGCGGCGTCAGGATCGGCTTCCTCGATTGCACGTTCGGCGGCGGCGTCGGCTACCTTTTGGGTTCGGCCAAGGAAATCAACTGCATTTTCCGTTCGAGCCAGAGAGGCGATCGTTCGGAACCTTATAGTGGCGAAATCAGGAAGTTTGGCGTGGACCTCGGCTTCACGACACGGGGCCGTGTGCACCGGGCCGGTTTCCCGATACCCTTAGTTGTCCGCACCAAGCAGGTATCGTCGCAAACTTTGACGCGATTCGCGAGGCGGCATTGTTCAGCCCATTTCATGCAGCCAGGATGTTGAACTGTTCAGCAAGTGACGGAGCCGCGGCCCTTGCTGATCCAGCTCAGGCCGCTGCGATCCGTGATCTCGTCATTCACTGGTACCGCGCCCATCTTTGGAAAAATACAAACAGAGATATCTGGATCAGCGAATATCTGATCAAGGATCAGCGTTTGAGTGAAGCCGACGCCAAGGTGGTTGCAGACAGCGATGGTAGCAATAGCCGCATTCCCGGATTGAAAGCCGAACTTTTGGCAACCCAGCAAGACACAATTGACCTGCTTCAGTCTGCTGGCCAATTCAAGGGCAAGGCTCTGTCGGCAGAAGGTGAATTCGACCCGCGTTTTGCGGATATCAATGAGAAATCTCGCTCCGCCAAGGAGCTTGAAAATTAGACAACAGAGTTGCAACCAATTGTGGAACAAAACACCCGTATGTGCCTGCGACATTTAGATAACTGGTCATCGCAGTCCAAACATCAAACGCCGCGAGAGAATGCTCTATCCGCATCTCATTGAAGTTAATACTTGGCTTAATCCCCACGCCGATCAAGTTCGCGGCTGAACGTGTGCCGCTTCACAGGAGTTGCCATACCCAATCCAACAGTTGTCGGCCTTTCCGGCAATCTTCAGCGTCCGTCGAAAACAAGATCAATTGTCGCCAACGCAGTCGGCCGGATCAGTCATCAATATGGGTCTGCCTCTGAAGTTTTCGATCTTCAAAAGTTCGGGGAGGCACTCGAAGGAAAAGCGAGCACTGAGGAAGGTCTTGTCACATAAACTGAGGTGAAGTGGAGTTTGCCTCTCTGCTGCCTGTTTCAGGCAATCGCGATCGTCGCGAAGTATTGTCACATAAACGTGGCGTCAGCATTTCTGAGCTAGAAGACACGGCATGACCCAGCCTGCCGTCAGCTACAAACGTCACCGTTTCCCAGCTCAGATCATCGCCCGTGCCGTATGGCTCTACTACAGATTTCCATTGAGCTTGCGGCTCGTTGAGGAAATGCTGCTGGAACGCGGGATCACCGTCTCTTATGAAACGGTCCGGCCCTGGGGGATCAAGTTCGGCCCGAGCTATGCCCGGCGCCTTCGCCGCAAGCAGCCAAGCGGAAATGATATCTGGCACCTTGACGAGATGGTCATCACCATCGCAGGCAAGAAGTGCTGGTTGTGGCGGGCTGTTGATCAGGAAGGCTATGTGCTCGACGCGATTGTCCAAAACCGTCGTAATGCCAAGGCTGCCAGGCGATTGCTGGTGCGTCTGCTAAAGAAGCAGGGCATGGTGCCGAGGCGTATGATCACCGATAAGCTCCGCCCCTATCGAGCAGCTCGGCGTCAAATCATGCCTTCCGTTGAACATCGGAGCCACAAGGGGCTGAATAATCGGGCGGAGAATTCACATCTGCCGCTACGAAACGTGAGCGGATCATGCAGGGCTTCCGATCTCAAGGAGGCCTGCAACGCTTCGTCGCGATCTTCTCAGCCCTAAGAAATCTCTTCGTCCCACCTCGCTCCAACCGCTCAGCAAATGCCATACGCCACCATCGTCTCAATGCGATGGCCCAGTGGAACATCGCGACGATCGCGATTGCCTGAAACAGGCAGCAGAGAGGCAAACTCCACTTCACCTCAGTTTATGTGACAAGACCCGCTTCATGTTGCGTCCATGTCGCGTCGACTAGCCGCTACTTAGTGAAAGCCTATAAAAATCAATGATAATGAGTGCAACATGAACGCAACATGAAATCGGAATTTCTGCCGCGCTGGAACGCCATAACTGTCTGAAATCATTGTGGAAAGTGATGGTAGCGAAGGCTCGTTTCGAACGTTCCCCCCCAAGGGCGCATGTTCGAAACCGCGACCAGCATGAAATCATGAGCATCGGGAAATTTACCGCATAACAGTAACAAGCTGTTTATGACCTGTGCCTGCCCGTCCGTCGTTGGCTACGTCGTCGCCGTTGCCGATTGCACGGATGGAAGGAACGGCTCCTCAAGAGCCGTTCGCAGCATCAATGCCTTCATTTCACTGCCCGTGTTGTTTCCTCATGGCCTCTGCGATCTGAGCCTTGACGGCACTAAGCCCGAAGCTTGCGCCTGCCTGCATAGGCGGGAAGTCGATGGCGGACTTGGCCAACTCCTCCACCTTCTGCTGAACGAGAACGAAACGCCAGAATTCGAATTTGTACCATTCCATATATTCGAGCGAGCCGTTGTTTCCCCCCTTGAAGAAAGCCGTGCGCTCGAACGGATCCAGACGCAGGTTGACAACGGTCGGAGCACCCAATGTCACCGTGTCACCGAGCCAACCGCCCGGCTGTTCTTTGAAGGTGTATTTGTAGTCGTCAATGCGGGCAGCACCGAGTGTGCTTTCGGCGAAATACCAAATCTCGTGGCGGTTCGATTTACCCGTTCCGGTGATCATGCTGGTCTGGTCATAGCCGTCGAGGTGAACCTTGTAGTTCTGGCCATTGAGGTCCTTCCCGGCCTTCAGCTCGACGATGATATTGGGATCGCCCGCAGCGGCTACGAGGGTAGGGAACCAATCGAGCCCGGAGAACAGACCGTTTCCGATCGAGCCCGCAGGAACATGCCCGGGCCAGCGGATCATGGCTGGTGCGCGGAAACCGCCTTCATAGGTCGTGCCTTTGCCGCCGTAAAATGGGGTCTGGCCACCATCCGGCCAGGTAAAGTTCTCGGTGCCATTGTCGGTGGTGAATATGATGATGGTGTTGTCGTCCACCCCAAGGTCCTTAAGCTTCTGCATTGTGGCACCGACGATATCGTCGAGTTGGGCCATTCCCGCCTCGTGGATGGTCCAGCCATTCTCAGAGTTGCGCATCTTCTCGTACTTCTCCGAGAGGTGGGTGACGATGTGCATTCGCGTCGGGTTAAGCCAGAGGAAGAACGGTTTGCCGTCGGCCTTGGCCTTGTCGATGAACTTGAAGGAAAGGTCCTGAATTTCGTCGTCAACGGTTTCCATCCGCTTCGGAAACAGCGTGCCGGCGTCCTCGATCTTTTGCTTGCCGATCTTTCCCCAGCGCGGCATTTCCGTCGGGTCATCCACATCGGTGGCCCACGAGTGGACCATGTTGCGGGGACCGACGACATTCAGCAGGTCCTGCGGATAGCCGGGGTGCGCCGGATCTTCCATCGCGTCGAGGTGATAGAGATAGCCGAAGAACTCGTCGAAGCCGTGGACGGTTGGGAGGAACTCATTGAGGTCGCCAAGGTGGTTCTTGCCGAACTGCCCCGTGGCGTAGCCCATGGACTTCAGGACGGTAGCAAGGGTGGGTGCAGCCGCTGGTATACCGATTGGCGAGCCAGCTTGGCCGACTGTGGTCATGCCGGTACGAACCGGAAGCTCGCCGGTGATGAAATTTGCTCTACCCGCGGTGCAGCTTGCCTCGGCGTAGTAATCGGTAAACAGCATGCCCTCTGCGGCGAGCTTGTCGAGATTTGGAGTACGCCCTGCCATCATACCGCGATGATAGGCACCGATATTCCAGATGCCGATGTCGTCACCCATGATGACGACGATGTTCGGTTTTTTGCCAGATGCTTGGGCGTTCGCGCTCTTGCCGGTTACACTCGTGGCAGCCGCGCCGATCGCCGACATGGCGAGCAACGACCCGCCAGTCAGCAAAAGATCACGCCTGCTTGGGTTTGAATTGTCTGCCATTGCAGTACCTCCCGTGGATTGGGCCAAGGCAGAGAGACACGTTCCTGCGGGTAATGCGGCGCCGTTACGCCCGTAGCATCTGTGTACTCAGTGGATGTAGCCGTGCGAAAGGTCCGCGCCGTGATGCCATGGAATAAGAACGGCCCTTCAAGACCACTCTTTTCAGAATTAGCCAACATCGCAAGTACGTAACGGTTACAAGAAAATATACAGCGACGATTTCTTAGGTCACGCAAAACGTGACGCCGGGCGCGCTGATCAATTGCAGCACATGCGGTACGCCTCTCGGCACTTGGGCTGAACTCGAAGCCGAATTCATCGCAGAAGGTGGTGAAAATGGCGTGTTTGAAATTCGTGAAGGCCAAATCATAAAGCTTGATGACTGATACTAGCGCACAAGCCCAATACGGGCTTGTGCGCTTGATCGGTAGCGAAGGCTCGTTTCGAACGTTCCCCCCCAACAAACCGCGATCGGCAGGAAATCATAAGCATCGGAAAATTCATCGCATAGCCGCAGCTTATTGGCCTCGTAATGCATCTCGGCTGATCGACCGGGGGCACTACCAATGTGCAACGGGTATCCCCTATTGGGCTAATCGATAAACCTCGGTATTTCCTCTAGAATGTTCACCATTAGGACATGAGCGCATGGGGGTACTTTGTATGCTTGTGGGCCGAGGAACAATCTAGCACCGCAAATGATCTCGTAAGTTTGGGAGGACAACATGCGAAACATCTTTGCATTTGGCTGTGCTTGTGTGGGGGCGGCACTGGCATCCACCGCCGACGCTCAGGAAATTCTCGTCAATCGATACGACGTTCTAGTCCAACACGATAAGGTGGATATCGTTCAAAAGACTACGAAAGAACTCACCACCAAGGAGGGCCAGGCAGTGGTTGCAGCCGCGTGCGCCTTCTTCGGTTGTGACCCGGATAAAGTAAACGCCAGCATTGCTGAAGCCGCTAAGCTGATTGTACCCAATGATAAGCAGGATATGCGGGGCATCATCCGGACGGACGTGGGCTATACGATATGTGAGGCAAAACTCATTGGTCCCCGGGGAGCAGGGGACAAGGACGTTGAGACCCACGGCGGTTCGACCTTCAATACGACGATCTATCGGGTGGTCCCAGGGGCGAGCAACGATGATGGTCTTGGCTGGTACATGTCGGTCCCATTCAAAGTCGGAACAGATACGCGGGTAAATGCCGTCTTTGACGTTTATTGGGTGAAGGCAGACGCTGGCTGGCAAACAAAGTACCCGCAGTGCCGCAAGACGTTCGAGCATCCATGGGCATCGACAAACAACGAGACACGTTTAAACGTGCCTTGCGAGCTTGATGCCAGCATATGCAACTCGGTGAAATAGCGAGTGTCGCCGTGACGAAATGAGAGCACAAGCCCAATACGGGCTTGTGCGCTTGATCGGTAGCGAAGGCTCTTTCGAACGTTAGTCCCGATCATCGAACAGTGTAGGCTCACCGCGCGGGGCACTCATCGCCGAAAAGCTCCCCAGGACTGCCCGTATTGCATCGGGCATAAGGGGATCGGCCAGCTTATCCCCATTGAACTCAAGGACACGTAGGACCCTGCGGTTTTTCGGTCTGCCTTCCTTGATCTGATAAGCCCATTGGACTTTAAGGTTGTCCAATACCTCCACGTGCAAGCTTTTCACCTTGACCAGCCCCCAAAACTCGGCGTCTTCGATCACGAAGTAGCAGTCACGGCGAATTTGATCTTTGCCCTTCCATTGGCGGGTTTTCTGATCTTCCTCATCCCAATTGGGGGAAGTGACATAAATGCTTTCGATGGCAACCGCCCACTCGGATGGATCTTCCTCAATGTCTGGCGGTGTAGGCTTCTGGGCGCGCTCGGGGAATGACTTGCGGGGGATCGGGAACTCATCATCAGGCGTGAACCCGATCCGGCTAACGTCGCTATCTTTGATGCAGGCGCTATAGAACTTTGCGCGCGCGTCCAGTGCGTCGAACAAATTGCCGACGTTCATGCCGATCCTGTTTAATTCATCAGTTTCCTTTTCAAGAACACCTCGCGCCATAGCGACAATTATCTTCGCGCTAGTTCGGCAAGCCGCTTGATCGCTCTCTGATTTGGTAGAGGTTGGGGATGGAGGCGTTGGCTGAGTAGTTTCTTGTGAGGGCTCTTCCCTGGGCTCGATCATCTCATAGGCATCTTGGACGCGCACGCGATGATCCTGGCCAAGCTCTTTCGCCCATTCGACTGGCGCTTTTCCTGTCAACCCCTCGACATAAGCGGCGCCGATGTCAGTATTCAAAATTCCAAAAGCTGCCGTTCCAGCGGCAACCAAGACCCCAAATTTTGTTAGGAAGCTGCCATCGTCCGGCGGCAACACGATCAGTTCATACTTCAATTCACCTTTGAAGAACGTCTGGTCTATCGCCGCGATGATCTCGCGGGCACTTTCCGCAGTTTGAATAAAAGTATCGAGCTTGAGAAAATGACCTTCAACGTCAAAATGGATGAACAAGCGATCTGAACGCCCTTCATCTTCCCACGGCGCAACTTCTGTCATATGGCTTTTGGTCCCCGTCACCCCGATCAAGCCTAATCTGCTAACCCCGCGTTGGGCAAGTGCTAGTTATCAAAAGCATATATCGGCACGTTTACTGCATATAAGCTCAATGAATAGTTGGCCTATCGCAGAAAACCATTGATCTCGCCCCGCCAATCGAACACCGATGCACGAAGTTTGGTCAGTTGTTCGTCTATGGGAGAAACGAGGTTTGAACGCGGTCCTCTTACTTCCTGCTCAAAAGCGTCCATCACTTCGTATTTATTGTAGCGGGATAAGAGTGCGACTGCCTTTGACAAGTCCTGTTTGACGAGGCTTGGCAATCCGGCACTGTGGTGTTCCAAAATGTTGTTGGCGTCTTCTTCGAGAAAATGGCCGAGCTTCGACAGATGATAATCTGCCAGCGTCTCGTTGCCCTTTAATTCGTTCGCAATATTGTCAAAGAAGTTCCCAAGCTCCCCCAGGGCAGCGATTTCCTTCCTTAAGGCGAACCGCTTATCCGAAACATGCTGCTCCCGTTGAAGTGCCATTTGATCGGTCACTTTTCGGACGCTCATCCAAGCAAACGCTGCTGCAGCAAAGCCTGCAATTAGGGTTTGATATCTGTAAAGGACTTCCTCTGCCGACCAAAGAAACGACGCGTCTGCCGAGTGGCGGGCAACTGTCATCGAGAATGCCGCGCCGAATATCGCGCTTGCCAGCGCCACGGCGAGGAACAGGATAGCCCCCGACCTTTCGCCACCGATCATTGGAAGGCTTTCAACACAGCAGGAACATCGATTGGCTTGTCTCGATGCACCTTTCGCCACTCGGCGAACCTTACCTGTTTCCCATCAGCATCGAAGATTGTCGTTCCAATGCCGTCCGCATGCTGCAAGGCCTTGCCATTGACGGCGAGGACAGTCGGCCCGGCTCCGATAGCCCACAAACCGCCATCAACGCTACCTCGCGATGGGCCGCAGCTGACGAAGACTGTCCCGCCGACCTCGCGCTCATCGCAAACGACCGGCGAATAGATTTTCTGATTGATGTAGTGGAGCTCGATCGCATCTTTTCCCGCCTTGGCGTCCTGCGGCGATAGTTCCGCCGCGCCCGCCTGGGCGACCGATCTTGAAAAAGATTTGAGGCACACCGTTCGCCATCATTTGAAGCTGCGGGGGGTCTGATCATGGATACAAAACAGCAAATCGACGCGATGCTTGCCGAGCGCCTTCGTGCACTCCGACTGCTTCGGGGACTGTCCACAAAGGCACTCGCGGAAGCGATCGGGAAGAAGCAGCACACCATCACGCGTATCGAGAACGGTGTGCGAGACCTTTCAGCTTCGGAGCTTGTCACGCTTTCCCGGACCCTCGGCGTTCATGTCAGCGTTTTGATCGGTGAAATTCCCGCGACGCCCTTAACGAAATAGGTGAATAATGCTGAATAAGGTTCAATTGATCGGTCGTCTGGGCAAAGACCCAGAAGTCCGCCGCCTGAATAGCGGTAGCCCGGTGGTGAATTTCAGTCTCGCGACAACCGAGACATGGCGCGACAAGAACAGTGGCGAGCGGAAGGAAAAGACTGAATGGCACAACATCGTCATCTTTAATGAAAACATCGCCAAGGTGGCCGAGCAGTATCTTCGGAAAGGCGCGCTGATCTTCATCGAAGGGGCGATGCAAACTCGCAAGTGGCAGGACAGCGACGGCAACGACCGATATTCGACGGAGGTCGTTCTTCAGAATTTCAAGGGCGAATTGAAGATGCTTGGCGGCAATGGCGACGGCGATCAGGATCGGGGTTCGAGCCGTGGGCGCTCGCGGGATCGAGACGATGATCGCGAAAGCAGCCGCAGCAATTCGGGCGGCGGCACAAGCAGCGGGCGCAATTTCAGCCGCGATCTTGACGATGAAATCCCGTTCGCTCCGGAATGGAGATAATGGGATGAAAACGGCGGATCGCTCCCCGCCTGAGGAACGGGCATTTCAAATCCACTATGCGCGGGTTCTCCTGCGCGAAGCGAGCCGCCGGAGACATTTCGGCAACATGTGGTTTTGGCTGATGGAGCGGGCAGCAAATGCCCGCCGGACCGCAGCTTCGATCGATATCAGCCCCGCCCAGGCGGACTTGTTTGGATAAGGGGAAGTCAATGGTTCCGACACTCGATCCGTTGCTGCTAAACCTCGCACGCGCATTGGGGCGGGCTGATGCCCGCGCCGATAATCTTAGCGACGGTCTAACTACTGAAAGCAATGCAGAAAGCAAAAAATGCAGCCAAGACCAAGAAGCAACCCATCACGAAGAGCGGCAATCTACGCCCGCTATTCGACGGACCTCCAAAAAGATCGCTCCATTGACGATCAAGTGGCGCTATGCCGGACCCATGCCCGGAAAGAGGGAATAGAAGTCACCCGCGTCTATTCCGATCGGGCGCAAACCAGCGCCTCGATCATTGGCCGCGATGGCCTTATGCAGCTGATGGATGATGCCAAGGCCGGGCTTTTCGACATGGTGATTGTCGAAGCCCTCGATCGCGTTTCCCGCGATCAGGAAGACTTGGCAGGCATTTATAAGCGGCTCACCTTCGTCAACGTCGATATCATGGCGGTCCACGACGGCGTTGCCGATGCGGTTCAAATTGGCATTCGGGGTTTGGTGGGTTCGCTGTTCATGGCCGACCTTAAGCACAAGGTTCGCCGGGGCCTTGCAGGCGTCGTCAATGATGGCCGGGTGGCCGGGGGGAATGCCTACGGCTACGACATGGTTCCGGGCAAGCCCGGCGAGCGGACCATTAACGACGAGCAAGCGGCAGTCATCCGGACGATCTTCGATCGCTACCTGAAAGGCTATACGCCCCGCGATATCGCGCGGCAATTGAACGACGAGGGCGTGCCGCCCCCGCGTGGTGTCAGATGGAATGCAAGCACAATCAACGGCAGCAAAAATCGATCCTATGGAATTCTCGTCAATGCCATCTATGGCGGGACGATCGTATGGAACCGAGTTCGAATGATCCGAGACCCCGATACGGGGCGGCGGATAAGCCGCTTTAATCATGAAAGCGAGTGGAAGACGGCAGAGGCTCCGCATCTTGCGATCGTCAGCCGGGAGATCTTCCAGGCCGCGCAGGAGCGCAAAGAGCATCGATCGCATGGGAGCAAACAGGGGCATATGACGCGGAAGCCGAAGCGTTTGCTTTCCGGCCTCCTTCGCTGCGTCTATTGCGGCGGCGGAATGTCGTCGCAGGGAAACCATGGTGGTGGCATTCGGATCAAATGCTCCCGATATATAGAGAGTGGGACTTGTGACAACAGCCGAGGCTATCGGCTCGATCGGATCGAGAAGGCCGTCGTAAACGGCCTGTTCGAAATGGTGGATAATCCAGAAGCCACTGCCGAGCATATCCGGGCCTATTACGAAAACCGCCGCGAGGCCATCAACAGCGCGACCCGAAATCGATCTAAGGTCGAAAAGCGCCTGATGGATGTCACGCGGGAACTCGATCGGCTGATTGATGCGCTTGCAAAGGGCCTCCCGGCAGAGCGCATCGAGGTTCGCACGAAGGAATTGGATGTCGAGCGGCAAAAGCTGTTGAAAGAGCTTGAGGCCGCGAAAGAAGCGGTGCCGGTTGTCGACATCCACCCCACTTCGATCCGGCGCTTGCAGCGCACGATCACGCGCATATCGGAGCAGCTGGAAGAGGGCGAGCAAATCACCGATCCCGAAGTTGTCGAGGCAATCAGGTCGATGATTTCACATATAGAAGTGAGCGATACCGCTAACGGCGGGTATCAAGCCGAGGTTTGGACCTACATCGCCTCCCTCACCGGGGAACACATCCCGAACGTGTGGGGGGGAGCGATGGTAGCGAAGGAGGGATTCGAACCCCCGACACAAGGATTATGATTCCTCTGCTCTAACCTACTGAGCTACTTCGCCCCATGTCATGCGATCCGTCGATGGTCTGCCTATCAAGCTATACCGGGGAGCGCGCTGTCATGCGACAGGGACGGGCGGGGTATATGTGGGCAGAAACTGCCTGTCAAGCAATCTTGCGAGCATTCGTATCTGAATATGCTTGAACCGGGCGCCGGGTTTTTCCCAGGCTGACATTGAATTGCCGGGTTCCGGGACTTGTCATCGTTTCATGCTCCAGATATTGGATGCCGACATGAACAAGGCTGAAAAGATGGCTCCACGGATTGCAGTGCTGGGTTGCGGCTATTGGGGCAGTAATCATATCCGTACACTAAAGAGCCTCGGCGCTCTATATGCCGTCTCCGACCAGAACAGCGATCGCGCCGCCGGTTTTGCCGCCGAGCAGGACGTTCTGCATATAGAGGCTGATGATCTCTTCACCCATCCCGATGTCGATGCCATCGTCATGGCGCTGCCGCCGCAATTTCACGCGCAAGCGGCGATCAAGGCTGTTACCAACGGCAAGGACGTTCTGGTCGAAAAGCCTATCGCCCTGACGGTGCCGGACGCGGAAGCCGCCGTGAAGGCTGCGCACGACAATGGCCGCATCTTCATGGTCGGCCACGTGCTGCGCTTTCATCCGGCCTTCGAGAAACTGCTCGAACTGATCAAGGCCGGCCATCTCGGCAAGGTACGCTACATCCATTCGCACCGGCTCGGGCTGGGCAAGTTTCATACGGAAAACGATGCGCTGTGGGATCTGGCGCCGCACGATCTGTCGATGATCCTGGCGATCACCGGGACGGAGCCACTGGAAGTGCGCGGTGAGGGTGCGGCCGTGCTCGATCACCTGAGCGATTTCGCACATCTGCATCTGCGTTTCCCCAATAATGTGCGCGGGCACCTTTTTGCTTCGCGGCTCAATCCCTATCGCGAGCGCCGCCTGACCGTAGTCGGGACCAAGGCCATGGCCGTGTTCGACGACATGGAACAGTGGGACAAGAAGCTCGCCGTCTACAAGCATTCCATCTGGCAGGACAATGGCCAGTGGGCTTCGACGACCGAGGAGCCGACCTATATCAAGGTTACGCAAGGCATGCCCTTGACGCGCGAGTGCCAGAATTTCATTGAGAGCATTGAGACGCGCGCCCAGCCGCGTACCGACGGTGAAGAGGCCATCCGCGTGCTGCGCATCCTGACCGCAGGGACGGTTGCGCATAACGAGGCCAAGCGGGAAGCGAGCTAGGCACCTCGATCCGGTTGCAACATTCTCAACCGGATTGCACTTGGCATAAAGCGTTGTTACAAGGCCGCACAAACTTTGAATGGCGATCTCTGGCAGTCCTCCCTCTGCCCTTTTAAAGAGTCGTCCAGACCGCTCGCGATGGATTCGCCGGGCCATTTGATATTGGAGCAATGATGCAGTTCATCGATCTCGGCGCACAGCGTGAACGGATTAGCGGCAAACTTGACGCGGCAATCGCCAAGGTGGTGCGCGAGGGCAAGTATATTCTCGGGCCCGAGGTTGCCGAGTTCGAAAAGCGTCTTGCCGATTATGTCGGGGTCGAGCACGTGGTCGCCTGCGCCAATGGCACCGATGCGCTGCTGATGCCACTGATGGCCAAGGGCATTGGTCCGGGCGATGCCGTGTTCGTCCCAAGCTTCACCTTCGCCGCGACGGCGGAAGTGGTGGCGCTGGCCGGGGCCGAACCGGTGTTCATCGATGTCGATGCCGATACCTACAATATCAATATCGAGCAGCTCCAGGCCGCAATCGACGCCGTGCGCGCCGAAGGCCGGCTGCAGCCAAAGGCGATCATCCCCGTCGATCTCTTCGGCCTTGCCGCCGACTACACCTCCCTTACCGCCATTGCCGCAAAGGAAGGTCTGTTCGTCATTGAGGATGCGGCGCAGTCGATCGGCGGCAAGCGCGACAATGCCATGTGCGGCGCTTTCGGCGATGTGGCTGCGACGAGCTTCTATCCGGCCAAACCGCTCGGCTGCTACGGCGATGGCGGCGCTATGTTCACAAATGACGGCGCGCTGGCCGAGGTGCTGCGTTCCGTGCTGTTCCATGGCAAGGGCGAAACACAGTACGACAATGTCCGCATCGGCATGAATTCGCGCCTCGACACCATCCAGGCGGCGATCCTTATTGAAAAGCTCGCCATCCTCGAAGACGAGATGGAAGCTCGCCAGATCGTCGCCAGGCGCTATGCGAATGGCCTGAAGGACGTGGTAAAGGTTGCGCACATGCCGGCCGGCTCGCGCTCCGCCTGGGCGCAATATGCCATTGAGACCAGGAACCGCGACGCGCTGAAGGCGCACCTGCAGGCCGAGGGCATTCCGTCGGTCATCTATTACGTAAAGCCGTTGCACCTGCAGGTTGCCTATGAGCGCTACATGCGCGCGCCTGGCGGCCTGCCGGTTTCGGAAACATTGCCGAAGAACATCCTGTGCCTGCCCATGCATCCCTATCTTGCCGAGGCCGATCAGGACCGGATCATCGGGACGATCCGGTCGTTTCATCAGAAAGCAGCTTGAAGTCGTTCGACTGGCAACAGGTTCGTGCGTGGTTCGACAAGCTCACCATGAGGGAGATTTGTGCTTTGCAGGGAGCCAAGAACTGCTCACCATGAGGAGATCTTTGCTTAGCAGGGATCAAAAAACTCATGCGTCGATGAATGTCGTTGCAGCCCACAAAATTTCCTCATGGTGAGCTTGTCGAACCACGCACTCCAGCCATGCAGAAACGGGCGGATGAGGTTACGCTGCGGCGTGGCCCTGCTGCGCGAGGCGCTTGAGCATGGCTTCCGCCTGCGGCGCACGTTCGGAGCGGCCGATGAAACCGCCGCCGAAGACGCGGGCGGTGTTGCTGTCGTCGGAATAAAGGACGCAGGCCTGCCCCGGCGCGATGCCGCTTTCGCCATCCACCAGCTCAACCCATGTCTCCCCGCCCTGATGATGCAGGACGGCGGGGCGCGGCGGGCGCGTCGAGCGGACCTTGGCATAGACCTCGACGCCGCCTGCTGGAATGTCCGACAAGGCGCCATCGCCCAGCCAATTGATGTTGCGCAGGAAGACCTTGCGGGTTTCGAGCGCCTCGCGCGGGCCAACGACGACGCGGGCATTCTTCGCATCGAGATGAACGACGTAAAGCGGATCGCCGGTGGCAACACCGATGCCGCGCCGCTGGCCGATCGTGTAATGGACGATGCCTTCATGACGGCCGAGCACGCGGCCATCGATATGAACGATATCGCCGGGGTTGGCCGCTTCGGGCTTGAGCTTGGCGATGATGTCTGAATATTTTCCCTGCGGCACGAAGCAGATGTCCTGGCTGTCCTGCTTGTTGGCAACAGTCAGGCCAAGTTCCTCGGCGATGGCGCGGGTCTCGGTCTTGGTCATGCCGCCGAGCGGGAAGCGCAGATAGTCGATCTGCTCCTGGGTGGTGGCAAAGAGGAAATAGCTCTGATCCTTGTCCGTATCGACCGGACGGTAGAGCGCGCGGTGAGCGCCATTGGCATGGCTGCGGATGTAATGGCCCGTGGCCAAGGCGTCGGCTCCGAGATCGCGGGCGGTCTGCAAAAGGTCAGCAAACTTTACGGTCTGATTGCAGGAGACGCACGGGATCGGCGTCTCGCCACTGACATAGCTTGCGGCGAAGGGATCAATCACCGCTTCACGGAAGCGCGCTTCGTAGTCGAGAACATAATGGGGAATGCCAAGGCGTTCGGAGACGCGGCGTGCGTCTTCGATATCCTGTCCGGCGCAGCATGAGCCCGCCCGGTGGGTCGATGCGCCGTGATCGTAGAGCTGCAGGGTGACACCGACGACATCGTAGCCCTGACGTTTGAGAATGCCTGCCACGACAGAAGAATCCACGCCGCCAGACATGGCAACGACGATACGGGTGTCTTCCGGCTTTCCCGGCAGATCAAGATTATTCAGTGTCATAAGCGGATCCGGTTCATTGCAGCGGCATAAAGGCGCAGCTTATTGTGGGCCTTATATAGGTGAATTGACCGGGTCTGCCAACAGGAAGTGATGCAAGACCGACGAAAGTTTACCATGGCCGACCTGCGGTCCTTCGCAAATGCTTGCCAGTTAGAAAAAAGTTTAACGAAACCGTCGCCAATCCATTAACCGAAGTTACCAGACAATGACTCGGCGTTTAGGCAATTATTAAAGCCCTCTATGTAATGTCAGGTGCGATAGGTCTTGAAGTTTAGTGTAGAGAGTACAATGACCGATCTTGTTCGACCGAGAGTAAAATACGTAATCGGCCCGGATGGCAGTCCGCTGACCATCGCCGATCTTCCACCCGCGAACACGCGGCGTTGGGTCATTCGCCGCAAGGCTGAGGTGGTTGCCGCTGTGCGCGGTGGTCTTCTTAGTCTTGAGGAAGCTTGCCAACGCTATACGTTGACGGTGGAGGAGTTCCTGTCCTGGCAGTCCTCGATCTCCGATCATGGGCTGGCTGGCCTCCGAACGACCCGGATACAGCAATATCGTCATTAGATGATGGTGCAGTGAATGTTGGAGGGGCTGGTCGCAAGACCAGCCTTTTCCCATTTGGAGCCTTGCCAGTCAGGCTCGCTCTGCGCGAACGATGAGGTGGGTGGCAAGCGCCGACAGCAAAGCCGAGGCGGTGAAGAACCACAGGCCAGGCTGGGCGATTGCGGTGGCAAGTCCGCTGGTCTTGGCGCCAAAAATCACGAGCGCCACAAGCAGCACGTCGAGCATCGACCATTTGGACAGAAGGCCGATCCAGCGATGCAGGGCATGGGCAGCAGCCGGGACCTGCATGGCCGCCAGTTGCGCGACGCCAAGTTTTGCAATGGGCAAGACCATCGAAAACAACGTGACGATCGCAGCGAGCAGCCATTCGCCGCCCGTCCAGAGCGAGCCGATAATGGCAAGGAGCGACGGGTTTTCGTCAAAGAAGTAAAGTTTGCTCACATTCATCAGCGGCATGGTCAGGCCAAGGGCGAGCGCGAAGGTTGCGACGAAAAGGAAAATCGGGATGAGAAATCGCGCGGGCGGCATGGGCGTTCCGTGGCAAAGATGGTTTAAAGCACACATATGCATGACGGCAGCACGCCACGAACGTCAAGGAGTTGATGAATGACGAACGACATCAGGATCGAGAAGGAAGAGACAGGAAAGGGCGGACGCTATGTGGCTGTGGTCTCGGGCCACGAAGCCGAAATGACATTCTCGCGCGCGAGTCCGCATCTGATCATCATCGATCACACGGAAGTGCCTGATGCACTGCGCGGCCAAGGCGTGGGGCAGGCGCTGGCCTTGAATGCCGTGGAGGATGCGCGGGCAGGAGGATGGAAGATCATTCCGCTTTGCCCCTTCATGCGGGCGCAATCGCTCGGGCATGAAGAGTGGGCGGATGTGATCCAGCAGCGCTAGAGCTGCCCAGGCTGATTCTCAGGACATTTTCCAAGTGGGATCAGCCGATCATTGCCCGTCTGTCGGTCAGGGTGATTTCTTCGTCGCGCGGCTTGCCGTCGCGCTGTTCGAGCGCCTCGGCCTTTGCAAGCTCTGCTTCCGATTCGGCAAGGGCAGCTTCCGCTTCATCCTTCTGTGCCTTCAGGTCGCGGATGGAATCAAAGAGATTGTCACGACGCTGGCGCGCCGCCTTGGCGAACGTCGGATAGGCAAAGTGCGAAATGTCGGTAATGCCGGCCTTCTTCTCTTCCGAGAGGATCTGCGCGTCCAGTTCCGCGGCCATGCGTTCGAACTCACCCATCATCAGATCGAGCTGGCCGAGTTGACGGCGTTTTTCCTTGACCTGAAAGAGCTTCAGCCGAACCAAACCCTCATGCGACTTCATACTCACTACCCCCTCAACGCCACGACACAGCCAGTACGCGAAAGCTGCCAAACTTGCGGCAGCGGATCATCCGGCTGACATTTCACCCGAATCACTTCGGGAAAATGAAACAAAAACTTAAAGGCAGTCCCGTCTGGTAACCTTTCCTTTACGTTCAGCATTAATCATACGCCTTAAGACTTAAAGCTCGGTAAATCGAAACCTGAAGTTTTTAGGCGGAGACTTTATCGAGTCGAATGAATCGCTTAGCTCTTGAACCTGAAGCTCTGTCTGATGGTTTTTGGCCGGCGACTTGACCTTATGAATCAATGCGGTGCCCTTGATCCTTAAATTAAGAGTCAAAGGCCCTTGCAAAGCGGAATTAGATTTTGTTAACCATTCGGTGGCAATCTTAACGTTATGGAAACGGCTTGTTTCGCGACCTGACTTCGGGATTGCACGGCAACCCATTTCAGCGGCGGGAAAAGGGGAATGATATGCGGGTTCTTTTAATCGAAGACGATAGTGCGACGGCCCAGAGCATCGAACTGATGCTCAAGTCGGAAAGCTTCAATGTTTATACGACGGATCTGGGCGAAGAGGGTGTCGATCTCGGCAAACTCTACGACTACGATATCATCCTCCTCGACCTCAACCTGCCGGACATGTCCGGCTATGAAGTGTTGAGGACACTTCGCCTGTCGAAGGTGAAGACACCGATCCTGATCCTCTCCGGCATGGCAGGGATCGAGGACAAGGTTCGCGGTCTCGGCTTTGGCGCCGACGACTACATGACCAAGCCCTTCCACAAGGACGAACTGGTTGCCCGTATCCACGCGATCGTGCGCCGGTCCAAAGGCCATGCCCAGTCGGTCATCACCACGGGCGACCTGGTGGTCAATCTTGACGCCAAGACTGTCGAAGTCAGCGGCCAGCGCGTTCACCTGACCGGCAAGGAATACCAGATGCTGGAGCTGCTCTCGCTGCGCAAGGGCACGACGCTCACCAAGGAAATGTTCCTCAACCATCTTTATGGCGGCATGGACGAGCCCGAATTGAAGATCATCGACGTCTTCATCTGCAAGCTGCGCAAGAAGCTCGACTCGGCATCGGACGGCATCAACTATATCGAGACGGTCTGGGGCCGTGGCTATGTGCTGCGCGAACCCGATGCGACGGAACTGCGCGAAATCGCCTGATCGGGCGCATAAGCGAAACCATGTGAAAAGGCTCCGTTTTGCGGAGCCTTTTTCTTTGGCATTCGCAGAGAAAACGCGGGAGCGGGCGGATCGGTAACAATGACCGTTAGCCCGCCAAAGGCACCTGGGGCAGGATTTCGGCGATCGACGTGCGATTGAAGGGTTTGAGCAGGTAGCCCGCCGCGCCCGCGCGCTTGGCACGCATGATCTTGGTCACGTCGATTTCCGGCAAGCAGAGATAGATCTTGCTGTTGGCGCCGCCCGGCAAGGCGCGAAGCTGGGTGATGATGTCGGGTGTCGGCATGTCGGAAATCGCGCTGTCGAGGATGATGACATCGGGCATCTCGACGCTGCAGGCGGCGACTGTCTGAAAGCCGGAATCGGCCGTCGTCACCACGGTGGTGTCACTGGCGATGAGCCGGCGCGCAACTTTCCTGACGACAGGCGAACCATCGACGACCATGCAACGTAGCAATTGGAATACCCCCGTAACCCAAGCAAGTGTGGTGTTCGGGTAAAAGACTAGCAGGCCTTGGGTGAACAAACACCCAAGGTTGATGGTAAATTTTGATGCAACTTTTATGAAGTTGTCACGCCGCCGTGAAAACGATCTCTTCCGGCGTCGCGTGGATAGAAATGGTCATGCCGGCTTCCTGCGCCAGCAGCAACGTGTAGTAGGGCTGGACCGCATGGGCGTCGATTGGCTCCTCCGGAACCTTGCCACTGTGCAATTCGAGGAATTTCGGCGGAACGCGCAGCATCGGCCCGCGCGAGGTGAGGACGAAGCGGGGTTCCGTCTCCGGCGTCTCCAGCGAAACAGAAAGCGTGCCGCCGCGGGGCAGGGCGGCATTGGCAATGAGCACCAGATTGAGCAACAGCTTGACCTTGTTTTTCGGCAGAAGCACGCGGGTGCCTGCCCAGCTGAACTGCGCCTTTTCGCCCTTCATATATTCGTTGGCGACATTCTGGGCATCGCCGGTATCGATCTGAACGCCGGCAGAGCCTGCGGCGCCGAAAGCAATGCGCGCGAATTGCAGGCGCGCCGAGGCGCTACGGGCACTGGACTTGATGAGGTTCATCGCGTCCTCATCGGCGCCGCCTTCTTCAAGCAGTTCCAGCCCGTTATTGATGGCGCCGACCGGCGAGATGATATCGTGGCAGATGCGGCTGCTCAGGAGCGCCCCGAGGTCCGTTGCCGAGAGAATAACGGGCAATGTCATAAGGGCGTCTCCTGGAGAATTGGCCGGTTGGTTCGAAGATCATCGCGAATCAGTCGTGGCGCGAATCACCCAGATTTCTGGTCCATTTGGATACATAGCCTGATCCTGATCGGCAAGAACGTCGTGGTCAAAGCCTGTGAATGCTGAAATTCCAGCGTTTTTGCCAATCTTTGCAAGTCATTGAAATGCCAAGATCGATTCATAAACTTTTATACAAGGTTTAGCCCCTTAAATAGAACATCAAATCAGCAAGCAGGCGCAAGATCTGCATTTCCCCGTATCAGGCGTCAGGCAAAGAAGCGAACAGCCAAAAGGAATTACGATGGCGTCTCTACTCTTGTCTTTGAACCGTGGCTTTCTTCTCTTCCTGACACTCGTGTCCCTTGTTGTCGCCCAGGCGCAGACGGCGCGCGCGCAAGAAACTTATACGATGGAAGAGGTCATCAATTCCGGCCAGCGGTTCTTCGGATCAACATCTGGCGGGCTCGCCACGGCTGTCGAGAAAGTCTTCCAGAGTTATGGCCTGCCCAACGGCTATGTTCTCGGCGAGGAAGGATCGGGTGCGCTGATCGGTGGTTTGACCTATGGCGAGGGCACGCTCTATACGAAGAACGCCGGCGATCACAAAACCTTCTGGCAGGGACCATCGATCGGCTGGGATTTCGGCGGGCAGGGCTCCCGCGTCATGATGCTCGTCTATAACCTTGACGATGTGCAGAATCTCTATGGCCGGTTTGTCGGTGTTGCGGGCTCGGCCTATCTCTTTGCCGGCGTTGGGTTCAACGTGCTCAAGCGCAATCAGGTGCTGCTCGTACCGATCAGAACTGGGGTCGGGGCGCGGCTTGGCGTCAATGTCGGCTATCTGAAGCTGACGCAGACGGCGACATGGAATCCGTTTTAAGTCGCTCATGGCCCTGTGCCCGCCGCATCCAAATGCCGTTCAAATGCCGTTAATTTACTTTGACTCTGGATTACCTCGCGTGATGTGAGATAACGGTGCTCCCTTGCTGTGGGGTCCTCGAGTTCAGGCTCGAGGATGACGGCAAGGGGTGCGCCCTTGAATTGACCCGAACAGGACCTCAATCGTGATCCAGTCTGCGTTATATTTTGCTCTCGGAATTCTGAGCGCTGTCTTGCTGGCGTTTTTGATTGCGCCGCCCATCTGGCGCCGGGCTATGCTGCTTACCCGCAGACATGTCGAAGCCGAAACGCCGCTGACGCTCAATGAGATACAGGCACAAAGGGATGGACTGCGTGCCGAGCATGCCATGGCCGAGCGCAAGCTCGAATTGATCCTCGATGGCGTGCGGGAAAAGGCAGCGCTGCATTTGGCCGAGCTCGGCGAGAAGGAGCGGCTTGTGCGTAACCTCACCGCCGACCTTGCCGCACGTGACGAGACCATTGCCGCACTCAAAAGCGGTCTCGACATGCACCAGCAAAGCCTGCAGACATCCGCCAGGAATTTGAGCGGCACCGAGAAAACGCTCGATCAGCGCTCGACCGAAATTGAGCTTCTCAATCGGCGCATAGCGAGCCTTTCGATCAACTCCGATAGTTTGCAAATTGAACTGGCGGCCCAAGCTGCCCGGATCGAAAACCTGTCGGACGAATTGAAGGAAGCACGCCAGGACAAACGCGACGGTGACGAACAGCGCCGCAAGGCCGAGGCGGATCTGAAGGCCCTGCAACATTCATCAGCGCAGGAGGCCAAGCGCAGCGCCGAATTCGAGAAACAGGCCGCCGCGCTCCTGACCAAATTATCCGATGCGGAGGCCATGCTTTCCCGCCGTGAGAAGGAAATAGAACGCATCAACGAGCGCTTGCGCAAGGTGCTTGCGGACGGACGCGAGCAAGGCTCGTCGGTCGTCGATGTGCCGCGCGGCAAGCAAGCGCTGGTCCAGGCGCAGGAATCGAAGGTCTTGCGCGAAACGATGAACACGCTCGCCTCACAGGTCGTGGCCATGGTGGCGCGGCTCGAAGGTCCGGCCTCGCCGATCAACGAGCTGCTGTCGAAGGCAAAGAGCGAGGTTCCTGCGGTCTACGACGAAAATGGCGAGGCCATCGTAAGCATTGCCGACCGGGTCCGGGCACTGCAGGCGGCCGCGTCAGAGGCCGGCAAAACGGCTGAACCGCGACAGGGCGATGCCTGAAGCGGTCGCGACATTGAGGCTGTCGAAGCCAGAAGACATCGGAATTCTTACCGTCTGCAGTTGCTGTAGCAGCGACTTCGGCAGCCCTTCGCCTTCGGTGCCGAGCAGCAGCGCCGTGCGCGGTGACGGTACAGCATCGTGGATGCTCGTTGTTCCGGACGGGCTCAAGGCAAACAGGCTGAAGCCACTTCGCTGCAGCTTGCTCACGATCGATTCGATCGATTCCTCCCGGGCAAAAGGGACCTTCAGTGCCGCACCCACCGAGACGCGAATTGCCTTGCGGTAGAGCGGGTCGCAACTGGTCTCATCCATCAGGACGCAGTCCGCTTCAAAGGCTGCGGCGTTACGAAAGATCGACCCCATATTGTCGTGGTTGGAAATGCCGCAAAGAACGACCACAAGGGCTCGGGGCGGCATCATCTCGATCAGCGCGTCGACGGATTGGGGCGTGCTACGCCTGCCAACGCCAAGAATGCCGCGATGCATGGGAAACCCGGCAATTGCATCCATCGTTTCCCGCGTGACGCAATAGACCGGAACATCATCAGGGCATAGCGCCAACTGCTCATTGAGCCCGGAAAGCCGATTTTCGAGGATCAGCAGGGATTCAACGGCAAATGCCGGATTGGATAGGAGTACATTGAGGACGACCTTGCCTTCCGCGATAAAGCGGCCCTCGCGGCCGACCAGATCGCGCTCTCGCACGTTCCGATAGGGCACAAGGCGCTCATCCGCTGCATCGGTTATGCGGATCACGCGGGGGTCGGGGTCATGAAGCGTTGGAGCGGTCATGCGGAAGGCTGTGCTGGCTCCAGCCCGGCCCGTGCTTCGCCCGCCATTCGCACCAGTGTCATGTGCATGTCCTTGGCCGAAGTCAGCGGTTCTGCAAAGAAGATGCGCAACACATCGTCGCCATTGGCGAGATCGAACCCGTCGGCATCGATGCCGGTCATCCGCCAATTTCCATCGGCGGCCTTTGCATAAAAGCGGGCATAGAGCGCGATCGCCTCGGCATGATCCTTGTTCATATGGTCGATGGCGGACTGTTCGGCTGCTGCAAGCTCCTCATTGGCCGGATTGAGGCTCAGCCATTCACTTGCGGCCAATTGATAGGCCCGGCCAAATCCCCCATTGAGCTTGGCGTTATCCGGTTCAAGGCGAAAGAAGCGAAAATCGCCAAGGCTGGCGTAGAGCTTCGACTTCGGCAGGTGGGAGAGATAGCGCCGTTCGATGCGTGCATACTCGGGACTTCCGCGTTCAATCTCACGGGCTTTCGCAGAAATGGTCATGCGTGGATGGGCGAGGGGGTCACCCTTCCCGAGTTCGCCAACCAGCAGCGAACAGCGCGGATCGGCGAGAAGGGCTGGCGTGTGTGCGGCCAGGGCCGACACGAGAATAATCGGCGTGCCATCATGATCGGTCGAGAATCCGACGCGCGTGGCTATCGGGTCGCCGGATGCCGGATCAAGCGTCGCAATCACTGCATGCCGGGCGGTGCGCAGCAAGGTGCGAGCAAGGCGGATGGCGCCCTCATCGACGTCGCGAAGTACATCCATCTTTTCGGTCACGGTGCTTCCTCATTCCTCAGGCCGTCGGCCCATAACGATTGATAGTTCGTGGGGAACGGGCGAACAAGCGATTTGAGGAGGTGCGTCGTGATCAGGCGGCGACAGAGTGATTGTCGATGAGGTGGTAATCGTTCATGCAGTCGGCGAGCAGGTCGAGATCGACAGGTCCGATTGTGCACAGGACGGGCGCCACATGCTCAGCCGGCACCTGCAGCGCAATCAGTTCCTTCAGTGCATCCACGAGTGATTCGCGGGTATCGTACCGGGCTGAAAGCGTGCGCATCGTCGGGCCTTTGAGCTGATCACTTGCGTCCAGCTTACGTCAAACACGGTAAATGAATTCTTAATTTTGCCATTATTGGAATTTTTTTGCTGTTGAACCGAATAAAATAACTTCATGATTTCAAAAGGATGATTGTGTAATGTAACGTTAATGTCATCTTTGCCATTGTTTGGCCCTAAATGAGCTCATTCTGTGAGCACCTTCACCAGCAGGAACAACAGCGATGAGAATTGCTTCGTGATCGGCTTCGCTAAGTGGAAGATCCATTCTATTGCGGGCATCGTAGCGGCCGCTGGACTTGTCAGTGGTTGCACGCAAACTGCACAACACTCCAGGCTTTCGGCCAATCTGAGTAACGGTAGCAAGACTACCTCCTATGCCTATACACCCAAGGACAAGGAATGCCTTGAGCGGGCAATGTTCTTCGAATCCAATCGCTCAAGCCAGGACGGCCTGGTCGCAGTTGGAACCGTGGTGATGAACCGGCTCGATTCCGGCAAATGGGGCAACTCGATTTGTGGCGTCGTCGGCCAGGCCGGACAGTTTGCGCCCGGCGTGCTGTCGCGCCCGATGCAATCAGCGGCCTTGCCGGACGTCCAGGCAGCGGCTGATGCCGTGCTCAAGGGCGAGCGCAATCCCAAGGTGAAGAATGCGATGTATTTCCATACGGCAGGTCTTCGCTTTCCATACAAAAATATGCACTACACCGTCGTGGCCGGCGGCAACGCGTTCTACGAGAAGCGCGATCGCTACAACACCGCCGACATTGCGACCAAGGATGCCAGCAAGGCGATCGCCAATGCCTATATCGCCAGCCTGAGAATGAATGGCGGCAGAGGCAACAATGGGGTACTTGGCGTTCAAGTGGCCAGCGCGGCAGCGCGGGCGGTTCCGACCGCATCCACGCCGACATCTGGCCGTGTCGTGAGCCAGGCGATGCAGCAGCCGGTTCTGGTGGCCCAAGCGGACATAACGCCGGTGACATTTACCGCCACCAGGGTGGCGGTGCCGATCGATCCGCCGCCGCAGGCAATGGATTACCGGTCATCAACGATCCAGACTGTCCAGGTGGCACAACCGGTGCCGGCGACGACGGCAGCCAGCGACCCGAGCGTGCTTGCCTATCAGGCACCGAACGCAAAGGCCGTGGACGCGATCGGCCAGATGCTGCTTGCGCAGGATCGCCCGGACGCCCTCAACTAGTTTGATTGATATGCGTTGCGATAACCGGGCGAAAGCCCGGTTTTTCTATGGGACCAGATAGTGGTGCGCCCATTGATCATGGGGCACCATCTGGCCGATCGCATACTGGAACGTCAGGACAGTCATGTGGTCAGGCGATGTCGAGCACGTATAGGAGAGGTGATACCACTCACCCTTGCTGCGAAAGGCCGCTCCGCTTGACCGGATCTTGTCCCCTTTGATCTTGGGCTCTTCGAAAGCATAGGCGACGAGTTCGTCAGGCACGAGCCTGGCAGGATCCTTATGGATGCGTTCCATCGCTTCGAGGTCACATCGCTGTTCCAATCGCGTTTGCGGATCCAGCCGTTCCAGCTCATCGGCTGCGCCGCTATCCATGGCCCGGGCAGGGCCCGCCAATGCGACCGGCAGCAAGAGCATGACGCTAATTATTCTCATCATATTGGCTTTCGATATTGGATGCATCGGACGGTGCGACCACCCGACGTGTCGGCTAAAATCATCTCGTCCGTATGGCGCACAGATACCGCGCCGATTGGGACCAAATTATGAAAGGCGCCCGTCACACAGCGATCCCTGGCCGACAGCTCAATGCAATGGAAATTCCCTGACCGACATTGATAACTGGCAACTTGGCAGGTTGCTTTGCCGCGGCTCCATTACCGCAATGCTATTTCGGGGCCATCCGGATCGCACCGTCCAGCCGAATGGTTTCGCCATTCAACATGGGATTCTCGATGATGTGGAGCGCCAGCGCCGCATACTCCTCCGGATTGCCCAGTCTTGCAGGAAAGGGGATCGAGGCGGCAAGCGAGTCTTGCACTTCTTGCGGCATGGCAAGCACCATGGGCGTGCCGAAAATGCCCGGCGCGATTGCCATGACACGAATGCCGAAACGCGCAAGCTCGCGAGCGGCGGGCAATGTGAGGCCGGCAATTCCCGCCTTTGAAGACGCGTAGGCAGCTTGGCCGATCTGCCCGTCGAAGGCGGCGACCGATGCCGTCGATATGATGACACCACGTTCGCCGGTCTCCAGCGGTTCAAGCTTTGACGCGGCATCACTGACAAGCCGCAGCATGTTGAACGAGCCTATGAGATTGACTTCGATCACCCGGCGATAGAGCTCAAGGTCGTGCGGCCCGTCCCGGCCGACAATGCGTCCGGCATTGGCGATGCCGGCACAATTGACAAGGATGCGCGGCGGGCCAAGTTCGTCCACAACGCGCGCGACTGCCTTCTCCGCATCCCCGGCGCTCGAGACGTTGCAGGAAAGAGCGAGACCACCAATTTCGTCGGCGACCTTCTGGGCCGCGTCGAGATTGATGTCGATGAGGGCAACCCTCGCACCCTTTTGTGCCAGAGCGCGCGCGGTCGCGGCGCCGAGACCGGATCCGCCGCCCGTGACGATTGCAGTTTGGCCTTTTGCGTCCAAGATTGGCTCTCCCTTTGCGATAACATGACTTGTCGCACGAGTTTTTGCGCATAACCAGACTGGAAATGCCTCGCCGCAAGCCAAATGCGCCTTTTTCGCGTTAAACTTGTGATGGGTTGTACCCACCATACCGGAAGTCAGTGGACGGATTTATGGGTAATTTCACTATTTTTTTTCCTTATAGGGAGACTTTCCCCAGAATCGTCAATTATGCGTCCGTCTACGGGTTGACTGCGAATGAATCTGCTTGCATTGCGACATGGCAAAGGCTTCCATGCGACTTTCGTTGCAGGCATGGGGGCCTGCAACACAAAAAACCTCTGAAGGTGGAAAAGATGTATACCTACAAGAAACTCCTTGCGGCCACGGCGCTCGCAATGCTGACGGGTGGGCTGATGGCAGGTGGAGCCTCGGCCAAAACGCTGGTTTATTGTTCCGAAGCTGCCCCCGGCGGCTTTGATCCGGCGCTGTACACGGGCGGCGAAACGCTCGATGCGACGGGACAGGCCGTTTTCAACAAGCTCGTTGAATTCAAGCCCGGCAAGTCCGAAGTCGAGCCGGCACTGGCTGAAAGCTGGACGATCTCCGATGACGGCCTCCAGTACACATTCAAGCTGCGTCCAGGCGTAAAATTCCAGACCACGAGCTATTTCACGCCGACGCGTGACCTGAATGCCGATGACGTCGTGTTCTCCTTCGAGCGCCAGAAGGAAGGCAGCCCGTGGGCCAAGTATGTCGACGGCGCTTCCTACGAGTATTTCGAAGGCATGGACTTCCCCAAGCTGGTCAAGTCCGTCGAAAAGGTCGACGACCTCACGGTCAAGATCACGTTGACCAAGCCGAACGCACCGATGATTGCCAACCTCGCCATGGACTTCTCGTCCATCGTGTCGAAGGAATATGCCGACAAGCTTCAGGCTGAGGGCGCTCAGCAGAAATTCAACGAACAGCCGGTCGGCACTGGTCCGTTCCAGTTCGTTGACTATCAGCTGAATACGGCAATCCGCTATGAAGCCAATCCGACATTCTGGAAGGGCAAGGTCAAGCTCGACAACCTGATCTTCGCGGTAACGCCGGATGCGGCTGTCCGTGTCCAGAAGCTCAAGGCCGGCGAATGCCAGCTGACAATTTATCCTGATCCGGCAGACGTCGAAGGCCTCAAGGCCGACGCCAACCTGCAGGTTATCCAGGAAAGCGGCCTGAACGTTTCGACGCTTGCCTACAACACGACGCAGGCGCCATTCGACAAGCCGGAAGTGCGCAAGGCGCTCAACATGGCCATCGACAAGAAGGCTATCGTCGATGCCGTCTATCTCGGCCAGGGCAAGCCTGCAATCAACCCGATCCCGCCAACGATGTGGTCCTACAACACGTCGATCAAGGATGACGAATACAATCCTGAAGCGGCAAAGGCAGCCCTCGAAAAGGCTGGCGTGAAGGATCTTTCCATGAAGATCTGGGCGATGCCGGTCGTGCGTCCCTACATGCCGAACGGCCGCCGCACGGCGGAACTGCTGCAGTCCGATTTTGCCAAGGTTGGCGTCAAGGTCGAGATCGTCAGCTACGATTGGCAGGAATATCTGAAGCGCGCTTCCGATCCGAAGCATGATGGCGCCGTCATCATCGGCTGGACCGGCGACAATGGCGATCCGGACAACTTCCTGGCAACGCTCCTGTCGTGCCAGGCCGTTGGCAGCTCCAACCGCGCCGCATGGTGCAACAAGGAATTCACTGCCCTGATCGATAAGGCCGCTGTGGTTTCCGACGTTGCTGAACGCACCAAGCTTTATGAAGAAGCGCAGGTCGTATTCAAGCGCGAAGCTCCCTGGGCAACGCTGGCTCACTCGCTCGTGACCACGGCGATGACCAAGAACGTAACCGGATATGTTCCGAGTGCGTTTGGCGTGCACAACTTCGAAGCCGTTGACATCACCGAGTAATTCACTCCTCGCGGTACCGGCCCCCCGGCCGGTACCGCATTTTTTCAGGTTGCCATGTTTCGCTATATCGCATCCCGTGTGCTGCTGCTGATTCCAACGTTCATTGGCATCAGCTTCATAGCCTTTATCTTCATCCGTCTGCTCCCTGGAGATCCCGTCATCGCCCTTGCGGGCGAGCGCGGCATGACCCCGGAACGGCATCAGCTGTTGATGGATCAATTCGGCTTCAACCGGCCGATCTGGGAACAGTATTTCTCGTTCGTGTGGAACATATTCCACGGGGACTTTGGTACTTCGATCGCCAGCAAGCGGCCTGTCCTTGCCGACTTCCTGACGCTCTTTCCGGCAACGCTTGAGCTCAGCATCTGCGCCATGCTGTTTGCCGTCATCATCGGCATTCCCGCCGGCATCTTCGCCGCGGTCAAGCGCGGCTCGGTCTTCGACCAATTGAGCATGGGCATTGCGCTCGTCGGCTATTCGATGCCGATCTTCTGGTGGGGCATCCTCCTGATCATCCTTTTCGCAGGTATCCTGCACTGGACCCCGGTTTCGGGCCGCATGGACTTGATCTATTTCTTCAAGCCCACCACCGGCTTCATGCTTATCGACAGCCTGATTTCGGGGCCAAAGGGCGCGTTCAAATCCGCCTTCTCGCATCTGGTACTGCCGACCATCGTGCTGGGCACCATTCCGCTCGCGGTGATCGCCCGGCAGACCCGTTCAGCCATGCTTGAAGTGCTTGGCGAGGATTATGTGCGCACGGCCAGGGCCAAGGGCCTTGCGCCAAAGCGGGTGATCGGCGTCCATGCGCTGCGCAATGCAATGATCCCCGTCATTACCACGATCGGATTGCAGATGGGCCTGTTGATGGCCGGTGCCATCCTGACAGAGACGATCTTCTCATGGCCCGGCATTGGCAAGTGGATGATCGACGCCATCGCCAAGCGCGACTATGTCGTCGTACAGGGCGGCCTGATGCTGGTCGCTCTTATCGTCATGACCGTCAATTTGATTGTCGATCTGCTCTATGCGGTCGTCAACCCGCGCATTCGCGTAAAGTGAGGAACAGTGACTAACGAAGTTTCCCCGCCCGTACCGCTTGCCACGCCCCAATCATCGGGCCGGATGGCGCGGTTGTCGGAGTTCTGGTTCTATTTCAGCGTCAACAAGGGCGCCGTGATCGGCTTTGTCATTCTGGTGCTTCTGGTGCTGGTCGCCATACTCGCCCCGGTGATTGCGCCGCATGCGCCGTATCAGCAATATCGCGAGGCCCTGCTCACGCCGCCGTCCTGGCAGACGGGTGGCAACTCGATGTTCCTGCTCGGAACGGATGCTGTCGGCCGCGACCTCCTTTCACGCTTGATCTACGGCGCGCGTTTCTCGCTGTTCATCGGTCTGATCGTCGTCACCATTTCGATGTTCACAGGCGTCATACTTGGCGTGCTCGCCGGGTATTTCCGCGGCTGGGTGGATGCGCTGATCATGCGCATCATGGACATTATCCTGGCCTTCCCGCCGCTGCTCCTGGCGCTGGTGCTCGTTGCGATATTGGGACCCGGCCTGTTTAACGCAATGATCGCCATTGCGCTCGTCCTGCAGCCGCACTTCGCGCGTCTGACGCGCGCGGCGGTGATGAGCGAGAAAAATCGCGAATATGTCATAGCGTCCAAGCTGGCCGGTGCCGGCCATCTGCGCCTGATGTTCAAGACCATCCTGCCGAACTGCCTGGCACCTCTGATCGTCCAGGGAACCTTGTCATTTTCCAACGCCATTCTTGAAGCGGCGGCCCTCGGCTTCCTCGGCATGGGTGCCCAGCCGCCAACGCCGGAATGGGGCACGATGCTCGCAGAAGCGCGCGAGTTCATCCTGCGCGCCTGGTGGGTCGTCACATTTCCTGGCCTTGCAATCCTCATCACCGTTCTTGCGATCAATCTGGTCGGCGACGGTTTGCGCGATGCCCTCGACCCGAAACTGAAGAGGAGCTGACGCGATGGCTTTGCTTGAAATCAAGAACCTCTCGGTTGGCTTCGATACCAGTGCCGGCCTGTTCATGGCCGTGCAGGGGATCGACCTGTCGGTCGATGCGCGCGAAGTTCTGGCGATCGTCGGCGAATCCGGCTCCGGCAAGTCGGTCGCGATGCTTGCGGTCATGGGCCTCTTGCCAAAGACGGCAACGGTCACGGCCGACAGCATGATCTTCGATGGCCATAACCTCTTGACCATGACGACGAAACAGCGGCGGGAAATTGTTGGCCGCGATGTCGCCATGATCTTCCAGGAACCGATGGCGAGCCTCAACCCCTGCTTCACGGTCGGTTTCCAGCTGGAAGAGGTGTTGCAGGTTCACATGAAGATGGATGCGAAGGCGCGGCGCAAGCGCGCAATCGAATTGCTGCAACAAGTCGGCATCCCCACGCCGGAAGAACGTTTGAACTCGTTCCCGCATCAGATGTCTGGCGGGCAGTGCCAGCGCGTGATGATTGCCATAGCAATTGCCTGCAATCCGAAATTGCTGATCGCGGACGAGCCGACGACCGCGCTCGATGTGACCATCCAGAAGCAGATTCTCGATCTTCTTGTCAGCCTGCAGGCGAAGCACGGCATGGGATTGATCATGATCACCCATGACATGGGCGTCGTGGCGGAAACCGCCGATCGCGTCATCGTCCAATACAAGGGCCGCAAGATGGAGGAGGCCGACGTGCTCACCCTCTTCGAAGCGCCCAAGAGCCCCTATACACGTGCCCTTCTTTCCGCCCTGCCGGAAAACGCCACCGGCGATCGCCTGTCGACTGTTGCCGACTTCATGAAGAACGAAGCGGCCAACGCAGGAGTGCCATCATGAGCGAGATCGTACTCGAAGGCCGCAATATCATTCGCGATTATCACGTTAGCGGCGGCATGTTTGGCAAGGCAAAGGCCGTGCGTGCGGTCAAGGGCGTGAGTTTTACCCTTGAGCGGGGCAAGACGCTTGCCATCGTTGGCGAAAGCGGTTGCGGCAAGTCTACCCTTGGACGCATCCTCACCCTTATCGATCCGCAGACTTCGGGTGAACTACTGATCGAAGGCAAGCCCATCAACATCGCCAGGGATCGCGTGACGCATGAATTGCGCCGCAAGGTGCAGATCATTTTCCAGAATCCATACGGGTCGCTCAATCCGCGCCAGAAGATCGGCGAAGTGCTTGGCGAACCACTGCTGCTCAACACCAAGAAGACAGCGGCGGAGCGGCGCGACCTTGCCATGCAGATGCTGGTCAAGGTCGGTCTCGGACCGGAACATTATAATCGCTATCCGCACATGTTCTCCGGTGGCCAACGCCAGCGTATCGCCATTGCGCGCGCGCTGATGCTGAGCCCGAGCCTGCTGGTGCTCGACGAGCCGGTCTCGGCGCTCGATCTGTCGGTGCAGGCACAGGTGCTCAACCTGCTGGCGGATCTGCAGGACGAGTTCAACCTCACCTACGTGTTCATCAGCCACGATCTTTCGGTGGTGCGCTATATCGCCGACGAGGTGATGGTGATGTATTACGGCGAAGTCGTCGAATACGGCACGCGCGACGAGGTGTTTTCCAATCCGCAGCACAACTATACGAAGACGCTGTTTGCGGCGACGCCGAAGTCCGACGTCGCCAGCATCAGGGCGCGCCTCGAGAAGAAGAAAGCTGCTGCCTGATCGCACTTTCTCGGTTAGCCTGTCAAACCACGCACCGTATCGTTGCAGGGAGAAATGCCTATGACCGCGAAGCAGCCGATTTCCACCGCACCGAAAGATGGCAGCAAGGTCCAGGTGTTCTGGACCGACGAGGATGGGCAAGAGAATGAATCGATCGGGCAGTATCGTTCGCTGGAGCGCCTGAAGGCTACCGGCGGGCAGTGGGACGAAACCGACGCCGGATGGTGGATATTTACCGATTCGAACACCCAGAAGAAGGTCTCGCCACATTCCTGGCAACCCGCAGGCAAGGCCAACGATGACGAGAATGGCGACGAAGAATAAAGCTTCTCGTCAGTTTACCGGTTTGACTATTCGCTACCTCTCTCCGATAAGGGCGATCCTTTGAAATTTTGATCGCGGGGCGGTCAATGCTGTTTCTGATGCTTCAGTAAGCCGCGCACGATGTCATCAGCGGAGATCATGCCGAGGATCGCGCCCTTGTCGACCACGCCGACATCACCGCTGTTTTTGGCGACAGCCTGCATGATTTCGCGCACCGGCGTTTCCGGGCGGGCGGTTGCCGCAAACGGCCGTCCCGCCGGACGCGTGCGGTCGAGCGGCACCATGATATCCGCGGCGGTAAGGACGCCGAGCGGATTCATGTTGGCGACGAAATCCGCCACATAGTCATCGGCGGGGTTGAGCAGGATTTCCTGCGCCGTCCCACATTGGATGATGCGTCCACCCTCCATGATGGCGATGCGGTTACCAATTTTCATTGCCTCATCGAGGTCATGGCTGACGAAGACGATCGTCTTCTTCAAACGTTCCTGGAGGCTCAGAAGTTCGTCCTGAAGCCGCGTACGAATCAAGGGATCGAGCGCTGAGAAGGGTTCGTCCATGAGCAGGATCGGCGCGCCCGTGGCAAAAGCGCGGGCAAGGCCGACACGCTGCTGCATACCGCCTGAAAGTTCGCCGACCTTGCGCTTGGCCCAGTCCTTCAGATTGACCAATTCAAGCTGCTGCTGCACGGCCTTGGCCCGTTCTTCCTTGGACACGCCGGAAAGCTCGAGACCGAACCCGACATTCTCTTCGACGGTGCGCCATGGCAGGAGGCCGAACTGCTGAAATACCATCGAGACGAGATGTTTGCGCAGATCCCGCAAAGTCGCCTTGTCGGCCTTGCCGACATCGATCGACCGACCGGCATTGTGCACGACGACGGAGCCGCGCGAGATCGGGTTGAGCCGGTTGATGGCGCGCAGCAGCGTGGATTTTCCGGAGCCCGACAGGCCCATGAGAACGACGATCTCACCCTCAGCAATGGTGATCGAACAATTATGCACACCGAGCACATGGCCGGTTTCGGCCTGGATATCCGAGCGGCTCCTGCCCTGATCGGCGAGAGAAAGAGAATCGTCAGTCTTCTTGCCGAAGATGATACAGACATTATCCAGCGTGATCGCGGTCATTCACCTGGCTCCTTGCCGGGACGGAAGATACGGTCAAGCACGATGGCGACGACCACGATGACAAGCCCGGCCTCGAAACCCAGGGCGGTATTGACGGAGTTGAGCGCGCGGACGACCGGAACGCCGAGTCCGTCGGCACCCACCAGGGCGGCGATGACCACCATGGATAACGACAGCATGATGGTCTGTGTCAGGCCAGCCAGAATTTGGGGCATGGCATAGGGCAATTCGATCTTCCACAGGAGTTGGCGCGACGATGCTCCGAACGCCTGACCGGCCTCGAGCAGGTGCAACGGTGTTGAAGAGACGCCGAGATGCGTGAGGCGGATGGGAGCGGGCAGTACGAAAATCGCCGTCGCCAGCAGGCCCGGCACCATGCCGATGCCGAAGAAGACGATGGCCGGGATGAGGTAGACGAAGGTCGGCAAGGTCTGCATCAGGTCGAGGACCGGCCGGATCGAGGCATAGAACTTTGGCCGGTGCGCGGCGATGATGCCGATCGGAACGCCGATGCCCATGCACAGGATGCAGGAGGACAGCACGAGTGTCAGCGTTTCCATCGTCTCCTGCCAGTATCCCTGGTTGAGAATGAACAGGAAGCCGAGAGCGGTGAGGATGGTTACGCCAATGGATCGACGCAGCGCATAGGCGATGGCGGAAAAGATCACGACCATGATCAGCGGGTGGGGGTATTTCAGGACGAACATCAGCCCGTCGATGAATCCCTGCATCAGGATCGCCAGTCCATCGAAGAACCAGGCGAAATTGTTTGTGAGCCAATCGACGACTTGCTTCGCCGTTCTGCCTACCGGAATCTTGTCTTGTGTCAGCCAGTCCAAGCGGAACTATCCCTCTGTCATGTAATGATGGAAACGCCCGTCCGGCCTGAGCGCCGGACGGTGGATGTTCTCTTCGTCATTCCAGCTGATCCCACCCGGGATCGAGCATTAGGTCCCTGACCCTAAAGTCCAAGCGACGACTTGACCGCCGGCAGGGCATCCTTGCCGTCTAGGGTCTTTACCCCGGCAAGCCAGGTTTCGAGAATTGCCGGATTGGCCTTCAGCCATTCCGATGCCGCCTTGGCGCCATCCTCGCCGTCGTCGAGAATCTTGCCCATGATCTCATTTTCCATTTTCAGGTTGAACTTGAGATTGGTCAGGAGCTTGCCGACGTTCGGGCATTCGGTGATATAACCGGCACGCACGTTGGTGTGGACAACGGCGCCGCCGAAGTCCGGGCCGAACACGTCATCGCCGCCGGAAAGATAGGCCAGTTTGAAGTTCGTATTCATCGGATGCGGTTCCCAGCCGAGGAACACGATCGGTTTTTTCCCTTTCGTGTCCTTGGCAACCTGGGCCAGCATGCCCTGTTCGGACGATTCGGCGAGCTGGAAATCCTTGAGGCCGAACTTGTCTTTGGAGATCATATCGAGAATGAGGCGATTGCCGTCATTGCCCGGCTCGATGCCATAGATCTTGCCGCCGAGCTTGTCCTTGAACTTGGCGATGTCCTTGAAGTCTTTCAGGCCTTCGTCAAACAGATATTGAGGTACGGCGAGGGTGTATTTGGCACCGGTAAGGTTGGGTCCCAGATCCTCCACGGTCTTGTTTTCGAGGTATGGCTTGATGTCCGCCGCCATGGTCGGCATCCAGTTGCCAAGGAAGACATCCATGTCCTTCTTGCCGAGCGAGGCATAGGTGACGGGGACGGATAATACCTTAGTGTCAGTCTCATAACCCAGACCCTTGAGCACTTCGCTCGTCGCTGCGGTCGTCGCCGTAATGTCCGTCCAACCAACGTCGGCGAATCGAACAGTCTTGCAGGATTCGGGCTCTGCGGCAAAAGCGGTGCCAGCAGACAAGACAAGAGCCAGAGAAATGGTGAGTTTGGATAGTACGTTCATCGGTAGTTCTCCCTCTCCGGGTTTTTCCCGGTTGATGCATGCAAGAACCAAGCACCAAATTCGCGGGCATTCAAGCATAGGCGCGCATAAATCCGGTCAAATCGCGACAGTTGTTAAAAATCCGACAAAAGTTGCGGGCAAGGGAAATGAGGGCTTCATGCCGGGACGGAGTCCGGTTAAAGCAAGCCATGGCAAAACTCTACTTCAGCTATTCGGCAATGAATGCCGGCAAATCCACGCTTCTGCTGCAAGCTTCCTATAATTATCAGGAACGTGGCATGCGCACGATGCTCTTTACCGCCGCGCATTACGCGGAAAACGGTGTTGGAAGAATCACCTCCCGGCTGGGTGTCAGCGCGCAAGCGGAGCTTTATCGCGAAAACGACAAGCTGTTCGAACGAATCGCCGCTGCGCATGCGACAAGTCCGCTAAGCTGTGTGTTCTTCGACGAAGCGCAGTTCCTCACCAAGGATCAGGTCTGGGAACTGGGGCGTGTCGCGGATCGCCTCAACATCCCTGTCATGTGTTTCGGCCTTCGCACCGACTTTCAGGGCAAGCTCTTTCCTGGCTCGTCGGAACTGCTGGCCATTGCCGACAGCCTGCGGGAAATCCGCACGATCTGCCATTGCGGCGCCAAGGCGACGATGGTCGTTCGCCGCGATCCTGAGGGCCATGCGCTGACCGAGGGCGATCAGGTGGCGATCGAGAAATCCGCCTATGTTTCCCTTTGCCGCAAGCATTGGGAGGAAGAAACAGGACGCATTTCGCCGGGCGGCTTTCAGGCGTTCTAGTTGAGCGGCTTGCGCACAAGCGCACTCGGTCCTGTCCCCCCAAGCGGTTTTCTGCTTCAGTGGCGCCATACGAGCACCAAAGGGAGAGATCACATGAAGATAAGCGCACGCAATCGCCTCAAGGGCAAGGTGGTCGAAGTCGTCAAAGGCGCAACCACTGCCCATGTCCGCATTGATGTCGGTGGTTCAGTCGTTACGGCGTCGATCACGAATGAGGCGGTCGATGAACTCGGCCTCAAGGCCGGCGATACGGCCTATGCGGTGGTCAAGGCGTCTGACGTGATGGTGGCCATCGACTGACAGGTCTTCAGGCCTTCTGACAATAGATTGCGGCGGCGGGATCGGTATCGAAATCACCGGGCTGCGGTGGCGCGACAGGCTTGAACAATGTCCGATCAGGCTTGATGTCGAGAAGCGGTGTGCCATCGAGGCAGTCCAGGCCGCGTACCGACAGAATCGCGCCCTCAACCTTCTCGAGCTTCACGATCGCCGTCCCGATCGGGTTTGGCCTGACAGGCGAGCGCAAAGCGAAGGTGCCATGAACCTTGCCGTTATTAGCCGGGCTCTGCAGGACAAGATCGCGGCGCGAGCGGTCCAGCCAATAGAGAATCTCGAGCCGTTCGAATTCGGCGACGCCATCCAGGGCCGCGACCCACGGTTCGAAGATTTCAATCCGGCATAGGGGACCGTCATGCCGGCCCTGACGCGGACAGGTCAGGCGGGACGTCCAAGGCGTGGAAATTCTGCCGATGAACGTCAAGGCCCCATCGACCGGATCCGGCGCTGCGACGGCGACCTCATTGTCGCGGATCTCATTTTCTCGAACCATGACGATCCTTCCTATCCTGAAGGTCAATATATCCGCAGAAATATAACACTGGCCATATGATGCCCGTCGATATATTCAGAAAAATATCTCGAACGCCTGAACTGGAGGGTTAAATGGGCATTCAACGTCGGCAATGGATCAAAATGACGGTGGCCGCATGTGCGGCGGCGTGGCTCGGCATGGCGATGCCGGTCGCCTCGGCACAGGCACAGGAGAAAGTCACGGTATTTGCCGCGGCGAGCCTCAAGAACGCGCTCGATGACATTACGGCTGCATGGCAAAAGGAATCAGGCAAGGAAGCGACAATCTCCTACGCGGCAAGTTCTGCGCTCGCCAAGCAGATCGAATCCGGAGCGCCGGCGGATATTTTCATTTCGGCTGATCTCGACTGGATGGACTATGTCGCCAAGAAAAATTTGATCAAGGCAGATACGCGCAAGAACCTTCTTGGCAATCGCATCGTCCTCGTCGCAGGCAAGGACAAGGCGGAACCTGTCGAAATCAAGAAGGGCTTTGACATCGCAAAGCTCCTCGGTGATGGCCGTCTCGCCATGGGCGCGGTCGATTCCGTTCCGGCAGGAAAATATGGCAAGGCTGCGCTGGAATCGCTCGGCGTATGGGCTTCGGTCGAAAACAAGGTGGCGGGAGCGGAAAGCGTGCGCGCAGCCCTGTTGCTGGTGTCGCGGGGCGAGGCGCCCTATGGCATCGTCTACCAGACCGATGCGGCCGCCGACAAGGAAGTGAAGATCGTCGGCACCTTCCCGGAAAACAGCCACAAGCCGATCATCTATCCGATCGCTATCCTCAATGAGAGCAAGAACGCCGATGCGGTGTCGCTCTTTGATTACATCAAATCCGACAAGGCTGTGCCATTCTTCGAAAAGCAAGGGTTTACCGTTCTCAAGTAAGCTAGCCGGATAGAGCAATAGGCGGGGGCGTGCGTTGGACTGGTTCTCACTGAGCGATCAAGAATGGACCGCCGTCCATCTCACTCTGCGGATTGCTTCGGTCGCGATGCTCGCCAGCCTGCCCTTCGGCATCCTTCTTGGCGTGCTTCTGGCGCGAGGAAATTTCTGGGGCAAGTCCATCCTCAATGGACTTGTCCACCTGCCGCTCATCCTTCCGCCTGTCGTTACGGGATTCATTCTGCTCATCCTGTTCGGCAGGCGCGGTCCGATAGGGGCCTTCCTCGCCGACTATCTCGGCATCGTCCTGTCGTTTCGCTGGACCGGCGCGGCGCTGGCCTGCGGTGTTATGGGCTTTCCGCTGATGGTGCGCAGCATCCGTCTTTCCGTCGAGGCGGTGGACCGTAAGTTGGAGGATGCGGCCGGTACGCTTGGCGCGGGTCCCTTGTGGGTCTTCGCCACGGTAACGCTGCCATTGATACTGCCCGGCATTATCGCGGGGATGATCCTTTCCTTCGCCAAGGCCATGGGCGAATTTGGCGCCACCATCACGTTCGTCTCCAATATTCCCGGTGAAACACAGACCTTGTCCTCCGCCATCTACACGTTCACGCAGGTGCCGGGCGGCGATGCGGCGGCATTCCGCCTGACGATCATTTCCGTCATTGTCTCGATGGTGGCGCTGATGGCGTCGGAATTCATGGCCTACCTTGTCGGACGCAGGGTGGATATCGAATGACGCTCAAGTTCGAATCCAGACACCGCCTCGGCGCGTTCGAACTTGATGCAGCCTTCACGTCGGAGCGCGGCGTCACGGCGCTGTTCGGTCGCTCGGGATCGGGCAAGACCTCGATCATCCGCATCATTGCCGGCCTGACAAGTCCCGATCAGGGGAAGGTGGTCTTCGACGGCGATGTGCTGGTTGATACGCAAAGGCGTATCTTCGTTCCCAAACACAAGCGCCGCTTTGCCACTGTGTTCCAGGAGGGAAGACTGTTCCCGCACCTGACCGTCCAGCAGAATTTGAATTATGGCCGCTGGTTCGCGCCTAAGCCCGAGCGTTCGAACAATGTTTCGAACATCATAGACCTCCTCGGCATCGGTTCGCTGCTCAATCGGCGTCCGGAAAAACTGTCGGGTGGAGAAAAGCAGCGCGTTGCCATCGGCCGCGCGCTGTTGTCGTCGCCGCGGCTTCTGTTAATGGACGAGCCGCTGGCGGCGCTCGATGATACGAGGAAGACGGAAATCCTGCCTTATCTTGAGGCCTTGCGCGACGAGATGAACATTCCGATCCTTTATGTCAGCCACTCGGTGGCCGAGGTCGCGCGGCTCGCCGATCGGGTCGTCGTCATGAGTGAGGGCAAGGTGGCAATGGTGGGCGCCGCCGCCGATGTATTGAACCAGTCATCGATCCTGAGCGAAGATCGGCGTGAGGCCGGTTCGGTCATTGAAGGCAGGGTCGTGCATTACGATGCCCCCCATCACCTTGCAACCATCGGCTTCAAGTCGTCATACATCTACGTATCCGGTACTCAGGTTGCGGAGGGAAAGCCGGTCCGCATCCATATCCTCGCCAAGGACGTGATGCTTTCCACCGTCAGGCCCGAACAATTGAGCGCGCTCAACATTCTGGAAGGTATCGTCAGCGCGATCAGTGTGGATGAGGCCCGGGTGGCCGATGTAAGCATCGCCTGTGAGGGCACACCGCTATTGGCTCGCATCACTCAATTGTCTGCTGAGAGGCTCGGTCTTGCACCGGGAACCCGCGTCTTCGCCATCATCAAGACCGTTGCACTCGAACCCTATTGATCGTCGGTTGGCGGAGGGGAGGGTTCGTCCTTGGTGCGGTTGGCGTCGAGCCAATTTATCTCCTCTGCGACCGCAGTTTCGATCTTCTTCTCCATGATGCGAAAGCGCTTCAAGAGTTCTTCGCCGAATGCGGTCACGACTGCACCGCCGCCCTGCTTGCCGCCGCGCTGCGAACCGACGACCGGTTGAGAAAACATGTTGTTCATGGCGCTGACCAGCAACCAGGCGCGGCGATAGGACATATCCATTGCCCGGCCCGCGGCTGAAATGGAGCCCGTCGCGCGGATATGTTCCAGCAACTGCATTTTGCCACGACCCAGCCGTTCCTTATTCGGAAAGTCTATGCGAAGGATCGGTTTCAGATCGCTTTTTGAAGGTGAACCCATCGTTGTGACTGTGCCGTTGACATGTTGTGATTATCTATAGCTTTCTTTGAAACCCGTCATCCTTTGGTAGGCTTCTTTTTGCTAACTGGCATGTCTATATTCGCATGGCGCGGTAAAGTTTGTTTCTTGGGCAATAAGGGGAAGAGTTATATGGCGAGTTTGCAAAGCTTTGATTCCGAAATCGAAAAAACCAGGACAATGGTTAACGATATGCGGACCAGGATCGATCAGTCCAGCGTCGTTCTCGACAAGTTCGCCAACGCCGACGAGAAGATCGGCGCCTCTGATTTCGACATTGAAAATGCCCGCATTGAAGATGTCCTACGCCAGCAGAAGGTGATGGAAGGCAATATCGCCGAACTGATCATCGGGCTCGAAGATGCCACCAACGTGTTCGGCTCCGAGTTCGAGAGCATGAAGGGCTATTCGGGTTGGGAGAAATTCGTCGGCGTCTTCTCCAAACAGAAGATGCAGCGGTTGCGTTCGGACCGCGTGCGCAACATGTCGCTGGCCGGCAATCTGCAGGAACTTCTTGCCAAGTCCGATCGTATAGTCGGGATACTCAAGGAACAGAAAGCGGTTCTCGACCAGCGCTACAAGACCTCCGAGACGAGCCTCGCCACCGTCATCGAGCGGCGCAAGACAACCATCGCCAACCTCGAAGCGACGCAAAATCGTATCGAAGAACTCAATCCCCTGCTTCTCGATATCGAAAACCGTATTGCCGCTTCCACGGACCAAGGCACGCGCGCCGAGCTTGAAGGCGAGCGTTCGAAGCTTGCAACGGAGTATAATGAGCGTCAGGCCAAGGAGCAGGAGCTGCTTGCCGAAAGCCAGACGCTGGAACGCTACACCTCCATGTTCCAGACATTCGTCGATTCCCTCAACAACCAGATCGCCGCCCAAAGCACGCTGATCAACAAGCTTGCCATCGATACCGAACAGCGCATCGTGCTCTACAAGGCGCTTGAGGATTCGCTCAAGACCGCAGCCCAGCAGGATGTGGCGCACAAGATCAACACGCTCGGTAGCAAGGTGGATACCGCCGCAGAGGAAACAATGGCGGGCGTCGGTGCAGCCGCCCAGAAACATATTGGCGACCTTCTCGAAATGCACGAAAAGAACATGGTCTCCTCGCAGGATATCCAGCGCCGCAAGAAGCTGGCCGACGATGCATTCTCGCGCCGTTTCTCCGAGGTCTTGAAGAAGCACAACGCTGCCAATTACGGGCAAAGCTGATCCATGACGGATCATGCGGATATAGCGGCGGCTGAGCGCCATTTTGGCGCTATCCGCTCTGCGCTTGATGGGTTGGACGTGTTTCTCAGCAATGAGGATTCCTCCCCTGACAAGCGTGATCTGGTTGCTCAGACCGTCGCGCAATATCTGCAGCGCCTCAAGGCCTCTTTCGAGTGTTGGCGCAATCGTCTCGGCTTTGCCGAGCGTTTCCGCATATCGAAGGCGGATAGCGGTTTTCCGGTTTTCCAGAATGTCCTCGAACTCGAAAATGACAAGAAGGATGCGAAGGAACGGCTGGCGGCGATTCTCCCCGCGGAAGCACTGCGTAGCGAGATGGCGGATTTTATCCTGCGCAATCGCGATTTTCCGCGCGATCTGCAACGGTCGATGGCAGAGCGGATCTATCTCGAAACGGTCAACAAGGGCGAAGTGTTCTCGCCTTTTCTGCTGCCGGAGACCATTGGCGTTTCAGTCAATCCTAAAACCATGCGCCCGGTCTATATCGTGCATTGGGCATCGTTCGATGGCGCAGCCAATTTGCCGCTGATTTACCTGGCAACGATCGAGGATTCTTCCGAGGACATGGTGAACACCCTCGTCGACAAGGACGGCAAGCTGAACAGCAGCGTGAAAATACCGCTCCCTGTCGGCGGGCTGCTCAATCCGAATCTGGCGCGGAGCTTCGATGATTTCGCGGCCAGGAATTCGGCCTATTCCCTGTCGCCGATCACGATCGCCACGAGCCTCGATCAGGATTTCCCCGAGCTGCATCCCAAGCAGTTGCGCCGGGTCGTACTCGGCCCATTCTATACGGCGGGGATCACGGAACATAACCAGAAGGTCGCCGACGTACTGGAGAGCATACGCAGACCGGAAGACGCCTGGCTGCTGACCTGGACCTTGCAGGAGGTCTTCTCCACGGCGGAGAAGCCCGGCAAGCGTGGCCTCTTCTCGTCGGAGCCCTCGCGCGAGGAATTTCACATCAATACTGATGACCTTGAAGCGTCGCGGCAAGGGGTCAGCCACTACGAACAGCATGCGCTGGTGCCGCACGAAGCCTATCAGGCGCTCTATGCCTCCGGCGAGGCAGAAGGCATCTTCACTGGCTTTGAGACGCATATCCTGTCCAATGGACAGGTGATCAGCGGTGTTTGAGGAGAGACCATCATGGATGTCGGCCTGACCACCATCGGGGAAAAGGATATCGTCAAGCACCTGCCGGTAGCGCAGGCGATGGTAACACGGTTTGTCGCGCTTGAGACGGGCGAGGGCAAGCCTGGAACCGAGATTGCCGGTACGGGCCGCAGGTTCGTTCCCACCATTTCCACCGGCGGCCTGCGCAAGACCCGCGAAGTCGAGCTGGCTAAGACCATCCAATCCGTGCGTCCCGACGATCAGATGCTGTCCATCGCCCAGCATACCTTGCTGTTTCGGGCGCGGCGCGGCGTGGCCGTCGCGCTTGCTGTCGCCGACGTGTTTGGGCGGCAAAGCGATCTTGAGAGCCTGATGGCGCGCAACGCGTCCGCGCCGCTGCAAGGCGAGGACGCCGGCCATTTCAAGCGCCTTATGTCAGCGGCAGCTTACGTTTCTGCTTTTGCGCTTGCCGCCTATCTCGGCCAATCGATCGAATCGGAATCCGAACCTGCAAACGACATCGCTGAACCTGACTTCAACTTCGACACGCCGCAGGATGCGCTGAAGTCCGTCATAGCGGGGCTAGACAGGGCGGTATCTGCAGCCAATGACGAGCAGGCCATGCTTGCGCGCGCCAGGGCCTACTCGGCATCGGCGATCGAAGGGCTGTTGCGGCGCAAGGGCCGGTTTGACGGACTTGGGAGTTTCGAGGACACCCACCTTCGGCTCGACAGCGATGATTTTACGCTGGACGGATTTGATGTGGCGCCGTCGAGAAAGCGCACGCCGCTGGTGATGACGTTCAAGAAGCCTGACGAGGTGGTCGGCAATCACATCGCCAAGTTCCAGGCGCTGAAGCTTTCGAAAATGCTGATGGCCTATGATTTCGACCGGCAGCTCAATCCCTTTGTTGAACTTGGCGGATTTCTCTTCACCTTCATTGGCGACGGTGCGCCGGGTACTGGCAAGACCACGCTGATCCAGATGATCGCCGGGCTCGTCAACGACTATTGTCAGGTTGCCGGCTATCCGTTCCACTACGAGAATTTCGGCGTCGACCAGATCTCATCCTATCAGGGGAAATCCGGGCAGAACTGCAAGCAGTTCG
This sequence comes from Hyphomicrobiales bacterium, assembly GCA_900473175.1. Taxonomy (GTDB): domain Bacteria; phylum Pseudomonadota; class Alphaproteobacteria; order Rhizobiales; family Rhizobiaceae; genus Phyllobacterium. The sequence goes on along the minus strand of UCKM01000015.1, from coordinate 60,977 downwards.
TCACCAACGTGCTCAATCCGCGCGTCATAGGTTTCGGTACCATCGATGATATTGATCAGGTAGCGGCAAGACGCTCCGACGACCGCGCCTCGTCCGGCCAGCATGAAATCACCGGCGTTTTGATGGAGGCTTTTTCGGGCGCGTCGACGGTGGTGCGCGGCAATTGCGCTTTCGGCATGTTCTCCAACTATCCGGAAAATGTCGATGACGCGCTGCGCCAGCGGGCGGGCGCGCGCTGGCTGGTCGACGGGCCTCAGACGCGGGACGACTATATCGACATTTTCGCGTTGCTCGCCGGCAAGAACCACAAGATCCCGCTGGGCGATCACAAACTGTTCGAGGCGCAGCAAATCGAACGGGCTGTGGAGAGCGCCTATGATGAATTGTCGAAACCGCAAGAGGATGGCCTCAAGGCTGTTTACGACCGATTCATTGCCGAACATGGTGAGCCGAAGACACTGTCGGACATCGGCACCTATCTTCACATGATCAAAGAGCGCGAGCCGCGCTTCACCGGCCGCGCGATCAAGAATGTCACCGACGCGATCAAGATGCGGGCGATGGATGTCGAATTGCCGGATGAATGGTTCGAAAAGCCCGAGACCTTCATGCACAAGAGCTACGACGACAAGGCGGCGATGATCGCCGAACTGCGCAAGCCTTTCACCATGGAAATGGTGGTGCAGGAGACCAACCGCTATGCGGATTCCGAATTCCGCTATGCCGACAAATCCGATGATGCGGCCGTGGAAAAAATGGTTCGCGAGGCGCGGCTGAGGGAGAAGGCTGTGCGCGAAGTCGAAGCGCTCAAGGCCAAGGGGCAGTGGGATGTTTGAGGTGGGTTCGGTCCCAGTTCTGTCGCGGACGGGCGTCGGTCCTTACCCTCCCCACAAGGGAGGGTGAAATGGAGCCCGCATTTCTGGCGTTGATCCTATGTGCAACTCGGCTGAGATACGTCGCATTGCGGCAGCCCGGAGGAGGGTGCTAGACATGGACCTTCTCTACGAAAACGAACTCATCTATGGGCGCCTGCTGACCGTTGACCAGCCGCACCTGATCGTGCGGTACAACAGAGCATTGAAATCATTTGGTTTTCCTGCAACCAAACTTAAATTGTTCAATATCGACCGGACCGGATTTTCGCCGGAAATCGCCGATGAGCTGAAAGATCCGTCCTATCTTGATCCGAACGGGGTCAACCGCCGTTTCATCATCCTCACCCCCGCGCAAGCCGACCTGCCGGTTGTTCATACGCAGTTTTCCAACACCTCGCAGCTGATGTACGAGTTCTTCTCAAGCAATGCGCGGGCGATCAATGCGTTGACGATCAAGGATGTGCTCTATGGCGAGATCGAGGATTCGGTTTCGGTCGTCAATGACATCGAAGACCTGCTGTCAATCAACCAGGTGGAATTTCGGGTTCTTTCAGCCGAAAATGTCATGGGGCAGGCGGCCGAGCTTCGATTGCTGGTCGACCGGCTGCAGAACGAACCGGACGCCTGGCGCAACGATGAAATGCTGACCCGCATGGTCAATCTCGCCAAGGTTACCGGCGACATCCGCGAGAATTCGCTGGTACCGGACAAGGTGATCTTCCGGCATCGCGCCTATTGGACCAGCCATTTCGGCGGTACCTACGTGTTCGTCGATGACAATACGGCGACCGTCATTGGCGACCCCGCCGCGCCGGGATTCCGGCGGTCGCGACCCTGGCAGGTCAACTATATTTCGATCAAGGATCCCGAACAGGTATTCCAATTTCTCGCGACCACCTCGCGCGTAGAACTGCCGCGCGCCTCGTGGATCGAGCAATCGGGCTATCTTGAAAATCGCGGCGAGATGATCATCCGCCACCTGATCCAGACGCTCGAACCGGACCGGGACCTCCGCAACATCGACCATATCTGGTTGCAGACCTGGATTCACGCCAATGCGGCCCTGATCAATCACGACGGAACCTGGCCGTTCCTCAATGCCGCGAAGCGCGAGATCGGCCAGACCGGTCAGCTCAACGTGGCCGAGATCGACCCGAAGCGCCGTTTCCTGGTTGTGCGCGCCCTGCCGCGCCATCCCGACGCATGGCTCGTCAATCAGTTGATCAGCGATTTCGTGCCGTGGGATTTCCTGTCGCGCTATGTGTTCAACAAACCGGGCTTCTATGCCGATTATCAGGGCTGGAAACCCGCTTACCAGGAACATGCCGTGGATGTTCTCAAAGCCACTTATTTGCAGAACAAGGAGGCCTTGAGGAGGCGGCTTTATGGCTTGGAGTAGCGACAAAGACCATGCTCGACCGGGCTTCGCAGCGACCCGTGTATTTGTCCGCAACGCATTGCCGATGCCTCCAAAACAACCTATGTGAAAGACAGGCAAGGGCTGCACAAACAGCTCTATGGACTTGAACAGTAACGAGGAAACAGGATGCTCGAGCCCGTGATAAATTTCTTCAGCCGTTTGTTCTACTATATCGGGCGCGGGATCGGCTTCCTGATCGGCATCATCCTTTGGCCGTTCATGTGGGCTATCAGCTGGTATGGCCAGCGTGGTCTCATCCTCAAGGCGGTTCTCGGCCTGATCGTACTCATCTGGCTCGGGCTTTACGGCTACTTCTTCTACACCACGCAGGTCTGGACCAATTTCAACCCCGACTACATCGACACCTACAATCTGAAGAACCGGAACGTGCCGGCGGGCGAGCCTGTCGCTCAGGCCGCCGCGACCGGCGCAAAGACCTGCGCACGCTCGGCGATCGTTGAAGTAACGGCTGATCTCACTGATTTCAATGTCAACCAGAATGCGTGGATTTCCTCCATGCTCCTCTACAAGCTCGGTTTCTTCGGAAAATCCTGGGACGATACGCCGTTCATGGACAACAAGGCATCGTTCCAGCGCGGCATCAACAGCGCCGTGCGGCGTACGGCTGTCGAGTTGGTCGATACGCTCGGGCGTGTGCGCGGCACGTCGCAGATCGACGCAGACCTGCAGAAGGCACGCGGCAACCTGCAGTTCACCGAAGACTCCTGGTATTTCGGTATGAACCCGTTTGGTCCGAAGACCCCAACCCCGAGCTATTACCGCTCGGCCGTCAATGATCTTCGAACCTTCAATTCCAAGCTTGAGAATTGCAATGCTATATTCGATGCGCGCGCAGACAATCTCATCCAGTTCATCGACCGTATCGCCAACGATATCGGCGGCACCTCGGCCATCCTGAAGGACCGCTCCGAGAACAACAATTATGGCTGGTTCGATTTCCGCGCCGATGACCGGTTCTGGTTCGCCTATGGCCAGCTTTATGCCTACTACGGATTGATGAACGCGGCACAGGTCGACTTCAATCAGGTCATGCAGGAAAAGCACTTGACGCAGCTTTGGGACGGCATGGATGGACAGCTTCGCGCCGCGCTCCGAATCCAGCCGTGGATCATCGCCAATGGAAGCGAAGGCGGATGGCTCTTGCCGAACCATCTGACCACCATGGGCTTCTATATTTTGCGGGTTCGGTCCAACCTGATCGACATCAAGCAGGTGCTGCAACAGTAGCGGTGGACTTGTATTTCTGGCTGGTGCTATATTGGCTCTTGGAGTGAGGACGGGCTTGCGCCCGCCCCCTTTCCTAGAGTGTGAAACGAACCCGGAGCGAGATTGTCCAGCCCGTCCGGGTTCTTTTCACTTCCAGGGTGAAGCTAATAGGCTTTCGCCACATAGTTCACCTCCAAGTTTGAAGGCAAGGCTGTTGCCTCAGTCGGAGAAGCCTGTCTGCTCCGATACGCCGCTGGCCCGGCGCCGTTGCTTTTGCCCCAACGCTCTACTCATGCTGCAAGATCCGGGTTTTCACCACAAATGTGCGGTTGCATGAACAGGTGCAGGCAGTTGCGGCTCTGCCGTTAAACCGGTAGCGCCGAGGATTCCTTGACTTCTTCCATGACGGCGTAAGTGTGGGATTCTCGTACGCCCGGCAGCGTGAGGAGCGCATCCGAAAGAAAGCGGCGGTAATGCTCCATATCGGCAACACGGGCCTTGATCAGATAATCGAAACCGCCGGCAACCATGTGGCACTCCATCACATCGGGATTTCGGCGTGTCGCAGCCGCGAAGGTCGCAAAAACGTCGGGGGTCGTCCGGTCCAGCTTGATCTCGACGAAGACCAGCATTGCGCGATCGAGCTTTTTCGGCGAGAGTTTTGCGGTGTACCCGAGGATATAACCGTCACGCGTCAAGCGTTTTACCCGTTCTGTCGTGGCGGTTTGTGATAGGCTGATGCGCTCGGACAGTTCCGTGTTGGATAGGCGCCCGTCCTTCTGCAGCTCGCGCAGAATCCTGCGATCGAGGCTGTCCAAATTCTTCATCACTAAAATGTTCCCTCTTTATAGTTTTTTTCGCCAGTCATCTCACATTCATTGGTGAGAAGGGCCAAGTCGAATAGATTATATGGGAAAAATCAATAAGGGGAAGCCTGATGACCGTTCAAATGCCATCCACCAGTGATTTTTCTGCGCCTTACGCCGTCGACGACCAGCAGTTGGTCGCCTCGTTGCTGAAGACGATTGCCCTTCCCGAGGAGGTCAACCGCCGCATCGATGCCAGAGCCAGCAAATATATCGCAACGATTCGCAAGGAAGCGAGCGGTATTGGCGGCGTCGAGGATTTCCTGCGTGAATACGGCCTTTCGACTCGCGAAGGCCTGGCGCTGATGGTGCTGGCGGAAGCCCTGCTGCGCGTGCCCGACGCTGCGACGCAGGACAAGCTCATCGAAGACAAGCTCAAGCAGGGCCACTGGTCCGAGCATGAACCGAGCGGCGACACCTGGTTCGTGTCGGCGTCCGCCTGGGCGCTCGGTCTGTCGGCAAAAGTCATCAAGCCGGGCGAAACGCCTGAGGGTGTCATCTCGTCTCTGGTCAAGCGGATCGGCCTTCCGACGGTTCGCACCGCGACCAAGCAGGCCATGCGCTATCTGGGCCATCATTTCGTTCTCGGCGAAACCATCAAGGATGCTCTCAAGCGCGCCAGCACCAACGAGGCCAAGGGATATCGGCACTCCTTCGACATGCTGGGCGAGGGCGCCCGGACGCGCAAGGACGCGCGCGGCTATTTCAAATCCTATTCCGATGCCATAGATGCGATCGGCCGTGCGACCGGTAACAAGAAACTCCCCGATCGCATGGGCATTTCTGTCAAGCTTTCGGCGCTGCATCCGCGTTATCTGGCGACCCATCATGACCAGGTCATGGCCGAACTGGTGCCGGATCTTCTCGCCCTGGCGCAGAAGGCAAAATCCTACGACCTCAACTTTACAGTCGATGCCGAGGAGGCCGACCGGCTCGAACTGTCACTCGATGTCATCGACCGTGTCTTTGGCGATCCATCGCTCGACGGCTGGGATGGGTTCGGCCTTGCCATCCAGGCCTATCAGAAGCGTGCGCTCGACGTCATCGATCACATCGACAGATTGGCGGCGCGCCACAACCGCAAGATGATGGTGCGCCTCGTCAAGGGCGCCTATTGGGATACTGAAGTGAAGCGGGCGCAGGAACGCGGCCTTGCCGATTATCCTGTCTTCACCCGCAAGCCGGCAACGGACGCCTCCTACCTCGCCTGCGCCCGGCGCATGCTCGATGCGCGGCCGCGCATTTTCCCGCAGTTCGCGACGCATAATGCGCTGACCGTGGCCATGATCCTGGAGATGGCTGGGGCCGACAAGAGCGGCTTTGAATTTCAACGCCTGCACGGCATGGGCGAGAGCCTTTACAAACAGATCACCGAAAAGGGCGACAAGATTGCCTGCCGTATCTATGCGCCGGTCGGCGGCTACCGTGATCTTCTCGCCTACCTTGTGCGGCGCCTGCTCGAAAACGGCGCGAATTCCTCGTTCGTTTCGGTGGTTGGCGACAACGACATTCCGATCGCTGACCTCCTGGTTCGCCCGGCCGAAAAGCTGAATGACGGCAAGGGCTACAGGCATCCGCACATTCCCCTGCCATCGAAGATCTACGGCAAGCGTGCCAATTCCAATGGAGTTGAGCTTGGCGACCGCAAGGAACTCGCCTCCCTGTTGGGCGGCATTGCCAAGGCCTCCCGCACCGTCGCGGCAATTCCATTGATCGAGGGTGTGAAAGCAGCTGGCAAGCCGCAGGACGTGCTCTCCCCGGTCAATGGCAAGGCCGTTGGCACTGTCGTCTTTGCCAGTGCCGAGGAAGCTGCAAAGGCCGTCGGCGTTGCCCGCAAGGGTTTCGCTTCCTGGTCGCGCGTTCCGGTTGAGACCCGTGCCAAGCCGCTGGAGCGTGCCGGAGATCTGCTCGAGAAAAACCGCGACCAGCTTCTCGATCTGCTCTCGCGCGAAGCTGGCAAGACCATCGACGACGGTATTGCCGAGATCCGCGAGGCGGTGGATTTTTGCCGCTACTATGCGGCCGAGGCGCGCCGGCAGTTTGGTGCAGATAAGGTCATGCCGGGGCCGACAGGCGAAGACAACAAGCTGCGCCATCGCGGGCGCGGCGCTTTCGTCTGCATCAGCCCTTGGAATTTCCCGCTCGCGATTTTTCTCGGCCAGGTTTCTGCGGCGCTTGCTGCAGGAAATACCGTCGTGGCTAAGCCTGCCGAGCAAACCCCGCTCATCGCCTATGAAGCAATCCGCATCCTCCATGAGGCAGGCGTTCCGAAGGATGCTGTCCTCTACGTGCCGGGCGATGGTTCCGTTGGTGCAGCTCTAACCTCGCATGCCGACATTGCAGGCGTCGCCTTCACCGGCTCGACGGACACGGCATGGGCCATCAATCGTACCCTGGCCGCGAAGAAGGGACCAATTGTACCGCTGATAGCGGAGACGGGTGGTCTCAACGCAATGATTGTCGATGCAACCGCATTGTCAGAGCAGGTCACCGACGATGTGGTCATGTCGGCATTCCGCTCGGCCGGGCAGCGTTGTTCGGCCCTGCGCGTCCTCTATCTGCAGGAAGATATTGCCGACAACATGCTCGAAATGATCGAAGGCGCGGCAAAGGAACTTGTCGTCGGTGACCCTTCGCTAGCATCGACCGATGTCGGACCGATCATCGATCAGGCCCAGCGGGACATGCTCACCAGCCATATCGCGGCAATGCGCAAGAGCCAGAAGGTTCGGTATGCGGGTGAGGCCCCGGGCGACGGCCTGTTCTTTGCGCCGCACATCGTGGAGTTGGACCGGCCGGAAGCGCTGGAACGCGAAGTGTTCGGCCCGGTTCTGCACGTCGTGCGCTGGAAGGCCAAGGATCTCGACAAGGTGCTCGATCAGATTGCCTCCACGGGCTATGGCCTCACTTTTGGCCTGCACACGCGTATCGAGGCAACGGTGACGAAGGTGGTCGACCGGCTCGATGTCGGCAATGTCTATGTCAACCGCAATACGATCGGTGCGGTCGTCGGTACGCAGCCGTTCGGCGGCTCCGGTCTTTCCGGTACCGGACCGAAGGCAGGCGGCCCTGCTTATCTTGCACGCTTTGCGCTTGAGCAGGTGGTTTCCGTCAATACCGCCGCAGCGGGGGGTAATGCCAGCCTGATCGCGATGGGCGAATAGGATTAGAGGGAACCTCGCAATGGGGATAGTCCTATCTGGCTATCCCCATTTTCGTCATAGAATGCTATTTGACGTACTTCCGATATGGGGGAATGTCGATGGCTGGCGTCAAATCCGATATTGAGATTGCGCGTTCTGCAGCGAAAAAGCCGGTCCTTGAGATCGGCGCGCAAATCGGCATTCCACCCGAGCATCTCGCACCCTATGGCTACGACAAGGCAAAAATTTCGGCGGAATTCATCCGTTCGAAACGCGGTGGCAGGAATGGCAAGCTCATTCTGGTGACTGCCGTCAGCCCGACACCAGCCGGGGAGGGCAAGACCACGACGACTGTCGGGCTCGGCGATGGGCTGAACCGCGTCGGCAAGAAGGCGATCGTCTGCATTCGGGAAGCCTCGCTCGGTCCCTGTTTCGGTACCAAAGGCGGAGCTGCCGGCGGCGGTTATGCTCAGGTGATTCCGATGGAGGATATCAACCTGCATTTCACCGGCGATTTCCACGCCGTCACGGCCGCGCACAACCTGCTGGCGGCGATGATCGACAATCACGTCTATTGGGGCAACGAACTCAATCTCGATACGCGGCGCATCACATGGCGGCGGGTCATGGACATGAACGATCGCGCCTTGCGCGATATCGCCTCTTCGCTCGGCGGCGTCGCCAATGGATTCCCCCGCGAGTCCGGTTTCGACATCACGGTCGCCTCGGAGGTGATGGCAATCCTCTGTCTCGCCACGGACCTTGAGGATCTGGAACAGCGGCTCGGTGAAATCATCATCGGCTACCGTTTCAACAAAACCCCCGTCTATGCCCGCGATCTGAAGGCCGACAAGGCAATGGCGGTGCTGCTCAAGGATGCGATGCAACCGAACCTGGTGCAGACGCTGGAGAACAATCCGGCCTTTGTCCATGGCGGCCCCTTCGCCAATATCGCGCATGGCTGCAATTCGGTCGTCGCGACGACCACCGCGCTCAAACTCGCGGACTATGTGGTGACGGAGGCCGGATTTGGCGCTGATCTCGGTGCCGAGAAATTCTTCGACATAAAGTGCCGCAAGGCGAACCTCCAGCCCGCGGCGGCGGTCATCGTCGCGACGGTCCGGGCGATGAAGATGCATGGCGGTGTCGCCAAGGAGGATCTTGGACGGGAAAACATTGCGGCCATCAAGGCAGGCTGTGCCAATCTCGGCCGGCACATGGAGAATGTCCGCCAGTTCGGTGTCCCGGTGGTCGTTGCCATCAACCATTTTACCGCCGATACGGATGCAGAGATCGAGGCGGTGAAGGCTTTTGTTACGGCGCATGGCGCCGAAGCTATTCTTTGCAAGCATTGGGCTGAGGGTTCTGCTGGCATCGAGGACCTGGCGCACAAGGTCATTGCGCTGGCTGAAAGTGGCTCAGCGCAGTTTTCACCGCTCTACGAGGATGAATTACCGCTATTCGACAAGATCGAGACCATCGTCAAACGCATCTATCGGGGTGCAGAAGCCGACGCCGACACGAGCGTGCGCGAACAGCTGAAGCAATGGGAGGATGCCGGCTACGGCAATCTTCCTGTGTGCATGGCGAAGACGCAATATTCATTCTCGACGAACCCGCATCTGCGAGGCGCGCCGGTCAATCATGTCGTGCACGTGCGCGAGGTGCGCCTCGCCGCCGGGGCCGGCTTTATCGTGGCGATCTGCGGTGAGATCATGACCATGCCAGGCCTGCCCAAATCGCCTTCGGCGGAACGAATTCATCTCAACGGACAGGGATTGATCGAAGGGCTCTTCTGAGCCTTCGGACAATGTATGAATTATTTGCTGTTGCAAGCTGCCCCGGCTGCCGCTAACAATCATCGCCATGAACACGCGCATTAACAAAACTGGCTGGTGGTGGGTCCGCTAATTGCGGCCACGCAGCCTTTTGCATGCGCATCAGGGAACAGGGCCGCAACGGGTTTTCCGGGCGGCCTTTTTGTTATTTGCAAGAAGACGCCCCCAAGGCCAGGTGCAACGACACGGAGAGACAGATGCATAGAATTGAGGGCGACATCGAGATTTTTGACACCAAGGGCGGTGTCACGATTTCTCGCATGCGCATTGCAACGGCCTATGCCAGCGCCATCGACAGCTACGTCGACGCTCTGGACGAACGGCGAGGCGCGGTTTTCTCCTCCAACTATGAGTATCCCGGGCGCTATACGCGTTGGGATACGGCGATCGTCGATCCGCCCGTGGCCATCACCTCCAATGGCCGGCACATGTCCATCGAAGCGCTGAACAAGCGAGGCGAGGTTCTTCTCGTTCCGATCAGGAAAGCCATTGCTGCGCTTGAGGAAGTGGCTATTACCGCCGAAAGCGCGACCAAGCTCGATTTGGAAATCGCCCTGCCGAGCCGTCCCTTCACGGAAGAAGAGCGGTCGCGCATCCCTTCAGTCTTTACGGTGCTGCGCGCAATCGTTAGCCTGTTCTTCACCGAAGACGATGCCAGCCTTGGCCTCTATGGCGCCTTCGGCTATGACCTTGCCTTCCAGTTCGATCCGATCCAGTACAAGCTGAAACGGCCGGAAGACCAGCGCGACATCGTGCTTTACCTTCCGGACGAGATTCTGGTGGTGGATCACCATGCCGCCAAGGCATGGCTCGATCGTTACGACTATGCGTTCGAAGGGGCTTCGACCGAAGGCCTGCCGCGCGATACCGCAGCGCAGCCCTTCAAGCCGACCGACACCATTCCTGGCCGCGGCGACCACAATCCCGGCGACTATGCGGAACTGGTGAAGAAGGCAAAGGAAAGCTTCAAACGCGGCGACCTATTCGAGGTTGTGCCGGGCCAGACATTCTATGAGCGCTGCGAGACCAAGCCGTCCGTTATCTCGCGCCGGCTCAAGGCCATCAACCCGTCGCCCTATTCCTTCTACATCAATCTTGGCGACAACGAATATCTGGTCGGCGCTTCGCCGGAAATGTTCGTGCGCGTCGTCGGTCGCCGGATCGAAACCTGTCCGATTTCGGGCACCATCAAGCGCGGCGAAGACGCGATTGCCGATTCCGAGCAGATCATCAAGCTTCTGAATTCGAAGAAGGACGAATCCGAGCTCACCATGTGCTCGGATGTCGACCGCAACGACAAAAGCCGTGTGTGCGAGCCGGGTTCAGTCCGCGTCATCGGCCGCCGTCAGATCGAGATGTATTCGCGTCTGATCCATACGGTCGATCACATCGAAGGCCGGTTGCGCGAGGATATGGATGCGTTCGATGGCTTTCTGTCCCATGCCTGGGCTGTGACCGTCACGGGTGCGCCGAAATTGTGGGCGATGCGTTTCATCGAGGAAAATGAACGTAGCCCGCGCGCCTGGTATGGCGGTGCCATCGGCATGGTCAGTTTCAACGGCGACATGAATACGGGTCTGACGCTCCGCACCATTCGCATCAAGGACGGGATCGCGCAGGTTCGTGCGGGCGCCACCTTGCTCTTTGATTCCGTGCCGGAAGAAGAAGAGGCCGAGACCGAGCTCAAGGCTTCGGCGATGATCGCAGCCGTGCGTGACGCGCACAGGGGCAACATCCTTCCCGAAGAACGCGCCGTGGCACGCGTCGGCGAAGGCCTGCAAATTCTTCTCGTCGATCACGAGGATTCGTTCGTTCATACGCTCGCGAATTATTTCCGCCAGACAGGCGCGACCGTAACCACCGTGCGTACGCCGGTGCCCGACGAAATCCTCGACCGGATCAAGCCCGATCTCGTCGTGCTTTCGCCCGGACCCGGCACCCCGGAAGATTTCGACTGCAAGGCAACGATCAAGAAGGCGCGCAAGCGCGATTTGCCGATCTTCGGCGTTTGCCTTGGTTTGCAGGCTCTTGCGGAGGCCTATGGCGGAACCTTGCGGCAACTGCATGTGCCGATGCACGGCAAGCCTTCGCGTATCCGGATCACCAAGCAGGGCAAGATATTTTCGGGCTTGCCGAAGGAGGTGACTGTCGGCCGCTATCATTCGATTTTTGCCGATCCGGTGCGTTTGCCCGACGATTTCATCGTTACGGCTGAGACGGAAGACGGTGTCATCATGGCGTTTGAGCACAAGAGCGAGCCCATCGCGGCGGTACAGTTCCATCCGGAATCCATCATGACACTTGGCCACAATGCTGGTATGCGCATCATCGAAAACGTCGTGGCGCATCTGCCGCGCCGCGCCAAGGAACGCGCCGCCTGAGTTGGCGGCGAAGCAACGAGCAGCTTGATATGAGCAACGACACCACAGTGCAGCGGCTGGCGTTCTGGTCGATTTTCATCGGCTGCACCGTGCTTGCATTGAAGTATTGGGCTTATCACGTCACCGGCTCCGTTGCGCTTTATTCGGATGCGCTGGAATCGATCGTTAACGTTGTTGCGGCACTGGCTGCCTGGTGGGCAATCCGGGTCAGCCATATGCCCGCCGACCAGAATCACCCTTACGGTCACCACAAGGCAGAGTACTTCTCCGCGGTGCTCGAAGGCGCGCTTATCATTGTCGCCGCGCTGCTGATCCTGCGGGAGGTCTGGTATGCCTGGGAAACACCCAAGACGCTCGACCAGCCTTGGGTTGGCCTAGCCATCAATGGTGCCGCGTCGATGATCAACGCGTTCTGGGCCTATATTCTCGTCAGCCGCGGCCGCAAGCGCAAATCGCCGGCCCTTATTGCCGATGGCAAGCACCTGATGACTGACGTCTTCACCTCGGCAGGCGTGTTTGCCGGCCTTGTCGGCGCTATCCTGACCGGCTGGACCATCCTCGATCCCATCCTCGCCGTCATCGTCGCGGTGAACATCCTGTTTCAGGGCTGGAACGTCATCGGCAACTCGGTGCAAGGCCTCATGGATATGGGCGTGGCGACGGAAGAGACGATCCATATCCGCGATATCATTTCCGCCAATGCCGGCGGCGCGCTGGAAGTCCACGACCTGAAGACCCGGATCGCCGGGCGCGTCACCTTCATCGAATTTCACCTCGTCGTCGAGGCGAACATGAGCGTTGGCGACGCGCACATCATCTGCGACCGCATCGAAAATGCCCTGATGCAGCAGATTCCCGAGGCGAGCGTGGTCATTCACGTCGAGCCGGAAGACGAAGCCAAATTGCCACTTGGAACTGCGGCCGTTCCATTCGCCTGAGTGATTCTGTGGCGATTTTCGTTGCATCTAAAGTCCATAAAGACACTTGGGCTGAACACTGCGCATAATTCCCGTGCCGGGGGCTGCTGCTGCGGCGTGAGGGACGCGTCGCAAGATGAAGCAAGACACCTCGGTTCAACGGCTTGCCTTTTTATCGATCCTCGTCGGCATCGTTGTGTTCGTGCTGAAATTTGGCGCCTACTATGTCACCGGATCCGTCGCGCTCTATTCGGATGCCCTTGAATCGATCATCAATGTGGTCGCCTCACTGGTCGCCTGGCTGGCGATCCGTCTCAGCAACAAGCCTGCCGATCCAAACCATCCCCATGGCCACCACAAGGTCGAATATTTCTCGGCCGTCCTTGAAGGCATATTGATCATAGGCGCGGCGTTTCTGATCATGCGGGAGGTCTGGCTGGCCTGGGAAGCTCCCAAGACCCTGGAGCAACCATGGCTCGGCCTCGGCATCAATGGCGGTGCGTCGCTGATCAATGCGTTCTGGGCCACATTGCTGATCAATCGCGGCCGCGCGAGCAAGTCGCCCGCCTTGCTGGCCGACGGCAAACTGCTGATGACCGACGTATGGACATCGGCCGGTGTGTTCGCCGGGCTTGCGGCCGGGCTTTTGACGGGCTGGTCGTTCGTTGATCCGATCCTCGGCGTCCTTGTCGTGCTCAACATTCTCTATCAGGGCTGGAGTGTTATCGGCAATTCGGTGCAGGGGTTGATGGATGTTAGCCTGGCGCCAGAAGAAAGCCTCCGGATCCGCGATATCATTTCCGCCAATTCAGGCAGCGCATTGGAGATCCATGCGCTCAAAGCGCGGATGGCTGGGCGGGTAACATTCATCGAGTTTCACCTCGTGGTGAAAGCGGACATGACCGTCGGCGACGCCCACCTTATCAGCGACCGCATAGAAAATGCCTTGATAAAACAGATTGCCGACGCCAAAGTGGTCATCCATATCGAACCAGAAGACGAAGCGCTACTGCCGTCTGGAACCGTCGCCGTTCCCTTCGCCTGAGGCTTCCTTCCCGCGCAGGAGAGTCTCACATGAGCGAAAGTCCCGTTCAAATGAAAAGGGTCGAGCTTCTCTCCGACAATTGGGGAACGCTCAAAAAATACACCTACGACTTCATGAAGCGCGACGGGACCCTGGAACGGCACACCCGTGAAGTCTACGACCGTGGTAATGGGGCGGTGGTTCTGCCTTATGATCCCGTGCGCGGGACGGTACTCCTCACCCGGCAGTTTCGTCTGCCCGCGCATGTGACCGGCCATGATCCGATGCTGATCGAAGCCTGTGCCGGCCTGCTTGACGACAATGATGCCGAAACGACGGCGCGCAAGGAGACCGAGGAAGAACTCGGTTATCGCCTGCGCGATATCGAGCGCGTCTTCGATGTTTTCATGAGCCCGGGTAGCGTTTCGGAGCGCCTTGTGTTTTTCATTGCCGTCTACGATGCCTCCGATCGCGTGTCCGCGGGCGGCGGCCACGAAGACGAGGGCGAGGACATCGAAGTTCTCGAAATGACGCTGGACGATGCCCTGTCACGTGTCGACCGGCACGAGATCGCCGATGCCAAGACGGTCATGCTGCTCCAGCACCTGAGGCTGAAGGGCCTCGCGTGATTTCGATGCAGCGTTGCAACATTTTGTAACGCATTGTTTCAGTCGTCATGATTTCGTTACAATTATGTTGACATAGAAACCGCAATGGGTGACACGTCACCCAGCAATGCGAATTCTCCATCATGACGCCGCGCCAAAGCGCAAAGTCCGGGGACGTGATTTTTGGCATGAGCGTCATTTCCATCATATGAGAAGTGAACGCCACCAGGCATGGCAGCGCCGAGCGGATAACCGCGGCTGTTCTTAGTTAACCTTTAACTGCCAGGATTAGCTTATGGGTAAACTGAATCTATTCGCACTGATTGCAGGTCTTTCCGTGCTTGGCGCAGCGCAATCCGCGAGCGCGATAGGAATTGCCGATTGCGACAAGATTCAAAGCGGCAAGGCGGAAGTTCGTTCGAACACGGTTGATCCGACGCCGGATGTCGATAAAAATACCGGTGTCGATGCTTGCTCGCAAAAGAGCAGGGCGCCGCAGATGCCCGTTAAGGCATCGCCGATCAACGTCGTTACCACGGGCAGTCCCAGTATCTTGAACAAGGCAATCAACGGAGACATTCTTCCCCGGAGCGATGGATCGCTCCACGAGGAGCTTGCATTCAAGTACCGGATCTATCGTCCGGGAAAGCCCAATGGTGATACGCTGGTACTGCTGCACGGCTCGGGGCAGGACGAAACCAGCCTTGTCCCGTTCGGGTCAAAGATAGCGCCGAATGCGGTGCTGCTTGCGGTGCGCGGGCGCGTGGTCCAGGACGGTTCGAACCGCTGGTATCGCCGCCTGTCGCCAGTAAGCTTCGATCAGAAGGATATTCGGTCCGAAGCAAAGGCATTTGCCGAATTCCTCAAGCAGGCCACTTTGCAATACAAGCTTGATCCGAAGCGGACCACGTTCCTCGGCTATTCCAACGGTGCCAATCTGGTCAATGCCGTGATGATGCTTTATCCGGACCTGGTGCAGCAGGCTGTGCTGCTGCGTTCGATGCCAGTTTTGACCGACACGGGTGAAGCCAACCTTGCCAATGCGCGCGTCCTGACGGTTTCCGGGGCGTCGGACCAGCTCTATGCGCCATTTGCGCCGGCGCTCGAGGCCATGCTCAGATCGCACGGCGCGCGCGTCGAGGCCCGTTCGATCAAATCGGACCATGGCCTTGGCAAGGAAGACGTGAAAGTCGTCAGCGAATGGCTGTCCGGGGCCACGGCCCAGCTTAAAAAGAACTGATCCGTTCGAAACTCAATCCTTGCATCGGGCCAGGCAGTCGTTTATTTGTCTGGCCTATGAACACGCGCCCGACACATAAGTCCTTCGCCTTGTCTGCTTTTGCAGGCATGACGAGCCGCGCCTTTCTCCTTCCGCTTCTTCTCGGCCTTATCGGCGACCGCCGGGCTCGTTAAGAGGAGCGTCCGGCGGTCGAAATTGCCGCCAGGCTGCCGCTCCTTATCCCTTTACAAGTCAGACCTAACGCTTAAGAAAGTGCCGAGATCACGCGAGAACCTTCCCCGCATCCGGCCGGAAACGAGAAGCAAATGACCGATATGATCGCCCCCCGACAGAATGCGGGCATGCCGAGTGCCAGCAAGAAATATGAACCCTATCCTTTCGTTGATCTGCGCGACCGCCAGTGGCCATCAAAGCGCATCGAGAAGGCGCCGGTCTGGTGCTCCGTCGATCTGCGCGACGGCAACCAGGCGCTCATCGATCCGATGGGCCACGACCGCAAGGTGCGCATGTTCGCGCTGTTGCTCGATATGGGTTTCAAGGAAATCGAAATTGGCTTTCCTTCCGCCTCGCAGACGGATTTTGACTTCGCCCGCTGGTGCGTGGAGGAGGGCAATTCTTCGCCGGATGTTTCCTTGCAGGTCTTGGTACAGTGCCGCCCGGAACTCATCACGCGCACGTTCGAATCTTTGGAAGGCGCCCACCAGCCAATCGTGCATTTCTACAATTCCACCAGTGAGTTGCAAAGGCGTGTCGTCTTCAACAAGGATGTCGGCGGTATCAAGGCGATCGCGACCGACGCCGCGAAGATGATCACCGACATGGCGGCCAAGGCTGGCGGCGGCTATCGTTTCGAGTATTCGCCAGAGAGCTTTACCGGGACCGAACTCGAAGTCGCGCTGGAGATCTGCAATGCCGTCACCGAGATCGTCAAGCCGACGCCTGAGAACAAGTTGATCATCAATTTGCCGTCGACGGTCGAAATGTCGACGCCGAACATCTATGCCGATCGTATCGAATGGATGTGCCGTCAGCTCGACAATCGCGAAAACCTGATCATATCGCTGCATCCGCACAATGACCGCGGCACGGGCATCGCAGCGACGGAACTCGGCCTGATGGCAGGGGCAGACCGCGTTGAAGGCACCTTGTTCGGCAATGGCGAGCGCACCGGCAATGTCGATATCGTAACGCTGGCACTGAACATGTTCACCCAGGGCGTCGATCCCGGGATCGACTGCTCCGATATCAACCGGATGAAGGATGTTTACGAATATTCCAACCAGTTGGTTATCCCCGAGCGGCACCCCTATGTCGGCGAACTGGTCTATACTGCTTTTTCGGGTTCACATCAGGACGCGATCAACAAGGGCATGAAGGCGATCAAACAAGCCAACAAGTCGCTGTGGGAAGTCCCTTACCTGCCGATCGACCCTCAGGATGTCGGCCGCAGCTACGAAGCGATCATCCGCATCAATTCGCAGTCGGGCAAGGGCGGTATCGCCTATATCCTGCAGGCCGATTACGGCCTGAACCTGCCGCGCGGCATGCAGGTGGAGTTCCGCGAGGACATCCAGCACATCACCGACGAGGAAGGCAAGGAAATGCCATCGAAGCGGATTTATGGACGCTTCCAGGAAATCTACGTTGAACAACCGGGCGCACGGCTCAAATTCGTCGATCACCACACCTATCCGGATACGGAGCGCAAGGGCATGCGCATCCTTTCCGCCGAAATCACGGACCGCGGCGAGACGAAGCGGATCGAGGGCAGGGGAACGGGGCCGGTGGACGGCTTCATCGATGCCTTGTCGCACTATCTCGGCATCAGGCTGTCGGTCGTAAACTATTCCGAGCATTCGCTACAGCACGGGTCCGACGCGGCTGCCATCAGCTACATGGAAATCGAACATCCGGATGGCAAGCTCTTTGGTGCGGGGATCAACAAGAACATCGTGACCGCATCACTTGAAGGCATCGTCTCGGCGGCAAACCGGATTATCGGCAAATAGCTGGAAAAAGGGCCCTGCGGGGCCCTTTTTATTCCGGGGATCAAAGCCCGATAAGCCATCTTTTTGATGCAATGACTGGAGACATGGTTAATCTTCAATAACCATTGCTCTTTTTACTGCTGGAAACGCCATGAGCGAGATGCGAGAAAAGATTATCCCTGTTGAGGATCGGCGCAAGCTGGCGGAAGCCATCCGAGGCGCGCAGGTCGCATCCGCCGATCGCGGCGACGTCGTCATCGACATGAAGGAGGCGGACCTCGCCCGGATCGAAATCCTGGCGCAGGACCTGAAGCCTGTATTCGATGAAGTGCCGACCGATGATCTGCAATGGGATTTTGCCGTCTCGACCGGTCTGCAGCCAAGGTTGTGGATCGATGCGACATCGCACGTGATGATGGGGCGGGACAGGCGCACCTATCGCTTCGTTCGCGACACCCGGCTCGGCCGGATCGTTGTGGCGGAATCGCCCGATGTGAAGCCGATTTCGGATGCGGTCACGACCTATATTGCGGAACGGATCGTGGAGCGGCAGCGGTTGATGGATGGTGAACGAATTGCGCTTCGCCCGGCCATCGTGGCGAACGATCCGGACCAGGATCTGAAAACGGGCCATGTCGGGCAGGTTCAAGCGCGGCCAATCACAACCTCCGCTCGCCCGGCAACGCGGCGTTCGCTGTTCAGCGATATGGTCACCGTCGTTACGTGGTTCCTGATCGGGGCGCTCGCTGGCGCAGGTGCTCTGCTTGCCTATTTCTGGGACAAGCTGGCACCGTTCATTTCAACCTAGCTTCAAAAACTTCACGCGGGCGTGACGACTGCCCCGGTGGTCAGTTCATGTTCGCGGAGGGTGCGGATCGTCAGCTGTTCGTCGACAATTCCGCGCTCGACCATCGTGCACGACCAGCCGGCATTTGTCCTCGCAATCGAAAACAGGTTGAACGCCGAAGGGGGCTTGTGATTACCATCGAAGCCCTGGCTTGCCGATGGTACGCAAATGACCGGGATCTGCCAATCCGGTCCGTTGATGTTGTATTGCGTCGCGAGATGGGTATGACCATGGAGCACCAGTTCCGCCCCTTGTTTGTGCACGGTCCGTTGAAACAGGCCGATGCCGAGCAGCCGCTTGTGCGTGGGCGCTGCACCACGCACTGGTGGATGATGGATCATTATGACCCGGAACAGCCCGAGCTTGCCGGTTTCAGCGAGCAGAGCGCCGAGCTTGGCGGCCTGGCGTTCGCGGATGTCGCCCGTTGCCATGAATGGCGCGGTTGCCCGCGCGGACGAAACGCCGATGAGCGCGACGTCGCCGCGTATACGCAAGTAGGGAAATTCGACCGGGAGATTTTCCGCCGCCTCTAGGTCGCCGCGCATCCATGGCTCCCACAGACGCCGCGCCTTTTTGAGCGCTCCGGGCACATAGGCATCGTGGTTGCCCGGAACAACTGAAACGTTCGCAGGGTCACCGAGTGTCTTCAACCAGCGTTGCGCCGTCTCCAGTTCCTCATCGAGTGCAAGATTGACGAGGTCACCCGTGACCGCAATATGGTCAGGCGCCTGCGCCTTCATATCGGCAACAAGCACGTCAAGCGTGCTGCCCGTCATCGATCCTTTGCGGTTGGAGCGCCAATTAACGTATCCGGTGATGCGTTTGGAAACGAGCTCGCGCAAGGTCAGCGCCGGCAGCGGCGACAGGTGGATGTCCGAGATATGAGCGAGATGAAACATTTTTTCAGGTTTAGAGCCTTTCTTGTTTAAATAAAACCAGTTCTGTTTCTCGGATGGCGCGACAGTCCACGAGGAAGGCGGCGAGGCCGATGTTTGTGCATCGGACGACGCCGCCTGACAACGTGGGTGGCCGCCAGCCGGAAACCTTACAGGCCGGGTGAATTTGGCCCAAATCCATCGGGCTTCGGCTTCGTCCGATGGAAAGACATCGGCCTCGCCAAACCCCTCGACCTTGAACCAAATTCCCTCCGGCAGAACGGTTCTATTTAAGCAAGAAAGGCTCTAGGAGAGTACGAATATGAAATCCAGTGGTAGAACCGTCGTTCCATCAGAAGAAGGGCAGAATGGCTGAAAAGCGTTCAAAATGGCGTCATCGCCTGTTTCACACCTATTTCCTGTTTCGCCGTCCGATGACGCTCGGGGCGCGCGGGGTTGTGATCGATGAGGCAAACCAATCCGTGTTCCTGATACGCCATACCTATCTACCGGGCTGGCAGTTTCCGGGCGGCGGCGTTGAGACGGGACACACCCTCGAGCAGACGCTGGCGAAGGAGCTGATGGAGGAAGGCAATATAGAACTGACGGGTCGGCCCGAGCTCTTTGCCATCTATCACAACGCGCATGCATCGAAGCGCGATCATGTCGCGCTTTATGTTTGCCGCTCGTTCCGGCAGGCCGCTCCATTTCGGCCCAACCGGGAGATCGCCGAAGCCGGGTTCTTCAGGTTCGACGATCTGCCTGCCGGGACGACGCGGTCCACCCGTCTCCGGCTGGCGGAAATACTGGATGGGGCAGAACCCCCGCTGGCCTGGTAGGCTCTAGAACCGGTCGCGGTCGTGCGGCGCAGCGTAGTCGATCCGGGGGCCGACAGGAATTATCCCGGTCGGATTGATCGTCCTCTGGCTGCCGTAATAATGTGCCTTGATGTGATGCAGGTTGACCGTCGGCGCTACCCCGGGCACCTGATAGAGGTCGCGCGTATAATTCGAAAGGTTCGGATAATCGGCGATGCGCTGGCGATTGCATTTGAAATGCCCGACATAGACGGGATCGAAGCGCAAAAGCGTCGTGAACAGCCGCCAATCGGCCTCCGTCATCTGATCGCCAACGAGGTAGCGTTGCTTTGACAGCCGCGCTTCCACCTTGTCCAGTGCATTGAAAAGCTGGGTGAAGGCCTCCTCGTAGGCGGGCTGCGTGGTGGCGAAGCCAGCACGATAAACGCCGTTGTTGATATTGGGATAGACGAGCGCATTGATCTCGTCGATTTCACCGCGCAGAGCGTCAGGATAGAAATCGAGCGATGCATCGCCAAACTCGTTGAACGCAGAATTGAGCATGCGGATGATCTCGGACGATTCATTGGACACGATCGTGTTCAGCTGCTTGTCCCAGAGCACGGGCACGGTAACACGCCCTGAATAGGTCGGATCGGCGCGCGCATAGACTTCGTGCAAGCGCTGATAACCGAAAAGCTGGTCGCCCGTGGCGCCGTCCCGCTCGAGAAATGTCCAGCCCTCGGCACCCATGAAATGATCGACGACCGAAACGGAGATCACATCCTGCAATTGCTTGAGCGCCCGGAATATCAATGTGCGGTGCGCCCATGGGCAGGCATAGGAAACGTAGAGGTGATAGCGGCCGGGCTCGGCCTTGAATCCGCCTTTGCCCGTCGGGCCGGCACTGCCGTCAGGCGTGATCCAGTTGCGGAACTGCGACTCTGTGCGCACAAAGCGCCCGCCGCTTTCCTTGGTGTCGTACCACTGGTCGCGCCAGGCGCCGTCGATCAATAAGCCCATTTCGATCTCTCCTTGTGCCGCTCGAGACTCTCGATGGCGGCGAACATAGTTGCGGGTTCTGTTGGCTTATAGCTGGGCTAGCAAGCGCGAATGTCCAGCCGCCGCGGGGTGAACAGAGTGTAACTTTTGTTTCTGTAGCTCAGATTTTTCAGTTTACGTTCCGGCAGTTTGATGTTACGCGAACAAAAAAGGAGACGTTTAGTGACAGGGATCCTGTTCATCCGACGATGATACCTCTACTGGCGCTTATGCAAGCGGCGGATGGCCCTGTACGTGCCGATGGCGAGTTAGGCCAAGGCGAGCGAACTCTCTTTTCAAAGAAATCCAGCATGCTGAACCATGTCGTGACTTACGCGCCGGAAGAGCCGGTGCATGATGCCGCAATCGAAGACATCAACAAGGAAGCCTTCGGGCCCGGACGCTTCACGCGTGCCGCCTACCGGATACGCGAGGGCGGCCCCCATGAGCGCGGCCTGTCCTTTGTGGCGCTGAACGGCGATCATGTCGTGGGATCGGTGCGGCTGACGCCGATCCTGATCGGCGCGACGCAAGCGATGCTGCTTGGACCACTCGCGGTCCGTCCCGCATGGAAGAAGCAGGGCATCGGTGCCGCATTGATGCGGGCCAGCATGGAGGCCGCGCGCCTGGCTGGACACAGGCTGGTCCTTCTTGTCGGCGACGAGCCCTATTACGCGCCGTTCGGCTTCCGTATTATCCCCGGCCATCAGATCGAGATGCCGGCGCCGGTCGATCCCACCCGGCTTCTCGGCTGCGAACTCGAGCCAAGGGCGCTGCAGGGTGTGGAAGGCAAGGTTCGTCACGCTGCGACGGGTGGGTAGCTCTATTTCCCTTCGCGATACCACATGCCGCCAAGCACAAGGATCATTGCCGCGAGCCCGAGGAAACCCGAAAACAATGGCAAGCGCGTCACGCTCTTGAGCACGGTTTCGTTGGTCGGACGCAAGCCGATCCAGTTGTCGCCGCTGGCGCTGGCCATGCTGCGCGAGGCAACGATGTTGGGAACATCGATCGCGGTCTGTTCAGCCGTTGCCCGCAGCCGCCGCGTGCCGCCGCCGGTCTCGCGCGCGAGCGGATCAAGCTTGGCAGTCGTGGAGACATTGTCGGTGAATTCCGGCGCATCCACCGGACCGACATGAGCGAGCGTGGTCAGATCGCCATTGGCAATCTGATAGAGACCGATTTCGTCGGTGGGCACCGAAGCCGTAAAGATGCCCGGCTCGTTCTCAGCGAGCGGAACGGCTTTCGTCTTGCCCGACGGCGTGATGATGGTCGCCGCATCGGCGGTTTTCTTCATCGTCTGGCGATGGATTTCCAGATTGCGGCCATTGCCTGTTGCGGTCAGCGCCTCTTCTTCCAGTTCCGGCTCTTTCATCAGCCAATGGGCGATACGCCGGTAGAGGGCGGCGTGGGGTCCGCCACCTTCAAAACCGCGCGCCCACAGCCAGCCCTGATCGGACAGGAACATGCCGACGCGGCCCTCACCGATGCGGTTCAAGACGAGCAGGGGCCGATCGCCGGCGTTCATGATCACCGACCCTTCGGGCGGATTGACGTCGATGACGCGGAACCAGCGGCTCCAGGCTGGCGGCTCTTGCGCGCTGCCTTCAAGGCCACGGGTGACGGGATGGCGTTTGCCTTGTTCGCTGAGGCGGGGATAGAAGGCCTTTTCCTCAATGTTGCCCGTGGGCGTTGCGGGGAGAACGGTCAAAAGCGGGGTGTTGGCAATGGACATGTTGCCCGCATATTCGGGGCCAGCGGCAATGAGCAGTGCTCCGCCCTTTTGAACATAGTCGTTGATGTAGTCGTAGTAGAGCAACGACATCACATCGCGGTGCTGGTAGCGATCGAAGATGATCAGATCGAATTGATCGATCTTGTCGACAAACAATTCACGCGTCGGGAAAGCGATCAGTGCCAGTTCGGGAAGTGGAGTCGAATCCTGCTTTTCCGGCGGACGCAGAATGGTGAAATGGACGAGATCGACCGATGCGTCGGATTTGAGCAGGTTGCGCCATGTGCGTTCGCCATTGTGGGGTTCGCCCGAAATAAGCAGTACGCGCAGGTTTTCACGAATTCCGTCGACCATGGCAACCGCCCGGTTGTTCACCTCGGTGAGTTCGCCGGGAATCGGATCAACGCTGATCTCGACGATGTTGACGCCGGCCCTCGAGAGGGTCACTTCCAGCGGCATTTCCTCGCCGATGATCGCATCCTCGCTTGTTGTTTCAGTGCCATTGACGCGCACGTGAACGCGGGTGCGCCCTCCCTGAGGTTCGCCAGCCGCAGTGACTTTGTATGCCATCTGCTGCGGCTTGCCGGTGAGGCCAAAACGCGGCGCACGCACGAATTGAATACGCCGGTCGATTTCGCCGGGAACACCGGTGATGAGGCCATGCACCGGTGCGTTGAAGCCGAGCCCGGCGCGATTGGCCGGTATGTCGTGGATCTGGCCGTCGGTGATCATGATGGCGCCACCAATGCGTGATGGCGGAACATCGCGGAATGCACCGTTCAACGCTCCGAACAGCCGGGTCGACGTGGCGTCGTCATTCTCGCTGGCACGGCCGGTCTCGACGGTGCGCACTTCGAACTGCGGCAACCGGGCCAATGCAGTCTGCACCTCTTTCAATGCTGCATCGGTATCGGCGGAGCGGTTGCCGATGTCCTGGCTTTGGCTGCGGTCGGCTACGACGGCAACTACACTCTTCAAAGGCTCACGCTCTTCATTGACGACGATCGGGTTGAACAGGGCCATGGCAAATGCCACAAGCGCAAGCATTCGGAGCAGACTGCCACGCTGGCGAAAGTAGATTCCGGCCAGCGTCAGGACAAGCAACGGCACCAGCAGGAGCGCGAGCAGCATGGTGGAAACAAGGGGTTGGAAATCCAGGGACAAATACATCGCTTAATTCCCCAGCCGTTCAAGGAGATCGGGGACGTGTACCTGATCGGACTTGTAGTTGCCGGTCAGCATGTACATGACGATGTTGATGCCGGTGCGAAACGCATAGGTGCGCTGCATCGGGTCATTGGGCACGGTCGGAAACAATGGTGAACCGTTGGCGTCGATCGCCCATGCACCGGCAAAATCATTGCCGGTTATCATGATCGGAGTAACGCCATCGCCAGCGCGGACGGGACGGTCGGATCGAGTTTCGGTGGACAGCGAAGCCTGCACCCAAAGCGGACTGCCGCGATAACGTCCTGGAAAATCCTGCAGGATATAGAAAGACTTGGTCAACACATGGTCGCTTGGAACAGGTTCCAGCGGCGGAATGTTCAGTCCGGCGAGGATATCGCGCAATCTTTGGTTGGACGGTGTCGCTGCATTGTCGAAGCTGACTGCGGCTGCGTCCTGGTCGCGCGTGTCGAAGAGCACCGTTCCGCCTTGCTGCATATAGGCATCGATCTTGGCGATCGCTTCGGGGGACGGCATCCTGGCTCGGGAATCGATGGGCCAATAAATAAGCGGAAAGAAGGCAAGTTCGTCCGTGGCGGGATTGATGCCGACTGGGTCGCCCGGTTCCAGAGCCGTGCTGTCAGAGAGTGCGCGCGACAGGCCGGCCAAGCCAGCCTTGCTGATATCATCGACGGCGCTGTCGCCCGTAATTACATAGGCAAGGTGGGTGACGTTCACCGCGTCAAGGATGGTCTGGTCGCCCGGCTTGCTGTCATTCTGCTGGGCCCGCGCAGGAGATGGACCAGTTGCGAACATGACCGGCAAAAACAACAGCACAAGAGGGGCCGCCACGACCGGCCGGAAACGCCTGCGCAGATGCCCGCCCAGCCAAAGAATGGCTATGGCGTCGGCAATCAACAGAAGAGCGGCAAGAACAAACAGCGGCCCGCGCAGCGGTACGGACTCGTCGGCCGCATAGCGCGCAGTCATCACGGGGATCGTCAGGTCGGGCCTGATCAACGGCCTGATTTCGCTGTCGGGCTTGAAAAGATTGAGCGCCGACATCGCATCCTCGACGCCGTAGAAGCCGGGCGGATTGTCGAAACTAACCTGCGGAGTCTGACCTGTCCTGGTGATCAGCGGCTTGGCGTCGCCGTTCGGCGGCATGAGCGCACCTTCCGCATTCAGGATCAGGTAGGGCGGCGGCGCGCGCGAAGCGTTGGCATCGTTGGGATTGGTGGCTGGTCCGGCATTGTGCGACAGGGCAACGAGGCGATGCAGCATGTCGACGAAGCTGCCGCTGATCGGCAGGTTCGACCATGTCGCCTCGGGCGTGACATGAAACAGCACAAGCTGTCCGCGCTTGCGCGTTTCGCCGGTGACGAGCGGCGTTCCGTCAGCCAGATTGGCCCAGCTCTTGTCGTAAAGATCGGACGAAGGCTCGGCCAGAACCTGGCGTGTGACCGTCACATCCTGCGGGGTCGGCAGGCCCGCGAAGGGCCCGTTTTCAGGGAAAGCTGCAACCGGCTGCGATTCCTTCCAGGACAAGGCGCCGCCGAGAGACCGCTCGCCCTTGCGCAGGGTCACCGGGAGAAGCGGATCGACTTCGCTGCTGCCGGCGAGGCGCGGTCCGGCGAAGCGGATCAGCGTGCCGCCACTATTGACCCAGTCTGACAATATCTTCTCAGTCTCCGCTGGCAGTTTGCCGATATCCGCCATGATGACGACAGACGGCTTCTGCTCCAGAAGCTCGGGGACAGCCTTTACCAGTTCCGCATTGCGCGGGCGAAGCAGGTCGGCGAAGGGTTCGAGTGCACGGGAGATGTAATAGAGCGGCGAGAGCAGGGGCTGTGATAGATCCGCTTCCGATCCGGAAAGCAGGGCAACCCGCCTGCGCTTGTTGTTGTCATCGATGAGATAGGTTGCGCCCGCCTGCGCCGTGCCGTCAACGCGCAGCGTATGGAAATCATTGCGCAACTCATAAGGCGCATTGATGACGGCTTGGCCGGTGGCTTCGCCTGGAGCAAAGGTCAGACCCGTTTCGGCGATCCGCCGTCCTTTTTCATCGAAGGCGCCAATGGTGACTGCGCCCTGGCCGCGATCATTGCTCGGGCGCACCGCATGGACCGTCAGCCCGTTGGCATTGTTCTCCGCCTGGCGGATGGCAACGAGCGAGCTGATCGACGGTTCATACCAGATCATCGATGCGATACCGGAACCCGTGAGCGATTTGAGCGCCTCGCTCGCCGCCGGTGAATCGATACCGTCGTTAAGGTAGGCAATCCTTGTTCCAGTCACATTGGCGAGCGCCGCCTGCAACCGCCCGAACGCAGCGGGGCGATCGACCGGGATCGGTCGCACATTAAGCGCACGCACCCGCTCCAACGCGGTTGTCGCATCGAAAGGACCGACGTCCATATTGGTCTTTTCAGCTGTTCCAAGAATATAGATCAGCGCACCGGAATTCGCGGCGTCGGCAATCAGCCTTTCGGCTGTCTCCTTACGGGCGCTCCATTCCTCGTTGGAGGACCAGCCATTGTCGAGAACGATGGCAATCGGCTCCTTGCCGGTCAGCGTCTCCGGGCGCGGATTCCAGACTGGTTCTGACAGCGCGAGGATCACGAAGGTCGCAAGGAGCAGGCGCAGCAGCGTCAGCCACCAGGGACTCTTGTTGGGCGTTTCCTCCTTTTTGAGAAGTTGCGCCAGAATCTTGAGCGGGGGAAAAATCTCGCGGACGGGTCGCGGCGGCGTGACGCGCAGCAGCCACCAGATAACCGGGAGCACGATCAGCCCTGCGAGAATTGCCGGAGCGCCAAAGGCGAGGGGAAGTGCGTTCATGCAGCACCTCCGCCCTGGTAGCCGATACTGGCGGTCATGTTCATGTGAACGGTAACGAGAGCCTCAGAAGCCAACCGATCTGTGCGGTTGGTGGTGTAGCTCCAGCCGATCCGCTTGCAATAGGCGCTCAAGGTTTCGCGGCGCGCATAAAACAGGTTGCGGTAATCTTGCGCATAGTCCTGTGCGCGTCCGAAGGTCAGCGAGGCGCCGGTTTCGGGATCGATGAATTCAGTGCGTCGCTTATAGGGAAAATCTTCCTCGGCGGGGTCGTAGACCTCAATGAGGTGCGCGCGGGCGCCATCATGCGCCAGCTTTTTCAGCACGGCGAGCGTGTCCTCGACGGGTTCGAGAAAATCGCTGACCAGAACCACGTCCGAAAATCGCCGTACCTTGCTGAGGTCCGGCTTCGCGGGCAGCTTTATTGCATGCGAGAGCAACGTCGCCAAACGCTCGGCACCGTTGCGGGCGGAATATGGGTCGCCAATGTCGGGATAGCCGATACGCTCGCCGCTGCGCGAGAGGAGTTCGGCCAAAGCGAGCACCAGGACGATGGCTCGCGATTCTTTCGATACCTGCGCCTGCTCGGATTTGAAAAGCATCGAGGGCGAAGAGTCAGCCCACAGCCAGACGGTATGAGCCGCTTCCCACTCCTGATCGCGGATATAGGTGCGGTCGTCGCGGGCGGACCGTCGCCAGTCGATGCGCGAAACGGCTTCGCCTTCGGTATAGGGACGAAACTGCCAGAAGCTCTCACCGACGCCGCGCTTGCGCCGGCCATGCCAGCCGGTATTGACCGTATTCAGGATACGGCGCGCTTCCACCAGAAGATCAGGCAGCAAGGCAGCACGTTGACGGGCACGCGCAAGCGCATCGCCGGTCTCGGTCCGCTGAACTTGCGCGCCGATTGGTGCCATCAGAGCGCGGCCTTTGTCACATTACCAATGACATCACGCACATTCATGCCGTCGGCGCGGGCGGCAAAGGTCAGCGCCATACGATGCTGCAGCACCGGCTCGGCCAGCGCCTTCACATCGTCAACCGATGGTGCAAGTCGCCCTTCGTACAGCGCGCGGGCGCGGGCACATAGCATCAGCGCCTGGCTTGCGCGCGGTCCGGGCCCCCAGGAGATGAACTTCCGCGCCATCTCGTTGTCGGCGCCTGGACGCGCCGAGCGTACAAGCTTCAGGATGGCGTCGACGACGCCCTCGGGAACCGGCATGCGCCGGATGAGCTGTTGAATTTCGAGCAGCCGCTCGGCATCGATGACCCGTGTCGCGGCGGTTTCGGATGTACCCGTGGTTTCGAGAAGGACGCGCCGCTCCGCTTCAAGTTCGGGATAGAGGATGTCGATCTGCATGAGGAAGCGATCGAGCTGTGCTTCCGGCAGCGGATAGGTTCCTTCCTGTTCCAGCGGATTTTGTGTTGCGAGCACGTGGAAGGGCCGCGGCAGGTCATAGCGTTCGCCGGCGATCGTCACGTGATATTCCTGCATGGCCTGCAGCAGCGCCGATTGGGTGCGTGGCGACGCACGGTTGATCTCGTCGGCCATCAGCAACTGCGCGAAAATAGGACCTTTCACGTAGCGGAAGTAGCGCTTGCCTTTGTCGTCCTGTTCCATGATTTCGGAACCGAGAATGTCTGACGGCATCAGGTCCGGGGTGAACTGGATGCGGCGGTCGTCCAGCCCAAGCACCGTTCCGAGTGTTTCCACCAGCTTGGTCTTCGCAAGGCCAGGGACACCGACAAGAAGGGCATGACCACCCGCCAGGAGCGCGACAAGTGTCCTTTCAATGACACTTTCCTGACCAAAAATGACGGTGCCGATGCCGTCCCTGATCTTGGCAATATCTGCCAGCGCTTTTTCGGCTTCGGCGATCATTGCCTTCGGATCGGACGGTACCTCAGGTTTAATCATGGTCATGGATTTACCTCACCGCTGGTATCTGCACAGAGTCTTTCTTAAATGACTCCAAGTCACTATGACATGCTGAAACGACTCTAAATCACTATGACTTGCAGACAAGCGGTTCAACGGTGACTATTTCGTGACGTATACAGAAAAAAGGTCAGGGCCATGGCACTGTCAGAAACCACTCCACGCGACGCTGCGGGACTAGAGGCGCTGATCTCTCGCGCCGCTGCCCAGGGCAAGGGTCTGCCGCCAGTGGAGAAATGGAATCCCGACTTTTGCGGCGATCTCGATATGGAGATCAAGGCCGACGGGACCTGGTTCTATATGGGAACGCCCATTGGGCGGCAGCCCTTGGTGCGCCTGTTTTCGACAGTCTTGCGCAAGGATGCCGACGGCAAGACCTATCTGGTGACCCCCGTCGAGAAAGTCGGTATCCGCGTTGAGGATGCACATTTCCTGGCCGTCGAACTCAATGTTTCCGGTCGGGGAACTGACCAGGTCATGACGTTTCGGACAAATGTCGGTGATATTGTCGAGGCAGGACGCGACAATCCCTTACGTTTTGTCGTCGACCGCGACAATGGCGGCTTGAAACCTTACCTTCGCGTGCGCGGGCGGCTCGAAGCGCTGCTTGCGCGCCCGGTCATGTATGAAC
This sequence comes from Hyphomicrobiales bacterium, assembly GCA_900473175.1. Classification (GTDB taxonomy): domain Bacteria; phylum Pseudomonadota; class Alphaproteobacteria; order Rhizobiales; family Rhizobiaceae; genus Phyllobacterium. The sequence goes on along the minus strand of UCKM01000015.1, from coordinate 31,583 downwards.
TGGTCAGTCATGGCGAGGATATCGCCGTCAATGGACGAACCATGTTCTGCGTCCGGTCGAAAGGTACCGTGTTTGCCATCATGCCTTCGGGCGAACTTGAAAAGCAAAGCTTATGAGCTATGTCAAACCATTGGAAGATGGCTTCTCCGCCCGTGCCTTTGCGCGGCGTGTGGCGCTCAAGGGCAATGAAACTATCGGTGACGATCATGGCGATCATCGGCTCAATCCCGAGCTTGACGCCCTGATCGCCGCAAATCCATTGCGCGATGCCGCGGTCCTTGTGCCGATCGTGGATCGGGGCGACGAGGCGAGCGTGATCCTTACCCTGCGCACCGACACCATGCGCAAACATTCGGGTCAGGTTGCCTTTCCGGGCGGCGCCATCGATCCCGAAGATGATTACGAGCCGGAGAAGGCGGCGCTGCGCGAGGCTCATGAGGAAATCGGGCTTGAAGGGCGGCATGTCGAGCTTCTCGGACGTCTGCCGCGCTATCTTACGACGACCGGATTTTCGATCATACCGGTGCTTGGCCTGGTGCATCCGCCCTTTGATCTGTCGCCAAACCCGGATGAGGTCGCCGATGTCTTCGAGGTGCCGCTATCGTTCCTGATGAATCCCGCCAATCATCGCCGCGAAAGCCGGATGTGGCAGGACAAGGAACGCTTTTATTATACGATGCCCTTCGGCGATCGCTTCATCTGGGGCGTTACCGCCGGCATCATCCGCACGCTCTACGAAAGGCTCTACTCTTGAGCAACCCAATCTCGATCGCCGACAAGGCCGCTTGGCTAAAGGACACGCCGGTGCAAACATTGCTGGCAGCGCTGTCGGCGGACGGTGAGGGCGCGCGCATCGTCGGCGGCGCGATCCGCAATACGCTGCTTGGTCAGAAAGTCAGCGATCTCGACATTGCCACCACCTGTTTGCCCGAAGAGACCTTGCGGCGGGCGAAGCAGGCGGGCTTCAAGGCAATTCCAACCGGCATTGAACACGGCACGATCACGGTTGTCGCTGAAGGCAAGCCCTATGAAGTGACAACGCTGCGGGCTGACGTCGAAACCGACGGGCGGCATGCCGAAGTGGCCTTTGGCCGCGACTGGCAGGTCGATGCGGAACGGCGCGATTTCACTATCAATGCGCTCTACGCCGAGGCCGACGGGACGGTCGTCGATCTGGTTGGGGGACTGGCCGACATCGAGAACCAGACATTGCGGTTCATTGGCGATGCGGAACTGCGCATCCGCGAAGATTACCTGCGCATTTTGCGGTTCTTCCGTTTTTTCGCGTGGTATGGGAGGGGGCGGCCGGAAAGTGAAGGACTGAAGGCGTGTGCGCGGCTGAAGGATGGCCTTTCTCGCCTCTCGGCAGAGCGCATCTGGTCCGAACTCAAAAAGCTGCTGGCCGCACCCGATCCCTCGCGCGCCTTGCTATGGATGCGTCAGGCCGGCGTTCTGACGGCCGTCTTGCCTGAGTCCGAGAAATGGGGCATCGACGCAATTCATGGTCTCGTCGGGACCGAGCAGGATCTTGGGTGGAATCCTGATCCGCTGTTGCGTCTCGCGAGCATGGTCCCGCCGAATGCCGAACGGATGGCCGAGCTTGCGGCACGGCTGAAACTCTCCAACCAGGAGAGCGAGCGGCTTGAGGCCTGGGCCACCACCGTTCCCCCACAGCCGGAAATTTCGCAGGCTGGTTTTGCGAAACGGCTCTATCGCAGCGACCGGCAAGGGATGGAAGATCGATTGCGTCTTGCCCTGGTCTCGGCTCGGGCGGAGGCTATCAACGATAATGCTGCAATGATGCGTGCAGGCTATCTGTCGAAACTGCTGGAATTCGTCGGTAGCTATGAAAAACCGAAATTTCCCTTGTCTGGCGGGGATATTATCGCAGCCGGCCTCGATAGGGGCCCAGAAATAGGCAAACTCCAACGCGCGCTGGAGGATGAATGGATAAAATCCGATTTCACCCTCACACGCGATGAACTGCTTGCCAAAATCTCTGATAGTGCAGGAAAAGCCTGATCAGGCGGCCCGGCCCTTTTCCGGCTGGATATTTGCCTTGATCGTCTCAAGCATGGATTCACGGATAACCGTTTCACCATGGGTCTCGCGCAGATGTTCGGTTGCGCGACGGATGATTTCGGCTTCGGTGTCGTGACGGGTATGCCACTGGCAACCGGGAACAACGCAATGAAGTTCTTTCATGGCTTTCTCTCCCTGTTGTGCGCGCGCAAACGTTCGCCTGACGCGCTCGATCCATCGGGCGCGGGGTACTCCCGCACCGGCAAGCATCATAACGCACGAAAGGGAGAAATGATCCTCTAAACTGTCCTCACGGCCATTTGACCGTTGGTGGCATCGAAGAAAGGATTGAGTCGACGTTGCCACCGGTCCTCAAGCCAAAGATCGTGCCGCGATCGTAGAGCAGATTGAACTCGACATAGCGGCCGCGCCGGACAAGCTGCTCCTGCCGGTCGGCATCGGTCCAATCCTTGTTGAAATTCTGGCGCACGAGGTAGGGATAGACGACCGAAAAGGCGCGGCCGACATCGCGCGTGAAATTGAAATCGGCGTTGAAGCCGCCATTTTCTTCCGAGGAATGCAGCCAATCATAGAAGATGCCGCCTGTACCGCGCTGTTCCTGGCGGTGGGGCAGGTAGAAATACTCGTCGCACCACGTCTTGAACTTCTCGTAATCGGCCACGGAAGAGTGCTTGTCGCAGACAAACTTCATCGCCTTGTGGAACGCAACGGTATCGGCGTCTTCCCGATTGCGCTTGCGGTCGAGGACGGGCGTCAAATCGGCGCCTCCACCGAACCATTGCCGGGTCGTCACCACCATGCGCGTGTTCATATGCACGGCCGGGACATACGGGCTTTGCGGGTGGGCTATCAGCGAAATACCCGATGCCCAGAAATGCGGGTCCTCCTCCGCGCCGGGAATCTGCTTGCGAAATTCCTGGGAGAACTCGCCGTGAACGGTCGAAATATGGACTCCCACTTTTTCGAAGACGCGTCCATGCATGATCGACATGGTTCCACCGCCACCTTTGCCGTCATCGCGCTGCCAGGGTGTCTGCTTGAAGCGGCCCGGCGCCCGGTCCGAAAGCGGTCCTTCCAGTTCGTCTTCCAGCTGTTCGAAGATGGCACAGATCTTGTCGCGCAACTCCGTGAACCAAGCCGTGGCTGCGGCCTGCTTGTCTTCGAGTTCCTCGGGAAGGGTGGCGGGAATGTCCGGGCGGTCCATGGCAAAGAATCCTTTTTTATGGGGGACATATCACAACAACCAATTGCCAAAGGGAAGGGGGCGTTTACTCATTCCTCAGATCAGTAAAAAATGACTCGTTTTCCGGCTTGAGACTACTTAATCTCCAAAGGGTGCAAGGGTTATAAGGGATTACAGGATGGTCTCCAAAGCGCCCAGGTCGCAATTTCCCAAGCCACCGCTCGACGGTTTGCGAAAACAGCTGAAGGAAAGCCGCCGCGACGGCAGTCAGCAGCGCGGTGCCTTCGTTCGCGAGAGCTTCAAACTGCCACGCCTGGCGGCGCGCGAAAAGGCACGCGAATGGTTCGAGCAATATCCGAAAGCCGCCTACTGGACCGAAATCGAAAGCTGGTACGAGCGTCCGGGCGACATCATCGAATTCACCATGCGCCGATTGCCGAATGCCGACTGAAGAATCTACAAAATGCGAAACCAGCGCTATTCAACAATAAGATTGATGATTTTCTTCAGAAAGTTGATGGATTTGGCCGAGAACGACCGTTGATTTTGAGTTTTTATCGGATTTTCTGCCGCTCTTGCGGAATTTCAAGCAATCGATGCTGACAGCCATTTGCAAAGTCAGTAGAACTCTGCCAGCCCCGGAGATCGCTCCGGACGCACAAAAAATCCAAGGAGGAAACTATGCGCTTATCGTTGATCTCTGGCGTGGCATTGGCCGCCGTCATGGCGATGACCTCATTTGCCAAAGCCGACATCGTCGTTGGTATTATCGCGCCTGTTACCGGGCCCGTCGCGGCCTATGGCTTGCAGGTCAAGAATGGCGCGGAAAGTGCTGCGGAAGCCATCAATGCCGCAGGCGGCATCAAGGGCGAAAAGATCGTCACCAAGATTTTTGACGATGCCGGCGAGCCGAAGCAGGGTGTGTCGGTTGCCAACCAGGTTGTCGGCGAAGGCATCAAGTTCGTCGTCGGCCCGGTCACGTCGGGCGTTGCCATGCCGGTTTCGGACGTTCTGGCGGAAAACGGCATCGTGATGGTCACGCCGACCGCGACCACTCCAGACCTCACCACCCGCGGCCTCGAGACGGTCTTCCGCACATGCGGACGCGACGACCAGCAGGCCGATGTTGCAGGCAAGTACATCCTCGACAAGTATAAGGACAAGCGCATCGCCATCATTTACGACAAGACACCTTATGGCACCGGCATCGGCAAGGGCCTGCAATCGGTCCTCAACAAGGGCGGCGTCAAGGAAGTCGTTTTTGAAGGCATCAATGCGGGCGAAAAGGATTACAGCGCGCTGGTAACGCGCCTGAAGTCCGAGAAGGCCGAGGTGATCTATTTCGGCGGCTATCATGCGGAGGGCGGCCTGATCGCACGGCAGCTCAATGATCAGGGCATCAAGGCGCAGATCATTGGACCTGATGGCCTTTCGAACACGGAATATTGGGCAATTGGCGGTGATGCAGCCGCTGGTACGCTTTTCACGAATAGCGCGGATCCGACGAAAAACCCGGCAGCTGCCAAGGTTGTCGAAGCGCTTCAGGCGAAGAACATTCCGGCGGAAGCCTTCACCCTCAATGCCTATGCCGCAATGCAGATCATTGCCGGCGGCATCGAAAAGGCCGGTTCGGCTGAACCAACCGAGGTTGCGGCCAAGATCAAGTCGGGTGAGCCAATCTCGACCGTCGTCGGCGATCTCACCTATTCGAACACCGGCGATCTCACGACGCCTGCCTTCGTCTTCTACAAGTGGGAGGGCGGCAAGGCAGTCCAAATCGACTAAGCCGAGCGACCCCACAATCCGCCGGTCAGCAATGGCCGGCGGAATTTTCTTTAAAGCTGAAATTGGCGAAGCGCTTCGCCAGTCGCCATCGCAGCGGATAGCGCGAGATTGAGCGAGCGTGCGCCAGGGACCATCGGGATGATCAACCTTGCATCCGCGGCTTCGTGCACTGTGTCAGGGACACCGGCCGATTCGCGCCCGAGCAGAAGGATGTCACCGGGGCGGAATGCAAACCTCGTATAGGGTTCGGCGGCCTTGGTTGAAAACAGGAGCAACCGCCGCTTCTCGGCGAGCCGCCATTCCTGGAAATGTGCCCAGTCGACGTGACGTGTCAGCGCCGCCTGTTCCAGATAGTCCATGCCGGCGCGCTTGAGGGCGCGGTCGGAAATATCGAATCCGGCCGGCTCGATGATGTCGACGCCAATACCAAAGCAGGCGGCCATGCGCAGGATCGTGCCGGTATTGCCGGGAATGTCGGGCTGGTAGAGTGCGATGCGCAGGTCGGGTCGTGCGTCGGTCAATGCTTACCATGCTCCACTGGGTTCAAGACGACTGGGCTCTCGCTTTTTGCTTTCATAATCGCTATAGGAAGCAGACCGCAACGCTTTGGAGGTGTCGATGCCAGAATCCATGCGACTTCTTCCAGACCGGATGATCTCCGGTGCAGTTGGCGGCTGTGTGTCCATTTTTCTCACTTAATTATCAAGTTTCCCAACACCAGCCGCAATCGTTCGTTCTCGCGTTTGCAGGTCTGTTCCATGTTCGTCTTGTTCATACTTCAACGACCCGATTTGCGGTCTGTCCGGATGATCAAGATATCCCCATACGAGGTTGATGATGTTCCGCTGGTTTGAAGAGAGGCTCGAACCATTTCCGTCCGCCGAACCGGGCGAGCCGCCGAACACGCTGGTCGCTTTTTGCCTGCACTACACAAAGGGTGCCTGGCCGTGGATTGCCATCATGGCTGTCTGCACGGCACTGATCGCGGTGCTGGAAGTCTCGATGTTTGCCTTCATGGGAAGAGTCGTCGATTGGCTTTCAAACCATTCGCGCGAGACGTTCCTTGCCGAGGAAGGCTGGAAGCTCGCGCTGATCGCCGGCGTCGTCCTCATCGTCATGCCCGGTATCGTTCTCATCGATTCGCTCATTATTCACCAGACGCTGCTCGGCAACTATCCGATGCGGATCCGCTGGACGGTGCACCGCTATCTCATCCGTCAGTCGATGACTTTCTTCCAGGATGAGTTTGCCGGGCGGGTGTCGACCAAACTGATGCAGACGTCGCTGGCGGTGCGCGAGACGGTGATGAAGCTGCTCGACGTCCTCAACTACGTCATCGTCTATTTCAGCGGAACGCTGATCATTGCCGCCGCGGCGGATTTGCGGCTGATGCTGCCGTTTGCAGTCTGGCTCATCGCCTATCTCGGCCTGCTGCGCTATTTCATCCCGAAGATTCGCGTCATTTCCGAGCGCCAGGCGGACGCCCGTTCGACAATGACGGGACGGATCGTCGACAGCTATACCAACATCGCAACGGTCAAGCTCTTTTCGCACTCGAAGCGCGAGGAGAGCTATGCGCGTGAGGGTATGGAAGACTTCCTGGGGACCGTGCACAGCCAGATGCGCATGGTGACGAGTTTTCACTTTTCACTCTATGCGATGAACTGCCTGCTTTTGTTCTCGGTCGGCGGTATCGCAATCTGGTTGTGGCTCGGCTCCGCCATATCTGTTGGCGCCGTTGCCGTCGGTATCGGCCTTGTCCTGCGTCTCAATGGCATGTCGCAGTGGATCATGTGGGAAATGTCCGCGCTGTTCGAGAATATCGGGACGGTGGAAGACGGCATCACCTCCATTTCCCTGCCACGCCTCGTACCGGATGTGCCGAACGCGCCAGCGCTCAACGTCAAGGCCGGTGCAATTATCTTCGATTCGATCGGGTTTCACTATGGCAAGGGTGCGGGCATCATCGACAAGCTATCGCTGGACATTCGTCCGGGCGAAAAGATCGGCCTCGTTGGTCGCTCCGGCGCCGGCAAATCGACGCTCGTCAATCTGCTGCTGAGGTTCTACGACCTTGAAAGCGGCCGCATCCTTATCGATGGCCAGGATATTTCCAAGGTGTCGCAGGATTCACTGCGTGCCAACATTGGCATGGTCACGCAGGATACGTCATTGCTGCATCGATCAGTGCGCGAGAACGTCCTTTACGGGCGTCCCGATGCGTCGGATGAGCTTATGCGGCGGGCCGTGAAAAATGCGCAAGCCGACGGCTTTATCGAGGACCTTTCCGATCCCAAGGGCAGGCGAGGTTTCGAAGCGCATGTGGGCGAGCGCGGCGTCAAGCTTTCGGGCGGCCAGCGCCAGCGCGTCGCCATTGCCCGCGTCATGCTGAAGGATGCGCCCATCCTCATCATGGACGAGGCGACTTCAGCGCTCGATTCAGAGGTGGAGGCGGCCATCCAGGACAATCTCTACCGGCTGATGCAGGGGAAAACGGTCATTGCCATCGCACACCGGCTTTCCACCATTGCTGCGCTCGATCGTCTCGTGGTGATGGACAAGGGCCGGATTGTCGAAAGCGGCAGCCATGATGAGCTCATCGCCGCCAATGGCATTTATGCGGCATTGTGGGCAAGACAGTCGGGTGGTTTCCTCGGTCTCGACGACCAGGAGGAGGCTGCCGAGTAACCGATTCGATTTCTCGTCTTGATCTACTAGTTACCCCCCTCTGTCCTGCCGGACATCTCCCCCACAAGGGGGGAGATCAGATTGCAATATGGATCGGCACACGACCTTCGCCGTTTAAGACTGACAGCAACGTTAATGACAGCTGATCTCCCCCCTTGTGGGGGAGATGTCCGGCAGGACAGAGGGGGGTGATAAGTTTTGCGGCCGACTGCGTTTGGCAAAGTCACGCCATAGGTCCGCATCGAGGTAACCGAAGTTTAATTTGACGGGCGGCGGGACTCGATCGAAGGTGTTCCGCGCCTCCTCGGTTTATTTCGAATATTTTTGTCTGCTGTTGAAATTAGTTGCGACGGTCCGCGTTTCATAAGCACCACCACAGGATCCCAACATTGATGTGGATTGAATGACACGTCTCTTTCACCTGTTCGAAAGCTGGATCGACCCCTATGCCAATCCGCCGGCAGAGCGGGTGCCAAACCAGTCCCTGGCTTTCATGTGGTTTTACGTCCGCCAGGAGAAATATGTTTTCCTCGCCATGCTCGTCTGCGGCGGTTTGATCGCGCTGTTCGAGGCCGGCCTGTTCTGGTTCGTCGGCAAGGTTATCGATATCCTCGCCTCGGCCGATCGCGCCGAGGGCTGGCAGGGGCTCATCGACCGGCACGGGATCGAGCTTCTCCTGATGCTCCTGGCAGTGTTCCTTGGTCGCACGCTGGTGCTGTCCCTTGCGGCACTCGTGGAGGAACAGGCGATTGTTCCGGGCTTCAACAACCTGGTGCGGTGGCAGGCGCATAGCGTCGTCTACCGCCAAAGCCTGTCCTTCTTCCAGAATGATTTTTCCGGCCGTATCGTCACCAAGGTCTGGGCCGCCGGTCAGGCGCTTGGCGATTTCATGGTGACGCTGCTTCAGGCCGTGTGGTTCAGCCTCGTCTATTGCGCGACAACGCTGTTCCTGATCGGCAGACTTGATTGGCGTCTGGCCAGTGTGGTCGGGGTATGGCTCGTCGTATTCGGATTCACCGCGCGCTATTTCCTGCCGCGCGTCCGCAAGGCCGCACGCGACACCGCCGAGACGAGTTCGCTGGTCATGGGTCGGCTCGTCGACGGCTACAGCAAGACCCTGAAGCTGTTCGGTACGACGCAGCGTGACGATGCCTATATGCGTCGGGGCATGGACCGCTGGCTCGTTGCGATCATGGCGCTGACGCGCGGATTGAGCGGTATCCGCATTTCGCTGGCCACCACGAGCGGCATCATGATCTGCCTCGTGGCGGCGCTATCCATCGACCTCTGGCTGAAAGCAGAGATATCGTCAGGCGAGGTGGCGTTCACTCTCGGACTTGTCCTGCGCCTCAGCATGCTTTTGACCCGCATGATGGCGAACCTCAATGGTCTCTTGCGCAATTACGGCACGATCCAGAACTCCATGGAGCTCCTTGCCAGACCCGTCACGGTCGTCGACAGCCCGGGAGCCACTCAGCTTGCCGTGTCGCACGGGGCAATCAGTTTCAAAAACGTGCGGTTCCACTATGACAATTCCAGAAATGTCATCGAGAATTTATCACTGCACGTCCGGCCAGGCGAGAAGATCGGCCTGGTCGGGCGCTCAGGCGCCGGCAAGTCGACGCTCGTCAACCTGTTGCTGCGATTTTATGACCTTGAAGGCGGACGGATCCTCATTGACGGACAGGATATCTCGAAAGTGACACAGGATTCGCTGCGCGCCCAAATCGGCATGGTCACGCAGGATACGTCCTTGCTGCATCGTTCGGTGCGCGACAACATTCTTTACGGAAGGCCGGATGCCACCGACGAGATGATGCAGCAGGCAGTCATCAACGCGCAGGCCGACACCTTCATTGAGGCATTGAGCGACCCGAAAGGACGGCAGGGCTTGAATGCGCATGTGGGTGAAAGGGGTGTCAAGCTGTCGGGCGGCCAGCGCCAGCGCATAGCAATCGCCCGGGTTATGCTGAAGGATGCGCCGATCCTGATCCTCGACGAGGCGACATCGGCGCTCGACTCGGAAGTAGAGGCCGCGATCCAGGAAAGCCTCTACCGTCTGATGCATGGCAAGACGGTCATCGCCATCGCGCACAGGCTTTCGACCATTGCTGCGCTCGACCGCCTGGTTGTGATGGATGAGGGTCAGATTGTCGAGTGCGGCACCCATGAAGAACTCGTCGCTGCCAATGGCATCTATGCAGGGCTGTGGGCCCGCCAATCCGGCGGATTCATAGGGCACGAGTAACCCTGTGCTTATCCCTGCGACATCCTGCCCTTGTGGCGCGGTCAGGCTGGACAAGCTCAAGCGACATGCTTAGAAACCACGGCAATATGCTGGGGATTCCGCGGGGCTCATCTTCTTGGGCCTGTCTTCTATTATGCTGACATAGTGGATTCGCCCGCTGCGTTGTTATTCGGAAAGGAACAGGCCCCGTGAGCGCACACGATACGACCGAGCCGACACGGCGTGACTTCCTCTATATTGCGACAGGTATGGCCGGTGTGGTCGGCGCGGGGGCCTTTGCCTGGCCCTTCATCGACCAGATGAGACCGGACGCCTCGACGCTGGCAGTCTCGTCTATCGAAGTTGATGTTGCGGCTGTTCAGCCGGGTATGTCCCTGACGGTCAAATGGCGCGGCAAGCCGATTTTCATCCGCAACCGCACGCCGAAGGAAGTCGAGGAAGCCAAGGCCGTGGCACTCGGCGATTTGAAGGATCCGATTGCGCGCAACGCCAACCTGCCAAGCGATGCGCAGGCGACCGATGCCGACCGCACTGCTTCCAAGGACAAGGAAAACTGGCTGGTGATGATCGGTGTCTGCACCCATCTCGGCTGCATTCCACTTGGTCAGCAAGGCGATTTCGGCGGTTGGTTCTGTCCGTGCCACGGTTCGCACTACGATACGGCCGGACGCGTTCGCAAGGGACCGGCGCCAGAAAACCTCGCTATTCCGCCACTTTCATTCATTTCCGACACCGTCATCAAGATCGGCTAAGGTTCCACGGGGAGACACGACATGAGCGGTGGACATTCATCCTATACGCCCAGCACCGGTATCGAGAAATGGATTGACGCGCGACTGCCATTGCCGCGCATGATGTATGATTCATTCGTCGCCTATCCGGTGCCGCGCAATCTGAACTATGCCTATGCCTTCGGCGGCATCCTGGCGATCATGCTGGTATCGCAGATCCTCACCGGCGTTGTGCTCGCCATGCACTATGCGTCGGATACGACCCTTGCCTTCAACTCTGTTGAAAAGATCATGCGCGATGTGAATTCCGGCTGGCTTTTGCGCTACCTGCATTCGAACGGCGCCTCGATGTTCTTCCTCGCGGTTTACGTGCACATCTTCCGCGGGCTCTATTATGGCTCGTACAAAGCGCCGCGCGAGCTCCTGTGGATCCTCGGTTGCATCATCCTGCTCCTGATGATGGCGACGGCGTTCATGGGCTACGTTCTGCCCTGGGGCCAGATGTCGTTCTGGGGCGCGACCGTCATCACCGGCTTCTTCACGGCATTCCCGATCATTGGTGAGCCAATCCAGCAGCTTCTGCTCGGTGGTTTTGCCGTCGACAATCCGACGCTCAATCGTTTCTTCTCGCTGCATTACCTGCTGCCCTTCATGATCGCCGGTGTTGTGATCCTGCACGTGTGGGCGTTGCACGTGACCGGCCAGACCAACCCGACCGGGATCGAAGTCAAGTCGAAGACGGATACGGTTGCCTTCACCCCCTATGCGACCGTCAAGGATGCATTCGGCCTGGTGCTGTTCTTGATGCTCTTTGCCTACTTCGTCTTCTATATGCCGAATTTCATGGGGCATCCCGACAACTACATTATGGCCGACTCCTTGAAGACGCCGGCCCACATCGTCCCGGAATGGTACTTCCTGCCTTTCTACGCGATGCTGCGCGCCATCACCTTCAACATCGGCCCGATCAACTCGAAGCTTGGCGGCGTTCTCACCATGTTCGGTTCGATCGCGGTCCTGTTCATCGTCCCCTGGCTCGATACCTCGAAGGTCCGTTCGGCGGTTTACCGTCCCTGGTACAAGCTGTTCTTCTGGCTGTTCGTCATCAATGCCATCATGCTCGGCTGGCTCGGGTCGCGTCCGGCGGAAGGCCTCTATACGGTCTTCTCGCAGCTCGGAACCGCCTACTACTTCGGCTTCTTCATCGTCCTCATGCCTATCCTTGGCCTGATCGAAACCCCGCGCCGTCTGCCGAATTCGATCACGGAAGCGGTGTTGGCGAAAACCAAGAGTGGTGGCCATCTGGCTGGTGTTGCGGCCGCTCCGGAAACCAAAGGCTGAGAATCGTGAAGGGCTCAACCATGAAAAAATTCGTCCTCGCTCTCGCAGCTGCAGGTCTTGGTACAATGTTGGCATTCGGCGGTGCATCAGCCGCCGAAGAGAACGCCAATCCTGCCGAACCGACGCACTTCCCGATCAAGCATCCGGAAGAGATGGACTGGACCTTCGCCGGTCCGTTCGGACGCTACGACAAGCAGCAGTTGCAGCGCGGTCTGAAAATCTACAAGGAAGTGTGCTCGGCCTGCCATTCGATGAACCTGGTACCATTCCGGGCACTTTCGGAACTTGGCTATTCCGATGCGCAGGTAAAGGCATTTGCTGCCGAGTACGAAGTGCCGGACGCGCCCAATGCAGAGGGTGAAATCGTCAACCGCAAGGCCATCCCGGCTGATCATTTCCCGTCGCCCTATCCAAACGCGCAGGCTGCCGCTGCTGCCAATGGTGGTGCAGTGCCGCCGGACTTCTCGCTGATCGCCAAGGCACGCGCCGTCGAGCGCGGCTTTCCGCAGTTCCTGCTCGATATCATTTGGGGCCAATACCAGGAAGGCGGACCGGACTATATCCATGCCCTGCTCAACGGGTTCGGTGAAACGCCGCCTGCCGGTATGCAGATACCGGAAGGCACCCACTACAACCCTTATTTTATTGCCGCCAAATCGCTGGCAATGGCACAGCCGCTGCAGGACGGCCAGGTCACCTATGACGATGGTTCGCCGCAGACTTTGGCGCAGTATTCAAAGGATGTAGCTGCGTTCCTGATGTGGGCCGCCGAGCCGCATCTTGAAGCACGCAAGAAGACCGGCTTCCGTGTCATGCTCTTCCTCGTCCTCTTCGCTGGCCTGATCTATGTGGCCAAGCGTCGGATCTGGGCTGACGTGGAACATTGATCGGCAGATGTATTGCGTTATAGAAAGGGGCGCGATGCGCCCTTTTCTTTTGAGAGCAGGGCCGCCTACATTGGGGCAAGCCGCTCGCACCACGAAGGAATGACGAGATGGATTCAAGCCTGAAGCAGACGCTGGTCGATGCCATCCGCAACATACCGGACTATCCCAAACCAGGCGTGATGTTTCGCGACATCACCACGCTGCTCGGCAATGCCCGTGCCTTCCGCCGTGCGGTGGATGAGCTCGTCCATCCCTATGCGGGCGGCAAGGTCGACAAAGTTGCCGGCATTGAGGCGCGCGGCTTCATCATCGGCGGAGCCATGGCTCACCAGCTTTCCTCGGGGTTCGTTCCGATCCGCAAGAAGGGAAAGCTGCCCCACGATACTGTGCGCATCGCCTACAGCCTTGAATATGGCGTGGATGAGATGGAGATGCACCGGGATGCAATTGTGCCCGGTGACAAGGTCATACTCGTCGACGACCTCATCGCAACGGGTGGAACCGCCGAGGGGGCGGTCAAGCTGTTGCAGCAGATGGGCGCCGATATCATCGCCGCCTGCTTTATCATCGATCTGCCGGAACTGGGCGGCCGCAAGAAGCTCGAGGCACTCGGCGTCAACGTCCGCACCTTGATCGCCTTCGACGGCCACTAGAGCATTTATTGAGGCAGGGCAATCAGCGCTGCACTGTCGAACGCCAGAACCTTGTCGCCATTGTGGTTGTAGGCTGCGGACGACATCTGCATCATCGACCAGCCGGGGCGGGACTGCAGCGCGCGAATACTGTTCAATGTTCGGGTAAAGCGGATCGTATCGCCGGCATAGACCGGCTTCAGCCATTTCAGGTTCTCAAAACCCGGGGAGGGGCCAAACCGCGGCGGCTGCTGACCACGCTTCATCGCCGCATGGACTTGCACCTTCATGTCCTCGACGTTCAAACGCATCCAAATGGCGGTCGTGTGCCAGCCTGAGGCGCAGAGCGCGCCGAAATTGCTTTTCGCCGCTGCGTCCGGATCGACGTGAAAGCGCTGGGGATCATACTTGGTGGCAAAGGCGATGATCTCTTCCGCACCGAAGGTATGCTTGCCCAGATCGCGCTCGACTCCGATGAACTGTTCGATGCCGCTGCTCATGCTGTTGATGGCTCCCGCACGGAAAACATGGCGGTGTGCTCCAGCTCGCACACCAGCACGCCGTTTTGATTGAAGACGTCATGATGCATCTTCACAAACCCCAGCGATGGCTTTGATTTCGACAGGCGCTGGTCGAGGATCGTGGTCTTTCCCGTCAGGGTATCGCCCGCAAGCACCGGATACTTCCATTTGACGAAATCGACGCCAGGTGCGCCCTGCGACGTCGAATCGAGAAGGTAGGCGTCGCAAAGCATGCGCATGAACATGGAAACCGTGTGCCAGCCGGAGGCGGCGAGCCCGCCAAGGATGCTCGCCTTGCCGGCCGCCTCGTCGAGATGAAAGGGCTGTGGATCGAACTGGCTGGCGAAATCGATGATCTCCTCGGCCGAGACGATCTTCGAGCCCAGCGACCACTCGCTGCCAACCGTAAAATCCTCGTAAGCATAGCGGGGAAAGCGTTCACCCATGGCAGTTATCCTATGTGTTGAACTTGAACAGCATGATGTCGCCGTCCTGCACCACATATTCCTTGCCTTCGTCGCGCGCCTTGCCGGCTTCCTTGGCCGGCACTTCGCCGCCGAGACTGACATAGTCGTTAAAGGCGATCGTCTGGGCGCGGATAAAGCCGCGCTCGAAATCCGTATGGATGACGCCGGCTGCCCGCGGGGCCTTGGAACCGCGTTCGACGGTCCAGGCACGGGCTTCCTTGGGACCCACGGTGAAGTAGGTGATGAGGTGCAGCAGCCTGTAGCCGGCGCGGATCAATCGGTCGAGGCCAGGCTCATCAAGGTTCATCGCATCGAGATATTCCTTGGCCTCTTCTTCAGCCAATTGTGCGACTTCCGCTTCGATGGCAGCCGAAATCGTCACTGTCTCCGCGCCTTGGCCGGTCGCCATCTCCTCGACGGCTTCGGTATATTCATTGCCCGTCGCAGCGTCGCTCTCGGCAACGTTGCAGACATAAAGCACGGGCTTGGAGGTCAAAAGATTGAGATCCTGCAGAATTGCCAGGTCTTCGGCGGCGATGCCGTTGAGCATGAACCGAACCGGCTGGCCATCCTGAAGCAAGGCGAGGGCGCGTTCCATGACGGGAAGAACCGTCAACGCTTCCTTGTCCTTGCTGCTGGCGCGCTTGCGGAACTGCACGATACGGCGCTCGAGGCTTTCGAGATCCGACAGCATCAATTCGGTTTCGACCGTCTCGGCATCTGAGACTGGATCGATACGGCCCTCCACATGGGTGATGTCGTCGTCTTCGAAGCAGCGTAGCACATGGACGATCGCATCGACCTCGCGGATATTGGCGAGGAACTGGTTGCCGAGGCCTTCGCCCTTCGATGCGCCGCGCACGAGGCCGGCAATGTCGACGAAACTGATGCGGGTCGGGACAATATTGGCGGACTTGCCGATCTTGGCGATGATCTGCAGGCGCTCGTCCGGCACGGCGACTTCGCCCGTATTCGGTTCAATGGTGCAGAACGGGTAGTTTGCAGCCTGAGCCGCGGCCGTCTTGGTCAGGGCGTTGAAGAGCGTCGATTTGCCGACGTTAGGCAGGCCAACGATGCCGCATTTGAAACCCATAATGTGCGATCCTTATTCTTTCTTGCCGAAGAGCTTGTTCAGCATGTCGGCCATGGGGCCGGATTTTGGAATGTTGACGGCAGGCTTCTGCTGGCGCGCCTGCCGGATATGGCTTTGACCGGCCGGTTTTGCAACAGGCTTTTCCTTTGCTGCGCGCTCTTCCTTGCCGCTATTGCCAAGCGCAAGCGCAATCCGGTTCATGAAGCCTGCATCGTCCTTCTTGACGAGCAGTCCGGCGCTGTCGGCGATAGCGCCGAGCAATGGCTCGAGCCAATCGGCATCCGCCTTGGCGAAGTTGCCGAGCACGTGATGGGTGACCATCTCCTTGATGCCCGGATGACCGATGCCGATCCGGACCCGGCGATAATCCTTGCCGCAATGGGCGTCGATCGATTTGATGCCGTTGTGCCCGCCGGAGCCGCCGCCGGTCTTCACCCGTACCTTGCCGGCAAGCAGGTCAAGTTCGTCGTAGATGACGACAAGATCGCTCGGAACCAGCTTGTAGAAGCGCATGGCTTCGCCAACGGCCTGGCCGGACAGGTTCATGAATGTCTGGGGTTTGATCAGTATGGTCTTTTCGCCGTCGATGGTGCCATCGGCGATGAAGGACTGAAACTTCTTGGTCCAGGGTGAAAAACCATGGCGGCGATGTATCTCATCCGCCGCCATGAAACCGATATTGTGCCGGTTTGCAGCATATTGGGAGCCCGGATTGCCAAGACCTGCGATAAGCAGCACGCGCCTAGCTCCCAATAGTTCAAGAGGCGGCGATTACTCGCCTTCTTTTTCTGCAGTTTCAGTGGTTTCCGCCGCTACCGGGGTCTCTTCGTCAGAGGTCGCGTGTCCAGCAATCGTGGCGATGGTGAAGTCGCGATCCTGAATGACCGGTGTTGCACCCTTTGGCAGGGTAACAGCGGAAATGTGGATCGAGTCTCCGATCTGCGTACCGGTCAGGTCGATTTCGATCGCATCCGGAATGGCGTTTGCCGGAACATGCAGTTCGATGTCGTGGCGAACGATGTTCAGAACACCGCCGCGCTTGATGCCGGGCGAAGCTTCTTCATTGAGGAAGTGGATCGGTACATGCACGTTGACGACCGACTTGGCCGATACGCGCAGGAAGTCGACGTGTACTGGCTTGTCGCTGACCGGATCAAGCTGGTAATCCTTGGGCAGGACCTGGATCGACTTGCCATCGAGAACGATGTTGGCAATCGTCGTCTTGAAACCGCCGCCGTGAATCTTGTAGTACAGCGTCTTGTAATCGAGGGTGATCGAGATTGGTGCCTGCTTGTCACCATAGATGACTGCCGGCACTTTACCGTTGCGGCGAATTTCCCGGGCGGACCCCTTACCGACCCGTTCGCGCGCCTCGGCCTTGAGCTCGTATGCTTCGCTCATGGCATTTCCTTTCGAGGTTCAAATCTGGAGTGTCTTTTGAGACCGTTTGTATGGCTGCACAAAAAACATGAAGCGGTCCAAAGCTCATCCCAAACCGGATGAAATGGCCGCCCCATTCCGCGTTGCCTCCAAGGGTGTCTACGCGGATGGCGGCTCTATAACGGAAAGCCAGCTATTGTGCAAGTTTGTTGCTGGTTAAGTCTTCAATGTGTAAGCTTGGGGCATGAAACGGAACGAGGCCATCGCAAAATTGAAGCAACACGCCGATACCATGAAAAGTATGGGTGCGACCGCACTTTATCTTTTTGGATCTACGGCACGTGATGAGGCAGCCACGGGCAGTGACCTCGATATATTCATCGATTATGATGGATCGGGCCGTTTTTCGCTCATCGATCTGATCAGCATCAAGCAATTGCTTGAAGAAAAGGTCGCGGCCGATGTCGATATCACGACGCGCGATAGCCTTCACCCCATGCTCAAGCGCGATATCGAACAATCCGCAGTTCGCATTTTCTGATGACATCGCGACATATCGGAGCGGTCATTGCGGAAATTCTAGAGGCGATCGAGGGTATTGAGACCGCAACGAGCAACAAGTCGCTGGAAGATTTCAGCAAAGATTGGTTGTTGCGGATGGGCATCCAGCGCGCGCTTGAGATCATTTCGCAGGCGACGCGACACATTCCAGACGAGTTGCTGACGATTGCGCCTGATATTCCATGGAAGCAAATTCGAGCCATCGGTAACGTTCTACGGCACGAGTACCACAAGATCGCTGATCCTGTTGTCTGGGCTGTTGTGACAGAGAATATCGGGCCGCTTAGAAATGCTATAGCGCTTATTCAGTCTCACGTTACGAAACGTCAGTAGCCTATCGATCTCAATCGAACAGGCTGGAGACCGATTCTTCCGATGCGGTTCGCGACACAGCTTCGCCGATAAGGTCGGAGATCGGCAAGACGCGGATATTATGCGCAGCTTCGATTGCCGGAGTTGGCTGGATCGAGTCTGTGATTACCAGTTCCTTCAGTTTCGAACTGGTAATGCGCGCAACGGCGCCACCCGACAGGACCCCATGGGTGATATAGGCCGTGACGCTCGTCGCGCCCTTTGCCAAAAGGGCTTCGGCTGCGTTGCACAGCGTCCCACCTGAATCGACGATATCATCGAACAGGAGACAATCCTTGCCCCGAACCTCGCCGATGACGTTCATGACTTCCGACTCGCCGGGACGATCGCGACGCTTGTCGACGATGGCGAGCTGCGCGTCGATGCGCTTTGCCAGCGAGCGGGCGCGAACCACGCCGCCAACGTCTGGCGAAACCACCATGACATTCGATGTGCCATAGTGAGCGCGCACGTCGCGGGCAATCACCGGCACAGCATAGAGATTGTCAGTCGGGATATCGAAGAAGCCCTGGATCTGACCTGCATGCAAATCCAGTGTCAGCACGCGATTTGCTCCGGCTTCGGTAATCAGATTGGCGACGAGCTTGGCGGAAATTGGCGTACGGGGACCCGGTTTGCGATCCTGGCGCGCGTAGCCGAAATAGGGAAGGACGGCCGTAATGCGCTTTGCTGATGACCGGCGGAACGCATCGATCATGATGAGCAATTCCATCAGGTGATCATTGGCAGGAAACGACGTCGACTGCATGACAAAGACGTCTTCGCCACGGACATTTTCCTGAATCTCGACGAAAATCTCCTGGTCAGCAAAACGCCGAACGCTGGCCTTTCCAAGCGGAATATTGAGATATTTGGCGACAGATTCGGCGAGAACACGATTGGAATTGCCCGCGAAGAGTTTCATGCCGTATTTTCCTCACGTCTTTTTCAGAGCGTCAGCCAAGTAAAGGATATGGCGGGCCTTTTACTGTGCTTGACGCACATTGCAAGCGGGCAGGCAGGATTCATGCACAATTCAACCGGGATATCGCGCAAAACGCGTAAATATGTCACGTCTTGGCGCCCGAGACCCACGCAAGATAGCCCTGTATCGCCTTGTCCGCTATGCCTTCCATCGTCTTGGCCGGAACGGTGCTCCATGGATCGGCGCCGCCGCCGGGCACCTTCTCCTGACCCTGGATGCGATGAAGGCGCGTACCGGCTGGGTCGAGCACATCCCACACATAGATGATCGTCGTCTGGTTACCGTCGGGAAGGGCGGAGAAATAGCCCTTCATGATATGCGTATTGTCCGTATCGGCCGCGGTGCCAAGGACAATCCCCTTTTCCTTCGCAAGCGCGGAGAGGCGCTGGGAAAGCGGTGTTGCTGCTGCAATTGGTGCACCGACAATGGGTGCGAATCGCAATTTTGCCGTGCGCGCCGCGCCCGGTGTGGCCGTTTGAGCGCCGGAGGCAACAGCCGTGCCGCCAGCCGAGGGAACTGGCGTTGCGGTTCCTGCTGTCGTGGTGGTTGGCGTAGCCGTCGCAGTGGTGCCCGGTGCTGGAGTTGCCGGGCCGCTCTTTGCGGATGACAGATCAGATTTGGTGACGCCTATGGGAGATTCCGAGCTGTTGCATGCTGTGAGCGCCAGCCCCGCCAGCATTGCGACTGCACATGTCAGTGAGTTGCAGGACTTCATCTTCAGTCAAACCCCGTCATGAGCCACCTGTTAGTCCACTTAGGAAACAGAAGCAGACAAGAGTTTTATTTTACGATCAAGTCAAGAGGTTGGCGGGATAGCGGCTCTGCCTCACCGTTGGTAATAAGGTAGGTGCGCCCCAGGGTCATGGCCGAATTACTGTCGGAGTCGAATATGATCATGTGGGCAAACAGCGTCATGTCAGGTTGGATTCGTTCGGGATTGCCGGGATAGAACATCGGCGCGTCCATCCAGGATGGCGTGAAGCGCGCGCCGACCGAATAGCCGCAGGCGTTAAGACGGTGGCGGGTCAATTCGTGGGCTTCCATCACCTTCGCATGCGCCTCGAAAACGTCGCCAAAGGTGGAGGCGGGTGTCATTGCCGCTTCCACGGCAAGCAGCGCTTCGTGCGCGGCGTCGTAAAGTTCCTGATGGCGTTTTGAGGCCTTGCTGGTCAGAACGGTCCGCATCATCGGAGCATGGTAATGGCGATAGACGCCAGCCCATTCCAGCGTCAGCTGATCATTCTTCGTCAGCTTGCGCCGTCCTGCTTTGTAGCGGCAGAGAAGCGCATCGTCGCCCGAGCCAATGATGAACTCATTGGCGGGATAATCGCCGCCCCCGGCAAAGATCGTCGATTGCATGGCGGCAAGGATGGCGCCTTCGTCAGCGCCAGCCTTGATCAGCTTCAGGGCAGCGTCAAGCGCGGCGTCGCTGAGTTCGGCGGCCTTGCGGCTGTAGACAATTTCCGCCGGACTTTTGAGGACGCGCAGCCTGTCGACGATGCCGGAAATATCGACCAGCTGGCCGAAAGCGGTGAGTTGTTCATCGAGCTTGCGGCCATCGGCGGCCGTGAGGCCATGGGTCTGGTATTCGATGCCGATCCGGCGGCCGAGAAGGTCAAGGTCATTGAGGATTTCGCGCAGATCTGCTGCCGGATTGGCGTTGTCGCGGTCGGCCCAGACGACAATGTTTTCGATATTCGAAGTCTGGCGCGCCTGCCGCAGGTCGGCCGAGCGGGTCATCAGTACATTGCTCCCATCGGCCTTGACGACAAGGCACTGGAAGTAGCAGAAACCGAACGTGTCATAGCCGGTGAGCCAGTACATGCTTTCCTGGGCGAACAGCAGGACCGCATCGAGTTTCTGCTCGGCCATCACCATCATCAGGCGATCGCGGCGCGCTGCAAATTCTTCCGGTTCGAAGTGAAGCGCCATACTGTTACTCCGTGATTGTAATCGCGGAAATCTGACGACCGTAGTCAGGTTCCTTGCGATGCGTCGTTCGGCGGTAGGAGAAGAACTGGTCCTCATCCGCATAGGTACATTTCTCCAGCGCCGAGGCATTGACTCCGGCCTTTTCCAACCGCTCGATAATGAAGCCCCACAGATCGAACATCTTGTGGCCGTTATTGCTCGATGCACGAAAGAACCGCTTGTAGGACGGATCAGTTTCAACGAACTGATCGAAGAATTCGCCACCAACCTCGTAGTTGTCCGGCCCGATCGTCGGACCGAGAACAGCCTGGATACGGTCACGTTTTGCACCGAGCGCAATCATCGCGTCGACGGTGTTCTCAAGCACACCCCCGATGGCACCACGCCAGCCTGCATGTGCCGCGCCAACGACCTTTGCCTCCCGGTCGGCAAAGAGGATCGGCCCGCAATCGGCGGACAGTGAACCGATGACGACGCCGGGCGTTGCCGTGACCATTGCATCCGCATCCGGCCTGGTGCCGACGAAGGGCGATGTCACTGTAATGACGTCGGGCGAATGAACCTGATGCACCGTCACCAGATGCGATAACGGCGCGCCGAGCGTTTCCGCCACGCGCCTGCGGTTCTCCCGCACCCGGTCCTGATTGTCCTTCGAACCGCTGCCAACATTCAGTCCGCGATAGATGCCATCCGACACACCACCCTTGCGGGTAAAAAATCCGTGGGCGATTCGGTCTTGTTCGGGGATCCCCAACAGTGCCGAGCGCAGTGGTGCCGGTTTTTCGGAGTTGATCATGCTGTATGCCTTTCAAGGCTGCGGATGGTGGTTGAGCAATCGTGCGAAGTCAATTGCCTTCGATTTCGGCGTCATTTCGCCTCGAATGGAAAGGTGTGGGTGGCGGGGTCCGTCACGCAAAGAACCTTGAACAGCGTGCCCATCTGGTCAGGACCGGCGAGCCGCTCGACATCGATCCGGATTTGATCCTGTACGGCCGCGGATTTGCCATGGCCCAATGCTCCAGCCCGATCGATCAGGCCCATCGCAATCAGAAAGTCGCCTTGAGTCATCGCGCTCGTCTTGCAGCCTTCACCGCGTGCTGCCTCAGCTACGCTATGAAAATCCACATGTGTCGTCAGATCCGCTGCGCCCGGTATATGCAATACGTCGACGGACGTGTGACGGCTAAGGGCCTGGAGTGTGTCGCCAAACCCCTGCTGTAGGTGGCCGTAGTCGAAGAGCAGAGCCGCGCCGCGTTCACGGTGAATATGCGCGGAAATCTCCTGCATCAGGGCGCTTCGCGCCGGCGCGATCTCGAATATGCTGCCTTCCGGCGCGACGTCGCTTGCGGGCGGCAGAAGCGACGTGTCGATCGAACCGGAACCGGCAGCAAAGGAAAGATGACCCTCCGTGTCGAGGGTGATCATGCGTTCGACGAACCGCCCCCTGGTCTTGACATATTGGCGCGAAGGAATGGCATCAAAGAGTTCGTTGGCCACAAAGATCAACGGGCGGGGTGCGATCTCACTGAACTTTGTGGTCCAGATAATATTTTTTGCATCCTCCGCCAGCGTCGCTTGCTGGACCTGTTGCAAGCGGTCGCTGATCTCAACCATATGGACATTTGCGGCCGCGATGAACTCCGGCGCGAGTTTGCGCGCGGCCCGGATCAAATCCTTCATCAGTGTTCCGCGCCCTGGGCCCATCTCACAAAGGACGAAGTCGCTCGGAGCGCCCATCGCCCGCCAGGCGCTGACACACCAGACGCCGACAAGCTCACCAAACATCTGGCTGACCTCCGGCGCCGTGATGAAGTCACCCTCTTTGCCGAACGGTTCGCGTGTCGTGTAGTAGCCCGCATCCCGATCAAACAGGCACATCGCCATATAGTCAGCCACACTAATGGCGCCACTGGCTTCGATCTGCCGGATGATGCGTTGCTTGAGGTTCATCGGCCCGTCGCAACTTCAGGATTGCGGGCCGAGACGATGAAGGCGAGACCCACCAGAACCATGGGGATGGAGAGAACCATGCCCATTGTCAGCCATCCCCCGTAAAGGTAGCCGAGCTGCGCGTCAGGCTCGCGGAAGAACTCGACAAAAATGCGCGACAACCCATAGAGACCAATGAAGGTGCCGCTGATGAAGCGGGGGCATTTCAGCTTGCGGCCGTAGAAAATCAACACGGCCAGCACGGTGAACAACACGATGCCTTCGAGCGCGGCTTCATAAAGCTGGCTTGGATGGCGCACGAACGGGCCACCGGTCGGAAACACCATGCCCCACGGAACGTCGGTGGGGCGGCCCCATAATTCGCTGTTGATGAAATTGGCAACACGCACCAGGCCAAGCCCGACCGGTACCCCGGCGGCGATCGTATCGAACATGCTGAAAACATTGATGCGGCGCGAGCGTGCGAAGAGGATCATGGCGAGAATGACGCCGAGAAGGCCGCCGTGGAACGACATGCCACCTTCCCAGACTTTGAATATGTCGAGCGGATGCGCGATGTAGCGTGGCAGATCGTAGAAAAGAATGTAGCCGGTGCGGCCGCCGAGCACGACACCGAGCGCGGCCCACAGAACGAAATCATCAAGGTCGACCGCCTTCATGGGCGGTGTATTGTTCGGCCACAAGCGCGGTTTGCTGATCAGTTTCTTGGCATACCACCAGGAAAAAAGAATGCCGACGACATAACCAAGGCCATACCAATGCACCGACAATGGACCGATGGCGAAGATTACGGGGTCGATATCCGGAAATGCGATGGCGGCAAATGCAGGGAGAAGGATTTCGCTCACTAAGGCACTCCACGGGAAGGATGATATTTGGCGGGACCATGCGCGAGGGCATGCAGAGCGTCAAGTTGCCTTTCAGATAACATTTGCGCGCACGCGCCGATATTCGACAAGAGTTTGAGACTTGCTTGCAATCGCCTCCCGCGGCGATTATTTGATTGTGAAACCAGAGAGGTATCCGCCATGTCCAATGGACCAAACCGCGTTCTTGATGAACTGGCAAAGCTCGTGACCGACGCCGCAGGTGCAGCGCAGGGCGTGCGCCGCGAAGTCGAAACCGCGTTCCGCGGCCAGGCGGAACGATTGCTCAACACCATGGATGTGGTGCAGCGCGAGGATTTTGAAGCGGTACGCGAAATGGCGATCCGAGCCCGAGCCGAGAACACCGCCCTTCTGGCGCGTATCGAAGCGCTCGAGGCCCTCGTCGGCAAGAAGAGCGACGCAGCGGAAAAACCGGCCGCGCCAGGTGGACGGTCAAAGAAAGCCTAGCCGCCCGCCTGCTCACTCGGAAATCAAGCTGTAAGGGCCTCGCAAATCGCGCGGCCTTTCGGTTTGAAGTGCGATCGCGCATGAATTCCTTGGTTCGTTCACGTATCCCCAAAATAAATCTTAAGAATTTATCAACAGGCGGAAATCGCCGAAAATCGTTTTCTTAGAGTCAGTTAAAGGGGGCTTGTGAATCTTTTTGGCAGCGTCTGTCCACACTCAATCGCGCCATTAGACAAAAAGGGGGCTGGCGCTCGGACTCAGCATCAATACACTGAAATTACAGCATGATTCGTAACAGTGATCATGCAGCGGTTAACTTGGTTACTAACCGCGGTCCGGCTGGTGTGTTCTGCCTGTCGGTGGGTTTTCAAGCGTTTGGTGTTCTTTGGGTGGGTGCTGTGCTCCCGCAGCGTCAATGAGATTCGAAATAGCAGGTAATGGCGATGAGCCTTCTGGAAATAGAAATTGCGCGTGATCTCCATCCTGTGGATGTGATTGAACATGTTGCCCATACCAACGAGTGGGCATTCGAGCGCACCGGGGAAGATGAAATTGCCATAACCGTTGAGGGAAGCTGGACCGATTACCAGATTTCCTTTTCGTGGATGGAGGATTTCGAGGCGCTGCATCTGGCCTGCGCCTTCGACATCGCGATCAGCGAACCGCGCGTCAATGAAGTGATGCGCCTGCTCTCGCTGATCAACGAACAACTCTTGATGGGCCATTTTGACCTTTGGCGGCAGGAAGGCGCGATCATGTACCGCCAATCCCTGCTGCTCTCCGGCGGAGCAGAGCCGACGAGCAAACAGGTGGAAGTACTGCTCTCAAGCGCGCTTGATGCTTGCGAAACCTACTTCCAGGCTTTCCAGTTCGTTGTCTGGTCGGGCTCGACGGCCCGGGAATCGCTCGACAGCATCCTGTTCGAGACAGTAGGCTCGGCCTGATCAGCTTACGTGGGCGAGCTTGAGCGATGACGATTACGTTCGACGATTTCGAAAAGGTGGATATCCGCGTCGGCACTATCGTCGAGGCGGAAAGTTTCCCGGAAGCGCGTAAGCCTGCCTTCAAGCTCAAGATTGATTTCGGCCCCGAGATCGGCATCAAGAAATCCTCAGCACAGATCACCAAGCACTATACGCTTGACGACCTGCAGGGACGCCAGGTCATGGCGGTGGTCAATTTTCCGCCGCGCCAGATCGGACCATTCATATCCGAGGTTCTGACGCTCGGATTTCCGGACGAAGACGGTGCGGTGGTCCTCGCTGCCATCAGCAAGCCTGTACCTGACGGCGGCAAACTGTTCTAGGATCAACGCCATTAGCGCGGTTCCACCTGGAAACCGCGCCAATAGTGCCGCCCGGCCTGGGAGGTTCGGGCCGGACGTCAGATCGTTTTCGCCGCCATCTCCTTGGCGATGTAGTCCGCCTGCCGGATAGCGAGGCTGACAATGGTCAGCGTCGGGTTTTCGGCTCCGCCTGTGGTGAACTGGCTGCCATCCGAGACGAACAGGTTCTTGATGTCGTGAGTCTGGCCGTTCTTGTTGACGACGCCGTCCTTGGCTTTCTCGCTCATCCGGTTGGTGCCGAGATTGTGCGTTGATGGATAAGGCGGTGTCGGGAAGGTGCGGACAGCGCCGACCGATTTGTAGAGTTCCTGGCCCCGCTGGTAGGCATAATCACGCATTGCGATGTCGTTGGCATGATCACTGAAGTTAACATTGGCGATGGGAAGGCCGTATTTGTCCTTCTCGTCCTTGTGCAAGGTGATCCGGTTATCCGCCTGCGGCATGTCCTCGCCGACGATCCACATGCCCGCCATGTTCACATATTGATCGAGTGCGGAGGTGAAGGAACGGCCCCAGCCGCCCGGATCGAGGAACGCCGCCATGAACGGCAGCCCGAGCGCGAGCGTCTCCATTTCATAACCGCCGACAAAGCCCCGGGAGGGGTCGTGTCTTGCCTCGTCCTGGATGATGCCGGCCATGACGGTACCGCGATACATATGTACCGGCTTCTCGAAGACCGCATAGACCGAGCCGGTGGTGTGACGCATATAGTTGCGCCCGACCTGGCCGGAGGAGTTGGCCAATCCATCCGGGAACATGCTCGATTCGGAGTTGAGCAGCAGGCGCGGGCTTTCGATCGAGTTGCCGGCAACGGCGACGACGCGGGCTTTCTGCAATTGCTGCTTGCCGTCCTTGTCGACATAAAGCACGCCAGTCACCTTGCCGCTCTTGTCGTGTTCGATCTTCTGCACCATGGAATTGGGACGGACTTCAAGTTTGCCGGTCTTCTCGCCCTTGGGGATTTCCGTATAGAGCGTCGACCACTTCGCGCCCCATTTGCAGCCCTGGAAGCAGAAACCCGTCTGCTGGCACGACATGCGGCCGTCGCGCTCGGCGGAGTTGATCGCCATATGCCCGGTATTGCATTCCTTGTAGCCGAGCTTGTCGGCGCCTGCCTTGAGCACTTTGAAATTGTTGTTCCCGGGCAATCCCTCGATGCCGTTGGTGCGCGTGACACCCATCTTGTCTTCGGCCTTGGCGTAATAGGGCTCGAGCTCCGCCAATGTGATCGGCCAATCGAGGAGATTGGCACCCTTGACCTTGCCGTAATGGGTCAGCGCCTGAAATTCATGATCCTGGAAGCGCAAGGACGCGCCAGCCCAGTGGGTGGTCGATCCGCCAACCGACTTGACGATCCACGCGGGCAGGTTGGGGAAATCCTTGGCGACCCGCCAATCGCCGGAGGTGGTGCGCTTGTCGACCCAGGCAAGCTGGCCGAAGCTTTCCCACTCGTCATTGATGAAATCTTCATATTCGTGACGTGCGCCAGCTTCGAGAATGACGACGTCGATGCCTTTCTGTGCGAGCTCATTGCCGAGCGTTCCGCCGCCCGCGCCAGAGCCGATGATGACGACGACACTGTCGTCTTTTAGATCGTAAGGTGCAGCCATGGTTTCCTCCCAATAGCCTTGAACAGTTTCCTTGATGGCGCGATCAACTCAGAGCCATTCGATGTCGCTGAAGCCGCGGGCGATGTAGCCGCCTTTCGAAAAGGACTCGCCCTCATAGCCGAACAGAGGCCAAAGCTCTTTCTGGTTATAGAGACCGGTCACCAGTCCACCGCGTATGGTCTGAAAGAACGGTGTGTCCTCGATCTTCTGCAGGATGGCGAGCCGCCGATCCTCCCAGTCAAGTCCGAGATAGCCGCCCTTGCCGGCGCGCTTGTCGAGATCGGCAACGCCATCCTCGATCATCTTCTTCTGCTTCGGATCGTCGCCCGCCTTTGCATCGTAGGGCTTGACCGCGATGGCGTAGAAGCGGTCCGGAACGTGATCATGCGGATAGATGTCGCGCGCCAGCTGGATCAGCGTCGCCATGGTCTCGGGCTTGAGATTGGTCGTCTCCAATCCCCAGGCGAATTGCGGATGGATGATCGAACTGCCGCTGATGATGAGAATTGCGCCAAGGCTGGCTGTTCCGCCGCGCTTCAGCACATCGCGCCGCGACAATCCCTTCCGCTCGGCTGCACCCTTTGCATCGGGCGAAGCCGGATTGCGGTTGAATATGGTAACCATTGAATTCCTCCCTTGCTTGCTACCGGCATCCTCGCGGAAATCCGCGGGCGGCCCTTGCTGGCTTGACGGCGTTCCTCCAACGCCGTTCGGCCGGTTTCAGACAAACCGGCCTTGTCGTTGCAATACTTCGATCTTGTAGCCATCCGGATCTTCGACGAAGAAGAAGCGCGCCAGCATGACGCTATCGCGCTTGAATTCGACGATGTCGCGGATTTTGAGGTCCAGGGCCTTCAGCCTGGCATGTTCGGTGTCGAGATCATCGACGCTGACGGCGAGGTGGCCGTAACCGTCGCCAAGGTTGTAGGGCTCCGTGCGGCCCTTGTTGATGGTCAGTTCGAGCTCGAATGCTGTCTCGCTGTTGCGCAGATAGACCAGCGTGAACGTATCGAAATCGAGCCGGTCCGCGGCTTCGAGCCCGAACGCCTGCCCGTAGAACGATCTCGATTTCTCCTCATCGAGAACGCGGATCATTGAATGAATGGCTTTTGCCAATGGCACCTCCAAAACTGTGACAGGGCGTCCCAAAACTAAGGTTGCAGTGTCAGGGCTTGTCGGTGATTATGGGCTTGGGAGACAAGAAGTGGTGGCAATCGGCTACCACACCGCAGTTGAAGCGGAATAATTTGCTCATAAGGCACCGTTCGATAAAAATACCACCAACGGGTGGCCGGCGCGAGCAACAAAGACAGACTGAAAGGGAGGTTCTTGAATGTGTAAAGTATTTGCAGAACAGGATCCGCAGGGCTATCGGCAGATCAATCGTTCTGTGCGCATTGCCGGTCATTCGACCAGCATCCAGCTTGAAGCGACATTCTGGAAACTGCTGGATGAAATTGCCGAAAGTCAGAACATGACGACCCCACGCTTTATCTCGACGCTCTACGACGAAGCCCTGCAAGCGCAAGGGGAGATTCCGAATTTCGCATCGATGCTGCGCACGACATGCGCGCTCTATCTGCGCGGAGTCAACGTTGCGGGCGAGGCAACGCCTGCCAGCGGCAATGCGGCCCTGATTGGGGAGCGAGCGGCTTAGGTTCTCTACTTAATCCGCCATGGAGCGGTTCAACCAATCTTCGTAACGCAGGGCACCCACACGTGCCGTCTTGAGCGGCAGCAATGTGTCGTCGTTCAGCTCGACGCCGTAATAGCGGGCGCTGTCATCGGTAATGACCTGGCGCGAGTCTTCGTTGGCCGCGAGGTGCATGCGTGCGATCTCGTCGAGACCGAATTGCGCGTTCCCGTTGATCTCCAGGGTGTCGTTCCTCGGCGCCCCCATCGCCAGTTCAGCAAGAATTTCGGCGACGTCGTCAGCAGCGATCGGTTTTATATATGCCGACGGAAGCCGGAAGCTGTCGCCGTCGGCTCCCATGTCGATCACGCCGCTGATAAACTCGAAGAATTGCGTGGAATGGAGGATGGTGTAGGGCCGCCGCGCTGCCCGGATGAGGTTTTCCTGTACCATCTTTGCGCGGAAATAATCACTTTCAACAAGGCGCGGTGTTCCCACCACGGAAAGCGCGAGGTAGTGCCTGACGCCAGCATCTGCTGAGGCGGCCAGCAGATTGCGGGTGGAGGCCCTGAAAAAATCCAGGGCCGAGTCGTCGCCAAACGACGCGGCGTTGGTGACGTCGATGACGGCGTCGGCTCCTGCTATGGCCGGCCGAAGGCATTCTCCCGTCACACTGTTCACGCCGAAAGTTGGGGATGCAGAAATCACTTCGATACCTGCCTGTCGAAGGTTATCAACAAGCCGCGTCCCGATGCGTCCGCTCGCGCCCATGACCGTGATTTTCATCATAGCTTCCTTCCAGATTTGCGTTTGACCAAAGCCTATGGGCCGCCGGGGGTCAGAAATGCGGTTTCCATTGATTTCAACATATCAGCCACCGAGCGGCGGCGAGCGAATTCACGTGTTGAATGAGCGTCTCCGGGGTCCATCTCAAAACGGTGCGTCAACAGCGAAACGAGCTCGCCAGCCATCTCGGGATGGGCATTCAAAAGTGGCACCAGACTCTTCTGATCCAACTCAAAAAGGATGGTGGGCGCGATCGCGGTAAGGGTTCCCGGCTCCCCAGATCCTGCGAGCAACGCGCCCTCACCGAAGAAATCACCCGGCGCCAATCTCGTTATCTCATCTTCGCCGTGCATACCTTGCCGAGTCAGGAGGAGAACGCCACTTCGGATGATCAGCAATGAGTTCAGCATCTGGCCCTGATGCACGACGACTTCGTCTTTTCGATATGTCCTGGTTGAAGCAGCGTCGGCCAATGTCTTTCGTTCATCGCGTGTGAGGGCCGAAAACAATGGTACAGTTTCGAGAAGTTCTGGCGCACAAAAATGGGGCGCTTCAGCCATGCCATGATCTCCGATCGCTACCGACGCGGCGGGCTTGGCCAAAAGCAGTCCCGCAGATTTCGTGTGCCGATAGATCAGATCGATCAATTCGTTCTTGGCGGCGATACCATACGCCAGGCTCGACACGCGAAACAGCAGTTCGATCTCAATCGCTGTGGCATCCACACCCTTCAATGAAACCAATGGAGCTGGGTCTCTGACGATCGAATTGCAGCTCAGCAACACCATCTGCATGCACTCGACAGCTGATGCGGGTCGTGTGGTTGGCGCAAGTCTTACATCCAGAGCCATGCCGTGCGATTCATTTGGATGGCTGACGTTTGTCAGGCCAAGCTTTGCCAGGAAGCCGTTCGGCAGAACGACAATATTGTTGCCGGCGGTCAGCAGGTGCGTCGCGCGCCAGTTGCTCTCGACCACTCGGCCTTCGGTGCCATCACTCAACTTGATCCAGTCACCAAGGCCGAACGGCCGCCCCAGATTAAGTGCGACACCGGAAAACGCATCGCTCAGCGTATTTTGTAGTGCCAAACCTAGAATGATCGCGAAGATGCCAGACGTGGCGAGCAATGTTCCGACCGGCACGCCGAATACGAAAGCAACGATCGAAAGAGCCGTGCCTAGGTAGATCAACCCGACGACGATATCTTGAATGAGGCGTGCCTCACGCGGCGTATGCTCAAACACCAGGAACAAGCGGACAAAGGCGACAAGCGCCCACGCGACGTTCATCCACCATACGATTTTTACCAGTCCCAGAATGACCGTTTCGGCTGCTGAACCCCGACCCGGGTCGACGTCATACGGCAAGATGTCATTGGCAAGCAGAATTCCAGTCAGCGCGATGAAGAACGTGATCTGTGCGATCAATTTCAGAAATGAGTGATGACGGACGAGGGCACGCGTGACAATGACGCCGGCCAGGGCGACCCAGCCAGCGTGTATAATTGGCGAGGCCATCATTTCCGTGATCGTTGAATCGATGCTCATGCCTCACCCCCGACATCTCGCCGTTTATTCGCGATAGGGCAGTACGAGGTCTTTCTCATCAGTATTGACGACGAACACCGCCAGCAGCCGAGCGGGTTTCGTCGTGCTCGCGTTTTCGCTGACGGCATGGCGGTCACCGGGATTTTCCGAGAAGCTTTCCCCCGCTTTGTAGACTTTGACGGGCCCATCATTGACCTTGCTTTTAACGGCTCCCTCCAGGACCGTCGCGTAGATGAAGGCCGAGTCGGGATGCGTGTGAGCGGCTGACGATGCGCCGGGACCATACTCGACCAAAACGCCCTTTATGCTTTTTCCGGGGACGTTGGGTAGCTCATGTTCATATACGAGTGTTACTTTCGTCTCCTTACTTGCGTCGCGAGCCAAGGCGCCCGTCATAGTGGTGGCGACAATGGCTGCCGAGAACAGGATGGTTCTGATCATCTGAGTTTCCTTCAGTTGGTAGTACCGGACATGGGATGTCTGACGGATATCCCTGTCTATTGCTCACGCGGTCACTTCGCCCGCTGCTGTTTTTGGGATTGACCCAACC
>UCKM01000017.1 GCA_900473175.1 Hyphomicrobiales bacterium | reverse complement strand
CCTTGAATGCATAGGGGATGGTGCCGCCCACCACTTGGCTGGTGACTGCGCCCGCAGTTTTTTCGATCGTGAGGGAGGGTTGTGACGGAAGCTCCGTCGTTACCGTGACCTTATCGCCCTGCGCCTTCGTCCCGTCCCGGGCCGTGCCGGTGACCGTTGCGGTATTGACGATCCTCCCCGCATCGATGTCCTCCTGGGTAATGATATGGCTGGCGGTATAGGTTGTCGTATCAAGTCCACCGGCAGCAAGCGTGAATGGTGCGCCCTTCATGACGACCGTCGACAGGAGATCCTGAACGGTCACCTCCGTCAGCGGAACAGCCGAATAATTGCGAACTTCGAACGAGTAGGTGATCGTCGCGCCGACGACGAGGCCTGCGGGCGGATGTGCGATCTTCACCAGCCCCAGCGATGGCGGGTAGGTGATCGTAACGAGCGCCTCGTTGGAGACCACGCCGAGAGCATTTTTGAACGTATATTTGATCGGCGTCGGAGAGCCGCGAAACTCCGGCAATGGCGTGAAAGTCAGGATGCCGGTCCGGTCATCGCGGCTCCACGTTCCCTCGTTCGGAACGACAAGTTCGTAGATTTCGCCGTTCGCATCTTTTTTGGACGATGCGCCCGGCGGTGGCACCAGGCTGATCGACGCCTTGGCGTAGTCTGTCGGCTCCTGCGCAATGAACCGGCCATCCATGGTCTTGATCCCATCATTCGCGAGGATGTCGACCCAGGCCGGTCGGCCAGCTTCGGCCTGCTTGCTGTCATCTACGGCGGCGGGCTTGCGGAAATCAGAACATTTGAAATCGTAGGAGTCGGCGGCGCTATAACTTGCATTCTCAAGCGCGAGGATGAAACCCCTGTCGGCGGTGCGTCCCATCCGGAAGACGCTCGTATCGGCATAGAATACTTCACCGCCCGACGTATTTTCTGACCGGTAGTTCTTGTCACCGATCACGCTGAAAACTTCGTTGACACCGGCAACCGTGCCAAAATCCCTCTGGAGGGTTGAGGTCCGCCCGATACGGACGAAAACGACCGGCAGCTCGCAGAGTGGAACAAACAGCCTTTCGTTGTTCGGGCCGTCAAGGTCGTTATACTGAACAAGGACGTCCGCAGTCACCGGGACGCCACCGGAATCCGTGTCTATGTTGTAGGTGCCGGTCTTGTAGATGTACCAATTGATCCAGATCGTATCTTGACCAGTCGATGAAATTGTGGGGCGGCCCTCTTTGCCCCCGCTATGACTGGTGAAATCCACATCCAGCTTTGCCGTGACGAGCTTGGCGACCAGATCGATCCGTGTGCCGTCGACCGTGCCGGCATTCTTGTATAGGGCGCGCTTACCTTGGCCGGTGCCTACGGTTTGCGGTTCGCCGGTTTTGGTGAAGACCAACTGTGCTGCATGCAACGGCGCGTACATGGCAAGGAGCAGAAAAAGTGGCGCAAACATGCGCAACCCGGCTTGGCGGGCAAGCAGGATACAGGGTCGGAGGATGTCGCTCGACCGGCACCTGCGCGCGGATTGACAGCGTAACCTGAATATCTCGCGGACCGGTTTTGCAAAACGGAGTGAAGTACGGGAAATCAGTATGATTGCGAGCGCCCAAAAAAATCCCACGTGAAAAATCCAATCTTAAAATGTGGAGCAAAAAAGAAATACAACTTTTAGTAGCATTCCGACAAAGAATGGACGCAAGGCCTCGCATGGCCTACCACGGTGCGGTTACAAAATGATGCAAATACAAATTGATGCAACTACAAATCGATGCGCTTACAAATCAGCAACTTCCGATCACATAATCCATAAAAGAACTTTAAAGTTGTAGTCAATCGCGACTTTAGAACTATAAGTTGTTAGCAGATAGTTACGCACACTACTATCTGTGGTTGCATTGCAAACCTGCTTGTTTTCGATGATGCGTGGGGTCCGGAGCCTCCGTAACGGGAGGTGGTCGGCGGGATCCCGGAACGGATTCCGGTCGACTTGCCGCATTGCAAGTCAGCCCTTGCCGAACTAATATATTAATTCAATCCGGAGAACTTCATGGACACCCTCACTGCCCCACGTCACCTGCGTCTGCATGCCAGCGACAATGTCATCGTCGCAGTCGATACGTTTCAGGCAGGACAGCGGGTCGATGGCATCGCCGTTTCCGACCGGGTCCCACGCGGCCACAAGCTCGCATCGCGCCTCATCGCTGCCGGTGAACCGGTGCGCAAGTTCGGCCAGATCATCGGCTCCGCGTCAAAGCGTATCGAGCCGGGTGAGTGGGTGCATGAACACAATCTCAACTACAGCGATTTCGTCCGCGAGGCCGACGCCGCGCATGCGACCCACGACAACGGTTTGTTGCCCATCGCCGAACGGGCCACCTTCGAGGGCTTTCGCCGCGCCAATGGCCGCGCCGGCACGCGCAATTATATCGGCGTCCTCACCTCGGTAAACTGCTCGGCAACGGTTGCGCGTTTCATCGCCGAAGCCGTACGCAAATCCGGCATTCTCGATGACTATCCAATGATCGACGGCATCATTCCGCTCGTGCACGGGGGCGGCTGCGCGCTCGACGTCAAGGGCGAAGGCTATGAGGTGTTGAAGCGGACCCAGTGGGGCTATGCCGCCAATCCGAATATCGCCGCTGTGCTGATGGTCGGACTTGGCTGCGAGGGCTTCCAGATCGGCCGCTGGAAAGAGGCGTACAATATTGTCGAAAGCGACACTTTCCGCAGCCTGACGATCCAGGAGGTGGGTGGTACCCGCAAGACCATGGAGGCCGGCGTAGCCGCGATCCGCGACATGCTGCCCGTGGCAGCCAACGTCAGGCGCGAGACCATCCCCGCCTCCGAACTGATGCTCGCCCTGCAATGCGGCGGCTCCGACGGCTATTCCGGCATCACCGCCAATCCGGCGCTCGGCGCCGCCGTCGATCTCTTGATCAAGAATGGCGGCACGGCGATCCTTTCGGAAACCCCGGAAATCTATGGCGCGGAGCACCTTCTCATCGAACGCGCCTCCAACCCTGAAGCGGTCGAACGCCTGCAGTCCATCATCGCCTGGTGGGAGGATTATACCGCCCGCAACAAGATGGAGATGAACAACAACCCATCTCCCGGCAACAAGGCGGGCGGTCTCACGACCATCCTCGAGAAATCGCTGGGTGCCGTCGCCAAGTCCGGCACCTCGCCGCTCGAAGCAGTCTATGGCTATGCGGAGCCGGTCACGGCGCATGGGCTCGTGTTCATGGATACGCCCGGTTACGATCCCGTATCGGCCACTGGCCAGGTCGCGGGCGGCGCCAATGTCCTGGCCTTTACGACGGGCCGCGGCTCAGCCTATGGCTGCAAGCCGACGCCTTCGATCAAACTCGCCACCAATACGCCGATGTACAACCAGATGATCGAGGACATGGACATCAATTGCGGCGATGTTCTCGACGGCGTTTCCATCGAGGACAAGGGCCGCGAGATCTTCGAACGCGTTCTCAAGGTTGCTTCGGGCGAACGCAGCAAATCTGAACAACTCGGCTATGGCGACGCCGAGTTCGTGCCCTGGCAGATCGGCGCAACGATGTAGTCGACTGCCTGCGCAATAATGCAAAACGGGAGCCCATGGGCTCCCGTTTTCATTTGTGATGATCGTTTGACCTATGCCGCCGACGTGTGATGTTTTGCACGGGCGACAATCTGCGTCGGATTGACGAAGCGCAGGGCGATGAGAAGCCAAATGAGCGTCGTGATCATATAGACGACTGCCATCGCATCAATCGACTGCACGGCGCGGACTCCCGAAGCGAAGACGGAATAGTAGAGCGCGACCACCAGCGTCTGACTGGTAGGCCCTGCGGTCAGGAATGTCAGCTCGAACATGGCGACCGTGCGCACCAGAACGAGCAACAGGGCCGCGAGAATTCCCGGCAGCAGCATCGGCAGCAGCACGTGGACGAACAACTGGAACGTTCCGGCGCCGAAGACGCGCGCCGCCGCTTCCACCTTCGGGTCGATCTGCTCGATGAACGGAATCATGACGAGAATGACGAATGGCACCGTCGGCACGAGATTGGCAAGCACCACGCCCCAGAACGTGCCGCCAACGCCCGCTTGATAGAGCACTGTCGCCAGCGGAATGCCGAACGTGATCGGCGGCACGAGCAATGGCAGCAGGAAGAGCAGCATGACAAGTTTTTTGCCGGCAAAGTCGCGGCGCGCCAGCGCATAGGCCGCAGTCACGCCAAGAAGTCCGGAAAGGGCGACGACGGTGAAGACGATCTGGAACGTGACGATGAGGACGTCACTCAGCTGAAACTCGCTCCAGGCGGTGAAATACCATTTCGTCGTCCAGCCGGCCGGCAGCCAGGTGCCGAGCCAGCGCGTGGCGAAGGACGATATGATCACTGTCGCGATCATGGCCACGAGATTGAGGACGAAGAAGCCAACGATCGCCCAGACCGCTGTGATCCAGAGCTTGGCGCCGATTGTAGTGTCGCGGATCATCTGTCAGCCCTTTCCGCCTGCGGTCGAGCCGCGATAGAACAGGTTGCGAACGGCCAGAACCGCGACGACGATCAGCAATTGCACCGCTGCCATGATCATCGCGATAGCCGAGGCCATGGAATAGTCGTACTGCTCGAATGCCGCCTGATAGGCCGCAATGGAGATGACACGTGTTGGCCCTGCGGGCGCCCCGAGCAGGATGGCGGAAGGGAACACGGCAAAGGCCTGCACGAAGGACAGGCAGAAGGCGATGGCGAGCCCCGGAATGAGCAGTGGCAGCATGACGAAGCGGAAGCGCTGCCAGCTCTTTGCCCCATGCGTTGCCGCCGCCTGCTCCAGTGCGGGATCGATGCCCGATACATAGGAAAGGGTCAGCAGGAACGTAAACGGGAACCCGGTGATGATCAGCGACGAGAACACGCCCCAGTAATTATTGGTGAGCTTCAGGGGCCGCTCGACCATGCCAAGGAGCATCAGCGTCCGGCTGAACCAGCCCTGGGGCCCAAGATAATTGAGCAGCCCTTCGGCGACCAGCACCGTGCCAAGGGTCACGGGCAGGACCAGGATCGTGGTCAGCAGCCGCTGATGCTTCATCAGGCGTACACGAAAAGCGACCGGCAGGGCGATTGCTATGCTGATGATCGTCACCGGCACGGCGAGCCACAGCGTGGTGAGGATCGTGTCGTAGAGAAACGGGTCCGAAAAGAACTTCTGATAATTGGCGAAGGCCCCACCCTCTTTCGGCGTGAAAGACAGGATAAGCCCGTAAATGAAGGGGTAAATGAATATCGCAAGCAGAAAAAGCACAGCCGGCAAAACAAGAAGCGTTACGCCGTCAATGCCGCGCAATGCGAGGCGCTGGCGCAGCGACATGCGATATTCAAACGGGGTCGAAGTCAGGCTCGTCATAGCGGTCACGCTGCGAAGGCCAGTGCGCGAGCGGGATCGACGGACAACCAGATCGAGCTGCCAAGTTCCGCCGTTTGCCCGGCATGGAAGACCAGTTCCAAACCTTCCGCCGTGCGCGCCGTGCCGACAAATTCGCGGCCGCGATATTCGATGGTTTCGACGACGGCTTCGACCGTTTGCGCAGATCTTGTACCCGCGACCACGTCATCGGCGCGCGCCGCAATGACCGCCACGTCGCCGATCTTCAGATTGTCGCGGGCTGTTCCGGTCAATGTGGCATTGCCGACAGCAACGCTGGTGCGCTCGCCTTCCTTGGCAATGACCTTGCCGCTCAAGCGATTGCGGTAGCCCATGAACTCAGCGACATCCAGATGGTCCGGCCGCTCATAGAGATCGCTCGGGGCGCCGACCTGGCGTATCTCGCCATCGCGCAGGACCACGACGCGATCGGCAAGCGACAGGGCTTCATCCTGATCGTGGGTCACATAGATCGTGGTTGCGCCAAGCTGATTGTGGATGCGGCGAATCTCGGCACGCATTTCAAGCCGCAACTTGGCATCAAGGTTGGAAAGGGGCTCATCCATCAGAACCAAAGGCGGCTCGATGACAATGGCACGGGCAATAGCGACACGCTGCTGCTGACCGCCCGACAATTGCCCTGGCAATTTGTGGCCCTGGCCTTGGAGGCGCACGAGATTCAGCGCTTCTTCAACGCGCCTGTCGGTCTCGGCCTTGGCGACCTTGCGCATCTTCAGGCCGAAGCCGATGTTCTGGCGCACCGTCATGTGCGGGAAAAGCGCATAGTTCTGGAAAACCATGCCAAAGCCGCGATCCTCCGGCTTCAGCGTATCAATGCGCTTGTCATCGATGAATATGCCACCGCCTGTCGTCGACAAAAGTCCGGCAATGCAATTGAGCGCCGTGGATTTGCCGCAGCCGGACGGTCCGAGCAAGGCGATGAATTCGCCCTTGCGGATCGAGAGTGAAACATTCTTCAACGCATTATGCGCGCCAAAGGCACGGCTCATATGATCAAGGCGAATTTCGCGAAATGGCGACGATGCCAATAGCATCCGGTAACCTCACAGCTTTGCGCGATCCGGCCCCGGGCCGGATCGCGCTGATTAAAAATATCAATTATGATTTCTTGGCAGCGACTTCCTCGTCCCAGCGACGGAACGCCACGACCATGGACGATGGCTCAAGCGGAATCTCAACTGGGTTATTGGCGATCCAGTCGGCATATTCCTTGCGCCCAAACTCGGCGATGGCATCCTGGCTCTCTTGCGGCGCCATGGTGATTGGAACGTTCTTCACGGCCGGGCCCGGATAGAAATAACCCTTGTCATAGGTGAAGGCCTGCTGTTCCGGCGTCAACAGGAAGCTCATCAGATCGAGAAGAACGGCAAGTTTTTCATCGGCAATGCCCTTCGGCACGCACATGTAGTGCGCGTCGCCAACCCAATGGAAACCCTTGAGCGTGCCAACCGCCGCCTCTTTTGGAACGACGCCGAGCACGCGCGGATTGATATCCCAGCCGGTCGTCGAGACCGTCATGTCGCGCGTGCCCTCGCCGAGTTCCTTCATCAGCGCTCCCGTCCCGGTCGGGTAGTACTCGATATAATTGTGGAGTTCCTTCAGATAGGCCCAGGTCTTGTCCCAACCCTTGACCGGATCGCGCGGATCGCTGTCGCCCAAAAGATATGGCAGCCCCATCAGGAAGGTACGCCCAGGACCGGAATTGGCGGGACGCGCATAAAGGAACTTGTTCGGGTTCTCCTTGGCCCAGGCCAGCAGTTCTTCGGCTGTGGTCGGAACTTTCTTCACCCGGTCCGGCATGTATTCAAGCAGCGGGCCGGATGGATAGTAAGTGACGATGACGCCATGGTCTTTGCCGAGGGCCAGCATGCGTTGCGCCGGCTCGAGGTATATCGAAGCGAGGTCGGGCAGCGCCGCCGAATGATCCGGCAACAGCTTTACCCAAAGGTCCTGTTCGAGCCCTGCCGAGAGGGCGTCGGTGCCGGTAAGGACAAGGTCAATATCAAGCCGGTTCGCGGCCTGCTGGGCCTTCAGTTTGCCTGGCAGTTCGGGAGCAGGCGCCTTGGTGAAGGTGATCTTCGAGACAAGCTGCGGCTTGGCCTTGGCATAGTTTTCAATTGCGGTCTGCGTCAGCGCAAGATTGCCGGCCACGTCCGCGACGTTCAGCGCCACTGGCGATGTCGGCAAGGCGAGCTTGGATTGGGCAAAAAGACGCGTAGCGGGCAGTGTGGCGACTGCCGCCAGACCGCCAATGGCTTGTCTACGTGTAATGCGGATCATGTTTTCCTCCCTTTTGGTCCCAAGCCGTTTTGGCGCGACCGGGTTCCCGACCAGTCATTTGAGATTTGATATATTAATCTATCAGATCAAGATAGCAATACCTTTGACCGTCACGTCCGTGCCACCACGACACGAGCGGCCCCCTCGCGTAGAAGCTGTTCGAGCGCCATGCCGACAACCGACCTGAACTGATCATCATTCGGCAGGTCATCGCCGAAGATTTGCTGCAAACCCAGATAAGCATCAAGAAGTTCGCTGGCTGAAGCCTTTCCCGCCGTTCGTTCCTTGAATACGCTCGCCAGCGGATCGCGCACGTCGATCGCGTCCCCGTTTTCATCGACACCGGTCGCATAACGCATCCAGCCGGCCACCCCGAGTGCGAGGCGATCAAAAGGCTGCTTCGCTTCAAGGCGCTTGCGAATGGTGTTCAACAGGCGCTGCGGCAGCTTTTGCGAACCGTCCATGGCGATCTGCCAGGTGCGATGACGCAGCGCCGGATTACGGAAGCGTTGGCGCAACTCGGCCTTGTAGGCCTCAAGGTCAAAGCCCGGAAGGGGTGGCAGGGTTGGTGTGATTTCCTCGTCCATCATCGCTTCGATGAAAGTGCTGAAGCCTTCAGCCTTCATCACGTCGGACACTGTCTCATGGCCCGCAAGGTAGCCGAGATAGGCCAATGTCGAGTGGCTGCCATTGAGGAGTCTGAGCTTCATCAACTCGAACACATCGACATTGTCGACGAAGGTCACCCCGACCTTCTCCCAGGCGGGACGGCCCGACGGGAAATGATCCTCTACGACCCACTGCGTGAAAGGCTCGGTCATGATCGGCCATGCATCACGCAAACCGGTACTATTCGTAACAGCGTCACGATCCGCGTCGGTGGTCGCAGGGACAATGCGATCCACCATGGTCGACGGAAATGCCACATTCGCGCCGATGAATTCCCCAAGCCCGGGATCGCGCAATTCGGCAAAGCGGATAACCACCCTTTTCAGCGTTTCGCCGTTGGACGGCAGGTTATCGCAGGACAGAAGGGTGAAAGGTGCGGTTCCGTCAGCACGGCGGCGGGCGAGGGCCTCAACGATAAAGCCTATGGCCGAGCGCGGCACCGCAGGATTGGCGAGATCGTGAACGATGTCGGGATGGCTTTCGTCCAGGGATGCGGAGGCGGGCGAGTAGCAATAGCCCTTTTCGGTAACAGTCAACGAAACGATTCTGACATCGGGATCGGTCATGGCTGCAAGCACCGCTTCAGGGTCTTCGGGCGCGACAAGCACCTTGCCAATGCTGCCGATCACGCGAAAGCTGTCGCCGCCACCGTCCCGTGTCGCGACGATGTAGAGACCGTCCTGCGGCGCGAGGGCGTCGCGGGTATCGGCACTGCGCAACGACACGCCGAGAATGCCCCAGCTATGGTCCCCGCCCGCAAGAATGCTGTCCGTATAGACCGCCTGATGGGCGCGGTGAAACGCACCAATGCCGAGATGAACGATACCCGTACTGACCTCGTTCCTGTCATACTGTGGTCGGGCAATGCCTGTTGCCAAGTTGTGCAGCGAGGCTTGGGTCAGCCGGTTCGGTTCGTGCGATGTCATCGAATACCTGCAGTTTCCGTTTGGGTCATAATTTGTAGGCGCGCTTGGCGAGGGCATAGGCAAGATCGTGTGCGATCTCATGCGCCTCATCCTCGTCGAGCCTGTGGTCGGCGACGAGCCGCGCCAGGAAGGCGCAGTCGACGCGACGCGCCATGTCGTGGCGCGCGGGTATCGAAAGGTAGGCACGGGTGTCGTCGTTGAATCCGACCGTATTGTAGAAGCCCGCCGTCTCGGTCGTCAGTTCGCGAAACCGCCGCATGCCTTCCGGGCTGTCATGGAACCACCAGGCCGGGCCAAGCCGCAAAGCCGGGTAGTGCCCGGCAAGCGGCGCAAGTTCGCGGCTGTAACTTGTCTCGTCCAGCGTGAACAGTATGAGGGTCAGTCGCGGGTCATTGCCGAAGGCGTCGAGCAACGGCTTCAGTTCGTCGACATAGCCGGTCGCGCGCGGAATATCGGCGCCTTTGTCAGGGCCGAAACGATCGAAAAGGTCAGGGTTGTGATTGCGGAACGAGCCCGGGTGAATCTGCATGACGAGGCCGTCATCGATGCTCATCCGCGCCATCTCGGTCAGCATCTGGGCCCGGAACAGATCCGCGTCGGCGGCGGTCGAACCCTTCAGGACCCGTTCGAACAGGACCGATGCGTCCGAAGCCGCAAGATTGGCGGTGCGGGCATTCGGGTGCCCGTGGTCGCTGGAAGTCGCGCCGCGCGCCTTGAAATAGGCGCGGCGGATACGATGTGCGTTGAGATAGCCCTGATAGTCCATACGGGTGCCTGCCAGCGCCACGAAATTTTCAACATTGGTCCTGAAACCACCTTGCGAGGCATCCACCACCGCATCAGGACGATAAGCGGGCACAACGCGCCCTTCCCAACCGGATTTCAGGATCGCATCATGTGCGGCCAGCGGGTCTGTCGCCGCATCGGTCGTTGAAATGACTTCGATGCCGAACTGCTTGTAGAGCGCCCGCGGCCGCATCGACGGCTCGGTCAGTCGTTCGGCGATCGTGTCGTAAAGACGGTCGGCGTTCTGCGCATCCAGGCGCTCGTCAATGCCGAACACAGTCTCGAGCGCATGCTCGAACCAGAGGCGCGAAGGCGTGCCGCGAAACAGGTGGAAATGCCCGGCGAAAAGTCGCCAGATCGTCCGTCCGTCGGTCTCAACCGGGCCGCCGTCCCTGCGCGGCACGCCGAGGTCTTCGAGCTTGACGCCTTGCGAGTAGAGCATGCGGAAAATATAATGGTCCGGTTTTACGAAGAGGCTCGCAGGATCGGGAAAGGCCTCGTCATTGGCATACCACAGCGGATCGGTGTGACCGTGCGGCGAAACAATCGGCAACCGCTCGACCGCGCCGAACAGGCGGTGCGCAATCGCACGGGCGTCAGGCTCTAGGGGAAAAAGCCGGTCTGGATGAAGCGCCATTTGCGTCCTTCCTGCGTCATCTCATAAGGACCGCACTGCGATGGT
This sequence comes from Hyphomicrobiales bacterium, assembly GCA_900473175.1. Classification (GTDB taxonomy): domain Bacteria; phylum Pseudomonadota; class Alphaproteobacteria; order Rhizobiales; family Rhizobiaceae; genus Phyllobacterium. The sequence continues at coordinate 19,745 of UCKM01000017.1, read as the reverse complement.
CGCAATATGGCCTGCGCCAGACGCTGCTGGCGCGCATTTCAACAATTCGCCATTCAATGGCCTTGGCGAAGAGTAAAGAATAATATATTAGTATGTCAACAGCTGCCAGATGTGTTCGGAATGGTTTGTATCTGGCGGTGTGCACTAGGAATTTACAAGGAATTCCCTCATTCAGGATTGCAAGATCCGATTAGAGGCAATGGAGCGCTGCAATGACAGCAGGGAACAGGGGAGAGAAGAGCTTGGCCGCTGCGTCGCCGCTTGAAGCATTGGCACCCGATGCCAATGCCGGCGCGCGTCAGGTGAGGCATGGGCCGGCGGCCACCGTTGGACGCGTCACCACCGCCACGGCCATCTATCGCGAACTCCACGCCGCGATCGTTGCCATGGACATGATCCCTGGCACGGCCCTTAACGAGAAGGTTCTGACCGAACGCTTTGGCGTCAGCCGTACCCCGGTGCGCGAAGCGCTGATCCGGCTCGTCGAGGATGGACTCGTCGATGTCTTTCCGCAATCGGGCACCTTTGTAGCCCGTATCCCCGTCGCGCTGATTCCGGAAGCGGTCGTTATCCGTCAGGCGCTCGAGGGCGCGACCGTGGAACGGGCGGCGGCGAAAGCCACGGCAAAAGATATTGAGCGCCTCGACGAAATCCTCGCGCGCCAGCAATTCTTTGCCGACCGCCAGAACATGAGCTCGTTCCATGAGGCCGACGAGGCCTTTCACGAGGCGATTGCCGGCATTTCTGGCCATCCCGGTATCTGGCGCTATCTGAAACCGGTGAAGGTCCAGATCGATCGTGCCCGCCGCATGACGCTGCCGGCGCTCGGCCGCATGGAGCACGTCCTGTCCGAGCACAGGATCATTCGCAACGCCATCGAAGCCCATGACGTCGCCGCGGCCTGCGCCGCGATGAAGCTGCATCTGAATGCCCTCATTCCCGATATTGATGAACTGAGGAAAAGCCACCCTGAATCATTTGTTTGATCGGGGATCGGTACGACAGATTTGACGGAGAAATGAATGCGGCAGGCATGGAGATGGTTTGGCCCCAAGGCAGGGGTATCGCTCGACAATGTACGACAGGCAGGCGCAACGGATGTCGTTTCAGCGCTGCACGAAGTGCCGATTGGCGAAGCCTGGACGACCCGCCAAGTGCATGAGCGAAAATCACTGATCGAAACGGCACCTCCCGGACGAACGCAGCTTACCTGGTCAGTCGTTGAGAGCATTCCGATACCGGACGCTGTCAAGCGCACCGGCGGCGCGGCAAAAAACGAGATTGCCGCCTGGATTGCCAGCATGGAAGCCTTGGCCGCCAATGACATCCGGGTGATCTGCTACAATTTCATGCCGGTTGTCGATTGGTGCCGCACCGAGCTCGATTATGTCACGCCGACCGGTTCAACCGCGATGCGGTTCGACCATAACACCTTCGCGGTCTTCGACCTGCATATCCTGCAGCGCAAGGGCGCAGAAAAAGATTATTCGCAACAGGACAGGACGATCGCCGCCGATCTCTACGCCGCCATGGGCGAGCAGGAGATAGCGGACCTTACAAGGAATATCGCCAGCGCACTTCCGGGTTCGACCACGGAACCCCTGACCATTCCGGCGTTCCGCGACAAGCTCGAGGCCTATTCGGGCATCGATGCGAACCGGCTTCGCCAGCACCTCGTTGAATTTTTGGAGGCGGTGACGCCCGTCGCCGATGATCTCGGCGTCAAGCTGACCTTGCACCCCGATGATCCGCCGCGTCCGCTGTTTGGTCTGCCGCGCATTGCCTCAACGGAAGCTGACTACGCTGCGCTCTTCAACGCGGTTCCCTCGCCCGCCAATGGCATGTGCTTCTGCACGGGGAGCCTTGGAGTGCGCGCGGACAATGACCTGCCAAAGATCGCGCGGCGCTTTGCTGAACGCATCCACTTCTCACATCTGAGGGCAACAACGCGCGAAGGCGACGGCCGCAGCTTTCACGAAGCGGCGCACCTTGAAGGCGATGTCGACATGGTGGCGGTCTTGAGCGAACTTCTGACCGAGGACCGCAAACGCGACCGGGCGAATAGCATTATTTTCCGCTCGGATCATGGGCACCGCATGCTCGATGATCTGAACAAGGAAGTCACACCGGGGTACCCGGCCATAGGACGCCTGCGCGGATTGGCGGAGTTGCGCGGCATCATCCATGCACTGGATGCGGGCATGCGCGGCTAGAGCCATCCTGTTTCGATCTAAACAAGACTCTCAATCCCATCACTTTTTCAGATGTGTGAGCCCCGGTTCTTAACGAGCCGGGGCTTTCTACTTCTAAAGGGTTAATCCTTATTAACCATCTTGGAGGCAGATCACCACGCTTTGTGCAGATTAGTCAATAATCCGATCAGTATTCATCACATTCTCGCCATATTTCGTTTGCCGATAAGGCATATCCGGTTTGGTTCCAAGCATCGCCGATCACGTTTTGAATCATAATAAGACAAGTTTTCTTAGTAACTTGGCTGATCTTGGCTGTTGATCCTGGCCCTGTTTCCTTTGCGGGCCACCTCGCGGACACATTTATCCAAAATACAAGCATGTACTCGCTCACGCCGTGATCTACTTGCCCGGGGGTCAATCTAAATGCGTGCGTCTTTAGTCCGGCAGTTCTGCCGCGGGCCTTTTTAAGTGCGAATTTTCCTATGGTTTCTCTTTCAAGCATCCGTTCCGTCCTCTCTGCATCCGTGCTTTTCCTGATGCTGGGTGCGGTCTCCGCTCAAGCGGGCGCCTGTGGTGGCGCATCCTGGTATGCGTTGCGCTCCAAGACCGCCTCAGGCGAGCGAATGAACCCCTCCGATCTCACCGCCGCCCACCGCACACTGCCTTTCGGCTCCAAGGTCAAGGTTACCAACCAGCGCAATGGCAAAGCAGTCGTCGTGCGTATCAATGATCGCGGTCCCTTCATCAAGGGCCGTGTGATCGACCTTTCCAAAGGCGCGGCAAGCCGTCTCGGCTTCGTTGGCGCCGGACATACCAATATCTGCATGGCCCAGCTCTGAGCCACCGGAGAGCCTTTCTTGCTTGTCTCGCGGGATCTTGATGCGCGATGGCATTGACGTTGGCCATCGAACGTGACATCGCCATGTGAACACGCCTAACTTTGTCGGGGACGTTGCATGGCACTGAAAGTCGCGGTCCAGATGGACCACATCAGATCGATCAGGATCGGTGGCGACACCACCTTCGCGCTTTGCCTGGAAGCACAAAAGCGCGGCCACGGCCTGTATCATTATACGCCTGACCGGCTCAGCCTGCGCGATGGCCTGGTTTCCGCCCGCGTCGAGGAACTCTCCGTCCGCGATATTGAGGGTGATTATTTTACCCTCGGTGAACCGGTCTATCGCGACTTGTCTGAGATGGATGTGGTCCTGCTGCGCCAGGATCCGCCCTTTGACATGAACTACATCACGACAACGCATATTCTGGAGCGCATCCATCCCAAGACGCTCGTGGTCAACGACCCGGCCTGGGTGCGAAACAGCCCGGAAAAGATCTTCGTTACCGAGTTTCCCGACCTGATGCCGGAGACCTTGATTACCAAGGATCCGCAGGAGATCGCGGCGTTTCGCAAGGAATTTGGCGATATCATCCTGAAGCCGCTCTACGGCAATGGCGGAGCCGGCGTATTTCATCTCGCCGATGGCGATCGCAACCTGACATCACTGCTCGAAATGTTCAGCCAGATGTTCCGCGAACCTTTCATCGCCCAGCGCTATCTGAAAGACGTGCGGGCCGGCGACAAGCGCATCATCCTTATCGACGGCGAACCGGTTGGCGCGATCAACCGCGTGCCGTCCGAAACCGACGCGCGCTCGAACATGCATGTGGGCGGACGGGCCGAAAAAACCGAGCTAACCGAGCGCGAGCGCGAAATCTGCGCCCGGATCGGTCCGTCCTTGCGCGAACGCGGCTTCATCCTCGTCGGTATCGACGTGATCGGCGACTATATGACGGAGATCAATGTGACCTCGCCCACGGGTGTGCGCGAAGTCAAGCGCTTCGGCGGCGCCGACATCGCCGCCCTGTTCTGGGACGCGGTGGAGGCCAAGCGGCGGTAGGGGTCTACCGCTGCTTGTTCCCTTAATGTTCTTGTAATACGGTTTGAAATGTGCTGATGTGCCACCATTGGCGCATACATTTTCAGACGTCTCGTATTTTCAAGGAATTTTCATGGTCACCCGCGTCCGCACGGTCGCCTTTCAGGGTATAGAAGCGCAGCCTGTCGATGTGCAGGTGATGATAGCCCCCGGAAAAATGGGCATGCACATTGTCGGCCTCCCCGACAAGGCAGTGGCGGAAAGCCGCGAGCGCGTTCAGGCTGCCTTGCATGCGTCCGGCCTGTCGATGCCGGTCAAGAAGGTTACGGTCAATCTTGCGCCTGCCGACCTTCCGAAAGAGGGAAGCCATTACGACTTGCCAATCGCCGTCGGGTTGATGGCAGGGCTTGGCGCACTGCCGGCCGACGTGCTGCAGTCCTACGTCGTCCTCGGCGAGCTCTCCCTTGATGGCACGATCACCCATGTCGCCGGCGTTCTTCCGGCAGCGATTGCAGCCAATCGGCAGGAGAAAGGCCTGATCTGCCCGGCTTCTTGCGGTCCTGAGGCGGCGTGGGCCGGCGCCGGGATCGATATTCTCGCTCCGCGCAGCCTGATCGCGCTCGCCAATCACTTTCGCGGCACGCAAGTGCTCTCACGACCGGAACCGGCCATGCAGGCAAGCGCCGCCGATCTGCCCGATCTCGCCGATATCAGAGGCCAGGAGAGCGCGCGGCGGGCGCTTGAGGTTGCAGCCGCCGGGGGCCACAATCTTCTGATGATGGGACCGCCCGGATCCGGCAAGTCGATGCTGGCGCAGCGCTTGCCGTCCATCCTGCCGCCGCTCCTGCCCCGCGAACTGCTGGACGTTTCGATGATCGCCTCGATCGCAGGGGAGCTCATGGGTGGCAAGCTGACGGACAGGCGCCCTTTCCGCGCGCCGCATCACTCCGCTTCCATGGCGGCGATGGTTGGCGGGGGCATTCGAGCCCGACCCGGCGAGGTTTCCCTCGCCCACCGGGGCGTGCTTTTTCTGGACGAGTTTCCCGAATTCACCCCGCAAGTGCTGGATTCCCTGCGCCAGCCGCTGGAGACCGGTGAATGCATGATCGCGCGGGCCAATCACCGCGTCTCCTATCCGGCGCAGATCCAGCTGGTCGCGGCGATGAATCCGTGCCGTTGCGGCATGGCCGGCGAACCGGGCTACCAATGCGCCCGTGGTCCGCGCTGCCGCCAGGACTATCAGGCGCGCCTGTCCGGCACGCTGCTTGATCGCATCGATATCAGGATCGATGTGCCGTCTGTCAGTGCAAGCGACCTCATCCGGCCCTCGACCTGCGAAAGCAGCGCAACCGTGGCGGGACGGGTCGCGCGTGCCCGCATCATCCAGAAGCGGCGTTTCGAGCAGCTCGGCGTTCCGGCGATCACCACCAACGCACAATGTTCCGTCGCGTTGATCGAACAGGTGGCACAGCCGGACAGTTCAGGCGTTTCACTGCTACAGCAGGCAAGCGAGCAGATGCGTTTCTCCGCCCGCGCCTATCACCGCGTGCTCAAGGTCGCGCGGACGCTTGCCGATCTCGATGCACAGGAGACTGTCGGGCGAATCCACCTCGCCGAAGCCATTTCCTATCGCATGACCGCAGATAAGATGAATGAGGCAGCTTGAAAAAGAAACGCCGGACCTTCCGATCCGGCATTTTGGACTGCGTTGGGTCGTTAGTGGACTGAACCAACCAGAATATTCGTAGGTGCTTCGATGCTGACCCAGCGGCCGGCATTGTTGGCCGCCTGGCGTTTGAGGTAGGTGTAGTCGGTTTCCGACCAGTTCTTTACGCCCTCGACGAGATTATCGAGGACAAAGTCACCCTTGTCGGTGCGAACGGTCAGAACGGCATGGCCCTCGCCGTCGGGCTTGCGAACCACGGTGATCAACAGATTTGCCGCCGAGATACCGGCCTGCATCAGGTCGCGGCGCTTCAAAAGAACGTAATCCTCGCAATCGCCGACGCCGGTCGCATCGGGATAGGCCCAATATTCCTCGACGCCATAGATTTCCATATCGGTCAACGGCTTGATCTTCTGATTGACGTCGCTGTTGACATTGACGATGAGCTGCCAGAAATCGTGGGTCATCTTCTCCGGCATGACATTCTTGCTGCGGACGGAGCATTCGTCGGGCATGCGCTTGCATAGTTCATAGTGACCGATCGGCTGTGAGGTCAGCCCGCCTGTGGTCATGAAGGCCTCATAGGCGGAGGCGGGGTTTGCGCCGAGCGTTGCGAGGAAGAACGCCGCAGCGACCCCCGTCGACTTCAGAACTCTTGCAACTCCCAACATGCCCACTCCAAACGCGATCAGCCATCGTTAACAAAACGTTAATGGCGGGAGGGGAGGCGAGTCAATCACAATGGCGCCACGATCCTGCCATTGTTAATATATGGTTAAAATTTGAAGCTCAGGCTATTCGCCCGATGGATTGATGGATTTGAGGGGCGCATTTTTGCCCGGACCAGACCCTGCTTCCAGGCTCCGCAGCGAGGCTCGGGCACTGCTGGTCATTGATTCTATTTGCATTTTTTATGCAGCCGACGAAAGTCGGCAAGCGGGTTCACCTTCCGACAAACGCCGCCGAGGTCTAAATCGGATGTCCTATGCCTGGGCGCGTTTGCCGATCGGGGTGACGTTGCTCCTGCGGTTCACCTGTGCGTGATCGTTAACGAATTGGACGATTCGAGGGGCAATTTCTGCACGGAAACGTGAGCCATTGAACACGCCGTAGTGACCTACCTTCGGTTGCAAGTAATGCATCCGCATCTCTTTCGGGATATTGACGCACAGGCTCTGCGCGGCCTTGGTCTGTCCAACACCGGAGATATCGTCGTTTTCACCCTCGACCGTTAGGAGCGCGACATTGCGGATCGCTGAGGGGTCAACAAGCGTATCGCGATGCATCATTTCACCCTTCGGCAATGCATGGCGCACAAACACGGTATCGACCGTCTGCAGGTAAAATTCGGCGGTCAGGTCCATTACCGCCAGGTATTCATCATAGAAATCCCGATGCTTGTCGGCTGAATCGCCGTCTTCGTCTACGAGATGCATGAAGAACTCTTTATGGGCGGTGATATGCCGGTCGAGGTTCATGCTCATGAAGCCTGAAAGCTGCAGGAAGCCGGGATAGACATCACGCATGAATCCTGCGTGCGGCCAGGGCACGGACATGATGACATTGTCGCGGAACCAGCCGATGCCCTTCTCTTCGGCCAGCTTGTTGACGACGGTGGGGTTCTTGCGCGTATCGATGGGTCCGCCCATCAGAGTCATGCTGGAGGGGGCGAAGCGATCGCCCTTGCTCTCCATCACCGAGACCGCGGCAAGCACCGGAACCGATGGCTGGCATACCGCTACCACATGGGTGTCCTCGCCCAATGCATGAAACATTTCAATGACATAGTCGATGTAGTCATCGAGGTCGAAATTGCCATCGCTCAAGGGGACAGTGCGCGCATCGACCCAGTCGGTGATATAGACGTCCGCATGCGGCAACAGTGCTTCAACCGTACCGCGCAGCAGCGTCGCATAGTGACCGGACATCGGCGCCACCACGAGAATCTTCGGGTCGGCAGGCCGTTTGGGGGCAAGGGAACGCTTGAAGTGAATGACGTTGCAGAAGGGTCTCGACCAGACAATCTTCTCTGCCACATCGGTCTCAACCCCGTCGACCACCGTGACGGGCAGGCCGAACACAGGCTTGCCGTAGGCGCGCGTGGTGCGCTCGAACAGTTCGCACATGGCGGTGATGGAGCGTCCAACGACCGTCTGCGACAATGGATTCAATGGGTTATCGTAAAATAGCTTGGTCGCGTCGGCAAAGGCCCTATAGGGCTGGAGCGCGGCATGGTTGAGTTCATAAAGCTGGTAAAACATTCCACTTTCCGATCAATCACCACAACGACAATCCAAGAACAATGACGCTCACATATGAAAATGTTCTTGATTGGTCAGTGACCGTAGCGCGTTTCACCGCTATTGCAATGCAACAATAGTTTAATACAGCAGAAAAATGGGGGTAGCCCACAGCTCGGGCCGGTAGATTAGTCGGCCAAATAGTTTCAAATGCCTTCGACAACCAGCATTTCGCCATCGGCGACCGTGATCCGGATTGCCTTTGCAGCCTGATACTCGGGCGAGTTGTAGCAATCGACCGCAGCCTGAAGGGAGGGAAATTCGATGACGACGTTGCGGCCGCGTGCCTGGCCCTCCAGGACGTGGTATGCGCCACCGCGCGCCAGGAAGTTGGCGCCGTACTTTTCAAAGGCAGGTTTGGCAGTCGAGACGTAATCCTTGTAACGCTCCGGGTCTCGCACATCGATGCGGGCAATCCAGTATCCCTTGGCCATTGGTTCTACCTTCCACAATCAATTTACTAACAGGAGTTGAATAACGTGCGCTATTTCAGCCGACTTTTCAGCGAGATTCAACGATTCCTGCACTAGTTTTACCGGAAACCGGGCAGTCATTGCTTTAAATCCGTCCTAAGATGCCGCCATTTCGGCAAGAATGGCTTCGGCGGCAGCCCGCCTGTCCGGGGCGGCGACGATCGGCCTGCCGACCACCAAATGGCTCGCGCCCGAACGCAGCGCGTCCGCCGGGGTCATCACCCGTTTCTGGTCGCCGGCATCAGATCCGGCCGGCCGGATGCCGGGGGTGACAACGGCAAGGTTGGGGCCGACGACCTTGCGGACGGCGGCGGCTTCGGTTGCCGCACAGACGATGCCGCCCATCCCGGCGTTAAGTGCCTGCTCGGCCCTGATCAGCACCAGCGTATGCGGATCATGTTCATAGCCGGCGTCGATCACGTCCTGCTGGTCCATGGAGGTCAGTACCGTCACGCCGAGCAGGCATAGGTCCGATCCACGCGCAGCTTCGACGGCGGCTTTCATCGCCTTTGGATAGGCATGGAGCGTCAGCATGGAAACGCCCATTTTGACGATGTTCTCGACGCCCTTGGCAACGGTATTGTCGATATCAAGCAGTTTCATATCGAGGAAGACTTTCTTGCCAGAAGCCGCAAGTTCGCTGGCGAAGCCGAGCCCGCCGGCAAAGGCGAGCTGATAGCCGATCTTGTAGAACAACACCATGTCACCGAGCTCGCTGACAACCTCTTCGGCAATTTTCAGTGTCGGCACATCAAGGCCCACGATCAGGCGCTCGCGCAAAGCCGCATCCATCATGACAAACCGTCCCTTTTCAATTGATCGCTCCCCAATCGCACAGAAGGGCCTGATTGAAAACAGGTGATTGGCGGAATGTGACGGAAACTTCAATTATCGGCGGGAACTTTCAAAACGCGTATGGTCGATCAGCGCCTGGCATACCCGCTGCATCGACTTGGCGGTGCGCTCGTCGCGAAATGTCCCGTCCGGCGCGAAAGCCTCATGGGCATGGATCACCGAACATTGTTCGGTGATGATCTGCGTGCCGACGTTCATGAGCACGGACCGCAGATGGTAAAGACCGCGAGCACCGCCGAAATTGCCTTCCGACGACGAGCACAGTGCCACCACCTTGCCGGCATAGGGCTTCAACGGCTTGTCGTCATCCCGCGATATCCGGCTCACCCAATCGATGGTGTTCTTGAGAAGCGGCGGGATCGATGAATTGTACTCGGGCGACGCGATCAGGATGCCGTCATGCGCCGCAAACAGCCGGCCAAGCTTCATGGCGTTTGCCGGGACGCCCTTATCCTTTTCAAGGTCCTCATCCATGATCGGCAGCGGATAGTCGGCCAGCGCAATGAGGGTCACGTCTGCGCCGAGCCCGGCCAGGGTTTCCACCGCAACATTGGCCACCTTCTTGCTGTACGCGCCGGTCCGGTTCGAACCGGCAAAAACCAGAATTTTCGGCAGCATGCGGCGCCCTCTATGGCATTGGGGAATTGATCGTTAAACTATAGGAGGTCAATCGACCCGGCGGTAGACCCAAAGGCGCGCGGGCGGAACATTGCGGATAATGAAATCGAGATGTTCGATCTTGTAATTGCCCCGTCCCGCAGGGACCGGCGACAAAGGTCCATAGGTGATCTGGACGACCGGCCGGCCATGGGGGATGCGTCGCAACAGGTCCTCGATGATGCTGACCCGGTCGCTGACCGGAAAATTCAGGAGCGGGACCGCCGACACCACTGAATCGAACTTCTGATCGCGCTTTTCGCCCAGCGTCGCGTCAAGGTTGAAGGCATCGCCTTCAATGATATTCACGCCGGGGAAATCCTCACGCAGATGCTCGGCAAAATCGGATGAATATTCGACCGAATAGAGATTTGCCGGCGTGACGCCGCGGTTGAGGATCGCGCGGGTGATGACGCCCGTGCCGGGCCCGAGTTCGAGCACCGGGAGCCCGGAATGCGGATTGACGATACTTGCCATGCGGCGTGCGGTGATGGAGCTTGTCGGAAGGATGGAACCGACCGCCTTGGGGCCATTCATCCAGCCTTTGAAGAACCGGATTTCTTCGCCAAACCTCTCGGCCAGCTTCTTCCCCAAAGGTCTTGACATGCACATCCTCCGTCGCAGCCAGGCCGCAAACTCATAAATATGACGCAACACGTGGCGGAAGCAAGGGCGCCACACTCAAAAGCCCAATAAAGCTACTCGCTTAGTCCTTCAAAGAACTCTTTCATGCGGGCAAAGAAGCCGGAGGATTGCGGGCTGTTGTCCTGCGAGGAAATACGGTCGAATTCCTCCAGCAATTCGCGCTGGCGCTTGTTGAGGTTTTGCGGCGTCTCGATGGCGATCTGGATATAGAGATCGCCCATGGCAGGCTGACGCAACACCGGCATGCCCTTGCCCTTGAGACGGAACTGCTTGGCGTTCTGCGTGCCGTCCGGAATCTTCACCCGCGTCTGCGTACCATCGAGCGTCGCCACTTCGATCTGGCCGCCGAGCGCCGCGGTCGTCATCGAAATCGGCACCTTGCAGTAAAGATCGGCCCCATCGCGCTGGAAGAACTCATGCGGTTTCAACGAAAGGAAAATATAAAGATCGCCTGCGGGGCCGCCGCGCAGCCCGGCCTCGCCTTCGCCGGTCAGGCGGATGCGGGTTCCATCCTCGATGCCGGCCGGAATATTGACCGAGAGCGCCCGCTCCTCGGTGATGCGCCCCTGGCCGGAGCATTTCGGGCAGGGGTCCTTGATGATCTGGCCACGGCCATGACAGGTCGGGCAGGTGCGCTCGATGGAGAAGAAGCCCTGGGCCGCGCGAACACGGCCGGATCCGCTGCAGGTACTGCACGTAACGGGGGAGGTGCCGATCTTGGCGCCGCTTCCCGAACATTCGTCGCACGTAATCGAGGTCGGAACGCGGATCTGCGCCGTCTTGCCCGTATAGGCCTCCTCGAGCGAGATCTCCATGTTGTAGCGCAGATCGGCACCGCGTTCGCGGCCACCGGACCGGCGCTGGCGTCCGCCGCCCATCATCTCGCCGAAAATGTCTTCGAAAATATCAGCGAAACCGCCGGCTCCGCCAAATCCACCGCCGCCATTCATGCCGCCATGTTCAAAGGCAGCGTGGCCAAACCGGTCATAGGCAGCCCGCTTCTGCGGGTCTTTCAGCGTTTCATAGGCTTCGCCGATTTCCTTGAATCGATGCTCGGCAGCTGCATCGCCCGGATTTTTGTCGGGGTGAAATTGCATTGCCAGTCTACGGAAAGCGCTCTTGAGCTCTTTCTCATCAGCGCTTTTCGCCACGCCGAGGGTTTCGTAATAGTCAGCCTTCATCCAGACACTCGTTCCGTGAAAATCGCAAATGCTTCTTCAGAAGCTCATTTAATCCCGGTATTTAGGTGTTCGTGGCCATGAATGCCATAGCCAACTTACAATGATTCGCAAGAAATGGCGCCTATCGGCGCTTTATTGCGATTGTGTGGCAAGAACTGAATAGAGTTCGGGCCGGTGTACAGCAAAAAGCCCGGCACGAGGCCGGGCTTCCAGTTGGTCAAGTAATTGCGGCTTAGGCCGACTTCTTCTTGCCGTCCTCGTCGATTTCCTCGAAATCGGCATCAACCACATCGTCGGCGGCCTTGGCCGTCGCATCCGCGCTTTCGCCACCCTCAGCCGCTGCTTCGGCAGCCTGCGAGGCTTCGTACATGGCCTGGCCGAGCTTCATCGATGCTTCGGCAAGGGTCTGGGTCTTCGCCTTGATGACTTCCGCGTCGTCACCCTCGATGGTCGTCTTCAGGTCGGCAAGCGCAGTCTCGATGGCCTGCTTGTCCTCGGCCGAGACCTTGTCGCCATATTCCTTGAGCGACTTCTCGGTCGAATGGATCAAGGCTTCGGCCTGGTTCTTCGACTCGACGGCCTCGCGGCGCTTCTTGTCGCTTTCGGCATTGGCCTCGGCGTCCTTGACCATCTTTTCGATGTCAGCATCGGACAGCCCACCGGACGCCTGGATGCGGATCTGGTGTTCCTTGCCCGTACCCTTGTCTTTGGCCGAGACGTTGACGATACCATTGGCATCGATGTCAAACGTAACCTCGATCTGCGGCACGCCGCGAGGTGCCGGCGGAATGCCGACCAGATCGAACTGGCCAAGCGCCTTGTTGTCGGCGGCCATTTCGCGCTCACCCTGGAAGACGCGGATCGTCACGGCAGACTGGTTGTCTTCGGCCGTGGAGAAGGTCTGCGACTTCTTGGTCGGAATCGTCGTGTTGCGCTCGATCAGACGGGTGAACACACCACCCAGCGTTTCAATGCCGAGCGACAGCGGCGTTACGTCGAGAAGCAGCACGTCCTTGACGTCGCCCTGGAGAACGCCGGCCTGAATGGCGGCACCCATGGCAACGACTTCATCCGGATTGACGCCCTTGTGCGGTTCCTTGCCGAAGAAGGCCTTCACGATCTCCTGGATCTTCGGCATGCGCGTCATACCGCCGACGAGAACCACTTCATCGATCTCACCAGCTTTCAGACCTGCATCCTTCAGCGCTGACTTGCAGGGGTCGACCGTACGCTGGACCAGGTCGTCAACGAGGCTTTCAAACTTGGCGCGCGACAGCTTCATCGTCAGGTGCTTGGGACCGGAGGCATCAGCGGTGATGAAAGGCAGGTTGATCTCGGTCTGCTGGGCGGACGACAATTCGATCTTCGCCTTTTCCGCAGCTTCCTTGAGACGCTGCAGGGCAAGCTTGTCGTTCTTCAGGTCGATGCCCTGTTCCTTCTTGAACTCGGCCGCAAAATATTCGACGAGACGCATATCGAAGTCTTCACCGCCAAGGAACGTATCGCCATTGGTGGACTTCACTTCGAAAACGCCGTCACCGATTTCGAGGATCGATACGTCGAAGGTGCCGCCGCCGAGGTCGTATACGGCGATCGTCTTGCCTTCCTTCTTGTCGAGGCCATAGGCAAGGGCGGCCGCAGTCGGCTCGTTGATAATGCGCAGCACTTCAAGACCGGCGATCTTGCCGGCATCCTTGGTGGCCTGACGCTGGGCGTCGTTGAAATAGGCCGGGACCGTGATGACGGCTTTCTCGACCTTCTCACCGAGATAGGCTTCGGCGGTTTCCTTCATCTTCTGCAGGATCATCGCGGAAATTTGCGACGGAGAGTATTTCTTGCCGTGGACTTCAACCCAGGCATCACCATTGTCGCCCTTGACGATGTGATAGGGGACAAGCTTCTTGTCCTTCTCGACAGTCGGATCGTCGAAGCGGCGGCCGATAAGGCGCTTGACCGCAAAAACGGTTCCTTCCGGATTGGTGACGGCCTGACGCTTGGCCGGCTGGCCGGCGAGGCGCTCATCGCTGTCCGTGAAAGCGATGATCGAGGGCGTCGTGCGCGCGCCTTCCGCATTTTCAATAACCTTCGCGTTCTTGCCATCCATGACGGCGACGCAGGAGTTGGTCGTTCCCAAATCAATACCGATAACTTTAGCCATTACTTCATCTCCATTCAGCAGGCTGCCGGGACCTCTGCCGAGCATTCCATTCCGCAGCCCCTAGGGGGTTTCAACAATAAGGGACCGCCGAGGCGAGCGGTTCTTACAGTGCTGGGGGCTATATAAGAAGGGGGAAATTACCATGCAAGTCGGAACCTAGCGTCAGGACCTACTAATTGTCGCAAAAGACTCGATAAATGGGCCTCTATTGCCGAAATCCGGCGCTCGCCCCATATTTCAACAATGACCGACAGCTCTCTTCCCCTCAATATGCCCGGACATCGGCGCAGGCATCTGATCAATACGCTGCAGACATGGCTGCTTCTTTCTGGAAGCCTCGCCCTGCTCATTGTCTGCGCCTGGACCCTGGCCGGGCCCGCAGGCATCGCCTATGCGTTGGTTTTCGGCGGAATCAGCCTGTTTGCCATAAGGCGCATCAGTCCGCAGATGGTGCTGGCGATGTACAAGGCAAGACCGGTGACCCGCGCCGAATTCCCGCAAGGGCTGGCAATTGCCGAAGAACTGGCGCGGCGGGCGGGCTTGCCGAATGCGCCGAAACTGCATGTCATCCCTTCGCAGATGATGAACGCCTTTGCGGTTGGCCGCAAGGACCAGTCCGTTGTCGCTGTCACCGATCAGCTGATTCGATCACTGACGGCGCGCGAGCTTACCGGCGTATTGGCGCATGAGATGAGCCACATCCGCAACGAGGACTTGAAGGTGATGGCTCTGGCCGACACGGTCTCGCGCTTCACCTCGCTGATGTCGACGATCGGCATCGTATCGCTGCTGTTCAATATCATGTGGATGGCAAGCGGTTCGGCACCGCAAGTGCCGTGGACTGCTGTCCTCGTGCTGCTGCTTGCACCAACGGTGGGCGGTCTGTTGCAGATGGCGCTGTCGCGCACCCGCGAATTCGATGCCGATCTCGGCGCGGCAATGCTGACCGGCGATCCGGAAGGGCTGGCCCAAGCTTTGACGAAGCTGGAAAAGGCGCAGGGCAAAGTATGGGAAAGCCTGATCCTGCCGGGAGGACGTATTCCCGACCCATCGATCCTGCGCTCGCATCCGCTTACCGCAACCAGAGTGGCACGTTTGCTGGCCCTGAAAGAGGCATGCGCAGCCGTGGCGCGCGGTGAGACGATGCCGGACGATATTTTCGCAAAGCTTCAGTTGCAGCCGCAGGAGCACATCCGCACGCAGCCAAGATCGGTGCCACAGATCGGCCAGCAATACGGCCGCTGGAATTCCAACAATCTGGAAATCCTGTCGCTCATCAACACCCAGGCCACGCATCCAGTGGTTGCCGACGTCGGTGCGGACTGCGAGGCGTGCGCCGCAAGTCTCTACTCCCCGGGCGGAAAGCCGCGGGTTCATGTCACCCGCGGCGGTGTTTATTGGTAGGGGATTACAGCGAGCTCAGACAGTTTCCCACGTGCCGCTTTCGTCGGCGCGGTAAACGGCGTCGATCAGCTTCTGGTTGAGGACCGAATCCTCCAGGCTGAAGACCGGCACATCCTCGCCCTGGGCCGCACGAGCGAAGGCTTCGACCTGCAATCGATAGTGGTTGACGTCGCCGAAGCTGTATTCGGTAGCACCGCTATGCCCGCTATTGTGAACGGTCACCTTGGCGTGGTCGTATTTGCCCGTGTTGAACGGTGCAAGCACCTCGATATAACCCTTGTCGCCGTGAAACACGATGGATTGGCGGGCAGCGAGCTGTGTCGCGACGTAAAAGGTCAGCTCAAACCCGTCGAAATCGGCGCGCACGCTGGCGTAGCGATCCGTGCCGAAATCGGGATCGCGCTCGACGGTCGCCGCAACCCGTAACGGTTCCTTGCCTGTAACGAAGCGCGTAACCACTGTGGGATAAACACCGATGTCGGGCAAGGCGCCGCCGCCCAGCGAGAGCTGGTTGCGCATATTGCCGGCGTCCTTGTTGAAATAGGTGAACGCGGCCTGCACCTGGCGCAGCGTGCCGATGGCGCCTTCAGCGATCAATTCCCGCACCTTCAACCATTGTGGATGGTAGGTCACCATGAAGCCTTCGCTGATCAGCACGCCATTTGTATCGCGCGCCCGCTGCAGGGCGGCGATTTCGCTGGCGTGCAGCGAAATGGGTTTCTCGCACAGGACATGCTTGCCTGCTTCCGCAGCACGCAGCGACCATTCCACGTGCTGCGACGTCGGTAGCGGAATATAGACGCCATCAATCTCATTCGACGCCAGCATCTCGTCATAGGAGCCGAAGGCATGTGGTGCGCCGAAACGTTCCGCCACGGCTTGGGCCTTGGCGAGATCGCGGCTGGCAACGCCGGAGAGAACCGAATTCTCCGCATCGCAAATGGCGGGAATGACCGCTGTTACCCCGATTTTCGCAGTCGACAGAACTCCCCAACGGAACATGGCAATCTCTCCTTCTGATTTGCTGCGCAACCTAGAGCAATTCCCACTTCAGAGGAACGCTGTTCAGGCCGAAAACCTGAAGAAATCGATGAAGGCGCGCAATGCCGGGCGCATCTGCCGGCGGCTCGGGTAATAAAGATAGACCCCGGGGAATGGCGCGCACCAATCTTCGAGAACGCAGCGCAGCCGGCCATCGGCAATGACTTCCGGGGCCATGTATTGCAGCAGGAATGCGAGCCCTGCCCCGCCCTGCGCCGCTTCAACGACCAGCCGGTCATCGCCGAGAATGAGCGACCCGTTGACATCGATAACGATCTCCTCGCCGTCCTTTTCGAACTCCCAGCGATAGACCTGCCCGCTGGAAAAGCGTCGCCTGATGCAACGGTGTTGAGCAAGGTCGCGGGGGTGGAGTGGCGCCGGGTGATTGTCCAGATAGTCGGGCGAAGCGACGATATTGGCGCGGATCGGCCCGCTCATCGGCACGGCAATCATGTCCGGCTCCAGGCTTTCACCGAGACGCATGCCGGCATCAACGCCGGCGGCGACAATATCGTTGAAGGGTTCCTCGACGCGCAACTCCAAAGTGACCCCGGGATAGGTCTCACTGAAAGTGGCAATGCGCGGCGCCAGCAGCCAGTGGGCGGCAAAGGGCGGAACGCTGAGGCGCAGGTTGCCGGCAACGCGGTTGTTGGCTTCCTTCACCGCGTCGAGCGCCAGATCGATTTCGCCAAGCGCCGGGCGCAGGCGTTTGAGCAGCAATGCGCCCTCCTCGGTCACCGCGACACTGCGCGTCGTGCGGGCAAGGAGCCGCACGCCCAACGCCTGTTCGAGGCTTGAAATCGCGTGGCTTACCGCCGATGGCGCAATGCCGAGTTCCTTGGCGGCGCCGCGAAAGCCGCCGCAAGCGGCGACGGTAGCGAAGATGGCCAGTTGTGGCAGGTGGGATCGATCCATTGATCTATCTTATAGAACAAGCTGTGAAATCGGCAAGGAATTATCGAACACTGTTTCGGCGCCTATCTTCAGCCCATCACACCACAAGGAGATCAGTGATGGAACAACGTAAACTCGGAACGGAACTCAGCGTCTCGGCGGTCGGTCTCGGTTGCATGGGCATGACCTTTGCCTATGGCGGTCAGGAAGAAACTGACGCGATCCGCACCCTGCACCGCGCCGTCGATATCGGCGTCACCTTTTTTGACACGGCCGAGGTCTATGGTCCGTTCGACAACGAAATCCTGCTCGGCAAGGCATTGAAGGGCCGCCGCGACAAGGTTGTGATCGCCAGCAAATTCGGCTTCAAGATCGCCGACGAAGGCGAAGGCCTATCGCGCATGATCGGCGTCGACAGCCGTCCGGAACATGTGAAGGCCGTTGCAGAATCATCGCTCGGCCGTCTCGGCATCGATGAGATCGACCTGTTCTACCAGCATCGCGTAGATCCGAACGTTGCGATCGAGGATACGGTCGGCGCCATGGCCGACCTTGTTCGCCAAGGCAAGGTTAAAGCGCTCGGCCTGTCGGAAGCCAGCGCCGCCACGATCCGCCGCGCTCACAAGGTCCATCCCATCGCCGCCGTCCAGAGCGAGTATTCGCTATGGAGCCGCGAACCGGAAGATGAAGTATTTGCGGTCTGCCGCGAGCTCGGGATCGGCTTCGTGCCCTACAGTCCGCTCGGCCGCGGGCTTCTGACCGGCACGATCAACAAGCCCGACGAGCTTGGCGACGATGACTGGCGCAAGACGCTGCCGCGTTTCCAGGCTGAAAACATGGCGGCCAATGCGGCGCTTATCGCCACGCTGAAGCGTCTTGCTGCCGACAAGGACGTTACGCCCGCCCAACTCGCGCTCGCCTGGGTGCTGCACCAGGGAGAATTCATCGTCCCGATCCCCGGCGCGCGCAAGATCAAGCATCTCGAGGAGAACGCTGCCGCGGCTGATATCAAACTGTCGTCGGCAGACCTTGCGAAGATCGGCGAGGCTTTGGCACCGACCCGCGTCGCCGGCAAGCGCTACACGGAGGCGGCCCTCGCGCTCGTCAACGGTTGATTAGAATGGGGCGGCCATCGGCCGCCCTTTTTGCACGTACTTGACAGACTATCCGCCTTAAGGCCTATTCCTGACCGCCGCGCCCCACTTTAATAAATGCTTTGGTGGCTGTATATCGCGCAGGATCGTTTGTCTCTCAACACGCGGCGCCGACGCTGATACGGCCCCGGCGCCCAACTGGAACATCATGGAAAAAGCAACGAAAAAGTCACTTCGCCGGTGGGGTATTGGACTGGTTCTTCTGGCGATTCTCGCCTGGTTTGTGCCTTCTCTGGTGATCTTCTATCTGATCTGCGGCATCTATGATCTGTCGCGCAACAAGAACCTGAACCTGCAGGTCGTCGAGCAGTATTTCTTCGGCAACGGCATGTTCACATGGATTCTTTCACCGCTGAACATCATTCTCGACATCTTGTCGCTTCCCTATATCAACAAGGGTGTCTACCGGCTGCAGGATCTTCCTTCCGACTATCAGGCCGAGGTGAAGCGCCTTATCACTGCAACGCAGAAGGAAAACATTGTCGGGCAATTGCAGGCGCGCGCGGAACAGCAGGCGCGCAGCATGTTCTTCTTCAAGTGGTACGGCAAGGACCAGCCGAGCTTTGCCAATGTGCCGTCCTTCTACGAGAAATACAATTTCGTAAAGACGATCGGCGTGTCGGTGTTCAACAAGAAGAACTCCACATCGAAACATTTCGGCCCGATGCGCGCGACGATCCGCGTGCTCTACAACATCAACGACATGAACGACCACTCCGCCTATATCTGGTGCGGCGACACGACCAGCTACTGGAAAGACGACAAGCTGTTCATCTTCGATGATACGCTCATGCATCAGTCGGTGAACCAGACCGACCAAACACGCTACTGCCTGTTCGTCGACATTCTGCGCCCGTCCCATGTGCCGGGATTCTTTGCGGCTGTCGTGGCCTTTATGGGCGTGATCCTGAAGGGCAGCAACTCGATCTTCTACAAAAACTGGAAAGTCATCCAGAAGTAATAGCTGAGCTCGTCGCTAAATCGTCCGAGCCTACCTCTTCCGTGATCCTCCTACCTCTCCGTCATCCTCGGGCTTGACCCGAGGATCCAAGGCTGAGGAGCATATAGGGATCATCCCGGTGCGAGGCATTCCAGCAAAGTGCATTAAGCTGTGCCCGATATTTCGGTCGCAGTTCGCTGGATACCGTCGAAATCGTTGTCAAGTATCCTGCCACTTTGCCGTGGATCCTCGGGTCAAGCCCGAGGATGACGGAAAGGCGAAATGAGAAGTCGAATGGACCTGCA
>UCKM01000021.1 GCA_900473175.1 Hyphomicrobiales bacterium | reverse complement strand
GCGGCGAACGCAAGGACCAGCATTTCCGGGGCAAGGGCAAGCCGGGCGGCAATGACCGTTTCAGACCAGACGGCGGAAAGCCTTCGGGCAAGCCGCAGGTTCACGCAAAGCGTCCGGAGCGCGAGGAACGCCCTGTCAAGATCGACATGGACTCGCCTTTCGCCAAATTGCTGGCGCTGAAGGAGCAAATGAAAAAATAGGATGACGGACCGCCAGCGCATCGACAAATGGCTGTTCTTCGCGCGGGTGGTCAAATCCCGCTCCCTGGCGGCGAAGCTGGTCTCCGCTGGCGGCGTTCGCATCAATAAGGACAAGGTCGATCAGCCATCCTATGGCGTCAAGCCCGACGATGTTTTGACCATCACGCTTGACCGGCGCATTCTGGTTTACAGGGTGCTGTCCGGCGGGACGCGGCGGGGCCCGGCAGAAGAAGCGCGGACCCTCTACGAGGATATCTCTCCGCCCCCAGTGCCGAAAGGTGATGTCAGCCGTCTGGACATGCTGCCGAAACGGGATCCTGGATCAGGCCGCCCGACCAAGCGCGAACGGCGGCAGGTAGACAGATTGCTCGGCGGTGATGACGATGACTCGAACGAATGAGCTCCGGACTGCAAGTATTGACGGTCACGTCGAATTAATCTCCACGAACGGCTACTTACCTAAAATATTATTTCCCGAACTGCGCTAGCAATGGACAATGGTTGCTTGTCGCTCAGTCAGGGTGGTGCGATGAAGGGCGCGTATGTACCTGGGTGTTGGCCCATGATCGAGTGTAGCGGAGATCAGCTCCGGCACGTTGACATGAGGTGGGCCGCGTTCTGGTGCCGCAGCCGATTTTCTCCTCTTGTCAGCCCAGCGCCAAATCGTTACCTCAACCGCTGACACGCTGATCGTGGTGTCTTCAGGAGCCAGCAAATGACTTACGTTGTGACCGATAACTGCATCCGCTGCAAATATATGGATTGCGTTGAGGTCTGCCCTGTCGATTGTTTCTACGAGGGTGAAAACATGCTCGTCATCCATCCGGATGAGTGCATCGACTGCGGCGTTTGCGAACCTGAATGCCCGGCGGAAGCGATCAAACCCGACACCGAACCGGGTCTCGACAGCTGGCTGCAGCTCAATGCCGAGTACTCGGAAAAATGGCCGAACATCTCGCAAAAGCGCGACGCTCCTGCCGATGCCAAGGAAATGGATGGTGTTGAAGGAAAGTTCGAAAAGTTCTTTTCTCCCGAGCCCGGCGAAGGCGACTAAAATATTCTTCGAATCCAATAGCGTCGAACCTGATTTGCCGCGATTTGCAAGTCTTGCAATCCGACTATTTTTGAGCAAGTGCAGCAAAAAGTTGATTCTAATCACTTTTCATGTTATGGTCCCGCGATATGTTGATCATTGGACGTCAATTTCGTGGCGCTGAAGCATAAATCACCAATCGGCTAGATTTTGTTCGGACCTAACAGTTCAGGGTATGGTTGTTTGTTTGTCCAGCCCACTGCTTCGTCCGGATTGCTTTTGCGTGAAAATATTGGCGGCCGACAAACCGGGTTCCGGTGTCCAGTGATTGGTTTAGCCGGAGCGTTTTGCCGGGCGCAACAAGGAGTAATTAAGCGCATGACAGCAGTTCAGCAGAAGAAAGCCGCCCAGCGTATTGGATTTAAGACGGGTGAGTTTATTGTCTATCCGGCCCATGGTGTAGGTCAGATCGTCAATATTGAAGAACAGGAAGTAGCAGGCCACAAGCTCGAACTTTTCGTCATTGATTTCCAGAAGGACAAGATGCGCTTGAAGGTACCGGTCGCAAAGGCAACAGCGATCGGCATGCGTAAGCTTTCAGAAACTGACTACGTTGACCGGGCCTTGAAGGTCGTCCAGGGACGTGCGCGCATCAAGCGCACCATGTGGTCCCGCCGTGCCCAGGAATATGATGCGAAGATCAATTCGGGCGATCTGATTTCGATTTCGGAAGTCGTTCGCGATCTTTTCCGTGCCGATAATCAGCCGGAACAATCGTATTCCGAACGTCAGCTTTATGAAGCAGCGCTCGATCGCATGGCTCGTGAGATTTCCGCTGTCAACAAAATGTCTGAGACCGAAGCGGTTCGCCTGATCGAAGTCAATCTCGCCAAGGGTCCGAAGCGCGGTGCAAAGGCTGAAGAAGCTGATGCCGACGTGGTCATTGAAGACGAGCAGGAAGAAGCCGCGTAATAGGGTTTCTCGCTTTAGTCAAAAAAGCCCGGCATTGCCGGGCTTTTTTTGTCATTCACTGATGATTTTGACCTTTTCGCCCACCGAAACCGTGCCGCCGGGCGGCATCGCATTGATCAGGCGAAAGAGGTCGAGCTTGCGGTCGGTTCCCATGATCTGGTTGGAAAGGCTCGTCAGCGTATCGCCAGGCTTTACGGTGACGACGCGGATGCGCAGCGGCTTGATGTTCGCCTTTTCCTGCGGCGTCAACAGATGGAAACTCTGGATGACAGTCTGCGATGCAGGCGTAAGCGCCGTACTGCCCAATGGAGCGGCGGTCAGGAAGCGATAGATGCGGCTGCCGGCATTGATCACGAATATGTCGAATTCCCAACGGTCAGCCCTGGCTTTCGCCGAGGCTGCCGGCATGCCGTTGAAGGTCGTTGCCGTTACGCTTGCCTCGTCGAGACCGGTCACCCAGCCGCTGCGCATATAATCGGTCATCGTGGGATTGCCGGAGACCTGCGTTCCATCAAAGCGGATCGCCACCTCGCCCGGACCAGTCGCCATGACGGCATCGGCGCTGTTGTCGATGACGAAGCCGTCCGGAACGGTAAAGCTCACGCCCAGAAGCGGATGGACAAAACTGCGTCCGCGCACATAGCCTTCTTCCGGAGTGTCACCATAGAGGAGGCCATCGATGCCTTGCAGGAAGGAATCACGATCGGTCGTGCCGACACCAGGCGCGCCTATGCGGCGTGCGTGACCGCGCGCCAGCTCGATGCGCTGCGGCGCAGAGGGATGGCTTGCCAGAAAGTCGAGGCTGGCGTCGGTTGCGCCCGACACATTGCGAAAATCGGCATAGGACGCCATCGACTGCAGGAAGCGCGCCGCTGCGAACGGGTCATAGCCGGCCTCGCCGATCATCTTGATGCCAATGGCATCGGCCTGCAGTTCCTGATTGCGCGAGAACTGCGCCATGCGCAACTTGCCGCGGATAAGCGCTTCGCGCCCCGCGCTGTCGTCCTGCAGAACTTCGGAGACGACGCGACCGGCAATCTGTGCCTCCTGCTCGCGCTGCTGCCGTTCAATACCGTGATTGGCGATCACATGGCCCATTTCGTGGGCGATGACCGCCGCGAGTTCGGCGCTGTCATTGGCAAGCGCCAGCAGTCCGCGCGTCACGTAGAGGTAGCCGCCGGGTAAAGCGAAGGCATTGATGTTGGGCGAGTTCAAAATCGTGATGCGGTAAGTATGCGTCGGATTATCGGAAACCGTTGTCAGGTTACCGACAACCTTGGCAACCATGCGTTCGAGCTTGGCATCCTTGTACTCCCCGCCATAGGTCGCGAGAATGCGCGGATGCTGCTCGGCGCTGAGCTTCGCCAGCCGGTCATTCTTGCTGACATTGTCGACAGTTACCGGGTTCGAAGAGGGGCCAAGCGCGTCCTCCTTGCCGACGTTGAGCACCTGGCAGCCCGATAGAAAAGCAAGCAGCAGCGTCGCCGAGGCAAGATTCCTGCAGCGCGCGGCTGGATGGGACCATCCGTTGCTTGTGGGGAAAATGTGCAGAGCCAGAATCATGTCCTCATTGTCGTCGCGCGCAAGCAGACTTGTATGTGCGTAACCCGACAAGCAGTCTTGAGCAAGAATTTCATTGTCTTCTTAATGAAGCCAAGGCGTCGAAAATATGTCAAAGGTCAGAGTCTTTCGCCCCGAGGTATTTCCGCAACAGGTGTGGTCCATCGTCGGCAAGTAATTCTACGGCAGGCCCCGATGCTACAATCCTGCCGCTTTCGAGGAAGAACAGCATCGATGGCAAGCGCAGGGCATCGTCGGGATGATGGGTGACCATCATCACGGTCATGCCCGTCTCCCTTTGCACATCGCCGACAAGATCGAGCATTTCATGCCGCAGCGCCGGGCCAAGCGAGGCGAAGGCCTCATCCAGCAGCAGGACAGGCCGGTTGCGGACGAGTGCCCTGCCGATCGCCACGCGCTGGCGTTCACCCCCCGATAGCGCCTGCGGCTTGCGCATTTCCTTGCCGGCAAGTCCGACCTTGCGGATTGCCTCGGTAACGGCAGCTCGGTCCGCATGGGTCAGTCGAAGGTCGGGCCTGCGGCCAAGCCCGACATTGGCGGCGACATCAAGATGCGCGAAGAGATTATTGTCCTGAAAGACCATCGACACCGGCCGGGCCGCCGGCGCGACGTCCGTGACGTCCACATCGTCGATCAGAATCCTGCCTGCCTTGGCGGTTTCGAAACCGGCAATCAGATTGAGCAGTGTCGACTTTCCAGAGCCGCTTGGCCCGATGATGGCGTTAATAGTCGAGGGCTCAATAAAGAGATCGAAATTCATCGCCATTTCGTCGTAGTCGAATGTGACCGAATCGAGCCGGATCGAAACACTCCTCGTCGCGCGAGGGTTGGAATTCTCAGGCATCATGGCCCTTCTCATTGCCCGCCAACCGGGTTGCACCCCTGTCAGCTATTATCATCAGGAGCAGGCACAGCAAACCGAGGATCAGGGCGAGGCCTGCCGCATCCTGCGTGCGATAGCTTGCCATGCGCTGCAACAGCAGGAAGGGCAGGGTCTGGATTGAATTGTTGCCGAAAAGCGCAATGGTCCCAAGATCGCCCAGCGACAATGCCATGGCAAAGGCAAAAGCTACGCCCAAGGGGCGCTTCAGGGCCGGCCAGTCGATGAGACGAAAGCGGTTGAATCCGGCAATGCCAAGCTGCGTGCACAGGCGATTGTGGCGGCTCGCTGCCGTATCCCATGACGGGCGCAGAATGCGATACACGAAAGGGACGGCCATTGCAGCATTGACACTGACGACCATGATCGGCGCAAGCCTGAACGGATCGACAAAATGGCGCGAGAGGATGAACCAGCCGGCGCCGATCACGATCGGTGGTACTACCATGATCAGGCTTGCGCCGAGATCAAGCGAACGTTCATAGAGGCCGGAGGGCGCATAGCGCCGATCGGTTGCGAGGAACTCGCGGGCCATAACCAGCGCGAGGGAAATGAGGAGCGAAAGCAACGCAGCGCCCGCGCCGAGAACCAGGCTGGTCGAGATCGCCTGCCAAACGGGTCGTTCGCCAAGAAGCCTGGGCAGATCGGCCGCAAGTCCGGATACCAGCGTCCCGGCCATGGGCAGGCTCACGAACAGCAAACCGAGCAGGATCAGTGCACCGTCAAAAAATCTGGCAAGCGTTGAGTGGCGGGCGAAGCGGCGGGTTGTTGTCCGAAGGCTAAAACCTTCCTCGGTAGGCCGTCCCGTCAGGCTCAGCCCCAACAGCACCGCGATGGTCAGGCACAACTGGACCAGTGTCAGGGAGACTGCACGCGCAACGTCGAAATCGAAATGCAGCGACTGATAGATTGCCACCTCCAGCGTCGTCGCGCGCGGCCCACCGCCGAGCGTCAGTACAATGGTGAAGGAGGTAGTGCACAGCATGAAGATCAGCCCGGCAATGCCCGGGAGATTGCGCAATATCATCGGCCACTCGATGAGCCGGAATCGTGACCATGCGCCCATTCCCAGTTGCGAGGAAAGCTTCCAGTAATCTTCCGGTATGGAATCAAGACCCGAGAGAATGAGCCGCGTCGCCAGCGGCAGATTGAAAAATACGTGCGCGATGAGGATACCGGTCAGGCCGTAAATATTGGGAATGGTATCAATCCCCGTTGCTGCAAATGCCGCCGCCAAAAGACCGTTTCGCCCATAGATGCTGGTAACGCCGAGAACCGCGACCAGAGCGGGCAGGGCGAGGGGGAGGGCAAAAAGCCGAAGGATCATGGCGCGCCCGGGAAAGTCCGGATGCGCATGAAGTGCACGGGCAAGCGGAATGGCAAAGACCACCGAAAGCACCATTGAAAGAACCGCCTGGAGCAGGGTGAAACGCGCAAGGCGCCACAGATAGGTGTCGAACGCCGCAAAACCTTCCGTACTGCCCCGTAGCGCTTCCGCGGCGAGGCTCAGCAATGCGCCGCCCGCAAGCGCGCCGAGAAAGGCGAGGGCCAACACCCCCGCCAGGGGCTTCAGGGAGCGGACAGACATCACACCCTTACATGCTCATTGAAGCCAGCCATTCATCGATCCAGGCCTTGCGATTCCTGGCGACCTCCTCCGATGAAAGGATCAGCGTCTTGGCTGGTTTCACAAGACTGTCAAAGGCGGAGTTGAGCGCAGTGCTGGTCTTTGCAGCGGGAAACATCCAGTTGTTCTCGGGAATTGTGTCCTGGAATGCCGGGGTGGTCATGAAGCCCAGAAACTGCGCTGACAGCGGGTTCTTGGCGCCGTTCTTGGTCTGCGCTGCGACTTCCACCTGCAGGTAGTGGCCTTCCGCGAAGGAAGCCGCCTTGTAGCGATCGGTCTTCTCGGCAATCAGGTGATATGCAGGTGACGTCGTATAGGAAAGAACGAGGGGTGCCTCACCCTTGGTGAAGAGGCCATAAGCTTCCGACCAGCCCGGCGTCACCGTCAGGACACGATCCTTAAGCTTGGCCCAGGCCTCGTCCGCCTTGTCGCCATAGACAGATTTCACCCACAAGAGCAGGCCAAGACCCGGCGTCGAGGTGCGCGGGTCCTCGATGACGATCTTCTGCTTCGGATCACCCTCGACCAGTTCCTTCAGGCTTGCGGGCGGGGTCTTCAGCTTCTGTGTATCGTAGATGACGGCAAAATAGCCGTAGTCGTAGGGGATGAATGTATCGTCCTTAAAGCCTCCCGGGATGGCAACTGCGTTCGTATCGATACCATGCGGGGCAAATAGACCGGTCTGGCTGGCCTCATAGGTCAGGTTCGTGTCAAGCCCGAGCACGATATCAGCCTTGGTTGACGCCCCCTCGAGCTTCAGCCGGTTGAGCAGCGCCACACCATCGGTGACGGCTACGAAATCGACTGTGCAGCTGCATTGCTTTTCGAATGCGTCCTTGACCTTCGGCCCCGGACCCCATTCGGCCGTGAAGCTTTCATAAGTATAGACGGTCAGTTTGCCGCCGGCCTGCGCTTCGGTTGAAAAACCAAGCGCTACCGCGCCGGCAAGGATTGCACATTTCACAAGAATATCGAACGGCCGCATCTGCGCCTCCTAAAGGTTGCAATTCAAAAGGATTGGTGCGCCGGCGTGCTGCCGCGTCTAATCCCTCCGCCGGTACAAACCGGATCAGGTTCCGCGGGTTGGCAGGATTTCTCCCTGAAGCCTCTCAGCCTGACCATATCGCCAGGCACCCCGTTAGAGCATTGCAAAGATTAAAGAAAAAGTGATGGGCGCGCAAGCGGATTGGCTGGGGTATAGCTTAGGTAAGCCCATATCGTCGGGTTTGGCCCCCGGCCCTCGACAGAAAGCGACCGCGCGGGCGAAACGGCACCGCATCAGTTGCCGGGCCTTGAGGAGAGCTCACAGCTATGCGGCAGCATTGTCCCATGCTATGGGCGCCTCATGAGCAAATTTGTTCTTCTCCTTGGTGGATCCGTCCACGTCACCGACCGCCTCAAGCGGCTTGTCGCGGGCGCGCGGGTCATCGCCGCCGACGGTGGGATCGCCCATGCGCAAGCGCTGGGCCTGCAGCCGGAACTCTGGCTCGGCGACTTCGATTCGACCTTGCCCGATCTGGAGGCACAATATGCGCATGTGCCGCGCACCGTCTTTCCCGTAGCCAAGGACATGACGGATGGTGAACTCGGCCTCGACGAGGCCTATCGGCTTGGTGCGACGGAGGTGATTCTATGCGGCGCATTCGGGGGGTCCCGCACCGATCACACGCTCCTGCACCTGACCATGGCGACGGCCCATGCGGCGCAAGGGCGCAAACTCGTTCTTACCAGTGGCGATGAGGAAGCACATCCTCTGGTTGCGGGCTCCTATGCCTTCGATTTTGCCGACGATACGCTGTTCAGCATCGTTGCATTTACCCCATTGCGCGGACTCTATATCGAGGGCGCGCGCTGGCCGTTAGAAAATATGGAACTTTCTTTCGGTTCATCACTTACTATGTCGAACGCGGTGCGTGGAAATCTCCACGTCTCACTCGCTTCAGGGAAAGCAGTTCTGATTGCCGCACTGCAAAACGAGCAGCGCTTGTAAAATCAGGCGCAAAATGCAATCTTTGTGGTACAGCATTGGGGACGCAAGCTGTTGAGATTAGTTATAGAAACGCGAGAGGTCTTCCATGTTGAAAATTTTATCCACGATTGCGGTTGCCGGGCTTTTGGCATTTTCGGTTGCCGGATGCACGACCGCTGACCAGCGTGTCGCCGGCTACGGCGTCGGTGGTGCAGCACTCGGCGCATTGGCCGGTGGTGCAATTAACGGTGGTAAGGGCGCCCTGGCTGGTGCCGCTATCGGTGGTGCCGGTGGTGCTCTCGTCGGTGCGGCGACCAATAACAACAGCAATCGTTATTGCACGTACGAGAACCGTTACGGTCAACGCTACCAGGCTCCTTGCCGCTAAGCTGATTACAAGAATTGACAAACAGGCCGGATTTCCGGCCTGTTTTGTTTTTGAAGGCTATGCATTTTGGCTCATCGGCTGATCTTTCTTCTGCCGCAATACCGAAGCAGGATCGCCGCCTCCTGAGAATACAAGCGAGAGGATTTGTTATGAAGTTTCGTCTAACCGCCCTGGCGGTTTCAGCCCTCATGGCCGTGTCTGTTGCCGGTTGCGCAACGAGCGAGCAGAATCAGCGCGGCGGGACGGGCGCACTGATCGGTGGCGGCCTTGGCGCGATCGCCGGCCAGGCGCTCGGACATGACACGAAGAGCACAGTCGTAGGTGCCGCCGGTGGCGCGCTTCTCGGTGCAGCCATAGGAACAGTAACCACGCCGCAGGGACAGACCCAGAACCTGTGCCGCTATCAACGCCGCGACGGTTCTATCTATACGGCGCCATGCGAAGGCAGTGGCGGCGGCGGGTACTGAGGGTACTTTATCCTACCAATGCGAACAGGCCGGAGATTTCCGGCCTGTTTTGTTTGACAGCGGCATCGTTCTCGCCGAAAAGGCGACATCCGGCCGAAACGGCCGGTTTGCGTCATTGCCCATTTGCGGACCTTAGACTTCCATGGCTCCACCTCTTCTTCGTCTCGACCAGATTGCGCTGACATTCGGCGGGACACCACTATTGATCGATGCGGCCATATCGGTCAGCGATGGTGACCGCATCGCACTCGTCGGACGCAATGGTTCGGGTAAATCCACTCTGCTCAAGATCGCGGCGGGTTTTGTAACGCCCAGCGATGGCGAAGTGTTCAAGCATCCCGGCGTTACGGTGCGCTATCTGGCTCAGTCTCCCGACATGGATGGCTTTGCCACCGTACGCGCCTATGTCGAAGCTGGGCTTGGACCCGCCGACGATCTCTACAGGGTCGGCTATCTGCTCGAACATCTTGGGCTGACCGGCGAGGAAAAGCCCGACAATCTCTCCGGCGGCGAGGCGCGGCGCGCGGCGCTGGCCAAGGTGCTTGCCCCGCAGCCCGACATCCTGCTTCTCGACGAGCCGACAAACCATCTCGATCTTACCACCATCGAGTGGCTGGAAGATGAATTGCGCCAGATCCGATCTGCGATGGTCGTCATTTCGCATGACCGGCGGTTTCTCGAGAACGTCAGCCGATCGACGATCTGGCTTGACCGCGGTGTCACCAAGCGCCTGGAGCAGGGATTTGGCGCCTTTGAGGAATGGCGCGACAAGATTCTGGAAGAGGAAGAGCGCGACCTTCACAAGCTGGGTCGGCAGATCCAGCGCGAAGAACATTGGTTGCGCTACGGAGTCACCGCCCGGCGCAAGCGCAACATGCGCCGGCTCGGCGAATTACAGTCGATGCGCGGCGAATTCCGCAATCACCGCCGCGCCCAAGGGACTGCCGTCCTCAAAGCGAGCGATGCCAGAGAGTCCGGCAAGCTCGTCATCGAGGCAGAGCACCTTGTCAAAGCCTATGGCGACAATGTCCTGGTGAATGATTTCTCGACACGAATCCAGCGGGGCAATTGCGTCGGTTTCGTCGGGCCTAATGGGGCAGGTAAAACCACGTTGCTGTCCATGCTGACGGGCGTGCTCGCGCCCGACAGCGGCGTTGTCAAACTCGGCACAAATCTTGAGATCGCAATGCTTGACCAGCAGCGCGACAGCCTCAATCTCGAGCAGACGCTGTCGGATTATCTGACGGACGGGCGCGGCGAGAATGTCATTGTCAATGGCGAGCAGCGCCACGTCGCCTCCTATATGAAGGACTTCCTGTTCCAGCCGGAGCAATTGCGCACGCCCATTCGCGAACTTTCCGGGGGGGAGCGAGCTCGCTTGATGCTGGCCCGGGTTCTCGCCCGTCCCGCTAACCTCCTGGTTCTCGACGAGCCGACCAACGACCTCGATATGGAAACACTCGATCTCCTGCAGGAACTGGTGGCGGGGTTTGCCGGAACGGTGCTTCTGGTCAGCCATGATCGCGATTTCCTAGACCGGACCGTGACATCCGTTATCGCGCCGGAGGGCAACGGCAAGTGGCTCGAATATGCGGGCGGCTATACGGATATGCTGGCGCAGCGCAGAGAGGCGCTGGCGACGCGCAAGGACCTGAAGACCGCCAAAGTCCAGACGACGGGCAATGTCCCGGACGAGAAGGTAACGCCGCAACGTGAGGAAAAGCGCAAGCTTTCCTACAAGCAAAAATTCGCGCTCGAAACCTTGCCTGCCAAGATCGAGGTCCTGCAGGCGGCGATCGCAGCGCTTGAGAAGAAGCTGGCCGATCCGGAGCTTTTCGCCAAGAACCCGGCCCTTTTCAACAAAACGGTCGAAGAAATCGCCAAGAAGCGCGAGAGCCTTGAGAACAACGAGCACGAGTGGCTCGAACTTGAGATGCTGCGCGAGGAAATCGAGGGCTGATCTCCCGGCTAATTCGCCTTGGGCGCGAGCTTGGTTGCAAGCGTTTCAATACGTGTCGTGACTTCGGAAAGGACGCCGGTGATGGCCGCATCGTTCTTGTCAGCCTTCATCAGGGCCTCGTCGCGGCTCTTGCGCAGCGCATCCGCCTCGTTTTCCAGGCCCTTTACCCGCATCTGCAATTCGTTGAATTCGTCCATGACCATGATGCCGGCCATGACAGTCAGGCGCAGATCGCCAATCTCGCCGAATGATGATTTGAGATGGGTGACATACCGGTCGAACCGCTCGGCCAACCCCGTCAGGTGTTGCTCCTGGCCTTCGTCGCAAGCCATCCGGTAGGCTTTGCCGTCAATCGTAACTGTTACAGTGGCCATGGCGTATCCTCTCAAGTCTTCAGCGATCCAGAACTGTGCGGATGGATTCCATCGCAGCCACGAGACGGCGTGAGACTTCCTTGTTTGCCGCTTCCAGACGTTCGGCCCGCCCTTCAGACGCGTCGAGTTCCTGGGCCAGCTTGCGCCGGTCCATGTTCATGCGCTGGACTTCCTCTTCGGCTTCGGCGAAGTCGCCCTCATGTTCCAGGCGCATGTCGACGGCGTCCTCAAGGAGCACCAAAGCTTTTCCCAATCTTTCAAGGACCTGTTTGAGGGTGGCTTCCGATGCCATTTCACGTTTCCCCTGTGTGTCACTCTTTTATGCGAATCGCAAAAAGAAGAACAGCTTATGGCCGGGAGTCTAAGGGTTGCATCAACGCCGCGTCAATCAATCTGCGCTGTCATCGTTCAGTCATGCACCGAAAATGGGGCCAGGCAGCATTTTTGCGAGACCATCCTTTCGTCGTATGCCATGATGACTCCTGCTTTCCCGTGGGTGAAATTGGCCAATATTGCCCACTTGACCCTGGGTTTTATTGACTCCGTGATGACACCTGCTATGTGTCGCGTGCCTTTTGGATATTGTCTGACCGGCTTCCAGAAACGGCATATCCTTTCCTCCTCGAAAGACGGTAAACATGACCAATTCTGAAAAATCCAACCAAATGGCCAATGCAATCCGCTTCCTGTCGGCGGAAGCAGTGGAGAAAGCCAATTCGGGCCATCCCGGCCTTCCCATGGGCGCAGCTGATATTGCGACCGTTCTCTTCACCAAGTTTCTCAAATTCGATGCCAAGGATCCGCACTGGCCCGACCGCGACCGTTTCGTGCTCTCCGCCGGCCACGGTTCGATGCTGCTCTATTCGTTGCTCTACCTGACGGGCTACGAAGACATGACCATCGAAGAGATCAAGAATTTCCGGCAGCTCGGTTCGCGCACCGCCGGTCATCCGGAATATGGCCATGCCTCGGGCATCGAAACGACGACCGGTCCGCTCGGCCAGGGTCTTGCCAATTCCGTCGGCATGGCATTGTCGGAACGCATCATGAATGCGCATTTCGGCGACGAGCTGGTCGATCACCACACTTACGTCATAGTCGGTGAC
The DNA here is from genome assembly GCA_900473175.1 of Hyphomicrobiales bacterium. Taxonomy (GTDB): domain Bacteria; phylum Pseudomonadota; class Alphaproteobacteria; order Rhizobiales; family Rhizobiaceae; genus Phyllobacterium. The sequence goes on along the minus strand of UCKM01000021.1, from coordinate 119,459 downwards.
GGCTGCCTGATGGAAGGCATCAGCCAGGAAGCTATCGCGCTTGCCGGCCATCTTAGGCTGAACAAGCTCATCGTCTTCTGGGATCACAACAACATTTCGATCGACGGTCCGGTTTCGCTCGCCGACAACACAAATCAGCTGGAACGGTTCGAGGCATCCGGCTGGAATTCGTTCGAGATCGACGGGCACGATCAGGAAGCAATTGCTGCTGCAATCGAAAAGGCACAGAAGTCCGACAGGCCGACGATGATTGCCTGCCGGACGACGATTGGCTTCGGCGCGCCGACCAAGGCGGGCACCAACAAGGTGCATGGCTCGCCGCTCGGCGCCGAGGAACTTGCCGGCGCCCGCAAGGCGCTTGGCTGGACGTCCGAACCCTTCGTGGTACCCGCGGATATTCTGGACACCTGGCGCGCTGCCGGCCGGCGTTCGGCCAAGGCTCACGCTGCCTGGGACGAACGTCTGGCCTCGGTTGACGCTGGCATTCGCGCGGAATTCGAACGGCGCATAAGTGGTGACCTGCCTGCTGGCTTCGATGCCGCGATCAACGCTTACAAGAAGAAGCTTTCCGAGGAAAAGCCGAAGGTCGCAACGCGCAAGGCGTCTGAAATGGCGCTCGAAGTCATCAATGGTATTGTACCTGAAACGATTGGTGGCTCTGCCGATCTTACTGGATCCAACAACACCAAGACCAGCCAGACCCAGAACATCACACCTGAGGATTATGGCCAGCGTTACGTGCACTACGGTATCCGCGAGCATGGTATGGCGGCTGCGATGAACGGCATTGCCCTGCATGGCGGCCTCATCCCCTATTCGGGGACGTTCCTAACCTTCTCCGATTATGCGCGTGGCGCGATGCGCCTCTCGTGCCTCATGGGCATCCGGGTTGTTTTTGTGATGACGCACGACTCGATCGGTCTCGGCGAAGACGGCCCGACGCACCAGCCCGTGGAACATCTGGCGGCGCTGCGTGCCATACCGAACAATCATGTGTTCCGGCCCGCGGACGTGGTTGAAACTGCCGAATGCTGGCAGTTGGCGCTGAAGTCGCGCAAGGTTCCGTCGACCATTGCCCTGACCCGTCAGAACCTGCCGACCGTTCGCACCGAGCACGTCGAAGAGAACAAGTGCGCCTATGGCGCCTATGAGCTCGCGCCCGCAAGCGGCAAGGCGGAAGTGACGATCTTCGCCACCGGTTCCGAGGTTGAAATTGCGCTTGCCGCCCGCACGCAGCTCGAGGCAAACGGCCACCCGGCGCGTGTGGTCTCGGTTCCCTGCTTCGAGCTTTTCGAGGCGCAAAGCGACGACTACAAGCGCAAGACCATCGGCGATGCGCCGGTGAAAGTGGCTGTTGAAGCTGCCATCCGTCTTGGCTGGGACCGTTTCATCGGCCTCGACGGCATCTTCATCGGCATGAAGGGCTTTGGGGCCAGCGGCCCGATCGAGGCGCTCTACAAGCATTTCGGCATCACCGCGGACGCAATTGTCGCAGCCGCGGAAGGCAAGTTGAAATAGTCCGCGCAATACAAGAATAATTGAAGCAAGGGCTCCGCACCCAAGGAGAGATTTAAAATGACAGTTCGCGTTGCAATTAACGGATTTGGCCGCATCGGCCGTAATGTTCTTCGTGCCATCGTGGAATCGGGCCGCACCGACATCGACGTCGTCGCGATCAACGATCTTGGCCCGGTCGAAACCAATGCACATCTGATGCGCTACGATTCCGTTCACGGACGTTTCCCGGGAACGGTCACCGTTGCCGGCGACACGATCGATGTCGGCCGTGGTCCGATCAAGGTTACCGCTGTGCGTAACCCGGTCGAATTGCCCTGGAAGGAACTGGGCGTCGATATCGCCCTTGAGTGCACGGGCATTTTCACCGCGCGCGACAAAGCTGCTACGCATCTCGAGGCCGGTGCAAAGCGCGTGATCGTTTCGGCTCCGGCGGAAGGCGCGGATCTCACGGTTGTTTTCGGCGTCAACCATCACAAGTTGACGAAGGAGCATATGGTCATTTCCAATGCCTCCTGCACCACCAACTGCCTTGCGCCGGTCGCCTACGTGCTGAATGAAGCCGTCGGCATCGATCATGGTTTCATGACCACGATCCACAGCTACACGGGCGACCAGCCGACGCTCGATACGATGCACAAGGATCTTTACCGAGGCCGCGCGGCCGCCCTGTCGATGATCCCGACATCGACGGGCGCTGCCAAGGCGGTCGGCCTTGTCCTGCCGGAACTCAACGGCAAGCTCGACGGCACGGCGATCCGCGTTCCAACCCCGAATGTTTCCGTCGTGGACTTCAAGTTCATCGCCAAGCGATCGACCACGGTTGCGGAAATCAACGATGCGATCCGCTCCGCTGCCAATGGCAAGCTCAAGGGCATCCTCGGCTATACGGAATCGCCGAACGTTTCGATCGACTTCAACCACGATCCGCATTCTTCGGTGTTCCACATCGACCAGACCAAGGTCATGGACGGCACGTTCGTGCGCATCCTGTCGTGGTATGACAATGAGTGGGGCTTCTCCAACCGCATGGGCGACACCGCCGTTGCTTTCGGCAAGGTGATCTGATTGATCGCGGCCTGACGGTTTTCTGAATGGCGGGTCGACAATACCCGCCATTTTTGTTTTTGATAGGATTATCCGGACCATCTGGCCCCGCAAGCTGGATGCGTGCCGTGCAGATAGGGGTGATGACCATGCCAGCTTTCAAGACGCTCGATGATGCCGATGTTGCCGGAAAGCGCGTTCTCCTGCGCGTAGACCTGAATGTGCCTGTCGCCGATGGCGTCGTTACCGATGCAACCCGGATCGAGCGGGTCGCCCCGACCATCCTCGAGCTCTCCAACAAGGGTGCAAAGGTCATTCTGCTGGCGCATTTCGGCCGCCCCAAGGATGGTCCGTCAACGGAGTTTACGCTGAAGCCTATTGCGCACGCGGTCACCAAGGTCATCGACCGCAATGTGTATTTCGCCGAGGACAGCATCGGCGATAAGGCGGCTGAGGCCGTTGCCAGGCTCAAGGATGGCGACATTCTGCTCCTCGAAAATACCCGCTTTCACCAAGGCGAGGAGAAAAACGACGCAGCCTACATCAAGGCCCTGGCCGCCAATGGTGACATTTACGTCAATGATGCTTTCTCGGCTGCGCATCGCGCCCACGCGTCAACCGAGGGCCTCGCCCATGTTCTCCCCGCCTTTGCTGGCCGCACCATGCAGGCTGAGCTTCAGGCACTCGAAAAGGGGCTCGGCAACCCGGAGCGCCCCGTGGTTGCTATCGTTGGCGGCGCGAAAGTTTCCTCAAAGCTCGACCTCCTCGGCAATCTGGTGCAGAAGGTCGATGCGCTGGTGATCGGCGGCGGCATGGCCAACACGTTCCTTGCCGCGCAGGGCGTCAAGGTCGGCAAGTCGCTGTGCGAGCACGATCTTGCTGCGACCGCGCGCGAGATCATGGCGAAGGCCAATGCCGCCAATTGCACCATCATCCTGCCGGTGGATGCAATCGTTGCCTGGCACTTCGAAGCCAATGCGCCACATCGTGCTTATGGCCTCGACGCCATACCGGAAGACGGCATGATCCTTGACGTGGGGCCGCAATCGATCGAACGGATCAAGGGTGCGATCGATGATGCGTCGACGCTGGTCTGGAACGGCCCGCTTGGCGCGTTCGAACTGCATCCCTTCGATCAGGCGACGGTGGCCGCTGCACGTCACGTGGCGGCGCGTACGCGCGCCAAACAGCTCATTTCGGTCGCCGGTGGTGGTGATACGGTTGCCGCGCTCAACCATGCCGGCGTCGCCGATGACTTCAGTTACGTTTCGACGGCGGGCGGCGCCTTTCTTGAGTGGATGGAAGGCAAGCCGCTTCCGGGCGTGGATGTATTGAAGCGCTGATGGTATGCTCTTGTCAGATTTTCCTGCACAAGGGGTGAAACCAATCTGACGATCGCCGTTCGAACTCTCGGTTAACGTAAAACAGAAAATGTTATCCGGTTAAATCGGTTGAAAAAATTTCAATCGTTTCAATACCTTGGACGGTCATTTCGTTTGTCATAGGCTTCTGCTATGCGCCACACATGGGAAACGGAGTGAAATAGTTTATGAGCGAACGCCTGGAAGATATCGCGATTGCAATGGTTGCCAGCGGCAAGGGGCTCCTTGCGGCGGATGAAAGCACTGCCACCATCAAGAAGCGGTTCGACACGATCGGACTGGAATCCACCGCCGATAGCCGTCGCGACTATCGCGAGATGCTGTTCCGCTCCGACGACGCGATGAAGAACAACATTTCCGGCGTCATCCTTTACGACGAGACGCTTCGGCAAAATGCCAAGGACGGCACCCCCTTTGTCCAGATCATGAAGGCAGCCGGTTGCATTCCCGGCATCAAGGTTGACGCTGGCGCCAAACCGCTCGCCGGCTTCCCCGGTGAGACGATAACGGAAGGCCTCGACGGTCTGCGTGAGCGCTTGGCGGAGTATTACGGCCTCGGCGCCCGCTTCGCCAAGTGGCGCGGCGTCATCGCCATCTCCGACAGCGTGCCGACCTGGGGGGCGGTCAAGCAGAATGCCCAGGCACTGGCCCGCTATGCAGCGCTTTGCCAGGAAGCAGGAATCGTTCCCATCGTCGAGCCCGAAGTGCTGATGGACGGCAAGCCGGGCACGCATTCGATCGAGCGCTGCTATGAAGTGACGGAGTGGGTACTGAAGACAGTTTTCGATGAGCTCTACGACGCCCGCGTCAAACTTGAGGGCATGATCCTCAAGCCGAACATGGTGATCGACGGCCAGAAGGCTCGCAAGGCGTCGGTCGAACAGGTGGCCGAAGAGACGGTGCGTGTGCTGAAGGCAACTGTGCCTGCGGCCGTTCCAGGTATTGCGTTCCTCTCGGGCGGCCAGAGCGATGAAGAAGCAACGGCGCACCTGTCGGCGATGAATGCCAAGTATACAACGCCGTGGAAGCTTACCTTCTCCTATGGCCGCGCGCTCCAGGCGGCGGCTCTGAGCGCCTGGAACGGCAAGTCGGAGAATGTCGCTGCGGGTCAGCGTGCCTTCACGCACCGCGCCAAGATGAATGGTCTTGCAACGACCGGCGGCTGGAAAAAGGACCTGGAAAAGGCGGCTTAAGCGTTTTTTATACAAAAGCGTATCTCATGGACCCGGGCTGGAATCAGTCCGGGTTTTTTTCATGGAGCTTTCAACTGGGAATGAAATCGCCGTTCCATCCGCTCGTCAGCTGGCTGCTCTATCCGGTCTACGCATGGCAGGGCATTGGCGTGCGGTTGAAGACCGAGCGCATGGTGCCGCCCGGCGGACTGCTTGTCGGCGAGATCGCCGGCAAGGAGCCGGCCATCAGGCTCTTGGTACTTGGCGATTCATCGGCGGCTGGGGTTGGAGTTTCCGATCCATGGCAGGGGCTGGGCGTGCGGCTCGCTGTACACCTGCAGGGCCGGACCGGTCGCAAGATCATCTGGCGTACCGCAGGATTCAACTCGGCGACGTCAGGCCAGTTGCGCGATCACGTCGTCCCCAATCTCGAGCGAGGCCTGTGGACGCATATCGTGCTGACAACCGGCACCAACGACACCAAGAATTTTCATTCCCTGCCGCGCTTCAAGAGAGAGTTTGGCGGGCTCCTCTATGCACTGAAAGCCAAGTGGCCGGAGGCGCATATCGTCTGGTCGAAGGTCATCGATTTTCGCGACGTGCCGGCAATGCCGAAATTTCTAGGGAGAATTCTCGAAGGTCGGGCGGTCGCGATCAACAAGTTGGGCGAGCGCCTGTGCCGCGAGCGTATGGCCATTGCCGCCCCGCGGCTGCCGGTGGAAAGCGCTGAAGGCTTTTCCACGGATGGGTTCCATGCTTCTGCGCTCGGCTATGATGCCTGGGCGAAGCATCTTGTGCCCTATATTCTCAATCTCTCCGATACGGAAAGCGGGCACGATCTGCCCTAGGCCGTAAATGAGTTTTCGCCCTAACTCGTATGCCCAATCACCACCATGAGAAACATCGCGAGTATCGCACCCGCGGCGATCTTCCAGAAATCGCTGCGCTTCTTCATTCCCGGCCAGCCGAGCGGCTTGATGACATGCAACGCCATCATCAATATGAGCGCAAAGGGCAGGAATTTGGTCATGGGTTCCGGGTGGGTGATGGCGAGGCGTTGGACGAGCCAGAGCTGTGCGGGATCAGCATTTGATTGTCAATTCCGCCTTTGACTCTCCAGCCAGTATTGGGGATGCTCGGCCCTGGGAGGAACTACATGAAATCGCGATACAAAGACGTCTATCACGAGTGGCAATCTGATCCGCTGGCATTCTGGGCGCATGCCGCTGTGGCGATCGACTGGATCAAGCCATGGGACAAGGTGTTCGACCCTGAGGCGGGCCCCTACGGGCGCTGGTATGCGGGCGCGGAATGCAACACCTGTTACAATGCGGTCGACCGACATGTGGAGCAAGGGCGGGCGGATCAACTCGCGCTCATCCATGACAGCGCGGTTACCGGTACACAGCGCAAGATCACCTATGCGGAACTGCTGGGCGACATCAATGCGCTTGCTGCCGTCCTGACCGACAAAGGCGTTGGTAAGGGTGACCGCGTCATCATTTATATGGCGATGGTGCCGGAAGCCGTCGTGGCCATGCTCGCCTGCGCGCGGATCGGCGCCGTTCATTCCGTCGTCTTTGGTGGGTTCGCCGCGCACGAACTTGCAACACGTATTGATGACGCCAGGCCGGTGATGATCATTGCGACCTCCTGCGGTTTGGAGCCTGGCCGGGTTGTCGCCTATAAGCCCATGCTCGACAAGGCCATCGAGCAGGCCGCACACAAGGTCGAGTCCTGTCTCATCCTTGTCCGTCCGCAGCAGCCGCACGAACTCGTTGCGGGGCGCGACTTCGACTATGCCGAGGCTGTCATTGCCGCCAAGGGCCGCGAGGTTGCCTGCGCTGCAGTGAAAGCGACCGACCCGCTTTATATTCTTTATACATCAGGAACAACTGGCCAGCCCAAGGGCGTCGTCCGCGACAATGGCGGGCATCTGGTCGCGCTAGCCTGGTCGATGGGGGCCGTCTACGACACGCGTCCCGGCGAGGTATTCTGGGCCGCTTCCGATATCGGCTGGGCGGTCGGCCACTCCTATATCACCTATGCGCCCCTGTTCATCGGCGCGACCAGCATCCTCTACGAGGGAAAGCCGGTCGGCACGCCCGATGCCGGCACGTTCTGGCGGGTCATTTCCGAGCACAAGGTCAAGGTCCTGTTTACGGCTCCCACCGCGTTCCGGGCGATCAAGAAAGAGGATCCGAAGGGTGAATTCATCGGCAAGTACGACCTGTCGTCATTGAAATACCTGTTCCTCGCCGGGGAGCGTGCTGATACCGACACGATCAAATGGGCTGAGGAAAAGCTGGGCGTGCCGGTAATCGACCATTGGTGGCAGACCGAAAGCGGCTGGCCGATGGCCGCCAATCCCGCAGGTCTGGGCATGCTGCCGGTCAAATACGGGTCGCCGACCGTGCCGATGCCAGGCTATGACGTCCAGGTGCTGGACGATGCCGGACATCCGGTCAAGCGCGGCGAACTCGGCAATATCGTGGTCAAGCTGCCGCTGCCGCCATCCTGCCTGCCAACGTTATGGAATGCCGACCAGCGTTTTCGCGATGCCTACATCACCGAGTTTCCGGGCTACTACAAGACCGCCGATGCGGGCATCATCGACGAGGACGGCTATATCTACATCATGAGCCGCACCGACGACATCATCAACGTCGCTGGCCATCGCCTGTCGACCGGGGCGATGGAAGAGGTGCTGGCGAGCCATCCTGACGTGGCGGAATGCGCTGTCATTGGCATCGCCGATCATTTGAAAGGGCAGGTACCTTGCGGTTTCATCGTGCTCAAATCCGGAGTCACGCGGGCGGAGTCAGATATCGAACAGGATTGCGTCGCGCTGATTCGGGAAAGGATCGGTCCCGTGGCGGCATTCAAGCTGGCAATTACCGCCAAACGGCTGCCGAAGACCCGATCCGGCAAGATCCTGCGCGGTACCATGCAGAAAATTGCCGACCAGGAGCCATGGAATATGCCCGCCACGATTGATGATCCCGCCATTCTTGACGAGATCAAAGCCGTGCTGAATGGGCGGGGCATCGGCATCTAGATTTATCGACCCTCATGACATCCTCCTGACAGAAGGTTGTCAGGAGGGGTGTGCGATAGTGTCTCCGTGATGAGAAGGAGACAGGGTTATGACTTACGTGGATTTTGGCATTGTTCAGACAGTAAGGCGTCTGCTCACCGACTTTGCAGCATATCGCGAGGAACTGCGTACCGAGCGGCATCTTAACGCGCTGCCCGAGTACCTGCTCAAGGATATCGGTTGGCCGGACGTTTATGCAGATCGGCTTGCACGGCGTGGTTCGATGAAGGGTGAGGACGCTGGCATTGAAAGTGCCAGCGCCGACCTCGCCCCCTGGCAGGTAGGCTGGCCCAAACAGCGCCAGGCCAGAAAGACGAGCAAATCCGGCCATTTCAAGCTAGAATACTGAGATAATCGAGCAACTGGGAGCAAGCGAGATGGAACAGAAGAAACTGATCGGGTTCGTATTTGTCGACAGGTTTGCCGATTGGGAGTTCGGTCTGCTTTCAGGTGCCTCCACCGACTGGTTCGGCGGGCGTTCAGTTGCACTGTCACCATTGCCTGGGCCGGTCCGCTCGATTGGCGGTTTTAGGCTAGTGCCTGACCGCGGCACAGGCGTCGAAGAAAACAGTGATCTTGATGCCGTTGCTGTCATCGGCGCAGACAGCTGGCCGGATGATAACGCTCCTGACATTTCACCGCTCCTGCACGCGACTTTGGCAAGAGGGGGAATCGTCGGCGGCATATGCGGAGGGACACTGGCCCTGGCGCGTGCCGGCCTGTTCGAAGGCCGCAGGCATACGAGTAACGGCCCAGGCTGGATCGAATCGAAGCTTAGCGATTACGCCGGCTCCTCGCTTTACCAGGACGTACCCCGCGCGGTGCGAGACGGGCATATCGTCAGTGCACCGGGCTCCGCGCCCGGTACCTTCACCACGAGTTTTTTGGAGGCGCTGTTCCCGGAGAGCGCCGGGCAGGTCGCCGAGATGCGCGCGTTCATAGCGCGGGAATATGAGACGGCCTGAAGCGTTGGCCGAGCAAGGACGCGTAGCATGAAGACATGGACCGAGAACTTGAACTCCGGCGGGCCGCACGAGGTCAAACCCGCGCCGATGAGTATCGCCGGCATGAGAGCTGGCGAGATCATGCTGGTTCCGACGGCGCGTCAGGTCGATGAATTCATCCGGACGCTTCCCAAGGGCAAGCATATGGACGTGAAGGCGCTGCGGAAAAGCATGGCAAGGCAACATGGCGCCGAGGTGACATGCCCGATCACGACCGGCTTTCATCTGCGAACCGTAGCCGAAGCAGCCTACGAGGCCTATCAGCGGAGCGGTGATCTCGAGGGTATCACGCCGTTCTGGCGCGTACTCGATGCCAGGACACCGACGGTCTCGAAACTGTCCTTTGGCACTGCGTTCGTGATCGAGCAGCGCGAGCGGGAGGGTCTCTCCAATGCGTAGGGCAGACCGTCTTTTCCAGATCGTGCAAAAGCTGCGCGGCGGACGCCTCGTAACCGCCCGCCAGCTTGCCGACAAGCTCGAAGTGTCCGAGCGCACGATTTATCGCGATATCGCCGACCTGCAATCCACCGGCGTTCCGATCGATGGTGAAGCGGGTGTCGGCTATATCTTACGCGAAGGCTTTGACCTGCCGCCGCTGATGTTCACGCGCGATGAGGTGGTGGCGCTTGTTGCCGGCGCGCGACTTATCACTGCCTGGGGCGGCGCATCGATGGCGCGCGCGGCGGAAGAGGCGATTATCAAAATCGGAGCTGTCCTGCCCAAAGAGGACCGTCCGCGCATCACCAACACCCATATTCACGCTTCCGGTACGAATATCACCGACCGCGACCGATTATTGATCGATCTGGCCGAGAATGCGGCTGAGCAATGCCGGGTACTTTCCATCACCTATACGGACCTTGAAGGCAATGAGAGCGCGCGGGATATTCGCCCGCTCGGGCTGTGGTTCTGGGGCAAGGTATGGACGCTGATCAGCTGGTGCGAGTTGCGCAACGACTTTCGCACCTTCCGCATCGACCGAATTGCCAGGGTGGAGAAGATCGACCGGATATTTCGCCAGGAGCGCGGCAAGACGCTGGCAGACTTTTACCGCCGCGTGGAACTCAGCGAGACGCCGGAAACGCGGGCGCGAGCCTCATGAAAAAAGCCCGGCATTGCCGGGCTCTTTGTTGGATACGGAATACGGTGATTATTCCTCGCCTTCGTCCTGATTGCGGCCCTTGAGGGACGACAGTTTGGCAAAGACCTTGTCCGCGTCGAGTTCCTGATCTTCCTCGCGAACCGTCGGCTGAATGTCGAGGTTTTCGGTAGCGGAAGCGGGAAGGAGCGTGTCGCCGCCTTCGCCGGGCTGCACCGGGCGACCGCGCGAGGAACGTTCTACCTCGATATCGAGGTCGATCTGCGAGCACAGACCGAGCGTGACCGGGTCCATCGGCTGCAGATTGTTGGAATTCCAGTGGGTGCGGTTGCGGATCTGCTCGATGGTGGATTTCGTCGTACCGATCAGCCGTGAAATCTGCGCATCCTTCAGTTCCGGGTGGTTGCGAACCAGCCAGAGGATCGCATTCGGACGATCCTGGCGCTTCGACAGAGGCGTATAGCGCGGACCTTTGCGCTTCGTCTCCGGAACGCGAACCTTGGGGTCCGAGATTTTCAACTTATGATTGATGTCAGCTTCGCCGCGCGCAATTTCCTCGCGTGAAAGCTGGCCGGTGATCAGTGGGTCCAGGCCCTTGATGCCCTGGGCGGATTCGCCGTCGGCAATCGCCTTGACCTCAAGCGGATGCAGCTTGCAGAAAGCGGCGATCTGCTCGAAGGACAGGGCGGTATTGTCGACAAGCCAGACGGCCGTTGCCTTTGGCATAAGAAGCTGGGTGGCCATAGATATAGTCCTCTTGTTCGTCCGCTCCGGGGGCGCGGGACGTGGGTTCAACCACAATTTCCGGGAATTCGAGGCCTATATAGCTTCATTTTAACCGATGAGCAAGAATCGCTTTTGCAATGTGGAATTCGGTCCGCCGGCCGTTTCATCGAACTGTCACAAAACGGTCATTCCAATGCAATGCAGGTGCGCGAACGGTTTTCCGACACAACCGGAGAGTCATTCAATGCCACACAAATCCCCCTATCTCGGTCTTTGGGCCGCCGCCGGGCTGGCAGCCGCGCTCGCCACGATGCCTGTTGCCGCTTTGGCCGAAAACGCTGGTACCGTCGGCGGCACAACCTTCGTCAACAAGGGACTGGTCGGCGTCGGCCGTATTCCCAGCAACCAGCGCGACAAGTTCGGCGAGACATTCGGCTCCGGCTCGGGCATGTCGATCGATCCGTTGAGCTGGACGCGTGACGGGGACGGATACAAGGGCACGCTCCTGCTGCTGCCGGATCGGGGCTACAATGTGACAGGCACGACTGATTACCGGGCGCGGCTGAACACCATCGCGATACGCCTTGTTCCCACTGCCCCCGGTGCTGCGCCGGCAGCCGACAAACAGCAATCGGGCGTTCAGGCAGCGCTTGCCGATACCATGCTTCTGGTCGATGACCAGGGCAAGGACACGACCGGTCTTGATCCGGAAGCGGGCGTGCGCGCTGCAAGCGGCAGCTTCCCGATATTGCCGCAGGCCAGAAACGGCAAGATCGCTCTCGACAACGAAGCGATTGTCCGCCTTGCCGATGGCTCGATGTTCATCAGCGACGAGTATGGCCCGAACATCTATCGGTTCTCGGCTGACGGCCATCTCCTTTCCGCAACCCAGCCTCCGGCGGCTCTGGTCCCGATGCGCAAGGGGGCGCCGAATTTCGCCTCCAACAACCCGGGCCCGGGCGCCGAAGCGCCCGAACCCGAGGATCCAGAAACCGGCCGGCAGAACAATCAGGGGCTTGAGGGCATGGCATTGACGCCGGACGGCAAGTTCCTGATCGCCGTGCTCCAGTCAGCGCCGCGCCAGGATGGCGGCGATTCCGGCTCGACCCGCCAGAACACCCGGGCTTTGGTCTATGATGCTGCCGATCCCGCAAACCTGAAGCTGGTTCACGAATATGTCGTACCGCTGCCGGTATTCACCGACGCGAAGGGCAAGAAGAAAGTTGCTGCGCAGAGCGAAATCGTTGCCTTGTCGGGCCAGACGTTCCTGATGCTCGCCCGTGACAGTAACAACGGCTACGGTCTGAAAGACGCAACATCGCTCTACCGCCGCATCAATGTGGTCGACGTTTCGGCTGCGACAGACATTGCAGGCAGCGCGTTTGACGGCGATAAGCCGGTTGCGCCCAAGGGCGTGCTGGACGAGTCCGTGAAGCCCGCTACGCTTACGTCGTTCATCGACCTTAACGACAGCGCGGAACTGGCCCGTTTCGGTCTGCATAATGGCGAGCCGAACGACCGCAACAACCTCTCGGAAAAGTGGGAAGCGATGTCAATTGCCAGCGTCCAGGATCCCAAGCTGCCGAACGACTACTTCCTGTTCGTCGCCAACGATAACGACTTCATTACCCAGGACGGTTTTCAGGTTGGCGCAAGCTACAAGGATGACGGCGGCGCAAATGTCGACACCATGTTCCAGGTGTTTCAGGTGACGCTTCCGGGCGTTGGGGCCAAGTAAAGTGCCCCGTTGATGAAAGCGGACGCGCTCGCGCATTAGGCGCAGTCGCGCGTCCGCTTGGGCACGATCATCCAACGTCCAGCACGATCTTGCCGATGTTTTGACCGTCTTCCATGCGCTCATGCGCGCGCCAGGCTTCCTTCAACGGGTAAATCATGTCGATCACCGGAGCGACACGCCGCTCGACAAGCAGCGGCCAGACCTTGAGCTCCAGTTCGCGTGCGATTCCGGCCTTGAATTCCACCGGCCGATTGCGAAGTGTAGAACCCGTATGGGTGAGGCGCTTGACCATCAGTTTGGAAATGTCGCTGGTGGCTTTCGCGCCGTTCAGGAAAGCGATCTGGACAATGCGGCCGTCGAGCGCTGCCGCCTCGTAATTGCGCTCGATATAGTCGCCGCCGACCATATCGAGGATCAAATTGACGCCCTTGCCGCCGGTCGCATCTTTCACGGCTGCGACAAAGTCTTCGTTGCGATAATTGATGGCGCGGTCGGCGCCGAGCTTGCGGCAGGCCTCGACTTTGTCCTCGGAGCCCGCCGTGGTGATGACATACGCGCCGGATGCATGAGCAAGTTGAATTGCTGTGGTGCCTATCCCGGAAGAGCCGCCATGGACAAGGAAACGATCGCCCTGCTTCAGGCCACCCCGTTCAAAGACATTGTGCCACACGGTAAAATAGGTTTCAGGAATGGCGGCTGCTTCGATATAACCATATCCGGCAGGAATAGGCAGTGCGTTCGTCTCGTGGACGGCGCAAAATTCCGCGTAACCGCCGCCGGCAACCAGCGCCGTGATGCGCTCACCCACGCGAAAGCGGGACACGCCTTCGCCAACCGCAACAATATCGCCGGCAATCTCGAGCCCTGGAATGTCAGACGCCCCCGCGGGCGGCGGATAATGGCCCTGCCGCTGCAACACGTCCGGCCGGTTAACGCCGGCGGCGCGGACTGCGATCAGAAGTTCGCCCGGCTGTGGCTCGGGAACGGCGCGCTTGCCCGGCTTGAGAACCATCGGGCCACCCGGCTTTGTGATCTCGATTGCAGTCATGGTTGTCGGTGTCTTTTCGGCCATGCCGATCTTCCCCTCGATTGATTCGCCAGAATGAATTGCAATTCCAAGCGGTTGGACTGTATTCTGGCAGAATAGGACGACAAGTGGAGGAAATAATGTCACTTTTCGATGAAGAGCCGAGGCGTAAGGTCATTCACGATATCGGGCAGGATCTTTCGCTCTTGTCGGTTGCGGAACTTGACGAACGGATCACCCTTCTGCGTTCCGAGATCAAGCGGCTGGAAGAGGAACGTTCCCGCAAGGGTGACAGCAAGGTCGCGGCCGAGGCACTTTTCCGTTAAGTTTACGGTCTGGATTGCCGTTGCAAAGAATAATACGGATGCCATCAAGTTTCCGTATTGCTGGACGACACGAACTCACCGCCAACTTGGCCCTGTGCTGGTCGATTTTCAAAGAACTTTAAAGGTTTTGCCGTGTTCCGTTCGTTCATACAGGTATTTGCACTCCTTTGCGGCACTTCCTTCCTGGTCATGGCGTCGGGCCTGCACGGTCTGCTTCTGCCATTGCGTGGCGGCGCTGAAGGATTTTCAACGACCTCCCTCGGTCTGCTGGGCACGGCCTGGGCGGGAGGATTCATCACCTCCTGCCTGCTTGCGCCGCGGCTCGTGCGGCGGGTCGGCCATGTGCGCGCCTTCAGCGCCTTCGCCGCGATTGCGGCGATCGTAGCCCTGTTTACCGGCATTCTGGTCGAGTCCACGGCATGGATCGTGCTGCGCGCGCTGACCGGCTTTGCCATGGCCGGATCGTACATGGTAATCGAGAGCTGGCTGAACGAGCGCGCGACCAATGCCAATCGCGGCCAGATCTTCGGTCTTTACATGGTCGTGAATTTTGCATCGATTACCGTCGGCCAGATGATGATCGGTTTCGGCGACGTCCATACCGGCACCTTCTTCATGGTGACGGGCATCCTGTTCTGCCTTGCCCTCATTCCAACGGCGGTCTCCACCGCCAGCAGCCCCAAGCCGCTGACCGAAGTGCAGCTCGATCTCAAGGCACTCTATCGCAATTCGCCCGTCGCCTTCCTCGGCTGCATCCTCATCGGTGTGGCAAATGGCGCGTTCGGCACGCTCGGAGCGGTCTACGGTGCGTCGACGGGCATATCGACAACAGAGATTGCCCTGATGATGAGCGCCTCGGTGATGGGGGGCGCATTGATGCAAATTCCAGTCGGGCGCTTGTCAGACCGCACCGACCGGCGCTATGTGCTGGCGATGGTCGGCGGCGCGGCAGCTACGATAGGCCTGTTGATCTTCTTGATCGCACCGCGTCATGCCTATGCCATTCTGGCCATGACGGCGATTTATGGCGGCCTTGCCTATACGCTTTATCCTGTGGCTGTCGCCCATGCGAATGACTTTTCGGACTCGGAAAATTTCGTCAAGGTCACGAGCGGGCTGCTGCTGCTTTACGGTTTCGGCACCATGATCGGCCCCATTCTCGGTGCCTGGGCCATGGAACGGATCACACCCGAAGGGCTCTTTGCCGTAACGGCATTGGCACACGTCCTGATCATGACCCACGCCATTATCCGCTCCCGCATGCGCGCGCCCATACCAATTGAACTGCGGGACAATTTCAAGACGGCTGGGGCGGAGCGGGTCACTCCGGAAAGTGTCAGGCTCGACCCGCGTGCCGAGACGCTGCCGGAATAACGGTCAATTCGAACGGCTACGAAATTCGTTGACTTTAATGCCTGTTTAAAACGACTATTCCTCATGGTCGAAACGGATGCCTTCGCAGCAATTTCTGATCCAAACCGCCGCTATCTGCTCGAGGAGCTTCGACGGGGTCCCAAAACTGTGAACGAGCTGGCGCTTGGTCTGCCCATTTCCCGCCCCGCGGTTTCCCAGCATCTCAAGGCGCTGCTCGACGCCCGCCTCGTGACTGTCAAATCCGAAGGGACCCGCCGCATCTACGCGGTCGACGACAGTGGCTTCTTTCATCTCAATTTGTGGCTGGACCAGTTCTGGAGCGTGTGAGAGCGGTCTCAGACTCCCCGCAAACAAAAACCCGACCCTGCTTTCGAGCGAGGGTCGGGCTTTTTGCAACTGCCAGCACGATGCCTGTTCAGCTATCGAGTGGAATTTCGCGGTATCGTCCTTCTTGAAATTAGTGACGGGTGACGGCTGATTTCAGCCTTTCAATTTGCTCCTTAAGCATGAGCTTGCGACGTTTGAGGTCAGTAATCATGAGGTCGTCTGAGGCGGGACTTAACAGCGCGTCCGAAATTTCCTTTTCCAGCGCTCCATGCTTGCGTTCAAGCGTTTCAAGATGAGACTCAATGGCCATCCGGCTTCTCCCTTGTCTGGTTTCCCTACTCGTGCACAACCCGCTTGCCAGGCAAGTATGTAACAGAGCCGTGACAGTCTGCCACCACTTTAAGCAATTGTCGAATTTGTTTCGTAGGATTTTCTTGTGATGTAAAATATGTTATGGCGACGTGCTGGCGGGGACAGGTTTGTCCGTAACCAGAGACTGGATTCTTCTACAGCAAAATACCGGGAATCACTGCATGTCCGATCAGGATCAGGCTGACATTCGATTGGCAGTCGCAAGATTGAAGCAAGAACACATGGACTTCGATGCCGCCATACAAGCAATGATCCAGGTTGGCTGCGACCAGCTTCGTATCCAGCGAATGAAGAAGAAGAAGCTCGTCATTAAAGACAAGCTCATTGAGCTTGAAGACAAGATCACGCCCGACATAATCGCCTGATGTCCCGCAGGGGCATGGTGGCCTCACCCCCCTTAACTTGCGGGCCTCCGCCTTTTCCTTTAATCCCAGCTATCTCCACCGTCTCGATTGTTTCTTAAGGTTGCTCAATGGCCGACAAACGCGCCGACGTCGCTATCATCATGGGAAGTCAGTCCGATTGGGCAACCATGCGCCACGCCGCTGAGACGCTCGACGCTCTCGGCATCCCTCACGACGATCGCATTGTTTCGGCACACAGGACACCCGACAGGCTCGTGACCTTCGCCAAGGGCGCGCGCGCTACGGGTTTCAAGGTGATTATTGCCGGTGCCGGCGGCGCCGCACATTTGCCGGGCATGGTGGCATCGATGACGCCCTTGCCGGTGTTCGGTGTGCCGGTTGAATCAAAGGCACTTTCCGGCCAGGATTCGTTGCTTTCCATCGTGCAGATGCCGGCTGGAATTCCAGTCGGCACGCTCGCCATCGGACGTGCGGGCGCGGTCAACGCCGCCTTGTTGGCAGCGGCAGTGCTTGCTCTGAACGATACCGCCCTTGCTACGCGGCTCGATGATTTCCGGCAGGCGCAAAGCGACAAGGTCGCATTGAGACCTTCTGACGAGGCATAAGAATGATTTCTCCAGGATCGACAATAGGCATTATCGGTGGCGGCCAGCTTGGGCGGATGCTGGCCATGGCCGCGGCTCGGCTTGGATACCGGACCGTCATTCTCGAGCCGCAGGCGGATTGCCCGGCGGCACAGGTCGCGAACCAGCATATCGCCGCCGCCTACGACAATCCGGAAGCGCTCGAGCAGCTTGCCGAACTCAGTGATGTCATCACCTATGAGTTTGAAAACGTGCCGGTCGATTCGGCGGAAATTCTCAATGAAAGCAAGGCTGTTTTTCCGCCGCCCGAGGCTCTGAAGGTCTCGCAGGACCGTGTCTCCGAAAAGCGCTTCCTGGGCAGGGTGGGCATCCCCACCGCGCAATGGCGCATCGTGGAGAATGAAGGCGATCTGGAGGCAGCGCTACTTGCCTTCGAAGGCAAGGGCATTCTCAAGACGCGCCGCTTCGGTTATGACGGCAAGGGCCAGTTCAAGTTCACGGGCGCCAAGCGCGAAAGTGCGAAATCGGGATTTGCCGCGATCGGTAGTGCGCCCGCCATTCTCGAAGAGCTGATCGACTTCACCCGCGAGATCTCGGTCATCGCTGCGCGTGACGCCGCAGGGAATATCAAGGTCTACGATATCGCCGAAAACATCCACAAGGACGGTATTCTGGCGACCTCGACCGTACCCGTGTCGGTCTCTTCGACAATCGCCGGTCTTGCCGCCGATGCGGCGCGCAAGCTGCTCGACGGTCTGAACTATGTCGGCGTCGTGGGGGTAGAGTTCTTCGTGCTCGCCAACGGTGCGTTGCTTGCCAATGAGTTTGCGCCGCGGGTGCACAATTCCGGCCACTGGACGGAGGCGGCCTGCGCTGTCTCGCAATTCGAGCAGCATATCAGGGCAATTGCGGGATTGCCGCTCGGTGACACGCGGCGTCATTCGGATTGCGTGATGGAAAATCTGATCGGCGATGACATTGATAAGGTGCCGGCGCTTTTGAAGGAAACCGGTGCTGTCGTCCATCTTTACGGCAAGGCGCAGGCGCGTCCGGGCCGCAAGATGGGGCATGTGACGCGGATTACCAAAAGGCTATAGGTGAATAAATCCATGTTTCGATACTGAAACATGACATGAATCGCCGGCGGGGAGTTGACAATCAGGGCAATCCTTGGCTATTTCCCGCCACGTGTTTCCGGCGCGCTATCACGCGCGCTTTTTATTGGTGCCCGGTTTCGGGCGTAAAGATACCGGTGCTGAAATGAAGATCAAGAACTCCCTCAAGGCCCTCAAGGGGCGTCATCGTGACAATCAGCTGGTCCGTCGCAAGGGCCGCATGTACATCATCAACAAGACTGCTCCGCGTTTCAAAGCACGCCAGGGCTGATCGTCCGCGTCTCACGCTTATTTGCATTTGACGTTTCGCTGATACGGACTACCATCCGTGTCATGCGAAGCGTTTTTGCCTTTTCAGTCTTGATTTCACTGGTCATTTCCCCGGCCCTGGCCCTGGCGCAGGAACAGGCGCCGCTGCAGCAGCAGGCTGCCTTACCGGATCAGACATTGGCCCAAAAGCGCGCCGCACGGCTCGATGAGCTGTTTGCTTCCCTCAAGCGCGAAAGCAATGAGGTCAAGGCTGCCCGCATCGCTTCGCTCATCCAGATCCAGTGGCAGAACTCCGGCAGCGCCACGGTCGACCTGATGATGGGCTGGGCCGCCAAAGCCATGGACGACAAGAAATATGCCGTGGCGCTCGATTTTCTCGACCAGGTCGTCACTATGAAACCGGACTATGCCGAAGGCTGGAACCGCCGGGCGACCTTGCATTTCATGATGAACGATTATGGGCGGTCGATGGCCGATATCCAGAAGACGCTGGCGCTCGAACCGCGGCATTTCGGCGCCATGGCGGGCATGGCGGCGATCCTCAAGGATACGGGCAAGAAGGAAGCGGCCTTGCAGGCTTTTGAACGGGTTCTTAGCGTTTATCCGATGATGCGCGAGGCGCAGAAGCAGGCGGGTGAGCTTGCCGACGAACTCACCGGTCAGCGCACCTAGCTGCAACCATTTTTCCCGTCGAGATTGAAATACGCGGGCAAAAAGCGACGATTCTTGCGCAAGAAACCGCACTTTTCGAGCAGGAACCCGGCCGCTCTGTTCCCTTTCATCAAAGGAACAGAGCAAGATTGGTGAGATTTGCCTAGATGCCGGTCAAGCCGTCCGAGCCGATATAGGCAATGCGCAGCATATTGGTCGAACCCGGCGTACGCAGCGGTACACCCGCCGAAATGATGATGCGGTCACCGGGATTGCCGAACTCTTCCTGATAGGCGATGTGGCAGGCGCGATCGACCATGTCATCAAGGTCGCTGGCATCCTCAGTCACAACGCAATGCAACCCCCAGACGAGCGAGAGCTTGCGCGCCGTCTCGACCACGGGCGACAGGGCGATGATCGGCAGCAGCGGCCGTTCGCGTGCAGCGCGCAGGCCGGTTGTACCCGATGCCGTGTAGGTGACGATCGCCGAGAGGTTGAGCGTTTCAGCGATCTGGCGGGCGGCGAGCGAGATCGCATCGGCGCCAGTGGCATTCGGTTCGGGGCGCTGGGCGTGGATGATGCCCGGATAGTTCGGGTCACGCTCCACTTCCTCGGCGACGCGGACCATGGTCGAGACAGCCTCGATCGGATATTCGCCTGCAGCGGATTCGGCTGAGAGCATGATCGCGTCGGCGCCTTCGAAGACGGCTGTCGCAACGTCGGAAACTTCGGCGCGAGTCGGTACCGGAGCGGTGATCATCGATTCCAGCATCTGGGTGGCGACGACCACCGGCTTGCCGGCACGGCGGCAGGCGCGGATGATCTGCTTCTGGATGCCGGGAACCGATTCCAGCGGCATCTCGACGCCGAGATCGCCGCGGGCGACCATGAGCGCGTCAGAAAGTTCGATGATCTCGTCAAGACGCGCAACGGCTTGCGGTTTTTCGATTTTCGAAAGCAGGGCAACGCGGCCGCGCGAGATCTTGCGCACTTCGGCAAGATCCTCCGGCCGCTGGATAAAGGACAGCGCCACCCAGTCGATTTCCTCCTGCAGCACCGCATCGAGGTCGCGCCGGTCTTTTTCCGTGAGGGCGCCGACGCCGAGGGTGGTGTCTGGCAGACTGACGCCTTTCTTGTCGGAAATCTTGGTGCCGGATACGACACGGCAGCGAATGGATTTGCCATCCGAGGCTTCAGCGACGAGCGCCAGCTTGCCGTCATCGATCAGCAGGCGATGGCCGGGCTCGACTGCTTCCAGAATTTCCGGATGCGGCAGGAACACGCGGGTATTGTCGCCGGGTGCTTCATTATTGTCGAGCGTGAAGGTTTGGCCGGGGGTAAGTTCGACCTTGCCCTCCGCGAACTTGCCGACGCGCAGCTTCGGCCCCTGCAGGTCGGCGAGAATGCCGATCGGCCTGCCGAGTTCCTTTTCGACGCGGCGAATGCGGCGTACCAGTTCACGCATCAGGTCGTGGCTGGCATGGCTCATATTGATGCGGAACACATCGGCCCCGGCTTCGAACAATTTGCGGATCATCACTTCTTCGGAAGAAGCGGGACCCAGGGTGGCTAAAATCTTGACCTTGCGGCGACGTCTCATTGAGGAGGGGTATCCGTTACAATTGGAGCTGAGGGAGGATTTTCTTCCGTAAGCTGGACCATCCAGCTTGTCTGTTCGCCGGTATCATACTCCTGAAAGCCCGCACGCTGAAACCCGCGCGCGAAACAATCATTTATGCCGGTGATCTTGAACTGGTTTTCGGCCACGCACATGTTCACCTTGCCATCCCAGCGACCGCCGCTCTGGGCGTCCTCCGCGTAAAGATAGTAATAGCGCGAGGTCAGCGGCCCAACGACCAGCGTCGTGCAGGACGATGCGTTGACATGCCACCAGCCTTCGGTGATCCAGCCCGTCTTGGCCCTGTAGCCGAGTGCGACGCCGACAAGATTCTGCGTGGTGTTGCACACGCGAAAATCAGCATGTGCCTCGTCCGGGGCTAAAAAACTGCCCACCGTGAATATCAATAAAAAAGCCGCTAGAAAGCTGCCCAATCGCGTCCGCTGATGCTGTTCAGCGCGGAATTCAATGTCCTCACGCAATATTGCCTCCGTCCGTCTTTGACCCTCTTTTCGGCAGTTTCGTGTGCATTGTCAACGTAACCGGATAGAGTTCCTGCAAGACTGCGACAAAAGAATGATAGTTGCATTGCTGATGGTGCCGTGGAACATCAAAAACTAGCCCGATTCAATTTGAAAGAGCTTCGCCGAATGTCGTTTTCTCCCTTTCATCTGGTGGATGGCGACCCTGCCAAGGGCCTCGTTCTCCTTGCCGATCATGCCCGCCGCGACCTGCCATCAGCCTATGGTTCGCTCGGCCTGTCGCCTGAAGAGTTCGAGCGGCACATCGCCTATGATATCGGGGTAGAGCAGCTGACGCGGACGCTTTCGGCGATGCTCGGCGCTCCCGCCGTGCTTGGCGGGTTTTCGCGGCTGCTGATCGATCCCAACCGCGGCGAAGACGACCCGACCCTGATCATGCGGCTCTCGGACGGGGCGATCGTCCCGGGCAACAATCCGATGCCGAGCGATGAACGCGAAAAGCGTCTCAACCAATTCTATCGCCCCTATCACGGCGCGATCGCGCAGACGATTGAGGCCGTGACCACGGCGAGCGGCAAGGCCCCGCTGGTCATTTCCATCCATTCCTTCACGCCGTTCTGGAAATCTACACCGCGCCCATGGCATGCGGGGATTCTTTGGGACAAGGATCCGCGCGCCGTCCGCCCGATTATCGAGGGATTGCGCGCCGACCCGCACTTGATTGTCGGCGACAACGAGCCCTATGACGGAGCGCTGCGCAACGACACCATGTTCCAGCATTGCATCGTGCCAGGGCTCGCCCATGCGTTGATAGAGGTGCGGCAGGACCTGATTGCTGCGCAGGTGGGCATCGAACAATGGGCAAAGCGGCTGGCGCCGATCCTTGAAGCGATCAACGCCGACCCCGATATGCATGTGGCAAGACAATTCGGTTCGAGAACCGGTCCGATAGAGGCCGCGAACACAATGGATAAGGAGAACCGGGCATGAGCAAATATGACGACGAGCAGCGCACGGCGCTCGAAGCTGCCGCATTCCGCAGGCTGGTCGCGCATTTGCGTGAGCGCAGCGATGTGCAGAACATCGATCTGATGAATCTGGCGGGCTTCTGCCGCAACTGCCTGTCGAACTGGTACCGCGAGGCGGCGGAAGACTCAGGGATCGCGCTTTCGAAAGATGAGTCGCGTGAAATCATCTATGGCGAACCCTATGCTGATTGGCAGGCGAAACATCAGCGCGAAGCCAGCGACGCACAGAAGGCCGCGTTCGAGGCGAACAAGCCTTCGCATTGATTTGGTGCTTCACCGGTGCGTGGCACCAAGCTCACCTGCGGGACGTCGTGGGTTCCAGAACCGTTGCAGACGTCTCCGCCGGACCGCCTCAGATGCATCTTCATCCCCAAGGCGAGCGTGTCGAACCATGCACAATGAAAATGCAAACACGCCTCTGCCGACTCTCGGCTTGACTCCACATGCGCTGGTCGGGCATCGGAACCCTTCGCGCGGCCAAGCCTGAGTCGCACAATGGATTTTCTAGGAGCGGAGTATGAGCATGGATGATTTGGCGGCGCAGGGCGGTGTCGAGGGTGTAGCGGCGGCAGAGCTGCGGCAGTTCATTGAACGGATCGAACGCCTCGAAGAAGAGAAGACGACGCTCCAGGACGATATCAAGGAAGTCATGGCCGAAGCCAAGGGGCGCGGCTACGACACCAAAATCATTCGCACGATCGTGCGTTTACGCAAGAAAGACGCGAACGAACGGAAGGAAGAGGAAGCGATTCTGGAATTGTACATGAATGCACTTGGGATGGTATAAGCCCAACCATGCGCACGGAGTTATTCAGGATGGCACAGTGTAACGGGTGAAAACCTGGCTTTGCGTTATGCGGTTTACAGGTAGGATCCCTTGCCGTGCCATCTTTGTGCAATCAACGGACAGCGAATCTTGCATTCAAAAGCATGTCCAATCGCCACATCCAAGCTGGCGCGCGATTGACCGGCAGTGACTTTTTCTGGTCAAGACGTCGGTTAGCCGCGCTTCGGTCAGGGGCGGCGTGGCGTCAGGCGTTCTCAGATTTCTCCATAATATAGACCAGCCCAGGCTGGACGATCCATTCGCCGGGCCGAAGGGAATCAACATCAAAACGCCCGTCGGCGCTATGCGGTGCCACGCCAACAAAATGATATCGGAAGCCGTTTCCATCAACGACCGTTTCGGCAATTGGCTTATCGGCAAGGTGGCCGATAACGCCGCCTTCGACCCGAAGATTTGCGAGGATGAAGTACTCGGTCGGGAACCTTCGGCTAACTTTTGGGGCCAATCTGGGCCACATCTGATTTTTACCCATTGGATCACGCATCAAAACGCGGGCCGCTGCCGGAGCCGAACGTCCAGGCCAGGAGAGCCCACACCCTGTTAGATAGTCTCGAACCGTATATGAATTCGAGATCGGATCCGTCTCAATTATATATAAAAACATATATGTCGAACCAGGACTCAGGGTGTTTAGACGCCCTCGTTGGCTCTGACAGTAGGTCATCGATCGAATCTTACCGCTGAGGAATCCCAAGCATATGTGTTCCGGCAAGGGCGGCGGCGCCGAATTTCTGTCGTTGAAGTAGGCGGCCATGAAGGCCAATATTGAAAGTACCCAATCGGCTTCCAATCAAGAAATACTCGAATCCTTATAGTATCTTTATATCTTTTCTATTCATCCCGTCTCGAATTCATATGGCATTTGGAGCGATACTCCGCCCGCTCAGCGAGCTTGGGCGCTACTGCGGTGACCGATTGGGTCCATCTTTGCAGCTCGGGTTGGTCAAGCACGCAAGAGGCAATCTGCGCATCGCCCAAGATCGATACTGATCTTGGGCCATGCGCGAATTCAAGTTTTTGCGGCGTCATTTGTGCGTCCAGTCGGACGCACGGCGCAGTGATGAAAAAGGAGTTGTCTTCGATGGACGTTGTTGTTCTCGGACTGGGCATTTTGTTCCTGGTCCTGTCGCTGGCCTATACCAAAGCCTGCGACAACCTGTGACCGGAAGGATTGCCAGATGACTATCGACTATATTCTCGGCGGTGCGGTGACCTTGTTCCTGCTCGCCTATCTCACCTATGCCCTCGTTCGCCCAGAGCGCTTCTGATCGCCCTCTGCCGCGAGGCTTTGAAAGCTTTTACCCATGACTCTCAACGGCTGGATACAGATCCTCGTTTATTGCGGGATCATCATTTTGCTCGTCAAACCGCTCGGCGGCTACATGACGCGTGTCTTCAACGGCGATCGGACATTTCTATCGCCTGTCTTCGTTCCTGTGGAACGAGGCCTCTATCGCCTTGTCGGAACAAACGAACGGGAAGAGCAGCATTGGACCACCTATTCGGCGGCGCTGCTGTTCTTCAGCCTGGCCGGGTTTGTCGTGCTTTATTTCCTGCAGCGGTTCCAGGGCGCGCTTCCCTATAATCCCGCGGGAATGGGTGCGACCGAACCAGGGCTTGCGTTCAACACGGCCGTCAGTTTCGTCACCAACACCAACTGGCAGAATTATGGCGGCGAAAGCACGATGTCCTATCTCGTGCAGATGGCAGGGTTCACCGTGCAGAACTTCGCCTCCGCGGCAACGGGCATCGCCATCGCCATCGCGCTCATCCGCGGTTTTGCCCGCGCGTCGGGCAAGTCGATCGGGAACTTCTGGGTCGATCTGACCCGCTGCACGCTTTATATCCTGCTGCCGCTCTGCATCGTCCTGACCCTCGTTTACGTTTATCTTGGCGTGCCGCAGACGCTTGGAACCTATGTCGATGCGACGACGCTGGAGGGCGCCAAGCAGACGATCGCCGTCGGTCCGGTTGCCTCGCAGCTGGCCATCAAGATGCTCGGCACCAATGGCGGCGGCTTCTTCAACGTCAATTCGGCGCATCCCTTCGAAAATCCCGATGCCATCTCCAACCTCATCCAGATGGTGACGATCTTTGCCATCGGCGCCGCCTTGACCAATGTCTTCGGCCGCATGGTCGGCAACCAGCGTCAGGGCTGGGCGATCTTCGCCGCCATGGGCGTCATGTTCCTGGCAGGTGTCATCGTCTGCTATTGGGGCGAGGCTGCCGGCAATCCGCTCGTCCATGCCCTTGGCATCGACGGCGGCAACATGGAAGGCAAGGAGACACGCTTCGGCATCGCCCTCTCAGCGCTCTTTGCAGTCATCACCACGGCTGCGTCCTGCGGTGCCGTCAATGCGATGCATGACAGCTTCATGGCGATCAGCGGCATGATCCCGCTCATCAACATGATGCTCGGCGAAGTGATCTTTGGTGGTGTCGGTGCCGGCTTCTATGGCATCCTGCTCTACGTCATCATTGCCGTCTTCGTGGCTGGTCTGATGGTTGGCCGCACGCCGGAATATCTCGGCAAGAAGATCGAAGCCAAGGAAGTCAAGATGGCCATGCTGGCTGTTCTGGTTCTACCTTTGGCGATGCTCGGCTTTACCGCTGCTGCCAGCGTCCTGCCTTCGGCGGTCGCGTCCATTGCCAATGCCGGCCCGCATGGTTTCTCCGAGATCCTCTACGCCTACACATCGGCTGCGGCGAACAATGGTTCGGCGTTTGGCGGCCTGACCGGCAACACGCCCTGGTACAACATTACGCTTGGCATCGGGATGTGGATGGGCCGGTTCTTTGTCATCATCCCGGCTTTGGCGATTGCAGGTTCGCTGGTTGTGAAGAAGACGGTTCCGGAATCCGCAGGCACGTTCCCGACGCACGGGACGCTGTTCGTTGGCTTGCTCGTC
Source organism: Hyphomicrobiales bacterium (assembly GCA_900473175.1). Lineage (GTDB taxonomy): Bacteria > Pseudomonadota > Alphaproteobacteria > Rhizobiales > Rhizobiaceae > Phyllobacterium. The sequence continues at coordinate 93,384 of UCKM01000021.1, read as the reverse complement.
GGTGTCGTCCTGATCGTTGGCGGTCTCACCTTCTTCCCGGCGCTCGCCGTCGGACCGATCGTCGAACACCTCGCCATCGGTCTCGGGCAGACATTCTGAGGACCATTCGATGCGTCACGGCTATCTGCAATTCAACATCATCCCCCGCGCCGGAAAGCTGGCGCGGGGCGCCGCCAGGCGCGTGCGCGCTTCCGACATCATCCTCGGCATGACGCTGATCATGCTGCTCGTATGGCTCACCGGATACGCGCTCATTCATATGTTCGCAGCGGCCTGAATGACCGCCGTGCGACCACAAGAACATCAAAACTGGAGTCTCAAATGAGCCATTCCAAATCCGCGAGCCTCATGGATTCTCGCATATTGTTACCCGCTATCGGGGACGCCTTCAAAAAGCTGAACCCGCGCAGTCTCGCCAGAAATCCGGTGATGTTTGTCGTCGCCGTCGTTTCCGCGCTGACCACGGTGCTGTTCCTCAAAGACGTTGCGACCGGCGGACAAAGCCTTGGCTTCACCTTCCAGATCATCGTCTGGCTGTGGTTCACCGTGCTCTTTGCCAATTTTGCCGAAGCCGTGGCTGAGGGGCGCGGCAAAGCACAGGCGGATTCGCTGCGCAAGACCCGCACGGAGACGCAGGCGAAGCTGCTTTCCGGTGAGAAAGACACCAAGTTCAAGCTGGTGCCGGGCACCAGCCTGAAGGTTGGCGACCTTGTCCTTGTTGAAGCCGGCGACATCATCCCGTCCGACGGCGAGGTCATCGAAGGTGTCGCTTCGGTCAATGAATCGGCGATCACCGGTGAGTCTGCTCCGGTCATTCGTGAATCGGGCGGCGACCGTTCCGCGGTCACCGGCGGCACGCAGGTGCTTTCCGACTGGCTGCGTGTCCGGATCACCGCCGCGGCGGGCTCAACCTTCATCGACCGGATGATTGCGCTTGTCGAAGGCGCCGAGCGGCAGAAGACACCAAACGAGGTCGCTCTCAACATTCTGCTCGCCGGCATGACGCTGATTTTTGTCCTTGCAACCGCAACCATACCGAGCTTTGCCACCTATGCCGGTGGTGCCATTCCAATCGTCGTGCTTGTCGCCCTGTTCGTGACCCTGATCCCGACGACGATCGGGGCACTGCTTTCTGCCATCGGGATTGCCGGCATGGACCGGCTGATCCAGTTCAATGTCCTTGCCATGTCCGGCCGTGCAGTTGAAGCCGCCGGCGACGTCGACACGCTGCTTCTCGACAAAACCGGCACGATCACCTTTGGTAACCGTCAGGCGACGGAACTGCTCCCGGTCAAAGGGATAACCGAACAGGATCTGGCCGAGGCCGCCCAGCTCGCGTCACTGGCCGATGAGACGCCGGAAGGCCGATCCATCGTCGTGCTGGCAAAGGAGAAGTACGGCATCCGCGGCCACGACATGCAATCCCTGCATGCGCACTTCGTGCCGTTCACCGCGCAAAGCCGCATGAGCGGTGTCGACATTGAAGGATCGTCGATCCGCAAGGGCGCCGTCGATGCCGTTCTTGCCTATGTCGATCAATCAACAGTTGCGGCCGTCGCAACGGGTGGCGGAGCGGTCGCAACAATCGGCACGCGGGCCAGCGGCGAAACCGTTCGCGATCTGCGGGCCATTGCCGACCAGATCGCCAAAGCCGGTGGCACGCCGCTTGCGGTTGCGCGTGACGGTAAGCTTCTCGGGGTGGTTCATCTCAAGGACATCGTCAAGGGCGGCATCCGCGAGCGTTTCGCCGAACTGCGCCGCATGGGCATCAGGACGGTGATGATTACCGGCGACAACCCGCTGACTGCGGCAGCCATCGCCGCGGAAGCCGGCGTCGATGATTTCCTCGCCCAAGCGACGCCGGAAAACAAGCTGACCCTCATTCGCGACGAACAAGCCAAAGGCAAGCTCGTTGCCATGTGCGGGGATGGCACCAACGATGCGCCGGCGCTGGCGCAGGCCGACGTCGGCGTGGCGATGAACACCGGCACTGTGGCTGCCCGCGAAGCCGGCAACATGGTGGATCTCGACAGCGATCCGACCAAGCTCATCGAGATCGTCGGTATCGGTAAGCAGCTGCTGATGACCCGCGGCGCGCTGACGACGTTCTCCATCGCCAATGACATCGCTAAATACTTCGCCATCATTCCCGCGATGTTCCTGGCGTTCTATCCGCAGCTCGGCGCACTGAACATCATGGGGCTGCAGTCGCCGCAGAGCGCGATCCTGTCGGCGATCATCTTCAACGCGCTGATCATTGTCGCGCTGATACCGCTGTCGCTGAAAGGCGTCAAGTATCGCCCAATCGGTGCGGGCGCGCTCTTGAGCCGCAACCTTCTCATCTATGGCCTCGGCGGCATCATTGTCCCCTTCGTCGGCATCAAAGCCATCGATGTGGTCATCACCGGTCTTGGCCTCGCTTAAGGATCAATACAATGTTGAAACAACTCAAACCCGCAATCATCATGATCATCGCCCTCACGGTCATCACCGGCCTGATCTATCCGCTCGGCATGACCGGGATCGCGCAGGTGCTGTTCCCGCGCCAGGCCAACGGCAGTCTGGTCGAAAAAGACGGCACGGTCATCGGCTCGGAACTGATCGGCCAAGCCTTCACCGGCGACAAGTACTTCCATGGCCGGCCGTCAGCAGCGGGCGACGGCTATAATGCCGCCGCGTCCAGCGGTTCCAATCTCGGACCGACAAACCCGAAATTGATCGACCGCATCAAGGCCGATGCCGAGGCATTGAAAGCCACCACCCCCAATGCACCGGTGCCGATGGATCTGGTCACCACGTCCGGCAGCGGTCTTGATCCGCATATCTCGCCGGAAGCCGCCTATTTTCAGGTGCCGCGGGTGGCCAAGGCGCGCGGCATTGACGAAGCCCGTGTCCGCCAGCTTGTCGATCAGCACGTCCAAGGCCGTGACTGGGGCTTCATAGGCGAGCCTGTCGTCAACGTGCTCGCGTTGAACCAGGCGCTTGATGATCTCAAGGCGTAGCAGTTGAATGAAGCCGGGGAATGTCCCTGCATTCCCCGGCTCGTGCAGAAAGAATCAGAAATGCCGGATGACAGCCGCGATACCGAGAGGAGACCATCGCCGGATGCACTTCTCGAAAATGCGGAGCGCGAAGCGCGCGGGCGGTTGAAGATCTTTCTTGGGGCCGCGCCGGGTGTTGGCAAGACCTATGAAATGTTGATGGCGGGACGAGCGGCAATTGCCGACGGGCTCGATGTGGTGATCGGTGTGGTCGAGACCCACGGCCGGAAAGAGACGCAGGCTCTCGTCAACGGGTTTGAAGTAGTCCCTCGCACAGAGGTCAACTACAAGGATCGTCACCTCGAAGAAATGGATCTGGATGCGATCCTTGCGCGCCGACCAGATCTGGTCCTGGTTGATGAGCTTGCGCATACCAATGCCCCCGGCAGCCGGCATCCGAAGCGATATCTGGATGTCCAGGAACTTCTGGCAGAGAATATCGACGTCTATTCCACCATGAACATTCAGCATGTGGAAAGCCTGAATGACGTCGTCGTGCAAATTACCAAGGTGCGCGTGCGGGAGACGGTTCCGGACTCTGTCATCGATGAGGCGGACGAGGTGGAGATTATCGACCTCACGCCCGCGGACCTCATCAAGCGTTTGGAGGAGGGGAAGGTCTACGTCCCGGTTACGGCAAAGCGCGCGATCGAAAGCTATTTCTCGCCCGGAAATTTGACTGCTCTTCGCGAGCTTGCATTGCGGCGCACCGCCCAGCGCGTCGACGATCAGCTGCTGACCCACATGCAAGCGAACGCCATATCCGGCCCTTGGGCAGCAGGCGACCGGGTTTTGGTTTGCATCGATGATCAACCGCGCGGTGCTTCGCTGGTCCGCTATGCCAGACGTCTGGCCGACAGGCTCCGGGCACCCTGGCTGGCGGTCCATGTTGAAACACACCGCACCATGCGCCTGTCGGAAGCGGACAGGGACCGGATCGCATCGACGTTAAGGCTTGCGACCCAGCTGGGCGGTGATGCGATTACATTACCAGGACGCGATGCCGCCGAGGAGATTGCGCGCTATGCCAGGGAAAACAATGTCACCCACATTGTCACTGGCAAGCCGGATAAACCTCGCTGGCGCGAGTTGTTCGAAGGGTCCGTATCCCATGACCTAATCCGCCGCGCCGGTAACATCAGCGTCCACGTTATTTCGGGAAACGCACAGGATCCTGCTTCGCCGCAGCGGGCCTATGTGAATGTCCCAAGCCAGAGTTTTCAACTCAAACCGTATCTGCTCAGCACGAGGTATGTTGCCAGCGCTTTGGCATTTGGCTTGCTGTTGTCGCGGGTGCTCGACGTGCGCAACATCGCACTTGTTTTTCTTATGGCCGTGCTCGCGTCGGCGGTGACCGTCGGTCTGTGGCCCGCTTTGTTTGCTTCAGTTCTGAGCGCCGTAGTGCTCAATTTTTTCTTCCTCGAACCGCTTTACACACTGGTGATCAGCGATCCGGAAAGCGTTATTGCGCTAGGATTCTTCTTCGGCGTGGCGGTGATTGCCAGCAATCTGACAGCCCGAGTTCAGCGTCAGGCCGCAGCGGCGCGCCAGCGCGCGCGTACGACCGAGGACCTTTATCTGTTTAGCAAGAAGCTGGCGGCAACCGGTACGCTCGACGATGTGCTGTGGGCGACGGCTTTCCAGATTGCCTCCATGTTGAAACTGCGTGTCGTTCTGCTCTTGCCCGAGCATGGCACGATCGAAGTGAAGGCGGGCTATCCACCCGACGACACGCTGGCCGATGCAGATATTGCAGCGGCGCGGTGGGCGTGGGAGAACAACCGCGCTGCGGGCAGGGGAGCCGACACACTGCCGGGGGCGAAACGGCTTTACCTGCCGCTGAGGACTGGCCGTATGGCCGTTGGAGTCATAGGCCTGGACAGCGACAAGCAAGGGCCACTTCTGTCCCCGGAGCAGCAACGATTGCTTGATGCCCTGGCCGATCAGGCCGCCGTCGCCATCGATAGAACCCAACTCGCCGCAGACGTGGACCGCGCCAAGCTTGCGGCGGAAGCCGACCGCCTCCGTTCGGCGCTGTTGACATCCATCTCCCACGATCTGAAGACGCCGCTTGCCTCAATCATGGGCGCAGCAGGCGCGCTGAAAGAGTTTGCGCCCGCCCTTCCCGACGAAGCGCGAACGGAACTGCTCTCGACCGTCATTGACGAGTCCGAACGGCTCAATCGCTTTATCGCCAATCTTTTGGATATGACCAGGATCGAGTCCGGCGCAATGGAGCCGAACTTTGCGTTTCATGATGCCGGCGAGATCGTGGGCACCGCGCTGAGCCGGGCGAAGAAGATCATCGAGCATCATAAGACCGAGGTCGTCCTACCCGTGGATCTGCCTATGTTGAGGGTTGATCCGGTGCTGTTTGAACAAGTGATCTTCAACCTTCTCGACAATGCTTCGAAATATGCCGCGCAAGGCACCTCCATAAGAATTCAGGCCTGGGCCGACGACGGCTGGATAATCCTGCAGGTGATGGACGAGGGGAAGGGCATACCGGAGGAGGATCTGGAACGGGTGTTCGACACATTCTATCGCGTCCGCAAGGGCGATCAGGTCGCCGCCGGCACCGGGCTTGGCCTGTCGATATCCCGGGGCTTTATCGAGGCCATGGGCGGGACCATCACGGCGTCGAGGAGAACCGACCGCTCCGGGGCGATTTTCACGATCAGAATGCCCATACCCAAGGAAACGCCAAACCTGGAACAACTCAGATGACAAACTCGAACGTCAAGATATTGATCGTCGATGATGAAGCGCCGATCCGCAAATTGCTGCGCGTGGGCCTCGGCACGCAAGGCTACAGCCTGTTCGAGGCAGCCAATGCCCAAGCGGCAATCGAACAGGTTCGGCTCAATGAACCAGACCTCATTCTTCTCGATCTCGGGCTTCCCGACATATCGGGCCACGAATTGCTGCGCCGATGGCGCGACGAAGGCTCGGAGCTACCAGTGGTCATTCTTTCGAGCCGAACGGACGAGAGAGGCATCGTCGAGGCGCTCGATCTTGGCGCAGACGATTATGTGACAAAGCCATTTGGCGTGAATGAACTTGTCGCCCGTATACGCGTGGCTTTGCGTCACCGGCTGCAACAGCAGGGCGAGAGGCCGATCTTCGAGACGGGCGGTCTTTCGGTTGATCTGGTCAAGCGTATCGTCAGGGTCGATGGCAAAGAGGTCAAACTGTCACCGAAGGAATATGAAATCCTGCGCGTTCTTGTGCAGCATGCGGGCAAGGCTCTAACCCACAGGTTTCTGCTCGACCGGGTGTGGGAGGGCTCGACCGACGTGCAATATCTACGTGTTTACGTGCGCCAGCTTCGCCAGAAAATTGAGCGCCTGCCAGATCAACCACAATATATTACGACCGAAACCGGCGTCGGCTACCGGCTCAGGGAAGTGGAATAGGCACATGCGCATTTACGCCTTCGCAATCTGCGCACTTTTGAGAGTTGAACGAGACTTGCAATGAAGCTCGCCGAGTATATCATCCCCGACAACGTGCTTTTCGGTCTGGAGGTCTCATCCAAAGCGGAGGCTTTGCAATTGATGTCGGCCAATGCGAGCGTGCTTACGGGAGTTCCCGTCGAAATCATATTGAACGCATTGCAAAGGCGGGAAAGTCTCGGATCGACCGGGATTGGACAGGGCATCGCCATTCCCCACACGCGCATTGGCGGAATTGAGAAGCCTATCGGACTGCTCGCAAGATTGAAGAAGCCGATTGATTTTGAATCGATTGATGACATGCCAGTCGACATTGTCTTTGTGTTGCTGACCCCGGACCAGGAGCCGAACAGACATCTCAATGTCCTTGCCTGCTTTGCCAGGAAGCTGCGATCCCCCGGCGCGCTGCAGCAGATGAGGGCCGCGAACGATTCACAATCGCTCTATGCCTGTTTTGTTGCAGAACCGTAATTGTACTCAGCTTGTAGTGGCTTCGTACGCTTGAATTCGCAGGGGCAGGGTCGCGATCGATACAAACTCCAAAGCAGCGCTGACCGGTAAATGAGAGAGCAGGAAACGACAAGACCCGACAACAATGTCAAGTATTGTCCAGATCGAATGAGTGGAGACATACGGTGCCAGACAGGTCGCGTGACTCGCTAAGCAAGACATCAGATTTGACTGAGGAGTCGTTGGCACCGGGGAGGGTCGTGCCGGTCGAACCAGATGCGGATGCGGTCAGCGGAGAGGTACGCCTTGGAGGTCTCAGCACTCCCGACCGAAGCCATGGAAGCCCTCAAGCGAAACAAACTGAAGTTTCGCAACCGGATCTTCGTGAACCCACACCAGTCCAACTCGCCGCCGCTGAGCCACCCAGAACCTCGAAAATGGCGGCGACCATCGTCGCGTTCAGCGTACTGGCGATCGTTGGATTGTCGTTGTGGTACCTCGTCCAGCCGCAGCCGCTGCTGGTGCAAGGTGAAGCCGATGCCACGCGTGTTGATATTGCGGGCCGCATCGATGGCAGGGTAGGGCAACGGCCGGTTTCGCGCGGCGACAACATCGCCGCCCAGCAACTGCTGGTCGCGATCGATAATCCGGAACTGTTGACGAAGCTTCATGAGGCGGAGGCAGCAAAGGTCGTCGCTGTGGCCGACCTCGCGCGCATCGAGGTCGGCACGCGCGCCGAGGTGATTGCGGAACGCAAGGCTGCGGTCGCGGCTGCCGAGGCCAGTATGACGCTTGCCCAGCAGACTTATGACCGGGTCAAGCAGGTCACCGCGGGCGGCTTCGAATCGGTCGCGAAGCTCGATGAGGCGACTGCATCGCTGGATGTGACGGCGCGAACTCTGGACCAGGCAAAACTTGCCTATCAGGCGGCTGTCGCTGGCTACACCGCCGAGGAACGAAGTGTCGCGAAAGCTGCCGTCGCCAAAGCCGAGGCGGCGATCGCGACCCTGCAGGCCCAGGTCAACGAGATGGCCGTCAAGGCTCCGATTGAGGGTCAGGTCTATCAGGTGGGTGCGGAACTTGGCGAATATGTCTCGCCCGGTGTGCCGCTTCTTTCGCTTGTCGACCTCAGCGACGTCTGGCTGCGCTTCGATCTTCGCGAGGACCTGGTCAAGGGTCTGAAAGTGGGGGATCGGTTCACCGCCAGGATTCCAGCGCTCGGCGATACACCCGTAACCGTCGAGGTGCGCACGATCGCCACGCGTGGCGAATACGCCGGATGGCGTGCGACGCGCGCGACCGGCGACTTCGACCTCAGAACCTTCGAAGTGCGGGCCTATCCCGTGGATAAGCTCCCGAACCTCAGGCCTGGCATGAGCGCCTATGCGGACTGGCACGGAGCGCATTGATGCCGAGCGCGCGCCGTTTCGGGATTGTCGACGTCGCAGTCCGCGAGGTGGCCTGGATATGGCGCGACAAGGTTGCGCTGCTGCTCGTCGTCGGCATTCCCCTGATCGCCTTTGCGATCCTTGCTGCCACGTTCAGCAACGCCGTGATCCGCGATCTGAGAGTTGACGTCGTAGATCAGGACAGGTCCAAAACATCGGAAACATTCGTGCAGGCAATCAGTTCGGCACCGGGCGTCAACGTGGCGAGACGTTCGTCCGATCTCAGTCAAGCCATGCACGCGGTGCGCTCCGGCGAGGCCATTGCCGCGGTCTATATTCCCGACAATCTCGAACGTGACATTGCGCAGGGAAGCCGTCCGCAACTCGTGATCTTCTTCAACAAGCAGTTCTTCACGCCCGGCAACATAGCCTCGAGTTCACTGCAGGCCGCGGTCTCGGCGGGCGTCGCGGATCTTCGGGCGGATCAGAGTTCTGCCGCTTTCAGGCCGGGTCCGCTGGTTGTCGAACAATATGTTCTGACCAATCCTGCGTTGAACTATGCACAATTCCTGTTGCGCGCGATCCTGCCGACCGTGCTTCATATCGTAATCGCAATTTCAGGCGGCTATGCGGTCGGCTCCGAGTTCGCGTCGCGCAACATGCGCGAATGGTTCGCCACAGCTGGGGACAACATGTTGATCGCGCTTGTCGGCAAGTTCGCACCTTACTTCGGCATCTTCCTCGTCATAATGGCTATTGGGCTGGGGATTATTCACGGCTTATTCGAAATACCATTTCGCGGTGACCCCGTGTTGGTGGGCGCTTCTGCCTGCCTGCTTATCATTGCATATCTGTCGCTTGGGGCCCTCCTGCAGCTGCTCGTCAGGAATCTTGCCCTGGGTCTCAGCTTGACGGGCATTATCTGTTCGCCGGCCTTTGGCTTTGCCGGCGTGGGCTTTCCGGTCTTGGCCATGAGCATGTTCGCCCGCGGCTGGGGCGCTATACTGCCGCTGCGCTGGTACATACAAATCCTGTTCGACCAGGCGGCCCGCGGCGTGCCGGCGGCGGATTCGGCGCGACCTTTCATGATGCTCGGCGGATTGGCTGTTGTTTATTTTGGCCTGGCCTGGCTCAGGCTGCGCGCTGTTGCGCGGCGCCCGCTGCGAAAGCTCGGCGAAACGCAGCAAACAGACAGGCCGGGCAGAATCGGCATTGTTCGGGCATTCACTGAAGAATATCGCCGCGTCATTCGTGACAGCAGCGTCTTGGGCCTGATTGTTCTGGCGCCTATCATTTACGGCCTGTTCTACCCGCAACCCTATCTCCGTCAGCTCATCAAGGACATTCCAATCGCCATCGTGGACGACGATTCATCCGACGTCAGCCGCACGATCATTCAGGCGGTCGATGCCGACGAAGCGGTGAAGGTGGCGCTTCGACCGACGACATTGGCCGAAGCGCAGGCTGCGCTCGCACGCCGAGACGTATTCGGCATACTGAGTATCCCGGCAGGGACCGAGCGCGAAATTCTGAAGGGCGATCAAGCGAGACTGCCCGCCTATGTGGATTCGGCCTATTTCCTCCTCTACAACCGGACACTGCAGGGTATTCAGGAGGGAGTGGGCGCGGTCGCGACCGATCTTGCGGCACGCAGCGCCCGCCCGGACGGCAGTTTGTATCGTGCTGCCCTCGCCAAAAGCTCGCCTGTGGAGATTTTGAACCAGCCTTTGTTCAATCCCACCGGTGGCTATGGCAGCTACATTGTTCCCGCGGCTTTCCTGTTGATCTTGCAGCAGACGCTGCTGATGGGCTCGGCAACGCTGAGTGGGGTGACCTACGAGCAGGGCGGTCGCAACGCTCGCCGCCGTCGTGGCACCGTGTCTGCGGTGATTGGCCAAAGCCTTGCGCATCTGGCGCTGGCTTTGCCCGGCTTTGCACTGTTCCTCGTCGTGCTGCCAAGGATATACGGTTTCTCTGCAAGCGGTCATGTGCTCGACCTCATCGTTCTGGCCATTCCTTTTATCCTCTCGGTCAGCCTGCTCGGCCAGTTCATAGGCAGCTGGTTCAAACGCCGCGAAACCGCGGTGCTGTTGATCATTGCCATCAGTCTGCCGATCTTCTTTCTCGTCGGGGTCGCATGGCCGCTGGAAGCGATTCCGCCTGTCCTTCGAACCGCCAGCTTTATGCTTCCGAGCACCTCTGGAATCGATGGCTTGGTGCGCATCAACCAGATGGGCGCGACATTGGCAGATGTCTCGAAAGATTGGATGCGCCTTTGGGTGCTGACCGGCGTTTACGCTATCCTCGCTGTTGGCGCTGCGAGGATAGCTTCGGGCAGGAGGGTATCGGATGCGCGCTAGACCGAGACGCGGATTTGCTGACACACTCGCTGCCGTGGGCATTATGGCGTGTATTGCCTGGAACGCATCGGCGGACGAGGTGAGGCCCCCAATTCCCGGTATGGTTCGGCAGACCGAGATTCGCATCGCGCCCGATGCGACCGGCCGGCTGGCCTCGATTGCAGTCTCGCCGGGCCAGCACGTGCGCAAGGGCGATCTCCTGGCCACGCTCGACAATCCTGAGCTGGCAGCAGCGGTTGGTGAGGGGACGGCGGCTGCGGCTGCCGCGAAAGCCGAGCGGGACCGGATCTATTCTGGCGTGCGGGCAGAAGAGGTGGCAATTGCAACACAGGCGGTTCAAACGGCCGAAACCAATCTTCTGCTCGCGCAGCAGCAGTTTCGCCGCGCATCAGACCTTGCCAACAAGGTTTTCGCCAGTAAGCAAACGCTCGACGAGAGTACGGCTTCGCTTGCCAAGGCAAAGGCCGATCTCGATCTCAAGCGCGCACAGGCCGCAGAAGCAAGTGCAGGTCCTACGGCCGAGGAGCGCGCTTTGGCCGATGCCAAAGTCGCGTTGTCCGAGGCGACACTTGCAGACCTCCAGGCCCAGCTGGACAAGACCAGGCTTACCGCGCCAGCAGATGGAACAATCGGCATTCGTGTTGCCGAGCCCGGGGAGATCATCGGCCCGGGAAAACCGGTGATGACGATAGAGGTCAATGGCCAGGCTTGGTTTGCGTTCACATTGCGTGAAGACGATCTGCATGGAATGGCGCTCGGCAAAACTGTGGCGCTGAGCGTGCAGGACGGGCGCCAGATTGATGCGCGCGTAACGGAACTGCGTCCATTGGGGGAATTTGCGACCTGGCGCGCGGCCCGCGCCGTCGGCGATCACGATCTCAAATCTTTCCGCCTCCGCCTTGATCCAAGCGGCAGTGCCGGAGGACTGGAGCCCGGCATGACCGTTTGGCTCCAACCCTAGAACCCAAAGCTCGACAAGAGAGCTGCCGCTCATGGCGGTTCCGCCTGCCGACTTCCAGCTGCACAACAGCCTCCTCCTGGTCGCCATGATCCGGCGCATGCAGCACGACGACAATCCTGCGTGGCAGCCGTGGCTTGTCGTGTTCGGTCGCGCAGAGATCACGTCGGCCGGGTCACATTGGTTGTGGTATCCGGGACCACAGAGCTGATCCAGCGCGGATCGGATTTGCTCCGCAGTGTCCGTTGAAACAGGAACGAGCGGCAGGCGCACCTCGTCACGCATGCCGCGACGACGCTTGAGCGCATATTTGACAGGGCATGGGTTCGTATCGAACTCGAACCCCTCGTAGTCATTCCACAAACTCCCATGTCTGGAGTAGGTGGAAAGAATTATCATGCCATTCGATATGAAATCCATTGCTGGTGGAGAATAGGTATCAAGAAATCATAAGGATGCTCTGACGGTGCTGCTGTTATCAATATAAATAAGCTATTATGATGATGACGTCTGGTTATATATGAACTTTTATATTCAAACATGGATATCATAATGGAATGCTTATGGCGTTTGTTCTATATTACGGGTTTGTTCTATAAGAGTGTCATGGCAACTGGAATTTGCCAGAGATTGATAGGATGCGTGATTTCACACTTTTCCTGGCCTTAATGGTGGCCGTGCTGCTTGCCTGTCAAGCCAAACCAGGCGCAAGGCTGTCTGCTTCTCGCGCAGCCAAGTTTAAATTGAGCGACACTGGTTTGGCAGTGGGTGTTTTCGCAATTACGCTCGCCCTATTGCTGACGGGGATGGCGCTGTCTCTCTAACCGCGGGGAAGCTCGTCCGAAGGGAGAAAGGTCGGGTGAGTGTCTTTCATTAAAACGAGTTGATAGGACAGGCATAGAGCTGTATCTGTGCGACATTGAATTTTGGATCGTTGAACCTTGTTTTGGCTTCAACGCACGTTCCCTTCAAAACTCGATAGAAACGGTCATTGTGCAGGGGCACGATGCTCAATTGTTGTTGCTACATGAAAGGTTCATCATGGCCACTGGTACAGTCAAATGGTTCAATTCGACAAAAGGCTTTGGTTTTATCCAGCCCGATGACGGTGGCGCCGATGCGTTCGTTCACATCTCCGCTGTGGAACGCGCGGGCATGCGCGAAATCGTCGAAGGCCAGAAAATCAACTACGAGCTGGTTCGCGACAAGAAGTCGGGTAAATTGTCAGCTGATCAGCTGAGCGCCGCGTAATCAGCCGCGGCCTTACAATGGCCATGGCGGCATTGTTGCTATAAGATAGCATCCGAGGCCAGGCTTGTGCCTGGCCTTTTTTATCGGCGGTCGCTTCGCAAGCGCAGCCATTTTTACCTCCATAGGACGACAATCTGTTGAAAAATCTCAAAGAATTGAGTGAACGCCGCGCAGCCGCGGCGCAGGCGAAGCAACAACTCCTCAAAAAGTTCGAGGCTGCGCCGAAGCCGGATGATCCGGACATGGTTGCCAAGCGCGCCGAACGGGAAGCAATTGCAGCCGCGCGCGAAGCAAGGCGGGCCGATCGTGAACGAGCCGCGCAGGAAGACATCGCGCGCAAGGCCGCCGAGGCTGAAGCCATTGCCCGTGCCGCGTCAGCGGAGGCCGACGCACGCGAGGCTGACGCAAAGAATCGTATTGCGCGCGTTCTTGTTGATGAAGCCGAGCGGAAAGCGGAACGCGATCGGCGCTACGCGGCCCGCAAAGCCAAGCAACGTTGACGCGGGTAGAAGCCCCCTAAAGTTAACCGCTATTCGCGACGCCAAACCGCGGTCTTGCAGATGAGGCCCCCGAGTACGCAGCCGGACAGTTCCACGCCGCTATCGGAGAGTTTTGCCTTGCCTGAATAGGTTTTGCCGCTCTCCGGGTCGTAGAGTGTCCCCGCGTAGGTTCCGGGTCCCGTTGATTTCAGCGTTACCGCCTGAATGCCCACGACAGGGCGGTCGCGTTTGGAAACGTCGGGATTGTTTACGTCATCAACGGGATCGTTCATCCATATGATGGTGCCGCAAACGCCAGCACCGCAGTCGCTCATCCGCACTTTCGTGTGACCAGATTCATTTACGTAAGTTCCGGCGATCTCCGGCGTTTGGGAAATAGCTGTGGTGGTTAGCGTTCCCAGTATAAGAAGAGCGCAAGCAACTTTTTTAGTACCGAACAATGAGTGTCTCCAGTTCATCAAAAATATGTAAACGCGCACGTCCATGCGCGCGTTCCGAATCAACGTGCGGCCGTTGATATATTCAGAATTGGTCAGGATTAGGTTCGCGTTACCGGCTGGCTCTAGAGCTGGTCGTTGTAAGGGCGCTTCGTTTCCCCGACCATCTTTGCAAGATGTGAAAACGACCAGGGCGTATCGGCACCCGAATTGTTTGCCAGTTGCAGCAGGCGGATCGGGAAACAGACGGCATCGCGATTGGCCGGCGAAAGCTGCTCGACGGCCCGGTCGTCGCCGACGGCGACGGCTTCAGCTTTGCGCAATGCAGTATCGATTTCGACGGCGGTCAGCAGCCCCTTGGCGACGAGCGTCCGGTTTACTGCTGCTATGGCGAGGCAAAGCCCCTCAAGCTGAAGATTGGCGGTGTTCATCTTCTCATCCCCTCATGGCGCGACTGACGACACATAGTAGCGCGGAATTGCCCGGAAGTAACACAGGATAAAGCTCGCCTGCCGCACGTCTGCGCCAGGAAAATTGACGACCGCCGCATCCATGTTCATTCTGCCTTGATGATCAGCGGCGTGCTTCTGGATCTTGCTGGCGTTCTCTATGATGGCGATGAGCCCGTGCCGGGTGCCGCCGATGCCGTTGCACGCTTGCGCGCTTGCGGACTGCCCATTCGTTTTGTCAGCAATACCACCCGCTCCAGCAAAAGGTCCGTGGTCACCCGGCTCGGCACGCTTGGCCTTGCCGTCACGGATGACGAGCTCTTCACGCCGGCACAGGCTGCACGTGCCTGGCTGCACGAGCACGATCGATCACCGCATCTGCTGATACATCCCGACCTCGTGCCGGAGTTTGATGGCCTTGTGAAAAGCGCCAGAAAGGCCATTGTCGTCGGTGATGCGGGCGACGCCTTTGATTACCGGTCGCTCAACCAGGCATTCCGCGCGCTTGTCGATGGGGCAGATTTCCTGGCGCTGGCGCCGAACAGGGCATTCAAGGACGCCGATGGCAAACTCAGCCTCGATGCGGGACCGTTCGTGGCCGCGCTTGAATTCGCCAGCCAAAGGCAGGCCATCGTCCTTGGAAAGCCGACGCAAGCGTTCTTTGACGCTGCGCTCGGCAGCATGAATTGCCCGCGAGCAGAAGCGGTGATGGTCGGTGATGATGCGGAAACCGACATTGCAGGCGCTCTGCGGGCCGGGCTGGCCCATGCCTTGCTGGTGCGTACGGGCAAATACCGCAACGGCGACGAAAGCCGTTTCAAGCCAGCACCGACCGCCATCGTAGAAGATATTTCCGGCGCTGCCGACTGGATCATTGCAGCGCGCAGCTGAAGTTTTTTCTAACGAAGCTGCCCGATATATTTGGCGTGGAAGCGCACATATCCGGTCTCGGTTTCCTTCAGATACGCCTCTATCAGCGCATGGAATTCCGGTAACCGATGGAAGGGCACGCCCGGATAGGAGTGGTGCTCGGCATGGTAGGGCATGTTCCAGGCGAGCTTGCGAACGATCCATGTCGTCGTGGTCGTCCGGCTGTTTTCCAACATGTTGGCGACAAAGGCGCAGCGGCCATGCTCGGCCAGTAGATAAAGCCGCAGAAAGGGCTGGCCCAGCACTGCCGGAATGATCCAGATGTAAAGCAGCACGGGCGTGCGAAAATATATGGAGAGGGCGGCCAGAGCGGCGTAGCCGAAGATCATCGCGCGTGCTTCGCTGCGGACCTTGTCGCGACCTTTCGGCGGCACGAAGCTATCATCGCAGTTTCCGCCAGCGTTCTTCACAAGCGTTTTGGCATGGCTCCACCACACGGGAAGTCCCGAGAGGTGCACGACATAATCCCGCAGGGTGTCCGGCTTGGGCGATGCCAGTTCGGGATCATTCTCCGGGTCCTGGGTGAAACGGTGGTGGGCGAAATGAAAATACCGAAACCAGTCGGATGGTAGCACGAGCATGAAGCTGCATACGCGCGCGACGTTATCGTTGAGCCACTGCGTTTTGAACGGTGTGCGGTGGACTGCTTCATGCAGGAGCGTGAACAGGAACACGATAAGCATGCCCTGCGGCAGCATCAAGACTGGCCAGAATGGAATGCGAATTGCGATCAGCCATGCGAGCAGAATGATGACGCCCCAGTGAGCGGCCAGCTGAAGCAGACCGGCAAGATCCGATTTGGCGGTCAGGCGGTCGCGTTCTTGCTGCGACAGTGACGCGATGATGGTGCGGTGATCCATGGGCCTGCCTGATCGGATAACGGTGGACAGATTTGATCTTAAGCATTTGCGCCGTGGTTTAAAGCAAGTATTTCGGCATCCGGACGTCGCATTCGAGGGATGCTGCACAATGGTGGCAAGAGGACGCATGAACCCGCCACATGTGCGCATTGTGCGGCAGCGCCGTGGACGTTAACAAGGAACGCTACCGCAAACCCCGGACCACCCGGATTGTCTGTCAATGTATCGCCAGCTGCACAACATCATTCATCGACGGACGGCCTGGGTGTTTGCGCTGCGCACCAATGCCGCTGCATTGATCGCGCTGGTGATTGCCTTTGCGCTGAACCTGCAGCAGCCGCAATGGGCGATGATGACAGTGTTCATCGTCTCCCAGCCGATCGCCGGCATGGTGATCAGCAAGGGCCTGTTCCGGCTTACCGGAACCCTCGTCGGAGCAATCGCAGCCATCGCAATAACGGCGGCAACGCGCGATGCCCAATGGGCATTTGTGGCGACGATCGCGTTCTGGGTCGCGGCCTGCACATTTGCGGCGTCGATGCTGCGCAACCCTGAGTCCTACGGTGCGGCGCTGGCGGGCTACACGGCGGTTATCATTGCATTGCCGGCGTTCGGGCAGCCGCAACTGCTGAGCGAGTTTGCGATTGCGCGCTGTACCGAAATCATGCTGGGGATCATCTGCGCCGGCATCGCCAGCCGCTTTTTCCTGCCGCAGCTGGCGCGCGCTGCGCTCGTCGACGGGCTGGAGAAATGCATTTCCGATCTTGCACGCTATACCAGTGCTGCGCTCTCCGGCACCGATCCCGGCCAGTTGAAAGGCGGGCAAAGAAAGCTGATTGCCGACATGCAGGCCCTTTCTGCAATGCGTGCGCATGCGCGGCTTGAAGCGCCAAGCCTGATTACGCATGGACGCCAGTCGAGGCATACGATCGGCAACCTGATGTCGTGCCTCTCGATCGTCAATGTCCTGATCGCCCATCCGGCAAGTCCCGACAGTACATGGCGTTATCTGCGTGCCAGTTTGAAAGAGGTGCTGGACGCGATGGCTGGCGAGCTCGGTACCCTCGAACAATGGTTCGCACGCATTGAGATGATAGAAGGCAAGATCAACGCGCTCAGAGCCAAGACATGGGACAGCGACCCGATCGGGATGATGGCGCGGCTGACGTTGCTGGGCGAATTTCTGGAAAGCTTGAAGGCGACGCTGCAGGGTTTGCACGCCCTGCGCTCGCGCTCCCAGACGATCAAGGGGGACAGGAAGTCGCCAACGCTGGTAATCTACCGCGATAGCAGGATGGCATCGATCAATGCCGTCCGCGCCGCGATTGCGACCACGCTCATGACCTCCTACTGGATGGCGACGAAACATGCGGATGCAGCGGCCGCGGCCATCATCGTTGCGGTGGTTTGCAGCCTTTTCGCCTCGATGCCGAACCCGTTGCAGACGAGCTTTGGCTTCTTCAAGGGCACGCTGATTGCCGTCCCTTTTGCCTTTGTGGTCAGCCAGCTGGTATTGCCGCATTTCCCCGGGCTTTTCTGGTTCTCCGTCTTCGTTATTCCAATTCTGGTGCCGGCAGCATTCCTGATGGCAGACCAGCGGCGCGTCGGGCCCGCCACGGCATTCGCCATCAACTTCATCGTCTTTCTGAAGCCGCATGAGACGATGGTGTTCGCGCCGCGGATGTTCATCGAATCCTCGCTCTCCGTGCTCGGCGGCATTCTCATCGGCCTTGTTGTCTTCCTCGTCGTCTTGCCGAGACGCCCCCATGCCGCGGTCAGCGGAATGATGCAGGCGCTGCGGACCGACATCGTACGTCTTTGCCGGCGCGATCGCGTGCCGAATGCATCGGCGTTCGAAAGTCTCGCCTATGATCGCATCAATCAGCTGACGCCCCAGTTGCGCAACATGAAAGGGCCGGACGAGCGGATTATGGATGACGCGCTGGCGTCGATCACGCTCGGGCTGGAAATCATCCGCCTGCGGCAGATCCTCGGCCAAGAGGGGACCGACGCGGCGATTAGCGGACCCGTATCGAAGAGCCTGTCCGAGCTTGCCCGCATGATCAGCCTGCGGGCGGAGGATGACAGATCGATCACGAGTTTCATTGCGGCAACGCGGTCACGCGCGGCGGAAATATCGGGGCCCGCTGCCGCTTCGCCGTCGGCCTCACAGGCGTCCGCGTCCATGCGATTGCTCGCCATCCTGATCGAGGACCACCCAACTCTGGTCTCAGGCGGTGATGCCAGGTCGACGTAGGTTCCACAGTTCCACTTGACAATGTGCATATGCACATATATATTGCGGACCATGGAAAACACGTCACGGTTAAGCGACTGCAACTGCTTCGCGGTACGACAAGCTGCGCGGCATATCACCAAACATTATGAGCGGCATCTTTCCGCCGCCCATGTGACGAGCACGCAGTTTTCTATCCTGGTCGTGTTGTTTGAAAAGCCGGGGATGACGATGAACGAGCTCGCAGATGCTATGGTCATGGACCGCACGTCGCTCGTCCGAGCAATCAAACCCATGCAGCGTGACGGCTGGCTGAAAACCGAAGCTGCTGCGAAAGAAACACGCAAACTTGTGCTGTCTCTGACGCAAAGGGGCCTGCAAAAGGTCGAAGAAGCGGCACCGCTTTGGGAAAAGGCCCAGCAGGAGTTCGAAAGCAAGGTTGGCTCCGAAAGCGCCGCGAATTGGCGGCGCGACTTTCACGAACTGACCAGAAACGCATGATCGCAGCTCGAAAGGCAGCGATGGTAAAAATTCACCCAATAGTGTGCGTATGCACACGAGAACTGAGCGAGGATGACATGTTTAGATTTCTGACAAAAGCTGCCTATGCCGCTGCAATGGTCTCCGGCGCAATCGCCTTCATGGCGACCGCCCAGGCCACCGAGGAGAACAGAGTGGTACAGGAGGGGCAGGGTATCGTGACTGCACTCGGCACCAAGGCATCGGCGGTCACCTATTGGACCAGCCAGGCGGACGGCTGGCATGTGGTGACGACCGTGAATACGGCCGGAACGGAAGATACGGGCAGCGATGGCAACGTCGTCCGGTTCACCTCGGTGCTGGCTCCCGGACAGTCGCAGTCCATTTCGGTACCCGTGGCAATCGGCGAGGTTCAGCCGGTTCTCAACATCCGCCGCGTTGCCGACCGGATCGAGATCGAACAGGAACCTGTCCTGTCGTACTAGCTTAAACTGAAGGACGGAAGGACTGGCGCCGCGCGCGCCAGCCTTGGCCAATGCCTATCCTTGACGGCGAAGGAAGGGCATGACTGACGTGCTGTCGCGCACAGCCGCCGCCGCGCCTTCAACGGCAGCTGCATCGTCCTGATCAATGCCGGTGGCGACCACCGAAACCCTGAACACGCCCTCCAGCGAGTCATCAAAGGTCGCGCCGAGGATGATGTTAGCTTCCTCATCGACTTCCTCGCGAATGCGCGAGGCGGCTACATCGACCTCGAACAAGGTCATGTCGCGTCCGCCGGAAATCGAAACCAGAACCCCCTTCGCGCCTTTCATCGAAGCGACGTCGAGAAGCGGATTGGCGATCGCAGCTTCGGCCGCCGTCTTGGCGCGGTCTTCGCCGGTGCTCTCCCCGGTACCCATCATGGCGCGGCCCATATCGCGCATGACAGCGCGGACGTCGGCGAAATCGAGATTGATCAATCCCTCGCGCACCATCAGATCGGTGATGCAGGCTACGCCGGAGTAAAGCACCCGGTCGGCAGTGGCAAAGGCATCGGCAAAGGTCGTCGCGGCATTGGCGACGCGAAACAGGTTCTGGTTTGGAATGACGATGACGGTATCGGCGCTGGCACGCAATTCTTTCATGCCTTCTTCTGCCATGCGCATGCGCCGCGTGCCCTCGAAGGTGAAGGGCTTGGTCACGACCGCAACCGTCAATATGCCGGCGGCACGGGCCGCGCGCGCGATGACGGGGGCAGCACCAGTGCCAGTTCCGCCACCCATGCCCGCCGTGACGAAGCACATATGGGTTCCGGCGAGCTGATCCATGATCTCGTCGATGCATTCCTCAGCTGCCGCACGGCCAATTTCCGGCGCGGAGCCCGCGCCAAGCCCTTGCGTGACATGGGCGCCAAGCTGGATAAGGCGCGTCGCTTTCGACATTGTCAGCGCCTGCGCATCGGTATTGGCGACGATGAAATCCGTCCCTTCCAGCTTTTCGCGGATCATGTTGTTGACCGCGTTGCCACCACCACCGCCCACACCGAAGACGGTGATATTGGGTTTCATCTCGGATATTTCCGGCTTTCTGAGGTTAATGGACATCCTGGTTCCTTCATCATGCTGATCAGCCCGCCGCTCATTATGGAGCGGCTGTCGAATTCCGGTCGGGCAGCGAATCAAAACATCGTGTTCCGGAACAGGTGCAAAGAATCAGACCCTGCCGCTCTGCGCAAGCCTCTTAGGCCCGATCGCTGCGGGCAGAGAACGGGATAAGGGCCCGCACACGCGGATCGCGCAGGAAAAGACCACCCCAGATGAAGAGGCCGAGATAGACGCCGAAGAGCAGGTGGCTGAACAGGGGGTTGCCGACGCGCACCTGCGTGGCGATGGCTCCGCCCATATATCCGGTCAGAAGGATGGCACCGAACACGGACGTGTGCGGCAAGGCATAGAGAATTGTGCAGACGAGGCCGAGGATTCCGAGCCCGCGCGCAAAGCCTGTGGTCGTGGGAAGTCCGAGCTCGGCACAGGTCTGGATAACGATATCGAGCGGAACGAGTTTGATCCCGCTGTCGAACACCATGAAAAGGATGACAAGGCCGCTGAGAATGCGCCCCGTCCACAGCGCCTTGCTTGAAACCACGATCGTCTGTCCAGCACTTTGCATAATAACCTCACAGGAGTTCGAATTGTCAGAAGCGACCCGCCTAGGACGTTCGCTTGCGCCGCGTCCCGACAAGTCATCCGAACTTTTTCTTGCGTGAAGCTTGCTATCTGATGCTTGCCGGCGTGACACGCCAGATGGTGTTGCCGACGTCATCCGCGACGAGCAACGCGCCTGCCTTGTCGACCGCAACGCCGACGGGACGGCCCATCGCCTTGTCATCGGCATTGATGAAGCCGGTAAGGATGTCTTGGGGCGGGCCCTGCGGCCTGCCATTCCGGAAGGGCACGAAGATCACCTTGTAGCCGCTGCGCGGATCGCGGTTCCACGACCCGTGCTGACCGACGAAAGCGCCGCCACGATAGTCGGAACCCAGCAGCGAGCCCGTGTAGAATGTGAGGCCGAGCGAAGCTGTGTGCGAACCGAGGGCATAGTCCGGCTTGATGGCGCGGCTCACGAGATCGGGCCGTTGCGGCTTCATGCGCACGTCAACGTGCTGCCCGTAATAGCTGTATGGCCAGCCATAGAAGGCACCATCCTTAACCGATGTGATGTAATCAGGCACGAGATCGTCACCGATTTCGTCGCGTTCGTTGACGGCGACCCAGAGCCTGCCATCGTCCGGATTCCAGGAAAGTCCGTTCGGATTGCGCAAGCCGGAGGCGAACAGCCTCATCTTGTGGCTGGCAAGGTCCACCTCGAGAACGGCGGCGCGATTCTCCTCTGCCTTGATACCGTTTTCGCCGACATTGCTGTTCGATCCTACCGTGACGTAGAGCTTCTTGCCGTCGGGGCTGGCGACCACGTCCTTCGTCCAATGATGGTTGATGTCGCCTGCGGGCAGGTCGACGATTTTTTGCGGGGGGGCGGTCATGCGCGTCTCACCATTCTTATAGGCAAACGCGAGCACGGCGTCGGTATTTGCAACGTAGAGTTTTCCATTGGCAAACGTCATGCCGAAGGGCGAATTCAGGCCTTCGATGAATGTGGAACGTTCATCAGCCACGCCATCATGGTTGGTGTCTCGCAACAGCGTGATGCGATTTGGGCTTTTGATCCCTGCGCCGGCCCGCTTCATCAACAGCCCCATAATCCATTTGCGGAAGCTGAAGCCATCATCGTGCTTGGCCGGCGCATTCGTCTCCACCACAAGCACGTCGCCATTCGTCAGCACATGCAGCCAGCGCGGATGGTCGAGGTCGCGGGCAAAGGCTTTGACGCCGAGACCTTGGGCCGGCTTTGGCGTCGCACCGTCCGGCCACGGTGCTGTTGGCGCGATATTGACCGTCGCGATTAATGCCGTTTGGGGTCGTGGCAGCACCGGATCCGGACCGTAGCCGAGGGCATATCCGCTTGTGCCTGATTCTTGCGCTTGCGTTGCCGAGGCGGCGACGGCAATGGCGCCAACCGCAATGATTGCAAGGATGCGTGCTACCGATTTCATGCATTCTCCCCCTATTGGCCTGTGCGCCGCGCCGATGGTAACCTGCTGTCTACAACGCATGAAGCGGGTCGCGGTTCAATCGATCCGGAGTTCTTCGCGATGGCAGGATGGGCACCCAACAGTCCAAAAAAGTACCGGGGCGGTCGGGATAGGGAACCGGCGTTTAGCTGGCTCCCGAACAGTGCGCATCACCAGGGTCGCGGGCGCATAGGCGCCAAATTCGTCGAGGACCTCGCCGCCATCAGGAAAATTGCTGCCTAGGTGATGAACTCGTGCGTGGGGCTATTCCGGTCAAGGCCGATTCGGGGTAGTGAATGCCGTAACCGAAACAGCCTATTGCTTCACGGTGAAAATGGATTCTTCCAAGGACGCAGATGCGTTGCTCGGCAATCTAGGGAAGGAACGCATCAGCGTTGAATCAGCGCTGATGCGGGCATAACTATCGTTCGCCGGTGGGGCCGAAAATCGAGGCCGTCGCCCAAGCGCGCTCCAGCCGGTCGAGTGTGGCAAAGGCGACTTCCATCTTGCGGATGTTCTCAGGATCGCCCGCAACGATGTGGTGATACTTCGCCGCAATTTCAGTCAGATCGGCGCAGAGCGTGCGGGCCTTTTCGGTGAGGCGCAGACGGATGGTGCGCCGGTCGCGAGGCAGTGGTATGCGCTCGACATAGCCGCTTTCGCCCAGCTGCTTGAGGTAATAGGAAAGGTTGGTACCGCCATAGGGGCCGCGATCCATGAGCTGACCGACGGAAAGCTCATCATTGCCGATGGTCAAAAGCAGCATGGCGTGGGCCGGACCAATTTCCCGAACGCCGAGCCGGGTCATCTCCGCCTGAAGGAACGTGGCGAAACGGCGGTTGGCGCGCTCGAGGGTACGGCCCAACTCGAAATGGGTAACGACAGCGGTATGCGAAGGTGAGTGCTTGCGCGCGCGACTCTCGGCAGCCTCCCGCTCGTCTGCGCGCTCTGCGATCGTGTCACCCTCAACAGTGTTTTGCAGCAAATGCGATATCATTAAGCGCTCCAGAGAATGGATATCCGATCGGGAATGTGGAAATTGTGCAGGTGCGAACAGCTGATACGCAATGCACAATACACCAAGCCGGCCCGGATTAGAAGGAGTAATTAATACTAAAGGACTAGTTGCTGTGGCAAGGGACCTCTGCGACTCTCATTGGGGGAGGAATAAAAATCAGTGGCAAACTGGTTGAACGTTCTGCGCGAGAAGAACGAATTGGCAACCATGCTCGGAATAAAGATTCCGAAGATGCTGGAGCAGGAGGAATTATCGCTGGAACAGGCAACCGAGCTTTACGCATTTCTCGAGAACCATGCACGCGGCATGGAAGAAATCGTCGAGAAGATGGAGCTGGACGACCTGCCGGAGTCATATTACCAGGTCGCCGAGGATCTTGACCACATATTCACGAACCTGGCCGCTGCAGCTGCCGAGCGACTGCAGGCGTTGCGCCGGAGCGACTAGCAGCTCTCCAAAAATCTTGCACCGAAGAATGATCAATGCTGCATTGGTGCGAGGAGGCCCATCGTCATGAGTGAGCAGGATGTGAAGACAACGGCTCTTCCTTCCGGAGAACGTGTGCCGGTGCTCGGCCAGGGTACATGGTTCATGGGCGAGGACGGACGCCAGGCGCAGAAAGAGGCCGACGCGCTGCGGCTCGGCATCGATCTTGGCATGACCTTGATCGATACGGCCGAAATGTATGGCAGCGGTGGCGCCGAAGAGGTCGTCGGCGATGCGATCAGCGGCAGGCGCGATCGGGTGTTTCTTGTAAGCAAAGTCTTACCATCTAATGCCTCCCATTCTGGCACCTTGCGCGCCTGCGAACGCAGTCTGAAGCGGCTGAAATGCGAGACGATCGATCTTTATCTCCTGCACTGGCGCAGCGGCTATGGGCTGGAGGAAACCGTCGCCGCATTCGAGCAACTCGTCGAGGCCGGCAAGATCCGGTACTGGGGCGTCAGCAATTTCGACACCAACGATATGGAAGAGCTTGGTAGCGTGCCTGGCGGCAATGCCGTCGCAGTGAACCAGGTGCTTTACAATCTCACCCGGCGCGGCATCGAATTCGACCTCTTGCCGTGGTGCCGCCCGCGCAACATTCCGATCATGGCCTATTCGCCGATCGAGCAGGGACGGATGCTGGACCACCCGGCCCTCCACCGCGTTGCCAAGGAATGCGGCACGACAACGGCGGTGGTCGCCCTGGCTTTCCTCCTCCGGAATGATGGGGTCATCGCCATCCCGAAATCGAGCACGCCGCAACATATCCGCGACAATCGCAGCGCGCTCGACCTGCGATTGTCCGCCGAACATCTGGCGATCCTGGAGGACGCGTTTCCGGGGCCGCGGCGCAAGCGACGGCTGGATATGCTCTGAGGCGTAACCGCTAACCACCGACCACCCCCTCTGTCCTGCCGGACATCCCCGCCGCAAGGGCCGGGGCTATCGCCTATGGAAGAGGCGGTTCAGAAGGGACTGCCGTTACCCCTCCCCAGGTTGGTGGTGGGTCGACGCGAAGCGGCGGGGTGGGGGGAAATATAGTTGTTACGCCCCCACCCCGGGGCCTGCGGTCCGACATACGGGGCGAGCCACTGGTCTCGCCCGCCCTTCGGGCCCCCACGTTGGGGAGGGTGAGTTGCGCCATCTCATGGAGGGCCAGTTTTACCTTCCGGTTCTAAATCTCGCCCGATACATCCCTGCGCTGCCGGTCGAGTTCTTCGCTGTAGCGGCGCAGCAGGTGGCTCTCGGTCAAAAGCCCGATAACGCGTCGCTCCACCAGATCGCTGACGACGGCGAGCGCTTCACTTTCCGCCATGTCGAAGATGGCGGCGGCCTGCTTGGCGTTCATTTGCGGCTGCAGATATTCGTTCCGGTATTTGATGAGCCCGGCAATCGGCTGGCCCTCGTCGGCGCCCTCGGTCAGGCCGGCATGGGCTTCCGGCACGAGCACCATCCCCGCATATTTGTTGTTGTCGTCGACCATGATCACGCGCTGGGTCGAACCCAGCGGAAACTCGCGGCGAAATTCGGCGATGCTTTGATGCAGGGAGGCGGTGCGCACGTCGGCGCGCATGAGCTTGTTGACCGTGAGGTTGCGAATCCAGCCGACGTCATGGGCACTGCGGATGCTTTCGCCCCGAAGGTGGAAACGCCAGGTGGCGAAGGAATAGCCGAACGTGTTGCGCACGGTGAGCGAGGCCGTGATCACCGCTGCCAGCACGAGTACGGTAATCGGAAAGTCGCCGGTGAGCTCAAGCGCAAGGAACGTCATCGTCATTGGGCCGCCAATAACCGATACGGCGAGCGCACTCATTCCGACCACGGCATAGATGACCGGTGTCAGCGTGGCATGGGCAAAGACATAAGGTGCCGAATAGGCAAAGAGCTTGCCGAGCAATGCGCCGAGAAAGAGCGAACCGAAGAACAGACCGCCGCGAAACCCGGAGCCGATGGAGATGGCGGAGGCCAGCGATTTAAGAAGCAGCAGGGCGACAATGGCCCCGATCGTCGTCGTGGCATCGAGGTTCAGATGCAGCGCGCCGTGACCGCCCGACAGCACCTGCGGGGTTATGAGCGCGAGAAGGCCGACCACCGCGCCGCCAAGCATCGGCCGGATCGCGGGCGGGATAAAGCTTTTGCGGGCCAGTTCCTCGACAAAGGAAACGCCCTTCATCAGAAGAACGCCGGCAAGCGCGCAGAAAATGCCAAGGAGCAGGGCCGGAACGTAGTCGGCCGGCACCACGGCGCCGAAATGGCCGATGTCGATGACGAACGTATCGCCAGCCAGCACCCGCGCCACAAGGTTCGAGACGAGCGCCGAAGCGATGACCGGGGTAAGGCTCAAGATCGTATAGGAACCGATGATCAACTCGAAGGCATAGAAAGCCCCGGTGAGGGGGGCGTTGAACGCCGCTGCAATGGCGCCGGCGGCGCCGCAACCGACGAGGATGCGCAGATCCGAGCGGCGCAGCTTCAGCGCGAGGCCGATCTTGGAGGCAAGGCCGGACGCCAGCTGCGTGTAACCGGCTTCAAGCCCCACCGACGCGCCAAAACCGTTGGAAATGAGGTTCTGCGCCGCGACGATCAGGCTGTCATTCAGCGAGAGGCGCCCGCCATGCAGCGCGTTTGCCTCGATTGGATCGACCATGGGACGCTTGCGGTAGCGGGTGAGGATCAAGAGGACGACGCCCATGATTGCGCCGCCGGCGACAGGAGCGCCCAGCAGCAACAGATGATCGCTGGTCACGATCGCCGAAAGCCGCTCGCCGGCATCGAGCCCGAAGATCAACTGATGCATCCCTTGCGAAATCATGCTCATGGCGGTGACGACGCAGCCAGACACCACGCCGATGATAGCCGCCGCAAGCGCAAGGCCAAGCTCGGTGCTGCGCGCGAAAGCGCGAAGCCGGCTGGGCGCCAGGAAGATCGAGAGGACGCCCAATCGGCGCAGGGCCATCTTGCGAAACATCGGCGGTAAACTCACGAACTGGATCGAAACACGGGGGCCCTCGGGGTATGGGCAAGAAATGAATCAGTGATATCCGCAGGCGTTATAGACCCATTGTGTCAATGCGTTGGCATGGAATGCCAGTAATGTGCGTTTGGGCGCATTTCGCATGGATTGGACCGCGGTTAAGTTCGGTGCGGGCGTCGCAGCGATCGCGCGTGGCCTTGCCTATTCCCCTCCTCTAACCAAACCGCGCTCCTGGTCCTGAGCGCCTACTCGTTTCTTCGAGGCGCTGGCGAAGACATGCAGGATCACGGCGGCAAAGACGATCGAACCTCCGATGATGGTGCTGCGGCCGGGAATCTCGTTGAACACCAGCCAGATCCAGAAGGGCGCGAGCGGCGCATCGAGCGAACCGATCAGTGCCGTTTCGATCGCCGGCAGGCGCTTGGCCCCAAGCGTAAAGCAGGCAAGCCCGACCGCCGAAACGAGGATGCCGAAGCCGGCAATGAGCAGAAGATCATAGGCCGAAACGGCAAGCGGATTCCCGAGCGGCCAACAGATCAGAGAACTGACGAGCGCCGAAAGACATGCGGCGGGCATGACCGATACATCGGGCGAGCGCCGCACGATGACCATCAGCACCGCCATGCACAATGTCATGCCGAAGGCGAGAAGGTCGCCGAAGAGACTGCCTTCCGAGCCAAGGCCCACCATGATAACGACGCCGGTCGTTGCGGCGATACTGGCGAGGATAGCGCGCAGCGTCGAACGCTCGCCCATCACCAGCCAGCCAAGCACCGCGGCGACGAAAGGGATGGTCGCATAGATCACAGCAACATGCGCGACTGTGGTTTCCTTGAGGGCCGTGATGAAGAACACCATGCCGAGCGCCGAGATGGCGACGAAGAGCCAGCCGGCGCGGCCCATGCTGCGGAAGCTTGCGAATGTATGGCGGCCTTCGATAAGGACGAGCACCGCCGCAATGCCGAGCGAGCCGAAAATGCCGCGCCAGGCAAGAATCGTCCAGCTGTCCAGCGGAATTGCCCGCGTGAACAGGCCGGCAACGCTCCACGCAATTGCAGAAGCCGTCACCAGGACCAATCCCAGTCGATAGGATGCTGCCTCGTTCACGTCTTCCCCGCGATTCGACTCTGCCGTGGTGAAATAGCAGCGCCTTTGCGGCAATTGGCAAGAGGCAAACGATCGGATTCGGCTGCGTGGGAAGTCTGGTCACTCGGCCTCGATAGGCGCACCCCCCCTCTGTCCTGGCGGACATCTCCCCCACAAGGGGGGAGATCAGATCGCATCGAGGACGGCGCACTGCCTTCGCCGTCTAAGACGTGCAGCAACGTTGATGATTGACAGCAACGTTAATGACAGCTGATCTCCCCCCTTGCGGGGGAGATGTCCGCCAGGACAGAGGGGGGTGCTATCCCGGTCAGGCAATGCCCAAACAGTTCCAGAAAAACACCTTGCCCTCCCCCTTGTGGGGAGGGTCGGGCCGCAGGTCCGGGGAGGGGTTTTTCTTATCGTTAGAAACATTGAAGAAATACCCCTCCCGGCTGCTGCGCAGCCCCCCTCCCCACAAGGGGGAGGGTATATAGCGGTGCCAATTGCATGCCCTCGCCTTGATTGACTTTGCACTCTGCCGCATAAATGCGGACCTGTATCCGCTCCCTCTCACTCACTCCACGCCGCGCAAATCAGGAAGCCCCATCATGTCAGCTGCCATCGTCCCCAACTCCGGAATTCTCCTCGGAAGGGCCCGCATTCCCGGTCATGCCCATCCGCGGATTGTTACTGTCCGAAATGGGACGGTGTTCGATATCACGGACAGGTCGGCACCGACTGTGCGGGACATCGCCGAACTCGCCAATCCCGCCAGCCATGTGTCGGGCATGAGCGGAACAGAAGTCGGCGCAGTCGACGCGATCCTCGCCAATAGCTGGTCCGAAAAATCCGATCCTGCCCACCCCGCCCTGCTCTCGCCCATCGATCTGCAGGCGGTGAAGGCATCGGGTGTTACCTTCGTTGCGTCCCTGCTGGAACGGGTGATCGAGGAACAGGCCAAGGGCGACAAGACCAGAGCGGATTCCCTGCGTGAGGAAGTTCTTGGACTGATCGGCGCCGATCTTTCGCAGATCGTGCCCGGCTCGCCAGCGGCAATGCAAGTAAAGGAAGCGCTGATCGCCCGCGGCGTCTGGAGCCAGTATCTCGAAGTCGGCATCGGTCCGGATGCGGAGATTTTCACCAAGGGCCAACCCATGTCGACTGTCGGCTTCGGCGCCGATGTCGGCTTGCATCCAATTTCGAGCTGGAACAATCCCGAGCCGGAGATCGTGCTCGTCGTCGCGAGCAGCGGGCGCATCGTCGGCGCAACGCTGGGTAATGACGTCAACCTGCGCGATGTCGAAGGGCGCTCGGCGCTGCTGCTCGGCAAGGCGAAAGACAACAATGCGTCCGGGTCAGTCGGCCCGTTCATCCGGCTGTTCGATGGTGATTTCACCCTCGACACCGTGAAGACGGCGGAGCTCAGCATGCGGGTGGAGGGCGAGGACGGCTTCGTGCTAGACGGGCATTCCAACATGGCGAAGATTTCGCGCACGCCAGAATCATTGGTGGATGCAACAATCGGGCGGCATCATCAGTATCCCGACGGGCTGGTACTGTTCCTCGGCACGATGTTCGCGCCGGTCAAGGATCGCGATGGCCCGGGCAAGGGTTTCACCCACAAGCTCGGCGACATCGTCTCGATTTCAACGCCATCACTCGGCACGCTGTCGAACCGGGTCCGACTGTCGACCGAATGCGCGCCGTGGACCTACGGAGCGAGCCATCTGCTGCGCGATCTCGCCAAGGCAGAATTGCTCTAATCAGGTCCAGAAATAGCGGACCATGTGAAAGAAGACCGGTGCGGCGAAGACGAGGCTGTCCGCCCGGTCGAGCATGCCGCCATGTCCCTCGATCATGTGGCCCCAATCCTTGACGCCGCGATCACGCTTGATCGCCGAGGCGACCAGTCCGCCGAAGAAACCCATGATGCAGGCGAAACCTGCCATCGGTCCCGCCTGTACAGGCGTGAACGGTGTCAGCCAGGACAGCGCGGCGCCAAGCAGGGAGGCGCTGACGATGCCGCCGATGAGCCCTTCCCAGGTTTTCGAGGGGGATATTCTCGGTGCCACCTTATGCCGGCCGAGGAGCTTGCCGAATACATATTGAAGGACGTCGCTGCCCTGCACGGTGGCAATGAGGAAGGCAATGAGCAGCAAGCCCTTGCCGGCGAAGCCAGGTATGGCCAGTGTCAGCAGGGCCGGCACATGGCTGAGGCAATAGACGGAAAGCATGATGCCCCATTGCTGCTCGCTGACGCGCTCAAGAAAGCGGGCGGTATCGCCGGAGATCGCGGTGAGCGCGGGCATGGCGAGGAAACAGTAGACCGGCACGAAGATTGCAAACAGCCCGTACCATTCGATCCAGAGCAGATAGTATTGCACCGGAATGATGACGAGAAACATGCCGAGCAGTATCCAGTGATCGCCGCGCCTCGTGTGGGTGAGTGTCACATATTCGCGCAGGGCCGCGAAGGAGACGAAGGCGAACAGCAAGATGACGCCGCCCTTGCCGAACAGAAAGGCAATGGAAATGGCGCCGACCATGATCCACCAGGCCTTGATGCGCGCATTGAGATTGGCGAGTGTGGCAGGCAGGACGTCGCCGTTGCGCGTATTTTTCCAGGTGAGCATGGTGGCGATCGCGCTCGCCGCAGTGAGTATGGCCAAGAGGCCGAGGAACAGCCACACCGTCTCAACCATGATCGAGCTCTCTTTGCCGTTCCGGACTGAGATCAAGCAGGGCCTGGCGCGATCGCGCCAGGAAGGCGTGGCGATCTTCATCCGGTTCGAGGCCGACCGGAGCACCGAAGATGACGCGGCATAGCAATGGCACGGGCAGAAACGCGCCTTTTGGCAGCACGCGCGACATGTTCTCGATCCAGCACGGGATGAGCTCGACGTCCGGCCGGGCGAGGGCAAGATTGTAGATGCCGGAGCGGAAACGCAGCAGCGGCTCCTCGGTCATGTTGCGTGTTCCTTCCGGAAAGATGATCAGCGAATGGCCGTCCTTCAGCGCATCGAGCATGATGACCATCGGATCCTGCGACCGTTCGATCCAGTTGCGCTCGACCAATACCGTATTGAGCAGATCGCGCGCGAGAACATGGCGGATACGATTCCTGCGCCAGTAGTCGGCGCCAGCGACAGCGCGGGTGCGCTCCCGCTCTTGCGGCGGCAAGCAGGTTGAAAGCAGGATGAAATCGCCATGGCTGGCGTGGTTGGCGAAATAGATGCGCTGCCCGCCCTGCGGCGCGCTGCCTTGCCAGATCGGCCGTACGCCGGTGATCGCGCGCGCCAATCCCGCAAGCACCATGGCGGCTCCCCGTCGCATGACGGGTTTTGCGTCGATCATCGAGTTTCCCCCATGCTTTTGGAAATGCGTTACGTCATCCACAATCCATAAGCCGTCGCAGCGGCGAATAGAGCAAGAAAACCTGCAAATGCAAGGTGGAGCTTCATAAGCAGACGGTTGGTGCCCGCAATACGCGCGCGCAGCGTGCGTGTGACCTCGGGACATTTGCGCAGGTGCATGCGCTCAAGAAGCTTGTCGGCTGCGCGGCAACCGTCGGAAACGTCCTCGTGCGAGGCAATATAGTGGAAGAGGGCCGCGTCGAAACGCAGATAGATGGCGAGGAAGAGCGTGACCAGTCCGGCCACAATGAAAAGCGGCCAGAGCCAGCCGAAAAGCTTGCCCCCGGCATCGCCGGCGATTGAGGAAGCGACCAATAGCAGGCAAGTCAGGAAGCCATAGGTATGCGCCTTGCGTGTCAGCCGGGCGGCAAATGTCCCTGCATCTTCATCCATCGGCTTTCTCTCCCGTGGCAATCATCTCTTCTGTCAAATGGACCCGCCTGCCTTTGGATTCAATCAGGCCTATCGCGCAGGTAGCAGTGTTTGCGTGACCACAGCGCAAAAGCCAGACCGCGACCGCAGCCGCGCTGCGCTGGAAGCCGAGTGCGCAGCAGACAAGAACCGGCCCTTTGCTGCGGGCATGTTCGATGGCTTCGGCCGCCTTTTCAAGATTGCCCGGCGGAACCGGAATGAGGTCGAGGGTCGGAAAGGCGTGCCAGTCATTCTCGCAGCCCAAGGGCCTTGTCATCTCGCTGGTGAGATCGATGACCGCAGCATAGGCCGGGAGCTCCGACCGTTTCGGAAAGCGGCCGAGGTGTACCCCGCGGCAAATTAGAACGGAGGGCACGAGCTTGCGCGTCCACCAATAGCGGTTGACAACCGCGCCGAGGCGATAGGGCGCAAGCAGCCACAGGCTGGCAAAGGACACTGTTCCATCCGGACGCTTCTGAAAAACGCCGGGACCTGCCCCGAGATAGCCGGACGCAACGATGGCGAGCGCCAACGAGGGCCACAGCAGAAACAGGAACAAAGCGGATGAAGCCGTTCCGGCCACGACGGGGATGAGAAGAACCATGCTGCCGAAAGCATAATAGCAGCCGATTCGTCGGGTCTTGGCGTCGCCGGTCATGCGAAAGCCCGCCAATGCGGAGGGCGCATCGGCCGGAAACAGCCACAGGGCAAAAAGGCCAAGCAATATGCCTGTCGGGATGTCGATGAAATGATGCTGATAGGTTGTGAGTACCGAAATGCCGATCAGCAGGCACCACACGTGCCAGATCCACGGAACCGCTCCTGACAGGCGCGGTCGCCAGTGGTCCCAGATAATGACGAGCAGGGCTATGTGCAGCGAAGGGGCCTGGTTGAAGGGCTTGTCAAAGCCGCCGAGCAGGTCGAACAGAAAGCCGGACGCGCCGCTCGTCGGTGGTTTCTGGAAAATGAAAGTGAGCGGAAAGGCGATGAAACAGAGGACCGCAATCACCTGCGCCGTCAGATAGCGCTTTGCCAGGCGATCGACGTCGGCAATGCTCTCATTGAGAAAAAGCGAGAGCCCGTAGAAGAGATTGATCGACCAATAGGGAAAGATCGTCCATGCCATGAAGGGAATGGCGTGTTCCCAAGCAAAAGTGATGTTGGGAACGCTCGTCCGCTGCGCGGCAAGCCAGTTGGCTGCTCCATAAGTGATGTAGAAGAGTGGGGCGAGTATCAGCAGCCAGAGGAAGGCGCGCTTTGCCACGACCTGGTTCAGTCGCCATTGTCCGATCGGCGTAGCGCTCGGTGCAGTCATAGCCGTTCCGCGAGCGAAACCGTGAAGATGCCCCATTCATCGATGCGCTGCTCGATCTTGTGAAAGCCCGCGGCCGCCACCAGCTGGTCCATTTCCGCCTGGGTGCGCCGCCGCATGACCCACGCCTTCCCGCCCCGATGCGAAGTGAGTGCCCGCGCGATCATTTCGAGCTGCGGATGCCACGGCTGGTTCGTATAGATCAGGAGGCTTCCGGGCTGCATGGCTCTCGCCAGCCCATTGAGCGAACGCTCGATCAAACTGTTGTCGGGAAACAGCTCATAGAGGCCGGAGACGATGGCGAGGTCCGGAGCGGGCGAGGTTGCCGCCAGACCGTCACCGTCGAAGGCGTCGGCCTGATGGAAAGTCGCGACGTCTTCAAGGCCGCGCTCGGCAATGCGTTTTCGTCCGGCATCGACGTTAATCTGCACATAGTCCTGCATGCGGATGCTGTCAGGTTTCACTTCTGCTCTGGCGACGGCGTCGAGCACGTAACGGCCATGACCCGCTGCAATATCGAGCATATGTGTCGAACGGCCGTTTTCCTGCAGGCGGGCGAGTGCAAGCCCGATCAGTTCCTGCAGATGAAGCTTGCGCTGGCGGATGCCCCGCCATCCGATCGCGTCGAGGAAATGCCGGTCGATCAACCTGCCAACCGGTCCAAATCCGCGCGGCTCGTTCTCGTAGACGTAGTCGAGGGTGGAGCCGGAATCGAAACCGGTTCGGACACCCGTTTTCAATCCGAGCGAAGACAGTGCGGCAAAACGAATGGACGCCCGGTAGGCGGCCCAGTAAAGCCCCCTCGCCGATAGCAGATCATGCGGCGAGGACAACCGGTCCTGCTCGTCGCGCGTGAAACCCGTCGCATGCGCATCGGTCACGTCCAATTTTGCCGGTTCTGCTGCGAAGCGATCAAGGATGAAGCGGCGGGCGTAAGCGATCGCGATTGCGCGATCCTTTTCGCCGAGCGTGTCGTGGAAAAAACCTTTGAGGACATGCCGCTCCTTTAAAGGATGCGCGAGATTCTCGTAGAATCGGTGCTGCGGAGCATGGCGGACGACCCAGTCGCTGCCGGAGATCAGCAATTGCGTCGGGACGATGATCGCCCGGGCGTCGGCCACGACACGCTCGGCGGCATTGTAGAGATCAAGCAGGATGTTGGAGGCAATCGCGCGGGTGATCAGCGGGTCGCGTTCAAAGGAAGCGATCCGCTCAGGATCGTGAGTAAGGAATTTCGCCTTGACATAGGAATTGACGAAGAACTGACCCTTTAGCCGTTGCCAGAGAGAGATGCCTTGCCGGGCGAACGGAACGTAGAGCTTGACGCTGAAGGCAGGCGACGCGAGCACCAGCGCCCGGACCGGCGGCGCGTAATCATGAACCCAGGTCGCGGCGAGAACGGCGCCCACCGATTGCGCAATGACTGCCACGTCCTCGATGGCAATGCCATCCGTAACGCTGATATGCCGGACGAAACTGTCAAGGTCCCGCACCGACGCAGCGAAGGATGGCGAAAAGCCGCGAGGGCCAGGGGACCGGCCGTGGCCGCGCGCGTCCCATGCATAGAACGCGAAGTCGCCGAGACCGAGTTCATCGACCAGATGCGCCACGCGCCTGCCATGCTCGTGGCCCCGGTGCAAGAGCACGACTGCGCCTTTCGGCGCACCGGAATGCGCCGGCCATTTGCGGTAAAAAAGCTCCGTCCCGTCATGGGTCCGGAAAAATGCCTCTTCGACCGTGCGGGACGCTGAGGGATCGGGGGAGAGTTCAGCGCGCATTGTGGTCTGCTCCGGTCGCAAAGATCATTCAGGCAACCACCGTTTCAGCCCGGCGCAGGCCGGCACGGATGCGGTTGGCAATGGTGTAGACCGAGAGCAGCGCCATGAGCGGGAAGACCCAGCCAAACCAGGCGGGGAGGACAACGCCGCTTGCGATCAACGCGGCGATAATACCGAGCGCCAAGGCCCGGTCGCTCTTGCCGAATGGACCGTCATAGCCTCTGCCGCCGCCGGCCATCACACCTAGGACTCCGGCATATTCCGCCATTAGCGCGGTTATGGCGAAGCCGACGACGCCGGGTGGTGAAAATGGCGGGACCAAGACAAACGGCAGGATGAGTGCCATATCGGATAGCGCGTCGCCAAGTTCATTAAGGTAGGCGCCCAGTTTCGATGCCTGGCCGAATTCGCGGGCCATCATCCCGTCGATGGCATTGAGCGCCATGCGGACGAACAGGACCAAAGGAAGTATCCAGAAAAGCCGAGCATGATCAGGAAAGGCCGCGATCAATGCGCCCGCAACAACCGAGATCACCAGGGCGGCAATGGTTACCTGATTTGCCGTCGCCCCGCGTTTGACAAGACGGCCAACGAGTGGACGCAGCACGTTCTGGAATGCAGGCTTGATCGAGTAGAGCGTTGGCATGAAATCATCCCCCATGATTGTGCCGCAGCCTGCATAATATCAGGCGGTTATGGATTTCAAATCTGTTCGTCCCTGAGAGGGGAGTGATTTCACGATGTTTCGTCCACTGTGCTTGGCAAGATAAAGCGCGCGATCGGCGTTTTCGAGCAGTTGGGCCGAGGTTTCAAATTTTGCACTGGTGACCGTGGCGACGCCGACGCTTGCGGTTATGCGGATAACTTCGTCGTAGCCCGTCTTGATGAGCAGGCTGGCGATGGACAACCGGATCTTCTCCGCTTCGGCAATTGCCTCCTTGAGATTGCACCCTGGGAACAATATCGAAAACTCTTCGCCGCCATAGCGCGCAGCATGACATTCGCGGTCGGCACCCACGCTGCGCAGCACGTTCGCCGTCATTTTGAGGCACGTGTCGCCCATCTGGTGGCCATAGCGGTCATTGATTGATTTGAAATGGTCAAGGTCGACCATCAGGATCGCCAGGTCGGTTCCACCTTGCGTCGCCTTGGCAAACTCATCGCCGAGGCGCTTCTCGAAGCTCCTGCGGTTGGCAAGCGTCGTCAAGCCATCTTCTTCCGACAGGGCCTGGAGAATTGAATTTGCCCGCAACAGATCGCTGGATACCCGTCCATAGGACTCGATAGCCCTATAGATCGTGGACAATTCGCGGAACAACGGCCGGCGCAGCTTTACAGTGCGTGTTTCGTAGCGATCGATAGACCGGAGCCCTTCGATAGCCGAATTGATCGGCGCAACAATATGCCTGCCCACGACGTAGATCGCGCCGATTGCCGTTGCGACGGGAAGTATCAGGATGATGATCCACGCGATCTGAATCATCTTGGCGGTTCGCTGGATGTCGCCGGACATGCCGTAGGCGAGCACTGCTGCATCGCTGACAATGGACTGGCTGAGCTTGTCGGTGACGTGCATGGCGCTCTGATAGGTTTCCAGCGCCTGCCTTTCCAGGTTGGCGCGCACGGCTGGATCGGGGCTCGCGTCGCCGGAATCCATTTTGCGGATCTGGTCCCGGATCGCGACGATCTGCTTGACGTGCCCGCTCACCTGCTGGACGCCCATTGCCAGTTCATCATTCTCGTCGAGGGTGAAACTCTGCGCGAGCACGTGAGTCTGCAACTGCAGCTGGCGTTCAAGTTCGCGATCCCTGGCGAGATAGATCGACCGGGCCAGAGAAGCCAGCCGCTCGACCTTGATCGCATTGCGGTTCTGGCTCAACACAAGCGGCAACTGCTGCTCCTGCGTATAGCGGGCGTCGCTTTCGATCTTGCGCAGGAACACAATGGAAAATCCGGCGGCGACGATCGCGTAAAGAAGCACGAATCCGATGAGCAGCCTGCCTGCCGCCGCCATCGATATCTGCATTCCTTTTTTTTGTGCCGCCATGTCCCGTCTAAGACCTAGTAGATGCTGAAGGGAAAATAGGTGTTGTTGATGCGATCATAGGTGCCGTTAAGCCTTATCCGGTCGATCGCGATATTGACTTTGCTGATCAGTTCCGTATTGCCCTTATGGGCAGTTATGTGTGCCGAGCTTTTCAGAAAGCCGTTGGTTACGGGGTCGCCGACATAGTCGAACTTCGAATTCTCCGGCGACTGAAGAAAGGTGAGCAGGTCGATGGAATCCGCCAGGATCAGGTCGACAGCGCCCGATTGAAGCAGCTTCTGCGCTTCGGGCTCGTCCTTCGTCAGCACGATCTTGCTGTCCGTGTAGACCTTCTGCAGATATTCCGACTGTATCGTCTGGTTGCCTGCTGCGATGCGAAAGCCCGCCAGCGCTGCTGGAGATATGTCCTTGAACTTGTTCGGATCGCCGGCGAAGGCCGAGTGCGACCGGTAATAGGAAGTGGAGAACTCCATCCTTGTAGCGCGTTCCTCGGTGAAAGACATGCTGGCGACGATGAGGTCGTAGTCGTTCTTTTCCAGCCGGTTGATGATGTCATTCCACGGAACAGCGACGAATGAACATTCGGCTTTCATTTCCTGGCAAACCGCCTTGGCAATATCGACATCGAACCCGACAAGGTTTCCGGAAGCATCCACTGAGTTGAAGGGCGGATAGGCGCCTTCCGTTGCAACTCTCAGTTTTAATTCCTCGGCCGAAGCCGCGCTTGCGAGGGCGACAATCGCCGCCGCCAGAATTATTGTCTTCATGTCCATTGTCCCCAGAACCTGCTGATCGCAGAATCACCCGGATCAGATGAACAATCTATGAGCAGCGACCGATAAATACCAACATGCTTGATTTATCTTAAACACTTCCGGTTGCATTGAATTGTTTTGTCAGCGCCATTTTTGCGTGTTCGGGCATCAGCTTCTTCAGAAAGGCTTTATTTCTCGGGACGGCCGTTTCAGGATATGAGTCGAGCGGGCGGAGATCACACGAAAAAAGAAAATGAACCCGGAAAGATCAGAGCAGGAATTCCAGAACCTCCTTCGCCGGCTGGAGCTTGCGCTTGATGCGTCCCAGATCGGGGTGTGGGAACACAATGTCGAAACTGGCGAACTGCTCTGGGATTTGCAGATGCACAGGCTCTACGCGACTGGCCTGACCCAGCGAAGGGTCACTGCTGATCAATGGATTGGAGCGATACATCCCGATGACCGCACCAGGGCCGAACTGGATTTCGAAGACGCGGTTCTGCGCAAGGGTGACTACCAGTCCGAATTCAGGGTTGTCCTGCCGAATGGGGACATACGCCATCTCAGATCGAGGGCGCATTATTATGATGACGGTGCATCGGGGACGTTCATTGGCGCGGAGTGGGACGTGACGACGGACGTCATGCTGGCGCGGGAGCTTTCACACCAGAAGGCGATTGCAGAGGCGAGAACAATCGCTCTGGAAGCCAGTTCGGCACAGATCGAATATGCGGCCGAACATGACTACCTTACGGGGCTGCCCAACCGCCGGTTCTTCGACAGGCGTCTTGGCGAACTGTCGAATGACGGCACTCGCGAGCGGCTGGCGCTGCTCCATATCGATCTCGATTATTTCAAGCAGGTCAACGATACGGCGGGCCATGCCGCCGGCGATGCCGTGCTCAAATCCGCGGCGCTGATGATTGCATCGGTCGTTCCGGAGGGTGGGTTCGTTGCCCGCATGGGGGGCGACGAATTCATCATTTTGCTGTCGAATTTCTCGACGATACGGGAACTGGAAGTCGTGGCAGAGCACGTTGTCCGCTTGCTCAAGCAGGGCGTATCCCACGGCGGGACGCTGTTGCAAACGGGCGCGTCGATTGGTGTTGCCTGGGTGAATGACGGAAACGCCGCAAGCCTGTTGGCCGAATCCGACATCGCGCTCTACCGCGCCAAGAAGCTTGGACGCAACAGGGTCGAATTTTTCGCGCCGCATCTGAAAACGGAGATGTTTCGCGACCGGCGGATTGCCGAACATGTCAAACGCGGTTTGGGGCGAGGCGAGTTCGCCCCCTTCTATCAGGTACAGGTCGATGCTCGAACGCGGCGTGTCGTCGGAATAGAGGCCTTGGCGCGTTGGCAGCATCCAAGACGGGGACTGCTTGCGCCCGAGTCGTTCATGAAAGTGGTCCTGACCCTTGGATTGATGGCCGAGTTCGATGCTGCCATCCTGGAGGCGGTGCTGCGCGACCGGCAGTCGTGGGAGGAATTGGGCCTTGTTGTTCCGCGTATTGCCGTCAATACGTCGGCGGCCCGACTCTCAGACCCAACGCTGGTCGACCAATTGCGGCAGCTGAAGATCAAGCCGCACACGATTTCCTTCGAATTGCTGGAGACAATTTTTCTCGATGAGATCGAAGACGAAGTTCTCCTGAACATATCGCTGCTGAAACAGATGAAGATCGATATCGAGGTCGATGATTTCGGCTCTGGGCATGCCTCGATCATCGGACTGTTGAAGCTCAAGCCGAAGCGGTTGAAAATTGACGGGCGTCTCGTCATGCCCATCACAATCTCGCCTGAACAGCAAAGTCTTGTCAGGTCGATCGTCGACATAGCCAAAACGCTCGACATAGAAGTGATTGCGGAAGGCGTAGAAACACTGGAACACGCCAAGCTCCTGCGCAAGCTCGGCTGCGACGCGCTACAGGGCTATGCGATCGCCCGCCCCGTTCCTTCAATGGATTTGTTGGCGCAATTGCTGAAAGAGCAAAAGAAACAAATGTCAGGTCCCGAGCCTAGTGCTTGAGGGGAGCTTCCCGAGGGGGCGCCTTGGCATTTCCGAATGGAAATGGCTTCTGAAAAAGCCCGCGGGCCGCGAGGAAATTGAGCTCACGGTTTGCCGCCATCGCAGCGAGGTCGTCTTCATCGCGAACGCCACTTTCGAAGATCGCCATGATGACGCGGGCAAGTTCATTGCACCTTGCATCTGTCTTGGGACAGCGGTCCAGCAAGAGCGAAGCCTTGTTATGGGCACGCTGCATGGTTTCCCAATCAGTGGTCGTGAAAATGCGTCGATCGCGATCAAAGAAGGCCATGACACGCTCCAAATTTTCAGGCGAGAACCCACCTTGAGGCGGGCCGCCGTTTCCCGCTGGTGATATCGAAAAGCTAAGCGCATTTCCGCCGCCGCAGCAAATCGAATCTAATTGATCAGTATTTGATACCACTTACCGCAATGCAG
Organism: Hyphomicrobiales bacterium; assembly: GCA_900473175.1. GTDB lineage: Bacteria > Pseudomonadota > Alphaproteobacteria > Rhizobiales > Rhizobiaceae > Phyllobacterium. The sequence continues at coordinate 53,235 of UCKM01000021.1, read as the reverse complement.
AATCTCCCCTTTGGGAACGAATTCTAGCAACGGGTTGCTGGCCTTCCGCTCGGGTCAAAAAAATTGCTGTTGGCGCATTCTGGAAAACCGCTTTGAATGGTCACGCCTGGGCCGCCTCCAGCAGACGCATCAAGCCGGTTTCGGGACCGTTGAGGCCCTTGCGGTAGGGAGCACGCAGGAGAGATTTGCTAAGTTCTCCCGCGTTGAAACAATCGATCACCAGCGGGTGGACATAGCTCGATCGCGTTACGGCGGGCGTGTTGCGCAGGAACTCTGCAACGTTGCGCATCGCGGCCGCGATGGCGCGTTTCCTGGCAGCTTCGCTGTGCGCATCGATCTCGGCAAGAAAGGCCAGCGCACGGGCGGAGCCATGAAACGTCCGGAAATCCTTGGCGCTGACCTTTGAGCCGGAAATCTCGCGCAGATATTCATTGAGCTTATCCGCATGTAGGTTGCGCCAGCGGCGGTCGTCCTTGTATTGGAACAACCTTCCCCGTCTTTTCAACGTGCGCAATCGCTTCACTGCGGAGCGGTCCTTGATGATTATCTCATTCTTTTTCTTTGACTTTCCGTCGAAGATGAAGCTGGCGATATTGCCATTGATCTTCAGGTCGCTGCTCTTGAGCGAGGCGATCCCGCGGCCTCCATCCTTGGCGTATTTTTCGTGTCCTGCGCGAAAAACCTTCTGATCGATCAGCTTGATTGCGAGGGCAGCCAGCGGCCGGCTTGAAATCGGTTCGCGGCGCATGTCGTTGAGGATGCGCTTGCGGATGCGCGGAAGCGCCTTGCCGAACGTGAGCAGGCGATGGGTTTTCATACTATTGCGGACCTGCTCCCATTCGGGATGGTAGATATATTGACGACGTCCAAGAGCATCCTTGCCAACCGCCTGGATATGGCCATCGGCATCATCGCAGCAAATGACTTCTGTCCAAGCGGGAGGGATGACCAGCCCAATGATGCGCTCTTCGTCTTTCCTTGAGATGGGCCGTCCGTTGGTGCGGACATAGCGGAACGTCCCTTTATGGAGGTCGCGCTTCAGGGCAAATTCTTCCGGATCGACCAGCTTCAGGCCAAGTTCACTCGCATAATATTGGTGATCCGGCTTCATCTTGTTTCCACATCTCCGCTGCCCGAAACGTCGATCCATGCACGACAGTTCCCTTGACCGTCAAAAAGGCGCAACGTGAAGAAAGCGTCCGGATGCCAGAGGCCAGGCCCTGGTGGCGATGGACCCCACGCCCAGCGGAGGAACGATCATGGTCAAGCTTGCTCTCTACGTGCCGCTCGAAGCCAAGCCCGGGAAGGAAGAGGAGGTCGCTGCGTTTCTGAAATCCGCACTTCCGCTCGTTAATGACGAGCCGGGCACCATCGCCTGGTTCGCGATCCGGACGGGCAAGAGCAACTTTGCCATCTTCGACGCGTTTGCGGACGAGGAGGGGCGCGGCGCGCATCTTTCCGGTAAGGTTGCGGCAGCCTTGATGGGGCGGGCGGATGAGCTTTTCGCCACTGCGCCGCAGATCCACAAGCTGGATGTGCTCGCTGCAAAATTGCCCTGAGGGCTCGCCTCGGGAACGAATTGCTGGTTTAGTCGTTTTCGCAGAACTTCGGGGAAGGTGCGTCAATGGCTCCACGTTCATTCTGGAAAGGCTATCTCAAGCTTTCGCTCGTCACCTGCCCGGTGGCGATGGTGCCAGCGACGACCGATGAAGAGAAGATAAGGTTTCATACGCTCAACCGGAAAACCGGAAATCGCGTGGTCAGCCAGTATATCGACTCTGTTAGCGGCAAGCCGGTCGACGAGGACGATGAAGTGAAAGGTTATCAGCGCGGCGAGGACGAATACGTCGTGCTCGAGGATGACGAAATCGACGCGGTGGCGCTGGAAAGTACGCGCACGATCGATATTGAGATGTTCGTGCCCCGCGAAAGCATCGAATGGATCTGGTATGACAAACCCCATTATCTGACCCCCGACGACCCCGTCGGGGAGGAAGCCTTTTCGGTGATCCGCGCCGGCATGGAAGCGACGGGGAGGGTCGGTATCGCGCGCCTCGTCATGTACCGGCGCGAGCGAGCGGTGATGCTCGAGCCACGCGGACGCGGCATCGTGCTGTGGACGCTACGCTATGGCGATGAGGTGCGCGATCGCGAGGGCTATTTCGGCGACATTCCAACCGGGAAGACCGACGCGCAGTTGATGGCGCTGGTGAAGACATTGATCGACGAACGTACCAAACCCTGGGACCCGAAGATGGTAGACGATCCTGTCCAGGATCGGCTGCTCGAAATCATTGCGGCCAAGAAGAAGGGCAAGAAGCGCCCGGCCAAGCCACAGGCAGGCGAGACCGAGCAGCCCAGTAACGTCATCAACATCATGGACGCTTTGCGCAAGAGCATTGCCAGCGAAAGCAAGCCGAAGAAGGAATAGGAACTAGCTGCTCTTCTTGCGCGTCGCCTTCGGTCTTTCGATGGGGACGGCGGAGGCGCGAAAATCCGCCCATGGATCGGCCTTGTACGAGGCGACGCGGATCGGCGCATTCAATACGGTGAAATAGGCGGGACCTATCCCTGGCGTAAGTTCGCTCCATTCGAGCGGCATCGACACTGCCGCGCCCGGGCGTGCCCGGGTAGAGTAAGGCGCGACGGCCGTGGTGCCGCGTTGGTTGCGCAGATAGTCGATGAGGATCTTGCCGTGGCGCTTCGACTTGGTAATGGTCGACACGTAAAGGTCGGGGCTGTCCAACGCCATGGAATCGGCAATGGCCTTGGTGAACGCCTTTACATCCGGCCAGGCGGCCTTCGGTTTCACCGGAGAGACGATGTGGAGGCCCTTGCCGCCCGAAGTCTTGAGGTAGGCCTTGAGACCGGTTTGCTCCAGCCGCTCGCGCGTTTCCTCCGCCGCCCTGATCACCTGTTCCCAAGGCACACCATCGCCGGGATCAAGGTCCATGATGATCATGTCCGGATGTTCCCAGTCGGCGACGGTTGAGCCCCAAGGGTGAATCTCCAGGACTGCCGATTGCACGAGCCCGATCAGCCCGTCGAGATCCTTTATGCAGATCAGCGGTTCATCGTCCTTGTCCTTGGGGTCCTTGACGAGACCGATATTCGAGTTCAGTCCCTTCCAGGCGTGCTTCTGGAAAAAGGATTGGCCGGTGATGCCCTCTGGACTGCGCAATAGGGCGAGCGGGCGATTGACGACAAAAGGCTCGATATAAGGCCAGACATCGGTGTAATAGTCGGCCAGCCCCTGTTTGGTGACGCCCTGCTCGGGCCAATAGATGCGGTCGGGATGGGTGAGTTTCACGGTAAACCTCTGCGTTTTCGGCAAGGCAGCCGATTGCGGCGTTTCCCTGACAACGTCGAGTGGGGACTTATCTTCACGAAGGCCCCGGAACGACGCGTGGCGCAGATTCCCGTCGGCAGTCCAGGTCCGGAACTCCACCTCGGCGACGAGTTGCGGTTTGGTGTAGCGCACCTGCCTTGCGGCGTCTGCGCTAAGCCGTTCGGCAAAGGGGCTTTCAGGTTGGCGGATACGCTCGAGCTTGCGAAAAAGTTCCTCAGCCATCGACGTGCTATATCCGGTGCCCACCCGCCCGACATGCTCGAGCTTCTTGCCGTTGTAGACCCCCATGACCAAAGAGCCGATGGCCCTGCGCGACGTGGTCGACGGAACGTAACCGGCAATGACGAACTCCTGCTTCTTGGAACATTTCGCCTTGACCCAGCTCTTGACGCGGCCGGAACGGTAGGGTGCATCACGCAGTTTCGAGACGATTCCCTCGAGGCTGAGCCGGCAGGCATGGGCGAGCACGATCGCGCCATCTCCTTCAAAATGCTCGCTGAAGCGGATCATGCCAGTCCCGTCTCCGGCGATCTTCTGCAGGATCGCCTTGCGTTCGAGGAGCGGTAAAGCCTGCAGGTCGTAGCCGTCGAGGTAAAGAAGGTCGAAGACATAGAAGATGAAGCGATCTGTCCGGTCATTGCTGAGATCGGCCTGGAGGGCGGAAAAATCCGAGGCGCCGGCAGCCGGTTCTACCACCAGCTCGCCATCGATCAATGCCGTGCCCACTGCAAGTTCCTGAAGCGCGGCGATGATCTCCTTGCCGAATTTCTTGGTCCAGTCGAGACCGCTGCGGGTGAGGAGCTTGACGCGTCCGGCCTCGATGCGGGCCTGCAGCCGGTAGCCATCGAATTTTATTTCGTGAACCCAACGCTCCCCGGCAGGCGGCTTGGTTGCGAGCGTAGCCAAGGCCGGCTCGACAAAGACAGGAAGGCGCGTTTTTTTGGTTCCCTTGATGCTGGAAGGATCCGGGGTCTCAATCTCGGCAATGGCGGCTGGCTTTTTCCTCGGCGTCTTGGCCTTGGGGAGGCTCTTGTCGATCTTGCCGGTCTTCGACGACCATCCGGGTTCCTCGCCCGCGACCTCGGCAATGTCGCGGCCCGTCTTGGCCGACTTTGGCATTTCTTCGAGAATGTCGGCGTCGCCGGGCGTGCGTGCGGCATCATCCTCGGCCTTGATCAGCAGCCAGTTCTCACGCTTCTCGCGCGGTCTGCCATGCATGCGGACGAGATGCCATCGCCCGGAAAGCTTCCTGCCGTGAAGCTCGAATTCCAGATGGCCCTTGGCGTAACCGCGGTCGGGATCCTCTACAGGTGTCCAGGTGCCCCGATCCCAAACGATGACGGTTCCGCCGCCATATTCGCCTTTGGGGATCGTGCCTTCGAAATCGCCATATTCGAGCGGGTGGTCTTCGACGTGAACCGCGAGGCGCTTCTCGCCAGGAACGAGGCTTGGACCGCGCGTAACGGCCCAGCTTTTCAGAACGCCGTCCATCTCAAGGCGAAAATCATAATGCAACCTTGTCGCATCATGCTTCTGGACGACAAAACTGTGGCCGGCTTTGCTGGCCTTGCGCCCCTTGGGCTCCGGTGTCGTCTTGAAATTGCGTTTCTTCCGATAGGTTTCGAGCGCAACCATCGATTACGGCCTAACTCGCTTTCCGGCGCGCAGGCTCGGCCTTGGCCTTTCCGGTTGCGGCCTTCTTCGTGGCGGGCTGCTTCTTCATCATGCCCGCGCTTTCGCGCAGGGCCTGCATCAGATCAACGACCTTTTCGGATTTCTGCGGCTTGCGCGTGGGGATCGCCTTGCCTTCAAGCTTGGCCTTGACCAATTCGGCCAGTGTCGCCTCGTAGCGATCCGTATATTCCGCCGGATTGAACGTGCCTTGCTTCGTTTCAATAATGTGCTTGGCAAGCTCAAGCATTTCTCCCTTGATCTTTATCTCGGGAATATCGCTGAACGCATCCTTGGCGGAGCGCACCGCATAATCATAGTTCAAGGTTGTTGCCGTCAGGCCCGCACCATCGGCACGGATAAGGAGCGTGCGGACACGCCGGAAAAGCACCGTCTGGGCCAGCGCCGCAACGTTCTTGGCTTTGAGCCCATCGCGGATCAGTGCAAAGGCTTCCTGGCCATTCTTGTCGCTCGGCGTCAGATAATAGGGCTTGTCGAAGTAGAGATCGTCGAGGTCGTCATAGGAGATGAATGCGTCAACGGAAAGGGTCTTGTCACTTTCCGGGATTGCTGCGGCCACCTCATCGGGCTCCAGGATGATATAGTCATTGGAGCCGACCTCGTAGCCCTTGACCTGATCTTCCTTTTCGACCGGCTTGCCGGTATCGCCATCGATGAACTGGCGCTGGACGCGGTGGCCCGTGGCGCGGTTGATCGTATGAAAAGCGATGCGGTCAGAGGTTGATGCGGCTGTGTAAAGGCCAACGGGGCAGGTAAGCTCCGCGACCTTCAGATAACCTTTCCAGTTCGCACGTGGCGCCAATACTCAACTCCTTAGGCTAACGCAACAAATGCCGGAGACTATAATTGGTTCCTACTTCCGTAGCATATTATGCCGATATTTCTAAATCGCGATAGTCCGGGCATTGACGTGGGCCGCCCGGCCTGCGCCCCAGCCGAAAATCGCCACACCCAGCCCAAGCAGAACGAACAGAACCGCGGTGGCGCTGTAACTCCCCGTGAGACTGTGGATGAGCCCGACGAGCAACGGGCCGACAGCGGCAAGCATATAGCCGATGCATTGCGCCATGCCGGAGAGATGCGAGGCTATGTGCGCATCGGCTGACCGCAGGACAATGATTGTCATGGCGACGGCGATCAGCCCGCCTTGTCCGAGGCCCTGTACAATGGCCCACAGCCAGACAGTGGACAAAGGCGCGAAAAGGAAGCCGAGCAGACCGGTCACGGCGAGGGCAATGAGACTGAGACTGACAAAGCGCTGGTCCTTGCAGCGCACGGCAATCGACGGCACAAAGAGGCAGGCAAACACCTGCACCATCACCGATACAGAAACGACAACACCAGCGGTCACGCCGTCGAGACCGCGCTCGCGCAGGATTGGGGAAAGCCAGCCGAAGACGCAGTAGGCGAGGGCGGATTGCAGGCCCATGAAAAGGGTGACCTGCCAGGCGAGCGGGTCCCGCCAGAGACCTTCGACCCTGAAGCCGGCATGTTTGGTCCGGACCTTTCTGAAAAAGGCATGCGGGAACCAGATCAATGCCACCAACAGCGCCGGTATCGCCCAGGCCCCGAGCGCCAGTGACCAGGAGCCGCCCAGCATCCGCTGCAGCGGAAGCGTGAAACCGGCGGCGCTGGCAGCGCCGGCGCATAGCGCCATCGTGTAGAGGCCGGTCATCATGCCGGTTCGACTGGCAAAGTCGCGCTTTACCAACCCGGGCAAAAGGACATTGCCGATGGCGATGCAGGCCCCTGCAAGCGCTGTCCCGACGAAGAGCAGCGGCAGGGATTGAAATCCGCGCAAGGCGGTGCCGAATGCCAGAAGCAACAGGACAGCGAGCAGGGTACGTTCGGCGCCAATGCGCTGTGCGAGTCTTGGCGCGAGCGGGGCAAACAGGCCGAGACATACGACCGGCAGCGTCGTCAATACGCCGGCGCCAAACGAGGAGAGACCGGTATGCGCGATAATCTCCGGCAGCAGCGCAGAAGCACTTGAAAAGACGGGGCGAAGATTGAAGGCGATCAGAACGAGGCTGAGGCCTGTGATGATCGCGGCGGGGCGGCTTGCAAAAACCGGCGCGCGCGGCGGCGGAATGCTGTCCGCTTCGGCATTGATCAGCTGCTCGCTGACGGCGCTGTCAGCACGGGGGGTGGCGGCCATGTAGTTCATCATGATGCGAGAAGCCTGTCGATCTCTTCAAGGATCGGCGCCATGAAGGCGCGGGTGGTGGCTGCCGCACGGTCGGGATTGCCGGACGCGATCGCGTCCACAATCGACAAATGCGCGGCCATGTCCGGTTCAGGAAGTTCGCCAGTCACAGTCGCCTTGATAACCTCCTGAATGGAGGCCGCGAAGAACTCATAGACCTCGACAAAGGCACGGTTGCCCGAGGCGGCAACAACCGCCTTGTGGAAGGCAAGATCGCGCTGGACGTAACGATCATGGTGAGCCGGGTCATATTCGCCGCGATCAGTAAGCAGCTGGCGCAGCTCGGCGATGATCGCAGGCGTATGGCGCATGGCGGCGAGGCGAGCCGCCTCGACTTCAAGCGCGCAGCGTGTTTCGATCTGATCGCGCAGGCCGGTGCGCCGCATCCTCAAAAGACTGTCGTCCGCATCGATAACGGATCGCACATAGGTTCCAGATCCCTGGCGTGTCTCAAGGAAGCCTTGCGAGACCAGAACCCGCACCGCTTCCCGCACCGTGCCGCGGCTGACGCCGAGCATGTCGGCGAGCGTCGCCTCGTTAGGAATGCGATCGCCGACCTGCCAGCGATTGGCAGTGATCTCGGCCCGGATATTGTTAACCGCCGTTTCCGCCAAATTGGTGCGCGCTGCAGGTTGCATGATTGACCATTCCTCAAGTCATCGGATGACTTGAGGAATATGATGCGCATTGCGATGTGTCAACATAGGATTGTGACAAAGATGTTTGGCTGAGAAAAACGCGCTCCCGATGGCACATGTGCAAGCGAAACTGAGCGAGGCAGGGGCTGCGGCGGCCGCACCCCGGCGATGAATGGGCCGCCGTCGCAATTAAAATGCGAGAAGTTACTGGAATCGTTGGCGATCTGACGCGGCGCCTTCTACATCCAATTCAGTAGACGGGTAACTTTCTGGTTTCAGAGGCGTTTTTTATTCAAGTCGCAGATGGACCCGCACACAATCGCTGCTACACAACTGTTACATTACTGTCATACGACTGTAATAAAGGTTCGATAGACCGCAGCCGACGTCGGAGGCGTCACAAGAATTAAACCAACAGGAGCTGCTCCTATGAACAAGCTAATTTCCACGGCCGCATTGCTTGCAATTGCGGTGGCCGCATCGACAGTTGGCGCATCCGCCCGCGACCAGATCCAGGTTTCAGGCTCCTCGACGGTGCTGCCTTATGCCAAGATCGTGGCCGAATCGTTCGGTGAGACATTCCCCAACTTCAAAACGCCGGTCGTTGAGTCCGGTGGATCGGGCGCAGGCATCAAAGAATTCTGCAAGGGCGTTGGTGAAGAAACGATCGACATTGCCAATTCTTCCCGTCCCATCAAGGACGCCGAGTTGAAGTCCTGCGTCGACGCCGGCGTCAAGGATGTTGAAGAAATCCGCATCGGTTATGACGGCATCGTCTTCGCGACTGATATCAAGGGTCCGGACTGGAAGATCACACCGAAGGACATTTACCTGGCGCTCGCCGCACAGATCGTTGTTGACGGCAAGCTCGTCGACAATCCGAATGCCAAGTGGAACCAGGTCAATCCGAACCTTCCGGATTGGGATATCGCCGCATACATTCCTGGCGAAAAGCACGGCACTCGCGAAGTCTTCGAAGAGAAGCTGATGACCGGCGGTTGCAAGGCAACCGGCGCCGCCGACGCTATCAAGAAGCTCGGCCTCGATGACAAGGCCGCCGCCGCTGCCTGCGTCAAGATCCGCAAGGACGGCAAGGCGATCGACATTGATGGCGACTATCCGGAAACGCTGGCTCGCATCGATGCCAACAAGACCGGTGTTGGCGTATTCGGCCTCGCATTCTACGAAAACAATGCCGACAAGCTGAAGGTCGCATCGGTTTCCGATGTCGTTCCAAGCACCGAAACAATTGCCACCGGCAAGTATCCGGTATCGCGTCCGCTGTTCTTCTATGTCAAGAAGGCGCATCTGGGCGTCATCCCCGGCCTGAAGGAATATGTCGACTTCTTCCTCAGCGATCAGATGATCGGTGACGACAGCCCGCTCGTCGAGTATGGCCTGGTTGCTGCTCCGGATGCCGAACGCAAGGCACAGCGCGATGCTTTTGCTGCCGGGACCACAATGAAGAACTAAAATTTGAACTGGTGATGCGGGCGGCTTGGCTGCCCGCATTCCCGTTTGAATTCCGTACGTTTACAGGACAGATCGAGGAAGCTTTGATGTCCACTTCATTGGTATTTGTCATTGTCGTTGCAATTGGTGTTGTCGGATACTTCCTCGGGCGCCAGCGCGCGGTCGGCAAGGACAATGGAAGCATCAAGGCCCACTCGTTGCCCCACTATCATGGCTGGTGGGTATTCCTGGCTTCGGCGCTGCCGGCTATCCTGTTTCTCGCCCTCTGGGCCGGCGCCACGAGCATCTATCTCGAACGCTCCGCCATTGCCGAGTTGCCTGCGCATACCGCCGATTCGGTCATTGCCAGCCAAAGTCTCGAACTTGGAATGGTCAGCGGCATTGCGCGCGGTCTCGACAAGCTCACCAGTGAAGAGAAGGCCAACCTTCCGCAGACCTTTGCCGAACTTCGCCCGCTTCTTTCCAGCAAGGGTGTGGCACTCGCGCCGGACGGTCAGGATTTCATGATCCCCATTGCCGTCGAATGGAACAAGAATAGCGTACGGGCAAGTACGATTGGCGGTGGCATCGCCCTTGTGCTTGCCCTTGCCGGCGCGATCTTCGGTATTTCGGGCGTCCACGTGCGGGCGCGGGCGCGCAACAATGTCGAACGCGTCATTCTCGCTGGATTGATCGCCGCCTCGACGATCGCCATCCTCACGACCGTGGGCATCATTCTGTCGATGCTGTTCCAGACATTGACGTTCTTCCAGTCGGTTTCCCCGACAAGCTTCTTCTTCGGAACCGTGTGGGACCCACGCTTTGCCGCTGCCGGGTCCGGCGGATCACAAGGTCAGTTCGGTCTTATCCCGCTCCTCGCCGGCACGATCTACATCGCCTTCGTCGCCATGCTGTTTGCGGTTCCGGTCGGTTTGTTCTCCGCAATCTACATGGCCGAATATGCCAGCCGCAATGTTCGCTCCGTGGTCAAGCCCATGCTTGAAGTGCTCGCCGGCATCCCGACGATCGTCTATGGCTTCTTCGCGCTTGTCACGGTTGGGCCGTTCCTGCGCGATCTCAGCGCCGCGATTTCGGGCGGCTACGCCTTCATCATGGCCCAGAGTGTTCTCACCGCCGGGATTGTCATGGGCGTCATGCTGATCCCGTTCGTGTCATCGCTCTCGGACGATATCATTACGGCCGTGCCAGGCTCGCTTCGCGACGGTTCGCTCGGACTGGGCTCGACCCGCTCCGAAACGATCCGCCGCGTGGTGCTCCCCGCAGCGCTGCCCGGCATCGTGGGGGCGCTGCTGCTCACAGCATCGCGTGCCATCGGCGAGACCATGATCGTGGTGCTCGCGGCCGGTGTCGCAGCCAACCTCAACATCAACCCGTTTGACGCGATGACGACGATCACCGTCAAGATCGTCAATCAGCTGACGGGCGACCTCGAGTTCAACTCGCCGCAAACCCTGGTGGCGTTCGCCCTCGGCCTCACCCTTTTCTTCATCACGCTGGCGATGAATATTTTCGCGCTCTACATCGTGCGCAAGTACCGGGAGCAGTACGAATGACCGACATAGCCCTCAATCCCGCTGCTGTCTCAGCCAGGCCTGCCCGCCGTGACATTGGCCTCAAGCGCCGCTATGCGGCCGAGCGCCGCTTCAGGCTTTACGGTATCATTGCCATTGCGATCGGCATTTTCTTCCTGTTTGCCCTGCTCTATTCGGTGTTCTCCAACGGTTACACCGCGTTCTGGCAGACCGAGGTCAATCTTTCGATCAATCTCGACCCGAAGATCATCGACCCCGACAACAAGCGCGCCACCGATCCCAACGTATTGCTGACGGCCAACTACCCGCTTCTCGCCCGCAATGCCCTGGCCGAAAAGCTGGGCGTGAGCCAGAGCGACAAGCCAGGCCTGCGCGAACTCGGCAAGCTGTTCTCGGATGGTGTGCGGGGACAGTTGCGTGAACTGGTCGCCGGCAATCCGGCGCTCATCGGCACGACGCAGAATGTCTGGGTACTTACCGGCGCCGACATCGACTCCGCCTTCAAGGGCCAGATCGATCTCAGCGTCGATCAGACGCGACGCAAGGTTTCCGACAAGCAGGTCGAGTGGATGAACAAGCTGAAGGGCGAGGGCGCCATGGCCCAGCGCTTCAACACCGGTCTGTTCACCTATGGCGCATCGAGCCGCCCCGAAACGTCGGGTCTGAGCGTGGCACTCATCGGCTCGCTCTACATGATGTTGATCGTGCTTTGCCTTTCCCTGCCGATTGGCGTTGCCGCTTCGATCTATCTTGAGGAATATGCCAAGAAGAGCCGACTGACGGACATTATCGAGGTCAACATCAACAATCTCGCGGCCGTCCCTTCAATCGTCTTCGGTCTGCTCGGCCTTGCCGTCTTCATCAATTTCCTGCACATGCCGCGTTCGGCATCGCTGGTCGGCGGCCTCGTCCTGACCCTCATGACCCTGCCGACGATCATCATCGCCACCCGCGCCGCGCTGCGTGCCGTCCCGCCGTCAATCCGCGCCGCAGCGCTTGGCATCGGCGCTTCGAAGACGCAGATGGTGTTCCACCATGTGCTGCCGCTGGCGGCGCCCGGCATCCTGACCGGGACAATCATCGGTCTCGCCCATGCGCTCGGCGAAACCGCACCGCTGCTTTTGATCGGCATGGTCGCGTTCGTCGCCAATAATCCGGTAACGCCGCTCGATCCTGCGACCGCTCTGCCGGTGCAGATCTATATGTGGGCCAATGAGGCGGAACGTGCCTTCGTCGAACGGACGTCCGGTGCTATCATCGTGCTGCTCCTCTTCCTCGCGGTCATGAACATCACAGCAATCATTCTGCGCCGGCGCTTCGAGCGTCGCTGGTAACGGCTCGAGAGAGGACCTAGTTATGAATCTTATGACCGAACGAAATCTCGAAAAGGCGGTAAACGACAAAATGAACGCCCAGCCCAACGCGATCAAGATGCAAGGCAAGGAAGTGACCGTTCACTACGGCGACAAGCAGGCCTTGTTCGGTGTCAGCCTCGACGTGCCGGAAAAGATGGTGACCGCCCTGATTGGTCCGTCCGGTTGCGGCAAGTCGACGTTCCTGCGCAGTCTCAATCGCATGAACGATACGATCGAAGGCTGCAAGATCGGCGGCAAGATCACGCTCGACGACGAGGACATCTACAATCCGAAGATCGACGTGGTCGAGCTGCGCGCCCGTGTCGGCATGGTGTTTCAGAAGCCCAATCCTTTCCCGAAATCGATCTTCGAAAACGTTGCCTATGGTCCGCGCATTCATGGTCTTGCCAAGAACCGCCAGCAGCTTCAGGAAATCGTCGAAAAGAGCCTGCGCCGCGCCAGCCTGTTCGACGAAGTCAAGGATCGCCTGCATGAGGCCGGAACAGGACTCTCGGGCGGTCAGCAGCAGCGCCTGTGCATTGCTCGCGCCATCGCGGTCAGTCCGGAAGTCATCCTGATGGATGAGCCGTGCTCGGCGCTGGATCCCATTGCCACCGCCAAGGTGGAAGAACTGATCGATGAACTGCGCCAGAATTATACGATCGTTATCGTGACCCACTCGATGCAGCAGGCGGCACGCGTGTCGCAGCGGACAGCCATGTTCCATCTCGGCAATCTGGTTGAGGTGGGCGATACGGAAATGATGTTCACCAATCCGTCCGAAAAAAGGACCCAGGACTACATCACCGGGCGCTTCGGCTAATCTCAGGGAATGAGGAAAAGAACATGACCGAATTGCAGCACACTGTGCGCTCCTATGACGATGAACTGAAGTTCCTCACCCACAAGATCGCCGAGATGGGCGGCCATGCGGAGCGCATGGTCGAACAGGCGGTCACCGCCATGGTCAATTCCGACAATGCACTCGCGCAGCGGGTGATTTCGGATGACCTGATCCTCGATGCCGGCCAGCGCGAGATCGACGAAAAGGCGATTACCATCATCGGCAAGCGCCAGCCGATGGCCATTGACCTGCGCGAGATCATTGGCACGATCCGCATTTCGTCCGATCTCGAACGCATTGGCGATCTTGGCAAGAACATCGCCAAGCGCGTCGTCGCGGTTACGGATACGCGCCAGACCTTGTCGGTCTATCGCGGCTTGCAGACCATCGCCGAACTTGCGCTGACGCAGTTGAAGGACGTGCTCGACGCTTATGCGACGCGCTCCGTGCAGCAGGTCAATATCGTCCGTGAGCGGGATGATGAGATCGACGCGCTCTACACCTCGCTGTTCCGGGAACTTCTCACCTACATGATGGAAGATCCGCGCAATATCTCGGCCTGCACCCACCTTCTGTTCTGTGCCAAGAACATCGAGCGGATCGGCGACCACGCAACCAACATTGCCGAGTCTGTCTACTACATCGTCACCGGCTCGCAACTGCCGGCGGAGCGGCCGAAGGAAGACCAGACCCACAGCATCATTGTCGATGAAGCCAGACACCCGTAAATCCAGGATAGATAAACCATGGCGATAGCCCCCAAAATCACCGTTGTGGAGGATGAGGAAGCCTTGAGCGTCCTTCTCCGTTACAATCTTGAAGCTGAAGGCTATGTTGTCGAGACGATCACGCGGGGCGACGAAGCCGAAATCGCACTCCGCGAAAAGGTGCCGGACCTTTTGATCCTCGACTGGATGCTGCCTGGTCTTTCGGGAATTGAGCTTTGCCGGCGGCTGCGCACCCGGCGCGAGACGGAAATCCTGCCGATCATCATGCTGACGGCGCGCGGCGAGGAGAGCGAACGGGTGCGGGGCCTCGCAACCGGTGCCGATGACTACATGGTCAAGCCGTTCTCGACGCCAGAACTGCTCGCCCGCATCAAGGCCATGCTGCGCCGGGTCAATCCGAGCCTCTTGTCGCATGTGCTGAGCTTCGGCGATCTGAAGCTCGACCGCGAGCAACACCGCGTCTTCCGCAAGGAGCGCGAATTGAAGCTCGGTCCGACGGAATTTCGCCTGCTCGAGTTCCTGATGCAGTCGCCGGGACGGGTGTTTTCCCGCGGCCAGCTGCTCGACAATGTCTGGGGTGCCGACATCTATGTCGACGACCGCACCGTCGACGTGCATGTCGGCCGCTTGCGCAAGGCGATCAATATCGGCCGTTCCGTCGATCCGATCCGCACGGTTCGTGGCGCAGGCTACTCTTTCGGCTAGAGCCTAATTGATCAATGGCGGCGCGAGAGTTCGCGCGTCGCCGTTTCGATCCCCGCCAGGGTCAATGGATACATGCGATGCCCGAACAGGTTGCGGATCATCGCCGTTGACGCGGTATAGTCCCAATAGGCCTCCTTGGTCGGGTTGAGCCAGACGGTATTTTTCCACTGGTTGAGCACCTGTGCGAGCCAGACAGCGCCAGCTTTCTCGTTCCAGTGCTCGACGGACCCGCCCGGATGCGAGACCTCGTAGGGCGCCATCGCCGCGTCACCGACAAAGATGACCTTGTAGTCCGGACCATATTTGTGGATGACATCCATGGTCGGGATACTTTGCGTGTAGCGGCGGCGATTGTCCTTCCACACTGCCTCGTAGAGACAGTTGTGGAAGTAGAAATACTCCATGTGTTTGAACTCGGACCGCACAGCGGAGAACAGCTCCTCGGCAACCTTGATATGCTCGTCCATCGAACCACCGACGTCGAAGAACATCAGTAGCTTCACGTGGTTGCGCCGTTCCGGCCGGGTCTGGACGTCGAGGTAGCCATGTTCCGCCGTTGATCTGATTGTGCCTGAGAGGTCAAGCTCATCCTCGGCCCCCTCACGCACCCAGCGCCGCAGCCGCTTCAGCGCGACCTTGATGTTGCGGGTACCGAGCTCGACGCTGTCGTCGAAATTCTTGAACTCGCGCTTGTCCCAGACCTTGACCGCGCGGCGGTGGCGGCTTTCGTCCTGGCCGATCCGCACGCCCTCCGGATTGTAGCCATAGGCGCCGAAGGGCGACGTGCCGGCAGTTCCGATCCATTTCGAACCACCCTGATGCCGCCCCTGCTGCTCTTCGAGACGTTGCCGCAGGGTTTCCATCAGCTTGTCGAAACCGCCAAGCGCCTCGATCAGCTTCTTCTCTTCCTCGGTCAGGTGCTTTTCCGCAAGCTTGCGCAGCCATTCCTCGGGAAGGTTGGCGATATCGATGCCGCCTTCGGCACCCAAGGCCTCGATGCCCTTGAAGACATGGGCGAAGACCTGGTCGAAACGGTCGATATAGCGCTCGTCTTTCACGAGGGTGGAGCGAGCGAGATAGTAGAAGCCCTCGACATCGTAAGTGACAAGCCCCGCCTCCATGCCCTCAAGCAAGGTCAGATATTCGCGCAAGGAGACGGGAATACTGGCCGCTTTCAGTTCAAGGAAGAACGGGATGAACATCGGGCCCTCAAACCATCTTCACATATTTGATGAACGGGGTGACTTTGGCGATACGATCATAGAGTTGGCGGGCCGTCGCATTGTTCTGGTTGGTCGTCCAGTAGACCGAATGCGCGCCAGCCTTCGTCGCTTCCGCATGCACCGCCTCGATCAGGGCGCGGCCGATACCTTTGCCGCGCACTGCCGGATCGGCAAAGAGATCCTGCAGATAGCAGACATTCTCGATGCTCCAGCAGTGACGATGAAACAGGTAATGGGTGAGGCCCACGGGCCTGCCGTCGATCTGGGCAATTAAACCGCGATATTCGTGGTCCGCTCCGGAGGTCAGCCGCGCGAAGGTCGTCTGGTAGACCTCTTCAGAGACGCTTGTCTCGTAGAAGGTCAGATAGCCGGTCCACAGCCGGCGCCATTCGGCTTCGTCGGATTTGACCAAAGGGCGAATTTCAACGCTCATGATCCCTGCCTCCTTGCCATGAAAGCCAAACGCTCGAACAGGTGCACGTCCTGCTCATTCTTCAACAACGCTCCGTGCAGTTTTGGCAAGGCATTCTTCGGATCGGCCCGCAGATCCTCAGGCGTGATATCGTCGGCAACCAGCAGCCTGATCCAGTCAAGCGCTTCGGAGGTTGACGGCTTCTTTTTCAAGCCGGGTACCTCGCGGATTTCGTAGAACTGGGTGAGGGCGGCGCGCACGAGGTTCTGCTTGATGCCTGGATAGTGTACCTCGACGATCCTTGTCAGCGTCCCGACATCCGGGAATTTGATATAGTGGAAGAAACAGCGCCGCAGGAAAGCGTCAGGCAGTTCCTTCTCGTTGTTGGACGTGATGATGACGATTGGGCGATGCAGGGCACGAATGGTCTCGCCGGTTTCGTAGACGAAGAATTCGTTGCGATCGAGTTCCTGCAGCAGATCGTTCGGGAACTCGATGTCGGCCTTGTCGATCTCGTCAATCAGCAGCACTACCTTCTTGTCCGCGGTGAATGCGTGCCACAGCTTGCCCGGCTTGATGTAATTGGCGATGGCGTTGAAGCGCGCATCGCCAAGTTGCGAATCGCGCAGGCGGCTGACCGCGTCATACTCGTAGAGGCCCTGCTGAGCCTTCGTGGTCGATTTGACGTTCCACTCGATCAGATCGAGGCCGAGTGCCGAAGCGATCTGACGCGCCAATTCGGTCTTGCCGGTTCCGGGCTCACCCTTGACGAGGAGCGGGCGCTCCAGCGCGATCGCGGCGTTGACCGCGACCATCAAATCCTTGTCGGCCACATAGGCCGCTGTACCTTCAAACCGCATCATCATCCCTTTCGTGACCGGGCGAGATTAGGGACGCTGCAAGGCAAGGGCAAGAGGTTGAAATTAGCCGGCGTTGCCACTGGTGCAAGCAAGCCATCCGTCCTATATTCGGCGTGGCGCTCTGCGCTTCTCGACAGGAGAGACATATTCCCCGGGGCCTTAATGATCCCTTAGGGAGCTGTCCCTGGGGAGGCCCGTGGGCTTCCTCACACGGCACCCACCTACTTTGTAGGTTCCCGGGATCGACTTCTCCATCGGTTGTGTGGACGCCACTTTTGTTTTCAGGGTTCCTGATCCATCCGAGCTAGCTCAAGCTAGCGCCTCATGAAATCGTCGCCGTGAAGCACCATTCCCCCATCAAAGAGCTGAAGAAAAATCTCCGTATCGAGGCACTTGCCCGGCGCGACGCACTGACCACGGAGGCGCGCATTGAAGCATCGATGCGCATTGCCGACATCGGGCTTGCATCGTTTTACCCTGGCCCCGGCGCCATTGTCTCGGGCTTCTGGCCGATCCGCTCCGAGGTTGATCTGCGGCCGCTGCTCTTCGGACTGCGTGAACGTGGCGCCCAGCTTTGCCTGCCGGTCATCATCGACAAGAAGACCATTCTGTTCCGCGAACTGGTTCGCGGCGCACCGATGATCGAGACCGGTTTCGGAACGGCAGGCCCGCCGGAGGACGCTGCTGTACTTGATCCGACTTTCATGCTGGTGCCGCTCGCCGCCTTCGACGCGAGGGGTCATCGTATCGGCTATGGTGCTGGCTATTACGACCGGGCAATCGCGCATCTCGAAGACAAGGGCGTCAATCCGCGCCTTATCGGTGTAGCGTTCGATTGCCAAGAAGTCGAAATCGTCCCTGATGAGCCGCATGACATGCCGCTCGAAGCCATCCTGACGGAAAGCGGGTTGCGCAGTTTCAAACAGACAGATAAAGCCATCTCATAATTGCGAGGCTCACCAACGGGGCCTCACAACCAGGATATACGCGTGAGATTACTTTTTCTTGGTGATATGGTGGGTCGTTCCGGGCGGACAGCTGTTTACGAGCAGTTGCCCGGGCTCATATCCGACCTGAAACTCGATTTCACCATTGTCAACGGCGAGAATGCGGCGGGCGGCTTCGGCATCACCGAAGAAATCTTCCACGAGACGGTCAATGCCGGTGCCGACGTCGTCACAACGGGCAATCACGTATGGGATCAACGTGAGGCGCTGATTTTTGCCGCGCGCGAGGAACGCTTCCTGAGGCCGGCCAATTTCCCGCTCGGCACGGCAGGCAAGGGATCGGGCCTTTTCCTTGCCAAGAACGGCGCACGCGTTCTTGTTGCCAACATCATGGGCCGGGTCTTCATGCACCCCGACCTGCATGACCCCTTCACTATTGCCGAGGAAATCCTGACCGCTTGCCCACTTGGCGAACAGGCGGACGCGGTGGTCTTCGACTTCCACGCGGAAGCGACGAGCGAAAAACAGTGCTTCGGCCATTTTGTCGATGGCCGGGCAAGTTTCGTGGTTGGCACTCACACGCATGTGCCGACGGCGGATGCCCAGATACTCAATGGCGGCACCGCCTATATGTCGGATGCCGGCATGTGCGGCGACTATGATTCCTCGCTCGGCATGGACAAGGAGGAGCCACTCAACCGGTTCCTTTCCAAAGTGCCGAAAGGTCGGTTCGAGGCAGCGAGCGGCAAGGCGACGATCTGTGGCGTAGGCGTCGAAATTTCCGACCGGACCGGCCTTGCCGAAAAAATTGCGCCGCTGCGGCTCGGCCCGCGGCTGGAAGAGACAATCCCATCTTTCTGGAAATGAGTTGACGGGACCGCAGTGGCACACCACCTTGCGGTCACCTCAGTCTTCAGACTGAGTTCTCAATCCATAGATCATATTCTCATCGGTTTGCACCATCCGGGCCAACAGCAACGCAGGAACGACCCCCATGGAAGCGCTTCTCTCCCATTTCGATTTCATCTTTCAGCCGTCCGGTCTGATCGCCCTTGTCACTCTCGTCGTGATGGAGGTGGTGCTCGGCATCGACAATCTCATATTCATTTCCATACTCACCAACAAATTGCCGGTGGAACAGCAGGCGAGGGCGCGCCGGCTCGGCATCAGCGCCGCGCTGGTTCTGCGCCTTGCCTTGCTGTTCACCATTTCAATTATCGTACAGCTGACCGAACCGGTCTTCGAAGCCTTTGGGCACGGATTCTCCTGGCGCGACTTCATACTCATTGCGGGTGGGCTGTTCCTGGTTTGGAAGGCAACCAAGGAAATCCACCATACGGTGGACCATGAGGACGCCAAGGAGGACGTGATCGGCAAGGCCGTCACCCTGACGATGGGTGCTGCAATCATGCAGATTCTCGTGCTCGATCTCGTCTTCTCGGTGGATTCGATCATCACCGCCGTCGGCATGACTGATGAAATCGCCATTATGGTGATTGCAGTTCTTGCTGCAGTGGCCGTCATGCTGCTTGCGGCGGAACCCTTGTCGCGTTTTATCGCCGCCAATCCAACCATCGTCATGCTGGCGCTCGGCTTCCTCCTGATGATCGGCATGACGCTGATCGCCGACGGTTTCGGTTTCCATGTTCCCAAAGGCTATATCTACGCGGCAATGGGTTTCTCGGCGCTCGTGGAGGGACTGAACATGTGGGCGCGCCGCCGAAGAAGGCAGGCCTGACCTTTAAGGCGTGCAGGTGCCGGCCGGTGAGGCCGGTCCCTGAAAATAGTGTGACAGCTAATCACGCTTGTCGGCTGGACGAGCGGCGGGATTTTACCTATAAGGGGCGCCATTCCAGAAGCATGTTTCCGTCAGGAGCAGCCCGCCGCGTTATCGTGCCGGGCCCCGGACATGAAACGGCGGGTAACTATCAAAGCACGCAGGGGTGCCATGGCAGGCCATTCACAGTTCAAGAACATCATGCACCGCAAAGGGCGCCAGGACGCCGTTCGGTCAAAAATCTTCTCCAAGCTCGGTCGCGAAATCACCGTTGCCGCCAAGCAGGGTTTGCCCGACCCGGCAATGAATCCGCGTCTTCGGCTGGCTGTCCAGAACGCCAGGGCGCAATCGATGCCCAAGGACAATATCGAGCGCGCCATCAAGAAGGCAGCCGGCGGCGAAGGTGATAATTATGAAGAGGTGCGCTACGAGGGCTATGGGCCGGGTGGCGTCGCCGTTATCGTCGAGGCTTTGACTGACAACCGTAACCGCACCGCCTCCAATGTGCGCGCCGCCTTCACCAAGGCCGGCGGCGCGATGGGCGAAACCGGATCGGTCGGCTTCATGTTCAACCGCGTCGGTGAAATCACCTACAAGCCCGAAGCCGGCAGTGCCGACAAGGTCATGGAAGCTGCGATCGAGGCTGGTGCCGACGACGTTTCAAGCGACGAAGACGGCCACGTGATCCTGTGCGCCTTCGAAGACATTGGCGAGGTGTCAAAGGCACTCGAGGCCACGCTTGGCGAAGCGGAATCGGTCAAGGCGATCTGGAAGCCGCAGACCATGGCGCCCGTGGACGAGGAGAAGGCCCAATCGGTCCTGCGTCTCCTTTCCACTTTGGACGATGATGATGATGTCCAGAACGTCTATGCCAACTTCGAAGTCAGCGACGAGGTTCTCGCCAAGCTCAGCGCCGCGTGATAATCGCCGCCATCGCAAGTGCAATCCCGCCGCAAGCCTGGCGGGATTTTTGTTTGCAGCAACATGCAAGAGAAACGTCGGGCAACACATCGCACAAACAAAAACGGCTCCGAGTGATCGGAGCCGTTCTCAAATCCTGCCTGCTGGCCGGTATTATATACCGAGATTGGCGAAGCGGCTCTTGAACTTCGAGACGCGGCCGCCACGGTCGGTCAGCTGCTGCGAACCGCCGGTCCAAGCCGGATGCGTGGAGGGATCGATATCGAGGTTCATCGTATCGCCTTCCTTGCCCCAGGTGGAGCGGGTGAGGTACTCGGTACCGTCGGTCATGACAACCTTGATGGTGTGGTAGTCGGGATGAATCTTGGCTTTCATCTTTCTTGTCCTAAACTAGAGGGCGCGAAACGGGAGCCACTTAAGTCGTGACGGGCCGGTCCGGAGCCGATTGGTAGAGATGAAGCCAAACGTCACAGGGCCGTGGGCTTCCAAAACTGTTGGCGAGCCTATACATCAGCCTTTAAGCAATAACAAGGCCGTCTGGCCGCAAAGTCGCAAAGCGATGTGAGGAAGACCGATACAATGGCCGATACGGCGCTTGAAGAAGCGGAAAGGAAGCGGCGCTCGCTGCAGCCCTTGCGGCGCGTCTTCCCCTATATGGCCCGTTACAAGGGCATGATGGCGGGTGCGCTGATTTCGCTGGCCGTTGCGGCGGCGACCACCTTGACGCTGCCGCTCGCGGTGCGCCGCATGATCGATCACGGCTTTACCGGCGCCAATGGCGCGTTCATCAACAACTACTTCGGGATGCTGGTCGTGCTCGCCGCCCTGCTCGCGCTGGCATCGGGTGGGCGCTACTATTTTGTCATCACGCTGGGTGAGCGGGTCGTTTCGGACCTGCGTCACGATGTCTTTGCCCACCTGACCAAGCTCTCGCCAGCGTTTTTTGACAGTACGCAATCAGGTGAGATCGTCTCGCGGTTGACGGCCGACACCACGCAGATCAAGTCAGCAGTGGGGGCGACGGCCTCTGTTGCGTTGCGCAATGTCATTCTCGCCTTCGGTGCGATTGTAATGATGGTCATCACCAGCCCCAAGCTCTCAGGCCTGGTGATCGCTGCCATCCCGGTGATCATCATACCGCTGGTTGCATTCGGCCGCTCGGTGCGCCGGCGCTCACGTGCAGCGCAAGACCGGCTGGCGAACGCCACCGCCTATGCCAATGAATCGATCATCTCGGTGCGCACACTCCAAGCCTTCACCAATGAGCGGCTCGCAATGCGGCGGTTCGGGGCCTCGGTCGAAGATGCTTTCGATGCGGCGCGCTCGTCGGTGATGGCACGGGCGATCCTGACCGCCTTTGCGATTTTCATGATCTTTTCGAGTGTCGTCGCCGTGCTCTGGTTCGGATCGCGCGATGTTTTGTCCGGCACGATGACGCCGGGAACACTTGGCCAGTTCCTGCTCTATTCGGTCTTTGCCGCCGGCGCGCTCGGCGCCCTCTCGGAAGTCTGGGGAGAATTGTCACAGGCGTCTGGAGCCGCCGAGCGCCTGATGGAAATACTGGCGGAAGCACCGGCCATTGCCGCGCCGGTTCATCCCGTCGCCATGCCCAAGCCGGCAGTCGGCTCGGTTGCCTTCGATGACGTGCGGTTCAACTATCCAAGCCGCCCCGACGCACCGGCGCTGAAGGGCCTCGATTTTGTCGTCAAGCCGGGCGAAACCGTTGCCATTGTCGGACCGTCCGGCGCGGGCAAGAGCACGGTGTTCTCGTTGTTGCTGCGCTATTACGATCCGGTATCGGGGAGCATCAAAGTGGATGGCGTCGATCTGCGCGACGCCGATCCGGCCGATCTGCGTTCGAGGATCGCGATCGTACCGCAGGATACGACGATATTTGCGACGAGTGCGCGCGATAATATTGAGTTTGGCCGGCCCGGCGCCAGCAAAGACGAGATCGAAGCCGCCGCAAAGGCTGCGCTCGCCCATGAGTTCATCAGGGCCTTGGACCACGGCTACGACACGCAGGTCGGAGAGCGCGGCGTGACCTTGTCCGGTGGCCAGCGCCAGCGTATCGCCATCGCCCGCGCAATCCTGCGCGACGCGCCGATCCTGCTGCTCGACGAAGCAACCTCGGCGCTCGACGCCGAAAGCGAGATGCTGGTGCAGAAGGCGCTTGATCACCTGATGCAGGGGCGAACCACGCTGGTGATTGCCCACCGGCTGGCAACTGTCCTCAAGGCCGATCGCATCCTCGTCATGGAGAATGGCCGGATCGTCGAGGAAGGCACGCATCAAACGCTCGTGAAGAAGAACGGCATCTATGCGGGCCTTGCCAAGCTGCAATTCGAAGCCGGCGCCAATGCATTCAAGGGCGCGGCGGAATAGCGCTTAGAGCCTTTCTTGCTTAAATGGGATCGTTCTGCCGGAGGGAATTCGGCTCAAGGTCAAGGGGTTTGGCGAGGCCGATGTCTTTCCATCGGACGAAGCCGAAGCCCGATGGATTTGGGCCAAATTCACCCGGCCCTTCGGGTTTCCGGCTGGCGGCCACCCACTTTGTCAGGCGGCGTCGTCCGATGAACAAACATCGGCCTCGCCACCTTCCTCGTGGATTGTCTCGCCATCCGAGAAACAGAACTGTTCCCATTTAAATAAGAAAGGCTCTAGCGTTCCGTCAATTTCAGCTCGATGCGGCGGTTGCGACCACGCACTTCTGGCGAGTCGCCGGGCTCAAGTGGCTGGAACTCCCCAAAACCTGCCGCGACGAGGCGGTTCGCCGGAACTCCGTTGGCGATCAGGAACTTGACCACCGATATGGCGCGGGCTGCCGAAAGCTCCCAATTGTCCTTGAACTGTCCGCTTCCGGAGAGGGCGATATTATCCGTATGCCCATCGACGCGCAGAACCCAGTTGATATCGTCGGGGATTTCTTTCTGCAATTCGATCAGGGCGACCGCAAGTTTCTTCATTTCTTCCGAGCCCGCCTCGTTCAGAACAGCTGAACCGAGGGGAAACAGCACTTCGGATTGGAAAACAAAACGGTCGCCGACAATGCGGATATTCTCGCGATCGGACAGGATCTCGCGCAAGCGGCCGAAGAAGTCGGAGCGGTAGCGGTTGAGTTCCTGCACGCGTTGCGCAAGGGCGACGTTGAGCCGCTTGCCGAGGTCGGCGATCTTGGCGTTGGATTCCTTGTCGCGGCTTTCCGAGGCGTTGAGCGCATCTTCCAGGGCGCCGATCTGCTTGCGCAAGGCCGAGATCTGCTGATTGAGGATTTCCACCTGCGACAATGCCCGCGCACTGATCTGCTTCTCGTTTTCAAGCCCGGTGGAGAGCTCGGTGATTTTGCCCTCTGCCGCCGCACCGGCGCCCGCGCCCTGCGACAGCAGCGACTGGAGCCGAGATTGTTCGTTCTGTGCATTGGTCAGCGAGGCCTGAAGATTGGCGATCGTGTCCTCCAGGTCCTGCTTGTTGCCCTGCTCGAGCGACAGGAGTTGCGTCAGTTCGTTGATCTGGGCATTGAGGCGGTTGAGTACGGCGTCCTTGCCGGTGATCTCCTGGCTGAGCAGAAACTGCGCCAGCACGAACACAGACAGCAGGAACATGATCGACAAGAGGAGGGTCGACAGGGCGTCGACGAAGCCAGGCCAGTAATCGACGTGCCGTATTGCCTTGCGGTTGCGACCGAGTGCCATTAGTTCGCCTTATCCCTGGCGATGGCATCGCCGAGTTTGGACAGCGCCTGGCGGATGGATTTCTGCTCGTCGGCCTGCTTTTCCACCCAGTCACGCATCATCTGCTGTTCTGTGCGCATGTTCTTGACCAGGCCCTGAATGCCTTCAGCGAGGCTCGCAAGGGCTGCCGTCGTGCGCTGGCTCGAACCGCCGGTTTCCTGAATGTTTTGCAGGCGCTCCGAAAGGGCGCGCAATTCGTCTGACGTGCCGCTGCTTACGGCATCGAGCGCGTGCAGGTCGGAGCCCAGATCGGTGACGCTGGAGAGCCAGTTTTCAAGCTCGGTGTAGAAGCGGTTTTGCGCGCGGCCAGCCTGAAGGTCGAGAAAGCCGAGAATAAGCGAGCCTGAAAGACCAAAGAGGGACGAAGAAAATGCGGTGCCCATGCCACGCAACGGCGATTGCAAACCGGCCTTCAGCGAGTCGAGCACGCTATTGGCGTCGCCAGCGCGCGGGTCGAGCGACTGGATGGTCTGACCGATCGAGCCGATAGTTTCCAAAAGGCCCCAGAAGGTGCCGAGCAAGCCAAGGAACACGAGCAGACCGATGAGATAGCGGGAGATGTCGCGCGTTTCATCAAGGCGCGCCGCGATGGAATCGAGCATCGACCGCATTGCGCTCGTCGACAGGGCCATCGATTGACGCCGGCCGATCAAGGCGCGCATCGGGGCGAGCATGACCGGTTTCGCATTGGGATCGTTGTTGCCCCGGCGGAAGGAGTTGACCCAGCGCACCTCCGGGAAGAGTCGGATGACCTGGCCGAAGCCAAGCAGGATACCAATGACGAGAACGCCGATGATCAGGCTGTTGAGGCCCGGATTGGTAACGAAGAAGACCGAGATTTGCCGGAAGAGAATGGCTGCGAGAAAGGCAACGATCGCCAGAAAAATCGCCATGGACAGGAGCACGAGCCGCGGGCTGGAGAGCCGGTAAGGGTCATATTCGTCGCCGTCCATACCCTGGCGGGTCGAACTGAAATCAGCCATTGCATCGTCTCCGCATCGCCAAACCGGGTGCATTCTGCGAATGCACAATTTCCCGCCGCTTGGGCCTCGGCGCTGCGCCGTCAGGCCAAATCGACTTTTGCGACCCTAACCGAAATTGTGGTGAAAATGGAAGGCGCAATAATTCGGTCTTGTGGGAGCAAGATAGGCTCTAGATCGGCTTCTTAAGGGTCTTCAACAGGGCGCGGTGGATCGCCTCATTGCCGGCAACGATGGATTTGCTTTCGACAACATCCTGCCCGCCATCGAAGCCGGTGACGAAGCCGCCTGCCTCGCGCACCATAATGATGCCGGCGCCGATATCCCAAGGCGAAAGTCCGGTCTCCCAAAAGCCGTCCAGACGGCCCGCGGCCACATAGGCAAGGTCGAGAGCGGCCGCACCCATGCGGCGAACACCGGAAACCTCGCCCATGACGTTGCGCAGTTCGACGAGATAATTGCCATGGTCACCGCGACCAAGATGGGGAACGCCCGTACCGATGACTGAATCCACCAGCTTGAGGCGGCCCGCCACACGCAGGCGGCGATCGTTCATGAAGGCACCGCCGCCACGTTCGGCCGTATAAAGCTCGTCCATCGCCGGATTGAAGATGACGCCTGCCACGATCTGGCCCTGGCGCTCAAGCGCAATCGAAACACCGAAAATCGGAATGCCGTGCAGGAAGTTGGTGGTGCCGTCGAGCGGATCGACCAGCCAGCGGTGCTGGCTGTCGGTGCCCTCGACAACGCCGGATTCTTCCATGAGGAAGCTATAGTCGGGGCGGGCACGGCGCAGTTCCGTGTAGACGATTTCCTCGGCACGCTTGTCGGCCTGGCTGACATAGTCACCCGGGCCCTTGAGCGATACCTGCAGATTCTGCACTTCGCCAAAATCGCGCGCCAGGGAGCGGCCAGCCTTCATGGCAGCCTGCACCATTACATTGAGAATCGCTGAACGCGCCATTCGGGTTATTTCTCCGTCAGATCAAGTGGAGGGCGCAGGCGCGGGCCAGCACCCTTCAAGCCGGCTTAGTCAGCGCGGCGGATATAGGTCAATTCGTTGGTGTCGACGACAATGCGCTCACCCGACGAGATGAACGGTGGAACAAGAACGCGAATGCCGTTTTCAAGGACGGCCGGCTTGTAGGACGAGGCGGCAGTCTGACCCTTGACGACCGGATCGGCCTCGGTGATGGCCAGCGTAACCTGATCGGGCAGCGAAATGCCGATCGGCTTTTCGTCGTAGAGCTCCACGGTAACCATCATGCCGTCCTGCAGGAAGGCGGAACGATCGCCGACGAAATCCTTCTGGAGTTCCAGCTGCTCGTAGCTGTCCGTATCCATGAAAATCAGTGCTTCGCCCTGTTCATAGAGAAACGAGAAGTCCTTCTGCTCAAGGCGGACCTTTTCGACAGTCTCGGCAGCGCGGAAGCGTTCGTTGAGCTTGGTGCCATTGATCAGGTTCTTGAGTTCGACCTGATTGTATGCGCCGCCCTTGCCAGGCTTGACCGCATTGGTCTTGACGGCGACCCAAAGACCGCCATCGTGCTCGATCACATTCCCTGGACGGATTTCATTCCCGTTGATTTTCATTTGTCTATCCGGATTGGTGTTGGAAATTGGCGCCGGTTTCCGCGGCACGGCCAATATTGGCGCCTCCAAGACCACAATTTCGCGAATTAGGCAAGAGAGAGCGCGAAAACAGGCGCCGCGCCCGCTGCTGTCAAGCCAGGCGGTGATCAGGCCGCCAGTGCAGTCTCGGCCAGTGAAACCCAGTAGCTGATGCCGTAGGGGATCGCGTCATCATTGAAATCATAGGCCGAATTGTGCAGGCCCGCCGTGTCGCCATTGCCGAGGAAGACAAAGGCACCGGGTCGGCTTTCGAGCATATAGGAGAAATCCTCGGCGCCCATGACCGGCGGCATATTTTCGTTGACTGCGGCGTCGCCAACAATGGTCTGCGCAATGCTGACGGCAAATTCCGTCTCACGGTCGTGATTGAAGGTAACAGGATAGCCTTGTTGATAGTTGACTTGCGCGGTGCCGCCGAAAACAGCCGCTGTGGTTTCGGCAATCTCCGTTACGCGTTTTTGTGCAAATTCCCTGATCTCGGGCACGAGGGTCCGAACGGTCCCGCCGAGCTTGACTGTATCGGGAATGACGTTGGAAGCGTCGCCGCCGCCATTGAGCTGCGTCACGGATACGACGAGCGCTTTGAGCGGGTCGGTCTCGCGCGAAACGATCGATTGCAAGGCAAGGATGATATGCGCTGCGATAACCACTGGATCAATCGTGGTGTGCGGCTTGGCGGCGTGGCCGCTGCGCCCGGTGACCGTGATCTCGAACTCATTGGTGGCGGCCATGATCGAGCCCTTGCGGGTGGCGAACTGGCCGACGGGAAGTCCTGGCGCATTATGCATGCCATAGACCTGGCGAATAGAAAAGCGATCCATCAGGCCGTCTTCGATCATGGCGCGGGCGCCGGCGCCGCCTTCTTCGGCCGGCTGGAAGATCACCGCGACCGTGCCTTTGAAATTGCGGGTTTCTGCGAGATACTGGGCCGCACCCAGGAGCATGGCCGTGTGGCCATCGTGACCGCACGCGTGCATTTTTCCGGGCGTCTTCGATGCCCAGGGCTTGCCGCTGGCCTCGAAGATCGGCAGTGCGTCCATGTCGGCGCGGAACCCGATGACGGGTCCATCGCCGTGGCGGCCGTGAATAAGGCCGACCACCCCCGTCTGGCCAATGCCTGTCTCGACGCTGTCACAGCCGAATTCCCGCAACTTCTCGGCGGCGAACCGCGAGGTCTCATGCACGTCGTAGAGAATTTCAGGATTTTCATGCAGGTGGCGGCGCCACTCGGCGACGTGTTGTTGCATGTCATGAGCACGGTTGATCAGCGGCATTTCGAATTCCCATCTTTCTTAGAGCGTATCGACAGCGCTGCGAAGCTACGTCCCGCGCGCATCATCCGTCAACGCAACATCTTCTACTGAAGCTTGTTGGCTTCTGCGATTGCCTGGTTTTTCTGGTCGTCATCAAGGCCGTCCATGAAGGAATCGAGGTCTGGATCGTCGAGACCGGCGCGCTTGGCAACAATGTACCAAGCGGCTGCCTTGATGAAATCGCCTTCAACGCCGATACCATCGCGGTAGAGCTTGGCGAGGCGCGCCTGCGCCGCCACGTTGCCACCCGTCGCTGCCCGCAGCATCCAGCCGAAGCCGGCCGTATATTCGTGCGGACCGCCAAGCCCGGCGACAAGCCAGCTGCCAAGGTCGAGCTGGGCGGTGTCGTAGCCCTTGATGGCGGCCTTGGCGAGATATTCCCTCGCTTTCGGCATGTCGCGGGGGATCGTCGCCGTTCCATTGGCGAGCACCTGGCTCACCGCATATTCGCCGTCAGGCAGGCCCTTCTCCGCCGCCTTCTGAAACCAGGGATAGGCGTTTTCGACGCCCGTCGGGCCGGGCCGTTCCTGCAAAAGAATCTGGCCATAGTTGAATTGGGCGGGCGCATTGCCTGCATCCGCGGCAGCCTTCATCAATTCCTTGGCTCGCTTCGGATCTTTCGGGGCGTATTTGCCTTGAAGCAGGATCGCACCGTAGCGGAACTGCGCCTCCGGCGCACCCTGCGCTGCAGCCTTGCCATACCATTTCGCCGACTCGGCCATATTGATAGGCACGCCAAGGCCACGCGCCAGCATTTCGGCCAACAATATCTGGGACGGCACGTCGCCCGCTTCAGCTTGTGGGAGTGCCAAGTTGTATGCGGTTTTGTAGAGGCCGCGCTGATAGGCGCCGAAGGCTTCGTCTGCGGGCGCTTTGCCGAATCGCGTCGGGTTCACCGCGTCGAGAGGATGGTCTTTTGCAGATTTGGGCTTGTCCTGCTTGGTCGTTGTTACAGGGGCGCCCATCGGTTGCGGCTCGAATGGCTTTGGCAGCGGGTTTTCCGTTGCAAGGGGCGTGGATTCGGGGGTCGGAGGCGCTTGCGGCGCGGTCTGGGCAAATGCGCCGATTGCGAAAGCCGGGATGGCCATCGCAGCAACGATAGCGCAACGAAGTCTCCGTGCTCCCGCTCCCATCAACATCATTCCTCAAACCTCGGCGCATGCTTGTCGAGAAGCCTGTTGGCTTCCCTGATAGCTGATTCGGGGTCAGTTCCGCCAAATATGGCTGCTCCAAGGGCGACGAATTCAGCGCCCGTCGAAACCGCGTCAGGGATGCTTTCGAGGCTGTTGCCCGCCTGGATAATGCACGGAATCTCGATCATGGATGCCCACCAATCAGCAAGCTCGACATTGCGCGGGTGCGCTTCCGGCTTGGTGTCGGCTCCAATCTTGCCGAAAAGAACGTAATCCGGCTGTGCTTCGCCGATTTCGAGCGCCGTATGGCGGTTCTTGATATTGCCGGTGCCGACAATCAGCCTCGGTGAGAACCGTTCGATATTGGCGGCGATATCGGCGACAGGCCCCTCCACGTGCAAACCATCCGCTTTGACTCGGCCCGCTATCTGTGTGTTCCCGACAATGATGGCGGCGGCGCCAGCATTCTGGATCACCGGGACCGCTGTCTCCGCAAAGATCTGGAACAGGGTCTCATCCACGTCATAGGCGGGCAATAGTACCGATGCGACATCGCCGCCGGAAAGTGCTTTGCCAAGACGGGTGGCAAGCTCCTCGGCGCTTGCAGCATGCGGTGCAACAAGAACGATTCGGCAGCGTTGGGGTGTCGGTTCGGTAGTCATGGCTGCAACCTTATATCGTTCTTGCGTGAATACCCCATAGAATGGGCAATCGTGATGGAATTCGGGCATAGAGGATGGCAATCGGTTTGAATAGCACCAGCCCCTCCCTGCCCATTCAAATGTTGTGTATCAAATCGGGGCATAATTCCAAAAAGCATTTTTCAACCGGGACGCGCGGGACTAAGGAAAGAAGTCTTTCCCTCCGGATTTCCCGCTATGCCCGATCTTCTCATGAACCCCTGGTTTTATGCTGCCGCCATCCCGGCCACGATTCTGATCGGGCTCTCCAAGGGCGGGCTCGGCGGCGCAATGGGCCAGGTAGGTGTGCCGCTCATGGCGCTGGTGATGCCGCCGGTGCAGGCCGCGGCCATCATGCTGCCGATCCTGATCATCATGGATGTAGCAAGCCTCTGGTCATGGCGCGGCTATCGCGACAATCAGACGCTGAAGCTTATGCTGCCCGGAGCCCTGCTCGGCATTGGCATCGGCTGGTTGACGGCCTCGATTGTCACCGACGATATGGTCAAGCTGATCGTCGGCGTAATCGCGATCGTCTTTTTTGCCCGCTATGTTTTTGTGAGCGCCGCAAAACGCGCCCTGGCGCATCCGCATAACGCTGCAAGCGCGACGTTCTGGGCGACCCTTGCCGGCTTCACAAGTTTCGTCGCTCATGCCGGCGGTCCACCCTACCAGGTCTACGCCTTGCCGCTGCGTCAGGACCCCAAGATCTACAATGGAACCAGCGTCATTTTCTTCGCGATCGTTAACGCCGTAAAGGTCATTCCCTACTTCGCGCTTGGCCAGTTCGATACGGCAAACCTTAAGGCATCTGGCGTCCTGATGCCGCTCGCGCCGCTAGCAACCTTCGCCGGGGCCTGGATCGTGAAACGCATGCGCGCCGAAGTATTTTACCCCTTCATGTATGTGATGATCCTGCTGATGGGCCTCAAGCTGACCTACGACGGAATCGTCAGCCTGTTATAATTTTCAACGAAAGTTGATCAGGCGAAACGCAACTTTTGCCGTATGCCAACATTACCAACCACAACCAGATATATGAGTCGCGCCCATCAGGACGGGAGCGCAGTTGAGTTTGCATTGCAGGGATTCGGTGAACGCCATGACACAGATTCAGCTTAAACAGCGGGATACCCGTATCGACGTTTTCCGGGCCTTGGCATTGCTGACCATCTTCATCAATCACGTGCCGGGCACGGTCTACGAGAATTTGACCCACAAGAATTTCGGCTTTTCTGACTCTGCAGAAGCGTTTGTGCTGATCTCCGGCATAGCGGTCGGACTTGCCTACGGGTCGAAGTTCGAACCTGGCAGCCGTTTCCTGATGACGCTGAAGGCGTGGCGCCGGGCGGCGACGCTCTACAGCACGCATATCCTGACGTCGATCGCCACCCTGGCGATTTTTTGTGCGGCAGGTATCTATCTGAAGCGTCCTGAGCTCATGTCGTTCATCAACATCGGTCCGCTGATGGATCAGCCGGCAAAGGCGCTGATCGGTCTTGCCACCATGGGGCACCAGCTTGGCTACAATAACATCCTGTCGATGTACGGCGTCCTGTTGTTGATGCTGCCGTTGTTCTTGATGATTGCGAGCGTCAGTCTTACCGCTTTGGTAGGTGCTTCGGGTGTTCTATGGCTGATTTCCGGCGTGTACCAGATTGCGCCGCCGAACTATCCGACTGGTGGCGTGTGGTTCCTCAATCCGCTTTCGTGGCAGTTCCTGTTCGTCATCGGCATCGCAGGCGTCATACATGTGCGCCGCGGCGGTACCATAGCATTCAACAAGTATCTGTTCGGGCTGTCGATCGCCTATATTATCATCGCCCTGGTCTGGGTGCGCTGGCCGCTCTGGGGTCTCGATACATCGCTTGGTTTGCCTACTGTCGTGACCGGCTTCGACAAGACATTTCTGTCGCTAACGCGCCTCGCGCATGTACTCGCCCTTGCCTATGTCATTGTTTCGGTTCCGGCTATTTCGAATCTTGCACGGACATCGGTGGACCATCCACTGGCAATCCTCGGCAAGCACTCCCTGCCGGTCTTCGTGGCGGGGACCATCCTTGCCATGGTGGCGCAAGTGGTGAAAGCCATGGACCCGGGCGGGGTGTTGGACGATACACTTCTGATTGCAAGCGGTATCATGGCTCAGTTCGCCCTGGCCTATTACCTCGAGTGGCTGCCGCGTCTCGGCTGGGGTGGCCGCCCCGTTCAGCAGTCTGCCAAGCCCAAGCCAGTAATCACGGGAAAGCCGGTCGGCGCGGCAAAGCCAGCGGCAAGGGCCGTCCTGTCCTGATCGCATTTTGCATCGTCGCAACGGGCCCGCGCTGAGGGATCAGGGCGGGTTTGTTTTGCCCATGTGAAAAACCTGTAGCGCCGCTTTGCTCCGTGGGTCTATGCTTTGCCTGCTGTCACGTTGGGAGGCGTTGATGCGCGGTATTTTCGATCATGACCTTGAGCGCAACGCGGCAAACCATCAGCCGCTGACGCCGCTGTCCTACCTGGAGCGGGCGGCCCGGGTCTATCCCAGCCGCACCGCGATTATCCACGGCACGCAACGCATCGACTACGGCACTTTTTATCAGCGGGCGCGCCAACTGGCCTCGGCCCTTGCTCGCCACGACATCGGCAAGGGCGATACCGTCACCGTCATGCTCTCCAATACACCGCCCATGCTGGAGGCCCATTTCGGCGTGCCGATGGCGCAAGCGGTGCTGCACTGCCTGAACACACGTCTCGATGCCGCGGTCATCGCATTCCAGCTTGATCACGCCGAAACCAAGCTCGCGATTGTCGATACCGAGTTTACCTCCGTGTTCCGCGAGGCGCTGAAGCTTGCGCGGGTGAAACCCAAGGTCATCGATTTCGTCGACACACAATATCCAATGGACGCGCCCTACCCGCAGGGGGAGCCGTTCGGTGCTGTTGATTACGAAGCATTCGTTCAGTCCGGCAATCCTGACTACGCCTGGTCGATGCCCGATGATGAATGGGATGCCATCACGCTCAATTATACATCCGGAACGACGGGAAACCCCAAAGGTGTTGTCTACCATCATCGCGGTGCAGCCCTGATGGGCTATGGCAACGTCATCGCATCCGGGATGGGTCGCTATCCGGTCTATCTCTGGACGCTGCCGATGTTTCACTGCAACGGCTGGTGCTTTCCGTGGACGCTGGCGCTGCAGTTCGGCACACATGTCTGCCTGCGCTGGGTGCGGGCGAAACAGATATTTGATGCCATCGCCGACCAAGGTGTCACACATCTTTGCGGAGCGCCCATCGTCATGTCGACATTGATCAATGCGAAAGAGGCGGACAAGCGCAGCTTTCCTCAGACCGTTACGTTCAATACTGCCGCCGCGCCCCCGCCGGAGTCGATCCTGGCCGGCATGGCCGATGCTGGCTTTGCCGTCACGCATCTCTATGGCCTGACCGAAACCTATGGGCCCGCTGTGGTCAATGAGTGGCAGGATGAGTGGGATGCGCTGGAGGCCCAATCGCGCACCGCAAAGAAGGCGCGCCAAGGCGTACGCTATGCGGCGCTCGAAGATCTTGCAGTCCTCGACCCCGAAACCATGCGGCCCGTACCACCCGATGGCGAGACCATTGGTGAAGTCATGTTTCGCGGCAACATCGTCATGAAAGGCTACCTCAAGAACCGCGCTGCCAGTGATGAGGCTTTCGCGGGTGGCTGGTTCCATTCGGGCGATCTCGGTGTGATGCATCCGGACGGATACATCCAGCTCAAGGACCGTTCAAAAGACATCATCATCTCGGGCGGCGAGAATATTTCGTCGATCGAAGTCGAGGACGCGCTTTACAAGCATCCATCAGTCAGCGCCTGTGCCGTGGTTGCACGGCCTGATGACAAATGGGGCGAAACGCCGCTTGCCTTTGTCGAGCTGAAGCCAGGCTGCGAAGCAACTGCGGACGAACTCATCGCCCATAGCCGCACGCTGCTCGCAAAGTTCAAATGTCCGAGGCACGTGCTTTTCGAGGCGATTCCGAAGACATCGACTGGCAAGATCCAAAAGTTCGAACTGCGCAAACGGGCAAGGGCGTTCTCGGGCGACTGATCCCGCAGCAAAGGCCTTGGAAACGACCGCTGACCGGAGTCTGGCTGCAGGTCCGTTCAACTTGATTGTCGGCGTTAACGGGTTGTTAAGCATTACAATCTATAAATTGATCATCCAGTTTTCTGGATTCTTACCAAGTGGTTTGGCCACTTTGTTTGACGCCTCCCTGTTAGACTCCTGAGAGCCGCCATGTTTTTGCGGCTCTTTTTTTATGTTCATATCTTCACCATGACCCTGCCGTTAACCCTTTATTAAGGATAAACTTGCGCTGATGTGAGTATGCAGGCAGGTTGCTGGGGAATACTGCCCGCCGCGTGTTGTCCTGCCTCGCTTGCTGTTCCAGTAAGGGTGCAAGGCTTTGACAGATCGCGGTTTGCGGCAGCGCATTGGTAACAGGGCATATGATGACTGAACAGGAATTCCACGTGGACAACACGATTAGGCTCGCAGAGCGCATGGTCCGGTCGGAAGGTTTCAATCATCTCTACGACGAAGGCATGAGCCTCGTGGAAGAAGCCGCCGGTTACCTTGATGGCGAGGGCCGCGAAGCGGCGCGCCGGCTTTCGCGGGCGGCCGCTACCCTTTATGCCGCCGAATCCATGCGCCTGACCACGCGGTTGATGCAGGTTGCGTCCTGGCTGCTTTTGCAGCGCGCGTCGCGCAGCGGCGAGATGACACTGGAACAGGTATTGTCGGAAAAGGCGAAGGTCCGTCTCGATACGGATTCAGCGCCCGAGACGGTTGTTGGCTGGGATGAAATCCCACTCTCCTACTGCGATATCGTGCATCGCTCCTTGCGTCTGCAGGCCCGCGTCCGCCAGATGGACGAGGAAATCTATAATGAGACTGCCTCAAGCAACCAAGAGCGCATGTTTTCGGCCAATCCGGTTTCCGACCAGATCACGCTTCTCGCAACCGCGTTTGGACATCGCTAATCAATCGTCATAAACAGATTTGTTTCGCTTTTGTTCACCTTTCTGCTGTCAACATGCGTGCCTGATGATTAAGGTCTCACCATGCAAGCAGCGATTCGTATCATAGGTATCGATCCCGGCCTCCGCCGCACCGGCTGGGGGATCATCGAGACGCTCGGCAATTCGCTGCGCTTCGTGGCTGCGGGCACGATCGTTTCCGATGCCAAGCTCGACCTCGCCTCGCGGCTTTGCCAGCTGCACGATGGGCTGGCCGGCATCATTCACCAATTGGTTCCGCATGAATCGGCCGTCGAACATACCTTCGTCAACAAGGACGCGACCGCAACCTTGAAGCTTGGCCAGGCGAGGGGGATCGCCCTGCTCGTGCCGGCGCTTGCCGGATTGCATGTAGCCGAATATGCGCCAAATGCAGTCAAGAAGGCGGTTATCGGCGTCGGACATGGGGAAAAGCAACAGATTCACATGATGGTGAAGGTGCTGATGCCGAAGGCGACGTTCGATACGGACGATGCCGCCGATGCTCTCGCCGTTGCCATTTGTCACGCGCACCACCGGCAAAGCGCCATCGGACGCATAGCCATCGAACAAAAACTGGCGGCACTCGGATGATCGGTAAACTCAAGGGCACGGTAGACGAAATCGGTGAAGATCATGTGATCGTCGATGTGCATGGTGTGGGCTATGTCGCCTATTGCTCGGCACGGACATTGTCGAACCTGCCTGGGCCGGGCGAGGCGGTGGTGCTTCTGATCGAGACCTATGTGCGCGAGGATTTGATCCGGCTGTTCGGATTTGGCACGGCGCTCGAGCGCGAGTGGTTCCGCCTGTTGCAGAGCGTGCAGGGCATCGGCGCCAAGGTGGCCTTGAGCGTGCTCGGGACGCTGACGCCATCCGATCTCGCCAACGCCATCGCACTTCGGGATATCGCGATGGTCAGCCGGGCGCCCGGTGTCGGCAAGCGTGTCGCCGAACGCATCGTCACGGAACTCAAGGACAAGGCGCCCGCCTTTGCGGGCGAGGCGTCCGGAACAATCGGGCTCAAGCAGGAGCTTGGCGAGGGGGTTGCATCCCGCCCGGTTACGGATGCGGTTTCCGCCCTTACCAATCTCGGTTATTCGCGCGACCAGGCGGCGACTGCGGTTGCAGCGGCGCTCAAGGTTGCCGGCGAGGATGCCGATTCGACCAAGCTCATCCGGCTGGGGCTCAAGGAGCTTTCGCGCTAATGCCATTGTCTGATGCAGCGCGTTATGCAAGGACAGGCGCATGAGCGATGCAAGCCGCCTGATTATGCCCGACAAGCGCGGAGAGGATCTCGATACCTCGCTGCGCCCGCAGACCCTTGCCGATTTCGTCGGGCAGGCGGCGGCGCGCGCCAATCTGAAAGTGTTCATCGAGGCAGCGAAATCGCGGGGCGAAGCCCTCGACCATGTGCTGTTCGTCGGGCCGCCCGGTCTCGGCAAAACGACGCTGGCGCAGATCATGGCCAAGGAACTCGGCGTCAATTTCCGCTCGACGTCCGGTCCGGTGATTGCCAAGGCTGGCGATCTTGCCGCGCTTCTCACAAACCTTGAAGAAAACGATGTTCTTTTCATCGATGAGATCCATCGCCTGAGCCCGGCGGTTGAGGAAATCCTCTATCCGGCCATGGAAGACTATCAGCTCGATCTGATCATCGGTGAGGGTCCTGCGGCACGCTCCGTCAAGATCGATCTTGCCAAATTCACGCTCGTTGCGGCTACGACGCGGCTTGGACTATTGACCACGCCCCTGCGCGACCGCTTCGGCATCCCTATCCGGTTGAACTTCTATACGGTCGAGGAACTGGAACATATCGTGCGGCGCGGCGCGCGCATCATGGGCATCGGCATGACCGATGACGGCGCATTGGAAGTTGCCCGCCGTGCGCGCGGCACCCCCCGCATCGCCGGACGGTTGCTCCGGCGCGTGCGCGACTTCGCCGTTGTCGACGGCAAGGACAAGATCGATCGTGAGACGGCCGATTCGGCACTGCTTCGGCTCGAAGTCGATGCGCTTGGGCTCGACCAGCTTGATCGCCGCTATCTCTCGATGATCGCGCACAATTTCGGGGGGGGGCCAGTAGGGATCGAGACGATTGCGGCTGGGCTCTCCGAACCGCGCGACGCGATCGAGGATATCATCGAGCCTTATCTCATCCAGCAGGGTTTCATCCAGCGCACGCCGCGCGGACGTGTGCTAACCGCCAACGCCTGGCGGCACCTTGGCCTCAGCGCGCCAGCCGAGATCGTCCAGCAGCAGATCAACCTGTTCCAGGAAGACGATTGAAGTTTACTCGGCCCTGAGCCCGAGCCCTTTCAGTATAACTGGATCGAGCGCGCGCTCCTCGTCGTCCAGCGTAATGCCGAAAGCGCCTCCCCATGACCACACTGCCCAAGGGAAGCCGCGCTTTTGCGCAGCATTCGTCATGTCCTTCAGATAGGCAGCGCGCCAAGCGGGCGGCACGCGAAATTCCTTGCTGTGTTCCTGGCGGATCATACCGAACTCGCCGAGAAAGATCCGCTCGGGCGGTATCGTGTAGGTTTTGCCCCATGCCTCCGCTGCGTCGAACGGTTCATTGAGCTTTGCCCGGACCATGTCATAGGTGAAAGCGCCCGCCGCCATCTCATCGAAGTTCGCGAGCAGTTTCTCACGTTGGTCTTGTGGCGCCTTGGTTTCGATGTTCTGGCGTATGGTTGCAACGCGTTTCCTGAACACCTCTTCGCCCAAGGCATCAGGCGGATAGGGCAGACCTTCGACATAGCTCATGGAGTCACCTGTCCAATTGGCACCCTGGTGGGTGAGGACATAGGGCTCATAGGAGTGAAAGGTCCAGATGACATTGTCATCGGCGATCGCCGAGGGATTGATTTTCGTCAGACCATAGGCGCTTGACCAGCAACCGCCAGAGAGAATCAAGGTGTGCACCGGGGCTGATTTGCGTGCCGCGGCGTGTAATTCGCTCAGCAGAGCTGGCCATTTGGGCGTTAGCCCAGGATCGCAATCGGTCACGGGCTCGTTGAACGGTTCGAAGGCAGTGGTCGAAGGATCGGTCATCGAGACGGCACGGCCGATGCGCTCGACCATTTTCAGATAGCGCGCGAACAGGGTTTCGTCCTCAAGGATCTGTGTGGTCCCGACCTTCCGGCTTTCACTCGGAATGCTATGAAAGTCGACGATCACCTTGAGCCCGGCCCTGTGCAACAGGTCGACGGACTTGAGCGTTTGTATAATCAGTCCCGTGACCCGCTTTTCGGATGCATCCTCCAGGAAGATCGCGGGGTCGACCGGCATGCGCACGAAATCAAACCCCGCCTTCCTGATTTCCTCGAGATTGCCCATGCGGGTGCTTCGCCGCCATTCGGGGAAATTGGTGGTTATCGCTTCGTCATCCCAGCGTTGAGGGCCAGGCCAGGTCGTCCAGATATCGAGGTTGAGGCCATGCTGCATGGTGAATGCGGTGGCAGAAGCGGTTGCCGCACCTGCGCTCATGGCAAGGAAAAAAACGACGCGAAACAATAACCTGATCAATTCTTCGCGTCCTTTTTGTCGGCGGTCTGGACAAACTGCCCGGCAAACCGGCAAAAGGAAAGGACCATGAGCGAAAACCATTCCGTTTGCTTAACGGCCGGGCTTGCCGGCGAACTGACCGATGCCGGGCACCGGATGCTGGCCCGCGTCTACTATGCCGACACCGATTTTTCCGGCGTCGTCTACCATGCCCGCTACCTCGAATATCTCGAGCGCGGCCGCACCGACTATCTGCGGCTTCTCGGCGTGCATCATTCGGAGCTTGCCGATGGCAAACTGGGCGAAAGTATTGTCTGGGTCGTGCGGCGCATGGAGATTGACTTCAGATCGGCGGCGCGGATCGACGATGTACTGACGGTGGAGACCCATACCGCGGAGATTTCCGGCGCCCGGGTAAGGATGGCGCAAGCGATCAAACGCGGCGATGAACTGCTGATCTTCGCCAAAGTGGAAGCGGCGCTGATTAATGATGCCGGCCGCCCGCGAAGGTTTCCCGCAGAATGGATCAAGCTCTTCAAGCCGCAATCATGAGGGCGGGCAGAGCAGTTTTGCTTTAAATCGGCATATCTGCCTGCATGATAACTGATCCTTAACCATAACAAACCATGAATAAGGCCATCAAACGAAGCGTTTCGCGTTAACGCCTTCGTTTTACCAAAATTAACCGTGAGAAGCCGCTATGTGGTTACTGGAAATATCCGGTTTCAAAACGTGGCTCATCTGGAATGAGAGACGATTGCGCCCCGGTCAACATGCCGGGTTTTCGGATTCGAGGGTAGTGATATGGAAAATTTAGCGGTTGCCGTTCAGGCCTCGGACACGTCCTTGTGGGGATTGTTCTGGCAGGCCGGTTTCATCGTCAAGCTGGTGATGGTGGGGCTTCTTGGTGCATCCATCTGGACCTGGGCGATCATCATCGACAAAGCGCTCGGATTTGGTCGCGCCAAACGCGCCTTCGATCGCTTCGAACAGATATTCTGGTCGGGCCAATCGCTTGAGGAACTCTATCGCAACCTCGGCGAGAAGCGGACCACCGGCATGGGCTCCATCTTCATTGCCGCCATGCGGGAATGGAAGAAATCCTTCGAAAAGGGCGCCCGCTCGCCGATCGCACTGCAGATGCGTATCGACAAGGCCATGGATGTCGCATTGGCCCGCGAAAGCGATTATCTCGCCGCCCGCCTCACCTTCCTCGCGACCATCGGCTCCGCGGGTCCGTTCATCGGCCTGTTCGGCACCGTCATTGGTATCATGACCTCATTCATGGCGATCGCAGGCTCGAAATCGACCAGTCTTGCAGTCGTCGCTCCCGGTATCGCCGAAGCGCTCCTCGCAACGGCGATCGGCCTTGTCGCGGCCATTCCCGCCGTTATCGCCTACAACAAACTGTCAAGTGATGCAGGCAAACTGACGGCGCGCATGGAAGGCTTCGCCGACGAGTTCTCCGCCATACTCTCGCGGCAAATCGATGAGAAGCTGCCGCGGGCCTGAGCAACCGCATGCGTAACCGATACTGAATTGCGAGATTTGATGCCATGGGCATGTCAATTGGAAACAACGGATCTTCAGGCGGGCGCCGCCGGCGCGGACGGGCCAGCAAGGCGCTGATGAGTGAAATCAACGTGACGCCGCTGGTCGACGTCATGCTGGTACTGTTGATCATCTTCATGGTCGCTGCGCCACTGATGACCGTTGGCGTGCCGATTGATCTGCCTGACACCCAGGCGAAAGCCCTCGATACAGACACCAAGCCAATAACGATTTCAGTCAATCAGCAGGGGCAGATTTTCATCGAAGACACGGAAATCCCGATCGAGGAAGTTGTCCCCAAGCTGCAGGCAATCGCCAAGACCGGCTACAACGAGCGCATTTTCGTGCGCGGCGACAAGACCGCCGATTACGGCGCGGTCATGAAGGTCATGGCGCGTATTTCGGCGGCCGGGTTCAAGAACATCGGTCTCGTCAGTCTTCAGGAGCAGGATAGCTGAGCGAAATGAAAGGCAGTGTCATATCCTCTGCTGTTATTCATGCCGCCATTCTCGGCTGGGGGCTGCTGACCTTTTCTGCGCCCGCGCCAATGGTCGCGGATGTTGAATCCATGCCCATCGATATTGTCCCGGTCGAATCCATCACCCAGCTGCAGCAGGGTGACAAAAAGGCCCCGAAAGCGGAAAAGCCAGCGCCCAAGCCGGCCGAAAAGCCGCAGACGATAGCTGATGCGCAGAATGTCGGCGACAGCGAGGTCGACACCAAGACCAAACCGGTGCCGGAGACCAAGCCAAAGCCGGTCGAAGCGGCCGAAGCCCCAAAGCCGTCGGAGACGCCGGTCGCAAAGCCGGAACCCCAGCCGGAGCCAAAGCCCGAAGTGAAGCCGGAGCCGAAGCCCGAACCCGTGCCGGCGACCGAGGTCAAGCCGGAGCCTGCCCCCAAGCAGGAGGTGAAGCCCGACCCCGTTGCAGAGGCGATCAATCAGGTGAAGCCGGACCCGGCGCCCAAGGAAGAACCCAAGCCCGAACCGACCCCGCAGGCGGAAAAGCCTGCCGAGGAGACGTTCAAGCTGCCGGAAAATGTGGCGAAACCCGAGGCCAAGCCGACGCCGCCCGCACAAACGGCGAAGACGCCGGACCGCAAGGAAACGCCGGAGAAGACCAAACAGACCCAGACCGCATCGACGCCGTCCAAGGATAAGGGCATTGCCGATCAGGTCGCCGAGTTGCTCAACAATCAAAAGCCGTCTGCCGGCGGCGCCAAGCGCTCGACCGACAGGGCGTCGCTGGGTGCGGACAAGGCGACGGGCGGCTCCAAGCTCAGCCAGAGCGAAATGGATGCATTACGGAGCGCCATCGAAGGAAACTGGAACAAGCCGGTCGGCGCCGAAGAATTCCCTGAAATGACAATTACCGTCAAATTCCGCCTGACGCAGAGCGGCGAGATCGACGGTAGTCCCGAAGTCAGTGGCAGCGGCGGCGAACCCGCTCTGCTGAACGCTGCCAAGAGTGGTGCACTGAGAGCGGTCATGCGCTCTGTACCCTTCAACCTGCCACAGGACAAATATGACAGCTGGGAACAGGTCGAACTGACCTTCCATCCTG
The DNA here is from genome assembly GCA_900473175.1 of Hyphomicrobiales bacterium. Lineage (GTDB taxonomy): Bacteria > Pseudomonadota > Alphaproteobacteria > Rhizobiales > Rhizobiaceae > Phyllobacterium. The sequence goes on along the minus strand of UCKM01000021.1, from coordinate 11,455 downwards.
GCGCGACCTAATCACGACCATAGGCCAGCCAAAAGAGGGCCCCGAACTGATGTATAGAATGATCCGGACTATTTTCTCAGCGCTTGCGGTAATCGTCGCAATGTTGACGATCGCAACACTGCCGGCGCGCGCGCAGCTTAAGCTTGATATCACCAAAGGTATTGTCGAGCCCATGCCGATCGCGATTACTGATTTCCTCTCCGGTGATCAGCTAGGTGCCAATATTTCCGGCGTTGTCGCTGCCGATCTTGAGCGTTCGGGCCTGTTTGCGCCGATCGACAAGGGCGCGTTCATCGAAAAGATATCGAATCCCGATGCTGCTCCGCGCTTCGAGGACTGGAAAGTAATCAACGCGCAGGCGTTGGTCACAGGCCGGGTAACCAAGCAGGGCGACGGCAGGCTGAAAGCTGAATTCCGCCTGTGGGATACGTTCGCAGGCAAGCAGCTGATTGGGCAGCAGTTCTTTACGTCGCCCGATAGCTGGCGTCGCGTCGCCCACATTATCGCAGATGCCATCTATAAGGAACTTACTGGCGAGGATGGCTACTTCGACACACGCGTCGTTTTCGTCGATGAATCCGGTACGAGAGAGAAGCGCGTCAAGCGCCTCGCGATCATGGATCAGGATGGAGCAAATACGCGCTATCTGACGAACGGCAAGGACCTCGTGCTGACGCCGCGCTTCTCTCCGAGCCGTCAGGAAATCACGTATATGTCGTTCGAGGGCGGCAAGCCGCAGATCTATCTCCTGCAGCTCGAGACCGGTCAGCGCGAACTGGTCGGCAATTTTCCGGGCATGACCATTGCACCGCGCTTCTCGCCCGATGGGCAGAAGGTGGTCATGAGCCTTCTTCAGGAAGATGGCAGCGCCAATATCTACACGATGGATTTGCGCAGCCGCACGACGACCCGTCTGACGAGCACGTCCGCGATCGATACCGGCGCTTCCTATTCGCCTGATGGCAGCCAGGTCGTGTTTGAATCTGACCGTGGCGGGCGTCCGCAGATCTACAAGATGGGTGCCGATGGATCGAACCCGCAGCGCATTTCGTTCGGCGATGGGTCTTATTCGACACCGGTATGGTCACCGCGTGGTGATCTGATTGCGTTCACCAAGCAATCCGGCGGCGAGTTCTCGATCGGTGTGATGAAGACCGATGGTTCAGGGGAGCGCATTCTTTCGAGCGGCTATCATGACGAAGGCCCGACCTGGGCTCCGAACGGCCGCGTCCTGATGTTCTTCCGCCAGCCCCCCGGCTCGAACAGCCCGCATCTGATGACCGTCGACCTGACCGGACGCAACATTCGCCAGATTCAGACTCCTAACCTTTCTTCCGACCCTGCCTGGTCGCCGCTGCTCGAGTAGCCAAGCCTCGGCAGCGTCATGTTGTAGCCAATCGCGGCGGTGCTGCCCACATCGCCGCGATTGTCGTTTTTCCGCCGCATTGTTTGCAATAAGGACGTAAGAATACCACCTCGATTCGCCGTTAATCCTGGTTTTAAGAGGGGATTAACCCTGTTTCTTGAGCTGGCCTTAACCTCAATATGGTTACTGCTTGTTCACCGAAACAATTCAATTCTTAAGGAGTCCAGGCTATGCGCCGCTTCGAAATGATCGCCCGCAGTCCCCTTTTTGTTGCACTTTTCATGTCTCTCGCCATTGCGGGTTGTGCCTCGAAGAAAAACATGCCCAACAGCGCCGGTGACCTCGGTCTCGCAGGCAGCGCAAAGCCAGGCTCGACCCAGGACTTCACGGTCAATGTCGGCGATCGCATTTTCTTCGATGTTGACTCCTCGGTCATCCGCGCCGACGCGCAGCAGACTTTGTCCAAGCAGGCAGCATGGCTGAAGCGCTATCCCAACTACGCGATCACGGTCGAAGGCCATGCCGACGAACGCGGCACGCGTGAATACAATCTGGCCCTCGGTCAGCGCCGCGCCGCAGCGACCCGCAACTACCTTGCTTCGCAGGGCGTGCCGGCGGCACGCATCAAGACCATTTCCTACGGCAACGAGCGCCCAGTCGCCGTCTGCGACAGCGAATCCTGCTGGTCGCAGAATCGCCGTGCCATCACCGTTCTCGGTGGGGCAGGCAGCTAAGCCTGAATGGATTGTATCACGGAAAAAGCGGCTTTCGGGTCGCTTTTTTTGTTTTGACTTCAGCCGAAACAAAATTTGGCCGAAGTCACAATGCTCGTGTTAGATAGGCTGCCGCAAAAGCATCGCGGTGTTTCAATTCCCATATCAGGGGCGGTAAAAGGAATGAACAAACGACTGAAGAGAATGGTACTGGCATTGACGGTGCTGCCATTTCTGGCAATCGGCGTCGGCCATGCTTCAAGCCTTGGTGGCGGGATATTCCCGCCTGTGCCAAAGGCGGACATTGCGTCCAGCAATGCACCCGTCCTGCTGGCGCAAGCGGGCGATCCGCGGATCACCCAACTGGAAGAACAGATCAGGCAGCTTACCGGGAAAGTCGAGGAGCTGAATTTCCAGATTCTGCAAATGCAAGAGCAGATGCGCAAGGTACAGGAAGACAATGAGTTCCGGTTCCAGGAAATGGAAAAGGGCAAGAAGTCGGATGCCAGCGGCAAGAGTGACCGTACCGTAGCGTCTGCCCCCTCTTCCCGACCAACAGCGGAGGCATCGACTGATGCCTCCACCGGTTCCACCCGCGCCGCGCCAGCGGCGTCACCCGATGCCACCGATTCCGCTGCCATTGATCCACGAGTCGATCCGTCGAGTTCCTTGCAGCTCGGCGAACTGCCGCACGACCTCGGACAGATCGAATTTGACGCCAATGGCAACGTAATCGGTGGCAATAAGAACGACGTTGATTCACAACCGGCTGACAACACGACAGTTGCTGCGTTGCCGCAGACCGACGATCCCAAGGTCCTCTACAACCAGGCCTATCAGCTCTTCCTGTCTGGAGACTACAAGAGCGCCGAAGTTGCCTTCCGCAGCCATGTCGACCGGTTCCCGAAAGACCCGGCCGATCCGGATGCACGCTACTGGCTGGGAGAATCGCTCTACGGCCAGGGGCGTTATCAGGATGCGGCTTCGGTTTTTCTCGACAACCACAAGCAGTTTCCGGATTCCAAGAAGAGTCCGGAAAACCTTCTCAAGCTTGGGATGACGCTCGCCAAGATGCGTGACCACGACGTTGCTTGCGCAACGTTCGCATCGGTCAGCACGCGGTATCCCAATATTTCCGCGGCGATCAAAGAACGCGTCAAGAATGAGCGTGCTGCCAACAAGTGCTGAAGGGCTCCAGGAAGCCGGCATTTTTCGTGCATTCAGTTTTGAAGGATTGAAGTCGGTCATCGTCGCCGTGTCCGGCGGTAGCGACTCGCTTGCACTGCTGTCGCTTCTCACCGAATACAAAGCCTCACGCCCGGCGTTTCCAGAAATTTGTGCCGTGACGATCGACCATGGTCTGCGCGCGGAATCGGCCGATGAGGCGCGCTATGTCGCCAGCCTGTGCAAAAAGGCTGGTATCACACACCGCATCCTGAATTGGGTCGGCCCCAAGCGTGATAGCGGCCTGCCGGCCAAGGCTCGCGCGGCCCGCTATGGCCTTTTGTGCCAGGCGGCGCGGGATGCAGCCACCGACATCATCCTCACGGGCCATACTCTTGATGACCAGATTGAGACCTTTGTCATGCGCTCGGCGCGCGCCCATGAGCAGGGCAGCGAACGTGGATTGGCAGGGATGGCGCCGGTCACTTTGCTCGACCGCGAGATATTCCTGATCCGGCCCTTGCTTGAAATCTCGCGCGAAGCGCTCCGCGACTATCTGCGGGCGAAGGGCGTGGCGTGGCGAGATGATCCGTCCAACGACGATGCAAAGTATGAACGCGTACGCATTCGCCAGGCGCTTCGGAGCGCCGATCGCTCGGCCATACAACGAGAAATCGCCGAGAAGATCGCACAGCGACGCGCGCGAAACGCCAGAACCGCGCACATGCTGCCGCATTGCGTTTCAATTGGCGACGGAACGCGCGCTGAGATCGACCGGAAATACTGGAATAGCCAGGACGAGGATGTTCGGCGTCTTGCCATTGGCGTGCTGCTCGCAGCATTGGGGGGATTGTCGTTTTTGCCACCGCACGAAATCTGTGAAAGGGCCGTTCGATTCCTGGAAGGAGAGGATCAATCGGGCGGGCGCATGACGCTTGGCCGGTGCGTCATCGACAGCAAACGGAGCAAAGTCCTGATTTATCGGGAAATGCGTTCGATCCCGCAAATCACGGTGGAGGCAGGTCAGGCCATGATCTGGGACGGCCGTTACCGGATTTGCAACGACACTGACAAACCCGTCCAGATCACGGCAATGGGCGCGGGCGGGGAGCGATCTCGCGAGGAAGGGGGCGTTTCTGTTGTCCCCGCAAGGGCGTTGCAATCAGCACCAGCCCTTCACTTTGACGGCGAAATTTTTGGCGTGGCCGCCAATGCCGATCACGCGAAATTGCCCCCGGGCATCGGTCTGATGCGCCACCTTGCCCTGTTCGACCATATCCTTTCCGGCTATGATGAAGCCTTGGCTCAATCCGTTGCAGACATCTTCCGGCTACAGGCCTACAAGCGCTTTCCTGTAAACCAGATTAACAAGAATTGACCTCAGTTTGAACGCCAGCCTTGGCAAGGCCATGCTTCGAACCTATGTTACCTGTAAATTCCGCGTACATGCGGTTGTGATTGATGGGACCCGATATGAATCCTAACTACAGGAACTTCGCTCTGTGGGCGATTATCGCCTTGCTTCTGATTGCGTTGTTCAACCTTTTTCAAAGCCCCACCTCGCGTTCGGCATCGAGCGATGTACCCTATTCCCAGTTCATCAGTGACGTGAATAGCGGCCGTGTGAAATCGGTAACGATTGCCGGCAATCGCATTACCGGCACCTATTCCGACAATGGCTCGAACTTCCAGACCTATTCGCCCGGCGATGCCGGTCTCGTCGGCCGCCTTGAAAGCAAGAACGTGCAGATCGCAGCCCGCCCGGAAACCGATGGTTCGACATCACTCGTTGGCATGCTGATCTCCTGGCTTCCGATGATCCTGATCCTCGGCGTGTGGATTTTCTTCATGCGGCAGATGCAGGGCGGGTCTCGCGGCGCGATGGGCTTTGGCAAGTCCAAGGCCAAGCTATTGACGGAAGCGCATGGACGGGTGACCTTCCAGGACGTTGCCGGCGTCGACGAGGCCAAGGAAGACCTTGAGGAAATCGTCGAATTCCTGCGCGATGCACAGAAATTCCAGCGGCTGGGCGGGCGTATCCCGCGCGGCGTCCTGCTCGTCGGTCCTCCCGGTACAGGTAAGACATTGCTGGCGCGCGCCATTGCCGGCGAAGCCAATGTGCCGTTCTTCACCATTTCGGGTTCCGACTTCGTTGAAATGTTCGTCGGTGTCGGTGCATCCCGTGTGCGCGACATGTTCGAGCAGGCCAAGAAGAACGCGCCCTGCATCATCTTCATCGACGAAATCGACGCGGTCGGCCGTCATCGCGGCGCCGGTCTTGGCGGCGGCAATGATGAACGCGAACAGACGCTGAACCAGCTCTTGGTCGAGATGGACGGCTTTGAAGCCAATGAGGGTGTCATCCTCATCGCCGCAACCAACCGTCCCGACGTGCTGGATCCCGCGCTGCTGCGCCCAGGCCGTTTCGACCGCCAGGTCGTCGTGCCCAATCCCGACGTCACGGGCCGTGAAAAGATCCTCAAGGTCCATGCGCGCAACGTGCCGCTGGCACCCAATGTCGATCTCAAGATCCTCGCCCGCGGTACCCCCGGCTTCTCGGGTGCTGACCTCATGAACCTCGTCAACGAGGCCGCGCTGATGGCTGCCCGCCGCAACAAGCGTCTTGTCACCATGCTCGAATTCGAGGATGCCAAGGACAAGATCATGATGGGCGCCGAGCGCCGCTCGACCGCGATGACCCAGGCGGAAAAGGAATTGACCGCCTATCACGAGGCAGGCCACGCCATCGTTGCGCTCAACGTCGAAGTTGCCGATCCCTTGCACAAGGCGACGATCATTCCGCGCGGCCGTGCGCTTGGCATGGTCATGCAGCTCCCCGAAGCCGATCGCTATTCGATGAGCTACAAATGGATGATCTCGCGTCTTGCCATCATGATGGGCGGCCGTATCGCCGAAGAGCTGAAGTTCGGCAAGGAGAACATCACCTCCGGCGCTTCCTCTGATATCGAGCAGGCGACCAAGCTTGCACGTGCCATGGTCACCCGCTGGGGCTTCTCCGACAAGCTCGGCCAGGTTGCCTATGGCGAGAACCAGGAAGAGGTTTTCCTTGGTCACTCCGTCGCGCGCACCCAGAATGTTTCGGAAGAGACAGCGCAGTTGATCGATGCGGAAGTGCGCAAGCTGATCGACGATGCCTATAACCATGCACGCTCCATCCTGACCAAGAAGAAGAAGGAATGGATCGCCATCGCCGAAGGCCTGCTCGAATATGAGACGCTGACCGGCGAGGAAATCAAAGCCCTGATGGCTGGCGGCAAGCCTGCCCGCGATCTCGGCGACGACACACCGCCATCGCGCGGATCGGCTGTGCCGAAGGCAGGTTCTGCCAAGAAGCCGCGCAAGGGTGATGAACCTGACAAGGGTCTCGAACCTCAGCCCCAGTCCTGAATGGGTATGTAACTTCTACAAACGGCCGGTATTAACCGGCCGTTTGTACGAATTGTTCACGCATTGGAACTAAGTATAATCGCTACACAAATTGTGAGATGCGGAATTGATGGTCTTTTGCCATAAGCGGAGACCGAGCCAACCCAAGGTCAGGCACAACGCGGCTGGATTCAAGTTCGACCCGAACGCACACAGCCCAAGATTTGGATAAACCAGTATGGCGCGCAAATATTTCGGTACGGACGGTATTCGCGGACAGGCAAATGCCTATCCAATGACACCCGATATCGCAATGAAAGTCGGCATGGCCGTCGGCCTCACATTCAAACGCGGCGAACACCGAAACCGCGTAGTTATCGGCAAGGACACACGGCTCTCCGGTTATATGATAGAGAACGCCCTCGTTGCGGGCTTCACCTCGACCGGCATGGATGTCTTTCTGCTCGGCCCAATTCCGACGCCGGCGGTTGCCATGCTGTGCAGGTCGCTGCGCGCCGATATCGGCGTGATGATCTCGGCCTCGCACAATCCCTATTTCGATAACGGCATCAAGCTTTTCGGCCCGGATGGTTTCAAATTGTCTGACGAGATCGAACTCCAGATCGAGCGTTTGATGGACGAGGACCTTTCCGACCGCCTTTCGAGTTTCGACAATCTCGGCCGCGCCAAGCGCGTCGATGGAGACATCTATCGCTATATCGAGTTCGCCAAGCGGACGACGCCCAAGAATATTTCGCTCTCGGGATTGAGGATCGTTGTCGATTGCGCCAATGGCGCAGCCTATAAGGTTGCCCCGTCGGCCCTGTGGGAACTCGGCGCTGAAGTCGTGACGATCAACGACAAGCCGAACGGTACCAATATCAACGAGGATTGCGGCTCGACCCATCCGCTCGGCCTGATCAAGAAGGTGCACGAGGTACGGGCCGATATCGGTATCGCGCTCGACGGTGACGCCGACCGCGTCCTCATCGTCGATGAAAACGGCGCCATCATCGATGGCGACCAGCTTATGGCAGTCATTGCGCAGTCATGGCAGGAATCCGAGCGCCTGATCGGCGGCGGCGTGGTCGCGACGGTCATGTCCAACCTTGGCTTTGAACGCTTCCTTGTCGATCGTGGTCTGACTTTGGCGCGTACGCAGGTTGGTGATCGCTACGTGGTCGAGCATATGCGCAACCATGGATTTAACGTGGGCGGCGAGCAGTCAGGACATATCGTGCTGTCGGATTTCTCGACAACGGGCGATGGGCTGGTTTCCGCCCTGCAAATCCTTGCGGTCGTGCAGGAGCAGGGAAGGCCGGTAAGCGAAGTCTGCCGCAAGTTCGACCCGGTGCCGCAGCTGTTGAAGAACGTACGCACCACCGGCGGCAAGCCGCTCGAAAACAAGAAGGTGAAAAGCGCCATCGACGATGCGCGTGATCGGCTCGGGAATGCAGGTCGGCTCGTCATTCGCCCGTCGGGCACCGAGCCCCTGATCCGCGTCATGGCAGAGGGCGACGATCGCAAGCTGGTCGAGTCGGTAGTCAATGACATCATCTCAGTGATTTCGTCGTCAGCCGCATAGGGCCGCGCTCATCCGACAAGCGTTTGAAATGGGCCCCGCTGCGGGCCCATTTGCTTAATTGCATCGCGAGTCACACTGTTCGTTAACGTTAACAGACATGGTGAATAAACACGGTTAAGCGGGACTTAACTTTTCTCTCTCATAGTCTCCTCACAGACTTTTGTAGCATTCGCTGCGCTTCTTCCAATCATGGGCTTGTGAGGGATACGGAAATGAGCACTTTCAATAAACACGCTGTCGTGAGCGCAGCGCTTCTCTGTCTGGGTACAGCCCCGGTCCATGCAGCGGATATTCAGGACCCGATCGTCGAGGTCGCGCCGTTCAGCGGTTGGTATCTGCGTGGGGATATCGGCATGAGCAACCAGCAGTTCGACAAGCTGGACTATGTCGGCTTCGCTGACCCGGCTTATCATACCTGGTTCAATGACGGCGAATTTGATGCGGGCATCACCGGACAGGTGGGCGTTGGTTACCAGTTCAATGATTGGCTGCGCGCCGACGTCACGGCCCAGTATCGCGGCAAGACCGAATTCAGTGCGCTCGATTTCTACGACACCGATGGCGATCTCAGCACCACCGATGATGCGGCCACGAACGAATATCATGCCAAGAAATCGGAATGGCTGTTCCTCGCCAATGCCTATGCCGATCTTGGCACCTATGCCGGCTTCACTCCTTACGTCGGTGCTGGTATCGGCGCATCGCGCAATACGATCTCGGGCTTCGTCGACAACAATATCATCACCGGCGGTGGCGGCTGGGCAGGCAGCGACTCGCAGTGGGAACTCGCCTGGGCACTCCACGCCGGTGTCGGCATCAAGGCGACCGACCGCATGACGATCGACCTCGGCTACAGCTACGTCGATCTTGGCGACGGACAGACGGCAAATGCTTCCAACTTCATCAGTTCGCAAACGCGCCCCGATCCAGAACCATTCAAGTTCAAGGACATCACATCCCACGACTTCAAGGTCGGTGTGCGCTACGCCTTTTAACTTGTACTAACTGCGAATTGGCACGGCAGGAGAGCGCTCCTGCCGTTTCCATTTTGAAGCCACGCCGGTGCCGACGCGCCAAAGCGACAGAATTCTATGTCGCAGCCAAACATATTTCTTGACTGCAAGCGACATTTCTCCTAGTTCCCGCAGTGGGCCACCTCTCCCCAACGAGAGGCGTGCTATCTGTGAGGATAGGAGAAAACATGACGACGCTTTCGAAGCCGGCGCAGCGCCCGGCTAACCCCAATTTTTCATCAGGTCCCTGTGCAAAACGTCCCGGATGGTCGCTCTCTGCGCTTTCCGACGCACCGCTTGGCCGCTCGCATCGTGCCAAGGTTGGCAAGGCGAAGCTGAAGCAGGCAATCGACCTTACCCGTGAGATCCTTCAAGTTCCGGCCGATTATCTCATCGGTATTGTTCCCGCGTCCGATACCGGCGCTGTCGAGATGGCGCTCTGGTCGCTCCTCGGCGAGCGCGGCGTCGACATGGTCGCTTGGGAGAGCTTCGGCGCCGGCTGGGTGACGGATGTCGTCAAGCAATTGAAACTCGCCGACGCCCGCACCATCGAAGCTGGATATGGCGAGCTTCCCGACCTTTCCAAGGTGGATTTCGACCGTGATGTGGTCTTTACCTGGAACGGTACCACCTCGGGTGTACGCGTGCCGAATGGCGATTTCATCCCGGCTGACCGCAAGGGCCTGACGATCTGCGACGCCACCTCCGCCGCCTTCGCGCAGCGGCTCGATTTCGACAAGCTCGATGTCGTGACGTTCTCCTGGCAGAAGGTGCTCGGCGGCGAGGGTGCGCATGGGATGCTGATCCTCAGCCCGCGCGCAGTCGAGCGACTTTTGACCTACAAGCCTGCCTGGCCACTGCCGAAGATTTTCCGTCTGACCTCCGGCGGCAAACTGATTGAAGGTATCTTTGCCGGCGAAACGATCAATACCCCGTCGATGCTCTGCGTCGAGGATTACCTCGATGCGCTGAACTGGGCGAAGTCGATCGGTGGACTGGATGGTCTCGTAGGCCGGGCCGACAAGAACTTTGCCCTGATCGACGCTTTTGTCGAACGGACGCCGTGGATCGCCAATCTCGCAACGGTTCCGGCGACGCGGTCGAATACTTCGGTATGCTTGACGATTGTCGATCCTGAAGTCACCGCACTCGACAACGATGCGCAGGCGAATTTCGCCAAGAACCTTGTCGCCGCGCTCGAGAAAGAAGGCGTTGCCTATGACATCGGCGCCTATCGCGACGCGCCGTCAGGCCTTCGCATATGGGCTGGTGCGACGGTCGAGACTGCCGATCTTGAGGCACTGACGCTCTGGCTCGACTGGGCCTTCGCTGTGCAGAAGGCTGCCCTGAAGGCTGCAGCATAGCCTCCGGCTACTAGCTGGCCGCAGACTTTTGCGGCCACGTTCACCCAATTCATTTCCGATTCAACGATGGAGGCCATGATGGCACCGCGCGTACTCGTATCCGATAACCTCTCCCAAACGGCCGTGCAGATCTTCAAGGATCGCGGCGTCGAAGTGGACTACCTGCCCGATCTTGGCAAGGACAAGGACAAACTGCTCGAAGTGATCGGCCAATATGATGGCCTTGCCATCCGGTCGGCTACCAAGGTCACCGAAAAACTCATTAACGGCGCCACCAACCTCAAGGTCATCGGCCGAGCCGGCATTGGCGTCGACAATGTCGACATCCCGGCGGCGTCGCGCCGCGGCATCATCGTCATGAACACGCCCTTCGGCAATTCGATCACCACCGCGGAACACGCCGTTGCGCTGATGTTTGCTGTCGCCCGCGAACTGCCGGAGGCAGACGCCTCGACCCGTGCCGGAAAGTGGGAAAAAAACCGCTTCATGGGGGTCGAAATCACCGGCAAGACGCTCGGTGTCATCGGCTGCGGCAATATCGGCTCGATCGTCGCAACGCGCGGCGTTGGCCTGAAAATGCATGTGATCGCCTTCGATCCGTTCCTGTCCGAAGGCCGGGCGGAAGAGCTTGGTGTCGAAAAGGTCGAGCTCGATGAGCTGTTGGCCCGCGCTGACTTCATCAGCCTTCATACGCCAATGACTGACAGGACGCGCGGCATCATCAATGCTGAAGCCATCGCCAAGATGAAGGATGGAGTGCGCATTATCAATTGCGCCCGCGGCGGTTTGATCGTCGAAAAGGATCTCGTCGCGGCGCTGAAGTCAGGCAAAGTTGCCGGTGCCGGTATTGACGTCTTCGAGGT